>NZ_JAYFSI010000014.1:0-313718 GCF_034929455.1 Amycolatopsis heterodermiae
GCTAGGGCTTCAGCGAGTGGCGGCGGCCATGATCGGGTGCCAGCGGGTGGCGTCGAAGATCAGGGTGATCGCCTCGATCCGGCCGTCCCGCAGGCGGAAGTGCTCGGCCGTGCGCTGGGTCCCCGCCGGCGTCGCGGTGTGGACGTCGTAGACGAGCGTGGCCTCCGATTCGCCGTACAGCTCGCTGATCATCTCCACGCCGGAGACCACCTGCAGGAACCCGGCGAGCCCGGCCAGGTGGCCGTCGGCGTCCGAGCTGAGCAGCGGGCTCTGGAAGGTGAACGTGCCGGCGAGCTGCGCGGCCGCGGCGGGCACGTCGCCGTCGAACCTCGCCCGGTGGTAGGCCTGAACGGTCTCGCGGGTCGTCATGATCGGTCCTCCAGGTAGCGGGTCAGGTGGTGCTGGTTTTCCACGACACGCAGGCACAAGTGCCGCAGCAGTGCGATTTCCCCGTGCGCGAACCCGCGGAAGACGGCCGCCATGGCCGCCTGGGACGGGCGGCGGAACTCCTCGAGCCACGTCCGCCCGGCCGGGGTGATCCGGGCGAGCACGGAACGCCGGTCCGCCGGCGCGGGCACGCGCACGGCGAGTTCGCCCCGCTCGAGCGTGTCGACCAGGCCGGTCACGTTCCTCGAACTCACTCCGGCGGAAGCGGCCAGGTCCTTGATGCTGATCCCGTCCTCGCTCCCGCTGAGCCGGATCAGGACGTCGAGCGCGCCCGGGCTCAGCCCGCGGCTGTCCGTCCCGTGCGCGCGCAGGGAATCGAGGCCCCGCGAGGCCGTCCGGATCGCCGCGGCCGCTTCCAGCGGGCCGATGTCGTCGTCGACGGCGAAGTCGCCGAGGGCGGCCCGGACCCCGGGGTCGAACAGCCGGCCGTCCGGGCCGGGAGTGAAATATACGTCCTTCATGATGAAGCCGTACATTAGTACGTGCTTCCGTAGTTGTCACGATCTTCGTGCAACCCCGCGCCGGGCCCGTTCCGTCCTGGACGCATGAGGTACTTAGCGAAGGTGGTCGGAACAGGCGCGATCCTCTTGATGGCCACGGCCTGCGCCGGCCAGGACATGCCCATCAGCCAGCCCGCCGGCGACTCCGCCGCACCCTCCGGCAGCGTTTCGACGTCGCCGAGCGAGTCGGTGCTGCCGACGTCGCCCTCGGCGAACCCGCCGGGCAAACCCCGGCTCACCGTGCCCGAGGGCAGTACTCCCGTGCCCCCGGACAAGGTGGACGCGGCGGCACTGCCGGCCAACTACCCGCACGAGGTGTGGACGGCCAACGGCGGCACGATCCTCAACATCCGCGCCCAGGAGGGCGGCTGCGGCCACGCCCTCGGCGAGGCGGCCGAGCAGGCCGGTGACCACGTCGTCGTCAACCTGAGCGAGACGAAGGCGCAGACCGGCCAGATGTGCACGATGGACATCCGGTACCCGGTGATCTCGGTCGCCCTGGCCGCGCCGCTGGACCAGCGCACGGTCATCCTGAAGACCACGAAGTGATCATCTAGGCTCGGGTGATGGGAAGCCGCCAGGTCTCACGCACCGCGATCGTCGCCACGACCCCGGAGAAGATCTTCGGGCTCTTGGCCGATCCCGCCCAGCACCCGCTCATCGACGGATCCGGCACGGTCCGGGCCCCTCAGCCGGGGGGCCCGGACCGGCTCACGCTCGGCGCCAAGTTCGGCATGGACATGAAGATCGGCGCGTCCTACAAGGTCCTCAACACCGTGGTCGAGTACGAAGAGGGCCGCCTGATCGCGTGGCGCCACTTCAACGGCCACCGCTGGCGCTGGCGCCTCGAGCCCCTCGACGGCGGCCGCACCGAGGTCACCGAGACGTTCGACTGGTCGACGGCGAAGTTCCCGCTCGCGATCAGCCTCAGCCCGTTCCCGCGCAAGAACACCCAGGGCATCGAGAAGACCCTGGCCCGCCTGACGGAGCTCTTCCCGGGCTGACGGCGTGGTCCGGGTCACCCGGACCGGACGGCAATTAGTTGTACAGTGCTTAATATTGCCGCTTGCAACTAGTTTGGGGGCGTAGTGCCTCAGCCGGTCCGGCGGCGGGTGGTCCTGGCCGTCTGCTGCATGAGCCTGTTCATCGTCGGGCTCGACAACACGATCGTGAACCTCGCGCTGCCGTCGATCCGGCGCGACCTGGGCGCGTCCGTCTCGAGTCTGCAGTGGACGATCGACGCCTACACCCTCGTGCTGGCCAGCCTGCTCATGCTGTCGGGCTCGACGGCCGACCGCATCGGCCGGCGCCGGACGTTCCAGACCGGGCTGGCCCTGTTCAGCCTCGGCTCGCTGCTGTGCGGGATCGCGCCGAACATCGGGTCGCTCGTCGCGTTCCGCGCGCTGCAGGCGATCGGCGGCTCGATGCTCAACCCGGTCGCGCTGTCCATCGTCACCAACATCTTCACCGAACCCCGCGAACGCGCCCGCGCGATCGGCGTCTGGGCCGGGGTCGTCGGGCTGAGCATGGCCGTCGGGCCGGTGCTCGGCGGCGCGCTCGTCGACTGGGCGGGCTGGCGCTCGATCTTCTGGATCAACGTCCCGGTCGGCGTAGCCGCGATCGTGCTCACCGCGGTGTTCGTGCCGGAGTCGCGGTCCCCGCACCCGCGCCGGCTCGACCCGGTGGGGCAGCTGCTCGTCATCGCCCTGCTGGCGTCGGTCACCTACGGGATCATCGAAGGACGCGGCGCCGGCTGGGGTTCGCCGGAGATCATCGGCTGCTTCGTGATCGCCGCGGTGGCGCTGGCCGTGCTGCTGCCCTACGAACGCCGTCGCCGGGATCCGTTGCTGGACCTGAAGTTCTTCCGCAGCGTGCCGTTCTCCGGCGCGACGCTGACCGCCGTCACGGGGCTCGCGGCGCTGTCCGGGTTCCTGTTCCTCAACTCGCTCTACCTGCAGGACGCGCGCGGGCTGTCCGCGCTGGACGCGGGCCTGCTGACACTGCCGATGGCGGCGGTGACGGCCGTGTTCGCGCCGCTGTCCGGCCGGCTCGTCGGCGCGCGCGGGCCGCGGCTGCCGCTGGTCATCGCCGGGGCGGGGATCGCGGCGTCCGGGATCGTGCTCTCCGGGATCAACCCGACGACCTCGATTCCCGTGCTGATGCTGGGTTATGTGTGCTTCGGCGCCGGGTTCGGCATGCTCAACGCGCCGATCACGAACGCCGCGGTGTCCGGCATGCCGCGTGAGCGCGCCGGGCTCGCCGCGGCCGTCGCCTCGACCAGCCGCCAGATCGGGATCTCCCTCGGGGTGGCGGTGATCGGCGTGGTCGTCGCCGCGAGCGACGGGCTGCCGCCGGGGACCGGCCGCACCGGCTGGCTGATCATCGCCGGCTGCGGCGTGCTGGTGTTCGTGCTGGGGATCGTCACCACCGGCCGGTGGGCCCTGGCGACCGCCGCGCGCGTCAGTGGTCCGGACCACCTCGGTGAGCCCGTGACCTCGGCTTCGGGCACCTAGGCCGAAAAAGTCCTGAATCTCGGTGAACCACCTTCGTTACCGGGCCGTATTCCCGGATGAGGTGGTGATCAGAGAGGAACGGAACATGCCCCGGTTGAGTAGTGGTCGGCACCGCAAGCGAGCGACCATCGGACTGGCCGCGCTGCTGGGCGTTTCCGGCGTCACCGCGGCCGCGATCGCGCTGAGCAGCCCCGCGAGCAACGCGGCCGAGGCGCCCAAGGAGAACTGCGGGGGACTCGACACCGCGCTGCAGAACAACCTGAACTTCATCGCCGGCCAGCAGGCGAACCCGGACGCGCAGTCGGCCGCGAGGATCGCCAACCGCCAGGCGGTGGTGGACCTGATCCAGCAGCGGCGGGTGGTCGCGGGGTGCACCGCGAACGTCGTCGCGAACAACGGCCAGGCGGCGGCGCCGGCCCAGCAGGCTCCGGCGCAACAGGCGCCCGCACAGCAGGCCCCGGCACAACAGGCTCCGGCCCAGCAGGCGCCCGCGCAACAGGCGCCGGCACAACAGAACCAGAACGGTGCCGCGACGGGCAATGTCGTGTGCCCCGGCTCGACCGTGACGCTCTCGGGCGAGGCCGGCGCGCCGGCGGCGTCGAGCAACCAGTTCCCCGCGGGGACCAAGCTGAAGGTGACGAACCTCGACAACTCGAAGTCCACCACCGTGACGGTGACGTCGGTGTCGGGCAGCTGCGCGCTGCTCAACAACGCGGCCTTCGAACAGGTTCGGGAACCCGGAAAGTTCCTCATCCGGCGCGCGCGGATCGAGCGCGTCGGCTGAGGGAGCAGGGAAGGAGGGGAGCACTGGCGGCGGGCTGGTGCTCCCTTCCCTTTCCCTGTCTGCTCTTCCCGATCAGCGGAAGCTGATCTGCAGCACCGGATCGCCGGTGCTAGCGAAGAAGTCGTTGCCCTTGTCGTCGATGACGATGAACGCGGGGAAGTCCTCGACCTCGATCTTCCAGACGGCTTCCATGCCGAGCTCGGCGTACTCGAGGACGTCGACCTTCTTGATGCAGTCCTGCGCGAGCCGCGCGGCCGGGCCGCCGATCGAACCGAGGTAGAAACCGCCGTGCGCCTCGCACGCGGACGTCACCTGCTTCGAGCGGTTTCCCTTGGCCAGCATGACAAGTGAGCCGCCGGCGGCCTGAAACTGCGCGACGTAGGAGTCCATCCGCCCGGCCGTGGTCGGCCCGAACGAACCGGACGCGTAGCCCTCCGGTGTCTTCGCCGGGCCCGCGTAGTACACCGGGTGGTTCTTGAGGTACTCCGGCATCTCCTCGCCGGCGTCGAGGCGCTCGGCGATCTTCGCGTGCGCGATGTCGCGGGCGACGACCAGCGGCCCGGTCAGCGAAAGCCGCGTCTTCACCGGCAGCTGCGAGAGCTGCGCGCGGATCTCGGCCATCGGCCGGTTGAGGTCGACGGACACGACGTCGTCCGAGAGGTCCTCTTCGGTGACCTCGGGCAGGAACCGCGCCGGGTCGCGCTCGAGCTGCTCGATGAACACGCCGTCCGCGGTGATCTTGGCCTTGGCCTGGCGGTCGGCCGAGCAGGACACGGCGATGCCGACCGGGCACGAGGCGCCGTGGCGGGGGAGCCGGATGACGCGGACGTCGTGGCAGAAGTACTTGCCGCCGAACTGCGCGCCGATGCCGAACTGGCGCGTCATCTCCAGCACCTGCTGCTCGAGGCTCGGGTCGCGGAAGGCGTGGCCCAGCTCGGAACCCTCCTGCGGCAAGTTGTCGAGGTAGCGCGCCGAAGCGAGTTTTGCGACCTTCAAGTTGAACTCGGCCGACATCCCGCCGACGACGATCGCGAGGTGGTACGGCGGGCAGGCCGCGGTGCCGAGGCTGCGCAGCTTCTCGTCGAGGAACCGGGCGAGCCGCTTCGGGTTCAGGACGGCTTTCGTTTCCTGGTACAGGAACGTCTTGTTGGCGCTGCCGCCGCCCTTGGCCATGAAGAGGAACTCGTAGGCCGGGTCGTCCTGACCGTCCTTGTGGTACAGCTCGACCTGGGCCGGGAGATTGGTCCCGGTGTTGCGCTCGTCCCAGAAGTTGACCGGCGCCATCTGCGAGTACCGCAGGTTGAGCTGCTGGTAGGCGTCGAAGATGCCCCGCGACAGCGCACGCTCGTCGTCACCGCCGGTGAGAACGCCCTCGCCGCGCTTGCCGATGACGATCGCGGTGCCGGTGTCCTGGCACATCGGGAGCACCCCACCGGCCGAGATGGCGGCGTTGCGGAGCAGGTCCATCGCGACGAACCGGTCGTTGCCGCTCGCCTCGGGGTCGTCGACGATCGCGCGCAGCTGCGTCAGGTGTGACGTGCGCAACAGGTGCTGGATGTCGGTGATGGCCGTGCGCGCGAGGGTGGTCAGCGCCGCGGGGTCGATCTTCAGGAACTTCCGCCCGGCGGCTTCGAACGCCTCGACGCCCTCGTCGGTGACCAGCCGGTACTCGGTGGTGGTGTCCTTGCCCAGCGGGAGGACTTCGGTGTGCTGAAAAGTGGTGGACGGCACTGCCAGGCTCCTTTGCCAGCTCCGGGATCGGTCCACCCTACGCAGGCGGGGCCACCACGCCCCAGAGGCGTCCGGCCACTGTGTGCCACCCCACGTCCACCCACTCCGCCGGGTTTGGGTCGGGAGGCCGGGTCCACCCCGACGGACCCGACCTCCCGGGGAAAGCGCCCGGATGCGTGCACATCCAGTCGCGAGGCTTGACGCCGGACCCCATCGGCCTTGACTCGACAGTGTCGTGACGTAGGTCATAAGTCAACGCTGCCGAACGGGTGTTGCCGAGGGTTGCTACCCGCGTCATGGTGGGCCCAAACCCGGGTTTCGTGGCTTATTTTCCGATCAAGCCCCTGAACTGCGGGAACGACACCGAAGCCGGACACGAAAACGGGGCGGGCACGCACCGTGTGCGGACCCGCCCCGTTCGAGGTGGCTCTTGTTCGAGTGATCAGCTGGCGTAGGCCCGTAGCCGGTCCGCGCGCTCGCCCTGGCGGAGCTTCGACATGACCTCGCGCTCGATCTGGCGGACGCGCTCCCGGGAGAGCCCGAAGTGCTTGCCGATCTGGTCGAGCGTGCGGGGCTGGCCGTCGTCCAGGCCGTAGCGCAGCCGGATCACGTGCTGCTCGCGGTCGTCCAGCGTCGCGAGCACGCGGCGCAGGTCGTCCTGGAGCAGGCTCGAGATCACGGCGCTCTCGGCGTCGGTCGCCTCGGAGTCCTCGATGAAGTCGCCGAGCGGGGCGTCCTCCTCGGTGCCCACCGGCATGTCCAGGCTTACCGGGTCACGCGAGTGGTCGAGCAGGTCGGAGATCTTGTGCGCCGGGATGCCCGATTCGGCGGCCAGCTCCTCGTGCGTGGCGTCGCGCCCGAGCTGCTGGTGCAGGTCGCGCTTGATGCGGGCCAGCTTGTTGACCTGTTCCACCAGGTGGACGGGCAGCCGGATGGTGCGGCCCTGGTCGGCCATGCCCCGGGTGATGGCCTGCCGGATCCACCAGGTGGCGTAGGTCGAGAACTTGAACCCCTTGGAGTAGTCGAACTTCTCCACCGCGCGGATCAGGCCCAGGTTCCCCTCCTGGATCAGGTCCAGCAGCGGCATCCCCCGGCCGGTGTAACGCTTGGCCAGCGACACGACCAGCCGCAGGTTCGCCTCGAGCAGGTGGTTCTTCGCCACGTGCCCGTCACGAACCAGGGCGGACAGCTCGGTGCGGCGCTTGGAGGTGAGGTTCTCCCCGGTGTCCAGCATGTGCTGGGCGAAGACGCCGGCTTCGATGCGCTTGGCCAGCTCGACCTCGTCGGCGGCGGACAGCAGCGCCGTCTTGCCGATGCCGTTGAGGTAGACGCGGACCAGGTCGGCGGCCGGGCTCTGGGCGTCGAGGTCGGCGTCGGTGAGCGCCCCCACGCTCGGCGACTCCTCGGAGAACTGGCTCGGAATACGTTCGCGAATCCCGCGCGACTCGCGTTCGAGAGTCTGGACTGACATTCTGCCTCCCCGGTCACGGGCTGAACGTGCTGCGGTGGGTCACGCCGGGTGCGTACCCGCGGACCGAGGCCTGTGGAACCCGGTACGCCGGTCCGGCCGGCTTGGCTGGACATCTGGTGCAACGCTCCGGGTTCCCGAAACGTTCCCGGCTCGCTGAAAAGGAGACGGCTGCCGAAGCCCTGCGGTTGCTCCACCAATGCTGAGCTTTTGCTGAGAAGGGGAAACCTGAGAAGACCTTGAGAATTCGGTCAGGAAGTGAACCGTCCCGGAGTGGTCTAGACCTCTACGAGAACGGTGAACGGACCGTCGTTCACGCTCGATACCGCCATCATCGCCCCGAAACGCCCCGTTTCGACGTGCGCGCCGCGCTCGCGCAGGCCGGCGACCACGGCGTCCACCAACGGCTCCGCGACCTCCGGCCGGGCGGCCTGCGTCCACGACGGCCGCCGCCCTTTCTTCGTGTCGCCGTAGAGCGTGAACTGGCTCACCACGAGCAACGGCGCATTCACCGTGGCGCATGATTCCTCGTCACGCAGGATGCGCAACTCGTGCAATTTGCGCGCCATCGTGGCGGCCTTCGCCGCGTCGTCGTCCACGTGGATTCCCAGCAGCACAAGCAAACCGGGTTCGGTGATGGCGCCGGTCACCGCGCCGTCGACCGTGACGTCGGCCCGGGAGACCCGGGCCGCGACCGCCCTCACCGGCCCGCCGGGACGAGCATCCCGTGCCGGACGAGCTCCCGGACGACGGGCAGCGCGGCGGCCGCCAGCTCGTCCGCTTCGAGGCCCTGAGCAGCCGCGAGGAGCTCGATGAGGTCCTCCAGGGGCAGGGCGCCGCGGCAGCCCGCGAGCAGCCGCGCGGCCAGGTCGTCGACCTCGTGCTGCCAGCCGGGGCCGTCGGTGCGGTGCAGCCGCCGGATCGTCGTCGTCCAGCCTTCGTCGCCGGGCTCTTCGACGCTTTCCAGTAAAACCGTGTCGGGCACGACAAAACGGACATCGAGTAGCGAACCGGAATTGCGCAGCCATTCGACGCGGTCCAGCCAGCCGCCCGCCTCCGGGCCCAGCGGGTCGTCGTAGGCCTGCCGGAGGTCCTCGCACACCACGGTCGGCGTGCGCCCGGCCGCGCGCCGCAGCGTCACGAAACCGAAGCCGATGCCCCGGACGTCGTGGGCGGCGAACCAGTCGAGCCACGCCGCCGCCTTCGCCCGGCCTTCGGGGGAGCGCGGGTCGAGGCCCGCGTCCCGCAGCCAGGTGCCGACGTACAGCGCCGGGTCGGCGACGTCGCGCTGGACGAACCAGGCGTCGGTCTCGGCGGGCAGCCAGCGGCTCACCCGGTCGGCCCAGTCCTCCTCGCCGGTGTGCAGCCAGGAAGCCAGCAGCTGGCCGACGCCGTCGTCGTTGAGGAACCCGGGCAGCTGCCGCACGACCAGCGCGCTCGCGTCGTCGCCGGCCAGCCCGGAGTCGCGGTAGGTGTAGTCGACCCGCGCCGGCCCGACCACGAACGGCGGATTGCAGACGACCTGGTCGAACTTCCGCCGCGCGACCGGCGCGAACCACTCGCCGCGCACGAGCTCGACGTCCAGCTCGTTGAGCCGGAACGTCGCCGCGGCCAGGGCCAGCGCCCGCGTGGAGACGTCGGTGGCGGTGACGCGCTGCGCGTGCCGGGTCGCGTGCAGGGCCTGGACGCCGTTGCCGGTGCCGAGGTCGAGCAGGGTGCCGACCGGGCGGCGGGTGGTCGCGCGGATCAGCGACAGCGACGCGTGGCCGACGCCGAGCACGTGGTCCTCGGGCACGGTCGCGCCGAGGACGTCGGCGTCGAGGTCGGACACGACCCACCAGGAGCCCTCCTCGTCACCGTGCGGGCGGACGTCGAGGGCGGCCCGGTAGCCGCCGGCGACGGCGTCCAGCAGGCCCGCGGCCACGGCGTCTTCGGGGGTCAGCGGCGCGAACGCGGCCTTGACCGCGGTCTCCGGTTCGGTCCCGCCCAGCAGGAACAGCCGGATCAGCGTGCCCAGCTCACCGGCGTCCCGGCTGGCCCGGTCCGCCGGCTCGGGCTCGCCGCGGCCGAGCGCCGCGTGGGCGGCGCCGCCGAGGGCGGCCACCACGCCGTCGGCGTCGTAGGCGGTGCGCCGGAAGGCCTCGCGCAGCCGCGCGCAGACGTCGTCGTTCAGGTCGGGCAGTACGCTTCGCGTGCTCACGGTGGGTAATGCTGCCACGATGGCCCCTGTGACCCTCGACGACGTCCTCACCCCGCTCGACGCGGCGCTGCCCGAGCTCGAAGCGCTGTACATCGACCTCCACCGCCACCCCGAGCTCTCCTTCGCCGAGACGCGGACGGCGGCCGAGCTGGCCCGGCGGCTGGAGCGCGACGGCTACGAGGTGCACACCGGCATCGCCGGCACCGGGGTACTGGGCGTGCTGCGCAACGGCGAGGGCCCGACGGTCCAGCTGCGTGCCGACATCGACGGGCTGCCGGTCGAGGAGAAGACCGGGCTGTCGTACGCGAGCACCGAGCGCGGCACCGACGAGCACGGCACCGACGTCCCGGTCATGCACGCCTGTGGGCACGACATGCACGCCACCTGGCTCTCCGGCGCCGCCGCGCTGCTCGCGAAGGGCCGCGACACGTGGTCCGGCACGCTGCTGGTGGTGTTCCAGCCCGGCGAGGAGAGCGCGGGCGGCGCGTCGGCGATGGTCCGCGACGGCCTGTTCGACATCGCCGGGACGCCCGACGTCGTGTTCGGCCAGCACCTCGTGCCGGGTCCGGCGGGCTGGGTGCTCACCCGGCCCGGCGTGATCATGGCGGCCACCGACACGCTGCGGATCACCCTGTACGGCCGCGGCGGCCACGGCTCCCGCCCGGAGACCACCGTCGACCCGGCCGTGCTGGCCGCGTCCGTGGTGCTCAAGCTGCAGACGATCGTCTCGCGGGAGATCGCCGCGACCGACTCGGCCGTCGTCACCGTCGGCTCGCTGCACGTCGGCACCGCGAGCAACGTGATCGCCGACGACGCCGTGCTGGAGGTCAACATCCGGTCGTTCGACCAGGCCGTCCGCGAGCGCGTGCTGGCCGCCGTCGAGCGGATCGTCAACGGCGAGGCCGCGACGGCCGGCGCGCCCAAGGCACCCGAGATCGTCCGGTCCGGTTCCTACCCGATCACGGAGAACGACGAAGCCGCCAACAACGCCCTCGCCGAGGTCTTCCTGGCCCACTTCGGGCCCGAGGTCACGATGCCGGCGCCGCTGATCACCGGCAGTGAGGACTTCAGCGAGTTCGGCCGCGCGGCCGGCGCGCCGTCGGTGTTCTGGCTGGTCGGCGGCTTCGACCCGGAGACGGTGATCACCGCGATGACCGAGGGACGCTTCGAGCGCGACATCCCGTCCAACCACTCGCCGCGGTTCGCCCCGGTGCTGCACCCGACCCTGCGCACGGGAATCGAGACGCTCGTCGCGGCCGCGTTGAGCCGCTTGGCCCACCCCGGTGTCGCCTGAGCCGCCGGAGTGCGACCATGGACGGCGGAGGTGGTGCAGTGACCATGCCCGCCAACGACTCGGACCCGGTGCTGATCACCGGGGCGGCCCCGTCGTACGAAGAGCAGTTCAAAGCGCGCAAGCGCAAGTACGTGATCATGATGGCCTGCCGCATCCCGTGCCTGATCCTCGCCGGGCTGACCTACCACACGTGGTGGCTGGCGCTCGGCTTCCTCGCGATCTCGGTGCCGCTGCCGTGGATCGCGGTGCTGATCGCGAACGACAGCCCGCCGCGCAAGACCGAGAAGGTCAACCGCTACCAGGCCGAGCCGACCGCGATCGAGCACACCACCCACCGCGTCATCGACGGCTAGCCGGGCTGCGGGCCCACCTTCCCGACGGCCAGCGCGCCCAGCCGGGTGCCGTGGCGCAGGACGTCCACAGTGGACTCACCGGCCAGCCAGCCGGTGAGCACGCCCGCGTCGAACGCGTCGCCCGCGCCCGTCGAGTCGACGCAGTCGGCCTCGATCGCGGGCACGCTCGTGACGCCGCCGCCGTCGACCCAGCTCGCGCCGTTCAGGCCGGCCGTGACCACCACCGCGCCGACCGCGGTGAGCAGCTCCTTCGCTGAAGCCGGGTCCGCCGAACCGGTCAGCGCGACCAGTTCCTCGGTGTTCGGCATCAGCAGGTCGACCCCGCGGACGTCTTCGAGGAACGCCGCCGGGTCGGTGATGTGCGCGGCCGCCTGCGGGTCGACCGACGTCGTCAGGCCCAGCTCGCGGGCGAGCGCCAGCGCGGCGAGACCGGCGGCGCGCGACGGCGGGTCGAGCAGCACGTACCCGGACAGGTGCAGGTGGCCCGCCCCGCCCAGCGACTCCGGAGTGACGTCCTCGGGCGCGAAGCGCTGGTTCGCGCCGCGGTCGGCGAGCATGCTGCGCTGCCCGGTGGCGTCGACCATCACCACGACGCAGCACGTCGGCGCCTCGGGGTCGACGGCGAACGCGCAGCGCACGCCCGCGGCCTCCAGCTCGGCCTTGATCAGCCGGCCGCCCGGGTCGTCGCCGATGCGCGCGAGCAACGTCGTGTCCGCGCCCAGCGAACGCAGCCACAGCGCCGTGTTGGCGCCCGAGCCGCCGCCGGTGAACCGGATCTTCGCGCGGGCGTCGCCGCCGTGCGGCAACGGCTTGTCGTGCCGCGCGATCACGTCGAGCGCCGCGTCGCCGACCACCACGATGCCGGTCATGCCAGCGCCACCGCGACCTCGGCCGCCAGCTTCACGTTGTTCAGCACCAGCGCCTCGTTCGCGTCGATGCTCACCCCGCCGCTCGCGGTGTGGAAGTGCTCCAGCAGCACCGGTGTGACGTCGGAGCCGTGCACGCCCCGCTCGGCCACCAGCGCCAGGCCCCCGGCGAGCAGCCGGTCGTGCAGCTCTTTGTCCATTTCGGACACTTCGGGGATCGGGTTCGCCAGCAGGACACCGGAATCCGCGTACGCGCGGTGCGCGGTGACCACGGCGGCGACCTGCGCCGGGTCGTCGACCCGCTGGCCCACGGCGTGCCCGGACGAGCGGAGGTAGAACGCCGGGAAGTCGTCGGTGCGGTAGCCCAGCACCGGCACCGAGTTCGTTTCGAGGACTTCGAGGGTCGCCGGGATGTCGAGCACCGACTTCACGCCGGAGCAGACCACGACGGTCGGCGCCTTCGCGAGCACGCCGAGGTCCGCCGAGACGTCCCAGCTCTGCGACGCACCGACGTGCACCCCGCCGAGGCCGCCGGTGCCGAACACCCCGATCCCGGCCGCAGCGGCCAGCGCCGACGTGCTCGCCACGGTTGTCGCGCCCGAGCGGCCGAGGCCGACGGCCGGGCCGATGTCGCGCAGCGACAGCTTGTCCAGCCCGGCGTCCGGCGCGCAGATGCGTTCCAGCTCGGCGGGGGAGAGGCCGACGACGACCCGGCCGTCGAGCACCGCGATGGTGGCCGGGACGGCACCGCCGTCGCGCACCACGCGCTCGAGGCGGCGGCCGACGTCGAGGTTGCGGCCCGGCGGCAGGCCGTGGGACAGGATGGTGCTCTCCAGCGCGACGACGGGGTGCCCGTCACGCAGCGCGGAAGCGACTTCTTCGTGCAGGTTGAGTGGGGTGGTCACGAGGAACCATCATCGGTGATCGGGTCGCCCGCGGCGCCAGCGGGTCAGCTCGGCGG
Organism: Amycolatopsis heterodermiae; assembly: GCF_034929455.1. Lineage (NCBI taxonomy): Bacteria > Bacillati > Actinomycetota > Actinomycetes > Pseudonocardiales > Pseudonocardiaceae > Amycolatopsis > Amycolatopsis heterodermiae. The sequence goes on from NZ_JAYFSI010000014.1 coordinate 13,118, forward strand.
TCAGGTTCATTTCCGCGGCCCTCGCCCAGCGTGCCCGCGCGGCTTCGCTGCGGTAGAGCGTCCGCGAGAGCATGCCTTCGAGGACGGCGATGCGTCCCTCGCGCCAGACGTCGTCGGGGTACTTCGCGTACTCCTGGCGCACGGCCTCGGCGTAGACCGCGTACTGCGCTTCGGACGCGCCGAGGATCGCGAGGTCGGCGTCGAGCAACGCGGTGGCGAGGTGGTCGCCGGCCGGTGCGTCGTGCTTGATCGTGGCGAGGATCAGGCCTTCGACGCGCTCTATGTGCTCTTCCCGGACGCCTTCCAGCGCTTCGCGGGCCCACGCGGCACTGGCGCGTTCGTCTTCACCGGGCTTCGCGTCGTAGACGACGTCGTGCGTCCAGGCCGCGACGGCGACGACGGCCCGATCGGTTTCGCCGAGACCTTCGGCCAGCCAGGCGGAGTCCCGCGCGACGGCCGTCGCGTGCGCCAGCGTGTGGTAGCGGCGATGGGGCTCGCCGTAGCGGGCTTCGAGCCGGGGCCAGGCGTCGGAGGTGCCGCCCAGCGTGGCGATCGCTGCGGGCCAGTCCACGGCTAGTCGAAGATCCCGCGCGGCCGGGCCACCTGGTCGAACCAGTCTTCGAGCTGCTTCTCCCAGTTCACGTCCGGCTTCATCGTGAACAGGCCGAGGAAGTCCTGGCCACGGCCGCCGAAGCCGCCGGTCTTGCTCACCCGGACGCGCTTGGTGACCTCCAGGACGACGTCGGTGCGTTCCGGCGACGTCAGGAACGTGACCGCGACCTGGGAAAAGATGCTCGCGAAGCGCGGCGAAGGCGCGAAGCGGATCTCCTGGAAGAAGGCGAGCTGCTGGTTCGCGCCGTTGATCCGGCCCTGCTCGAGGATCGCCTCGCGGAAGACGAACCCGGTGCGGCTCAGCGCGTCGAGGACCCGCTTCTGCGCCGGGATCGGCTCGATCGCGACGGCGTCGGCGTCGAACGGGTCGGAGACGGCGGCCGCCAGATCCAGCTCGGCCCGCACGCCGACCGCCGTTCCGGTCAGCGGCTTGCCGAAGACGCTGGTGACCGGCGTCTCCCAGGGCAGCGGGATCTCGAACGGCACCCGCACCTGCTGGCCGGCGCGGATCGTCTCGTGGCCGACGAGGTGCTGGGAGCCGAAGGGGAGGTCTTCGGTCTTGTCCTCGCCGGGGACCTGGACGCGGGCCAGCAGCGTCACGTCCAGGCCGTTGATCTCCTGGTCGACCTCGCCGCCGAGCAGCAGGACCTCGCCGTGCAGCGGGCGGCCGGGGGCGGCCGTGCGGTCGAGCAGGCGGGCGTCGATCTTCGCGCCGCCCGAGCCGAACGTCGCGAGCACCTTCTGGAACATGCCGCCGATCCTGCCAGGTCGAGGGGCTTTCGTACGCGCTTCCGGGGGACTGGGGCACAATGGCCGGGTGAGCACCGAGACGCTGACGAAGCCGGAAACCACGCCCGAGGGCACGGACACCACCGACGACGACACCCCGAAGATGTTCCACTACGTGAAGAAGGCCAAGATCGCCGAAAGCGCGGTCATGGGCAACCACGTGGTGGCGCTCTGCGGCGAGGTCTTCCCGGTGACGAAGTCGCCGAAGCCCGGTTCGCCGGTCTGCCCGGCCTGCAAGGAGATCTTCGACGGCCTGCGCAAGGGCGACTGACCTCCTCCCGTGACCCCGGCGGACGCGCGTCCGCCGGGCGGCGGTGTGTCCAGAACGGGACAGATCGCCGAATAAACGTGAAAATCATTCATTCGTCGGGTGTGCGACGCCCGGGAGTGCTGGTAAATCCTGCTCGCCAGGTTTTCCCACTCCCACCGGAGGCGTCATGCGCAGAACCGGGATCGTCGTCGCCGTAGCCGCCCTGCTCACCGTGTTCGCGCCCGCGCTCGCGCAGGCCGTCACGGGCTGGTCGGAGGTCGGCAAGGACCAGGCCCGCGCCCTCGACGAGAGCCAGGGCCTCGCCACGATCGTCCGCCCGTCGGGCACCACCATCCGCTACACCGGGATCAGCACCATCCCGGCCGACCTCAGCTCGCAGGGCTGGAACCACGTCGGCGACCCCGGCTCCGCGCAGGGCTGGTACGTCGAGCCCTACCAGCGCGACGACCGGGGCGCGAAGCTCTTCCGCGTCCAGGCCCCGGACGGCACCTGGGCGAACTACAAGCACAACCTCGAGTCGTGGGAAGCGAACAACAACTCGTTCGCCGCGGTCTCGCCGGACGCGCGCTGGCTGGTCGCGGGCGAGTACGGCACCATGGACCGCCTCCTGGTCCACCCGATGCCCGGCGTGGTGGCCACCGACCCGGCGCAGAACCTGCCGTACGCGTCGGCGATCCGGCTCGACCACCCGGTGCGTGACGTCCAGGGCTGCGACTTCCAGACCGCGACCCGGCTGCTGTGCTCGTCCGACGACCCGGACGGCAGCCTCTTCGGCACGACCAAGCCGCTGCTGCAGGTCGACCTCGCCGGCGGGCTCAACGGCTCCGACGTCACCGGCCACGTCACCTCGCTCGGCCAGCTGCCGCTGCGCAGTGGCTGCTCGGGCACGTTCGAGGTCGAGGGCATCGACTTCGACGAACGCGACAACACCCTGCGGGTGATCGTGATGTCGCCGAGCATCTGCATCCTCTTCGACAGCATGACCTACCGCTTCAAGCAGTAGCCGCGCCTCGGTGTGTCGTCGCTTCAATCACGCGTGCCGACTCCCGGATCACGCGAGTCGGCGTTCTGATCACGGACGACACGCGTACCCAGACGGCGAACACGCGTACCTAGACGGCGAACACGCGTACCTGGACGGACGACACGCCGCACCCGGCTCGGGTGCGGCGTGTCGTCCATCGGTGTACGCGTGTCGTCCGCGCAGGTACGCGTGTCGTCCGGTCAGGCGGTGGGGGCGGGGTCCAGGGACTCCGACTCCGGCGCCTTCGCCGGCGTCCGGCGAGCCTCGCGCCGGGCCTTCCGGCGTTCCTTGCGGGTCTCGACCATCGTGTAGAGGGTCGGGACCAGCACCAGCGTCAGCAGCGTCGAGCTGACCAGGCCGCCGATCACCACGATGGCCAGCGGCTGGCCGATGAACCCGCCCTGGCCGGTGATGCCCAGCGCCATCGGGATCAGCGCAAAGATCGTCGCCGCCGCGGTCATCAGGATCGGCCGCAGCCGGCGCCGGCCGCCCTCGGTGACGGCGTCGGCGACGCTCATCCCCTCGGCGCGGTACTGGTTGATCAGGTCGATCAGCACGATCGCGTTGGTGACGACGATCCCGACCAGCATCAGCATGCCGATCAGCGACGGCAGGCCGAGCGCGGTGCCGGTGGCCAGCAGCAGCCCGATCGCGCCGGTCGCCGCGAACGGGATCGACACGAGCAGGATCAGCGGCTGGATCAGGCTGCGGAACGTCGCCACCATGATCAGGAACACGATCGCGATGGCCGCGAGCAGCGCCAGGAAGAGGTTCGAGAACGCCTCCTGCTGGTCCTGGCTCACGCCGCCGAGCGAGTACGCCGCGCCGCCGGTGAAGGTGAGACCGTCCAGTTTGGACTGGATGTCCGCGGTCGTCTTGCTCAGGTTGTCACCGGTGTTCTTCGCCGTGACGGTGGTGCTGAGGTCGCCGCCGGTGCGGTGCACCGACGCCGGTCCGTCCACAGTGGACACCTTGGCCACCTCGTCGAGCCGGACGACGCCGGCCGGGCCGGGGATCGGCAGGCCCTTCACCTGGTCCACGGTCACCGGCGCGGTGCCGGCGCGCAGCACGACGTCCGTGCGCTGCCCGTCGACCGGGAGCTGCGTCACCGTGCGCCCGGCGATCGCCTGGTTGGCGATCTGGCCGATGGTGCTCGCCGACAGCCCGTGCGCGGCGGCCGCGGCGGCGTCCACCTCGACCTGCACCCGCGGCGAGCCGACGGACAGGTCGCTGGTCACCTCGGTCAGCCCGGAAACCCCTTGCAGCGCCTGCTGCACCTGGTCGGACGCGGGCTTCAGCGCGGCCTCCGACGGCGCGGTCACGGTGACCGAGACCTGGTCGGAGTTGAACCCGGAGGCGTCCGCGCCGATCTTGATCTCACCCAGCTCGGGCCGCGACGTCAGCTTGTCGCGCAGCCGGCTCGACAGCGCGTCGAGGTCGGTGTCCTTCGCGACGGTGACGGAGATGCTGGTCGACGTGCCGCCGCCCCCGAAGCCGCCGAACCCGCCGCCACCGCCGACGCTGACCTGGTAGGTCTGCACCGCGGGCTCGGCGGCCAGGGCCTGCTCGACCGCCGTGGCGGCCTTCTCCTTGGCCTCGACGCTGGTGCCGGCGGGCAGCTTCTGCGTCATGTTCAGCGTGGTGCCGCCGGACTGGTCGAGGAAGTTGGTGTTCAGCCGGGTCGCGAGGCCGACCGTGCCGGCGAAGATCAGCAGCGCCAGCAGGACGACGGTCAGCCGCCGCTTGGTGGCGAACCGGATCACCGGCAGGTAGGCGCGCTGCAGGAGGCCGCGGCGTTCCTTCTCGACGGCGGCTTCGCGCGCCCGCTCGGCTTCGATGGCGTCCGCCGGGATCGCGGGCTGCTTGAGGAACCAGTACGCGAGCACCGGGACCACGGTCAGCGACACGAGCAGCGAGGCCAGCAGCGCCACCGTCACCGTGATGGCGAACGGCGAGAACAGCTCCCCGACGAACCCGCCGACGAACGCGATCGGCAGGAACACCGCGACGGTCGTCAGCGTGGACGACGTCACCGCGCCGGCCACCTCGCGGACGCCGTCGAGCACCGCCCGCTGCATCTGTTCGCCGTACGCGAGGTGGCGTTTGATGTTCTCCAGCACGACGATCGAGTCGTCGACCACCCGGCCGATCGCGATGGTCAGCGCGCCGAGGGTGAGCAGGTTCAGCGACAGGTCGCCGGTCCACAGCGCGAGCAGCGCGACGACCACCGACAGCGGGATCGACACCGCGGTCACCAGCGTCGAGCGCACCGACAGCAGGAACAGCAGGATCACGATCACCGCGAACGCCAGGCCCAGCAGGCCTTCGGTGGTCAGGCCGCTGATCGCGTCCTTCACCGGCGTGCCCTGGTCGAACACGACGCTCATCTCGGAGCCGGTCTTCTTCGCCAGGTCGGGCAGCTTGTCGCGCACCGCCTGGGAGATCGCGACGGCGTTCCCGTTGTCCACCATGGTGATCGACAGGCCGAGGCTCGGCTTGCCGTTGGTGCGCGTGATCGACGTCGCCGGCGCGAAGCCGGTCTGGACGTCGGCGACGTCACCCAGCTTCACCGGCCCGCGCGCCGGCGTGCCCTGGCGGGACGCGCCGGAAGCCGCGCTGGGCGTGAGGTACAGGTTGCGGATCGTGTCCACAGTGGTCTGCCCGCCGCCGACCTGGACCGACAGCGTCTTGTCGCCCTCGGTCAGCGTGCCGGCCGGGACCGCGGCGCCCGCCGTCTGCAGCGTCGTGGCGATCGACGCCGGGTCGACCCCGGCGGCGGCCAGCTTCGCGTAGTCGAGGGTGATGGTGACGCGCGGCTGCTGCACGCCGGTGACGGTGACCGTGCGGACGCCGTCGATCTTCCGCAGCTCCGGCGCGACCTGGTCGGTCAGCGCGGGGGCCAGCTTCTGCGGGTCGCCGGCGGTGCCGGCGGCGACCAGGACGACCGGCAGGTCGTCGGTGCTGCCCGCGGACACCGACGGCGCGGAGTTCTGCGGCAGCCGCGGCTGGACCTGGTTCACCACCTGCTGGATCTGCGAGACGGCGGCGTCGATGTCGGTCCCGAACGCGAACTGCGCGACGATCCGCGACACCCCGTCGGACGACGTCGAGTTGAGCTGCTCCAGGCCCTTCAGGCCCTGGAGACCGCCTTCGAGGGGCTCGGTGACCTGCTTGTCGACCGCGTCCGGCGACGCGCCCGCGTACGCCGTGACGATCTGCGCCTGCGGGAACTGCAGCGACGGGAACAGCTGCTGCTTGATCTGCGGCAGCGCGAAGGCGCCGAAGCCGACGACGACGAGCGCGAGCAGGCCGATCAGGCTTCGGTTGCGCAGGCTCAATCTGGCCAGCACGGACATGACTTGGGAACCCCCTAGGGAACGACGCGGCGGCCGATGCCTGCGCGCACGACCCGCAGAGCCTCCCATGTCCGAACTGAGGAGCGACTCAGTCTGTGGGTGGATTCCGGGTGGTCCCTTCGGATGACGCTCCACCCTGAGCAGCGCTGGGTGCCGGTTCCGGTGCGCTGGGTGACGACGGTCCGTCCTCATCGGACGGTGCCTCGCCGCCGGGCTCCGCGGCGCCGTTGGCGTCCTCGGGGCGGGGACGGCGCAGCGGCGTCGTCGACCGCTCCCAGAGCTTGCGCCCCTCCTCCGAACGCAGCCGCTCGGAGGCGCGTTCCATCTCCAGCCGGCGCCACTTGCGGCGCTGCCGCCGGGTCGCCTTCGCCGGCCACAGCTCCTGGATCGCGCTGTTGAAGTAGGCGCCGCCGACCACGGCCAGCCCGATGAAGAACATCAGCAGCAGGAACGCGATCGGCGCGGCCAGCGCGCCGTAGGTGTAGCCGGTCTTGGTGATCCAGTTGAGGTAGACGCGCAGGCCGACCGAGGAGAGCAGGAACACGACCATGGCCAGCACCGCGCCCGGCAGCCCGCGGTGCCACGGCAGCTTCCGCGGCAGCGCGAGCTTGTACAGCGTGGTCAGCGCGAGGGTGATCACCACACCGAGCGTCGGGAAGTAGAGCGCGCCCACCCACGCCGACACGGTCGGGCGCCAGTCGCCGGGGAAGAACTCGGGCAGCAGGTCCGGGCCGATCGCCAGCAGCGGCAGCCCGACCACCAGGATCACCAGGCCGCAGAGGTACAGCAGCAGGGCGAAGATCCGCTGCCAGACGTCGTTGCGGACGCCGTACTGGTCGTGCGCGACGGTGATCGCGTCCACGAACGACGACATCGCCGACGAGCCGGCCCACAGCGAGATCAGGAAGCCGACCGAGACGATCTCGCCCTTGCCCACGGTGAGGATGCTGTTCACGGTCGGTTCGATGATGTCCTGGACGGCGTTGGCGCTGAAGACCGTCCGGCAGAAGCCGATGATCCGGTCGTGCACCTGGGCCACGACGTCCTGGCCGAACCACTCGCCGACGAAGCCCAGGCTGCCCAGCAGCCCGAGCAGCAGCGGCGGCAGCGAGAGCGTCTGCCAGAAGGCCGCCTCCGCGGCCTCCGAGAAGATGTTGCCCTCCCACGCCTTGCCGAGCGTGCGCGTGACGAGACGCCACGGCCCCTTGCGGGCCACCTTCGCCGTTTCGTTCACGGCAACGACCTCACCCATGACGGTGTCCAGCATGGTCCATCCGTGGAGATTTGGCTCGTCACGCCCCCTGCGTCCGGGCGTGTCGGGTGACATCACCCGTGCCGGTGCCCGGAACTGTCGGACCCGGCCGGTAGACTCGCTGGAGTGCCCTCACCGCAGTCGCCGACACGGAAGTCGGTACCACAGTGAGGGTTTTCGCACGTCAAAGCACGTGAATGGCACTTTGAGCGAGGGGGGACCGGCATGACGGGGACGCAGCTCGGGGCGCCTCCCGCGGAGAAGGACTCGACCGCGCGCCCGCTGCGGGCGTGGCAGCGGCGGGCACTGACCAAGTACCTGACCACGGGCCCCAAGGACTTCCTCGCGGTGGCGACGCCCGGCGCCGGCAAGACCGTGTTCGGCCTCCGGATCGCCGCGGAACTGCTGTCCGACCGCACGATCGAGGCGGTCACCATCGTCACGCCGACCGAGCACCTGAAGCACCAGTGGGCGGCGTCGGCGGCCGCGGCCGGGATCCAGATCGACTCGAACTTCCGCAACACCACCGGCGTCACGTCGTCGGACTACAACGGCGTCGCGCTGACGTACGCGCAGGTCGCGGCCCACCCGACGCTGCACCGGGTGCGCACCGAGAACCGCAAGACGCTGGTCATCCTCGACGAGATCCACCACGGCGGCGACGCGAAGTCCTGGGGTGACGCGATCCGCGAGGCCTTCACCCCGGCCGTGCGGCGCCTGTGCCTGACCGGGACGCCGTTCCGCAGTGACGACTCGGCCATCCCGTTCGTCACCTACGAGCCCGACGCCGGCGGCTTCCAGCGCAGCAAGTCCGACCACTCCTACGGCTACGCCGACGCGCTGGCCGACGGCGTGGTCCGGCCGGTCGTCTTCCTCGCCTACTCGGGTGAGGCCTCCTGGCGCACCAGCGCGGGGGAGGAGTTCACCGCCCGGCTGGGCGAGCCGCTGACGGCGGAGCAGAACGCCCGGGCGTGGCGCACGGCGCTCGACCCGTCCGGCGAGTGGATCCCGGCGGTGCTGCACGCGGCCGACACGCGGTTGTCGCAGGTCCGCCAGAGCGTGCCGGACGCGGGCGGCCTGGTGATCGCCACCGACCAGGAGTCGGCGCGCGCGTACGCGAAGATCCTGGAACGGCTCTCGGGGGAGATGCCGACGCTGGTGCTCTCCGACGATCCGAAGGCCTCGGGCCGGATCAAGGAGTTCTCCGAGACGAACGAGCGCTGGATCGTGGCCGTCCGGATGGTCTCCGAAGGCGTCGACGTCCCGCGGCTGTCCGTGGGTGTGTACGCCACGAGCGCGTCGACCCCGCTGTTCTTCGCCCAGGCGATCGGCCGCTACGTGCGGGCGCGGAAGAAGGGGGAGACGGCGAGCGTCTTCCTGCCGTCCGTGCCGGTGCTGCTGGAGCTGGCCAGCGAGCTGGAGGCGCAGCGCGACCACGTGCTGGGCAAGCCCCACCGCGAGCAGGAGGGCTGGGAGGACGAGCTCCTGGCCCAGGCCAACCGCACCGAGGACGAGCCGGGCGAGGAGGAGAAGGCGTTCACCTCGCTGGGCGCCTCGGCCGAGCTGGACCAGGTGATCTACGACGGCAACTCCTTCGGCACGGCCGTCTTCTCGGGATCGGACGAGGAGCAGGAGTACCTGGGCCTGCCCGGCCTGCTGGAGCCCGACCAGGTCCGCGCGCTGCTGCGCAAGCGGCAGGAAGAGCAGATCGCCGACGAGAAGCGCCGCAAGCCCAAGGCGGAAGAAGCGGCCCCGCCGGCCCCGGCCCGCGCGGCCTCGGTGAGCGAACGCCTCGGCGCGCTGCGCAAGGAGCTGAACGCCCTGGTCGGCATGTACCACCACCGCACCAAGAAGCCGCACGGCGCGATCCACAACGAGCTGCGCCGGGTGTGCGGCGGCCCGCCGACCGCGATGGCGACGATGGAGCAGCTCGAAGAGCGGATCGTCACCCTTCGCTCCTGGTGAGCCCCGGCGGATCCACGTGGGGCCGTCGAACGCCCCAAGGCGGTAAGGCGGCCCTGGGCGTGGCAGACGCACCGAAGGGCCCCCTTGGGGCGCTCGGATCGGCGCCAGGCGCGTCGCCGCCGGGCTCACCTCGCGGACCCCACCGGATGAGGCCATGTAGCCCGGGAGGCTGAACTCCGGGTGGTCACCCTCCGCTCCCGGCGCCACCTGCGGAAACCCGTCCAGGATCTGTGACGCTGCGTACCGGCCTGTCACCTCGGTCCTGCCCGTTTCCCCGGGCCTGGAGGACCGGGAGGGCAGTCCTTCCGAAAGGTTTCGCAAGTCGGCGACCAGGCGCGGGCGTGACCGGTGGGATCACCACGAACTCCGGCGCCGCCCACGCTCGGTACCCGGCGGGTCCGCGGCCGGAGTACCTTCGCGTCTTCAAGAAACCTGGATGTAACACACGGTGAGTGCTGGCGATCACATCGTCAGCGGATCTACTCTTTCCGGGCGAGGTTCAGCGCGTGTTGCCGAACCGTGTCCAATTGGTGTCATTTAATCGATCCAGCTATCTTCCCCGCAGCCGCTCAGCGGCATATGTTGTCGCCCACAACATATGCGCGTCGGTGCGCCGGGGGCTCCTCCGGATCGCCGCCGCGCAAGGCCCGAGACGACGTCGAGGGCCACTCGTCACAATGCTTGGATCCGGAAGGAACGAGGATGCGCAGCAGAACCCTTACCCTCCTCGCCGCCACGGTGAGCACCGGCCTGGTGCTGACCGCTTGCGGTGCAAACAGTTCGGACAGCGGGGGCACGGGGAGCAGCTCCGCTTCCTCGTCCGCCCCGGCCGCCGCCGGCGGTGCCTCCGGCAAGGTCGGTGTCATCCTGCCGGAGACCGCCACCTCGGCCCGCTGGGAAGCCTTCGACAAGCCGATGCTGACGGCCGCGCTGACGGCCCAGGGCTTCGAGGTCGACGTCCAGAACGCCCAGGGTGACAACCAGAAGTTCTCCACCCTGGCGGACGGCTTCATCAGCTCCGGCGTCAAGGTCCTGGTCATCGCCCCGGGTGACCCGGCCGTCGGTGCCGCGGTCGAGGCCAAGGCGAAGACCGCGGGCATCCCGGTCATCGACTACGACCGCCCGAGCCTCGGCGGGTCCGCCGACTACTACGTCTCGTTCGACAACGAGAAGGTCGGCCAGCTGCAGGGCCAGGCCATGGCCGACGCGCTGAAGAGCAAGCCGGGCGCGGGCTTCGTCCAGATCGAGGGCGCCCCGACCGACAACAACGCCACGCTGTTCACCAAGGGCCAGGACTCCGTCCTCGACCCGCTGGCCTCGGCGGGCACGCTCAAGCGGATCCAGAAGCAGCCGATCAACGACTGGGACAACCAGCTCGGCGGCACGACGTTCGAGCAGATCTTCACCTCCAACGGCGGCAAGGTCGACGGCGTCGTCGCGGCGAACGACGGCCTGGCCGGCGCGGTCATCACCATCCTCAAGAAGAACGGCCTCAACGGGAAGGTCCCGGTCACCGGCCAGGACGCCACCGCCGACGGCCTGATGGCGGTCATGCGCGGCGACCAGTACATGACGGTCTTCAAGCCGATCAAGCAGGAGGCGGAGTCCACCGCCAAGCTGGCCGCCGCCCTCGCCAAGGGTGACACCGCCGGTGCTGCCGCGATCGCCACGGGCACGCTCCACGACCCGAAGGGCAACCGCGACATCAAGTCGGTGCTGCTGACGCCGCAGACGATCCTCGCGAAGGACGTCAAGACCGTCGTCACCGAGGGCTACGTGAAGGCGAGCGAGATCTGCGGTGGCGACCTCGCCGCCAAGTGCGCCACGCTCGGCATCTCCTGAGCCGCCGGCAGTACCCATGAACAGCCGGGCCGGGACGCGCACCCCGACGGCGCGTCCCGGCCCGGTCCCCACTCCCCGCTTGCAGGACCGCCTGGCCCGAGCGGCGGCACAGGGCAGCAGAAATTCGGAGAAATGCCATCCATGAGTGAGCCCATCCTCGAGATCAAGGGCCTGAACAAGAGCTTCGGCCCCGTCCACGTCCTCCACGACGTGGACTTCGACGTGCGTGCGGGCGAGGTCACCGCCCTGGTCGGCGACAACGGCGCCGGCAAGTCGACCCTCGTCAAGTGCATCGCCGGCATCCACCCGTACGACTCGGGGGCCGTGCGGTTCAACGGCAAGGACACCCACATCCGCGGCCCGCGCGACGCGGCGGACCTCGGCATCGAGGTCGTCTACCAGGACCTCGCGCTGGCCGACAACCTCGACATCGTCCAGAACATGTTCCTCGGCCGCGAGCGCGGCAGCTCGTGGAAGCTGGACGAAGCCAGCATGGAGAAGGCCGCCCGCGAAACGCTGGCCTCGCTCTCGGTCCGGACCGTCAAGTCCGTGCGCACCCCGGTCTCCTCGCTGTCCGGTGGCCAGCGCCAGACCGTGGCCATCGCCAAGTCGGTGCTGTGGAACAGCAAGGTCGTCGTCCTCGACGAGCCGACCGCCGCCCTCGGCGTCGCGCAGACCCGGCAGGTGCTCGACCTCGTCCGCCGGCTGGCGGAGCAGGGCCTGGGCGTCGTGCTGATCAGCCACAACATGGCCGACGTGTTCGAGGTCGCCGACCGCATCTCGGTCCTGTACCTCGGCCGCCTCGTCGCCGAGGTGCACACGAAGGACGTCAGCCACGGCCAGGTCGTGGAACTGATCACCGCGGGTCGCTCCGGTGACCTCGGCCTTGCCCGGCCCGAAGCCGTGGTCCTGTGAGCGGGAAGAAAGAACCGGAAATGACTGAAACCCCTGCCAAGCACGAGGTCGGCAGCCCCGCCGACGCGCTCGCGCAGACCCAGAACCCCACCGCGGCGATCACCGACTTCGGCATCGACACGACATCGATGTCAACCGGCGAAGCGCTGCGTGACTACTTCGCCCGCATCCGAGCCGGCGAGCTCGGCTCGCTGCCGTCCCTGTTCGGCCTGCTCGTGCTGGTGATCCTGTTCAGCGCGCTGTCGGACAACTTCTTCACGCTGGCCAACATCGCCAACGTCTTCCCGCAGGGCGCGGGCGTGATCATCATCGCGATGGGCATCGTCTTCGTGCTGCTGCTCGGCGAGATCGACCTCGCCGCCGGTGTGGCGTCCGGCACCGCCGCGTCGGTGATGGCCCTGCACTACGTGCACGCGGGGAACCTGCTGGGCTCCATGGGATCCGGCGTGTTCATCACGTTCATCGCGGTCCTCGCCGCGGCCATGCTGCTGTCGGCCTACCAGCGGATCTGGGGCGGTGCCGCGCTGTCGCTGGTCGGCTTGCTGATCGTCGCGATCGGCGTCCCCGCCAACGCCTGGCTGGAGATCCTGCTGGCCATCTGCGTCGGCACCGCGATCGGCTGCATCACCGGCTTCCTGGTGTCGAAGATCGGCATGCCGTCCTTCGTCGTGACGCTGGCGCTGTTCATCGTGTGGCAGGGCGTCCTGCTGCAGTTCATCGGTGAGGGCGGCACGATCGGCATCACCAACTCGGACATCCTGTACAAGATCTCCAACGGCAACCTGGACGTCCTCGGCAGCTGGATCTTCTTCCTCGTCGCGGCCGGCGGGTTCGCGGTGATCACGCTGCTCAGCCACTTCCGGCGGCTCCAGCGTGGCCTGGTCGTCCAGCCGACGGCGCTGGTGCTGGTCAAGGTCGGCGCGCTCGTCGTGCTGTCGGCGCTGGGCACCTGGCTGCTGACGATCAACCGTTCGCCGAACAAGGCCGTCGTGACGATCGAGGGCGTCCCGTACGTCATCCCGGTCATGCTGGTGCTGCTGGTGGCCGGGACCTACGTGCTCAACCGGACCAAGTACGGCCGGTACGTCTACGCGGTCGGCGGCAACAAGGAAGCCGCCCGCCGTGCCGGTATCGACGTGCCGAAGATCCGGGCGAGCGTGTTCATCATCGGCTCGGCGGTCGCCGCCATCGGCGGCATCGTCGCCGCGTCGAAGGTCGGCTCGGTCAGCCCGCAGTCCGGTGGCCTCAACACGCTGCTGTACTCGGTCGGCGCGGCCGTCATCGGCGGCACGTCGCTGTTCGGCGGCAAGGGCCGCGTGGCCGACGCCGTCGTCGGTGGTCTCGTGATCGCCGTGGTCATCAACGGTCTGGGCCTGCTCAAGCAGCCTGCCGCGGTGGTCAACATCGTCACCGGCCTGGTCCTCCTGCTCGCCGCCACGGTCGACGCGCTGTCGCGGCGCCGCGCGGCTGCGTCGACGCGCTGAACCAGCATGGGATGATCAAGCCCGTGTCCAGCTCACCCGTCGCACGACCGGACGAGGTGCGTCGGCACAACCGCACGACCCTGCTCCGCCTGCTGCACGTCGGCGGGCCGAGCACCCGGGCGACCCTGGCCGCCGAGCTGGGGCTCAACCGGAGCACGATCAAGACCCTCGTCGACGGGCTGGCGGAAGCCGGTGTCGTCGAGGAGAAGGTGCCGAGGCCGGGACGAGGGGCGGGCCGCCCCTCGCTCCTGGTCCTGCCCCAGCCGCACGCGGCGGTCGTGCTCGCGGTCGACCTGCAGGTCGAGCACGTCGCGATCGCCCTCGTGGGGCTGGGCGGCCAGATCCTGGGCCGCAACAGCTGGAACCTGCGGGGCCGGATGAACCGTCCCGAAGAGGTCATCACCCACGTCATCGAGTCGACGACCGTGCTGGCCGGCGACCTCGACGTGACCCCGGTGGCGGTCGGGGTGTCGGTGCCGGGTGTGGTCCGGCGCGCGGACGGGCACGTGCACGAGGCCCCGAACCTGCGCTGGACCGACGTCGCGCTCGGCGAGCGGCTCGGCGCGGTGCTGCAGATCCCGATCCTGGTCGGCAACGACGCCGAGCTCGGCGCGGTCGCCGAGCACCTGCGCGGCGCGGCCCGCGGGTCGTCCGACATGGTCTACATCTCGGCGGACGTCGGGGTCGGCGGCGGTGTCATCGCCGAAGGCGCCGCCCTGCGGGGCGGCGCCGGCTACGTCGGCGAGATCGGGCACATGGTGATCCGGCCCGGCGGGCGGGCCTGCTACTGCGGCAGCAGCGGCTGCTGGGAGACCGAGGTCGGCGAGGCGGCGCTGTGCCGCGCGCTGGGCCTGGCGGAGGACACCCCGCGCGGGGCGATCCTGTTCGAGCTGCGCGAGCTCGGCCGTGACCCCGAGACGGCGCTGACGCGGCTCGCGGAGTTCGCCGAGTGGCTGACCCTGGGGCTGATCAACGTCGTCAACCTGCTCGGGCCGCAGCTGGTGATCCTCGGCGACCTGCTGACAGTGCTGCCGGAGGCGGTCCTGCGGCACGTCGGGACCGAGGTGCGCCGGCGCAGCCTGGTGAGCCGGGCCGTCGGGGGTACACGGATCGTCAGTTCGGCGCTCGGCGCCGACGTGAAGCTGCTGGGCGCCGCCGAAGTCGCGTTCGAAGTCGTCCTGGATTCTGTCTGATTTCCTGTCCGGTTTCGTGTCCGGAATCACGGCATTCCGCGGCCGCGCCGTGACAATCGAGTCCGCTCATTGCAAGTTGCACACCGGGCAGGTCCGGAAATGCGAAAGCGGCCAGTGCCTGTGCGCACTGGCCGCCTTCGTGTGTCTAGGTTGTTACCGCTGGATGTCGGCGGACAGTTCCTTGAGCTTGGCCTCGTGCTCGCGGGCGTGGTGCCCGCAGAAGAGAAGCTCGCCGCCCTTGAGGACGGCGCGTACCTGAGCTGCGGCCCCGCACCGGTCACAGCGGTCGGCGGCGGTCAGTTCGGGGCGGGTGAGCGTCGGCGTTGTCATGGGGGTCTCCCTCCGTCCCGGCACCGGTTGCCCGGTGCCATCGATCCAGCTACGCCCACTTCGGGACTGACGCCGGTGGCGGCGATCGCCTCCGGCTCCGCGGTGTTCGTGCTTCCACTCTTCCAGACGTTTCGCGGCCCGCAAGTGTTCCCG
Organism: Amycolatopsis heterodermiae; assembly: GCF_034929455.1. NCBI lineage: Bacteria > Bacillati > Actinomycetota > Actinomycetes > Pseudonocardiales > Pseudonocardiaceae > Amycolatopsis > Amycolatopsis heterodermiae. The sequence goes on from NZ_JAYFSI010000014.1 coordinate 28,304, forward strand.
CGCCGGTGGGACCTGAGTCACGCCGAATTACCCCGGATGTCGTAGCCGCATCCCGCAATGCAGGAGACGATTACCCGGAGAGTCACATTTTCCGTGGTCAGGCACCATGGAGTCGTGAGTTCACTGACGTCGTCCCGGAGGGTTTCCGCGGTACCCGCCCCGCTGTTGTTCGTTCTCAGCGGAATTTCCATGTACGCCGGAGCGGCCGTCGCGGTCGATCTTTTCGGCCACGCGACGCCCGCGGGGGTGGCCTGGCTGCGCTGCCTGGGCGCGGCGGTGGTGCTGCTGGCCTGGCGGCGGCCGCCCCGCGTGGCCTGGCGGGGCCGGCGGCTGCTGCTGGCGTGCGTCTTCGGCGTCGTGACGGCGGGCATGAACGTGCTCTTCTACGAGGCGATCGCCCGGCTCCCGCTGGGCACGGTGGTGGCCATGGAGTTCGCCGGGCCGGTGGTGGTGGCCGCCGCCGGCTCCCGCACCCGGCGGGACGTGCTGGCGCTGCTGCTGGTGGCCGCCGGGGTGGTGGCGATCGCGGACGTCCAGCTGTCCGGCAGCGCCCTCGGCGTGCTGTTCGCGCTGGCCGCGGCGGCCGCGTGGGCGGGCTACATCCTCATCGGCAAGCGCGTGGCGGACGACGGCGACGGCATCGACAGCCTGGCGATCGGCTTCGCCGCGGCGACGGTCGTGCTCTCGCCGCTGGCGTTCGGCACGGGCGAACTGTGGTCTTCGCCACGCATGCTCCTGCTCGGCATCGGGGTCGGCGTGCTGTCGACGGTGGTGCCGTACGCGCTCGACCAGGTCGTCCTGCGCCGCCTCGGCCAGGCCCGCTTCGCGGTCCTCCTGGCGCTGCTCCCGGTGACGGCGGGCGTGACGGGCTTCCTGCTCCTGCACCAGGTGCCGACCCTGCCGGAGGCGGCGGGGACCCTCGCGGTGGTCGCAGGCGTGGCCCTGCGACGCCGTGAGCCGCCTTCACGGCCGTCCCCGGAGCCGCCGGGCTAGCCGGTTGTCCACAGGCACCCGGCAATGTGGACAACCGGGCGGCGACAGCCCGTTTTCGGCGTTCCCGTCGGCCACCCCCGATACGCTGGAAGCGGGGCCGGTCCCCCGGAGAGGGCGGGGGCTGGGGTGGGGCTGGATCGTGCTGGCCGCGTTCCGGCCGGACCGGGGATACTGAGCCCGTCGGCAGGAGGCGGGTGACATGACGAAGGCGGCGTCGGCGGCGGCCAAGGACCTCGCCGCGGCCGGGGTGGGCGGTGTCCACCTGGCCTGGGCCGACAACAACGGCATCCCGCGCTCGCGCATCGTCCCCATCGCCGGCCTGGCCGACGCGGCCTCCCGCGGCGTCGGCGCGACGTCGCTGTTCGCCGTCTTCGACAGCCACGACGCCATCACCTACGGTCACCCCGGCCTCGCCACGCCGTCCGGGGACGTCCGGCTCGTGCCCGTGATCGAGCGGCTGCGGCGGCTGGCCGGGCAGCCCGCGCTCGCGTGGGCGCCGGTCCGGCAGGTCGCCGCCGACGGCTCGCCGTGGCCCTACTGCCAGCGCAGCGTCCTGGAGGCCCAGGTCGCCGAGGGCGCGCGCCGCGGGCTCGACTTCCGCGCCGGCTACGAGCTGGAGTTCGCCGTCGCCCCGGCGGGCAGCGCCGACGTCGTGTCCGCGCCCGGCCACCCCGGGCCCGCCTACAGCCCGCACGCGCTCGTCGGCCTGGACGGCTTCGTCGCGGCCCTCCTGCACGACTTCGCCGCCAACGGCCTGCGGATCGGCCAGCTGCACGCCGAGTACGGCGTCGCGCAGCTCGAGCTCTCGCTGGCCGCCACCGACCCGCTCGCCGCCGCCGACGACCAGCTGCTGGCCCGCCAGACCATCCACGCCGCCGCGCACGCGCACGGCCTCGTCGTCAGCTTCGCGCCGCTGATCGGGCTCGGCGCCGCCGGCAACGGCTGGCACCTGCACACCTCGGTCGGCCGCAAGGGCCGCAACCTGCTCGCCGGACACGGCGTCCCGGCCGGTGACGGCGCCGGTTACCTCGCCGGGCTCCTGCGCGACCTGCCGGCGCTGACGGCGATCACCGCGCCGAGCGTCCCGTCGACGCTGCGGCTGCGTCCCGGCTTCTTCGCCGGCGCGTACGCGTTCTGGGGCGTCGAGAACCGGGAGGCGCCGCTGCGGTACGTCCCGGGTTCGGCACTGCTGGGCGCCGGCCACGCGAACGTCGAGCTCAAGACGTCCGACGCCTCCGCGAACCCGTACCTCGCGCTCGCCGCGGTGCTGGCCGCGGGCATGGCCGGGATCGAGGACTCGCCCGCGCTGCCCGAGCCGATCGGCGAGGACCCGGGCGGCTGGAGCGAGGGCGAGCGGGAGACGCGCGGGGTGCGGCGGCTGCCCGCGGACACCGCCGCGCAGGACGCCGCGCTGCTGGCCTCACCGCGGATCGCCGGCGTGCTCGGCGACGAGCTGCTGGGTGCCTTCCGCGCGGTCCGGGCCTCCGACGCGGCGTGGGCGGCCGAACGGAGTACCGAGGAGATCGTCGCCGCGCACTTGTGGCGTTATTGAGGGGTTCGTTGAGGGGATTGATGTCTTCGGGGATCGACGGCGGGCAGCTCGACCTGTCCGGGATGCGGTGGCTGCCGGGCGGCGCCCGGCTGGCCGCGGTGGCCCAGGCGGAGCTGCCGCAGAAGGACGGGCTGGCCGCGGCGTTCTGCGGCCTCGCCGCGCTGCGGGCGGCCGGGCTCGACGTGCTCGACCAGGACGCCGTCGCGGCGGCCGCGGGCACCATCCGCGGGCCGGTGTTCCGCCCACCGGGCGAGCCGGGGCGGGCCGATTTCCGGCTGTCACTGCCGGTCGCCGGGGATCCGGTCGCCGCCGGTACGCGCGTGTCCGCCCTCGCGACGGCCGTTGCGACGTTGTCCGGTGGCACCCTCACCGCGGTGCCGGCGGTGGGGGAGTGGACCACCGGCTCGGTGTTCGACCTCCTGGTCGGGCTGTGGGACCTGCCCCGCGTCGCGGTGATCGCCCGGATCGACGGCGCGGAGCTCGGCGCCGACGACACCCCGGAACGGGCGCTGCTCGACTACCTCGACACCGGCGTCCCGCCACTGTGGACGTCCCGCTGGCGCCCGCCGGGTGGTCACTTCGTGCTCCTGGCGGGCATCCGGATCGGCGCCGAGGGGACACTTCTGTCCGTTGTGGACACTTACGCGTCGTTGGGGGACAACGGGATCCACGACCAGCCGCTGGAATGGATCACGGCGGCGCTGGCCGGGCTGGGGATGCTGGTGGTCGTCGACACGGACCGCGCCGCGGTCGCCCGCGAGGCGGTCCGGGCCGCCGGCCTCACTCCGTCGTTTTGGGACTGACCTCGGTCTCGCCGTCTCCTGCCTTCGCCGCGTTTTCGGGCGCGAACCGCGAGTGGCGGCGGCCGTAGGTGAAGTAGATGACCAGCCCGAGGGCCAGCCAGACCGCGAACCGGATCCACGTGAGCACGTTCAGGTTGAGCATCAGGTAGAAGCACGCCACGGCCGCGACGATCGGGATCACCGGCGAGAACGGCACGGTGAACGGCCGGTCCAGGTCCGGACGGCGGCGGCGCAGCACCGGGACGGCCACCGCGACGATGATCATCGCCGACAGCGCGCCGATGCTCACCATGTCGGCCAGCTCGGAGATCGGGATGAACGCGGCCAGCACGGCGATCAGCGCGGCCCCGCCGATGGTCATCCGGTGCGGGGTGCCCCACTTCGGGTGCGCGGTGCCGAGCTTCTTGGGCAGCAGGCCGTCGCGGCCCATCGCGTAACCGATCCGGCCGATCGTGACCAGTTCGACCATCATCACCGACGTCAGGCCGGTGACCGCGCCGAGCGAGATCAGCGCGCCGACCCAGTGCTGGCCGACCTTGTCGAACGCGTCGGCCAGCGGCGCGCCGGTGTCGATGTCGGTGAAGGGGATCATCCCGGTGAGGACGATCGAGACGCCGATGTAGAGCACCGCGCAGACGGCCAGCGCGCCGAGGATGCCGACCCGCAGGTCCTTCTTCGGGTTCAGCGTCTCTTCGCCGAGGTTCGCGAGCGCTTCGAAGCCGGTGTAGGCGAAGAAGACCACGGCGGCGGCGGTGATCATGCCGGCGATGCCGTAGACCGACTGCTCCAGGCCGAGTGCCGCCTGCACGATCGGCTGCTCCAGCACGCTCGACCCGCCCTCGGGGGCCTTGGCCGTCGGGATGAACGGCGTCAGGTTCGAGCCCTTGACGAAGAACAGGCCGACCGCGAGCACGAGGACGCAGACCGCGACCTTCACGCACACGAGCAGGTTCGTCAGCCAGGCGGATTCCTTGATGCCCAGCACGGCGACCACGGTCAGCACGGCGATGATGAAGACGGCGCCGACGTTGACCTTCGCGTCCTCGCCGAACCAGTCGGGCGACAGGCCGAGCAGGTTCGCCAGGTACCCGGACCAGCCGCGGGCGACCACGGCGGCGCCGAGCGCGAACTCGAGCAGCAGGTCCCAGCCGATGATCCAGGCGAAGATCTCGCCGAGGGTGGCGAAGGCGTAGGTGTAAGCGCTTCCCGCCGTCGGGACGCTGGAGGCGAGCTCGGCGTAGCAGAGCGCCGCCAGCCCGGCGACGACCGCGCCGAGGACGAACGAAAGCGTCACCGCCGGCCCGGCGTGCGTCTTCGCCTCGACGCCCGCGAGGGTGAAGATGCCGGTGCCGATGATGATCCCGATGCCGAACCCGATCAGGTCGCGTCCGCGAAGCCGCCGTTTGAGCTCACCCGAGTCCTGACGCTTCAGGACCTCGTCCACGTTCAACGTTCTCCGCACACCCATGAGGAGAAGTTAGAAGGTCACGAGCTGTTTCGCAGAACGGCCGGGATCACCCGTCGAGGGCCAGGCCGTTCTCCTGGGCGAGGATCGCGGCCTGGACGCGGGAGCGCAGGTCGAGCTTGGTCAGCACCCGCGAGACGTGGGTCTTCACGGTCGTCTCGCCGATGTACAGCCGGGCGCTGATCTGGGCGTTCGACAGGCCCGCGCCGAGGCAGCCGAGCACCTCGCGCTCGCGTTCGGTGAGATCGCCGAGCCCCCGGGGCAGCGCGACGGGCGTCTGGCTGGTGGCGGCGAAGGCGGTGATGAGCCGTTTGGTGACCTGCGGCGCGAGCACCCCCTCCCCGGCGGCGACCAGCTTGACGGCCTCGATCAGCCGCGGCGCCTCGACGGACTTCAGCAGGAACCCGGCGGCCCCGGCCCGCAGCGCGGCGTGCACGTATTCGTCGAGGTCGAAGGTGGTGAGGACGAGGACTTCGCAGAGGCCCTCGGCGACCAGCTCCCGGGTGGCGGCGATCCCATCGGTGCCGGGCATCCGCACGTCCATCAGGGTGACGTCCGGCCGCAGCGCCCGAGCCTGCCGGATGGCGGCAGCCCCATCGGCGGCCTCCCCGACGACCTCGATGCCTTCGGCGTTGTCGAGGATAATGGCAAGCCCGGTCCGGATAGCCGAGTGATCATCGGCCACGAGGACCTTGACGGTCATGAAGTGCTCCTCACCGGCACCGCGGCGCCGAGTGGCCGGGTGCCGGTCGTGTCGTGGGACCGGCTCACGCCGGCGGGTGAGTTGCCGGTGGGCAGGTCGCCGGCGTGCGCGAGTTCGGTGGGGCTGGGGTGGTTCGTGCGCCTGGGCACGACTTTGACCCGGCTCGGCTGGCTCGCACCGGTGAATGAGGTCCCGGCCGCGGCCAGGTGAATTGCGCCGGCGGGTGCGATCTCCGGCCGTCCTGCTCCGACAGCAGTTGCTCCATCTCGGCCGGGGTGATCGCTGGGGTTAGTAAGGCCCTCGCTGAATCGGGCCGCGCTCACCGGGGTCATGCTGGGCCTCCTACAGGAAGCTCCGCTCGGACCAGCCAGCCCGCGCCCGCCGGGCCTGCTGTCAGGGTGCCGCCCACCGCTCCCGCTCGCTCGCGCATGTTCAGCAGCCCTGTTCCGGAACCGTTGTCCGGCTTCGGTTTGTGGTGCACGTCGTTGCGGACCTCCACCTCCAGGACTCCGTCGAGGTAGCGGACGTCCACGTCCACCCGGCCGCCCGGGGCGTGCTTCACCGCGTTCGTCAGGGCTTCCTGCGCGATGCGATAGGCGGTCAGGTCGACCGCCGCCGGGAGGGCGACCTCTTCGTCCACGGTGGACCCGACCGTCACCAGCAGGCCGCTGGCCCGCGCCGACTCGACCAGTTTGGACAGTTCGGCCAGCCGGGCCGGCGCGGTCGTCTCCGGGCCGCCGCTCTCGGCCTTCAGCAGGCCGATCATCGCCCGCATCTCCTCCAGCGCGCTGACGCTGTTCTCCCGCACCGACTCCAGCACCGTCTTCGCCAGCTTCGGGTCCTCCTGCAGGGACAGTGCCGCCTCCGACTGGATCGCGATGGCCGACAGGTGCCCGGCGATCACGTCGTGCAGGTCGCGCGCCATCCGGCCACGCTCGGCGGCCACCGCGGCCCGCCTGTCCAGCTCCGCGATCTTCGCCACCTGTTCGGCGTTCGAGCGCTCGGTGTCGGCGATGTCGCGCTGCTGCCGGACGTTCGCCGCCCACCACACCGGAGTGAGCACGAACGGCAGCATGCTCAGGCCCGCGAGCACCGCCGTGCGCCACTGCTGGGCCAGCACCAGCACCCCGGCCAGCACGGCCACCACCGACACCGCGGCGACGCCGATCATCACCCGGCTGGTCCGCCGCGAGCCGTACAGCGTCGCGGCGTACAGGAAGTCCGTGAAGACGATCACCACCGGCAACGACGGGCTCAGCACGATGTCCACCGCGAGCACCACCGTGGCCAGCAGCAACGCGCCCGGCACCCAGCGCCGCACCAGCTCGAGCCCGCAAAGCGCCGTCAGCTCCGCGAGCCGGACCCACAGCGGCGCGCGGTCGATCCCCGACAGCAGGCCGTGGATGCCGCTGAGGTAGACGAGCAGGCCGAGGACCCAGGTGGTCAGCGCGATGAGGGCATCCTGCTGCCACACCGGGAGCGAGCGCAGGCGTGGGAAGTGCACGTGACCATCCCAGCACAGAGCGTGGCCGGTCCGCGTCCTACTAAGTGATGATCCGCTGTCCTTCCGATCGACGACGCGCCCGCGCCCGCTCCCGGGCGACGCTGGTCCGGTGAACGAAATAGGGAAGTTCTTCGCGGAGAACCCGATGGCCGCGGTCATCGCGGCGGGTGAGGTCGGCTTCTGGCTTTTCATCATCGGCGGCCTGGCCGTGCGGTACGCGCTGCACGCCCGGCGGGCGTCGGTGGTGCTGCTGGCCATGGTGCCGCTGCTCGACGTCGTGGTGCTGGTGGCCACCGTGATCGACCTGGCCGGCGGCGCGAAGGCGAACTTCACGCACGGGCTCGCGGCCGTGTACCTCGGGTTCAGCGTGGTGTTCGGGCCGAGCATGGTCCGCTGGGCCGACGCGCGGTTCGCGCACCGCTTCGCCGGCGGCCCGCCCCCGCCGCCGAAGCTGTGGGGCCGGGAGAAGCTGCGCCACGAGTGGCGCGAGTTCGGCAAGTGCCTGCTGGCCTGCGGACTGGCCGCGGTGGCGTTGCTGGTGGCGATCTTCGCGATCGGCACGCCGGAGCAGGTCGCGCCGCTGTGGGGCTGGCTGCCGCGGCTGGGGGTGCTCTCGGCGATCTGGCTGGTCACCGGTCCGCTCTGGGAGGAGCTGTTCGGCAAGCGCGAACCCGCCAGGGGAGTCCGGTGACGGCGGGTGCGCATCCGCCGGAGGCATTGCCGCGACGGCACGGCGCCGCGGGTGAGAGCAGGCGGCCGACGGGGTCGCCGGGTGTGGTTGCGCGACCTCGCGACGGGGGTTCGGTGGTGCCGTCTGGAGTGGTGTCGCGGAGGCGTGGCGAGGTGGCTGGGGATGGGTCGGCGGGTGTGGTTGCGCGGACCCGCGATGTGAGCCCGGTGGCGTCGCTCGAAGCGGTGTCGCGGAGGCGTGGTGCGGTAACTGAGGATGGGGCGCCGGGTGTGGTTGGGCGACCTCGCGACGGGAGTTTGGCGGCGCCGGCCGAAGGGGTGTCGCAAAGGCGCGGTGGCGCGACCGAGGATGGATTGTCGGATGTGGTTGCGCGGACCTGCGACGTGAGCCCGGTGGTGCCGCCTGGAGTGGTGTCGCGGAGGCGTGGCGAGGTGGCTGGGGATGGGTCGGCGGGTGTGGTTGCGAGAACTCGCGAGGTGAGCCCGGTGGCCGCGACAGAGCATCCGTCCACAGCAGAGTCGCTCACCCGCAGGCCTGCGGGTGAGGCAAGCGAGCCCGAGCCGCCGGGGCCGCGGGTAGCGGTGCCGGGCGGTTGTCACGGATGTGGTGGTGCGCGGCCGCCCGGGTGGGGGTGTGCGTGGGTCTGGGATTGGCATCGCCTGGGTGGGGAGCGTCACCGTGGGTGAGCTGATTGGGATGCTGCTCGTCGTCCAGGGTGGGGGTGGGCTGCTCAACCGGGTGCTCGGTGCCAGTTCGCCCAGCTGGTTCGTCCAGTTGCACGTGCTGCCGTCGTCGTTGCACGTCGCGGCCAGTGTGGTGATGGTGCTTGCGGGAGCCGCGGTGCTGGTCACGGGGCGGGGGCGGAAACGTCCCGAGTGATGTCATCCGGCGCAGATGGCGCGAACGGCCGGGCACCGGAATGCTGTGCCAGTGCCCCACGAGACGCCCGGCCACGAGTTGCCCGACGAAGACCGCAGCCCCCTGCACCAGCTGGCCGACGCCCACGGCATCGCCACCCGGTACGAGAACTCGGACCAGGTGTGGGTCGAGGTGGACGACGACGTCGTCGTCGCCGTCCTGCGGCAGTTCGGCGTCGACGCGACCAGCGACGACGCCGTCGCGGCCGCGTTGACGGCCGTGCGTGAAGCCCGGCCCGCGGGGGCGCTGCCGCCGACGATCGTCGTCCAGGAGGGCGCCACCCGGGTGCTCGGCACGGACGCCGAGGTCGTGCTCGAGGACGGCAGCCGACGGCGAATCGAGGGCGCGCTGCCCGCCGACCTGCCGCTCGGCTGGCACCGGGTGGTCACCGCCGAGCAGGACGTCACCCTCGCCGTCGTGCCGGCGAAGCTGCCCGCCGTCCACCCCGCGTGGGGCTGGATGCTGCAGCTCTACGCCCTGCACTCGGCCGGCTCCTGGGGCATCGGCGACTACGCCGACCTGGCAACGTTCGCCGCCCGCTCTGCCGCCGAGCTCGACGCCGGGGTGCTGCTGGTCAACCCCGTCCAGGCCTTCAGCCCCGCCCACCCCGTCGAACGCTCGCCGTACTCGCCCGCGAGCCGGCGGTTCGCCAACCCGATCTACCTGAACGTCACGGCCACCGAGACCTTCGGCCAAGCCGGCGAGGCCACCCAGGACGCCGTCCGCTCGCTGGCCCCGGACCGCGACGGCGAGCTGATCGACTACGACGCCGTCTGGACGGCCAAGCGCGCCGCGCTCGAGCTGCTCTGGCCGCACCGGGTGGAAGAGCTGCCCGACGACGCCGACCTCGACGGCTTCGCCGTCTTCTGCGCCCTCGCCGAGCAGCACGGCGCCGACTGGCGGGACTGGCCCGAGCCCCTGCGTGACCCGGCCGGGGAAGAGGTCGCAAAGGCGCGCGAAGAGCTCAAAGACCGCGTCGGCTTCTACGTCTGGCTCCAGCACCTCTGCCGGGTCCAGCTGGCCGCGGCGCGGACCCGGGCCCGCGAGGCCGGGATGACCGTCGGGATCGTGCACGACCTGCCGGTCGGCGTGCACCCCGGCGGGGCCGACACCTGGGCCGTGCGGGACGTCTTCGCCGCCGACGTGCGGGTCGGCGCGCCGCCGGACGCCTTCAACCAGCAGGGCCAGGACTGGAACCTGCCGCCGTGGCGGCCGGACAAGCTCGCCGAGGCCGGGTACGCGCCGTTCCGGGACGTCATCCGGGGCGTGCTGCGCTACGCCGACGGCATCCGCGTCGACCACATCGCCGGGCTCTGGCGGCTCTGGTGGATCCCGCCGGGCGAGCCCGCGCACCGCGGCACCTACGTCCACTACGACGCCGAGGCGATGGTCGGCGTCCTGGCGCTCGAAGCGCACCGGGCCGGCGCCGTGGTCGTGGGGGAGGACCTCGGGACCGTCGAGGACGTCGTCACCGAGACCATGCACGAACGCGGCATGTTGAGCTCGGCCGTCCTGTGGTTCGAACGCGACTGGGACACCCCCGGCCACCCGTTCACGGACCCGGCCGGCTGGGACCCGGACGCGATGGCCAGCATCTCCACCCACGACCTGCCGACGGTCGCCGGCTGGCTGGCCGCCGAGCACGTCCGGGTCCGCGCCGAGCTGGGGCTGCTGGACCGCGGCGTGGAGGCCGAACGCCAGGCCGCGGCGGACGAACGTGAAGCTTTGTTCGAACTCGTTGCGCGCGAAGGGATCCCGGACGGCGACCCGGTCGTCGCGCTGCACACCCTGCTGGCGAAAGCCGCGTCCCGGCTGGTGCTGACCTCTCCGGCCGACGTCACGGGCCAGGTACGGCAGCCGAATCTGCCGGGAACCATCGACCAGTACCCTAACTGGCGGATCCCCCTTCCCGTCAGCGTCGACGGCTTCTTCACCGCGAAGGGGGTGCGCGCCGCGGTCGCGCCGCTCGCGGCGGCGCGTCCTTTGCCCGGGTAACGGGTATACCGCTGCGCACGACCCCCTGATGTGTCCGCGAGTGCGGACGCCCCCGGCACCACCCGAAGCTCGAGGAGAGACCAGTGCGGCCCTGGCCCGGAACGCCCTACCCGCTCGGCGCCACCTACGACGGAGTGGGGACGAACTTCGCCCTCTTCTCCGAAGTGGCGGAGCGGGTCGAACTGTGCCTGTTCGACGGCGACGGCAACGAGACGCGGCACACGCTCGAAGAGGTCGACGGCTTCGTCCACCACGGTTACCTGCTCAACGTCGGCCCCGGCCAGCGCTACGGCTTCCGCGTGCACGGCCCGTACGACCCGAGCCGCGGCCTGCGCTGCAACCCGAACAAGCTGCTGATCGACCCGTACGCGAAGGCCGTGTCCCACGGCGTGAAGTGGGACGAATCGCTGTTCGGGTACCAGTTCGACAACCCGGAGGAGCGCAACGACGCCGACTCCGCGGGCCGCGTGCCGTATTCGCTCGTGGCGAACCCGTACTTCGACTGGGGCAACGACCGCCAGCCGCGGCGGCCCTACAACGAGACGGTCATCTACGAGGCGCACGTCAAGGGCATGACGGTGAATCACCCGTTCGTGCCGGAGGCGCTGCGCGGCACGTACGCCGGCATGGCGCACCCCGCCGTGGTCGAGCACCTGCAGAAGATCGGCGTCACCGCCGTGGAGCTGCTGCCCGTGCACCAGTTCGTCTCCGACCACGGCCTGGAGGAGAAGGGCCTCACGAACTACTGGGGCTACAACACGATCGGGTTCTTCGCGCCGCACGACGCGTACGCCGCGATGCCCGGCGAGGGTGGCCAGGTCCAGGAGTTCAAGGGCATGGTCAAGGCCTTCCACGAGGCCGGCATCGAAGTGATCCTCGACGTGGTTTACAACCACACCGCGGAGGGCAACCACCTCGGGCCGACGTTGTCGATGCGCGGCATCGACAACGAGGCCTACTACCGGCTGGTGGAAGCGGAGCCCGAGTACTACATGGACTACACGGGTACCGGGAACTCGATGAACGTGCGCAACCCGCACACCCTGCAGCTGATCATGGACTCGCTGCGGTACTGGGTGACCGAGATGCACGTCGACGGCTTCCGCTTCGACCTCGCTTCGGCGCTGGCGCGCGAGTTCTACGACGTCGACCGGCTGTCCACGTTCTTCGACCTGGTGCAGCAGGACCCGATCGTGAGCCAGGTCAAGCTGATCGCCGAGCCGTGGGACGTCGGCCCCGGTGGCTACCAGGTCGGCAACTTCCCTCCCCTGTGGACGGAGTGGAACGGGCAGTACCGCGACACCGTCCGGGACTTCTGGCGGGGCGAGCCCTCGACGCTGGGTGAGTTCGCGTCGCGGATCACCGGCTCGTCGGACCTCTACCAGGACGACGGCCGCCGCCCGTTCGCGTCGATCAACTTCGTCACCGCGCACGACGGCTTCACGCTGCGGGACCTGGTGTCCTACAACGAAAAGCACAACGAGGCCAACGGCGAGGACGGCCGGGACGGCGCCGACGACAACCGCTCGTGGAACTGCGGTGTCGAGGGCGAGACCGACGACCCGGAGGTGAACGAGCTGCGCATCCGCCAGCAGCGCAACATGCTCGCCACGATCCTCCTGTCCCAGGGCGTGCCGATGATCCTGCACGGCGACGAGATCGGCCGCACCCAGCAGGGCAACAACAACGTCTACTGCCAGGACTCCGAGATCGCCTGGATGGACTGGGAGCTGGCCAAGCAGAACGCCGGCCTGGTCCGGTTCACCGGCGGGCTGACGGCGTTCCGCCACCGCCACCCGGTGTTCCGCCGCCGCCGCTTCTTCCAGGGCGGCCCGGTCGGCAAGGGCGACAAGCTCGGCGACATCGCCTGGTTCACCCCGGCCGGCGAGGAGATGACCGAGCAGAACTGGGACGACGGCTTCGGCAAGGCCGTCGTGGTCTTCCTCAACGGCAAGGCGATCCCGGACCTCGACCCGCGCGGCATGTCGGTCGAGGACGACTCGTTCCTGCTCGCCTTCAACGCGCACTACGAGGACATCGACGCCACGCTGCCGGGCAACGGCTACGGCCAGGCCTGGACGGTCGTCATCGACTCCGCGACCGGCGAGGTCGAGCCGGCGGACGCGGAGCCGATCGAAGGCGGCGGCAAGCTCACCCTGCCCGCGCGGTCGCTGATCGTGCTCCAGCGGACGGAGACGGAATGACGGTGCCGGAGTCGACCTACCGGGTGCAGCTGCGCCCGGAGTTCACCTTCGCCGACGCCGCGGGGCTGACCGGCTACCTGCGTGACCTGGGCATCGGCGCGCTCTACGCGTCGCCGGTGCTGGACGCGACGCCGGGCTCGACCCACGGCTACGACGTGGTCGACCCGACCCGCGCGCGGCCCGAGCTGGGTGGCGAAACCGCCCGTCAGGAGCTGTCGAAGCAGCTCAAGGAGGCCGGGCTCGGCCTGGTCGTCGACATCGTGCCCAACCACATGTCGGTCGAGACGCCGAAGGTGAACCGCTGGTGGTGGGACGTGCTCACGCACGGCCGCGACTCGGAGCACGCGGCGTTCTACGACGTCGACTGGGACCGCGGCCCGATCCTGCTGCCGGTGCTGGGCGACGACGACGCCGTGAGCGAACTGACCGTCGAAGGCGGCGAACTCGTCTACTACGACCACCGGTTCCCGATCGCGCCGGGCACCGGCGAGGGCACACCGCAGGAGGTCCACGAGCGTCAGCACTACCGGCTGGTCGGCTGGCGGCGCGGCAACGCGGAGCTGACCTACCGGCGGTTCTTCGACATCACGAACCTGGCCGCGGTCCGCGTCGAGGACCCGGTGGTGTTCGCCGAGACGCACGGCGAGGTGCTGCGCTGGGTCGCCGACGGCGACGTCACCGGCCTGCGCGTCGACCACCCGGACGGCCTCGCCGACCCGGGCGGGTACTTCCGGCGGCTGCGGGAGAACGCGCCGGGAGCGTGGATCGTCGCGGAGAAGATCCTGCACCCGGGTGAGCCGCTGCCGCAGAGCTGGCCGGTCGACGGCACCACCGGGTACGACGCCCTGCGCGAGATCGCCGGCGTGTTCGTCGACCCGGCCGCCGAGCCCGCGTACACCGCGCTGGCGGACGAGCTCGGCGTCCGGACCGGCTACCACGACGTTGAGGCCGAGGCCCGGCGCCTGGTCACCGACCGGATCCTGGTCGCCGAGGTCCGGCGGATCGCGGCGCTGCTGCACCACGAGAACACCGAGGCCGCCCGGGAAGCCGTTGCCGAGACCATGGTGGCGTTCCCGGTCTACCGCTCCTACCTGCCCGAGGGCGAGCAGCACTGGGAGACGGCGATCGCCGCGGCCCGGGAAGCCCGCCCGGATCTGGGTGACGCGCTGGACGCCCTCGACGCGCAGGTGCGCGCCGAACCCGGCGGAGAGCTGGCCACGCGGATCCAGCAGACGTCCGGCATGGTCGTCGCGAAGGGCACCGAGGACACCACCTTCTACCGCTACACCCGGTTCGCCGCGCTCAACGAGGTCGGCGGCAACCCGGACCGGTTCGGGCTGGACGTCGAGGAGTTCCACCGGCTGGCGGCCGCCCGCGACGCCGGATACCCGGCCGCGATGACGACGCTGACCACGCACGACACCAAGCGGTCCGAGGACACCCGGGCCCGGGCCTCGGTGCTCGCGGAGCTGCCCGGCGAGTTCGCCGACGCCGTCCGCCGGTGGACCGCGAGCCGGGGGATCGACGAGCCGTCGCTCAACCTCCTGGCCTGGCAGACGCTGGTGTCGACCTGGCCGATCGAGCCGCCCCGGCTGCGGGACTACCTCGACAAGGCGGCCAAGGAAGCCAAGCTCCGCACCAGCTGGACCGACCACGACGAGGAGTTCGAGAAGGCCGTCGCGGCCTGGCCGGACGACGTCATGGGCGACGCCGAACTGGCCGCCGACATCGCCGAGTTCGTCAGCCGGATCGAAGGACCGGGCTGGAGCAACTCGCTCGGCCAGAAGCTGGTGCAGCTGACCGCGCCCGGCGTCCCGGACGTCTACCAGGGCACCGAGCTGTGGGACCTCTCGCTGGTCGACCCGGACAACCGCCGTCCGGTCGACTACGCGGCCCGCCGCGAGATCCTGGCCCGCGTCGTCGAGGGCGAGCAGCCGGAGATCGACGCCTCGGGCGCCGCGAAGCTGCTGGTGACGCACAAGGCGCTGAAGCTGCGCCAGGAGCACCCCGCGCTGTTCCACGGCTACCGCCCGCTGCGCGCCGAAGGTGCCGCCGCGGACCACGTGCTGGCCTACAACCGCGGCCCCGGCCTGGTCGTGGCCGTGACCCGGCTGCCGGTCGGCCTCGCCAAGGCCGGCGGCTGGCGCGACACCGTGCTGCCGCTGCCCGACGGCGTCTGGACCGACGTCCTGACCGGCCGCGACGCCACCCCGGACGTGGCCACGCTGTTCGACCGCTACCCCGTCGTGTTGCTGGTGCGAGGAGACGCATGACGTTCACCGTGTGGGCCCCGTCGGCTGAGCGCGTCCGCGTGCGGGTCGACGCCGACGTGCACGAGATGACCCGCGGCGACGGCGGCTGGTGGTCCGCCGAGGCCGAGGGCGTCAACTACGCCTTCCTGATCGACGACTCCGGCGAGCCGCTGCCGGACCCGCGGTCGCGGTGGCAGCCCCACGGGGTGCACCAGGAATCGCGCGTCTACGACCACGCGGAGTTCGACTGGACCGACGACGCCTGGCACGGGCGGCAGCTCGCCGGCGGCGTCGTCTACGAGCTGCACATCGGCACGTTCACCCCCGGCGGCACCTTCGACGCGGCGATCGACCGGCTCGACCACCTGGTGGAGCTGGGGATCACGCACGTCGAGGTGCTGCCGGTGAACTCCTTCGACGGCACCGCGGGCTGGGGGTACGACGGCGTCCTCTGGGGCGCGGTCCACGAGCCCTACGGCGGCCCGGACGGGTTCAAGCGGTTCGTCGACGCCGCCCACGCGCGCGGCCTGGCCGTCGTGCTCGACGTCGTCTACAACCACCTCGGGCCCTCGGGCGCCTACCTCGACCGGTTCGGGCCGTACTTCGCCGGCCAGAACGACTGGGGCCCCGGCCTCAACCTCGACGGGCCGGGTTCGGACGAGGTCCGCCGCTACGTCGTCGACAACGCGCTGGCCTGGTTCCGCGACTTCCACGTCGACGCCCTGCGCCTGGACGCCGTGCACGCCCTGCTCGACCGGCGCGCCACCCACCTGCTCGAACAGCTGGCCGTCGAGGTCGAGACGCTGTCGGCGGGGCTGAACCGGCTGCTGACGCTGATCGCCGAGTCCGACCTCAACGACCCGAAGCTGGTGACGCCCCGCGAGCGCGGGGGGTACGGCCTACACGCCCAGTGGTCGGACGACTTCCACCACGCGATGCACGTCCGGCTGACCGGGGAGGACTCCGGCTACTACGCGGACTTCGCCGCGCCGGACGCGTTGACCAAGGTCCTGCGTGAGGTGTTCTTCCACGCCGGGACCTGGTCGTCGTTCCGGGAGCGGGCCCACGGCCGCCCGGTGGACACCCGGACCGTGCCGGGCCACCGGTTCCTCGGTTACCTGCAGGACCACGACCAGATCGGCAACCGCGCGACGGGCGACCGGCTCTCGGCCACCGTCTCCCAGGGCCGGCTGGCCTGCGGCGCGGCGATCCTGTTCTGCTCGCCGTTCACGCCGATGGTGTTCATGGGGGAGGAGTGGGCGGCGAGCACGCCGTGGCAGTTCTTCGCCTCCTTCCCCGACCCCGAGCTGGCCGAAGCCGTCCGCACCGGGCGCCGCCGCGAGTTCGCCCGGCACGGCTGGGGCGAGTCCGACGTCCCCGACCCGATGGACCCGGCGACGGTGGAGCGCTCGAGGCTCGACTGGGCCGAGGTCGAGCGCCCGGGGCACCGGGAGATGCTCGAGCTGTACCGGACGCTGATCCGGCTGCGCCGCGAGCGGCCCGAGCTGGCCGGCCCGTGGCTCCCGGACCTGCGCGTCGACGCCGCCCCGGACAGTTCCTGGCTGGTGCTGCACCGCGGCGGGCTGCGGCTGGCGGTCAACTTCGGCCCGGGCGACGTCACACTCCCGCTCGGGGCCACGAAGGCGCTGCTGACCTGGGGCGAAGCCACCGTGGACGGCGGGGCCGCGCACCTGCCGCCGGAGACGTTCGTCCTGGCCGGCACGAACTGACGCGCGCGCCCCGACCTCGATCTGGGACGATTCAGGAATGGCTACCCGACCCTCCGCCGACCACGTCCTCGCCGGACGCCCGTTCCCGCTCGGCGCCCACCCGGAGGCGGGCGGGGTCCGGTTCGCCATCACCTCGGCCGTCGCGGACGCCGTCGAGCTGTGCCTGATCGACGCCGACGGGTCCGAACGCCGGATCGCGCTCACCGAGCGCACCTTCGGCGTCTGGCACGGCCTGGTGCCCGGGGTGACCCCCGGGCAGCGCTACGGCTACCGCATCCACGGCCCCTACGACCCGGCCCGCGGCCTGCGCTGCAACCCGCACAAGCTGCTGCTCGACCCGTACGCCCGGCAGATCACCGGCGGGCTCACCGACCTGACCGCCGCCCAGGGCTTCACCGGCGACCCGGACCGCGGCCCGATGTCCACAGTGGACTCACTCGGCAGCGTGCCGCTGTCGGTCGTCGCCTCGCCCGGCGGCCCGGACACCGGGGCCCACCCGGAGGTGCCGTTCGAAGAGGCGGTGATCTACGAGCTGCACGTCAAGGGGTTCACCCAGCAGCACCCGTTCATCCCCGAGGCGCTGCGCGGCACCTACCTCGGCCTGGCCCACCCGGTGGCCATCGAGTACCTGACCCGGCTCGGCGTCACGTCGGTGGAGCTCCTGCCGGTGCACTCGTTCCTCGACGAGCCGTCCCTGGTCCGGGCCGGCCGGCACAACTACTGGGGGTACTCGCCGCTCGGCTTCTTCGCGCCGCACGCGGCCTACGCCAGCGAGCCCGGCCACGAGGTCGAGGAGTTCCGGCTGATGGTGGCGGCGCTGCACGCGGCCGGCATCGAGGTCATCGTCGACGTCGTGTTCAACCACACCTGCGAGGGCGGCCCGGACGGCCCGACGCTGAGCTTCCGCGGCCTCAACGCGCCGGTCTACTACCTGCACACCGACCGCGGGCACATGGCCGACATCACCGGCTGCGGCAACACGCTGGAGGCCGGCTCACCGACCGTGGTCCGGCTGGTCACCGACTCGCTGCGCTACTGGACGCAGGAACTGGGCGTCGACGGCTTCCGGTTCGACCTGGCCAGCACCCTCGGGCGGCCGCGCGGTGGCGCATTCGACGCCGCCTCGACGCTGCTCACGGCGATCACCACCGACCCGGTGCTCTCGCGCTGCAAGCTGATCGCCGAGCCGTGGGACGCGACCGGCGAGGGCTACCGCGTCGGCGGCTTCGGCGCCCAGTGGGCGGAGTGGAACGGCCGCTACCGCGACACGATCCGTGACTTCTGGCGCGGCGCGACCGGCGTCCGCGACCTGGCCTACCGGCTGTCCGGTTCGTCGGACCTGTACGACCACAACCTGCGCCGGCCGTGGCAGTCGATCAACTTCATCACCGCCCACGACGGCTTCACGCTGCGGGACCTGGTGTCCTACAACGAAAAGCACAACGAGGCCAACGGCGAGGACAACCGCGACGGCACCAACGACAACCGCTCGTGGAACCACGGCGCGGAGGGGGAGACGGGCGACGCCGAGATCCGCGCCCTGCGGGCCCGGCAGGCGCGCAACCTGTTCGCGACGCTGCTGCTGTCCACCGGCACCCCGATGCTCACCGCGGGTGACGAGTTCTGGCGCACCCAGCACGGCAACAACAACGCCTACTGCGTCGACGACGAGACGTCCTGGTTCGATTGGACCCCCGAGGGGCCCCAGGCCATCGAAGCCGACGCCATGCTCGCGTTCGCCCGCCGGGTCGTCCGGCTGCGCGCCGGCAGCCCGGCCCTGCGGCAGCCGGAGTTCTTCGAAGGCCGGACCACGCCCACCGGCAAGCCGGACCTGGTCTGGTTCCGCCCCGACGGCGAGGAGTTCGGCGAGAGCGACTGGTTCGCCGACCGCCGCACGCTCGGCATGTGGATCGACGGCTCGAACAGCCAGGCCCGCAACCGCGAGGGCGCGCTGGTGCCCGACCACTCGTGGCTGCTGTGGCTGCACGCGGGCGACGAGACCGCGGAGGTCGTGCTGCCCGGCCACGAGTACGGCGAGACGTTCAAGCCGACCCTCGACACGAGCACCGGCGACGGCAGCCCGGCGCACCCGGGCCCGCTGGAGCCGAAGAGCCGGGTGACACTGCAATCGCGCTCGCTGCTGTTGCTGCGGGCGCCGCGCCTGGCGGCGGAGCCCCCGGCGGAGAGCTACTGACGCGTAGCCGAAAGGCGGCCGCCGCGATCGTCCATTCGGGTATCCATCCCGCCGCGGCGCCGCCGCCTGGCTAGGGTGGCGTCTCGTCGTAACCCGCCGGACATCCGCCGGGAACCTTTGCCGGGAAAGCGTTTCACTCGAACGAGTCTGGGTACAGGACAAGGGAGACCTGCCTCGATCGTGCGTGATCGAGTCGGGCAGACTGACGACGCCTGAGTCCACACCCACAGATCGAGGGGCGTTGCCCATGACCGGCCGGCTCGGTATCGACGACGTCTCCCCCAGCGTGAGCTGCGGCCGGTATCCGGCCAAAGCCGTTGCGGGGGAGCACATTCCCGTCACCGCGACGGTCTGGCGCGAAGGCCACGACGCCGTCGCGGCCACCGTCGCGTGGCGCGGCCCCGGCGACCGCCTGACGCGCCAGGCCCGGATGGTCCCGCGCGGACCCGACCACCCGGACGAGTTCGCCGCGGTGATCGTCCCCGACACCACCGGACTCTGGACCTACCGGATCGACGCGTGGAGCGACCCCTGGGCGACGTGGGAGCACGCCGTCGAGGTGAAGGTCGCCGCCGGGCAGGGGCCCGAGGACCTGGCCAACGACATCGAGAACGGCGCCCGGCTGCTGGAGCGCGTCTCCCGCCGCCCGGACCGCCGGGCCGAAAAGGCGCTCCTCACCGGCGCGGTCGTCGCGCTGCGCAACGAAGAGCTGAGCCTCGCCGAGCGCGTCGGGCCCGCGCTGTCGCCCGAGGTCCGCCAGCTGATGCACGAGTTCCCGGTGCGCGAGCTGATCACCAAGGGCAAGCCGTTCAAGCTGTGGGTCGACCGCAGGCGCGCCGCCTTCGGGTCCTGGTACGAGCTGTTCCCGCGCTCCACCGGCGGCCTCGACGCCGAGGGCAGGGCCGTGCACGGCACGTTCACCACCGCCGCGGCCGCGCTCGACCGGGTCGCCGGGATGGGCTTCGACGTCGTCTACCTGCCGCCGATCCACCCGATCGGCCGGGTGAACCGCAAGGGCCCCAACAACACCCTCGACGCGACCCCGGACGACGTCGGGTCGCCGTGGGCGATCGGCGCCGACGAGGGCGGCCACGACGCCATCCACCCCGACCTCGGCACCTTTGACGACTTCGACGCCTTCGTCGCCCGCTCGGAAGAGCTGGGCATGGAGGTGGCGCTCGACTTCGCGCTGCAGGCCGCGCCCGACCACCCGTGGGTCCTCAAGCACCCCGAGTTCTTCACCACCCGGCCGGACGGCTCGATCGCGTACGCCGAGAACCCGCCGAAGAAGTACCAGGACATCTACCCGATCAACTTCGACAACGACCCCAAGGCCGTCTACGAGGAGATGCTGCGGGTCGTCAACGTCTGGGTCGACCACGGGGTCAAGATCTTCCGGGTCGACAACCCGCACACCAAGCCGCCGGACTTCTGGGCCTGGCTGATCCAGTCGGTGAAGGACGCCCACCCGGACGTCCTGTTCCTGGCCGAGGCCTTCACCCGCCCGGCGCGGCTGTGGGGCCTGGCCCGGCTCGGCTTCACCCAGAGCTACACGTACTTCACCTGGCGGACCGGCAAGCAGGAGCTGATCGACTTCGCCGTGGACCTGCGGGACCACTGGAACGAGGGCCGGCCGAACCTGTTCGTCAACACCCCGGACATCCTCCACGAGTCGCTGCAGCGCGGCGGCCCCGGCATGTTCGCGCTGCGGGCCGCGCTCGCCGCGACGATCGCGCCGACGTGGGGCGTCTATTCGGGTTACGAGCTGTTCGAGCACGTCCCGGTCCGCGACGGCAGCGAGGAGTACCTCGACTCCGAGAAGTACCAGCTGCGCCCGCGCGACTTCGACCGCGCGCTTGCCGAAGGCCGGTCGCTGGAGCCGTGGATCGCGAAGCTGAACGCCGTCCGCCGCGCGCACCCGGCGCTGCAGCAGATGCGCACCCTGCACTTCCACCACGTCGACAACGACGCGCTGCTGGCCTACTCCAAACAGGACCCGGCCACCGGTGACACGGTGGTCACCGTCGTGACCCTCGACCCCTACGGGCCGCAGGAGGGCACGTTGTGGCTCGACACGGGGGCACTCGGCTTCGAAGCGCACGAGCGGCTGATCGCGCACGACGAGGTCACCGGTGACACGTGGGACTGGGGCCAGGCCAACTTCGTCCGGCTCGAACCGTGGCGGGCCGTGGCCCACGTGGTGTCGGTCCGGCGGCGGCTGGCCGGGTAGCAGGGAAGGAACGGATCGAGGGACTGAGGTGGAACACATGGCGGAGGAAGCCCGCCCCGACGCGGCACTCGGGCTCGAGGGTGTGCCGCACACCGGTGAGGCGATGACGGCCGACGGGATGCTCGTCGAACCCCAGGCCGAGGACTTCCGCTCGGCGCAGCAGGCGCCCAGCAACCCGGAGTGGTTCAAGGGCGCGGTGTTCTACGAGGTGCTGGTGCGCGCGTTCGCCGACTCCAACGGCGACGGCACCGGCGACCTGCGCGGCCTGGCCGGCCGCCTGGACTACCTGGCGTGGCTCGGCATCGACTGCCTGTGGCTGCCGCCGTTCTACGCGTCGCCGCTGCGCGACGGCGGGTACGACATCAGCGACTTCCGGGCGGTGCTGCCGGAGTTCGGCAGCGTCGAGGACTTCGTCTTCCTGCTGAACGAGGCGCACCGGCGCGGCATCCGGGTGATCACCGACCTGGTGCTCAACCACACCTCGGACGCGCACCCGTGGTTCCAGCAGTCCCGCCAGGACCCGGACGGCCCGTACGGCGACTACTACGTGTGGAGCGACGACGACTCCCGCTACGCCGACGCGCGGATCATCTTCGTCGACACCGAATCGTCCAACTGGACGTACGACCCGGTGCGCGGCCAGTTCTACTGGCACCGGTTCTTCTCCCACCAGCCGGACCTCAACTTCGAGAACCCCGACGTCCAGAACGCGATGATCGACACCCTGCGCTTCTGGCTCGACCTGGGCATCGACGGGTTCCGCCTCGACGCCGTGCCGTACCTGTTCGAGCAGGAGGGCACCAACTGCGAGAACCTGCCGCGCACGCACGAGTTCCTCAAGCGCTGCCGCAAGGTCGTCGACGACGAGTACCCCGGGCGGATCCTGCTGGCCGAGGCGAACCAGTGGCCCTCCGACGTCGTCGAGTACTTCGGCGACCCGGCGGTCGGCGGCGACGAGTGCCACATGGCGTTCCACTTCCCGCTGATGCCGCGGATCTTCATGGCCGTGCGCCGCGAGTCGCGGTTCCCGATCTCGGAGATCCTCGTCCAGACCCCGGAGATCCCGGCCGGCACCCAGTGGGGCATCTTCCTGCGCAACCACGACGAGCTGACCCTCGAGATGGTCACCGACGAAGAGCGCGACTACATGTACACGGAGTACGCCAAGGACCCGCGGATGAAGGCCAACATCGGCATCCGCCGCCGGCTGGCTCCGCTGCTGGACAACGACCGGAACCAGCAGGAGCTCTTCACGGCGATGCTGCTGTCCCTCCCGGGTTCGCCCGTTCTGTACTACGGTGACGAGATCGGCATGGGAGACAACATCTGGCTCGGGGACCGCGACGCGGTGCGCACACCCATGCAGTGGACCCCGGACCGCAACGCCGGGTTCTCCTCCTGCGATCCGGGCCGGATCTACCTCCCGGTGATCATGGACCCGGTCTACGGCTACCAGGGCCTGAACGTCGAAGCGCAGTCCAACAACGAGTCCTCCCTGCTCAACTGGACCCGGCGGATGATCGAGGTGCGCAAGCAGCACCAGGCCTTCGCCCAAGGTGAGTTCATCGACCTCGGTGGCTCCAACCCGAGCGTGCTGGCCTACAAGCGCCAGTGGCGGCGCCCGGACGGCGGGGAGGACGTGGTGCTCTGCGTCAACAACCTCTCCCGGTTCCCGCAGCCGGTGGAGCTGGACCTGTCGGCGCACCGCGGGTGCGTCCCGGTCGAGCTGACCGGCGGCGTGCGCTTCCCCGGCATCGGGGAGCTGTCCTACCTGCTGACGCTGCCGGGACACGGCTTCTACTGGTTCCAGCTGACTACCCCGGGAGACGAAGGCGAAGCGAGGTGAGTTCCGTGTCCGAGACCAGAAAGCTGGTCGACGCACTGACCGGCGATCTGGCCCGATGGCTGCCCGAACAACGCTGGTTCGCCGGCAAGGACCGGCCGGTGACCGGTGTCCGGCCGCTCGGCGTGACCGAGCTGGTCGAGGGTGACCCCCAGCTGCTGCACGTGGTGGTGGAGGTGACCCAGGACGACCGGCGCGAGCCCTACCAGCTGCTGGTGGGCCGCCGGACGCACCCGCCGGAGATCGCGTCGGGCAGCTGGATCATCGCCGGCGGGGACCTGAACGCCTACGAGGCGTCCGCGGACGCGGACCTGACCGGCGTGCTGCTGGACCTGATGGCGAGCGAGGGGCGCGTCGGCGCGCTCGGCTTCGGGCACGAGCCCGGCGTCGAGCTGGACACCGGGCTGCGCGCCCGGCCGATCTCCTCGGAGCAGAGCAACACGTCGCTGGTCTACGGCGGCCAGTACATCCTCAAGCTGTTCCGCAAGCTGACCCCGGGCCAGAACAAGGACCTGGTGCTGCACCGCGCGCTGCAGGAGGTCGGCAGCAAGCACATCGCGCAGCCGCTCGGCTCGATCACCGGCGACCTGGACGGCGAGCCGACCACGGTCGGCATGCTCCAGCAGTTCATCCCGGACGCCGTCGACGGCTGGGCGATGGCCACCACCAGCGTCCGCGACCTGATGGCCGGCCCGGAGCGGCACGCCGAGGAGGTCGGCGGCGACTTCGCCGGCGAGGCCGAGCGGCTGGGCCGCGCGGTCGCCGAGGTGCACGCGGACCTGGCCGAGGCGCTCGGCACCGAGGGTGTCGACGCCGACGAGCTGGACCGCACGATGAAGGCGATGATCGCGCGGCTGGACACCGTCGCCGGCCGGGTCCCGGAGCTGGCCGAGCACGCGCCGGCGCTGCGGGCGTCGTTCGAGACGCTGCGGGCGCTGCCCGCCGACTCGGTCTCGATGCAGCCCATCCACGGCGACCTGCACCTGGGCCAGGTGCTGCGGACGGTCACCGGCTGGCTGCTCATCGACTTCGAGGGCGAGCCGGCGGCCCCGGTCGAGGAGCGGCACGCGCTCCGGTCGCCGTTGCGCGACGTGGCGGGCATGCTGAGGTCGTTCGACTACGCCGCCCAGCAGATGCTGGTCGGGCAGCCGGACGACCCGGAGCTCGTCGAGCGGGCGCAGGAGTGGTCGGACCGCAACCGCACGGCGTTCTGCGAGGGGTACGCCGCGGTCGCGGCCGACCCCCGCGACCAGCGCGAGCTGCTGCGCGCGTTCGAACTGGACAAGGCGATCTACGAAGTGAGCTACGAGCACGCGAACCGGCCCGACTGGCTGGGCGTCCCGCTCGCCTCGATCGCCCGGATCATGCGGGGAGATGGGTGAGGATCGTGAACGCGGTACCGGAGAACCTGCCGGACGCGGCCCCGCCGGCCGCCGACATCGACCGGCTGCTGGCCGGGTCACACCACGACCCGCACTCGGTGCTGGGCGTGCACAAAGTGGGCAAGGGGTTCGCGGCGCGGGCGCTGCTGCCCGGGGCCAAGGCCGTCGCGCTGACCGTGGGTGAGCACCGGTACCCGATGGAGCCGGTGATCGACGCGCTGTTCGCCGTCGCCGTCCCGGAGCACCCCGGCGACTACCGGTTGGAGGTCGAGTACGACGGCCACAGCGTCACCGCGGACGACCCGTACCGCTGGCTGCCCACGGTCGGCGAGCTGGACCTGCACCTGATCGGCGAAGGGCGCCACGAGCGGCTCTGGGAGGCGCTCGGCGCGCACCTGCGCTCCTACGACACGCCCGGCGGCGTCGTCGAGGGCACGTCGTTCGCGGTCTGGGCGCCGAACGCCCGCGGCATCCGCGTGATCGGCGACTTCAACGGCTGGGACGGGCGCGGGCACGCCATGCGCTCGCTCGGCTCGTCCGGGATCTGGGAGCTGTTCGTGCCCGGGGTCGGGGCCGGCACCTGCTACAAGTTCCGGATCCTCGGCGCCGACGGGAACTGGCAGGAGAAGGCCGACCCGATGGCGTTCGGCACCGAGCTGCCGCCCGCGACGGCGTCGGTCGTCACGCGCTCGGCCTACCGCTGGGAAGACGACGAGTGGGTCGCGCAGCGCGAGGCGACCCAGTGGGCCGCGGCGCCGATGAGCGTCTACGAGGTCCACCTCGGCTCGTGGCGTCCCGGGCTGAACTACCGCGAGCTGGCCGACCAGCTCGGCGACTACGTCCTCGAGACCGGCTTCACGCACGTCGAGCTGCTGCCGGTGTCGGAGCACCCGTTCGGCGGCTCGTGGGGCTACCAGGTGACGTCGTACTACGCGCCGACGTCCCGGTTCGGCTCGCCGGACGACTTCCGCTACTTCGTCGACCGCCTGCACCAGCGGGGGATCGGCGTGCTCGTCGACTGGGTGCCCGCGCACTTCCCGAAGGACATCTGGGCGCTGGCGAAGTTCGACGGCACCGCGCTGTACGAGCACGCGGACCCGCGCCGCGGCGAGCAGCCCGACTGGGGCACGCTCGTGTTCGACTTCGGCCGCAACGAGGTCCGCAACTTCCTCGTCGCGAACGCGCTGTTCTGGATCGAGGAGTTCCACCTCGACGGCCTGCGCGTCGACGCGGTGGCGTCGATGCTCTACCTCGACTACTCCCGCAAGGAAGGGGAGTGGCTGCCGAACCAGTACGGCGGCCGGGAAAACCTGGACGCGGTGCGGTTCCTGCAGGAGCTGAACGCGACCGTCTACAAGCGACACCCGGGCATCGTGATGGTGGCCGAGGAGTCGACGGCGTGGCCCGGCGTCACGCGCCCGACGCACCTGGGCGGTCTCGGGTTCGGCTTCAAGTGGAACATGGGGTGGATGCACGACACGCTCCGCTACCTGTCCCACGAGCCGATCCACCGCGCCTACCACCACAACGAGATGACGTTCTCGCTGGTGTACGCCTGGAGCGAGAACTTCGTCCTGCCGCTTTCGCACGACGAAGTGGTGCACGGCAAGGGATCCCTGTGGGGCCGCATGCCGGGTGACGCCTGGAACAAGGCGGCCGGGCTGCGTTCGCTGCTGGCGTTCATGTGGGCGCACCCGGGCAAGCAGCTGCTGTTCATGGGCGGCGAGTTCGGCCAGCCGTCCGAGTGGTCGGAGGAGCGGTCGCTCGACTGGCACCTGCTGGACGAGCCGCTGCACCGCGGCGTCCAGGACCTGCTGCGGGCGCTGAACTCGGTGTACAAGTCGACGCCGGCGCTGTTCAGCCAGGACACCTCGCCGGAGGGCTTCGCCTGGATCGACGCCAACGACTCCAGCGGCAACGTGCTGAGCTTCCTGCGCATCGGCGCCGACGGCTCGCGGCTGGCGTGCGTCGCCAACTTCGCCGGCGTCCCGCACCACGACTACCGGGTCGGCCTGCCGGCCGCGGGCCGCTGGCGCGAGGTGGTCAACACCGACGCCGAGAGCTACGGCGGCTCGGGCGTCGGCAACCTGGGTCTCGTCGAGGCCACGGACTCACCCTGGCACGGCCAGCCGGCCTCGGCGATCCTCCAGCTCCCGCCCGCCGGAGTTCTCTGGCTCACCGAAGAAACACCCCCGGCGGCCCTGGACCTCCCGTAGCCGCTCGCCGGTCGTGAGTGGGAAACAGTGTTCTAACCCTGTTTCCCACTCACGACCCCGGTAGCGAGCGCGGCGTCCGAAAATGGGTGCGCCGGCGGCGCGTCGCGGGCTTACCATCAGTGCATGGCCGGCGCCGGAGGCGTCCTCGGGAACCTGATCCTGTTCGCCGTGGTCTGCATCGCTCCCACGGTGCTCTTCTGGTGCGCGCTGCGCCTGCCCGGCGTGGTGAGCCGGCTGCGGGAGAAGCGGCAGCCGGAGCCGCAGGGGCCGCCGATCGAGCGGGTCGCCGCGGACCTGCGGCGGGTGCACCGGCTGCTCGTCGACTACCCGTCCGGCACCCCGGCCGCGCGGCGCTACGGCACCCGCCAGGCCTACGACGAGCTGCTCACCCAGGCCTGCCGCCAGATCGGCGTCCCGCACCGGCTCGCCGAGCTGCCCGAGGGCATGGACCGCGAGATCGAACGCCTGCGCGTCGAGCAGTCGCTGCGGGAGCGGGGCCTGGCCGTCCCCTGAGTTGTACGGGACGTGTACGCCCGCCCGGCACCCTGCCCGGCATGCGATTCCTGCTCGGCCTCACGATGACGACGGCCGCCCAGGTCGCCGCGAACTTCGCGCGCCTCGACGCCGCGACCGTCGACGGCTGCCGGTTCACCGCGGGCGACACCTTTGCCACCCAGGGCGCCCGCATCGCCGCGCTGGACAAGAAGCTCCGCCCCAAGGGGCTTCCCGCGATCTTTCGGTGACGCCAACCGCAGGGCCCGGCCGCTCTGCCACGCCACCTACCTCGCAACGGTCCTGAAGCCCGCGGGCTTCAGCTGGGAAGACGCCGACGACGACAAGACCAACGTCTGGATTCCGCAGGGCCTCACCGGCTCTGGCGACGCCGACCCGGTGACCGGGACCGACGGCGGCAAGCGCGTCGTCGCGACTTCGGGTTACACGACCGGCGACACCATGGCTCGTCTGTCTTTATGGACGCTACAGCACGTCCTGCTCGTGGAACCGACGTCCGACACCGACTTCGCCGTCGTCGCCGGGCACGGGGCAAGGCATCACCTGGGCCGGCAACCTGTGCTTCGACACGACGCACTTCTGGAAGGTCGACGACAGCTCGGCGACCGTCGGCCTCGGCAGCGACGGCAAGTACCACGCCGCCTACTACGACTACGCGATGCCGCAGGTCGGCGCGTACTGGTACCCCGGCGGCGGCGCCTGCACGACGGCGACCGGCGCGCGCCCGTGCCTGTCGGCGCTTTCCTTCGACCACAGTGATTCCACGTTCGTCACCGCCGAGCACGTGCCGACGGCGGCGGGCGGCCGGATCCTGCGGTGGCCGTTCGACGCCACCACCGGCCGCCTCGCCACGGGCGCCGACGGCTTGGTGCACGCGAAAGAGGGCTTTTCGTCACCGGTGTGGGGGATGCAGGGCGCGGTGTCCCGGGGCGGCTATTTCGTGCTCACCGGCGTCTGCCCGGAGTACGCCGGGGTGGCCGGCGACCACCCGTCGTGCCTGCACGGCGGGGTCGGCGGCGCCTCGACGTCGAGGTTGCCCGGGCAGGCGCCGGTGAACAGCCAGAACCTGTCCTACTGGCCGGCGACGGGCGAGCTGTGGCTGCTCAACGAGCAGCTGCGCGAACGCGTCACGGTGCACGTCCCGTGGACGGCCCTCACCGGCCGGCCCTGAAGACGTGTCACAGCACGATTTCGGCGAGCCGCTCGACGTCGTCGATCTCGTCGGTGGCCGGGTTGAAGATCAGCTCGTCCGCGCCGAGGTCGGCGAACTCCCGCACCGCGGTCCGCACGGTTTCCGGTGTCGTGCGGACGTTGTCGACGACGACCTTGGCCATCTCGCCCATGTTGCTGTAGTAGTCGCCGACCTTCTCGCGTCCGGTGGCCGGCTCGCCGAGCGCGAAGTAGACGATGGCGACGAGCCGCGGCTCGCCGTCCCGGCCGCCTTCGCGCCAGGCTTCGCGGGCCTTGCCGAACGCGTCGGCGACCATCGCGGCCGGCATCGAGCCGCCGATGTAACCCTGGCCCCACTTCGCCATGCGGGCCAGGGCGTTCGGCGCGAACCCGCCGAACAGCAGCGGCACCTCGCGGGTGCCGGGCGGCACCGCCGGGTTGTCGCCGCCGCCGACCGGCTTGCCGTTCCAGACGTCCCGGTAGACCTCGAGGTCGGCGTCGATCCGCTTGCCGAGCCCCTTCGGGCCGAGCCCGTCGGCGACGAAGTCGTCCGGCCGGCCGCCGATCCCGATGCCGAGGGTGACGCGGCCGCCGGAGACGCCGTCGATCCCGGCGATCTCCTTCGCCAGCAGCACGGGCGGCCACACGGTGCCGAGCAGGACGTTGCTGAGCAAGCCGATCCGCGACGTCGCGCCGGCCGCGGCGGCCAGCGCGACGGTGTCCATCACGCCGGGGTAGGCGATCCGGCCGACCGTGCCGAGCGTCGAGAACCCGGCGGCCTCGGCGCGCGCGGCCCAGCCGGGAAGGAGGCCCGGGCGCATGTCCCGGACCTGGTTCGGCAATCCGATGCCGATCTGCAATGGAGGCTCCTCAGGAAAGGAAAATGATCTCCCTTTCACCCTCCCGGAAAAAGAAGAACCCCGCCACGATCGTGGCGGGGGTCTTCTTTATACCGACGAAAAACAGTCCAGGGAGTCGCGCAGCACCTGGGACCGCGACGGGGGACGCAGCTTCGACATCGTCTTCGACTCGATCTGCCGGATGCGCTCACGGGTCACCCCGTACACCTGGCCGATCTCGTCGAGCGTGCGCGGCTGGCCGTCCGTCAGGCCGAAGCGCAGCCGGACCACGCCCGCCTCGCGCTCGGACAGCGTCTGCAGCACCGACTGGAGCTGGTCCTGCAGCAGCGTGAACGACACCGCGTCGACCGCGACGACCGCTTCGGAGTCTTCGATGAAGTCACCGAGCTGGGAGTCGCCCTCGTCGCCGATGGTCTGGTCCAGCGAGATCGGCTCACGCGCGTACTGCTGGATCTCCAGGACCTTCTCCGGGGAGATGTCCATTTCCTTGGCCAGCTCTTCCGGGGTCGGCTCGCGGCCGAGGTCCTGGAGCAGCTCACGCTGTATGCGGCCGAGCTTGTTGATGACCTCGACCATGTGCACCGGGATGCGGATGGTGCGGGCCTGGTCGGCCATCGCGCGGGTGATCGCCTGGCGGATCCACCACGTGGCGTACGTCGAGAACTTGTAGCCCTTGGTGTAGTCGAACTTCTCCACCGCGCGGATCAGGCCGAGGTTGCCCTCCTGGATCAGGTCCAGGAACGCCATGCCGCGGCCGGTGTAGCGCTTGGCCAGCGACACCACGAGCCGGAGGTTCGCCTCGAGCAGGTGGTTCTTGGCGCGCTCGCCGTCGCGCACGATCCACTTGAGATCGCGGCGCATCTGCGTGACGAGCTTTTCGCCCTCTTCCTCGGCGGTGCGCACGCGCTCGGCGGCGTAGAGCCCGGCCTCGATCCGCTTGGCCAGCTCCACCTCCTCCTCCGCGTTCAGCAGCGCGACCTTGCCGATCTGCTTGAGGTAGGCACGCACGGAGTCGGCCGACGCGGTGAGCTCGGCGTCCTTGCGCGCCTGGCGCAGGGCCTCCGACTCCTCCTCGTCCCAGACGAAGTCCGGGTTGTCGGAGCTCTTGGCCGCGGCCGCCTTGTCGGCGGCCGCGCCGCGACGGCGCTGCGCCGGGGTCTCCTCGTCGGATTCCTCGTCGTCATCGTCGTCGGCGTCCGGCTCGTCGTTGACCGTCTCGTCAACGACGTCGACCTCGACTTCGACCTCTTCCAGGTCCGACAGGTCCGGCGAGTCGAGCTCGCCTTCGATGCCCTCGGGACCGTCGGGCTCGCCGTCCTCGCCCTTGGTCCCGGGCTTCTTCGCCGGTGCCTTCTTGGCCGGAGCCTTCTTGGCAGTGGTGGTCTTGCGCGCCGCTGGCTTCGCCGTCCCGGTGGCTGCCTCTTCGGCCGGCTCGCCGGCTGCGGTCGCTGTCTTCGTCCCGCCTCGGGTTGCGGTTCTTGCGGCTGCCACTTACGCCCTTTCGCAGCGGTCGATCATGACGAGCAGCGGACACGGAGCCGCTGCTGCCTCACATTCGGGGATCACGCCTCGGCCTGCGGTTTTGGCCTCCGCAGCCGTGGGCCGTGTTCCATTGTAACGACGGTACGCGCATGCGTCGCGAAGCGATCACCCTCCGGCCTGCCGGAGGTGTCGAATCGGTGTCGAATCCGGTCCCGTAACCAGCGCCGTCCTAGTGCTGGATGCCCTCGGCCGCGGCGGCCGCGGCACCGACGATCCCGGCGTTGTTCTGCAGCGAAGCCACCAGGACCGGCGTGCGGATGTTCAGCAGCGGCACCCATTTCTCGGCCTTCTTGCTGACGCCGCCGCCGACGATGAACAGATCCGGCCAGATCAGGTTCTCGAGCACGGTCAGATAACGGTGCACCCGCTTGGACCATTCGGGGTAGGTCAGGCCCTCGTTGTCCTTCACCGAGGCGGCCGCGCGCTTCTCCGCGTCGTGGCCGTCGATCTCGAGGTGGCCGAACTCGGTGTTCGGGACGAGCTTGCCGTCCTGGAACACCGCGCTGCCGATGCCGGTGCCGAAGGTGAGCAGCGCCGTGACGCCGGTGCGCGCGACCGGGTCGCCGAAGCGGATCTCCGCCATGCCGGCCGCGTCGGCGTCGTTGAGCATCGCGACCTGGTCGACGCCGACGCCGAGCCGCTTGGCGAACAGCGCGTCGGCGTCGGTGCCGATCCACTGCTTGTCGATGTTCGCCGCGGTGTGCGCGACGCCCTTCTTCACGACGGCCGGCAGCGTCACGCCGACCGGGCCGTCCCAGCCGGCCTGGGTCACGATCTCGGCGACGACGTCCGCCACCGCCGAGGGGGTGGACGGCTTGGGCGTCTCGATCCGGATCCGGTCGCCGATGAGCTGCCCCCGGTCCAGGTCGACCAACGCGCCCTTGATCCCGCTGCCGCCGATGTCGATGCCGAAACCTCGGCGGGTCGCCTCCACCACGGACGTGGTCCCTTCTCGCACGATTCAGAAGCCTGCCTCGGAGACTTTAACCGGATGTGGTGACATGACGGACGTGGGAGTTGACGAGTCGTTGCTGAAAAGCGTCGCGGTGCAGGTCGCGACGGAGGCCGCCGAGCTGGTCCGCGAGGCCTGGGACGGGATGGCGGCGGGCCGCTCGGTCGCCGTGGACACCAAGTCCGCGGACACCGACGTGGTCACCGCGGTGGACCACGAGTCGGAGCGGCTCGTCCGCGCCCGGCTCGCCGAGCTGCGGCCCGGGGAGCCGGTGCTGGGCGAGGAGGGTGGCGGGACCGCGGGCGACGACGGCGTCACGTGGGTCGTCGACCCGATCGACGGCACGGTCAACTTCCTCTACGGCCTGCCGTGGTTCGCGGTGTCGGTGGCGGCGCAGGTCGGCGGGGTGTCGGTGGCCGGCGCCGTCGTCGAGCCGGTGAGCGGCCGCGTCTGGTCGGCCGCCCGCGGGCAGGGCGCGTGGCTCGACGGGCGGCGGCTGGCCGTCTCGGCGCCGTCGCGGCTGGAGCTGACGCTGGTCGGCACCGGGTTCGCGTACTCGGCGGAGCGGCGGGCGCGTCAGGCCCGCTTCGCGGCGGAGCTGCTGGGCCGCGTCCGCGACATCCGTCGCAACGGGGCGGCGTCGCTCGACCTGTGCGCGGTCGCGGCGGGCTGGCTGGACGCCTACGCCGAGCACGGCCTGCACCGCTGGGACTGGGCGGCGGGCGCGCTGATCGCGGCGGAGGCGGGCGCGTCGGTCGTGCTGCCGGGTTCGGCGCCGGACCTGGGCGCGGACGCGACGTACGCGGCGGCCCCGTCGATCGCGGAGGCGCTCCGGAAGACGCTGGGGGAGTGCGGCGCCGCAGAGGTCTGAGACGGCCTGAGGCGGCCGTTGCCGGGTCCTGGGGGACGGCAGGGCGTGACCAGGAGGGCATCACGTGTGTCTGGAGGGGCATCACGCGTGATTGGAGAGGCATCACGCGTGTCTGGAGAGGCATCACGCGTGATTGAGAGGACGACTCGCGTCCCCGGGCGGTCAACTCGCGTGCCTGGGAGTCGACTCGCGTCCCTGGTCGGTCGGCTCGCGTACTTCGGTGGACGACACGCGCACCTCGGCGGACGACTCGCGTGCCTGGATGGACGACACGCGTACTCAGGGGGACGACACGCGTGTCTGGGGGTCGGCTCGCGTGCTGCGGCGGGCGACTGGCGTGCCTGGATGGACGACTCGCGTGCCTGGATGGACGACACGCGCACTCAGGGGGACGACACGCGTACCTCGGTGGACGACTCGTGAGGCTTGCGGTGGGTCAGGGGGTCAGCACTGGACGTCGCGGGCCGAGGACAGCAGGGTCTGGTCGATGACCGGGGCCTGGGCGCCCGCGGACTGCTCGTTGCCGCCGCCGCCCTGGTGGGCCTTGGACCACTCGGTGAGCTGGGTGAGGACCTGGCGGGCCTCGGCGCGCGGGCGGATGTCGCCGAAGTTCGTGCCCGTGACCAGGTCGACGCTGGCGTCCTTGCGGTTGTCCTGGACCAGCTCGGCGCACGGCACCACGAGGGTGAGCGTGCGCGCCGCGGTGAGGCCGTTCGCGCCGAAGCGGATCTGGCCGCGGCACTTCGCCTCGCGGTTCTCGTAGGCGGGGTCGTTGGCCGGCTCGCCGGTGTTGGTGAACCCGAGCTCGCGCAGCGCGGTCGTCGTGATGCTGCCCTGGCCGCGGGTGCTCGACGCGTTGAGCACCGTCACCGGGACCTTGTCCGGCGGGACCGGCGCGCGGTCGTCCAGGGCGTTGTGGGGGAGTGTGGTGAACGTGACACCCGGCGGCGGGCTGGCCGGCGGGTCGCACCGGACGGCCTCGTCGACGTCGCCCTTGCCGACCGCGGCGTTGATCCACACGATGATCGCGCCGAGCGCCAGCACGCCGATGACGATCAGCGCCGGCAGCGGCTTGTGCCTGCGATACGGCCGCGCCCCACGGTCCCCGATGCCGTTCCCCGACGCCACCTGCCCGTCCCTTCCCGAACCCAGAACCCGACGGCAGCTCGTCGGCACCGTCGTGGCGGATCAGCCTAGGCGCTGCGACCCGCGTGCGCGGGTCCGGGTCACCCCACCGGTTTCCCGGCTCGCGGGCGCCTGCCGAGACCCCGTCCCCGTGCGGCGATCGCACCACGCGGGGGTCGGCCGGGGCAAGCGGACACGGGCCCCTCGTGAGGTTCTCCACCCGGGGGCAACCCGAATGGACGACAACGCGTCTTACCTGCGGGTTCCCCCTGTCGGGTGACGATTCCCCGGCAATGTCTGACTCGTTGCAGAACCCGCGAAGGCGTGAGCTACCCTTCCCGGGCTCCGGCCGCAGGACGAGGCCCAAAATGAGAGAGACCTCGGTCACTCCGGCCGTCGGGCACAAACAGGGGCCCTGGAACGTTGACCAGCGGCACGGCGGACTCACGGGCGCACCCGCGGGTCCGGGAAAACGACTACACAAGCTGATCGCAGGGGTGAGGGACACATGGCTACCGACTACGACGCTCCGCGCCGCAGCGAAGCCGACGAGCTGGCCGAAGACTCGTTGGAGGAGCTCAAGGCCCGGCGGAACGAGAACCAGTCCGGCGTCGTCGACGTCGACGAGGACGCGACCGCCGAGAATTTCGAGCTGCCGGGTGCCGACCTCTCCGGGCTTTCCGGTGAGGACATGACCGTGAAGGTGGTGCCGAAGCAGGCGGACGAATTCACCTGCTCCGTGTGCTTCCTGGTGCACCACCGCAGCAGGCTGGCCGAGGAGAGCGGCGGACGCCTGATCTGCCGCGACTGCGCCTGAGGACGGCGCGGGAGCTCGGGCAGGGGTTCAGGGGACGAACAGACGCGACGGAGAGCCCTGAGGGACAGGGGAGGGCTCGAAGCGCGCTGGGGACAAGGGGGCCGGCCGGCAGGCCGGCCCCCTTCCACATGTCCAAGGCGTGGCTCAGGCGCCCTTGAGCAGTTCGGCGACCTTGCCCGGGTGCCGGGTGCTGAACAGCCAGTACGGCGTCGGGTCCGCGGGGTCGGTGAGCCGGATCCGCACGGCCGGGCCGACCCAGCCGCGGTGCAGCACGTACGCCGCGGGGTCGCCGTCGCGGCCCAGCGCCTTGCGCTTGGCGTCCTTGTCGAAGATCTCGACCTCGCCGACGTAGCGCAGCGGCAGGTGCGCGTCGCCGACCCACAGCTCCGGCTCGTCGCCGCCGGTGACGCGGACCCGGGACTTGCCCAGCGACAGCAGCAGCGCCACCACCACCGGCAACGCGATCACGTACGGCAGCCAGGCCCGGATCCCCGGGTACCCGAGGTCGATCTCGGCCGCCAGCAGGATCGCGCCCAGGACCGGCAGCGGCCAGCCCCACCACGGGACGTAGAGCCGCTCGGAGTGCCGGACCGCGGCACTCGCGGCCGTCTTCGCTGATTCACCCACGGGTAGAGAGTAATCTCGCCGCCCGTGTCCAGCGTTCAGGTACTCCTCTCCCGGCTCGACCCGGATGTCCCGCTGCCCGCCTACGCCCGACCGGGCGACGCGGGCGCCGATCTCGTCACGACCTCGGATATCGTGCTCCAGCCCGGGGAACGCGGGGTGGTCGGCACCGGCGTCGCGATCGCGCTCCCGCCCGGGTACGCGGGGTTCGTCCACCCCCGGTCCGGCCTGGCCGCCCGGGCCGGCCTCTCGGTGGTCAACACCCCGGGCACGATCGACGCGGGCTACCGCGGTGAGATCAAGGTCTGCCTGATCAACCACGACCCGGTGCACCCGGTGAAGCTCGCGCGCGGCGACCGCATCGCCCAGCTGGTCGTGCAGCGGGTCGAGCACGCCGAGTTCGTCGAGGTCGCCGAGCTCGACGCCACCGAACGGGGCGCCGGAGGCTACGGCTCCACGGGCGGACACGCCACACTGGGAGCAGACGCGCTCGCGGCTGGGGAAGGAACGGAGAAGCAGTAGTGGGGATTTTCGGACGCAAGCGGCGGACCGAGGGCGGGTCCGCGGGACGGCACGCCGCGCCCGATGCCGACGACACGATCGAGGACGAGTCGTTCAGCGAGGACTCCGAGCTGTCGGACGTCTCCGACGGCCCGTTCGACGTCGCGGACTTCGACGACGACGGTGTCCCGCGGATCGACCTCGGCTCGGTGAAGGTGCCGGTGCCCGACGGGTCGCAGGTCCAGGTCGAGATGGACCCGGAGACCAGCGGCGTGCGGGCCGTGCACGTCGTCACCGAGCAGGGCCAGATCACGGTCAGCGCGTACGCCGCGCCGCGCACCGGCGGGCTGTGGCGGGAGGTCAGCAGCGAGCTGGCCGACCAGCTGCGGGCCGACGGCGCGAAGGTCAACATCGGCCGCGGCGTGTGGGGCCTCGAGATCTCGGCCATCGTCGGCGACGTCTCGCTGCGCTTCGTCGGCGTCGACCGCCCGCGCTGGATGCTGCGCGGGGTCATCGCCGGGCCGCAGTCGGAGGGCGCGGCGGCGGTGGAGGTGCTGCGGGAGATCGTCCGCCGCACGATCGTCGACCGGGGCGACGCGCCGATGCCGGTCCGGACGCCGCTGACCATCACGCTCCCGGACGCCGTCGCCGAGCACATCGCCGCCCAGCAGCAGGGCTGACGCTCGACAAAAGCCGTGAATGTCGCATTGAGGGACTTCAACGCCCCTCAATGCGGCGTTCACGGCTTTTTCCGCGCCCGGAGGAAGGCCAGGACGGTCGCCCGGCCCAGGGACTCGCGGTCGGCGCCCAGCGCGGCCAGCGTCGTCCGGCCGAGGGACGCTCGAGGGAGGCTCGCGGCCCACTCGGATGCGACTTTCGTCGGGTGTACCGGGTCGTCGGTGCACGTGCCGACGCCCGCCGGGACGTTCAGCGCCGCCAGCTGGGCCAACGACGGTGATGGACGGGCCGCGGCGACGCGCAGGCCCGCGGCCAGGTCGTCGCCGTGGCGCCGCCACGCACGGTCCAGCTCCGCGCGCAGCCAGGCCGGGCTGCCCTCGGCCTGGGCCAGCGCGGCGCCCACCCCGTAACGGGCCACCAGATCCGCCGACAGCGTCGCGGCCCGCGATGCGGGTGCTGGGCCGGGAGCGCCGTTCCACGCCGGGAGCGCGGCCAGCAGGCCCCCGCAACGGCCCGGGTGGCGCACGGCCCACTCCGCGGCCAGGTGCGCGCCGAACGAAATGCCGCCTACGAGCAGTTCGCCGTGTTCGTCCGCCAGCGCGTCGAGGATTTCCAGGTAGCCCTCGGCCAGTGAAGCCCCTGGTGGCGGCGGTGGGGTGAGGAGCGGGACACCGAGGGCGCGCAGCGGGCCGGCGAAGACCGCGCGGACGAACACCTCGTCGGAGCCGGTGCCGGGCAGCAGCACCGCGGCGGGAACTCGGATTGCGGACGTCACGTTGCGATCTTTGCGCAAAGGCGTTTCCCTGACGGGGACCGCAGTACGCTGGAAACGTTCGGGCCGCAAGCACCAAGTCGGGGGCCCCGGAGCACAGGAGCACCTATGTCCGCCAAAGACGGCGGCTACTTCAGCCGGTTGGTTCGCAAGCTGACCAGCGACGTCGAGGATCTCGACGCCGACGAGATGTCGATGAGGTCGGACGCCGAGGGCGCGCAGCGCGCCTGCGACTGCCGGTCCGGCGAAGAAGTCACCGTGATGGGGAGACTGCGCAGCGTGGAGCTCTGCCCGACCGACGAAGCCGCCACCCTGGAGGCGGAGCTGTTCGACGGGACACAGGGCGTGACGCTAATCTGGCTCGGCCGCCGCCGGATCGCGGGCATCGAGCCGGGCCGCACGATCAAGGTGCGCGGCCGGATGGCCGAGCGTGACGGCCAGAAGGTGCTGTACAACCCCTATTACGAGCTCCAGAGCCCAGTGAGTTGATCACCTATCGTGACTGATCCCGCCCCGAGCGAGAAGAAGACCGACGACGCGGACGAACCGCAGCCGACCCTGCTCGAGCAGATGGGCGGCGTGTCCGGCCTGATCTACTCGTCGCTGCCGGTGATCGTGTTCGTCCTGGCGAACTCGTTCTTCGGCCTGACCGCGGCCATCTGGACCTCCATCGGCAGCGCGGTGGCCATCACCGTGCTCCGCCTGGTGCGCAAGGAGCCGCTGCAGCCGGCGATCTCCGGGTTCTTCGGCGTGGCGATCGCGGCGTTCATCGCCTACCGCACCGGGTCCGCGAAGGGGTTCTTCCTCTTCGGGATCTACGCGAGCCTCGTCTACTGCGGCATCTTCGTGCT
This sequence comes from Amycolatopsis heterodermiae, assembly GCF_034929455.1. Lineage (NCBI taxonomy): Bacteria > Bacillati > Actinomycetota > Actinomycetes > Pseudonocardiales > Pseudonocardiaceae > Amycolatopsis > Amycolatopsis heterodermiae. The sequence goes on from NZ_JAYFSI010000014.1 coordinate 66,255, forward strand.
GTCGGTGGTCGTGCGCTGGCCGATCGCGGGCGTCGTCTGGAACATGCTCAACGGCACCGGCCAGGCCTGGCGCAAGGACAAGCCGTCCCGGTACGGCTACGACGTCGCCACGCTCGCCATGGCGGCGATCTTCGCCGCCCGGTTCGTCGTGCAGCGGTGGCTCTACCAGGAGGACTACACCGGCTGGCTGGCCTTCGCGAAGATCGCGATGGGCTACCCGCTCTACGCGCTGGGCCTGCTGGTCGTCGTCTGGGCGGTCCGGCGGTCCGACAAGCGCCTCAAGGCGATGGCCGAGGACGAGCCGAAACCGGAGACCGACGCCGAGGTCGAGGCCCGGCTCCGCGAAAAGTACGCGGCTCCCGAAGCTTAAAGACACGAAGAAGGCCCCTGACGCTCGTCAGGGGCCTTCTTCGTGCGGTCAGTAGCCCAGGGCCGTGCGGATCTCCGGCTCGACGTCGGAGGTCGCCACGAACAGCAGCTCGTCGCCCGGCTCCAGCGGGTCCTCCGGCTGCGGCACGATCACGCGGTCGCCGCGCAGGATGGTCACCAGCGCCGCGTCGCGGGGCAGGTCCAGCTCGCTCACCGGCTTGCCGGCCAGCGGCGTCTCGGCCGGCAGGGTGAGCTCGACGAGGTTCGCGTTGCTCTGCCGGAACGTCATCAGCCGGACCAGGTCGCCGACGCTGACCGCCTCTTCGACCATCGCCGCGAGCATCCGCGGCGTCGACACCGCGACGTCGACGCCCCAGGCGTCGGTGAACAGCCACTCGTTGGCCGGGTTGTTCACCCGGGCCACGACGCGCCGCACCGCGAACTCGGTCTTCGCCAGCAGCGACACCACGAGGTTGGCCTTGTCGTCGCCGGTGGCGGCGATCACGACGTCGCACTGCTCGATCCCGGACTCCTCGAGGATCGAGACCTCGCAGGCGTCCCCGAGCACCCAGTCGGCCTGCTCGACGGTGTGCGGCTCGAACTGGTCGGCCTCCCGCTCGATGAGCATCACCTGGTGCCTGCCGTCGATCAGCTCGGCGGCGATGGAGCGGCCCACGGCCCCCGCACCGGCAATCGCGACCCTCATGCCTCGTCCTCCGGTTCGCGGTTGGCCACACTGCCCACGTCGCTGACGGTGCCGGAGCGCGCGGCCACCCACACGTCGTCGTCGGCCTGCAGCACGGTCTTGGGGTCCGGCAGCACGGCGGTGCCGAAGCGCATGATGAACGCCACCCGCGCGCCGCTCGCCTCCTGCAGGGACCGCACGGAGTGCCCGACCCAGCCCTCGTGCAGCGGCAGCTGCAGGATCGCGACGTTGCCCGACGGGTCCCGCCACGCCGACGCGACGCCGTCCGGCAGCAGGGTGCGCAGGAACCGGTCGGTGGTCCACGGCACGGTCGCCACCGTCGGGATGCCCAGCCGCTCGTACACCGCGGCGCGCTTGTGGTCGTAGATCCGCGCCACGACGTGCTCGATGCCGAAGTTCTCGCGCGCGACCCGCGCCGAGATGATGTTCGAGTTGTCCCCGCTGGACACCGCGGCGAACGCGCCGGCCCGCTCGATCCCGGCTTCGATGAGCACCTTGCGGTCGAACCCGACCCCGACGACCTGCTGGCCGTGGAAGTCGCTGCCGAGCCTGCGGAACGCCTGCTGGTTCTTGTCGATGACGGCCACCTCGTGGCCGAGCCGCTCCAGCGCAGCGGCCAGGGACGCGCCTACCCGGCCGCATCCCATGATCACCACGTGCACGCCCTGCCTCCTCATTCGGCGGTTACCCGTCCGTTGCTACCCCGACATGCCAGCGCCGAACCTACCGTGCGCCCCGGCGGTTAGCTCCACCGTCCTCCCCGCCACCGCCCTCAACGGAGAAGCTTCGCTCCGCTGTACATTTCCCAGGTGTCGAAGTTCCCGACCGTGCTGAAACGCCTGGTCCTCGGACGTCCGTTCCGCAGTGACAGGCTCGCTCACACGCTCCTCCCCAAGCGCATCGCGCTGCCCATCTTCGCGTCCGACGCGCTCTCGAGCGTGGCGTACGCGCCGGAAGAGATCTTCCTGACGCTGAGCGTCGCGGGTCTCTCCGCGTACGCGCTGGCGCCGTGGATCGGCATCATGGTCGCGCTGGTGATGCTCGTCGTCGTCGCGTCCTACCGGCAGAACGTGCACGCCTACCCGAGCGGCGGCGGTGACTACGAGGTCGCCAACACGAACCTGGGCGGCAAGTTCGGGCTGACCGTGGCGAGCGCGCTGCTCGTCGACTACGTGCTCACGGTCGCGGTGTCCACTTCGTCCGGTGTGGCCAACATCGGGTCCGCCGTCCCGTGGGTCGCCGAGCACAAGGTGCTGGCGTCCATCGTGATCGTCTCGGTGCTCACCGCGTTGAACCTGCGCGGCATCCGCGAGTCGGGGAAGGCCTTCGCGATCCCGACTTACGGGTTCATCCTGGGCATTCTGGTCATGGTCGTCTGGGGACTGGTCCAGGCGGCGACCGGCACCGAGATGAAGGCGGAGAGCGCCGGCTTCACGCTGACGGCCGAGGGCACCTTCGCCGGCGTCGCGTACGCGTTCCTGGTGCTGCGGGCGTTCTCCTCCGGCGCCGCGGCGCTGACCGGGGTCGAGGCGATCAGCAACGGCGTCCCGGCGTTCCAGAAACCCAAGTCGAAGAACGCGGCGACCACGCTGCTGATGATGGGCCTGCTCGCGGTCACCATGCTCGTCGGCATCATCACGCTGGCCACGATCACCGACGTCAAGTTCGCCGAGGACCCGGCGAAGCAGCTCGTCGGGGCGCCCCCGGGCTACCAGCAGAAGACGATCGTCGCGCAGATCGCGCACGCGGTGTTCGCCGACTTCCCGCCGGCGTTCTACTACATCTCCTTCTCCACCGGCATCATCCTGCTGCTGGCCGCGAACACCGCGTTCAACGGCTTTCCCGTGCTGGGCTCGATCCTGGCGCAGGACCGCTACCTCCCGCGGCAGCTGCACACCCGCGGCGACCGGCTCGCGTTCTCCAACGGGATCCTGTTCCTGGCGGCGTTCGCGCTGGTGCTGATCATCGCGTTCGACGCCGAGGTGACGCGCCTGATCCAGCTCTACATCGTGGGTGTGTTCGTGTCGTTCACGGTGAGCCAGGCCGGCATGATCCGGCACTGGAACCGGTTGCTGGCCAAGGAAACCGACCCCGGCGTGCGCCGGCGGATGCGGCGTTCGCAGACGGTCAACGCGGTCGGCCTCACCTGCACCGGCGTCGTGCTGGTGATCGTGCTGATCACGAAGTTCCTGCTGGGCGCGTGGATCGCGATCGCGGCGATGGTGGCGATCTTCGTGCTGATGACCGCGATCCGGAAGCACTACGACCGGGTGGCCGACGAGCTGAAGGACCTGGGCGACACCCCGACCGTGCTGCCCTCGCGCAACCACGCGATCGTGCTGGTGTCCAAACTGCACCGCCCGACGCTGCGCGCGCTGGCCTACGCCAAGGCGATGCGGCCGGACGTGCTCGAGGCCGTGACGGTCAATGTGGACGACGCGGACACCCGCCGGCTCACCGCCGAGTGGGAGGCGCACAAGTTCAAGGTGCCGCTGAAGGTCGTCGAGTCGCCCTACCGCGAAATCACGAAGCCGGTGCTCGACTACGTGAAGCGGGTGCGCGGCGACAACCCGCGCAACGTCGTCACGGTGTTCATCCCCGAGTACGTCGTGGGGCACTGGTGGGAACAGGTGCTGCACAACCAGAGCGCGCTGCGGCTCAAGGGACGGCTGCTGTTCCAGCCGGGCGTGATCGTCGCGAGCGTGCCGTGGCAGCTCGAATCCTCGGCCAAGGCGGCCGAGCGCGTCCGGAACGAGCGGCCGGCGGCCGGTGACGTCCGGCGCGGGTTCTCGCCCGGCGGGACGCCGCCGATCGCCGGCCCGACCAAGCCCAAGGAGCCCGCTGAATGACCACCTGGCAAGGCCGTGTCCTCGAGGTGGAGGTCGGCGCCGTGGCGCACGGCGGCCACTGCGTGGCCCGCGCCGACGGACGGGTGGTGTTCGTCCGGCACGCGCTGCCGGGGGAGCACGTGCGCGTTGAAGTCACCGAAGACAACGGCGGCTCGTTCTGCCGCGGCGACGCGGTCGAGGTGCTCAAGCCCTCGCCGGAGCGGGTCACCCCGCCGTGCCCGCTCGCCGCGCCGGGTGCGTGCGGCGGCTGCGACTGGCAGCACGCGGCGCCGTCGTACCAGCGCGAGCTGAAGGCGGCGGTGGTCGCGGAGCAGCTTTCGCGGCTGGCCGGCATCGAGCGCGAGGTCGTCGTGGAGGAGCTCGACGGCGGGGTGCTGGACTGGCGCAGCCGCGTCCGGCTGGTCGCCGGGCGGGACGGGCGCGCGGGCCTGCGGGCCCACCACAGCCACCGCGTGGTGGCCCTGGAGGACTGCCCGATCGCCGTCCCCGGCGAGCTCACGGACGTCCTCGCGCGGCGCTGGCGCCCGGGCAGCGAGCTCGAGGTGACCAGCGACGGCGACGGCCGGACCCACGTCCGCGAGCTGTCGACGGTGCGCGGCAAGGTCCGCGCCCGGCAGCTGTCGGGCGGGGTCGCGGTGCAGCACGCCGCGGGCCGCGACTGGCGGCTGGACGCACACGGGTTCTGGCAGGTCCACCCGGCGGCGGCGTCCACGCTGGCCGCGGTCGTGGCGGAGTGGGCCGAGGCGCCGTCCGGCGGGTCGGCGTGGGACCTCTACGCGGGGGTCGGGCTGTTCGCGTCGGTGCTGGCGTCGCAGGTCGGCGAGTCCGGGCGGGTGCTGGCGATCGAGTCGGGCCGCCGCGCGGTCTCCGACGGCGAGCGCAACCTCGAGGACCTGCCGCAGGTGTCCTGGCAGGCCGGGCGGGTGGAGGACGTGCTGTCCGCGGCGGAAAAGCCGGTCGACGTCGTCGTCCTGGACCCGCCGCGCAAGGGCGCGGGCAAGCCGGTGGTGGAGTCGATCGTGGCCGGCCAGCCGGACCGCATCGTGTACGTCGCCTGCGACCCGGCGGCCCTGGCCCGCGACCTGGCGACGTTCGCATCGCACGGCTACGCGCTGACGGCGCTGCGAGCGTTCGACGCCTTCCCGATGACCCACCACGTGGAGTGCGTGGCGCTGCTGTCCTGACTTTCTGTCAGTGGTGGAGGTCACACTGACCCCCATGTCAGGTTGCTCGGCGTGCCGCGAAGGCCGCCGCCAAGCCGGTGGCCGTCATCGCGATCCCCGACACCAGCAGCACCCACGTTCCCGAGCCCGGGGTGATGCGCGCCGCCGGCTCGAAATCGGCTGCGTGGGGGAGGGTCACCACCAGGTGGCGCAGCACCACGCCCGTCACCACCAGGCCCGGGAGGGACGCCATCGCCAGGGGCTCGTCCTGCTTGCGGGCGAACGTCAGGTACGCCAGCGTGCCCGCGATCAGGACCGCCGCCGCGCAGACCAGGCGCAAGCTCAGGCCCAGCTCCGGGTCGGGCGTGCCGGGGGGCAGGACTCCGGCGTAATCGGCCGTGCGCAGCGTCAGGCCGGCGATCACTCCCAGTCCGGTGGCCGCCACCACCGCCGCCCGTGGTCCCCGCCATGCGTGCTGCCTCACCTGCGCAGCATAAAACGCCGGAAACGGCTTTCCGATCACCTTTCCGCCGCTGGGCCGTTCGGTGGATCCCGATCGGGCGACCGCGAACTCAGCCGGCGAACCAGTGCTGCGGCCCCGGGCGCAGGTTCTGGTAGATGTGCTTGGTCTCGGTGTACTCCGCAAGCCCCGTCGGGCCCAGCTCGCGGCCGAACCCCGACTGCTTGTACCCACCCCACTCGGCCTGCGGCAGGTACGGGTGGAAGTCGTTGATCCACACCGTCCCGTGGCGCAGCCGGCCCGCCACGCGCTGGGCCCGACCGGCATCCTGCGTGAACACCGCGCCGGCCAGGCCGTAGTGGGTGTCGTTGGCGATGCGGACGGCGTCGTCCTCGTCGGTGAACGTCTCGACCGTCAGGACCGGGCCGAACGACTCGTCGGTCACCGCCGACGAGCCCTGCCGGACCTCGTCCAGGATCGTCGGGAGGTAGTAGAAGCCGTCGGCCAGGGAAGGATCCTCAGGTCGGCGGCCGCCCGTGCGCAGGACCGCGCCTTCGGCCAGGGCGGCGGCCACGTAGGCCTCGATCTTGTCGCGGTGCGCCGCCGAGATCAGCGGGCCGGTCTCCGCACGCTCGTCGAACGGGCCGCCCAGGCGGATCCGCTCGGCCCGGCGCACCAGCTCGGCGACGAACTCCTCGTGCCACTCACGCTGCACGATCAGCCGCGCGCCCGCCGAGCACACCTGGCCGGAGTGCAGGAACACCGCGGTCAGCGCGTAGTCGACGGCCGTCTCGAAATCGGCGTCGGCGAAGACCACGTTCGGGTTCTTCCCGCCCAGCTCCAGGGCCACTTTCTTGACCGTGCCCGCGGCCGCGGCGGCGATCACCCTGCCGGTCGCCAGCCCGCCGGTGAACGACACCAGGTCGACGTCCGGGTGCTCGGCCAGCGGAGCACCGACCTCGGCGCCGGCCCCGAGCACCAGGTTCGCGACGCCGGGCGGCAGGCCCGCCTCGGTGAGCAGCCGCAGGAACAGGATCGACGTGTGCGGCGTCAGCTCGCTGGGCTTGAGCACGAACGTGTTGCCCGCGGCCAGCGCCGGCGCGATCTTCCACACGGTCTGCAACAGCGGGTAGTTCCACGGCGTGATCAGCCCGCAGACGCCGACCGGCTCGTGCACGATCCGGCTGAAGGCGTCCGGGTTGCCGGTGTCGACGACGCGGCCCGCGTCCTGGGCCGCGAGCTTGCCGAAGTACCGCAGGCAGGCGGCGATGTCGGCCATGTCGTAGCGGCTCTCGACCAGCCGCTTGCCGGTGTCGAGCGACTCGGCCCTGGCGAACGCCTCGGCGTCGCGGTCCAGCAGGTCGGCGGTGCGCAGCAGCAGGTCACCGCGCAGGTGCGCGGGCGTGCCGGGCCACGGCCCGGTGTCGAACGCCCGCCGCGCGGCGGCGATGGCGGCCTCGGTGTCCTTGGCGGTGCCTTCGGCGACCGTCGCGACCAGGGAACCGTCCGCCGGGCAGCGGATCTCGCGCCGCCCGCCGCCGATCGCGTCCACCCAGTCGCCGCCGATGAAGAAGTCCGCCATGCGCCCCATTCTCGTGGCCACGCGGCGTGACCGCCACAGCACCGCCGGGAGACGAGGTTCACCCCGCGTGATGACGGCCGATCGCGCTCCGCCTGTGACGCCGGACGCGGCGGGCGGACCCGCGTTGGCGGGTCTCCGTAGACTGGCCGGAACGTGGCCGTGGATGAGCGAGGTGGAGACGAGTGACGATGCTGGAGTCCGTCAGCGGACCGGCGGACCTGAAGCGCATGAGTGTCGAGGACCTCGGCGAGCTGGCGGCCGAGATCCGGGACTTCCTCGTCGACAAGGTCCGGCGCGCCGGCGGGCACCTGGGGCCGAACCTGGGCGTCGTCGAGCTGACGCTGGCCCTGCACCGCGTGTTCGACTCGCCCCGCGACGCCATCGTCTGGGACGTCGGGCACCAGGCCTACGTCCACAAGATCGTCACCGGCCGCGCCGAGGGCTTCGACAAGCTGCGCCAGACCGGCGGGGTCACCGGCTACCCGTCGCGCGGCGAGAGCGAGCACGACTGGGTCGAGAGCAGCCACGCCTCCTCCGCACTGTCCTATGTGGACGGACTGGCGAAGGCGTTCGCGCTGGGTGACGACGAGCGGCACGCGGTCGCCGTCGTCGGCGACGGCGCGCTCACCGGCGGCATGTGCTGGGAAGCGCTCAACAACATCGCCGCGCACCGCGACCGCCCGGTCGTCATCGTGATCAACGACAACGGCCGGTCCTACTCGCCGACCATCGGCGGCCTCGCCGACCACCTCGCCGCACTGCGCCTGCAGCCCGGTTACGAGCGGCTGCTCGACGGCGGACGCGAGATCCTCAAGCACACGCCCGTCGTGGGCCGCCCGATCTACGCCGCCCTGCACGCCGCGAAGGCCGGCCTGAAGGACGCGCTGAGCCCGCAGGCGATGTTCTCCGACCTCGGTCTGAAGTACCTCGGCCCGGTCGACGGCCACGACTTCGCCGCGCTCGAGAAGGCGTTCCAGAGCGCCCGCGCGTTCGGCGGCGCGGTGATCGTGCACGTCGTCACCGAGAAGGGCCACGGCTACGCGCCCGCGGTCAACAACGAGCACGACCAGATGCACCAGACCGACCCGATCGACCCGGAGACCGGCCTGCCGCCGGTGAAGGGCCCCAGCTGGACCGGCGTGTTCGGTGACGAGCTGGCCAAGATCGGCGCCGAGCGCGAGGACGTCGTCGCGATCACCGCGGCGATGCTGCGCTCGACCGGGCTGGACAAGTTCGCCGAGGCGTTCCCGGACCGCTGGTACGACGTCGGCATCGCCGAGCAGCACGCCGTCACCTCGGCCGCCGGGCTCGCCATGGGCGGGCTGCACCCGGTCGTCGCGATCTACTCGACGTTCCTCAACCGCGCGTTCGACCAGGTCCTGATGGACGTGGCGTTGCACCGCCTGCCGGTGACGCTGGTGCTGGACCGCGCCGGGATCACCGGGCCGGACGGGCCGAGCCACCACGGCATGTGGGACCTGTCGCTGCTGGGCATGGTGCCGGGCATGCGCGTCGCCGCGCCGCGCGACCCGGCCACGCTGCGCGAGGAGCTGCGCGAAGCCGTCGCGGTGGCCGACGGCCCGACCGCGCTGCGGTTCTCCAAGGGCAAGGTCGGCACGGACGTCACGGCGGTCGAGCGGCTCGGCACGGTCGACGTGCTGCGCCGCCCGAAGGAGGGCGCCGACGTCCTGCTGGTCACGGTCGGCGCGTTCGCGCCCCTGGGGCTGGCCGCCGCGGCGCGGCTGGCCGACCAGGGCATCGGTGTCACGGTGGTCGACCCGCGCTGGGTGCTGCCGGTGCCGGCCGAGCTGGTCGCGCTGGCCGAGCAGCACAAGCTGGTGGTCACGGTCGAGGACAGCGGCCGCCACGGCGGCTTCGGCTCGGCCCTGGCCGCGGTCTTCCGTGACGCGGAGTGCGACGTCCCGCTGCGCGACCTGGCGGTCCCGCAGACGTTCCACGACCACGGCAGCCGCGACGAGGTGCTGACCCGCATCGGCCTCACCGCCCAGGACGTCGCCCGCCGGGTGACGGAGTGGGCGTCCGGCCGGATCGGCGCTCCCGCGGAGCGGTCCGAGAAGAGCGCCGACCGCAGCTGACCCCGGCCGCCCAGGCTCAAACGCCCCAATGTGGCGTTGGGTGCATCCAACGCACCGAACGCCACATTGGGTGCGTCTGACGCACCCAACGCCACATTGGGGCGCTCGGGTCAGACCTCGGCGGAGAGCAGGCTCGGGACCGGAGCGGGTGCCGAGCCGAAGACCTCCGGTGGTTCGGGGAACAGCTTCACCAGCACTGGGTACGCGATCGCCGCCGTGCCCAGGGTGACCAGCAGGCTGATGTCGACGCCGCCCGCGATGTCGCGCAACGGGCCCGCGATCATCGGGGTGTTCGCGCACAGCAGGCCCAGGGCCGTCGCCGGGATCCAGGCCGCCATCGCGCGCCAGTTGACCCCGCGGGTGAACCAGTAACGCCCACCGCGACGGCCTTCGTTGAACACCTGCAGGTCCGCGACGTCGTAGAACCCGCGCCGCTGGACGAAGCCGATCATCATGATCACCATCCACGGTGACGTGCACAGCACGATCAGCGTGGCGAACGCGTTGATGCTGGACACCATGTCGAGCGCGAAGTTGCCGACGAAGATGAACACCACGCTCAGCGTGCCGATCAGCAGCGTTGCCTGGACCCGCGACAGCCGCGGGAAGATCGAGCTGAAGTCCAGGCCCGTCCCGTAGAGCGACGTCGTTCCCGTCGACAGGCCGCCGATCAGGGACACCACGATGAGCGGGATCGCGTACCAGAGCGGGGAAATCGCCGTCAGGCCGGTGATGTAGTCGGCCGGGTCGGCGACCAGCGTCGCGGTCGCGATGCCGAAGCCGAACGGCAGCAGCGTCGCCACCTGCGCGAGGAACGGTGCCGCCAGGAGAGAGCGCTTTCGATACCGATCCGGGATGTAGCGGGACCAGTCGCCGAGGAAGGCGCCGAACGAGATCGGGTTGGCCAGCGCCGTGACCACCGCGAGGACGAACGTCGGCCCGAACGTGCCCAGCGCGTACGTGCCCGTGCCGGCGTACCCCGGGTCGAACGTGCCGCCGTAGGCGAGGACGCCGAGCAGCATGATCACCGTGCCGAGCACCACCGCGACCCGGTTGACCAGCAGCATGAACCGGTAGCCGTAGATGCAGACGACGAGCGTCGCGATCGCGATCACGCCGTACGCGACCGCCCGCAGCGCGGCGCCGCCGTCGAAGCCGAAGAGCCGTTGCGCGGCCCCGGCGACGGCGTCACCGCTGACCCAGACGGAGATCGCGAAGAACGTGATCGCGGTCAGCAGCGAGAGGAACGACCCGACGCACCGGCCGACCACCCCGAAGTGCGCGCCGGACGACACCGCGTTGTTCGTGCGGGTGCGCGGGCCGAACAGCGCCATCGGGGCCAGGACGAGCCCGCCGAGCACCACGCCGATCGCCGTCGCGGCCAGGGCCGCCCAGAAGCTCAGGCCGTACGCGATCGGCAGCGTGCCCAGGATGATCGTGGCGAACGTGTTCGCGCCGCCGAACGCCATCCGGAACAGGTCGCGCGGGCGGGACGTCTGTTCGGCGGGCGGGATCGGCGCGATCCCGTGCTGCTCGACCTCCGTGACGCGGGCGCTCACGCGAACCTCGTCATGACGTGCTTGACGCGGGTGTACTCGGCGAAGGCGTACGCGGAGAGGTCCTTGCCGTGCCCGGAGTGCCCGAACCCGCCGTGCGGCATCTCGGCGACCAGCGGGCCGTGCGTGTTCACCCACACGCAGCCGAAGTCCAGCTCGGCCGAGACGCGCGCGGCGATCGCGAGGTCCCGCGTCCAGACCGACGACGCGAGCCCGTACGGGACGCCGTTGGCCAGCGCGACACCTTCGTCTTCGTCCGAAAAGGACTGGACGGTGATGACGGGCCCGAAGATCTCCTCCTGGACGATCTCGTCGTCCTGCCGCAGCCCCGAAATCACGGTGGGGGAGAAGTAGAACCCGCGGTCGCCGTGCCGAACACCGCCGGTCTCGATCCGCGCGTGCGAGGGCAGCCGCTCGATCAGCCCTTGGACGCGTGAGAACTGCGCCGCGCTGTTGAGTGGCCCGAAGTCGACGCCCGGGGTCTGCGTGGCAGCGGTCTTCGCGAGCGCAGAGACGAAGTCGTCGTGGATCGAGGCGTGCACCAGCACTCGGCTGCCCGCGGTGCAGTCCTGCCCCGCGTTGTAGAAGGCGGCGCCCACGATGCCTTCGGCCGTCGAGGCGAGGTCGACGTCCGGGAAGACCAGCAGCGGTGCGTTGCCGCCCAGTTCCAGGTGGGTGCGCTTGAGGTCGGCGGCCGCCACGGTGGCGACGTCGATGCCCGCGCGGGTCGACCCGGTGATCGAGACCAGGTCCGTGCTCGGGTGCTTGACCAGCGCGCGGCCGGTGTCGCGGTCACCGGTCAGCACGGTGAACGCGCCTGACGGCAGGAACTCGGCGGCGATCTCGGCCAGCCGGACCGCGGTCGACGGCGTCGTCTCGGCCGGCTTGAGGACCACGGTGTTACCGGCGGCCAGGGCCGGCGCGATCTTCCAGACCGCCATCATCAGCGGGTAGTTCCACGGCGCGATCTGCGCGCAGACCCCGACCGGCTCGCGGCGGATCACCGACGTGTGGCCTTGCGTGTACTCCCCGGCCGCGGTGCCCTCCAGCTGCCGCGCCGCCCCGGCGAAGAACCGCAGCGCGCTGACGCACTCCGGGATCTCTTCCTCCAGCACGACGGACCGGATCTTGCCGGTCTCACGCACTTCCAGGTCGGCGAACTCCCCGGCGTGCGCCTCCAGGGCGTCGGCGATCTTCAGCAGCGCGAGCTGCCGCTGCGCCGGGGTGCTGCGCCGCCACACCTCGAACGCCCGCGCGGCGGCGTCCAGCGCAGTGTCCACATCGGACTGAGTGGCGATCGGGCTGGTGCCGAACACCTCGCCGGTCGCCGGGTCGGTCAGGTCGAGGGTCATGACTTCTCCAGGTGGGTCGGCTCGAACATCTTCAGCAGGGCCGGCAGGACCACGACGGACGGCCCGGGAGTGCGCAGGGCCTCGGTGAGATCGGCACCGACGGTGTCCAGAGTGGACAAGGTCGCGGGGACGCCGAACGACCGCGCCAGCGCCACGAAGTCCGGCCGGGCCAGCTCGGTGGCCGTCGACTGCCCGAAAGCACCGGTCAGGTACTCGCGGAGGATGCCGTAGCCGCCGTCGTCGACGATCAGCCACGTGACGTCCAGGCCGTGCTGCACCGCGGTGGCCAGCTCGGCGAGGCCGTACATCGCGCCGCCGTCTCCGGACACGGCCAGCGTCGGCCGGCCGGTCGCGGCCGCGCCGCCGAGCGCGCCGGGCAGGCCGTAACCCAGCCCGCCCGCGCCCTGCGCGGTGTGGATCGGCGCGCCCTCGGGGTTCCACGCCGACCAGGCCCAGTACGCGGCGATCGTCATGTCCCAGAACGTCTGCGTGCCCTCGGGGACGGCCGCGCGGACGTCGTCGACGAGCTTGCGCTCCAGCGCCAGGTCCTGACCGTCCAAACGCGACTTGACCCGTGACAGCAACGAACTGACCGCGGCCTCCGCCCGGCCGTCCGAGCGCCGCATCGGCACCCACTCCAGGAGGGCCTGCAGCGTGAGCCGGACGTCGGCGTGGATGCCCAGGCCCGGGTAGTTCGACTCCAGCTTGCCCAGGTCGGCCTCGACCTGGACGACCCGGCCGCGCGGGGCGAACTCGCGGTAGTTGCTGGACAGCTCGCCGAGCCCGGAGCCCAGCACCAGCAGGACGTCGGCGCTCGCGAGGAACTCCGTGCTGTGCCAGTCCTCCAGCCACGACTGCCCGGACAGCTCGTGGTCCCAGCCGAAGACACCCTTGCCGCCGAAGGTGGACAGCACCGGCGCGCGCAGGGCCTCGGCGAGCGCCGTCAGCTCGGCGTGCGCACCGGACCGCAGCGCGCCGCCCCCGGCCAGGATCACCGGATTCGACGCCGTGGCCAGCAGATCCGCCGCCGCGGTGACCAGCTCCGGCAGCGGCGCCAGCGGAGCAGGTGCCGCCGAGACCGACGTGATCGGCGGGACCCCGGCCGGGCCGAGCAGCACGTCCTGGGGGATCTCGACCCACACCGGGCCGTAGGGCGCGGTCGACGCCGACGTCCAGGCCTCGCGCAGCGCGGTCGGGATCTGGCTCGCGCGGCGGACGACGTGCACCGACTTCACGACGTCCCGGAAGCTCGCCTGCTGGTCCGGCAGCTCGTGCAGGTACCCGTGGCGGCCGCCGCCGAGCCCGGCCACCGGGATCTGGCTGGAGATCCCCAGCACCGGCACCGACGCGGCGCGGGATTCCTGCAGGGAAGCCAAGGTCAGCAGCGCGCCGGGGCCGGTGGAGACCACGAGCGGCGTCACCGGGACCGGGCCGTCGGGGTTCGCCGCGAGCCGCGCGCGGGCGTGCCCGTCGGCGGCGAAGGCGAGGTTGTTCTCGACGCGCCCGCTGATCACGCGCAGGTCGTCGGCCCGCCGCAGCGCCTCGAACAGGCCCAGGGCGTGCTGGCCCGGCAGGCCGAAGACGGTGTCGGCGCCCAGGGCGCGCAGGGTTTCGACGACGACGTCGCCGCCGATGCGTTCGGTGTCCGTCATGCGCTCTTCCCCAAGGTCAGCAGGCTCACCAGGTCGTAGGCGACGTGGGAGGCCGCGATGGCGGTGATCTCGGCGTGGTCGTAGGCGGGGGCCAGCTCGACGACGTCGGCCCCGATCAGGTTGAGGTCGCGCAGGCCGCGCAGGATCTCCAGCAGCTCGCGGCTGGTCATCCCGCCCGCCTCCGGGGTCCCGGTGCCCGGCGCGTGGGCCGGGTCGAGGACGTCGATGTCGACGGAGACGTACAGCGGCCGGTCGCCGATCCGCTGCCGCAGCGCGTCCACGGTCTCGGTGACACCCCGGCGCAGCACGTCGCCCGAAGTCACGATGCCGAAGCCGAGCCGGCGGTCCTCTTCGAGGTCCCGCTTGCCGTACAGCGGCCCGCGCGTGCCGACGTGCGACAGCGCGCTCGTGTCGAGGATGCCCTCCTCCGACGCCCGCCGGAACGGGGTGCCGTGGGTGTACGGCTCGCCGAAGTAGGTGTCCCAGGTGTCGAGGTGCGCGTCGAAGTGCAGCAGGGCAACGGGTCCGTGCTTCTTGGCCGCCGCCCGCAGCAGCGGCAGGGCGATCGTGTGGTCGCCGCCGACGGTCACCAGCCGCGTCCCGTTCGCCGTCAGCGCTTCGGCTTCCTGCTGCAGCACCTCGATCGCCTCGCCGATGTTGAACGGGTTGACCGCGATGTCCCCGGCGTCCACGACCTGCTGCGCTTCGAACGGCGAGACGTCCAGCTCGGGGTGGTAGGGCCGCAGCAGCCGGCTCGCCTCGCGGACGGCCGCCGGGCCGAACCGCGCGCCGGGCCGGTAGGACACCCCGGAGTCGAAGGGCACCCCGACGACGGCGACGTCGGCGCGGGGGACCTGGTCGATCCGCGGCAGCCGCGCGAAGGTCGCGAAACCGGCGTAGCGGGGGATCCGCGACGAGTCGAGCGGACCGACGTTAGGCACTGGCAGGCTCCTGTTCAGGGTTGGGGACGGGCGTGTCCTCACCGTCGAGGCGGCGGGTCCACACGGAGAGGATCGAGTCGGACGTGCGGGGCGTGGCGAAGCTGACGGCCAGGTAGACCAGCAGGCTCGCGCCCAGGCCCCAGTAGATCGGGGTGTTGGCCTCGACGCCGTCGATGATCATGAACGTCACCACGAACACGGTGCCGGCGATCATCGAGGCGTACGCGCCCTGGCGGGTGCCGCGCTTCCAGAACAGCGCGCCGACGATCGCCACCAGCAGGCCGCCGACCAGGATGTCGTAGGCGATGGTGAGCGCGTTGACGACGTCGTCGACGATCATCGCGATGCCGATCGCGACCAGGCCGAGCACGAGCGTGGTGATCCGGTTGCGGCGCACCTCGCCGGTCTCGCTGTTCTTGAGGCCCAGCTTGGACAGCAGGTCCGACGTCGTCGTGGTCGAACACGCGATCAGCGCGCCGCTGGCGGTCGACATCATCGCCGAGAGCGCGGCGGCCAGCACCAGCCCGCGGACGCCGGTGGGCAGCAGCCGCTCGACGATCGTCGCGAAGGCGTCCTGCGCGCTGCCGAGGTCCGGGTAGAGCGCGTGCGCGGCCATCCCGATCAGGGCACCGGCGACGCCGTAGACCAGGCAGTAGACGCCGGAGGTGATGCCCCCGGACGTCGCGATCGCCGGCGTGCGGGCGGTGAACACGCGCTGCCAGATGTCCTGGCCGATGAGCAGGCCGAAGGTGTAGATCACGAAGTACGTGACGATGGTGTCCGTGCCGATCGAGGTGAAGCTGAAGAAGCTCGCGTCGAGCTTCTCGCTCATGCCGCTGAAGCCGCCGGCCGAGCTGATCGCGACGGGCAGCAGGATCGCCAGGATGCCGATGGTCTTGATGACGAACTGGGCGATGTCGGTGAGCGTGATCGACCACATGCCGCCGAGCACCGAGTAGAGCACCACGATCGCGCCGCCGACGGCGATGCCCGCCCAGTTCGGCAGGTCGAACAGCACCTTGAAGATGGTGGCGAACGCCAGCGTCGAGGTCACCGTGAGCATCAGGGTGTAGCCCCACATCACGACGCCGGACACCGCGCTGGTGTTGCCGCCGTAGCGCAGGTCGAGCATCTCGCCGACGGTGTAGACCTTGAGCTTCACCAGGCGGCGCGCGAACACCGCGTGCAGCACCAGGATGCCGACGCCGATGGTGAGCACCAGCCAGGCGCCGGAGATGCCGTAGGTGTAGCCGAGCTTCACGCCGCCGACCGTGGACGCGCCGCCGAGCACGACGGCCGACATCGTGCCGGAGTACATGAACCAGCCCAGCCGCCGCCCGGCGACCAGGTAGTCGGACTTCGTCTTCGCGAGCCGGAGGCCGTACCAGCCGACCCCGAGCATCCCGGCTATGTACAGCGCGATCACCGCGTAGTCCCCGGTCACGGCTGCCTCCTCTGGCGTTGTGCTGGTGGTGTTCGGGCCACCGTAGGTTCGGGCGCGGGCCGGTGAGGATGGGATGATTCATCTCATTGTCAACGCTCGCGGAGATGAAATGACCCAGAACCTGGATCCGGCGTCCACCGAGGTGACTGTCCCGTTACGGGCGGTCGTCGGCAACCGGGAGCTCGCGCTCGACGTCGTCCGCGAGACGCTCCGGCCGGGCGCGCTCGACGCCCCGGTCCGCTGGGCCCACGTCAGCGAGCTGCGGGACCCCGCGCCCTACCTGATCGGGCAGGAACTGATCCTCACCGCCGGGGTGAACCTGCCCGAGGACGTCGACCGGTACGCGCGCGGGCTGCGCGAGGCCGGCGTGACGGCACTCGGCTTCGGGCTCACGCCGACGGTGTCGGAGACGCTGCCCGAGCCGTTGCGGCGGGCCTGCGCACGGCACGGGCTGCCGCTGCTGGTGGTGCCGCCGCGGACGCCGTTCCTGGCGATCAACCGGGCGGTCTCGGTCGCGCTGACCGAGGCCGGCCTGCGGGAGCAACGCCGGATCACCGCGGCCCGGGAGGCGCTGACGCGGGCCGCGGGCGGCGGGCTCGGCGAGCTGACGGAAGCGCTTGCGGCGCGGCTGCGGTCGTGGGTCGCGCTGGTCGGCGCCGGGGACGTGCTGGCGTCGGCGCACGACGCGCCGACGCCGTTGCCGCCGGAGGTGCGGGAGCTCGTCGCGACCGTGCGGGCGGGCAGCGGGATCCGCAGCGCGACGACCGAGCTGGCCGGCGGCGATGTGGTGGTGGTCCAGCCGGTGTACCCGCAGGCGACGGCGTCGCACCTGGTGGTCACCGGCCGCGCCGCCCGGTTCGACGGCGGCGACCGCGCGATCCTCGCCGTCGGCGCGGCCCTGCTCGGCCTGGTCGGGCGGGCCGGCTCGGACGCCGCCGAGCTGGGCGCGGCGGCGACCGGGCTGCTGCTCGGGCAGGCGTCGGCCGAGGGCGTGGCGCGGGTGGTGCTCGGCACGGACGTCTGCCGGCTCGTCGCCGGGACGCCGTACCGCCGCGGGCCCGGCGAGGTGGCGTTGCGGCCGGACTGGCTGCGCGCGCGGCTGGACACGCCGCTGGTGGAGGTCCGGCCGGGGCCGCGGTTCGTGGCGATCACCGGTCCCGATCCGGGGGACCTGGAGGACCTGCGCACGCACGGCTGGCTCGCCGCGGCCGGGTCGCCGGTCCCGGCCGAGCGGCTGGCCGGCGCCGTCGCCGAGGTGGACCTGCTGCTGGAACGCGCCGCGGTGCTCGGCCGCCCGGTGGTCGCCGGCGGCGGCCCGCTCGACTTCGACGCCCTGGTGGCGCCGGGTGCGTCCCGGGAGTTCGCGGCCCAGGCCCTGGCCCCGCTGCTGGCCCTCGACCGGGCGGGCGAGCGCGAACTGGTCCCGACGCTCCGCACGTGGCTGGCCCACCACGGCGGCTGGGAGCCGACCGCGACGGCGCTGGGCGTGCACCGCAACAGCGTCCGGCACCGGATCGCGCAGGTGGAGCGCGCTTTGGACGTGGATTTGGCGGACCCGGAGACCCGTATGCGGCTGTGGTTCGCGCTCCGTTGGACCACACCCGACGCACATAGTCCTTAAAGGGCACTCTCAGGAAAATATGGGATTGTGGTGCGGTGCGAGTTTTGGTAGTCGAGGACGAAGAACCCCTGGCCGACGCGATCGCCCGTGGCCTGCGCCGCGAGGGCATGGCGGTGGACGTCGCGCTCACGGGTGACGACGGGCACGAGAAGGCCGCCGTCACGCGGTACGACGTCGTGTTGCTGGACCGGGACCTGCCCGGGATGTCCGGGGACGAGCTGTGCCGCGAGATCGTCGCGTCCGGTGAGCTGACCCGGGTCCTGATGCTGACCGCGAGCAGCTCGGTGTCCGACCGGGTGGACGGGCTGTCGCTCGGCGCCGACGACTACCTGGCCAAGCCGTTCGCCTTCCCCGAGCTGGTCGCGCGGGTGCGGGCGCTGGGCCGCCGGGCCACCCCGGCCGCGCCGCCGCTGCTGACCGCGGGCGACGTCGAGCTGGACCCGGCGAAGCGCACCGTGCGCCGCGCCAGCGGGCCGGTCGAGCTGACCCGCAAGGAGTTCGGCGTCCTCGAGGTGCTGCTCTCGGCGGCAGGTTCGGTGGTCAGCAGCGAGGAACTGCTCGAGCGGGTGTGGGACGAGAACGCCGACCCGTTCACCACGACCGTCCGGGTCACCGTGATGACGCTGCGCAAGAAGCTCGGCGAGCCCGGGATCATCGAGACCGTCGTCGGGTCCGGGTACCGGGTGCCGGAGCCCGGCACGCCCCGCGCGTGAACCTGCCGGGCACCCGCAGCCTCCGCGCCCGGATCACCCTGCTGGCGACCGTGCTGGTCGCCGCCGTCAGCCTGCTGCTGCTCTGGCTGGCCTGGACGCTGGTGCGGGACTCGCTCGACGCCGTCCCGCAGATGCCGCCGGGCAGCACCGTGGTCGTCGACGGCGTCCAGGTCGACGCGTCGACGCTCGCCGAGCACCTGCGCGTGCACGCCCGCAACCGGATGCTGCTGTTCGGCTCGCTGGCGTTCCTGCTGGTGGTGGCGGCCGCGGCGATCCTCGCCTGGACGTTCACCTCGCGGGTGCTGCTGCCGCTGCGCGAGATCACCGGCACGGCGCGGCGGCTGTCGGTCGAGTCGCTGGGGGAGCGGATCGGCGAGGTCCGCTCGCGGGACGAGCTGGCCGAGCTGGCCGGCACCTTCGACGACATGCTCGACCGGTTGCAGGCCGCGTTCGACGCGCAGCGCCATTTCGTCGCGAACGCGAGCCACGAGCTGCGGACGCCGTTGTCGGTGATCCGCACCGAACTGGACGTCACGCTCGCGGACGAGGAGGCCGACGTCGCCGAGCTGCGCCGGATGGGCGGCGTGGTCCGCGACGCGACCGAACGCGCCGGCCAGCTCGTGAACTCGTTGCTGCTGCTGGCCCGCACGGACGGCGCGGGCCTCGGCGTGCGCGAGCCGGTGGACCTCGCGGTGGTCGTCGACCGCGCCTGGCGCTCGGCCCGCGTCGAGGCCGAGCAGCGCGGCATCCGGGCGTCGTTCACGGTGGCGCCGGCGCCCACGTTCGGTGATCCCGCTCTGCTGGAACGGATCGCGGGCAACCTGCTGGAGAACGCGGTGCGCCACAACGTCGAGCACGGCTGGCTGGACGTCCTCACCCAGCCGGGCCCGCAGTGGTCGGTGCTGCGGGTGCGGTCCTCGGGCGGGCTCGTCGACCCGGCGGCGGTGCCGGAGCTGTTCGAGCCGTTCCGCCGCGCGGGCGTGGCCCGCACGGCCCGCTTCGGCGCGGGGCTGGGCCTGTCGATCGTCCGCGCGGCGGTCGCGGCCCACGGCGGAAGCGTGGCCGCGGAACCGATCGTGGGCGGCGGCCTCGCGGTGACGGTGCACCTGCCGGTGCACTAGCCCGCTCTAGTGCACGTCCACGAAGATCGGGTTCGTGTACAGCCACAGGTCTTCGAACGGGTTCGCCTGCCCGACGACGTCCGGGGTCGGCTCGAAACCGCCGGCGCGGCCGTCCGTGCCGCGCACCCGGGCGTAGAACGGCTCGCGCACGTTCCGGAACGTGTGCTGGAAGACCACCTGCCGTCCCGGGGCCCAGCGCGGCTCGAACGACTTCACCACGCGGGTGCCCGGCGCGGCCGCCGTCTCGCGGTCGGCGGCCGGGCCGGTGACCGGGCCCGCGACGACGTCCAGGCGGGCCAGCCGCGGCACCGCGCCGCCGCCGTTGGGCCGCGACGCCAGCCGCGCGCTGACCACCAGCGTGACGTTCGTGCCGCGGCGTACCCGCAGCCGCCCGCCGAGCGTCACCGAAGAACCACCGCCGTGGACGCCGACCTCCAGCTCCTGCGCGAGACCGCCGTGGGTCAGCCAGATCCGCCCGGCGCGGAGGCCGTCCAGGACGCCTTCGAGGCTTCGCTGCTTCACGCCGACGTACGTGCGGCTGAACTCGCCGGGGTAGAAGTCCGCGTACGGCGCGAGCAGCTGCGGGACGCCGGAGTCGACCGGGTCCGGGAACTTGCCCGTGGTGTCGTACCAGTCGCCGGGCACGGGCGGCCGGACGAGCGTGTCGCCGCGGTTGTAGTGCGAGTCGGAGTTCGTGGTGATCCACCACGGTTTGCCCTCGGCGAGCAGCGAGTCCCACAGCCCGCCGACCTTCGCCGTCGCCCAGTCCCAGCCGCCGAACGTCCGGTACGCCTCGGCGGGGTAGCCGGGCCACGAGTTCGGGCCGGGGCCGTTGATGTACCCGCCGCGCGCGCCGCCGTTGCCGAGCGGCTTCGGGAAGCCGTCGGCCTGCGCGCCGGGCGCGCCTTCCATGCCGATCACGATGTCCGGCGCGGCGTCGCGGTAGGCGCGCAGCTCGTGCGGCGCGATCCGGCCGTTCCGCAGCGGGTGGTTGATCAGCACGACCGGCGCGTGGATCCGCCGCGCGCGTTCCTCCGCGGCCAGCCAGCGCAACGCTTTCAGCGCGAGTGCTTCGTTTTCCGGCGACGATCCTTCGGAATCCGTGAGCCGCCAGTCGAAGGACCGTTCGAATTCGCGCAGCTTCGCGGCCTGCTGGTCGCCGGCCTGGAAGAAGACGGTCGCGTGCTCGGCGCCCGGGACGTTCCACTCCATGCCGTGCCACAGCATCAGGTCGGGATAACGGCGCCGCGCGGCCGTGAAGTCCTTCGCGGTCGGCTCGACGGACGCCCGTTCGTGCTCGGCGTGGCCGTGGTCGGTGAAGACGATCCAGTTCGCGCCGTGCGCGCGCCCGCCGGCGGCGATCTGGTCGATCCGGTACATCGCGTCGTAGGAGTACTGGCTGTGCGTGTGGTGGTCGCCGGGCAGCCACTGGTACCGGTCGCGGCCGAACAGCGCGCCCAGGTCGAGGTCGGTGGAGGGGGCGAAGGGGATGCCCGCGGCCGCGAGGCCCGCGCCCTTCAGGAACCGGCGTCTGTCGGTGGTCACGGGCGGGGACGTTAAGCCGTGCCGGTGAACGGACGGTGTCCCGGCGGCCAACGACGGCCTCGGTGTGCTGTGATCTCCGGCGTGGCGGAGAACCCGAGGTCGCTGGTCCGGATCGTGGTCCCGGTCGTCGTCGTGGCGCTGGCCGCCGGGGTGGGGCTCGCGTTCTTCGTCGCGACGCTGCTGCGGCCGCCCGACCTGCCGGTGGACACGAACCCGGTGCCGCTGGCCGGGCACAACCTGTGCGCGTCCGTCGCGGTCTACTTCCGCAGCGACGACGAGATGCGGGCGGCGGCGGAGACCTTCCACGGCGACCCGAAGGCGCGGCGGGTGTTCGTCCAGACCAAGGCGGAGGCGTACGCGCGGTTCAAGGAGATCTTCAAGGACCAGGCCGAGCTGCTGCAGGCGACGCGGCCGGACGACCTGCCCGCGTCGGTGTCGCTGCTCGCGGTGCCCGGCACGGACCTGGACGCCTGGGCGCGGGAGCTGCACGCCCGCTTCACGCACGCCGACCAGGTGCGGGTCAGCGACCTGAACGCGACGGCGGCGCAGCTGAAACTCACTGCGCCGCCGCCGAAGTGCCCTCGTGAGGGCGAATACTAGGAAGCCGGGACCGACGCGACGCCCGGGGCGAGGAACGGCTTGCCGTTCACGCGCTCGGAGACGCCGGAGCGGTCCAGGTACGGCGTGATGCCGCCGTTCCAGAACGGCCAGCCGGCGCCGAGGATCAGGCACAGGTCGATGTCCTGCGCTTCGGCGACGACGCCCTCGTCGAGCATGATCCGGATCTCCTCGGCGATGGCGGACAGGGCGCGCTCACGCACCTGCTCCGCCGTCGACGGCTTGTCACCCTGGGTCCACAGCTCGACGACCTCCGGGTCGGCCGACTGGTTGCCCTGGTCGTCCCAGACCCAGACGCCCTTCTTGCCCGCCTTGACGAACTTCGCGAGGTTGTCGGACACCGTGAACCGGTCCGGGAACGCTTCGTGCAGCGTCTCGCCGACGTGCAGCGCGATGGCCGGGCCGACGAGCTGCATCAGCGTCAGCGGCGACATCGGCAGGCCGAGCGGTTCGAGCGCGCCGTCGGCGACCTCGAACGGCGTGCCCTCGTCGACCGCCACCAGCACCTCGCCGAGGAAGCGCAGCAGGAGCCGGTTGACGACGAACGCGCTGGCGTCCTTCACCAGCACGCTGGACTTCTTGAGCTGCTTGCCGACCGAGAACGCCGTCGCGAGCGACGCGTCGTCGGTCTGCTCGCCGCGGACGATCTCCAGCAGCGGCAGCACGGCCACCGGGTTGAAGAAGTGGAAGCCGACCACGCGCTCCGGGTGCTGCAGCTTCGACGCCATCGCCGTGATCGACAGCGACGAGGTGTTGGTCGCCAGGATCGCCTCGGGGGAGACGTGCTGCTCCAGCTCGGCGAACACCTGCTGCTTGACGCCCAGCTCCTCGAACACGGCCTCGATGACGAAGTCGGCGTCGGAGAACGCGGCCTTGTCGAGCGAGCCGGAGACGAGCGCCTTGAGCCGGTTGGCGCCGTCCGGGGAGACGCGCTTCTTGGCCAGGAGCTTGTCGATCTCGTCGTGGACGTACCCGACACCCTTGTCGACGCGCGCCTGGTCGACGTCGGTCAGGACGACCGGCACCTTGAGGCGGCGCACGAACAGCAGCGCGAGCTGGCTGGCCATCAGGCCGGCGCCGACGATGCCGACCTTGTTCACCTTGCGCGCCAGGTTCCGGTCCGGCGCGCCGGCCGGGCGCTTGGCGCGCTTGTTGACCAGGTTGAACGAGTACAGCCCGGCGCGCAGGACGTCGGACATGAGCAGCTCGGCGAGGCCGTCGGTCTCGGCCGCGTACCCGCGGTCGAGGTCGTTCTCGCGGGCCAGCTCCAGCAGCTCGACGGCCTTGGTCGCGCCCGGCGAGGCGCCGTGCGTGCGTCCGTCCACAAGGGACTTGGCGCGTGCGATGGCGTTGTCCCACTCGGCACCGCGGTCGATCTCACGACGAGCCGGCGTGATCTCGCCGTTGACCACGCGAGCCAGCCACAGCAGCGACTGCTCGAGGTAGTCGGCCGAGCCGAAGACGGCGTCGACGATGCCCAGCTCGGCCGTCTTCTTGACGTTGAGCATCTTGTTCTGCGCCAAGGCGTTCTCGATGATCACCGTGACGGCGGCGTCCGGCCCGATGAGGTTCGGCAGCAGCTGCGTGCCGCCCCAGCCCGGGAACAGGCCGAGGAAGACCTCGGGGAACGCGATCGCGGCGGTGTTCTCCGAGAGCGTCCGGTAGTGGCAGGACAGCGCCAGTTCCAAGCCGCCGCCCATGACCGCGCCGTTGATGAACCCGAACGTCGGGATCTTCGTCTCGGTGAGGCGGCGGAACACGTCGTGCCCGGTCTGGGCGATCTCGCGCGCCAGCTTCGGGTCGCTCACGGATTCGACCCCCGAGAGGTCCGCGCCGACGGCGAAGATGAACGGCTTGCCGGTGACGGCGATCGCGGCCGGCTCGGCCTCGAAGGCCTTGTCCAGCGCGACGTTCAGAGACACAAGCCCCTGCGGGCCGAAGGTGTTCGGCCGGGTGTGGTCGTGGCCGTTGTCGAGCGTGATCAGCGCGACGGGCTTCTCGAGCCCGGGCACCTTGACCAGCCGCGTGACGGCGTTCGTGACGACCTCGTCCGGGAACGCGGCCTTCGCTTCTTCAGCGGTGAAAGTCATTACTTCGCCCCCTCGAAGGCCGGGTTCTCCCAGATCACGGTGCCGCCCATGCCGATGCCGATGCACATGGTGGTGATGCCGTACCGCACGTCCGGCCGCTCGGCGAACTGGCGCGCGAGCTGCGTCATCAACCGGACGCCGGAGGAGGCCAGCGGGTGGCCGCAGGCGATCGCGCCGCCCCACTGGTTGACGCGCGGGTCGTCGTCGGCGATGCCGAAGTGGTCGAGGAAGGCCAGCACCTGCACGGCGAAGGCCTCGTTGATCTCGAACAGGCCGATGTCGTCGATGGAGAGGCCGGTGCGCTTGAACAGCTTCTCGGTCGCCGGCACCGGGCCGATGCCCATGACCTCGGGCTCGACGCCCGCGAAGGAGTAGCCGACCAGCCGCATCGCGACCGGCAGGCCCAGCTCGCGGGCGGTGTCCTCGTCGGCCAGGAGCGACGCGGTCGCGCCGTCGTTGAGGCCCGCGGCGTTGCCGGCGGTGATCCGGCCGTGCGGGCGGAACGGCGTCTTCAGCCCGGCGAGCGTCTCCAGCGTGGTGCCGGGCCGCGGCGGCTCGTCCTCGGTGGCCAGGCCCCAGCCCAGTTCCTTCGAACGGGTGGCGACGGGGACCAGTTCGGGGCCGATCTTGCCGGTCTTGACGGCCTCGGCGTAGCGCTCCTGGCTGCGCGCGGCGTAGGTGTCGGTGCGCAGCTTGGTGATGTCCGGGAACCGGTCGTGCAGGTTCTCGGCGGTCTGGCCCATGACGAGCGCGGTCGGGTCGACCAGCTTGTCGGCGATGATCCGCGGGTTCGGGTCGACGCCCTCGCCCATCGGGTGACGGCCCATGTGCTCGACGCCACCGGCGATCGCGATGTCGTAGGCGCCGAAGCCGATGCCGGACGCGGTGGTCGTGACGGCGGTCATGGCGCCGGCGCACATCCGGTCGATGGCGAAGCCCGGCACGGACTTGGGCAGCCCGGCGAGCAGCGCGGCGGTGCGGCCGATGGTCAGGCCCTGGTCGCCGATCTGCGTGGTGGCGGCGATGGCCACCTCGTCGACGCGCTCGGGCGGCAGCTCCGGGTGCCGCCGCAGCAGCTCCCGGATGGCGTTGACGACCAGGTCGTCGGCGCGGGTCCCGGCGTAGATGCCCTTGTCGCCGGCCTTGCCGAAGGGGGTCCGTACCCCCTCGACGAAGGCGACGTTGCGTACCCCTCGCGCGTTCGGCGCAAGCGGCGTTGCTGGTGCGGCCACGAATGCTCCATCAGTAGACGTTTGTTGACCGCACGATAGCCCTTGTTACCCGCCGGTAACCAGTGGTGTGGCCCGGTCGAGTGGGCTAAGGCACACTCACGTGGTCCTTCGCGGCGTGAGCGTCTGCCCCTTCAGCAGCCAGGCGACGCCGAACGCCCAGATCGCGACGCTCTCCAGCCACAACGCCGGGTGCAGCGACGGCACCAGGCCGAGGCCGCTGGTGAGCGCGATGAGCACCAGGCACACCAGGATCACGACGCCGCACGTGCGGTAGACGACCCCGGTGCCCGGGGGCTGCTCGCCGTCGTGGGGGAACAAGCGGAGGCAGAAGTAGGCCAGGCTCAGGAAGAACACCGCCGCGAACGCGAGGTGCAGGACGCCGGAGGTCTGGTCCCAGGTCGTCGCGGCGGTGCCCGGCGTCGTCGGGAACAGCGCGAGCCCGATCGCGCCCAGCCCGGCCACCGTGCTCGCGATGTTGTCGACGTAGTCGTGGCCGTAGTAGGCGAGCAGGAACACCCCGACCGCGCACATCGCGCCGACGAAGACGTTCCGCAGGTCGGTGTAGTAGTAGCCGCTGAGCGAGCCGATCAGGTCGCCGCCCTGGGCGAGCTGCTTGCCGACGATCAGGACGATCGGCAGCGCCAGCCCGATCAGCCCGATGGCGCGGCGCAGGTAGAGGTAGGAGTGGACGAGCGGGGCTCTGGTCGCCGTGGTCATGGCCGCCTCCGGGAGGTTCCGCACCAAGGTCATCGGCGGGTTACTGCCCCGGTTCGAGCCCCGTCACCCAGATCCTCAGCCGATCGTTACGTAATTCGGCGAAGGCGCCCTCGCGATGGGCGATGGGCCGGAACCCTTCGGCGAACCCGACCCGGGCCCCGTCGGCGGGGTCCCAGACCTCGAACCCGGCCTCGGCGGTGACGTACAGCAGGCCTTGGTGACCCCACATGGGGCCCTTGGGCCCGGCGAACATCCCGGTCCGGCGGTCGGCCCGGGCGTCGCGGAGTTCGACGCCGTCGAGCATCGGCTCGTCGTCGCCGATGCCCTGGAGGGCAACGGTGTCCTCGCCGACCCAGGCCATCGGGGTGTTCCAGGAGTAGCCGCGGTCGGCGAGCGCCCGGCCGTGTTCGGGTGCGTGCCGATCACCCGCGAGCCATGCCTCGCAGTCGATCGCCAGCGGGATTCCCACCGGGTGCCAGGCCCAGCCGTCGACGAGCAGGGAGCGCCCGGACGGGCTCGGCAGCAGCGCGCCGAAGAAGTAGTCGAAGTAGTGCTCGGGGTTTTCTTCGTGGGTCGTGACGCGGTCGGTGAGCAGGCGGCCGGTGGCGGCGTCGAAGACGTCGAGCCGGTTCCAGTCGGTGGCCGCCACCACCAGCGGGCCGGTGCCGCCGTCGAGGAACGCGACCGGGAACCGGGTCGTGTCGGCGTGGTAGTCCTGCCGGTCCAGCGCCAGGGTCACCGCGCCGGAGGCGAGGTCGACGACCGCGCCGTATCGGCCGTGGTCGGTGACCACGGCGGCGAACCGGCCGTCGCCGCTCGTGTACAGCGCCGGTCCGCGGCCCGCCCGTTCTCGCGGGGGTTCCGGCGGCAACTCGACCGGTCCGATGAGCCGGTGTTCGCCGCCGATCCGGACCAGGCCTGCCGCGGTGAGCGCGAGCCAGCCGTCCGGGAGGGCCGCGAGGCAGCGGTCGTTCAGCGGGGTGACCGGGCAGCCGGTCGTGGTCCAGGTGCCGGGGAGTTCCCGGTCGTGCCGGAGGATTCCGGGGGTGCCGCGCCAGCCGAGGTCCGCGTCGTCCTCGGCCCGGCCGAAGCAGCCGACGCACGCGTCGAGCAGCTCGGGGGCATCGAGGTCGGCGCACACCTGGCACAGCAGGTCGTACCGGGTCGCGACGCCGGTGAGCACGCGGAAGCAGTCAGGTCCGTTGTCGGTGGTCAGATGGGCGCAGACACGCGCCCCGGCGGCCGGCGCGAGATGGCCGCACGGTAGAGCTTTCACCTCTCCAGTGTGCCCGGGAGCGCACCTGATTTATCGCGACGCCAGGTACGCGAGCCAGCCGCCGGTGGCGGAGATGTCCTCCGCTCCTTCGGTCGCCGACGGTTCGCACAGGAAGCCCGACACCTCGCGGCCGTCCGCCAGCTCCACCTTGCCGATGGCCAGCGGCGACGGGATCCGCGAGACGAACTCGCCGAAGCCCCGTACGGGAAGGGACCAGACCTCCGCCGCCACCGGGACGCCGTCCTCGGGGACGCGCAGCAGGCCCGGCTTGGGCGGCGAAGTGTCCAATGCGTACAAGCGGTAAGCAGCCGCCGTGGAAACCTCGGAGACGAACCGGCCGCCACGAGAAGTCAGTTCGTGGTTCAGGGGCTGGTCCCGGAGGTGGGCGCCGACCACCACGATCGGGACCCGCTCGGGGCGGAGGGTCGCGAGCGCCGTCAGCTTCAGGTCGTCGTGCGGGGCGCCGACCAGCATGACGCCGAACGGGCGGCCGGCCACCGTGCCCGCCGGGACCGCCAGGGCCGACAGGCCGAACAGGTTGGTGGAGTTGGTGAACCGGCCCAACCGCGCGTTGACGGCGACCGGGTCCGCGGCGACCTCGGCGAGCGTGGGGTGCTCGGTGGTCGTCGGGAGCAGGAGCGCGTCGACGCCCGCCAGCACCGCGAGAGCCTCGGTGCGCAGTCCGGCCAGGGTCTCCTGGTCGGCGAACAGCCGGTGCGCCGGGATGTCCCGGGCGCCGGTGATGATGCCGTGCACCACCGGGTCGCAGTCGTCCGGGTGCGCGTCCAGGAACTCGCCGACCGCCGTGTACCGCTCGGCGACGAACGCGCCGCCGTACAGCAACCCCGCCGCTTCCAGGAAAGTCGATATGTCCACAGTGGTCACTTCGGCGCCCGCCGCGGCGTAGTCCTCGACCGTGGCGGCGAACGCCTCCGCCCAGCCGGGCGCGAGCGGGCCGAGGTCCGAGGGAACGCCGATGCGGAACCGTCCCGTGTGGATCTGGGCGGGCTCGGCCAGGCACGTCAAGGCGAACGACGCTTCCTCGACCGTCCGCGCGAAGAGCGAGACGCAGTCGATGCTGCGGCACGCCGGGACGACCCCCTCGGTCGGCAGCAGGCCCGGGGTCGGCTTGAGGCCGACGATCCCGTTGAACGCCGCCGGCACCCGCCCCGAACCGGCGGTGTCGGTGCCCAGCGCCAGGTCCACGATGCCGAGGGCGACCGCCACCGCCGAACCGGAACTCGAACCGCCCGAGACGTAGGCCGGGTCGACGGCGTTGCGGACCGCGCCGTACGGGCTGCGCGTGCCGACCAGCCCGGTCGCGAACTGGTCCAGGTTCGTCGTGCCGAGCACCAGCGCCCCGGCCGCCCGCAGCCGCGCGACGACCGGCGCGTCCGCCTCCGGCCGGTACGCGTACGCCGGGCACCCCGCGGTCGTCGGCAGGCCGGCGACGTCGATGTTGCCCTTCACCGCGACGAGCTTCCCGTGGAGCGGCAGCCCACGCTCTTCCAGCGCGGCCGCTTCGGCCAGGACGTCGGCCTCCGGGCGCAGGTCGATCCAGATCTCCGGCCGGTCGACCTGCTCGATCCGGCGGTACGCCGCGCGCACCCGTTCCAGGAGGCTCATCCGAGCACCACCAGCGGCGTGCCGGGCGCCACCTGGTCACCGGGGGACACGAGCACGTCGACCACCTTCCCGCCGGCCGGCGCCGGGATCCGCGCCTCCGTCTTCATCGCTTCCAGCGTCACCAGCGACTGCGCGTCCTCAACACGCTCGCCCACCGAGACGTCCACCCGCCACACGGTCGCCGCGAACGGCGCCTCGACGACGTGCCCGCCCGGCGGCGCCTCGACGCGCGCCGGGGGCCGCGTCACCGGTTCCGGTTTCGGGTCGAACTCACCCGCCGCCGCCCACGCCTGCCGCTCCGCTTCGAACGCCGCCGTCTGCGTCGCCCGGAAGTCCGCGATGCTCGACGCGTTGTCGGACAGGAACTTCTGGTAGTCCGCCAGCACGAACGAGCCGTCGGTGACGTCCAGCTCCAGCTGACCGGCCGACGAGCGCGCCCGCAGGTCCAGCAACTCGTCCGCGGACACCGGGTACCAGGAGATCCGGTCGAAGAACCGCAGCCGCCACGGCTGCTGTGCACCCAGCCAGCTGTTCCACACCTGCACTGTCCGCCCGACGAACTGGTACCCGCCCGGCCCCTCCATCCCGTAGATGCAGAGGTACGCGCCGCCGATGCCGACGGAGTTCTCGGCCGTCCACGTCCGCGCCGGGTTGTACTTCGTCGTGACCAGGCGGTGCCGTGGGTCGAGCGGCGTTGCGACCGGCGCGCCCAGGTAGACGTCGCCGAGCCCGAGCACCAGGTACTCCGCGTCGAACACCGTGCGGTAGACGTCGTCCACACTGGACAGTCCGTTGACCCGCCGGATGAACTCGATGTTCCACGGGCACCACGGCGCGTCGTCGCGCACGCCGGTCATGTACCGCTCGATCGCTTCGCGCGTCGCCGGGTCGTCCCACGACAGCGGGAGCCGCACGCTGCGGCTCGGCACCACGAGGTCGTGCGTCGGCGGCAGGTCGCGTTCGAGCTCCCGCACCAGGCCGAGCGCCTTGCCGACCGGCAGCGCGTCCGGGTCGACGTGCACCTGCAGCGACCGGATGCCCGGTGTCAGGTCGACGATCCCCGGCACGCCCTCGGCCGCGAGCCGCTCGGCGAGCGCGTGCACCCGCATCCGCAGCGCGAGGTCGAGTTTCATCTCGCCGTACTCGACGAGCAGGTTGTCGTCGCCGCTGCGCCGGTAGGTCACCGACGGCTCCTCGTCCGAAGAGGACAGTCGCGTGAGGACACCGCCGTCGTGGCGCGCGGGCCGGCTCGGCTCGACCGCCGACGCGGGCCGCGCCCGCAGCGCCGCCGCGTGGTCGGTGTCGACCGGCACGAACCGCACGGTGTCACCCGGCCGCAGCTGCCCGAGCTTCCAGCGCTCGCCGGTGGCGACCGTCGCCGGGCAGACGAACCCGCCGAGGCTGGGGCCGTCCGGGCCGAGGAGGATCGGCAGGTCGCCGGTGTAGTCGACGGCGCCGATCGCGTACGGCGTGTCGTGGATGTTCGACGGGTGCAGCCCCGCCTCGCCGCCGTCCGCGCGTGCCCACTTCGGCCGCGGCCCGACCAGCCGGACGCCGGTGCGCGCCGAGTTGAAGTGGACCTGCCAGTCGGTGGCGTAGAACGTGTCGACGTCCTCGGGGGTGAAGAACTCCGGCGCCGCGTGCGGTCCTTCGAGGGCACCGATCGTCCAGTGGGACGCGAACTCGGGCCGGTCGGTCACCGGGCCGACGACCGGGTCCGCGGGCACCGGTCCCGGGGCCAGGACGTCGCCCGCGGCCAGCGCGCGGCCGCCGTGCCCGCCGAAGCGGCCGAGGGTGAACGTCGCCGCGCTGCCGAGGAACTCCGGCACGTCGATACCGCCGCGCACCAGCACGTAGCTGCGCAGCCCGGCCGTGCAGGCCCGGACATCGAGGGTCGCGCCCGGGGGCACCTCGATCGGTGTCCACAGGGGAACCTCGGCGCCGTCCACCAGTACGGTGGCCGGCGCACCGGTGACGCAGACGTCGGTGGCGTGCGAGAAGCGCAGCGTGACACCGTCCACAGTGCACTCCAGGCCGGGCGCGCCCTCGGGGTTGCCCAGCGCGAGGTTGCCCAGCCGCAGCGAGCGGTCGTCCATCGGCCCGCTCGGCGGTACTCCGACGTGCCAGTACCCGGTGCGGCCCGGCCAGTCCTGCACGGTCGTCATGGTCCCGCCGCGCACGACGTCGATCCGCGGCTCGGCGTCCTCGACGTCGTCCAAAGTGGACGTGTCGTGGGACGCCGCTTCGAACGCCGGATCGGCGGCCGCGGCCCGCAGCTGCCCGAGGTTGGTCCGGACGCCGTCCACGCGCGTCCCGGCCAGCGCGGTCCGCAGGTTCGCCAGGGCGTCCGCACGGTCGGTTCCGGTGCAGATCACCTTGGCCAGCAACGGGTCGTAGTGCGTGGTGACGGTCGTGCCCGGCTCGACCCAGGTGTCCACCCGGGCGTCGGAGGGCAGGGAAACCCGCGTCACGAGGCCCGCGCTCGGCCGGTGGCCGGCACTCGGGTCCTCGGCGTACACCCGCGCTTCGACGGCGTGCCCGCGCGCGATCGGCACGGCCCGGAACATCGCGCGGTCGCCTTGGGCGAGGCGCAGCATCCAAGCGACCAGGTCGACGCCGTACACCGCTTCGGTGACGGGGTGCTCGACCTGCAGCCGCGTGTTGACCTCGAGGAACGCGGCCTCGCCGCGCTCGGGGTCGTAGACGTACTCGACCGTGCCCGCCGAGCGGTACCGCACCGAGGAGCACAGCGCGATCGCCGAGCCGACCAGGCGACGGCGGACGTCCTCGGGCAGGTCCGGCGCCGGGCACTCCTCGACGACCTTCTGGTTGCGCCGCTGCAGCGAGCAGTCGCGCGTGCCCAGCGCGAGGACCTCGCCGAACCCGTCGCCGAACACCTGGACCTCGACGTGCCGCGCGTGGCGCACCAGCCGTTCCAGGAACACCCCGGAGCTGGCGAAGCTCTTGGCCGCGACGCTGCGGACGCCGTCCCACGCGTCACGCAGTTCTTCGGGGGTGGCGCACGCGCGCATCCCGATCCCGCCGCCGCCCCCGGTGGCCTTGAGCATCACCGGGTAACCGATTTCCGCCGCACGGGCCAGCGCTTCGTCCACATCGGACAGCAGGCCGGTGCCGGGCAGCAGCGGGACGTCCGCCGCGATCGCCGCCTCGCGCGCGGTGTGCTTGCTGCCGAACACCTCCAGGTGCTCGGGCGACGGGCCGGCGAACGCCAGCCCGGCGTCCTCGCAGGCCCGCGCGAACGCCGCGTCCTCGGAGAGGAACCCGTACCCCGGGTGGACGGCGTCGCAGCTGGTTTCGAGGGCGGCCGCGATGATCGCGTCGGCCCGCAGGTAGCTTTCCGCCGCCGGGGCCGGGCCGAGCCGCACGGCCCGGTCGGCGAGCCGGACGTGCGGGGCCAGGCGGTCGGCGTCCGAGTACACCGCGACGGTTTCGAGGCCCAGTTCCTTGGCGCTGCGCAGGATCCGGACGGCGATCTCCCCGCGGTTGGCGACGAGCAGTCTCACGCCCCGCCCCCGGAAGCCGTCACGACCAGCCGCACCGGCGTCGGGTCGAACCCGTTGCAGGGGTTGTTGATCTGCGGGCAGTTCGACACCAGGACCAGGACGTCGGTCTCGGCGCGCAGCCGGACCTCCAGGCCCGGCGCGGAGATCCCGTCGACGATGCCGAGGGTGCCGTCCGCCTCGACCGGCACGTTCATGTACCAGTTGACGTTGCTGACGAGGTCGCGCTTGCCGAGGCCCCACTTCGCGCCCTCGATGAGGAAGTTCTCGACGCAGGCGTGCTGGAACCGGGTGTGCTGGCCGTAGCGCAGGCTGTTGGACTCCTTGCTGCACGCGCCGCCGAGCGTGTCGTGCCGCCCGCAGGTGTCGGCGACGACGGTCAGCAGCGGCGCGCCCTCCTGGGTGCGCAGCACGCTGCCGGTGGTGAGGAAGATGTTGCGCTGCGCGGCGATCGTCGCCGCGGCGCTGTACCGCTTCGCCGTGTCGTTGGCGTCGTAGCAAAGGAAGTCGACGGCCTGGTTGCCGCCGAGGTCGATGATCGACAGCTCTTGGCCCTGCTTGAGCACCAGGGAGAACGGCGCCCGCGCGGGGACGTCGAAGGTGAGTTCCAGCTGGGACTCGTAGGCGGTGCTCACGCGATCCCCCTCGCGGTCAGGTAGTCGGCCGTGTTCTCGAAGGCGCGCCTGGCCTCCGGCGTGTGCGTCCATTCGGGACTGTCCGGTGTGGACGGCCGGTCCCGCCAGGCGAGCACTTCGAGGTTGGTCGCGGTGTAGTCCGGCCGCGGGTCGACCGGGTGCGGCACGTTGGCCAGCAGCACGATCGACGAGATCTCGATCCGCAGGTCCACCGACTTGCCGGCCCCCGCGGACCCGGTGAACTCCAGCTCGCCGGCGGAACCCACGCGCACGCCCTGGAAGAACGACAGGCTCGGCGGCAGGTCGCGCGGGCCGAGCCCGTTCTTCGCCGCCGCCAAGGTGAACAGCGGGAGCCCGGCGGGGGAGGGGCCCTGCGGGGCGCCGTCGCCGTAGCGCTCGGTGTTGCCGTCCACAGTGGACGTCCCGCACAGCGCGTCGTGGCGGCCGCTGGAGTCCGCGACGATCGTCGCGAGCACCCGGGCCTGGTCCGACAGCAGCGCCACGGACCCGCCGAGGTAGGCGTTCCACTGCACCTTCACCGTGTCGGCGACGTTCAGCCGCTCCCAGGGCTGGTCGGCGTTGAACAGCAGCAGGTGCGCGCACGCGTCACCCTCGACGTCGGTGAGCCGCAGCCGGGTGCCGCGGGCCAGCACCTTGTGCGCATACCCGCCGCCGCCGACCGTCTCGGCCCAGGTCAGGGCCTCGGGCGCGATCCCGGGTGGCGGGGACGACCACGTGCTCGCCGGGATCGACGGCATCGTGTCGACGACGGTGCCCGCTTGGGCCCGGGCGTGGTCGCGCGCGCCGTGGGTGGTCGCGGTCGTGCTCATCGGACGTCCTCTCAGGTGGCCGGTTCGAGGGCGGGAGCGGGGCGGAGCCGCAGCCAGCAGAACGCGCCGATCACCAGCGCGCCGCCGACGAACTCTATCGGGAACAACAGCAGCCAAGCTGCGCCCGAACCGGCGACGTCGTAGATCTCCGCACGCGGCCAGGCGATGTTGACGATCATGGCCACGCCGTAGGCGACGGCTGTCCCGTTCAGCGGGACACCCCAGCGGCCGAGGGAGAACCGGCCGGGCTCGGCCGGGAACCGCCCGCGCAGCCGTTTCAGCAGCAGCGGGCCCGTGACCAGCAGGTACGCCAGGTAGACGACCACGACCGACGTCCCGGTGATCGTGCTGAACAGCGTCGGGTTGCCGACGTTGAGCAGCAGGAGGGCGATGGCGAGCGCGCCGGACAGCAGCGCGGGCGCGACCGGTGCCCCGGTCCGGCGGTTCACCCCGGCCAGCCGCGCCGAGCCGGGGAGCGCGCCGTCGCGGGCCATCGCGTAGATCAGCCGGACCGTGCCGGTTTGGATCGTCAGGGTGCAGACGACGACGGCGATCGCGACGTCGGCGAGGAAGACCCGGCCGAGGGTGTCGCCGAAGACGGCGGTGATCACGTACGGCAGGCCGCGGCCGGCGAGCTGCCCGTCGGTGAGGCTCGGCGCGGCCATCAGCGCGGTGAGCACCACGGCCAGCCCGCCGACGCCGGACACGAGCACGGCACGCAGGACCGCCCGCGGCGCCGCCCTTCGCGCGTTCTTCGTCTCCTCGGCCACGGACGCGGCGGTGTCGAAGCCGTAGAGGACGTAGGCCGCCATGAGCGCCGACGCGAGCACGCCGCCGATCCCGGGCGCGCTGCCGGCGGCGTCGTGCAGCACGACCTGCGGGCCGCGGACGGCGAACAGGCCGAGCCCGAGCACCAGCACCACGACGCCGAGCAGCTCGGCCGCCACGCCGACGTCGTTGATCCGGGCCATCAGCCGCACCCCGCCGACGTTGACGGCGGTGGTGAACAGGAGCAGCACGGTGCCGAGCAGGACGGCGTTGGCCGCGCCGGTCGGCGACGTCACCGCCGGATCGCCGCCGACGACCTGGAAGCCGTCCCAGACGGACGGCAGCACGACCTGCAGCGCGATCGCCGCGGCGGCGAGGGCGACGACGCAGCCGAGCAGCATCATCCAGCCGGCGAGCCAGCCGAGGAAGCCGCGCGTCAGCTGCTTCGCCCACTGGTACACGGATCCGGCCAGCGGGTAGCGCGCGGCGAGCTCGGCGAACACCAGCGCGACGAGCAGCTGGCCGGCGAGCACGACCGGCCACGTCCAGAAGAACCGCGGCCCGCCGAAGGTGAAGCCGAAGCCGAAGAGCTGGAAGACGGTCGTCAGGATCGAGACGAAGGAGAAGCCCGCGGCGAAGGCGGAGAAGCCGCCGAGGGAGCGTCTCAGCTCTTGGCGGTAGCCGAAGCCGGCCAGCTCATCGGTCATGGACGCTCCCCGTCTCGTTTTTTCGATCGCATGACAGAAATTAGGACGGCGGCACGACGTGACGATCTCCGCGGTGTTGCCGCCCGGTTAACCGATCCGCGGGCGGCGCGTCAACGGCGACATCCGGACGTAACGCCCCCTCGGTGATCACCGGCGGGTGGGCGACCTGGCAGGATCAACGCCGTGGTCAAAGGGGCGGGGGTCGGCAGACCCCGGGCGAGTGGCGCGGCGGCGAACCGCCCGGACGCGCGGCAGGCCGTGCTCGACGCGGCGGGGGAGCTGTTCACCGGAGCGGGGTACGCGGCGACGACGACCCGCGCGATCGCCGAGCGGGCCGGGCTGCGCCAGGCGTCGCTCTACTACCACTTCCCGGCGAAGGAGGACATCCTCGCCGCGCTGCTGGCCGGCACGGTCCGGCCGTCGCTGGTGCTGGCCGCGCGGCTGGTCGCGGGGGAGGCGGCGGTGGCCGTCCGGCTGTGGGCCCTGGCCTACGCGGACATCGGCCTGCTCGGCGGCGCCCGGCACAACCTGGGCGCGCTGTACCTGCTGCCCGAGGTCGGCTCGCCCAACCTGGCCCGCTTCCGCGCCGAGCGCGCGGAGCTGAAGGCGGCCTACGGCGACCTGCTCGAGGCGGCGGGCGTGGTTCCGGTGGCCGTGCGCACGGACCTCGTCTTCGGCCTGGTGGAGAGCATCGCGGTGATCCGCCGGGACGACCCGGAGCTGGACGTCGAGGCCCACACCCGCGAAGGCGCCGACGGCGTCGTCCGGCTGGCCGGGCTGCCGGAGCCGACCGAAGAGCTGCGGGCCGAAGCGCACGCGCTCCTCGCGACCTCCACCGACTAGTGGACGTCCAGCGGCTTCGCGGCGAGATCACGTGGCTGCACGCGAAACTGGACCGCAAGCGCAAGCGTGACAGCATCGAGGCGCTGGAGTTGCGGCAGGACATCGGGGAACGGCTGCTCGAACTCCGGGACCCGGCTACCGAGGCGTGGCTGCGAGAGATGGTCGCGGACCAGGGCCGGGTGTTCGGCCCGCGGAACGTGATCGCGTTGACGTCTTGGTACGGCATCGCCTCGCGCTGTGAGGAGGCCGGCCGGGTCGACGAAGCGCTGGCGCTGTACGCCTGGCTGCAGGGGGCCTACGCCTACGTCCTGGGCCAGGAACACCCGATGGTCCACCACTGTCGCGTCGCGGCGGCGAGCACGCTGCACCGGGCGGGCCGGTACGCGGCGGCGATCGACGCCTACCGGGCCGTGGTGGAACCCCCAGTGGACGTCCTGCTGTGGATCGCCTCGGCCCAGGCGGAGCTGGGCCGGTTCGACGAGGCCGAACAGACGCTGCGCGAGGCCGGGCCCGCGCTGCACGACGACGTGCAAGCCATCCGCCAGGAGATCCAAGCGTTGCTGGGCGCGCCGGGCCCGTGGATCACGGCTCTGCGCGAACAGCCCCAAGACCCCGACGACCCGGTGAAGGTGCGCGCCGAACTGGCGTACGCCCTGTTCCTGAACGGCGAGTTCGCCGAAGCCGCGTCACTCGCGGAGTCGGTGCTGCAGGAGCGCCTGGTCTTCCCCGGTCCCGAGGATCGGCTCACGTGGGAGTCCCGCCTGCTGCTGAGCCGGGTCTTGACCGAGACCGACCGCCTGGCCGACGCCGATCATTACGCGCGGGCCGTCCTGGCCGCGGGCCCGTTCCCGCCCGGCCACCCGGTCCTGCTGCGGGCCTAGGGCGTGGTGGCCCGGGTGCACTTCCGCCGCGAGGAGTGGGCCGACGCCGTCGTCGCGTACGAGTACGCGGCCGAAGGCTTCGAGCTGGTGCTGGGACGCGGCCATCCGGAGACACTCCGGACGGCCGACGCCCTGGCCGCGGCCCGCGAGACGGCGAACTAGCGTCAGGCCGCCGCGGCGTGCAGGGCCTTGCTCAGCGCCGCCGCCGTCAGCTCGACCTGCCACGGGCGGGCTCCGCCCGCGCGCAGGACGTCCGCGACGACGTCTTCGTCCAGCTGGGCCGGGGGACGCCAGCACGTGCGGCGGACCAGGTCCGGCAGCAGCAGGTTCTCCACCGGCAGCCGGCGGTCCTCCGCGATGGCCGACAGGGCCGCGCGGGCTGCGGCCAAGCGGGCCGCGGCGTCCGGGTCCTTGTCCGCCCAGCGGTTCACCGGCGGCGGGCCGTCGGTGGGCTGCGACGGCGACGGCAGTTCGCTCGCCGGCAGCGCCTTGGCCGCCTGCAGGTGCCGCAGCCAGCTCGCGGTGTACTTGCGCTGGACGCGGCCGCTGAACACCGGCAGCGCCTGCAGCTCTTCGACCGTCTTCGGGTCGGCGGTGACGGCGTTGATGATCGCGCTGTCCGGCAGGATCCGGCTCGGCGCGCGGTCGCGCTTGCGGGCCAGCTCGTCCCGCGCCTGCCACAGCTCGCGCACCACGGCGAGCCCGCGCGGGCTGCGGATCTTGTGCACCCCGGACGTCCGGCGCCACGGCTCGGCCCGCGGGGCGGGCGGCGGCGCGGTGCGGACGGCTTCGAACTCCTGCTGCGCCCACTCGAGCTTGCCCTGGGCGCCCAGCTCCGCCTCCAGCTTTTCGCGCAGCTGGATGAGCAGCTCGACGTCGAGGGCGGCGTAGTTCAGCCAGTCGACCGGCAGGGGCCGCTTCGACCAGTCGGCCGCGCTGTGGCCCTTCTCGAGGGTGTAGCCGAGCAGCAGCTCGACGAGCGTCCCGAGCGCCACGCGCTCGTAGCCCGCCAGGCGGCCGGCCAGCTCGGTGTCGAACAGCCCCGCGGGGTGCAGGTCCAGCTCGGCGAGGCAGGGGAGGTCCTGGGAGGCGGCGTGCAGCACCCACTCCAGGGAGTTGAGGACGTTCTTCAGCGGCGTGAGGTCGTCGAGCTCGGTCGGGTCGATCAGGACCGTGCCGGACCCCTCGCGCCGCAGCTGGACGAGGTAGGCCTTGGGCCAGTACCGGTAGCCGGACGCGCGTTCGGTGTCGACGGCGACCGCGCCGGTGCCCGCGGCAAGTCGCGCGCAGGCCTCGGCCAGCGCGCGTTGGTCGGTGACCACCGGGGGTGTGCCCTCGGCCGGCTCGCGTAGCAGCACGGGGCCGCCAGTGGACTCGATCTCCATCCCGGCGTCCTCGGCTTCTGCGCTTCCCATGTTTGACGACCCTACGGGACGGGCGTACCGCGCCTGGTCCGCCCGCCCCGCAGGGAGGTGTTGTCTACGTCAGCGGATCACGCCGGCACGCATGGCCAGCGCAACCATCTGAGCCCGGTCACCCGTGCCGAGCTTGCGCCCGATCCGGGAGAGGTGGGACTTGACGGTGAGTGCGGAGAGGGAAAGTTCCTCGCCGATCTCCTTGTTGGACTGTCCGTCGGCGACCAGCTGGAGCACCTCCACCTCACGAGCGGAGAGCTCGCGCGGGGTGTTGTCGGTGCCGGCGACGCGGGTCCCGGTGGCGAGCACCGGAGCCACGCTCGGGTCGGCGTAAACGCCGCCTTCGAGCACACGCCGCACGCCGTCGGTCACTACGACCGGCGACGCGGACTTCAGCAGGTACGCCTGGGCCCCGGCCTGGAAGGCCGAGCGGACCGCGTACGGGTCGTCCGAGGATGCGAGGACCACCACGCGCGGCCACCCGTGGCTACGGAGTTCCGTAACCAGTTCGATGCCGCTGCCGTCCGGCAGTCCGAGATCGAGGATCGCCAGGTCACAGGGCCCTGTGGCCTGTGCTCGCGCCCTCGCTTCGGCCACCGTGGCGGCTTCGTGAACGGTACCCGCACCCATCTGTGCGAGTCTTGCTGCGATTGCCTCCCTCAACAGCGGGTGGTCATCGACCACCAACACGGAAAAAAGCTCTTCCCGCGGGTGCGGAACCATGCTCGCCGGCAATGCACCGGCTGGCGTGGATCGGACGGCCTGAGAAATGCCGACGGTAGCCACGTCACTACCTCCCTGGAGTCGGTCGTGCCCCCCGACCGGCACCGGGACCTTCGGCCGTTCAGCCGCGCCAGCTTTAGACCGAAAGTGGTGTCGTCGAAGGCACTGTAGCCGCCCTGAGGCCGTTCTGGGGGGATCGAATGGGTATCTATCTCAAACGAACAGTCACTCAGTGGGTTCGTAGTAACACGATCGGGCTAGTACACGGCCGGTTGCTAACGGATAGCCCAGCGAACACGATGCAAAGAAGTTACCGGCGCCCAAATGGCCGTGCAGATGGGCCGTGCACCTTCCGGTGCGTCCGCCGACCGGGGGTTCCACGCGGGTCCGACTGCGCCGGAATGTGGCTCCGGCCGGGGCATGATCAACTTCGTGAAACGGCTTCAGAGAGGTTCTCGCGACCGCCCGTGGTGACTGTCCGTATCCCGTGAGGCGGGTTCGCGGGCCCGGACGGCCGCGGCGGCGCTAGTTGATCTTGTTGCACTCCGTGACGGCGTTGTCTCACGAACGGGGGCACTCGCGCAAGACGTGAAATGGCCTCGGGAACGACCGCGGTGGTCCGCCGGGGTCCGGTGTTGTCCGGACCATTCACGGCGCGCAGAGGCCCGCTGAGCCGCCGTCCGGTGGTTCCGGGCGCACTTGGACGTCGTTCACCGGATGCGAATTTTGCTCACATCCGTACAAGGTGGTGTGGTCCTGACGGCCGAGGGAGATCCGCCGTTGCCGTTCCGTTGCCGATCGTCGCCCGGACGGCCTCAGGAGTTCTGGCGCTGCCCGAAGAGCGTGACGCCGACCGGCGGCAGGCCGACGACGCTCGCCATCACCTGGCAGAACGCCTGCCCGTGCGGCAGCAGCGCGCCGTCGGTGGGCGTCCAGGACGCCCGGAGCTCCAGGTCGTCGGTGCGGGCCGGGCCGGAGATGTCGCCGAAGCGGGCCGACGACGTCTCGGTGACCGTGCCGCCCAGCGACTTCCAGCTCGCGCCGGACACCTCCAGCGCGTCGGTCAGCCACGACCAGCCGACGGCAGGCAGGAACGGGTCGGTCGCCAGCTCGCGGTCCAGCTCCGCGCGGACGTACATGACCAGGCGCAGGACGCCGTCCCAGCCCTCCTGGCCGTCCGGGTCGTGCAGCAGGACCAGCCGGCCCGAGGCCAGCACGTCGGCGGGACCGGAGACCTCGGTGCTCACCGCGTAGGCCCACGGAGCGAGCCGCTGCGGCGGCCGCATCGGCTCCAGCAGCACCTCGCGGCGGGGCCGGACGGACTGCAGGGCCGCGACTGCTTCTCGGAAGAGTTCGGGCACTGGTTTCGTCGCGGTCACGCATCGACTTTAGGGCGGGCACGCCCTGTTGCGGGCGGAGGCGCGCCGAGAGAAGGGCCCCGCCGGGCTCGTGGCACGATTGAAGACGATGTCTCCCACCACGCCTCTGCCGCAGCGGACCGCCGCGTCCGCCCGCCGCGAGCTGCCCGAAGCCCCGTTCCTGGCCGCCGCGCGCGGCGACCGCCCGGCGCGCACGCCCGTCTGGTTCATGCGCCAGGCCGGGCGATCGCTGCCCGAGTACCGCGCGCTGCGCGAAGGCGTGCCGATGCTCGACTCCTGCTTCGACCCCGAGATGCTCGCCGAGATCACGCTGCAGCCGGTCCGGCGGCACGGCGTCGACGCGGCCATCCTGTACAGCGACATCGTGGTGCCGCTCAAGGCCGCCGGGGTCGACCTCGACATCGTCCCGGGCACCGGCCCGGTGGTCGGGACGCCGGTGCGCGACCTCGCCGCCGTGAAGGCCCTGCCGGAACTGACGCCGGACCAGGTCGAGCGGGTCGCCGACGGCATCCGGCTGCTGGTCGAGCGGCTCGGCGAGACGCCGCTGATCGGCTTCGCCGGCGCGCCGTTCACGCTGGCCAGCTACCTCATCGAAGGCGGGCCGAGCCGCAACCACGAGCACACCAAGGCGCTGATGCACTCGTCGCCGGAGGTCTGGCACGAGCTGGCCGGGCGGCTGGCCGACATCGCGCTGACCTTCCTGCGTGCGCAGCTCGACGCCGGCGTCGACGCGGTCCAGCTGTTCGACTCCTGGGCCGGCGCGCTGTCCGAGCGGGACTACCGCGAGTTCGTCCTGCCGCACTCGGCGAAGGTCCTCGACGGCGTCGCCTCCTACGGCGTCCCGCGCATCCACTTCGGCGTCGGCACCGGCGAGCTGCTCGCCGCGATGCGCGACGCGGGCGCGGACGTCGTCGGCGTCGACTGGCGGATCCCGCTGGACGAGGCCGTCCGCCGGCTCGGCGGCAAGGCCGTGGTGCAGGGTAACCTGGACCCGGCGCTGCTGCACGCGTCCTGGCCGGTGCTCGAGGCCGAGGTCCGCCGCATCGTCGCCGAAGGGCGCGCCGCGGACGGCCACATCTTCAACCTGGGCCACGGTGTCCTCCCCGGTGTCGACCCCGAGGTGCTGACCCGGGTGGTCGGGCTGGTGCACGAGCTGTGAAACGGGTCGCGGTCGTCGGGG
This sequence comes from Amycolatopsis heterodermiae, assembly GCF_034929455.1. Classification (NCBI taxonomy): domain Bacteria; kingdom Bacillati; phylum Actinomycetota; class Actinomycetes; order Pseudonocardiales; family Pseudonocardiaceae; genus Amycolatopsis; species Amycolatopsis heterodermiae. The sequence goes on from NZ_JAYFSI010000014.1 coordinate 107,866, forward strand.
CCGGCGTCTCCGGGCTGACCGCCGCGTACCGGCTGCGGCGGCTGCTGGGCAGCGACGTCGAGATCGTCGTCTTCGAGAAGACCCGGACGCCGGGCGGCAAGCTGCGCACGGCCGAGCTGGCCGGGGTGCCCTACGACGTCGGCGCCGAGGCGTTCCTCGTCCGCCGTCCCGAGATGCTCGGGCTGGTCCGCGAGCTGGGCCTCGACGTCGTCCACCCGACCGGCGCCCGCGCGAAGATCCACGCCGGCGGGACCGTCACCGGGCTGCCGCCGGGCACCGTGATGGGCGTCCCGGCGTCGGCGGAGTCGGTCGCCGGGGTGCTGTCGGAGGCCGGGCGCCGCGCGGTCGAGGCCGAGGCGTCGCTGCCGGAGCTGCGGCTGCCGGGCGGGGACGTGCCGCTGGGCCCGCTGCTGCGCGAGCGGTTCGGCGACGAGCTGGTGGATCGCCTGGTCGACCCGCTGCTCGGCGGGGTCTACGCGGGCGGGGCCGACGGTCTCGGCCTGCGCGCGACCATGCCGGGCCTGGCCGCGGCGGTGGCCGCCGGCGCGGGTTCGCTGACCGCGGCGGCCGCGTCCCAGCTGCCCGCCTCACCCAGCACGGCGCCGGTGTTCGGCACGGTCTCCGGCGGGCTGGGCACGGTGGTCGACCGGCTGACCGAGCTGTCCGGTGCCGACCTGCGGGCCGGGCTGCCGGTCTGCGACATCGAACGCAACGGCACCCGCTGGCGGCTGCGGATCGGCGCGGCGCCGACCGCGCACGCGCCGGCGGAGAACACGGTCGACGCCGACGCGGTGGTCCTCGCGGTGCCGGCGCCCTCGGCCCGCCGCCTGCTCGCGGACCTGGTGCCGGCGGCGTCGGCGGCGTTCGGCGAGGTCGAGCTGGCGTCGATGGCGGTGGTCGCGCTGGCGCTGCCGCAGGGCACGGACCTGCCGGCGGCGTCGGGGATCCTGATCGGCCAGGGCGAGCGTGACGCGTCAGGCGTGCCGTACGCGTCGAAGGCGTTCACTTTTTCTTCGCGCAAGTGGGCGCACTTCGGCACGGGCCCGGTGCTGGTCCGCGGCTCGGTCGGCCGGTTCGGCGAGCTGGGCGCGCTGAAGGCGGACGACGTCGAGCTGGTCCGCCTGGTCCGCGACGACCTCGCGCGGCTCACCGGCATCACGGCGGAACCGGTCGAGACGCTGGTGACGCGCTGGGGCGGCGGGCTGCCGCAGTACGGCACCGGGCACCTGGAGCGGGTGGAGCGCATCGAGAAGGCGATCGCCGAGGTGCCGGGCCTGGCGGTCGCGGGCGCGACCCTGCACGGCGTCGGCCTGCCGGCCTGCGTGGCGACGGCCGAAGCGGCCGCGAACCGGGTGGCCGCGCACCTTTCCGCGTGAGTGCTGTCACCCCGACCCGTGGGGGCGCCTCGCGGGGCGCGGTGACAGGATGGACGTATGGCGCGGGTCAACTTCAACGAGCTCAACGACACCATCCGGTACACCACCTGGTCGGTCTTCCGGATCGAACCCGGCAGGCTGGGTGAGGACCGCGGGACCGCCGGTCGCGAGACCACCGAGTACCTCGACGGCCTCGAGTCGAAGGGCGTCGTCGTCCGCGGGGTGTACGACCTCTCCGCGCTGCGGGCCGACGCCGACTACATGATCTGGTGGCACGCCGAGGAGATCGAGCAGGTCCAGGCCGCCTACGCCGGGTTCCGGCGGACGCCGCTCGGGCGCGCGTCGACGCCGGTCTGGAGCCAGACCGCGCTGCACCGGCCCGCCGAGTTCAACAAGAGCCACATCCCGGCGTTCCTGGCCGGGGAAGAGGCGCGCAAGTTCATCTGCGTCTACCCGTTCGTCCGCTCCTACGAGTGGTACCTGCTGCCGGAGAACGAGCGCCGGAAGATGCTCGCCGACCACGGCAAGGAGGCCCGCGACTACCCGGACGTGCGCGCCAACACCGTCGCGTCGTTCGCGCTGGGCGACTACGAGTGGATCCTCGCCTTCGAGGCCGATGAACTGCACCGGATCGTCGATCTGATGCGCCACCTGCGCGGCACCGAGGCGCGGCTGCACGTGCGCGAAGAGATCCCGTTCTACACCGGCACCCGCGTGCCGCCCGCCGAGCTCGTCGCGGCGCTGCCGTAGTGCGCGAGATCCTGGACGGCGTCTGGCACACCCTGACCGGGGAGACGCCGGGACCGGTCGAGCTGACCGGCGCCGAAGACGTGCTGCCCGGGCCGTACCGGGTGGCGGCGGCCGCGACGGCGTCCGTCGCCGCGGCGACCCTGTCCGCCGGCGAACTGCTTAAGCTGCGCGAGATCGACCCCGGCGTCGTCACGGCGGACACCCGCCACGCGGCGGCGTCGTTCGCGAGCGAAGCCTTTTCGCGGGTCGAGGGCGCTTCACCGGAGCCGGTCTGGGGACCGCTTTCGGGCAACTACCGCACGGTCGACGGCTGGGTCCGTCTGCACTGCAACTACCCGCGCCACGAAGCCGCGGTGTGCTGGGGCCTCGGCGTCCCCGGCAGCCGGGACGTCGTGACGAAGACGGTCGCCGGGCGCATCGCGCGCGAGGTCGAGCACGCCGTCGTCAGCGCCGGGGGAGCGGCCGCGGAGCTGCGTTCGCCGGAGGACTGGGCGGCGCACCCGCAGGGCGAGGCGGTGGCTTCCCTGCCGCTGGTTCACTTGGAGCCGATCGACGAGGCCCCGAAGCGGACGTTGTTCTATTCGGACCGCCCGCTGGGCGGGGTCCGGGTACTGGAGCTGACCCACGTGCTGGCCGGCCCGGTGGCGGGGCGAGTCCTGGCCGCGCACGGCGCCGACGTCCTGCACGTCGGGGCCGCGCACCTGCCCCGCGTCGAGACATTGGCGCGGGACACCGGACAGGGCAAGCGATCCACGTTCGTCGCGCTGGACACCGAAGGTGGCCGCGCCCGCCTCAAGAAGCTGATCAGCCGCGCCGACGTCCTGGTGCAGTCGTTCCGCCCGGGCGCGCTGGAGCGGATCGGCTTCGGCCCCGCCGAGCTGGCTGAGCTGCGACCTGGCTTGGTGATCGCGGACCTGAGTGCCTATGGCTGGGAAGGCCCGTGGGCCAGGCGGCGCGGTTTCGACAGCCTGGTCCAGATGTCGAACGGCATCGCGTGGGGTTCTGACGGCCCGTCACCGCTTCCGGTCCAGGCGCTGGACCACGCAACAGGCTGGCTGGCCGCGGCGGCGATCATGACGGCGGTCCGCCGCCAGGTAACCGACGGCGGCACCTGGCGGGTCAGGCTTTCCCTCGCCGGAACCGGCCACTGGCTGGATTCCCTGGGCCGCAAGGACCCGGGTTCGTCCGAAGTGGACTACAGCGACCTGCTGGAGCAGACGGAAAGCGGCTACGGCCGCCTGACCCGGGTCCGCATGGCGGGAGGCTTGCCGGGCGCAGAGCCGCATTGGGACTTCGGAACGCGGCTGCCGGGTGTCGACAAGCCGACCTGGACACCCTGACCCAGCGGTCGAGCCACCCGGCGGCGGATCGGCCCGACGGCAGGGCCTGCCCTCCCCGGGGGATGCCCCCGCAACCAGTCTACCGGCGGGGTACGACAAAAACCCTGGTCCGGGCCGAGTTGTCCACAAGCCACCCGACTTGTGGACAACCGGGTTCCGGACCCCAGCGCCCCAATGTGGCATTGGGTGCGTTGGATGCACCGAACGCCGCGTTGGGTGCGTTGGATGCACCGAACGCCACATTGGGTGCGCTGGATGCACCGAACGCCACATTGGGGCGTTCGGGCTCAGCGACGCCGGAGCCGGGAAAGCAACCCCCGCTTGGGCTTCGGCAAATGGCCCGACTCGATCAGCCACTCAGTGAACGCGTCCGCGTAAGCGTGCGAATGCTCCGTGGCCGACTTCGGGCGCCGCGCCGCGAACTCCGCGAACAGCGCCCCGTACCGCTCGCCCAAGGCCTCCGCCAGCTCCGGCCGCTGGTAGGCCAGCACCCGGCCGTGCTTCCGGCGCAGGACCTGAGCCTCCACCCGCAGCCGCGACCTGTCGAAGCCCGGCGGGGGCGGGCCGTCCGCCAGCAGGGCGTGCAGCAGTTCCGCCTGGCGGGCCGCCAGGTCCTCGCGGCTCACACCGTCACCGCCGCCCGGAGGGCCGCCAGCTCCGCGGCCAGTTCCGCGTCGCTCGGGTAGTCGTCGTCGCGTTCCAGCAGGACTCCCGGCGGGTCGGTCCGGCGGCGGAGTTCCCCCAGCAGCGCAAGCACTTCCGGCAGCACCGGGTGCGCGTGCGTGTCGTGGTAGACGCCGTCGCGCTCGATGCCGCCCGCCATGTGCACGTACGCCAGCCGCTCCCACGGGATGCCGTCCAGGAACGCCTCCGGGTCGGTGCCGATGTTGCGGGCGTTGGCGTAGAGGTTCGCGACGTCGATGATCAACCGGCAGTCCGTCCGCTCGGTCAGTTCGGTGAGGAACTGTTCCTCCGTCAGTTCCGAAGCAGGCCACTCCAGCACCGCGGCGATGTTCTCCAGCGCGAACGGGACGTCCACAATGGACTGCGCCAGCCGCACGTTCGCGACCAGGACGTCCAGCGCCTCCCGGGTACGGGGGAGCGGCATCAGGTGCCCGGAGTCGAGCCCGCCCGCGCGCACGAAGCAGACGTGGTCGCTGACCAGCGGCGCGTCCAGCGCCCGCGCGACCTCCGCGAGGTGCTGGACGCGCCCGGTGTCGAGCGGCTCGGCCCCGCCGAGCGAAAGGGAAACGGCGTGCGGCAGCACCGGCATTCCCCGCTGCCGCAACGCCACCAGCGTCTCGGGAAGGTCGTCGTGGTGCAGGTTCTCGGCGACGACCTCGACCCAGTCGACGCCCGGCAGCCGCGCGATGGACAGGTCGAGCTCGTGCCGCCAGCCGATCCCGATGCCGAGCTCACCCACCGCAACCCCCTCCACCGCACCCGCCGCCGCCACACGAAGACCCGCTGCTGCACGACGAACCGCTGCTGCACGACGAGCTCGAGCAGGACGAGCCGCCCGACGACCCGCCGCCGCCGAAGCCGGCCGGCGGGGTCAGGGCCGCGCCCAGCTCCTCGTCCGGGTACATCGCCCAGCCGCCCAGCGCGACCGCGGCCACCGCGCCGCCGAGCAGGAAACCCCCGGCCAGCGCGCCGGCCGGGACCGGGCCGGACGCCGCCGAGCGCGCCTGGCCGAGCAGCCGGTGCCCCGCGGCCGACGGCTGCCGGGGCCCGAGCTTCGTCCGCCGCACCGCGGCCACGATCGTCAGGACGGCCGCGATCAGCACCAGCGGCACCAGGATCCCGACCGGACGCCCCAGCGAAATGCCGTTGACCAGCCGCGCCACGCCCAGCACCAGCACGGCCAGCTGCAGGACCAGCCCGAACGTGCGGGCCTGGCGCTTCGCGGACGCGGACGCCAGCAGGCCCCGGCGGTCGAGACCGTCCTCCAGCGCGCGCATGGCCGCCGAGCTGCGGACCTGCGCGCGGATCGTCGCCGTCGTCTTCAGCTGCGCGACGTCGGCGACGGCCCGCTCCAGCGGTTCGACCGGCCGCGTCCCGGCCTGGCTGATCTGCTTGTAGCTGTTGACGCGCAGCTGACCGCGCTCCACCAGCGCCGCGATCGCCGCGTCCACCGCGCGGTCCGGACCACCCGCGAGGAACGCGAGTTCGTAGACGGTCGGCGGCGGGCCCGGCTGGACGTTGTCGGCGCGCGCCGCGCGGCTGCCCACGACGCCCGCCACGATCAGCCGGATCAGCAGGGCCGCGCCGAGCAAAGCGATGTAGAGGACCACGAAATCGGGTCCGGAGATGCCCCACGGGTCGTCCATCGCCCGTCTCCCCTCAGTTGGATGCGGTTACCGTAGCTGTGAGACGCAGCAGGTCGCGTCGGCGTTTCAACCGCCGCACCCCCCGCCGCCACCACCTCCGCAGGAGCTGCCACCCCCGCCGCCGCATGAGCTTCCGCCCCCACCGCACGAGCTGCCGCCGAAGAACCCGACGGCCGTGCCACCCGCCCAGCTCGAGCGGCCCGACGGGCGGGCGTAGGTCCGGGCGGCGGCGTGCACCGCGCGGCTGACGGCCGCGCGGATCTCCTTGTCCGGGTAGGCGGCGAGCCCGCTGCTCGCGACGGCGCCGGCCGCGCCGGACGTCAGCGTCCCGGCCCGGCGGGCCTCCTCGGCGGCCGCCCGGCCGGCGTCGGTGGCCTTCGCCTCGGGGACGACCTTCGCGGCCCGGACCGTGCCGACGAGCGCCGCGACGGCGTTCAGCAGCAGAAGCACGACCAGGAAGCCGACGGGGTGCCCGGTGCTCGACCCGGCGATCAGCCGGACGACGCCGAGCACGAACAGCGCCCAGTACGCCACCGCCGTCGTCACCGACGTGAGGCGCAGTTTCCGGACGTCGGCGACCAGCCCGCGGGCGGCCAGCCCGGCCTCCAGCTCCGCCACCGCCGGCAGCGGCTCCACCGTGCTGCGCACCAGGTCGACGGACGTGCCGGCCTTGCTGATCCGCTCGAGCGCGACGCGGTCGAGGACGTTCGAAGAGCTGCTTCGGATGCGGTAGAGGCGGCCGTTGCCGTCCATCCGGATCAGGCCGCGCTCCAGCAGCCGCGCGATGACGACCTCGCCGAGGCGGGTGCGCTCGCCGGTCAGCAGCGCCAGCTCTTCGGTGGTCTGCGGTGAGCCGCCCGCGTGGCCGCGCTGCAGCGCGCGGGTGCGCACCACCGCGTGGATCAGGGGAATGAGAAGCAGGCCCAGGTAGAGGCCTGTGAACAGCGGTCCGGGAATGCCCCACGTGTCGGTCATGACTCCGCCCTCCCTCGTCCGTGTGCGGAGACTACGTTCGAGGGAGGGCGGAGGGTTGCCGGTTTAAGGAGGATTTAGGACTGCGGTCTCACTCCTGGGGCGTCAGCTTGAGCGAGATCGAGTTGATGCAGTAGCGCTGGTCGGTCGGGGTCGCGTACCCCTCGCCCTCGAAGACGTGCCCGAGGTGGCTGTGGCAGGAGCCGCAGAGCACCTCGATGCGCTTCATGCCCATGGTCCGGTCTTCGCGGAGGAGGACGGCGTCGGAGTCCGCCGGGTCGTAGAACGACGGCCAGCCGCAGTGGCTCTCGAACTTCGTGTCGCTGCGGAACAGCTCGGCACCACAGGCGCGGCACTCGTAGACGCCGGTCGTCTTGGTGTCGGTGTACTCACCGGTGAACGGCCGTTCGGTGCCGGCCTGGCGGAGCACGGCGTACTCCTCCGGGCCCAGCTCCGCCCGCCATTCCTGCTCGGACTTCACGACGCGTGGGGTGGCGCCGACAACGGGTTTCATACCTTTCACCCGTTCCACGTTACGCCGAGAGCCACGCGAGGGCGTGCACCACGATGTCCCATGCGGCGACTATCACGCCGAGGACGATGAGCACGACGATCAGGGCCGACACCCAGTAGCGCAGCCCGCCGAGGCGGTTGCTGGAGTCGGCGAAATCGGCGACGCCGTCGAGAGCGGCCTCGATGGTGTAGTTGGGACCGGATCGCTCGATCCGGTCGAGGTGCTCGGCGAACGCGCGCGCCTCCGGGTCAAACGGGTCCAGCCCGACCAGGTCCTCGTGGAAGCGAGGGTTCCCGCCCGGCGGCGAAGCTCCGCTCTCGGCCATGACACCACGTTAGGCCATCGGGCCCGCTCAGCCCACCTGTGACGCGTTAACTCTCATTACCGGGAGGCCGAGCCGCCGATCCTCGTGTCGGCGTCGATCAGGGTCTGGCCGCCGACGTTGACCAGCCGGTAGCCGGGGCGTTTGCCCGCGACGTTGACGTTCATGACGAGCGAGCCGTCGGCCTCGTTGCCGCCCGAGTCGGCGCGCGCGGTGTTGATCAGGCCGAGGTTCTTCTTGTTTTCGGCCCAGTACTGCTGGTAGTCCTGCTGGGTGCCGTAGACCGCCTGGGCGGCCGGGGTGAGCTGGTCCCAGTGGCTCGCCGGGTCGCTGAAGTAGTTGATGATCAGGTTGCCGGCCGAACCGTAGTTCGTGACCGCGCCCTCGGTCTTGGTCTGGCCCAGCGGGGCGGAGACGTTCGAGTTGCTGCTCGGGGCACCGGTGCTCTTCGGCGCGGTGCCGGGGGCGCTGCTCGCGGCACCCGGCGACTGGCCGACCTGGTTGCCGCCCGTGCCGCCGCCGCTGGAGTTCGCCATCACGAAGATGATCACCGCGACCACGATCACCGCGGCGCCCGCGCCGGCGAAGATCGCGTACTTGCGCTTGTTGTCCGGCTTGGCCGTGTCCGAGGAGGAGTACTGGGGCGCTCTGGCCGACGGCGGCGAAGCCGCGGCCATCGGCCTGGGCGGGGTGTTCGGCGGCGCGGCCGCGGACCGCATCGGCATGAACGCGGCGGTCGGGCGCGGCGGGTTGGCCGGTGCCTTGGCCGCCGGCACCGGCGTGCCGACCGGCGGTGACGACGGCGCCTTCTGGTCGCTCCGCTGCCACGGCGGGCGGTCGCCGCTGTCGGCCGGGGGAGCGGCGGGCTTGCGGCCGCCGCCGCCCGAGAGCAGCGGCGGTGACGCCGACATGCCGCCGGGCTCGGTCCGGGCCAGCGCGGCCAGCCGCTCGCGGGCCTCGGCCATGGACGGCCGCTCGCCCGGTTCGCTGCGCAGCAGGCTCATCAGCAGCGCGGTGGCGCCGCCCGCCTGCACCGGCGGGTTGATCTGGCCGTTCGCCGCCGCGTAGAGCAGCGCGAGCTGGTTGGTCGTGTTGCCGTAGGGCGTGGTGCCCTCGATGGCCTGGTAGAGCGTCGCGCCGAGGGCGAAGACGTCGGAGCTGGGCACCGGGTCGGCGCCGCGCGCCAGCTCGGGCGCGAGGTAGGCGGGCGTGCCGCCGATCAGGCCGGTCGCCGTCAGCGTCATGTCGCCGGCCGCGCGCGAGATGCCGAAGTCGGTGATCTTCGCGGTGCCGGTCTCGTCGATGAGGATGTTGCCGGGCTTGACGTCGCGGTGGACGATCCCGGCGCGGTGCGCGGCGACCAGCGCGGAGGCCACCTGCTCGCCGATCCGGGCGATCCGGCCGAGGGGCAGCGTGCCCTCCTCGGAGAGGATCGTGGAGAGGCTGGGCCCGTTGAGGTACTCCATCACCAGGCACGGGTCGCCGTTGTGCTCGGCGATGTCGAACACGACGATGGCGTTCGGGTGCTGGAACCGGGCGGCGTTCTTCGCCTCGCGCATCGCGCGCTGGCGCATGTTGTCGCGCTCGGTCTCGGAGACGCCCGGCTGGGGCAGGATCTGCTTGATCGCCACGGTGCGCTCGAGGCGCACGTCGGTCGCGCGCCACACGACTCCCATGGCACCGCTTCCGATGTGCTCGACGAGGCGGTAGTGCCCCGCGATCAGCTGACCGGTGTCGATGGCGACTGCTCCTGACGAAATTCCCGGTGATGGTGGCCCTGCTCAGCGCGTTTCCGGTTCGCGCACCCGATCGAGTGTAGCGGTCGGCCGTGTGCTGTTCGCGTCAGCCAGCCGGACCGGCGGGCTCCGGTTCGGGTACCGGTGCCACCGGTGCCCGCTTCCGGAACACCCTGACCAGCCCGATCGCTCCGGCCAGCGCGAAGACGCCGTAACAGGCGAGCAGCGCGGGCGGCGTGTCGCCGGTCAAGGCGTCCCCGAGCACGACCACCGCGACGGTGCCGGGCACGCTTCCCAGCAGCGTACCCGCCAGATACGGGGTCAGCCGTACGGATGACACCCCACAGAGGTAACTGAAGGGCGCGAAAGGTACTACGGGTATGAGCCGCAGCGACGTGATGGCCAGGACGCCCCCATCGGAGAGCCGCTCGTTGACCGCCCGCACCGACGAACGGTGCAGGTGCCGCGTGACGAGGTCCCGCCCCAGCAGCCGCGCCAGCCCGAACGACAGCCCGGCCGCGATGGTGGTGGCGACCAGCCCGATCGCGATCCCGGCCGCGGTCCCCACCAGCAGCCCGGCCGCCAGGTTGAACACGGTGCGCGGAATAGGCACGACGGTGAGCAGCGAGTAGGCGACGAGCAGCACGACCGGGGTGGCAGGGCCGGTGGCCGCGGCCCAGGCGCGCAGATCGGCAGGTCCGGGGATCGGTAGCAGCACCGCGGCCGCCACGAAAAGGGCGAGCACAGCGAGCGCGACGATCAGTTTGGTGCGGCCGGACACCTGGTCAACGGTACCGGCCGGGGTGGTGGGGCCTCGCGGCGCGTGCTGGGCTGGGGGGCGCACGATTGCCGGGTCTTGTTGGCGACGTGCTGCGCTTCGGCTGGTGTGCGGTGCCTGCTGGAGGCGGTGCGGGCGCGCGATTCGGCTGGTCTCCCGCGCGGTTGCGACGGTCTCGGCGGTGAACCTGCTGCGGCTCGGCCGGGCTGCAGCCATGCGCCGGAGTCGAGTCGGCTGGCTGTGCCTCGGGCCGCTTCGCCCGGTTGCCGCGGCTTCGTCCGGCTGTTCGCTGGATGTCTGTGTCTTGGCCGGGCGCTTGCGCCTTGCCGGAGTCTTGGCCGTGCGCCGGAGGTGAGTCGGCTGGCTATGCCTCTCGTGTTGCCGCGGCTGGGCCCGGCTATCGCTGTTCGCCGGATAGGTCTGCCTCGGCCTGGTGCCTCGCGCGATTGCGGGGTCTTGGCGGGGACCTGTGTGGCGGCTCGGCCGGGCTGTGGCCATGCGCCGGACATGAGTCGGCCGCGTGTTGCCACGGCCCGGTCCGGCTGTGGCTGCTCGCCGGTTGGCTGCTCCTCGCCCCGTGCTTCGAGGTTGCCGGCTGTTGGCGAGTGCGCGGCTTGGTCGCCGACTGCGATCCACCGGCGATGGTGCCGCGTGGCTGCGCGAGAGGAACCCGAGTTGCCGTGCCGTGCGCCGTGCCCCGTGCCACCCACCGAACCCACGGTGATCCACCAATCGCCGCGCCGGGGCATTTTCGCGGGGGCCCGAGGCCGCGATCACCGCTAGCGTGGCCGCATGCCCAAGCACGGTGACCCGGTGACCTACGAGGTGGGCGGGCGCAGCGTCCGCGTCTCGAGCCCGGACAAGGTGTACTTCCCGCAGCGTGGCATCACCAAGCGCCAGGTCGTCGAGTACTACCTGGCCGTCGGTGAGCCGCTGCTGCGCGCGATCGGCGAGCGGCCGACCACCCTCAAGCGGTACGTCGACGGTGTCGAGGGGGAGTGGTTCTACGCCAAGCGCCTGCCGAAGGGCGCGCCGGAGTGGGTGGAGACCGCCGAGATCACCTTTCCGTCGGGGCGCAAGGCCGCCGAGGTGTGCCCGACCGAGGTCGGCGTGTTCGCGTGGGCGGCCAACCTCGGCACGTTCGACTTCCACCCGTGGCCGGTGCGCCGCCCGGACGTCGACCACCCGGACGAGCTGCGGATCGACGTCGATCCGCCGGATCGGGCCGGGTTCGCCGACGCCGTCGAGGTCGCCCACGTCGTGCGTGAGGTGCTGGAGGCCGCCGGGCTGACCGGCTTCCCGAAGACCTCGGGCGGGCGCGGGGTGCACGTGCTGGTCCGGATCCGCCCGGAGTGGGACTTCGTGCAGGTGCGGCACGCGGTGATCGCGCTGGGCCGCGAGGTCGAGCGCCGGATCCCGGACAAGGCGACGATCGCCTGGTGGAAGGAGGAACGCGGCGGCCGCGTCTTCCTCGACTACAACCAGGCGGCCCGCGACCGCACGGTCGCGTCCAGCTGGTCGGTCCGCGGCACCCCGCGCGCGACCGTCTCCACGCCCCTGACCTGGGACCTCCTGTCCGAGGTCGACGCGGACGACTTCGACGTCCTGACCGTCCCGGGCTTCCTCGCCGAGCACGGCGACCTGCACGCCCGCATGGACGACAAGGCGTACGGCCTGGAGACGGCGCTGGAGTGGTACGACCGCGACGAGCGCGACCACGGCCTCGGCGACATGCCCTACCCGCCGGACTACCCGAAGATGCCGGGGGAGCCGAAGCGGGTCCAGCCGAGCAAGGCGCGCCCGGTGACCAGCTGAAACAGCTTCAAGGTCGGTGTCATGCGGCCTAGCATAGCGTGAACTCGCCTGATTACTACTGAAACCAGGTAGCATCGTTAAATGCCGCGCCAGCTCCCTCGCCCGACAGGCTCGGGTCAAATCACTCTTCCGAACGCCGACGAGACCTACGTCTACCGGGCCTACTGCCTCTGCGGCGATCTGCTCTACGTCGGGATCACGCACAACCTGTTCGCACGCCTCACCGACCACGCTCGCTCACGCGCGCGCTGGGAGCTGAAGGCCGTCCGGATCGAGTGGGATATCTATCGCACCCGGTTGATGGCGGAGCGAGTCGAGTCGCACCTCATCCGAACCCTCGACCCGGTCTTCAACGTCCTGGGCCGGAGCCGGGAGTTCCGCCGGCCGCGGTGGGTCAACTTGCCGCCGTTGCAGCCGCCGCCAAGCCTCGATGACCGCGCGCGTGACGCTCATCGCCTTCTCGCTCGAGGAGATCGAGCCTGATGGCTGAACTGCTGTCGGAGCTGTCCGCGTCGTTCCAGCGCCACCTGCGCGCCGAGGGACGCGCGAAACGCACCTGCGCCCTGCACGAGCAGGCCATCCGGTTCTTCAGCGACTGGCTCAACGGCCAGGGGCTGTCGGCCATCAGCGAGAACTGCACGAAAGACAACATCCGTAACTGGCTCGCCGACCTCGCTGACCAGGTCGGGCCTGGCACCGTTCGGATCCGCTGGGCCGGGATGCGGCGCTTCACCCGATGGCTCGTCGCCGAAGGTGTCCTCGACGACTACCCGATGACGGGCCTCGGCGAGCCGGAGGTACCGGAGAAGCCGGTCCCCGTCCTGTCCGATGACGAGCTCGCGGCGTTGATCAAGGCGTGCAGCGGGAAGGACTTCGCTGCCCGCCGCGACGAGGCGATCATCAGGATGCTGCTCGACTGCGGGCTGAGGGTGTCGGAGCTGTGCGGCATCACCGTGGAGGGGCTCGACCTGGACAACGGGTCGGTGATGGTGACGGGGAAGCGCGGGAAGGTGCGGCAGGCGTTCTTCGGGGCGCGGACGGAGCGGGCTCTGGACCGGTACGTGCGGATGCGGCGTCAGCACCGGTGGTCGCACGCTGAGGCGTTGTTCCTCGGCCAGCGGGGCGCGTTGTCCACCGACGGTGTTCGCACCCGGATGGAGGTCCGTGCTGCGCAGGCGGGCTTGGCGGACCCGAGCAACCCGCATCGTTTTCGGCACACCTGGGCGAACGACTTCCTCCTCGCCGGCGGGCAGGAGCGTGACCTGAAGCGGCTGGCCGGCTGGTCGTCGGATGTGATGCTGGAGGTGTACGGCCGCTCGGCGGCGGATGCGCGGGCGGAGAAGGCGGCGCGGCAGATGAAGCGCGGCGACAGGGTGTAGCGTTCGGTTTCTGTTGGGGTGAAAGAAAAAGAGGCTTTAGACGCCCCCCCCCCCCGCAGTTTTAGGGTTTGTCCCGCGGGCTGCGGAGGGGCGTGGCCGGGGGAGCGGCCCGCCTCCGGTGCGGCTACCAGTCGTTGTCGCGGAGCCGCTTTTCGAGCTTGTCGAGTTCGACGAGGTCGTCGAGCTGGTTGTCGAGGTTCCGTAGCTGCTGCCCAGACTCCCAGGCTGGGCGCGACTCGGACGGGGTGACGGCGGCCGGCCGCGTCGGTCCCTTGAAGTGGAACCCGGCGAGCCAGCAGCAGATGGCGATGGCGGCGTGGAAGGTCATCGGTTGTGGTGGCCAGTCGTCGATGACGCCGAGGACGACGTGGGGGATTGCGGCGAGGGTGATGAGGGCGGCGAGCGTGAACATGACGACGGCGCTGGTCGGCGGCGAGGTCTTGGCTGAAGACGGCGCGGTCATGTGATCGGATGCCTCCTTTGGGTGACTGGTTTGGTCCAGTTGCACCAGAGGTATCTCTGTCACATCACGAGTCGTTAATTCGTTCTTGCAACTTTCGGGGGAATTACCCCGTCTGGCCGAAGATCGCTGTAACGCGGCCACAACGTTTCGGCACGGGGTTCACTTCTGGCGCCAATGTGACTACGGTGGCGCGCCGCGACGGTCTACTGGGGAATGTCCTCAACGGACAGCTGGTCCTCTTTTTCCTGGAGAGCGGCCCGCAGGTACCTGACCCTGGCCGGCAGCCCGAACCGCTCGCCCTCCTCTGCGCCGCGCTCGAGGATTTCGTCGACCGTCATCCGGCGCCAGCGCGCGCGTAGGTCGGCGGAGAACTCGTGACGGACGGGCGCGGGCGAAGTCGGCGGCCGCTGGTCGCTCGTCGCCGGGGGTTCGCCGCCTTCGAGGATGTGCCGTGGCGTGTCCTCGGTCCAGCCCGGGAGCATCCGGGCGACGGTGAAGAGCGCGGACTGGCCGACGCTGGCATCGCCGGTTTCGAGGGCCTGGAGGCTGCGGATGCTGAGCTTCTCGCCGGCCGCCTCGGCGGCCTTGACGAGGTCGGTGCGGTACTGCCAGCCGGCGGCGGTTCTGGCTTTTGCCACGGCGTCGCCGAGTCGGGCCCGTGGCTCCGGCGGGTAGTCGCCGGTTCGGATCTGCTTCCGCGAAACCGTCACCACGGCAGTGTCTAGCAGACCGTGGCAGTCCGCTACCTGTCTGGACCTGCGGATCTTCCGCACCTTGCGCCTGTAGCGCCCCACCCCTGAGTGCATAGAACGGCAGAGTAGAGCAGCGTATGCCGTTCCGTTACCGCCAAACTGCTTAACTCTGCTTGACACTGCTAGCAGAGAACGGCAAAGTGACGGCATGCCCAAGTTGAACAAAGACGCGGTGAAGCACCGCCTGGCCGAGGCGAACATCACCTCGACCAGCGACCTCGCCGAGCAGGTCAACGTTCCCTGGGGCTCGCTCAAGAACGGCCTCGCCGGACGCGACCAGCTCTCGCTCACGCGGATCTACCGCATCGCCGAGCAGCTGAAGCGGCCCGACGAGACCGTGCGCGACGTCGTCGAAGAGATCGTCGCCGTGGGGGAGGGCGAGCCCGACACGCCACCGGCGACGCCGAGGCGTGAGCCGAAGTCGCCGCCGTCGCGGCAGGACAGCGAGAAGACGAAGACCGCCCCGAAGCGCAACGCCGCCGGAGTCGCGGCGTGACCCCGGAGGAGCGGACCCGTCGCGCGCGGATCGCGGCCCACACCCGGTGGGGGAAGACACCTGACCGGACCGCCGCGACCGAAGCCGCTCGCCGCGGACTGCTCGCGAAATTCGAACGCGAAGCCGACCCGGACGGCGTCATGTCCCCGGCTGACCGAGCAGCCGCCGCCGAAAACCTCCGCCGCGCTCACTACCTCCGCATGGCTGCCGCTCGCGCAGCCGCTGCCAAGAAGCGACGCGACACAGCCGCCTGACCGCCCACAAGAAGACGCCCGCCCCCGAGCCATTGCGGGGCTCCGGAGCGGGCTTACCACGAGGAGGACACCCTCATGATCGGAACACAGGATAGCGAGTCGGACCTGGAGGTCACCGACTCCCAGATCGACGGCACGTCGCGGCTCGCCGCCGTGCACGTCAAGTACGGCGAACTCCGCCTCCCCGAGCGGATCGCCGGCGCCTTGGCCGACGGCCCCGAGATCCGGGTGACCATCAGCCGGGCCCGCGAGACCCGCGGCGTCGAGCACGTTACGAACGTCGACGCGGTCCGGGACGGCGTGAAGCTGTCCGGCATCGCGTGGCCGGAGGGCGTCACGAAGGGGACCGTGGTCGTGCTGGCATGCAACCGCCGGGCGAGCCTCCTGCACGTCTTCCTGCCCGTCACCGCCGTCGCCAATCAGCAGCTGGCCGCCGACGAGACCGGCGAGGCGACGGTCGAGGCGCCCGTGATTGAGCCGATCACGGACGAGGCCGCCGACGCGGTCGCCGAGGTGCTGGCAGACCTGGCCGACGTCGAGCAGCCGACGCAGGCCTGGCCGGTCGTTGCCGACACCGACGCCCAAACCGAGGTCTTCGCCGCGGTCGCGACGCCGGGCACCGACGACGAGGCCCTGGTCGACACGATCGGCGCCGACTACGCGGCCGAGCTGGCCGACGTGCTTGAGCACGGGATGCCGTACGACGACGAGGTCGTCGACGAGCAGCCGCGCGTGCGCACCGGCTGGCTGGCGTTCGCCTGGTTCCACGTCGTCGCGTGGTTCGCGTCGGTGGTCGACGCCGTCGCCTCGCACGTCGAGAACGTCGGCCAGGACGTCATCGACCACGCGCGGGTCGTCGCGAAGGTCGTCGTCCTGATCATCGTCACGCTGATCCTCGTCGGGTCGGGCATCGGGTGGTGGCTGGCGTGACCGACCAGACCGCCCGCGTCGCCACCGTCCTCACCGACGACGCGACCGTGCAGGGCCAGAGCCGCGCCGTCCGCTGGGGCCTGTACCTCGCCCAGCACGGAGTCCCGTCCAACCTGCCCACCGACTTCGGTCTCGGCCGCCACCCCGGCAACCACCGCATCGAGCAGGCCGCCGGGCTCTGCCTCGCCGACGTTCCCCGCCCGCGCCCCGCCGGACCGGTGGAGCTGGAGACCCGGCCGGACCCGTGCACCCGCTGCAACGAGATCGGCCACTTCGCCACGGTCCGGCTCACCGCCGACCCCGAGCGAGGCCTTCGCGGCGCGCATGAGGGGCTGCACGAGGTGTGCCCGTGCTGCGCGTTCCCGCAGGGCAAGGCGGGGCTGTACGACGTGATGCGCGGCCAGGCCCGCACCTCCGGCTACGTCGGTGTCGAGCTGCGCCAGCCGAACGGCCGGTGGGTGTGATGGCCGCCCTCACGTTCCAGCTCACCGTCATCAGCTGCGACGGCGGCGAGTGCGAGGCCGTCTTCGGCACGCCGGACGGGTTCCTCAGCGCCATGGACGCGCGGGCCGCCGCCTACGCGGCGGGCTGGCGCTTCCCTAACCACACCACCAGGAGCGGCAACGCGGCCCGGACGACGTCCGACGTCTGCCCGGTGTGCGTGCCCGGGTGGACAGCGCAGAAGCAGGGCCAGCGGCACCGACAGCTGACGCTCAACGAGGCCCGGAAACTCCGGGAGGGAAGTGCGTGATGAGCATCCTCCGCAAGATCGTCGAGCGGATCGACAAGGCCGCCGACAAGAAGATCGACACGACGGTCGAGCGGGCCGGCGTGAAGCCCGCCGACCGCAAGTCCGCGCCGAAGAAGGCACCGAAGGCGGACTCGTCGGTCGTCGCGCCGACGCCGCTGTCTGGCGGCTGCTCGCTGCGCGTGCTGCAGGCGGCCGGGTTCGCGGGTGTCGTCGTGGCGACGCTCGCGGCCGCGGTGGCGGGGCGGTGGCGTCGATGAACGACTACGCCGCCCGGCTGCGCGCCACCGCTGACTACATCGACAGGCACGACGTGCCCCGACTGCTCAGCGTGACCGTGAGCGGCCTGACGGACGTCGTGGATTTCCACGGCTCTCCGCTGAACTGCAACCGGGTGGCCGTGTTCCTGCGCTGGGCCGACACCCTCGACGGTGACGTCGCCCTCGTGGTCGTCCCGCGCGAGAAGGACTCGCGCTTCCACCTGTACGCGCGCGGCACTTTGCCCGGCACTGATCTCGCCGCCGAGTTCGTCGTGATCGTCGACGGCGACGACTACCCGGCGCTGGCCGACGAGATCGGCAGCGGCGAGGACGAAATCCCGGTGATCCGCGGGCAGCTCGCGAATATCGCGGCAGGCAGGGGCGAGCTGACGCCGGAGCTGCTGGCCGAGGCCGAGCACTGGGCCGCGAACCCGCTGCCACGCGACCCGGGAGCGACGTCGTGACCGTCTCCGAGGTGAAGAAGCTCCGCGCTCAGGTCGTGCTCGCCGCGAAGATCATGGAACGGAACCAGGCAGCCTGGACCGCCCGGGCCGAGGAAGCCGAGAAGCGCAGCCGGCAGTCAGGCGACGGCGACTTGCAGGACGCGCGGTACCGGCGCGGGTGGGCGTGCGGGTACGAGATGGCCCTCGACGCTCTGTGGCAGGCCACCGGCGGCGAGTTCGGCGTGCAGTACGTCCACCACGACATCGTCGAGGCAGAGATCGTCGACGAGGAGCCAAGTACGGCGGTGGCGTCGTGACGGCCCCGGTGTTCGTCGGCGACTTCGAGCCCGGCTCGTCCGAGTGGCACGCGGCGCGGGCGCACGGGATCGGCGGTAGCGAGATCGCCGCCGTTCTCGGCCTGTCTCCGTGGGAGTCCCGGTTCTCCCTGTGGCACCGCAAGAAGGGACTCGTCGCGCCGGTCGCACAGAACGACGTCATGTACTGGGGCACCCGCCTCGAGGAGGTCATCCGCGAGGAGTTCAACCTCCGGCATGCCGGCGAGCTGTCGCCCGCGGTGACCGTCGGCACGTGGCGGCACGCCGCCCGGCCGTGGCAGATCGCCAACCCGGACGGGAAGCTCGACGGCGCGCTGTACGAAGGCAAGACCGCGTACAACGACGACGGCTGGGGGGAAGAAGGCACCGAAGAAATCCCGGTGTACTACCGCACCCAGTGCCTCTGGTATCTCGACGTGTTCGGGCTCAACCTGTGCCACGTCGCCGTGCTGATCTCCGGCTCGGACTACCGCGAGTACTACGTCGAGCGCGCCAACGACGAGATGGCCCTGATGCGCGAACGGGCCGCCGAGTTCCTCGACACGCTCCGCGAGAACCAGCGGCCAAACATCGACGAGCACGACGCGACCTACGCCGTCGTCCGGGAGCTACACCCCGACATCGACGACGTGAAGTTCGACGTGCCCGGCTACATCGCCGTCCCGTACCTCGACGCGCTCGACGCACACAAGGCTGCCGTGGCCGAGAAGCAGCGCGCTACCACCGAAGTGCTCGATGCGATGGGAACCGCCCGGCGCGCCATGTTCGACGGCGAGCAGATCGCCATGCGCGTGGCCGGCCGCGGCGACAACCCGCCGTCCCTGCGCGCCACCCCCAGCAAGAAGACCCCTGGCCTGAAAGTGAGCGCCGCCTGATGACCGACTCCGTCTCGAAGGCCGTGGCAACGGTCGACAACACCCCGGGCGCGATGATCCGCACCTACTCCAAGGACTTCACCGCCGTCCTGCCCAGCCACATCAAGCCCGACACGTGGGTGCGGCTCGCACAGGGCGCGCTGAAGAAGGGCAAGAAGGTCAGCATCGGAGGCCAGACCGGCACCGAGCTGGAGCTCGCCGCGCTCAACAACCCCGCCGTGTTCATGGCCTCCCTGCTCGACGCCGCGCGTCTTGGCCTGGAACCCGGCACCGAGCAGTACTACCTCACGCCGCGCAAGGTGAAGGGGCGCCTGGAAATCCTCGGGATCGTCGGTTACCAGGGCTACATCGAACTGATGTACCGCGCCGGTGCGATCTCGTCCGTGGTCGCCGAAGTCGTCTACTCCGGCGACAAGTTCGACTTCCAGCCCGGCCGGCACGAGCGCCCCGACCACGCCATCGACTGGGACGCCGACAGCCGAGGCCAGCTCCGACTGGTCTACGCCTACGCGGTCATGAAGGACGGCGCCACGTCGAAGGTGGTCGTCCTGAACCGAGCCGCCATCAACAAGATCAAGGAATCCAGCCAAGGCGCGAGCAGCGACTATTCGCCGTGGGTGAAGCACGAGGCCGCGATGTGGCTGAAGTCCGCGGTGCGGCAGCTCGCGAAATGGGTGCCGACGTCGGCGGAGTACGTGCGGGAGCAGCTGCGGGCGCAGGCGGAGGTCGCAGCTGAGCAGCGGCCGCAGATCCCGCCGGCGCCCGACGCGGTGAAGCACCTCGACGAGAACTGGATCGAAACGGACGAGCAGGGCAACCCGATCGTCGAGGCCGAGTTCGTGGAGGACAGCGACCCGTACCTGCCGGGCGACCCGGACCTGACCGCGCACGAGCAGGAAGGCGCGGCGCGATGACCTGGCTGGCCGGGAGGTTCCTGGCGTTCGACCTCGAAACCACCGACCGCGATCCGCACCTCGCCAGGATCGTCACCGCGACGACGATTCTGATCGACCCGTCGACCGGCGGCAAAGACGTCACGAACTGGCTGTCCGACGTGGACGGCCACGACATCCCGCCGGAGACCACAGCGATCCACGGCATTACCACCGCCCACGCCCGCACGCACGGCCAGCCAGCCGCCGAGGTCGCCGCGCAGGTCGCCGCCACCATCGACCAGGCATGGGACCAGGGCATCCCGGTGATCGGCCACAACCTCGGCTACGACTTCACCGTCGAGGACTCCGAGCTGCGCCGCTACTTCCCGAACGAGGGAGGCCTGAAGCTCCGCAAGGCCGTGCTCGACACCTACGTACTGGACAAGCACTTCGACCGGTACCGGTCGGGGAAGCGGCAGCTGGTGCCGACGGCGGCGCACTACGGGATCCGGCTGTCCGAAGAGGACGCGCACGACGCCACCGCCGACGCGCTGGCGTCAGCGCGGATCCTGTGGGTGATGGCGCGCCGATACCCGCAGCTGGCCGCGATGACACTCGACGCGCTCTACGACGCGCAGGTCGCCTGGTACCGCGAGCAGCAGCTGTCGCTGGCTGAGTACTTCCTCCGCCAGGGCAAGACGGAGCACGTCTCAACCGAGTGGCCGATCCGGCCGGTCCCGGCGGTGACCCCGTGAACGCGACCGTCGTGTTCGTCGTGCTGCTCGCGCTGCTGCCCGTCGGTGCCTGGGCCATCAACGCGCACCTCCGTTACCTCGTCCGGAAGGACGCACGCCGATGATCACGCTCGACCAGCTCAACCTCGACGCCCTCTACGTCCCCGGCCTGACGTTCCGGCGTCAGGGCAACGAACGCCGCCAGGGCGTCGTCGTCCAGAACACGCGTGGCGCCGTCGAGGTCTGGCACGCCCTGCGCGAACCGGCTACCGGCGGCGTCATCGCCCACCTCCCGCAGCAGCGCGAGGGCTACCAGCACGCGGCCGAGTGCACTGTTCTGCTCGGCACGTGCTGGAGCCGCGAGACTCACCGTGGGTACAGCTTCGACTTCCTGCCGCTGCTCCTCGCCGGACACGCGAAGGCCGCGCTGCAGCAGCTCGCCGACTGGCACGACCAGGTCTTCGCGCTGCGGGCGGTGACCGCATGATCATCGCCACGAAGGCCCGCATCGGCGGCTACCAGTTCGACGCCAACCTCAGCTACGACGTCACCCGCCCGGACGTCATCACGGTCCTGTTCCTCACCCGGACGCCCGTCATGTGGATCCTCGGCCGCGACCTCCTCGCCGACGGCCTCATGAACCCGGCCGGCGAAGGCGACGTCCGGATCGCGCCGAGCCCCGCAACCGACGAAGTCGCCGTCGAGATCCGCACCCGTCACGGGCGCGCGTTCGTCCGGCTGCTCTGGGATCCGGTCGCCGGGTTCGTCCGCGCTACCTACGGCCGCGTCCCGCGCGGCACCGAGTACGCGAACGTCGACTGGGACCAGCTCCTGCCAGCCGCGGGCGGCGGATCATGACGGCCACCGTCTCCGCGCCGACGCTCGACAGCGTGCTCAAGCGCGCCGACGGCCAGTACGCCAAGCGTGCCGGAGACGATCCGGCACCGCCGGAGTACCTCGCTGCGCTCGCCACCGCGCTCCACCCGCTGCTCGAGCAAACCAGTGCGCCCGGCCCCGGCGTGGACCTGGCGGAACTGGCTCGGCTCCGGAGCGAGTCCGACGCGCGGGGCCGGATCATCGCGCAGCGCGACGCAACGATCGAGGGCCTGACCGAGCGACTGGCCAAGGCCCGCCAGGCCGGCACTGCCGGGGTCGAGCGCACCAACCGCGAACGCGAGTCGCTTACGCGCGAAGTCGCCGAGCTGAAGCAGAAGCTCGATGCGGCCGAGGAAGACACCCGGTGCCGCATCGACGCCGCCGTCAGGGCGATCACGGCGGCCAGCGCCGGTTCGGGGGAGGAGACGGACCGGCTCCGGGAAGCGCTCGTCCTCCGCACCGCCGAACTCGACGAGGCCCGCGCCGAACGTGACACCGCGCGCGCTCAGCTCCGCGACCGGCCCGCGCCCGGCACGGTGCGGGAGAAGCTCGTCTCCGCGGCCGCCGACGTCACCGTGCGGGAGAAGCTGGACGCGGCCGCCGACCAGGTCGCGCAGCTGACGGAGCAGCTCGCGGCCGCGAACCGCGACCTCGCGCTGGCGAACCGGACGCTCGACGAGATCGCCGACGAGCAACTCAACCATCAGGCCGGGCCGCACCGGCACCAGTTCGAACTCGACCTGGCCACCGGCAAGCACGACGACTGCGAGTGCGGGCAGCCGTGGATCCGCGACCTCGTCGAGGACGACGAGCCGGTCGAGCCGGACATCGAGCCGCTCGACCAGCTCTTCGCCCGCATCCGAGACGAGCTGGGGGAGGTGGCCCCTTGACTGGGGATCAAGTGCACCGCCGTGGCCGCGCGCAGTGGCGCCAGCTGGCCGGCCGACTCCGCGCCGCCGTCGCCCGCCGCCCCGAAACCACCGACATCCCGCCGCGCCTGCAACTCGACCTGTGGGCCGCCACCGAACACAGACTCGCCGCCCAGAGGAGGCCGAAATGGCTGTGACAGCCGACATCCAGCCCGTAGCGGCGCCGAAGTACGCGGCCGCCTACCTGATCGGCACCGACGTCGCCGTCGGGATCGAGCGGCTGCTCGTCGGCGTCGGCTACCAACTCGACGCCGCCGCGCCTAGCGCACCCGGCCAGATCCCGCGGTACACCGTCTCGGGGTACCGGTCGTACTCGCACCGCATGGCCGACACGCTGACCGAGCGCGAGATGCAGGTGCTGCTCCTGATCTCGCACGGCCAGTCGAACCCGGAGATCGGCGGCCACCTGCACCTGTCTGAGGACACGGTGAAGACGCACTGCCGCCGCCTGTTCCGGAAGCTCGACGTGCGGGACCGGGCGCACGCCGTGGCGCGCGGCTACGAGCGCGGTCTGCTCGGGCAGGCGGCGACCTCGTGACCGTCGACGAGCAGCTCGCCGAGCTGCTGGCCGCGTGGCGTGACGACGTCGAGGCCGTGCCGCTCCCGCCGATGCCGCGCGTCCAGGCGCTGCTCGAGCAGTTGGAGGCCTCGGCCTGATGTCGACCCGGTGCCAGCGCACGCAGTGCGGCAGGAAGCTCACGGACCCCGCCAGCCAGGAGCGCGGCTACGGGCCCGTGTGCTACCGCAAGGTGCACGGCCACGGTCCTCGGCTCGTGCCGATCACCAGGCCGCCCCGGTACACGCCGGGCGTCGCCGTGCCGCTGTTCGAGCTGGACGGCGCACCGGCGACCAACGTGAGGCCGTCCCGGGACACGCGACGGAACACCCGCCAGGCCGAAGCGATCCGGCGCGGCTACCACCCACTCGGCGTCGCGCTCCGGACGAACCTGCCGCTGCACCCGGACGCGCCGCGCGGAGACGACCGCAAGACACCCGGACCGCGCTGCGGGAGCTGCACACACCGCGTGGTGCCGCTGCGCGAGGTCTCCGGCACCTACCCGAAATGCAACTACGGCGGCGACTGGCGGCACGCCACTGGCGGCCCCGGCACCGACTGCCGCGCCTGGTGGCCCGCCTGCCACCACCACGAGCCCAAGACCGACAGCACCACAACGGAAGGAACACCGCGGTGACCAACGAACAGTCCACCCAGGACACCACCTCGACCGAGGGCGAGGCCCCCGACTTCGCCGCGACGCTCCTCGCGATCGGCAGCGGCCGCACCCACCGCGACCTCTCCGAGCAGCTCCGCGAAGTCATCAAGGCCTGCAACGCCACCTTCAAGGCCGGGAAGGTCCAGCTCACCCTCAACTTCAAGCCCCAGAAGGGCACCGGCGCGATGTTCGTCACCGCCGACGTCAAGGTCGCCAAGCCCAAGTTCGACGCCGACCCCTCCATCTTCTACGCCAGCGAGGACGGCGCGCTTCACCGCAACAACCCCAATCAGCAGTCCCTCTACTGACCCACAACTGTTACCCCGCAAGGAGAAAGACACCGTGACCGACCCCAGCGTCGCCCTCGACACCACCGCCGGCGACGGCGCCCTCATCGAAGACCTCGCCCGCCGCGCCGCCGCGGCCGCCACGCCCGAAACCCACCAGCCGATCTACGGCGACAGCATCATCACCCGCGTCCTCCGCAACGACGAGACCATCAAGACCGTCAACCTCGAACGCCTCCTGTCCTTCCCGGACCGCGCCCGCGGCACCGCCACCCTCTACGACCCGACCGACTTCTCCGAGTACGTCAACCGGCTCCGCACCCCCAGCACCACCGTGTGGGCCGACGAGAAGCACGGCCGCATCACAGCCGTCTTCAATGACCACGAGGAGACCGAAGGCGACGACAGCGGCCCCACCGCGGGCTGGCGCGACCACACTGCCGTCCTCGACCTCCAGTCGGATCCGGAGTGGACGGCCTTCCTGCAGGTCGACGGCGACTACATGACGCAGGCGATGTTCGCCGAGTTCCTCAGCAACTACGACACGTCGTTCGTCCAGCCCGACGGCGCTCGGATGCTGGAGGTCGCCACCTCGTTCAAGGCGCACCGCAAAGCCGAGTTCTCCCAGGCCATCAACCTCGACAACGGCGACGTCCAGCTGACCTACAGCGAGGAGACGACCCCGAAAACGACCCGGTCCGGCCAGATCGAGGTGCCGCGCGACCTCGTCGTGCAGCTGACGCCGTACCTCGGCTACCCGCTGCAGCAGATCGACGCCCGGCTCCGCTGGTACCTCGAGGGAAGCCAGCTGCGGATGGGCTTCAAGCTGCGCCGCCCGGACATCGTGAAGCGGGACGCCTTCGCGGACATCCGCACCACGATCGGCGACGCGCTGGCCGAGGTCGACGACACCGACTTCAGCACGCCGGTGCTGCTCGGTCCGCCGCCCGCGCCCATCACGCCGTTCAGCTGACCTCGCTGGCCGGGCCAGGGGGCTCGGCCAGCACACCCGCGGAGAGGCGCCGACCGCGCCCGGCCCCACCTCCGCACCCGCCGCTCGCCCGGCCGCCGGCTGCCCCGACGGCGCCGGGCGAGCGGCCTCAAACAGCTCCGCCCCGGACCTGGTGATGACTCGCCCGGGGCGGAGCGCACCAACGACCAGGAGGTGACCCTTTGATCATCAGCTCAAACGCCGTCGGGCAGGCGGAACTGCTCGTGCAGGCAGCGGCCGATGAGGAGCTCGACGACCGGCTCCTCGACCTGATGGTGCAGGCGCGGACCGACCCACGTCGCATGGTCGAGCTGGTCGTGAAGCTGTCCGAGCGGGTGGCATTGACGATCGAGCCGCGCGCGGACAGCTCGGCCGCTCTCCGGCGCGCACACACCGCCTACTCCGCCGGAGACCGCCGGCAATGGGTCGTCCAGGGCGAGCGCACCTACCAGCGCGATAAGAAACGCCGACTTCGTGCCGCGGCCCGCGCCAAGGCGAACGCCGAACAGGCCGCCGCGTGACCGCCGTGACGAGCGACCCGGGCCCGCAGGCGTGCGGCCGCTTCGAGTGGGAGCGGATCGTGCGCCGCCTCGAGCTGCCGATGCGCGTGAAGTTCACCGCGATGATGGTCGCGTCGTACGCGGACGCCGACGGCTCGCGTGTGCGACCGGGCGCCGAGGTCCTCGCCGCGGTGACCGCGCAGGGCGCTAGCACGATCCGCAAGCAGCTGGCCGCCCTGCAGGAGTACGGGCTGCTGGTGCTGGTGTCTCGCGGTGGTGGCCGCTCGGGACGCGGGCGGGCCGCGGAGTTCCGGCTGACGGTGCCGGTGGACCTGCTCGAGCGGGTGCCTATGTTGCCGGTCGGCGAGCGGCGGCTGTCGGCTGTTCCCGATTCACCGCTCGCTCAGGGGAGCGCTCAATCGGGCAGCGACACAGTTTCACCGCTCGCAACTGAGAGCGGTCAATCCGGAACGTCCACTGTGGATAACCCCGCTGATCTTGTGGATTCCGGAGATTCAGCGCTCGCCCAGAAGAGCGGTCAATCCGAAGCAACCGCCCCGATTGACCGCTCGGAAAACACCGTTACCGAGCGATTGAGCGCTCGATTCGAGCGATTGACCGCTCGCAGCTCCGAGCGCCTACCAGAACAACTACACCAACCACCAAAGACCACAACAACTACTCGCCACCCCACGCAACCACCGACCGCACGCGCGAGCCCGCCGAACGACGCATGCCCCATCTGCCGCCACCCCCACGCCTTCCTCGACCCATGCCGACCCGCCAGAGGTGCCCCGTGACCGACGAACGCTGCGAACGCACCGAACTCCTCGTCGACCAGTGCGCCCACTGCCTCGGCCACCAGGACCCCGCCGCCGACGCCCTCGCCGCCGGAAGCCCTCGGCACTACGCCGTCGACATCGAGACGCCGCGAACCACCATCGCGCGCTACCCCGGCCGATGCGCCTTCTGCGGCGAGCAAATCGACCCCGGCGACCTGATCACCGCAGTCGCCGCCCCAGGGCAAAGCAGGCAGACCTGGGCCTGCGCCGGGTGCGAACCATGACCCGCGGCAAACAGCACGCCAACGGACGCGACGGCCTCTGGCAAGGCCTCCCCGACCAGGACTACGTCCCCGCCCACGACCTCCGCATCGAGCAAGAAACCTCGCCCCTCACCAGGCCCTGCAGCTTCTGCCACGCAGCACCACGCCAACCCTGCACACGACCAGCCCGAGGCGGACGCACACCCCTCCGCAGCTACCACCACAGCCGCCTCAACCCGTCGAACCCCACCACCCGTCAAGCCCCTCAGGAGCAGCCATGATCGAGTCTGACCAGCAGGAATCCGCCGTCGAGGCGGTCGAGAGCGAGGCCTTCGCCGAGGCGGTGGAGTCCGATGTGGACAAAGCGCGTCGGTTCCTCGCCGAGGCCGAGCGACAGTTGGCGGCGTCGTACGGGCGGAACTTCCCGTCGGTGGCGTTGGCGACGGCGGCCGGGGTGGTGGGTGCCGGGTACGCGCAGCTGGCCGTGCTCGGCGTGGCCGTCGAGCGGCCTGAGCCGATCCGGTTGACGCAGCCGGCGGCGCCGCTGCCGCCGGAGCTGGAGGCGGCGCTGCGCCGCGGGATCCAGGCGTTCGAGGAGCAGCGGCCGGAGGGCGGCGAGCCGGTGCAGCCGACGCTCGACGAGGTCCCGCCCGCCGATGCTCCAGCGCCGAAGCCGGCTGCGCGGGCGCGGCGTCCGAAGGGCGCGGGGCGTGGCTGACGCGAGCGGCGCGGTGCGCCGGACCCCGAATCCGCCGCGGGACGATCACGCGGAGATCATCATTCCGGTGGCCCAGCCGGGCGCAGGAGCGGAGAAGATCGCTCCGGAGGGCAAGGACACCGATACGGGGGTTTCGGACCGCGAGCGGCTCGCTGAGCTGATCGAGTCGGTGGATCGCGCGATGCCGCCGGAGACCTTTGCCGCGCCGCCGCTCGCCGCAGGTGCGCTCGCCGACGCGATCCTCGCCGCGGGGTGGCGGCCGGAGCTGCCCGACGAGGCCTCTGCGCGCACGAAGCTCGCTGACCTCCGGGCGTGGGTCGACGACCACCGCGGCCTCGGTGAGGCGATCGGGCTCGCATTCGGCGACACCTACGCGGGCGAGACGTTCAGCGACCCGACCTTCGAGCGCGGCTCGACGGCGATCGTCGCTGTGGTGCAGGAGTGGCTCGACGAGCATCCGCCGCAGTCCGACCGCGAGACCGAGGACGCGTGCCCGCACTGCTCGCCGACGCACGAGCGTCCGGAATCGCGGCCGTGGGGCGTGTACGTCGCCCCGTTCCGGGACGGCGACGGGCAGCCCACGCACCTCGTCGTCCAGCCGAGCAACGGCGCGCACGTCGCGCAGTCCGACGCCGACTGGCTGTGGCAGGTCATCCGCGAGTGGAAGGCAGCGCAGCCGTGACCGAGCAGCCCGAAGGCATCGCAAACGACTCGTACGACCTCCCGACACCGGAGGGCGCCGCGCGCAGGGTGAACGAGTTCCTGGCCTGGTACGGCGACGGCCTCGTGTACGCCGAGACCGGCGCGCCGCCGCTGTTCGCCCGCGACCTCCAGGCGCTCACGAACCTCGCGTCCGGCCGTCGGCAGCCGCCCCCGCGTCGCTGCCCCGCGGTCACCCCCGAGGGCGACCTCATCACCGCGGGACGGCAGTGCCAGCAGTACGAGGGGCACGCACACGACCACACGTGGTACGGCGACAACGGCCACGCGTACAGCCGCTGGGCGGTGGCCCGTGGCTGACCGAACGCACGCCTGCCCCGGCAAGTGCGGCGCCCAGATCACCCGCAGCCGGCTCGCCTGCCCGGCCGACTGGGCCCGACTCCCGCACGACCTCCAGCGCGCCGTCACCGACAACTACCGCCGCAACCCGGAAGCCCACTTCGCCGCCGTCCGCGACGCCATCGAGTGGTACACCGCCAACCCCAAGGAGGCCTGACGTGGCTGAACCGAGCCGCCGCCGAGCGCTCGATCTGCTTCTGCAGCACACGTTCTCCGGGACCACCGACCCACAGATCGCCGGGTGCGACAGCGACGAGGAGCCGTGCACGTGCGGACGCCCAGTGTCCGACTGGACCAGTCACCACGTGGATGTGCTGGCGGTGGCCGGCCTGCTCGTCGACCCGGGTGTCGACCAGTCCGCCAGCTGGGTCCTGGGGCGCGTCCGTGAAGCGCTCGGCACCCCGAACGGCCGCGCGGTCAGTGTCCACGCCGCCGAAGTCCGCGCCGAGCGGGACCAGCTGATCCAGCAGTTCCACGACATGCGCGGGATCGCCGTCGAGCGGCAGCGCCAGATCGACGCGGCGCTCGCGTGGCTGCAGGACGCCGACGGCATGGAGCTGACCCGGGTCAGCATCGAAGCGTTGCGCGCCAAGCTGAAGCGCGCCGAGCCGGACGTGACACCGCCCGAACCATCCGGCCGCATCACCAACAACGGCCCCGTCATGCCCTTCACCGACAACGACCACCAGGAGCCGAGCAATGCCTGACACCGCAACCGAACCACCGCTCTACGACGTCGACCACGCCCTGCAACTCCTCGGCCGCGCCCGACGCCGCAACGACCCCCTCACCCGCCAAACCGTCCTCATCGCCGACAAGCTCGCCCTGCAGATGGCCCGGCACTTCACCCCCGACCAGGCCGACACCGCCGGCCGCGCGCTCGTCCTCGCCGCGGCCAGCATCGGCGTGATCACGCACCTGGCCGTCGACCCGCTCGCCGACACCTCGACGAACGTCATCGGGTTCGCCGGGCACCGCCTGGTCCTCGACGCCGAGCAGGCCCGCCATGCCTGACGACACCTGCCGCGGCTACGACGTCGACGGCGAACCGGTCATCGCTCACGGCGGCGGCCAGCTTGACGCCGAGGGCCAGGAGCACCTCGCCACGATCGTTCGCGCCACCCGCCGCCGGTTCGGCATCGACGCCCTGAAGCGACTCCTAGCCGAGGTCGAGCGCCACGACACCAACTACGTCATCCGCTACCCGCTCGTCGTCCGTGCGCTCGGCATCGCCGCGGAGCTTGGCTACGTCGTCGGCATCGCGCTCGACCCCGCCGAACCCGCGTGGCCGGTCGTCTACATCGAACTCCCCGCCGGCCAGGTCTCGTGGCACATGCCGGCCTACGGCGGCGAGTACGACGGCCACACCACTCCGGAGAAGTACCAGCGGATCCGCGACTTCATCGCGCGGGAGCAGCCGTGACCAAGGCGGCCACCTACCGGGCCGCGGTCGCTGCGGCGATGTCCGAGGACGAACTCGAAGACGCCGTGATCGAGGCGGCCCAGCTGCAGGGCTGGGTCGTCGTCCACCACCGCCCCGCCCGCACGAGGAACGGCGAGTGGCGCACTGCGATCAAGGGCCAGAAGGGTTTCCCGGACCTGTGCTTGGCCCGCGACGGCGTGGTGCTGCTGCGGGAACTCAAGCGGGAGAAGGGCAAACCGTCCGAGGGGCAGGTGACCTGGCTGGAGGCGCTCGGCGACTTCGGCGGGATCTGGCGGCCGTCGGACTGGCTGTCCGGCCGCATCCAACACGAACTCAGGAGAACCCGATGAGCAACGACACCTTCACCGATCCGACGGACACGATGGCGAAGCAGGTCATCGCGATGAAGGGCGGCGAAACGACCGCCGAGCAGGCCGCGGACATGGCGGCCAGCTGGGGCCACGCCGTCGTCGCTGTGCTCGACCTGCACTGTGACCGTGAGGTGTGGGACGGCAAGCAGATGGTGCCGTCCGGTACCTGCGCGGCGTGCAGCGAGCGCGAGGACACCTACGACGACATCCCGTACCCCTGCGCCACGGTGCGCGCCATCGCGACCGCCCTGGAGGCATCGTGACCGAGACCCCCGAGCGCCGATGGCCGAAGACCGGCACCGCCGGTGCCAAGACCACGATGGACGTCGGCGACCACTGCACCACCGGCGAGCCCGCACCGCGCATCCCCGTGCGGCCGTACCCGGGCGAGGAGGTCGTCGTCCCGCTGGGCAGCCTGGTTCCCGCTCTGCGCGCCGGGTCCAGGTCGCCGACGCCTGCCGAGCTGCGTGAGATCGCCGCGGAGCTGAACGCACACGGAGGCCTCGACGAGGTCTTCGTCGCCGAGCTGCTCAACCAGGTCGCCGACGATGGCAGCATCGGCGTGCTCGCCGACGCGCGGCGTCAGCTCGGCATCGGCCCGGGGATCCGGTGCCGGTCGAAGATGATCGTCATCAGCAACCCGGACGGTGGCGAGCCGAGCGTCGCCGAGCGCGCGGTGGTCGACCGCGAGCAGCTGCGCACGGCGGCGGTCGCGGCGATGGCCGACGTCGAGAAGGTCCCGTGGTACGGGTGGTCGGCCGCAGACCACTGCGTGGCCGGTCGCCACATCTGGTCCACGACCAGCCCAGCCCGGTGCGTGCAGTGCCGCCGCTACCTGCGCCCGTGGTGGCGCCGCGCCCTCGACCGCGTCCGGCGGTGGACGCGGTGACCTACCGGACGACGAGCACCAGCACCGGCATCGGCAAGCACCTCCGCGGACTCCGCGAGCAAGCCGGCCTGTCCGCGGCCGTGGTCGCCGAGCGGCTGGGCACCGACGTCGGCCGCGTCTACCAGATCGAGAACGACCACCGCGACTCGCAGATGTCCACGATCATCCGCTACTGCGAAGCCATCGGCGCCCGAGTCCACATCGGACTCGAAGAAAAACCCTCCAACGAAAGGACAAAAACGTGACAGACCAGCCCAGCAGCCCGGCGCCGACCGACCCGAACCGACACCGGCGCGCCGTCATCCCCGTGCACGGCGAGCTGTTCCACAAGCTCCTCGGCCTACCGCCCAACGTCCACGTCCACCACTTCGCCGTCGCCCAGGACGGCTTCAGCATCAACGTCGCCGTCACCTCACCCGACCTCCCCGAGGTCGAGCCCGGCCTGTACGCGCCCCCGCTGATGCCAAGCTACGAGCTCGTCGACGGGCGCGCCGTGCTCGTCGACGCCGGCATCGGCAGCGTGCCCGGTGCCACCCGGTGGGAGTGGGGCTACCGCTTCGTCGACTCACCCGGGCTTGGCGTCGGCCCCGTTTCCGAACGGGCCGCGCGGATCCGGGCGGCCGAGGACCACTCCGTCATCCTGCTCCGCCGGCTGCCCGGTGAGACCGAGTGGACGGAGGCACCGGCGTGAGCGGCGGCAGCTACAACTACCTGCACTGCAAGGACCCCAGCGAGATCCGCGGCGCGCTCGACGACCTTCAGCGGATGGCCGAGCGGCTGACCGGCCTCGGCTACGCCCCGCGCGCCGCGGCCGCCACCGAACGGCTCCTCGCCGTGCTCCGCGACGACGACCCCGTCTCGGACGCGATCGCCGACCTGGCCGACGTGTGGCACGCCGTCGAGTGGACGGACTCGTGCGACTGGAGCGAAGACCAGCTGCGCGCCGAGGTCGAACGCTACGAAGCCCGCCCGCAGGAACTGGCCAACCTCGACGCCGTCCCCACCCATCTGCTCGAGCAGCTCTCCGCGGCGTGGCCGAACCGCAAGCGCGTGAACCTGGCCCACGCGCTCTACGGCGCCCAGGTCCAGGGCGCACCGACCGAGTTCCCCGCGATCGTCGAGCAGGGCCTGGCCGAGCAGATCACGCACGAGCTGCGGGTGCAGGGCCGGATGCTGGTCACCACGACCGGCCCGGTCTGGACCCGCCACCGCGCCGAAGCCGGCACTCACGCCGAGCTGGTCACGAACCCGCCGGCCGAGCCGCAGCCTGCCGAAGGGCCGTGGCAGCCCGGGGAGTCGGCCAGCGTCTACGACGTCCTGACCTGCCGCATCACCGGCACGTCCATCCCCACCCTCACCCAGGAGAGCTGATGCCCCGCAACCCCGACTGCTTCCCGACCGACTCCACCACCATCACCGCCGCCGTCGAGCAGCTGCCCGACGACTCCGGCCTCTGGCGCTCGCAATGTAACTGCCTCGACCAGGACGGCCGGCCGACGGTGACCTGCGAGAGCGGCACCCAGGACGAGGCCTACCGCGCCCTGCTTGAGCACCGCGGCGAGCCGACGGAGGCCCCGGCGTGATCGAGTCGCTCGACGAGAAGCGCCGCGATGCGCTGCTCGTCACCATGCCCATCCAGCCGATCACGACCGGACCCGACAAGCGGGTGCACCGCCTCGGCGGCCAAGGCGCCCTGTGCGGGGCGCTCGGCGCGCTGCTCGGTTCCGGCGACTGGCGGCTCGTCGACTGCCCGCATTGCCGCCGAGCCGGAGAGGCGGGCGGCGCGTGAGGCCCGCGCCGATCCCCGACAGCGAGGTGTGGCCCGGATCCGAACGCGTCGTGATCGGGCCACCCCGCGGGCACGAGCTGACCGGCGACATCCGTGCCGTCGAGATGCTCCGCTGGATCTCCGACACCGCTGGCGTGCCGGTGCTGTCCGCCCGGTGCCTCGCCGACGCCGTCGACCTCGCGCGCCTCGCCGACGGCGGCGCGGTGTGGGTCAGCTTCTACGGCGGCAGCTGGTGCCCTTCGACGTGGACGTCGCCGAGCGCGGCGACTACGGGGCCCGCCCGCGGCCGCCGAGCGAGGACGAGCTGCAGTGGCTGATGGCGGCGATGGCCGAGAAGTCGTGGTTCAAGGCCGGCCTCGCCCTGTGGTCCCGGCTGCAGGGTGCGTGGGTGAGCGAGAAGCCGGTGTGGATCCTGCCGCCGACCGAGGTCCCCGGGCTCGGGACGCTGCTTGGCCTGCAGGTGAAGGTCGTCGAGGGCGTCACGCCGCACCTGGCGTTCGACCTGGCCGGGGTGCGGCCGGACGACCCGGAGGTGTTCACCCGCGGCTGAGCCCGGCCAGTAAGGTGACACGCGAAGGCCCCTGCCGGGGTACCACCGGCAGGGGCCTTCGTCGTGTTCAGCGCTCGTAGAGCTTGGCCAGGCACCGGCTGCACCGCGTGGCGTCGGGATGCACCTGCTCCCCGCACGCCCGACACGTGAACTTCAGCGGCAGCGGCGGCGCGGCCGGGGGTGCCGGCCGCGCGAACCCCTCGGGGTGGGCGAGGTAGTCGGGCAGCAGCTGCAGCAGCCGGAAGCGGTTTCCGTTGACCGGTCCGGGTTGGCCGGACACGGCTCTCTAGACGCCGCGGATCTTGGCAGCAGCCGTTTCGCACGTCTGCGGGATGCCCGTGAGCGGGCCGGTCAGGTCGGAGATGCCCTGACGCACGACGTTGATCGCGCCGAGGATGGCCGTCTGCGAGTCGCCTTCGCTCAGCACCGTGCCCACCTGCTCGGCGAGGTGGCCGAGGGCGATGTCCGCCTGGCTCAGGGCGGCGGACGCCTCGCGCAGGTGGTCGCTGGACCCGAGAGCTGCGACCTGTCCGGCGAGTTCGACGTTGGACATTGCGGTTCCTCTTTCTGGTGGGGTGCGCGGGCCGGGCGGCTTCGCGCTGTCTCGACGCCGCTGTTCCTCGATCACGGCGTCGGGGTCGGTGCCCGCGGGCAGCTCGGGATGGCGGATGCGGTCTCGGTCGCCGCTGAGCGAGTCGATCAGGACCTGGTCGAGCAGGTCGGGGGTGGTGATCGTGGCGTCGGAGCCGAGTGCATCGATCAGCTCTTCGTCGCTTTCGACCTGGTCCCAAGGGATGTTGAAGAACTCGTCCGGCCCGACCGCGCCTTCTTCCTCCTGCTCGGCGGGGGTGGCGTAGTGGTCCCCGGGTGCCTCGTTGTCGCCTGGGGAACGAGGGTTGGGCGGATCGGTCATGTGGTGGGAGGGGTGGTTTTGGGCATGGTTGATCCACTGTGGATAGACGGCAAGCGCCGCAAATTGGTCGCTGACTGGGGAGCCCTCGTCAGGCCGGGTCTCGATCCCCGGCGACGCCCACGCCTCCCGGCGCGGGACGTTTCGGCTCAGCTGAAGGGGTTCGGGCGCTGCGGGAACACTTTCCGGATCCACGCCTCGCCCCGGATGGCGGCGGCCGTGCGGTAGCAGCCGGTTTCGGTGTTGCGGCGGTGCCGGTCCTCGGCGTAGGCGCGGGCGTGCAGCTCGTCAAGGGCGGCGGTGACGACATTCGGGGAGCCGCCGGCCACCAGGACGTTCAGGTTGGCGTTGTCGAGCTTGGCGAGTTCGGTTTCGGGCAGGGTCACGGCGGCCTCCTGAGGGCGTGCGGCATCGCGGAGGATGCGGGGGAGTGCCCTGGGCCGGATTCGATCCGGCGGCCTCACGCCGTGCTCCAGGGCTGTTGGTCAGGTCAGCGCCACTGCCGGACGCCGGCGCCGCAGCACCCGGGCGGGCAGCCGGTGCCGTCGCTGTGCGGCGCGGCGGCCGTCGGGGGCCGCGGGTTGAAGTCGGCTCGGGGCGGCAGCTGCGCGGGCTGGCGCCGCCGCGCCTGCTCGCCGCGCACGATCGCCTTGGCGGCAGGCACGACGCCGCCCAGCGCGGGGTAGGTGTCCAGCAGTCGCGCGTGGGTGGCCAGCTCGTCATCGGACATGCTGCGCGCCGTGCCCTCCAGTTCGGCCCGCGCGTGCAGCTGGTCGACGATGGCCTGGAGCCGGGTGTGGAGGCGGTCGCCGTGGATGCCGGTGTAGTCGGCCAGCGCGCCGGTGAGGTCCTCGAACGCGCGGTTCAGCTCGGCGATGGTGAGGGCGGGGAGGTCGTTGTTCGACAAGGTGCTGTCCTTTCTGGATGGTCAGGCGGCGAGGAGCTGGGCGGCGCCGAGGTGGTAGCACTGGCGGCCGTTCTGGCCCGCCTTAGGTGGCGAGGACCAGCCGGGCGGCCTGCTCCTGGCGGTGCAGGCGGAGGCAGGTGCGGCCGTAGCCGCGGGCGATGGAGGTGGCGGAGCGGAGGGCCCGGTGGCAGCGGCGGCACTTCGTGGTGGTGGGCATCGGGTCCTCCTTCGCGGGGTGGGGGAGCGGGTGCCCCCGGCCGGAGCCGGGGGCGGGTGGTCAGGCCGCGATCAGTTCGGCGGCGTGGGCGTTCAGCCAGTCGTCGGCAATGTGGCCGATGGTCGGTTCGCCCTGGTATCGCTCGGCGACGGTGGTGACGAACTTGACCACCTGGTAGGGGCGCAGTTCCCGGAGGTGACGAGCAAGTGCGGGAGAGATGCGGCACGAGGCGTATGCCTTGCGGATGGCCTGTGCGATGACCCGGGTCCGGTCGTCCATCTCCGAGAGGTCCGAACGGCCCAGGGCGTCGAGGACGTTCTGGGTGCGAGTGCCGCCGGTGAAGCCGTACTCGTCGGTGACCTGGAAGCGCTTGGTGCGGGGGCCGATGCCGGCGGAGCGGGCGATCGTGGTGGTGCTGGTCATCGTGGCCTCCGTGGTTCTCGGTGTGAGAACCACATTAGCCAAGTCGGTTGGCAATGACAAGTCGGTTGGCCAAGTTAGTTGACCACTCTGATCGAGGGCGGGCGGTTGAATGCCAACCGGGCTGGCCAACCAACTTGGCCAACACGTATCCTCGGCCGATGGACGAGGAGCACTACCAGGAGATAGACCGCCAACGAGCCCGCATGGAGAACCTCAACGGCCAGCTCGAAGAAGCCCGCGAACAGCTCCACGAGGCCATCCGCGCCGCCTTCCCCGAGACCGCCGGCGGCGCGCCCCAGCGCGGCGTCCTCGCCGAAGTCACCCGCCGCAGCGGTCTCTCCCGCGAGTACGTCGCCCAGATCCGCGACGGAAAGGCCGGCTCATGACGGACGATGACCACGTCCCGACGCGCACCTCCGCGTACTTCGACGCCGAGGGCAATCAGCTGCCCGGCCCGGTCGACCCGCTGGTCGCGTTCCTGCGGGCCCGGCTCGACGAGCGCGAGGCCGGGCGGCGCGACTCCGGTGAGCCGGACTTCGCGCTGGCCGACGTCGCCGCCAAGCGGGAGATCATCAACCAGTACGAGGCGACCGCACGAGAAGCCGTCGAGGATCCGAACAACGACGAAGTCGTCCACTGCGCGCGTGGGCTCCGCTACGCCGTCGAGCTGCTGGCCTCGCCCTTCGCCGGGCACCCCGACTACCGAGAGGACTTCCGACCGTGACCGAGACCCCGATGTGCTCGAAGTGCGGCGAGGCCCCGGCCGGCCCCGGCGGCATCCTTTGCCCCGGCTGCGTGGAGCTGATCAGCGCGCAGAAGCTGTTCGCGCAGTGAGCGGCCGGGCGCTGCTGGCCTGCGTGGCGGTGGTCTTCGTGGTGCTGCTGGTGTGGTTCATGTCGATCGACGACGAGGTCAACGACCCGAACGGGCCATGGGGCGGAACGTCCGAATGGGAGGTACGCCCGTGAAGAAGCTGCTCGACCGCATCGGCCGTCGCGGCCCGATCATCATGGCCATCTCGACCGTCATCATCGGCCTGTCGCTCCAGCCCTTCATCGGCACCGACGGCTGGGCCGGCCTCGGCCAGTGGGTCGGTGGGCTCGGCGCGCTCTTCGCCGCGTGGGTCGCTCTCGACATTGCAGGGCGGGAAGCCCGCCACCGCGAGGAAGCCGACGCGCACCAGGACTTCGTCCGCGCGAACTTCGTCACGGTCAACATGAACCCCGAGGGCGACGTCTTCGTGCGGAACATCGGCACGGAACCGATCCTTGCGCTGCAGGTCACCGCGTACCAGCGCCACCCAAACAGCGACGTCCCGGTCGATCCGATACCGCTGATCGGCATCGGTGAAGACATCCTCATGCCCGAGCGGCCAGGGGAGGGCTCGACGCAGGTGAAACTCACCTGGCAAGTTCACCCGCTAGAGGCTGACACCGTCCTGTGGCAGAAGGAAAGGATGCTCAAGGAGCACCCGGGCAACATCGTGATCGAGTACACCGATCTGCGCGGCAACCGCTGGGCCCGCACGGGTACGGACCCGGCTCGGCCTGCGCCGCTCAGTCCCCGAGCCTTGTACGTCCGCAGCAAGCTGCCGCGAGCGCGCCGCAGCTGAGTGGCTGCGCTGTGGCGCACACTGTCCACATGAGCCCTCACCGAAGGGAGTGACCGCGATGCCCCTGCACCCCGACACGCCGCGCTGCAGCGGCCGCGCCAAGGTCAAGAACGACCAGGACGAAGTCGTCGTCGGCCCAGACGGCAAGCCGCTCACCCGACCCTGCATCAACCCGCCGATCAAGGGCGGCAAGGTCTGCCACGCGCACGGCGGCAGGGCACCCCAGGTCAAGGCCAGGGCCGCCGTCCGCGCCGAGCTCGCGGCGTGGGGGCTCGGCGATTCCAAGGTGGACCCGGGGGAGGTGCTGCTCCGGCTCGTCTCGCAGTCCGCGGCCCGGGTAGAGCTGTACGGCGTGCTGCTCGCCGAGGCCTACGACGCCGCCGAACGCCTCAAGGCCGCGCACGAGGCCGAGCAGCTGATCGAGACCGCCGAGCAGACCGACGACGAGCGCGCCGCGGTCCAGGTCGCCCGCGACGACCTCCGTCGGATCTTCAACACCGGCGGCGTCGCCGCGCTCGTCGGCAACACCTACGGCGACGCCAAGGGCGGCGGCATCTACGCCACCGGCGAAGCCATCCGCGGCCTCGCCAAGCTCGAAGCCGACGAACGCGACCGCTGCGCCAACTTCGCCGCCAAGGCCGTCGCCGCCGGGCTCGCCGAGCGCCAGGTCCGCCTCGCCGAGAAGCAGGTCCAGGTCGCGCTCGCCGCGATCGACGCCGCCCTCGAAGCGGCCGGCGTCCCGGCCGGCGACCGCGGCCCGGCGAAGATCGCCGCGGCCCGGCACCTGCAGCTGGTGGCGTAACCGATGACCGCCGCGACGTTCGAGCTGCTCCTCGCCCAGGCCCTCGAGGAGCAGGTCGCCGAGGCGGCGCGGCCACCGCAGTCGCTCGGCGAGTTCACCACAAGCGTCGACCCGAGGAACGTCCAGACGCCGGCGTTGGACCTGCTCGACGAGAAG
Source organism: Amycolatopsis heterodermiae (assembly GCF_034929455.1). NCBI lineage: Bacteria > Bacillati > Actinomycetota > Actinomycetes > Pseudonocardiales > Pseudonocardiaceae > Amycolatopsis > Amycolatopsis heterodermiae. The sequence continues at coordinate 146,011 of NZ_JAYFSI010000014.1, forward strand.
CTCGCCGCGGTCGCGCGCGGCGAGATCAAGCGGCTGATCATCTCCATGCCCCCGCAGGAGGGGAAGAGCCAGCGGGTGTCGCGCCGGTTCCCGGCGTGGATGCTCAAGCGCAACCCCGAGCTGCGCATCGCGATCACCTCCTACGAACTCGGGGTGGCGCGCCGGTGGGGCCGGCAGATCCGCAACGACCTCGCCGAGCACCCCGAGATCGGCCTGAAGGTCCGGAGCGACACCAGCGCCGCGCACGAGTGGCAGCTGGAAGGCCACGACGGCGGCGTCTACTCCGTCGGCATCGGCGGTCCGCTCACCGGCCGCCCCGTCGACCTGCTGATCATCGACGACCCGATCAAGGACCGCGCCCAGGCCGACAGCCAGACGCAACGCGATTCGTGCTGGGAGTGGTGGACGAACGTCGCCCGCACCCGCTTCGCATCCAATACCGCCGTCGTCATCATCATGACGCGGTGGCACGAGGACGACCTCGCTGGCCGCCTGATCTCCACCGGCGACTGGGACGTCGTGAACATCCCGGCGCAGGCCGAGTCCGAAGAGGACCCGCTCGGCCGGGAACCGGGGGAGTACCTGACCTCGACCCGCGGCCGGACCACCGAGGAGTGGGAGGCGATCGAGAAGGACGTCGGCCCGCGCGTCTGGGGCGCGCTCTACCAGGGCAACCCCAGCCCGGCCGACGGTGACCTGCTCAAGCGCGGCTGGTGGCAGTTCTACCCGGCCCCGCAGGCCGTCGAGGTCGACGGCGTCATGCAGCCGGCCCAATTCGACAAGATCATCCAGTCCTGGGACTTCACCTTCGACGACACCAAGAGCAGCGACTTCGTCGTCGGCCAGGTCTGGGGCAGGCGCGGCGCCGACGTGTACCTGCTCGACCAGGTCCGCGACCGCATGGACTTCCCGACGACGGTGCGCGCGGTGCAGGCGATGACGACCCGCTGGCCGGACGCGCACACGAAGCTCATCGAGAAGAAGGCGAACGGCGCCGCGGTCATCAAGCAGCTGAAGTCGAAGGTCTCCGGCATCGTCGCGATCACCCCGACCGAGTCGAAGGAGGCGCGCGTCGCCGCGGTGTCGGACTTCGTGGAGGCCGGCAACGTGTACGTGCCGTCCCTCGACCGGGACGACGCGTCGTTCGTGCAGTGGTCGGCGGGGTTCGTGGAGGAGTGTGCGTCGTTTCCGAACGGGTCGCATGATGACCAGGTGGACGCGATGTCGCAGGCGCTGGCGCGGTTGCTGGTGCGGGCGGCGAAGCCGAACGTCCGCTGGCTGTGATGACCGCGTAGGCTCCGGCACGCAGCGGTTGGCGTCCACACGGGAGAGACGGCCAGCCGGGAAGGCCCCCGTCGAGCGCCGTGCTCCGGGGGCCTTCCGCATGCTCACTGGCATGTGAGCTCACAAGCTAGTGAGCATGCTCAGTCGATCGGGCCCTGCTTCGTTGGAGGGGACGTCTCCTCGTGGGTGCTGGTCTCCTCGTCTTCGCGCTTGCACATCGTGATCACCTCCTGTCGTCGCCAGCCGAACTCACACCCGACCCGCCCCGCGGGCCCGTAGCTGGCTCCTCGTTGGCTTCCAGTCCGGGCCCCGGCTTGGTCGGCGGCGGAGTCTCGTCTTTGTCGCCGCGCGGTTCGTAGGTCTCGCAGCGGCAGTGTCGTCGGCACATGCCGGTCACCTCCAGCGCGGCGCGTGCACACGACAGTGTGTATTTCGGCGCGCCACCGCGCACCAGGCTATGCACAACTGTTCATCTGAGCAGTTGGACAGGTATAACCGCGATCATGCTGACGACCCTCGCCGCGCTGCTCAAGCCCGCGGCATCACGCGTCGGCATCGTCCTGTCCCTGCTCGGCCTCGTGCTCCTCGTCATCGCCGCCTACCGCTGGAACCTCACCGCAGGCCTCGCCGCCACCGGCGTTGCATGCTGGCTCCTCGAATCCCGCCTCGACCTGGAGAAGGCGCAGCACGAAGCCGACCAGGACGAGCGCCGTGGCTAGCTTCCTCGGCGGACTTCGCCCTGACGTTAGGGAGTCGTCGGGCAACGAGAGCCCCGCGCCCCTCGTCTCCCGGTCCGCGGGCGGCCTGAGCGGCTTCTACGCACGCCGCGACGGCACCACCCAGCTCGGCGTCATGGCCACCAACGGGACGATCTTCGGCATCGTCGACAAGACCTCGACCGCGGTCGGGAAGACGGAATGGCGGCTCTACCGCAAGGCGAAGTCCGGCAAGGACGAAGACCGCGTCGAGATCACCCGCCACGCCGCCCTCAGCCTGATCAACAAGCCGAACCCCTTCATGACCCGGATGGAGCTGTTCCAGACCGGGCAGCAGCACCTCGACCTCATCGGCGAAGGCTGCTTCGTCGTCGGCCGCTCCTCCCTCGCCTCAATCCCGCTCGAGCTGTGGCCGGTCCGCCCGGACCGCATGACCCCGGTCGCGCACCCGACGAAGTACCTCACCGGCTGGATCTACGCCGGGCCCGACGGCGAGCAGATCCCGCTGCGCACCGACGAGGTCATCCACGTCCGGATGCCCAACCCCACCGACCCGTACCGCGGGCTGTCGCCGGTGACCGCCGTCCTCACCGACATCATGGGCGCCGAGTACGCCTCCCAGTGGAACGCCGCGTTCTTCCGCGACTCCGCCGAGCCCGGCGGCATCATCAAGGTCGACGACAACCTCACCGACGACGAGTTCACCAAGCTCGCGACGCGCTGGGAAGAGCAGCACCGCGGCGTCGCCCGCGCCCACCGCGTCGGCATCCTCGAAGCCAACATGGAGTGGGTCCCGCGGGCATTCTCCCAGCGGGACATGGAATTCACGTCGCTGCGCGGCGTGACCCGCGACGCGATCATGGAAGGCTTCGGGTTCCCGAAGCCGATGCTCGGCATCACCGAGGACGTCAACCGCGCCAACGCCGACGCCGGCGAGTACGTCTTCGCGAAGTGGCTCACCGTCCCGCGCGACGACCGTTGGAAGGACGCCCTCAACACCAAGCTCCTGCCGCTGTTCGGCGCCGACGTCCCGGACAAGCTCGAGTTCGACTACGACAGCCCCGTCCCCGAGGACGAGGCCGCCGAGAACGCGTCGCTCACCGCCCGCTCGACCGCCGCGAAGACGCTGATCGACGCCGGGTTCGACGGCGAGTCCGTCAAGGAAGCCCTCGACCTGCCCGAGGCGCTGGTCTGGGAGAAGCCGCCCCCACCGCCGGTGCAGATGTTCCACCTCCCGCCTGGCCAGCCGGGCGCCCCTGACGGCCCGGGGGAGGACGACCCGACATCGGACGACCCCGAGGCCGACCCTCAATCCGAACCCAAGGAGACGGCCGAACCGGTCCCGCCGACCCCGCCCGCCCCGGCGAAGTCCGACGAGGACGCCGTCAACAACCTCCTCGCCAGCCTCTTCCGCGACCAGGACGCCGAGGTCGAGCAACTGCTGGCCGGCCTGTACGCCAGGCCGTGCACGCACCACAACGCCGACCTCCCCGAAGCGCCGGACGGCGTCGAGCAGGACGCCACCGACACCGTCGACGGCATCAGCCTCGACCACGTCCAGACCGACTGGGAGAGCGCCCTCGACGCACTGCTGACCGCGTGGCAGGGCCACGTCGTCACCGACTGGATCCAGCAGTTGCTCACCGCCGCACGCGACGCCATCGACGGCGACCGCAGCGCCCTCGCCGCGCTGCAGCTCGACGTCGGCGACGCCGTCGACATCCTCGCCGACGCCCTCGCCAGTTACGCCGAAACCGCGGCCGGGCACGTCGTCGAGGAAGCCGACGAGTCCGGAGTGGACCTCGAACCCGCGTGGCCCGGCACCGACTTCCTCCGCACGTTCGCCGAAGCCGTCGCCGGATTCGAAGCCGCCCGCTACGCGCTGTCCGCCGGTCGCGAAGCCTCACGGCTTGCCGGGCCGGACGCTGACGTCGACGACGTCATCACCCAGCTGTCGACGTTCCTCGACGGGCTATCCGACGCCGGCGCGCGCACCGCGCTCGGCGGCGCGCTGACCGGCGTGCAGAACCAAGCCCGCGCCGACACCTTCTCCGGCGGCCCGGTCGGCGCGCTCTACGCCTCGGAGATTCTCGACAGCGCGACGTGCGAGCCGTGCCGGGAGATCCACGGCCGGTGGATCTGCAACACCGACGACCTGACCGCGCTCAACAAGCTCTACCCGCACAGCGGCTACGTCGACTGCCTCGGTCGCGATCGCTGCCGGGGCACCGTCGTGGGCGTCTGGCGCCCGGAAACCACCGAGGGAGGCCAGTGATGTCCAAGAGCGCCCGGCTCCGGGCACAGCGCCGGATGCAGGCGATGCGGGTCACCGCCGAGCAGGCACAGCAGCTGAACGACGGCCGGACCTGGTTCCGCATGGTCACCGACCTGGTCGACCAGCCGGACGTCGCCGCGATCTACCTGTACGACGAGATCGGCTACTGGGGCGTCACCGCGCAGGACTTCGTGCGGGACCTGATGGGCCTGCGCGTCTCCACCATCATCGTCCACATCAACTCCCCGGGCGGCGAAGTCTGGGACGGCCTCGCGATCTACCACGCGCTGCGCGACCACCCGGCCAACATCGAGGTCCGCGTCGACGGCATCGCCGCCTCGGCCGCGTCCTTCATCGCGATGGCCGGCGACACGATCGTCATGCAGCGCAACGCGCAGATGATGATCCACGACGCGATCGGCTTCTGCTACGGGAACGTCTCCGAGATGGAGAAGATGGTCGAAGTCCTCGACCAGGCCAGCAACAACATCGCCGACATCTACGTCCAGCAAGCGGGCGGCACCGTCGAGTCCTGGCGCGAGGCGATGCGTGTCGAGACCTGGTACTCGGGTCCGGAGGCGCTCGCCGCCGGGCTGTGCGACGAGGTCAACAACGCCGACGAGGAGACCGACGAGCCGGCCGCCGTCGTACCGGGCGAGGACGCCGACGACCTCGACGGGCTCATGGCGAAGGCCTACGACCTGACGGTGTTCGCCTACCGGTACGCCGGCCGCGAAAAGGCCCCGGCACCCCCGGTGTCCAACGAGGACACCACGGAGCAGCCCGCCGCGGTCGAGACCCCGGCCGCGCCGGCCGCCCCGGTCACCGAGCCGGACGCGCCGGTCGAGCAGCCGACCGACGACACCACCAGCACGCCGGAGGCGCCCGCCACCGACGAGCCCGAAGCCCCCGTCACGCCCGCAGAGCCGGGCCCGACGGACGAATGGGCCGCCGCCCTCAGCGGCCTGTTCACGACAGCACCGTCCACGGTGGACGACGTGTTGCAGTCCCTGTTGAAGGAAGGAAACCCGGCATGACCACCGCCACGCTCTCCCCGGGGATGCGCGACCGCCTCGACCGCCTGGGCATCCCGCACACCCACATCGGCCGCGTCGTCAACGACCTGACCACGATCCCGCGCAACTCCACCGAGCTGGAGGAGTTCTTCGGCGACGTCAGCCAGGTGAAGAAGGTCGCGTCGAACAGCGCCGACCTCGTCGAGTTCATCAACAAGTACGCCGAGCAGCAGTCCCGCATCGACGACTCGATCGAGGCGCAGGTCAAGGAGCTGGCCGAGGCGCAGTTCGCGGACATCCTGCGCAAGAGCGACATCGACAACATCAACCGCCTGAACCTGGACCCGTCCGCGATCCCGGTGCAGCGGAACAAGTTCTACAACTCGAAGGCGCCGGGCGCCGGCCTCGACAAGAAGTTCGGCAACTGGGCCGACTACATGGCCGCCACCTGGATCGGCCACACCGACGGCGACTCCCTCGCCGCGCGCTCCGAGGTCAAGAAGATCCAGAACGCCTTCGGCTCCAGCATCCCCGGCGACGGCGGGTTCCTCATCCCCGAGGTCCTGCGCGCCGAGCTGCTGCGCGTCGCGCTGGAGCAGGCCGTCGTCCGCAACCGGGCCCGCGTCGTGCCGATGGACTCCCTGTCCGTCCCGTACCCGACGATCGACTCGACGTCGAACGCGTCCAGCGTCTACGGCGGCATCACCGGGTACTGGACCGAAGAGGGCGGCACCCTCACCGACTCCTCGCCGAAGTTCGGCCGGATCGAGCTGGTCGCCAAGAAGCTCACGCTCTACAGCGAGATCCCGAACGAGCTGTTCCAGGACAGCATCATCACCCTGCAGCAGTTCCTCTCGGAGTCCTTCCCCGAGGCGCTCGCGTGGTTCGAAGACGTCGGCTTCACCTCCGGCAACGGCGTCGGCATGCCGCTGGGCTACCTCAACGCCTCCGCCGCGGTCACCGTCGCCGCGGAGGCCGGCCAGCCGACGGGCACGATCGTCTGGGAAAACCTGGTCAGGATGTACTCCCGCATGCTCCCGTCGAGCATGAACCGGGCGGTGTGGGTGGCGAACATCGACACCTTCCCGCAGCTGGCCACGATGGCGCTGTCGGTCGGCACCGGCGGCTCCGCGATCTGGATCGGCGAGAGCCAGGGCGGCAACACCCCGCCGGTGCAGATCCTCGGCCGGCCGGTGATCTTCACGGAGAAGGTGTCCACCGTCGGCACCTCGGGCGACATCAACCTGGTCGACTTCGGCTACTACCTCATCGGTGACCGGCAGGTCATGCAGTCGAACACCTCCACGGACTACAAGTTCGGGCAGGACAAGACCGCGCTGCGCGTCATCGAGCGGGTCGACGGCACGCCGTGGATCAAGTCGGCGATCACCCCGAAGAGCGGCAGCTCGAACACGCTGAGCCCGTTCGTGAAGCTGGCCGACCGCCCGTGACCGACGGACCGCAGATCCAGTACCCGGCGGGGCCCGAAGGCGGCCTCGCCGGGGCGTTCATCGTCGGCGGCTCGTGGGAAGACGAGCCCGCCGCCCTCGAGGAGAAGCCGGCGCCGGAGTTCCCGGACCCCTTCGCCACGTAGGCGTTGCCGGGGCCCGGCGGCATTCACACCCCGCCGGGCCCTTGTACCGAACGGCACTCAACCCCCAGAGGAAGGCAACACCATGGAAGGCCTCGGCCGAGTTTTCAACGTCATCCCCATCGCCGCGGGCGTCGCGGTCAGCCTGAAGCGCGGCGTCGCGGTCACCTTCGTGTGCACCGGCAACGACACTTTCACGCTCACGTGCGCGGACACCTTCGGCGGCTCCTACGCCACCCCGGGCAACATCATCACCCGCAAGGTGACCAACACCGCCACGAACGGCACCGCCGCCTGGGCCGAGGCCACGCAGGCCGCGAGCAACGCGGTCACGATCGCCTCCGGTGCCGCGTCCATCCACGTCGGGGCGGACTCGCTGCCGGACGGCAAGGCCTTCGTCAAGTGCAGCGCGGGCGGCTCCGGTCTGGTCATGGCGATCCTCCACGACCTCACCGAGCAGCGCACGCCGGCCAACCTGCCCGCGCTCAGCAGCGCGGCCTGACACCCCGGAGAGGACTACACCACCATGACGACCCTCATCCAGGGCCCGCAGGTCCGCGCACTCACGCTCGGCCGCAAGGTCGACCGCGCGACTGCGGCCCTTCCGCAGACTGCGGCCGGGACGCTGTTCACCGTCACCGGCGGCCGGATCGTGCTCACGTCCATCGTCGGCGAGGTCACGACCGTCATCCAGACGCAGGCGAACAACACCAAGCTGCAGTCCGTCCCGACGACCGGCTCGGCCGTCGACCTGTGCGCGGTGCTCGACATCACGGCGGACGAGGTCGGCTGCCTCTACGGCATCACCGGCCTGTTCTCCGACGCGCTCGTCGGCGCGGCCGCCGGCGCGAGCGTGCTGCCGCGGAACCCGGTGATCGTGCCGATCGGCGCGATCAAGCTCAACTGCGCGGCCAGCAACACCGGCGCGGTGAAGTGGTCGATCACGTACGTCCCGCTCGACGACAACGCGTCGGTCGCTGCGGCCTGACGCACAGCCGGGGCGGCACCAGCTGCCGCCCCGGCCCGGACGGAGGAAACACCATGCCGAAGATCACCAAGGCGCTCGGCGCGACCAACGCCGACGAGCCCGTCGACGACGGCGCGCGCGTCGACGTCCAGGAGCCGATCCTGCCGCCGGACGCCGACGAGGAGGCCGCACCGGCCGAGTCCGAAGAGGACGGCGCCGGAGACGGCAACGACGGCCAGGACGACGGCGTCACGACCGAGGACGAGCACGCCGCCCAGGACGCGGAAGCCCGCGCGCTGTATGAGGCCCTGACCGTCGAAGACCTCAAGGCCGACCTGAAGGAGCGCGAACTCCCGACGACCGGCAACAAGCCGGAGCTGGTCGACCGGCTCCTGGAGGACGACGCCCGCCAGGCCGCCGCACAGCACGAGGCCGGCGGCGCCGAGTGAGCCCGGCCGGGGACGAGGTCGGCGCGGCCGAGTCCCCGGCCGCTTCCGGCGGCAGCTGGTACGGCCTCGTCGACATCGCCAGCGAAGCCGTCCAGAAGTTCGAAGACCAGCAGACCCGCGCTCCCGTCGCGTGCCAGGACTGCGGGGAACCGCTCCGCACCGGCCCGAACGGGGAGAACTACTGCCCGTTCGACGGGTCGATCTGGGGGCCCGGCCCGCGCCGGATCGGCCAGATCAGCAACACCCACAACTGAACCCCGCTCGAACCCGGGACCTCGGTCCCTAGGCCAGAAAGCAAGGCAAGGGAATGGGCATTCGCTACGCCACCCGCGAGGACGTCAAAGACGCCCTCGACTCCGCCGAGACCGCGCGGAACAACACGAAGATCGACGCTGCCCTCGACACGGCCACCGACACCATCACCGGCCTGTGCCACCGCACGTTCTACCCCGAGCTCAAGACCGTCGCGTTCGACTGGCCCGACCCTCAGTCGCCGACGTCGTGGCGGCTGTGGCTCGAACAGCACGAGCTGATCGAGCCGATCACCGTCACCGCCGGCGGCGTCACGCTGGCCGTCGACGGGCTCAAGCTGTACCCGCAGTCCGGGCCGCCGTACGACCGGATCGAGACCGACCTGTCCGGCGCTGCGGTGTTCGGCTCCGGCTCCACCACGCAGCAGACCATCGAGATCTACGGCCTGTTCGGCCACCGCAACGACGAAGCCACCGCCGCCGCGCTGACCGCCGCCGTGCCCAACGCGACCGCGACCGCGGTCGACGTGACCGACGGCTCGCAGGTGGGCGTCGGCTCGGTCCTGCGCATCGGCACCGAGCGGCTCGTCGTGACCGGCCGCCGCCAGCTCGACACCGGCCAGACGATCACCGACGACCTTGCCGCGCAGAACAACCTCACCGGCCTCAAGGTCGGCGACGGCGACGCCTTCGCCATCGGCGAGGTCGTCCTGGTCGACACCGAGCGCATGCTCATCGTGGACATCGCCGCCGACACCCTGATCGTGAAGCGCGCCTGGGATGGCACTGTCCTCGCCGGACACACCACCGGCGCCACTGTGTACTCGCCGCGGCGCCTGCTCGTCGACCGCGGCGTGCTCGGCACCACCGCGGCCGCGCACGGCAACGCCGACACCGTGACCGCCTGGCAGCCGCCCGGCGCCGTCCGGGAACTCGCGGTCGCCGAGGCCCTCACCACGCTCGGCCAGAAGGCGTCCGGGTACGCCCGCACCATCGGCACCGGCGAGTCGGAGCGCGAGGCCTTGGGCAAGGGCATCGACAGCCTCCGCCGGCAGGTCTACCGCGCCTTCGGCCGGAAGGGCCGGATCCGGGTGGTGGCGCGATGACCACCGTGACGCTGACCGGCCCGATGTTCACCGGCGCCTCCGCCGCGGTCGTGGACCAGTTCCTCGAGGACGCGAAGTACGCGGTCGCCGGCGCGGCGCTGGCCGCGGTGCACGAGATCCTCGACGCCCGGATCAGGCACCCGACGCCGTACTACGAGACGCAGCTGCACGTCGTGCAGGAGAACGGCGCCCAGGTCGTCAACGACCGCGGCGTCGTGTACGGGCCGTGGCTGGAGGGCACCGGGTCCCGCAACAGCCGGACGCGGTTCAAGGGCTACGCCGCGTTCCGTCGCGGCTGCCAGCAGACCGAGGGCCGCGTCGAGGACATCACGCGGCCGCTGGTCGCCCGACTGGTGCAGGAGCTGACGTGAGCGACACGACGATGGACCAGCTGATCACGGACGTGTTCTCCCGCGTCACCTCGCACGCCAACGGCCTCGGGGTCTTCGAGCGGGTCACCGGGCACGAGCCGAAGAACGCGCCGGGTTCGGGGTTGTCGGCCTCGTTCTGGCTGAAGTCGTTCCGCCCGCACCCGAAAGCGTCCGGCTTGAACGTCACGGCCGCCGTGCTGACGCTGAACGTCCGCATCGGACAGAACATGCTCAAGGAGCCCCAGGACGACGTCGAGATCGAGATCCTCACGTCGAGCCTGAAGCTCATGGCCGCCTACTCCGGCGACTTCGACCTCGGCGGCGCGATCCGCAACGTCGACCTGCTCGGCGAAACCGGCGCGCCTCTGGCTCTCGACGGCGGCTACATCAACGCCGACGGCGTGCTGCTGCGGGTCGGGATCATCACGCTCCCGCTCATCATCAACGACGTGTTCCCCCAGGAGGCCTGACGTGGGCAAGGAAAGCGGCCTCGGCGCGCGGTTCTTCGTCGGCGGCTACGACCTGTCCGGCGACATCGGCTCGCTGGACAACATCAGCAGCCCCCGCGGCCTGCTCGACACCACCGGCATCGACAAGCTGGCCAACGAACGGATCTACGGCACCAAGGACGGGGGAATGGAGTTCTCCTCGTACTTCAACCCCGACACGATCGCCGGCGGCCAGACCCGCAACGGCGCGCACGTCGTGCTGTCCGCCCTGCCGACGGCCGACATCGGCGTGATGTACGCCCACCGCGCCACCCTCGGCGTCCCGGCCGCGTGCATGATCGGCAAGCAGCTCAACTACGACCCGACCCGCGGCGCAGACGGCTCACTCGCCCAGAAGACCAGCGTGCAGGCCAACGGATACGGCCTGGAGTGGGGCAAGCTGCTCACCGCCGGCGTGCGCACCGACATCGCGGCCACGAACGGCGCCTCGCTCGACGGCGGCGCGTCTTCCGCGTTCGGGCTGCAGGCCTACCTCCAGGTGTTCGGGTTCACCGGCACCGACGCGACGGTCAAGCTGCAGGACTCCGCCGACAACGCCAGCTGGGCCGACCTGACCGGCGGCGCGTTCGCCGCGGTGACGACGGCGCCCGGGTCGCAGCGGCTGCAGACCGGCCGGGCGGCTACGGTCCGCCGCTACCTGCGGGCGATCACCGTCACGACGGGCGGGTTCTCGTCGCTGGCGTTCGCCGTCGCGGTCACTCGCAACCCGGTCGCGGTGACCTTCTGATGGCCGGCCTGGGCGAGCCGCTGCTGCCGCCGGACGCGAAAAAGACGTACTCGATCAAGGCGCCGAGGGAGACGCACTGGCGGACGGCCAGCTGCGCCGAGGTCGAGTGCGAAGGCCGTGAGCACGGCTGGGTGATGCTGATCGACGAGACGACCGAGCTGGGTCAGCGGCAGGCGCACTACATCCGGAAGGTGTCCGGGCGCCGGTTCCGCGCGGAGACCGAAAACGGCCTGACCAGCTTCACGTTCGAGCCGGGCCAGACGTGCTTCACCGAGCACGAGGTCCCGCTCGGGAAACCGGAGTTGTACGTCGTGCGGGACGGCGATCTGCGCGAGACCTTGCAGCAAGTCGGTCAGCGCAAAGGAAACGTCCGCGTGCACACGCGGCCGGAGGACTGGGCGGACGATTTCGCCACCCATCAGCAGAAGATCGCCGACGCGATCCAGGAAGGATGAGCCATGCCCAAGCAGTCAGGCCTCGGATGGACCGCGCTCGGCGTCGACGACGCTCTCGGCACCCTGCGGGACATCCGCAACGACGTGCACGAGTTCGACTTCTCCACGCCCCGCGCGGTGCAGGACACGACCGGCGTCGACAAGAGCGCGATGGAGCGGCTGCTGCTGCTCTCGGACTTCCAGATCAACCTCTCCGGCACGTTCAACCCCACCGCGAACGCGAGCCACGACGTGCTGTCGTCGGTGTCCTCGACCGACGTCGTCCGCACGGTGTCCCTCGGCATCGCGTCGAAGACCCTCGCCAACGAGTGCGTCTTCTCCGACTACGCCCTCACCCGCGGCTCCGGCGGCGAGTTCACCTGGAAGACCACCGGGTCGCTCGCCAACGGCGCCCTGCCGACCTGGGCGTGACGCGGTGGGATTCCAGCGCAAGCGCAAGACGGTCACGCTGTCGTTTCTCGACCCGGAGTTTGAGGGCTTCCGGGTCGAGATGCGCCGCATGTCCATCGACGACTCGTTCCTGTTCGACGGCCTGAAGGCGTGGGAGGCCGCGATCGCGGCCGGCGACGTCCCGAAGCCGGAGGTCGACGAGCGGCTGCGCAAGATGCACCAGGCGGTCGCCGACGCCATCGTGTCGTGGAACCTGGAGACCGAAAAGGACGGTGACCCGGTCCCGCCGTCGGTCGCCGCGATCCGCGCGGAGGACCCGGACTTCTTCTGGACCCTCGTGCACGCGTGGATCCTCGCGATGCGGATCCGGGTCGATGACGACACAAAAGCGCCATCCTCCGATGGAAAGCCGTCGGAGGAGCTACAGATGGAGACGGCCGTCGTGTCGACGAGCCGAGCGAGCTAGCCGAAGCCCGGACGGTGCTGGCGCTGTGCCAGCGGTTCGGGAAGCTGCCGGAGGAGATCTACGCCGCGGACGCGTCGCTGCTGCGGTTGCTGGAACTGGAAAACCTGGGAAGGGGTGAGCTGTGAGCAACACGATCGAGATCGTGGTCGAGGGCAAGAACGAGGCCACGAAGGTCTTCCAAGATGTCGAGAAGGACGCCACCAGCTCAGCCCGCAAAACCGAGCAGTCGTGGGACCAGGCCACCGACAAGGTCGCCGACGGCCTCAAGAAAACCAGTGACAGCGCCAAAGAGGCCGACGAGTCCCTCGGCAAGCTCGGCGAGACCGCGAAAAAGAGCGGCAAGTCCACGGAGGACTTAGGAAAGGGCGGCAAAGAGACCGCTGACCGGCTCAAGAACATCGGCGAGGCCTCCGACGAAGTCGACACCAAGGCGATGGGCTTCCGCGACACCGTCACCGGTGTGTCGGACACCCTGAAGGGGTTCAGCGACACCAGCCTCACCACCGAGCAGCGGCTGCTGACCCTCGGCGCCGGCATCGGCGACCTCGGCTCGGCAGGCTACAACTTCCTCGTGCCGATGTTCGGTAAGGCGAAGGACGCCCTGGCGGACTTCGGGAAGGGCATCGTCGCGACCGTCACCGACGGCAAGGCGCTCGGCTCGATGCTGGTCAAGGTCGGCGCCTCCGCCGCGGTGATCGGCGGCGCCGTCGTCGCGCTGCACGCCCTGGCCGACCCGGTGGTGCCGCCGAACGTGCAGAAGCTGACCGACAGCCTCCAGCGGTTCTACGCCACCGGACACATTGCGGGCGAGGCCGCGAACGTGTTCGGCGGCAACATGCAGGACTTCAAGGACTCCCTGACAATCGCCACCTCGCGCGGCGTCGACGGGTTCCTCGAGGGTCTGACCGACATCGCCGGGAACATCGTCGGCGTCGACTCGCGGCTCGACGACGCGAACGGCCGGCTGAAGGCGCTCGACGCGTCGCTGACGAGCATCGCGGGGACCAGCCCGCAGAAGGCGTCGCAGATCTTCGGCGAGCTCACCACGAAGGCGGGGTTCACCAAGGACCAGATCGAGGCGCTGAAGAACCATCTGCCCGGATTTACCGCGGCGATGGACGCGGCCGGCATCTCGACCGGGCGGACGGCTCAGGACACGAAGACGCTCAGCGACTCGCTGTCGGAGTACCTCACGAATCTGCAGTCGGCGACGGACCCGGTGTTCAACCTGGTGCATTCGCTGGAGGGTGTGACGACGGCGCAGAAGGGCTACACCGACGCGGTCAAGCAGCACGGCAAGAACTCCGGTGAGGCGAAGGACGCCGCGTTCGGGCTCGCCGAGTCGCTGTCGAAGATGGAGTCGGCTGCCCTCAACGGCGATCTGTCCTACCAGGCGTTCGACGCGACCCTGAACCACTGGGTGTCTTCCGGCGCCCTGACGGCCCAGCAGGCGCAGAATATCCGCTCCCGGGTGGATGAGGCCAAGGGCGCCGCGGATCGGTACCAGGGCAACTACAACGCGAACCTGTACGCCGCCGACTACGCGTCCCCGGCCATCGAGGCCCTGCGCCGGAACCTCGCCGCTCTGCACGACCGCGACCTCAAGATCACGGTGACGACGTACTACGGCACGTCCGGCCGCGGCCAGAGCCTCACCGGCATCCCGGTCGCCCGCGCAGTCGGCGGCCCGATCGGTCACGCCGCCGAGGGCGGACCACGCAGCAACACGACCCTGGTCGGCGAGTACGGCCCGGAGCTGGTGAAGCTGCCTGTCGGATCGTTCGTGAACCCAGCTGGTGCGTCAAGCCGCAGCCCTGCCGCGGCTGGTGTGTCGGGCCCGATCCAGGTGCAGTTGACCGTCCAAAGCGGATCGTCGCCGTTCGATCAGCTGTTCGCCGAGATGATCCGGAAGTACGTCCAGGTCAACGGCGGCGGCAATGTGCAACAGGCATTCGGACGAAGCTGAGAGGAGGACCGCATGGCGCAGTTTCCCGATGTCCCGGAGGACAACCTCTATGAGTTGTTCCTGGGCCCCGGCAACGGCTGGGTGAACGTCACGAGTGACCTGTACAACCGCGACGGCTGCAGCCTTACCCGCGGCTTCACCTCGGAACGGGCATCGGGCGCGGCGTCACCGCAGTCGTGTGGCTTCACCCTCAAGAACCACACCGGGAAATACAGCCCGCGCAACGTGCTCGGCCCGTACTACGGTTCTTTCGGCCAGAACACTCCGGTCCGTGTGTCCACCCGAGTCGTCAAGGACACCTTCACCCGCACCGTCAACGACTCGTGGGGCGGCGCTGACACCGGCGATCTCTGGAATTACTACTACTGGAGCGGAGCTGGTGCGAGCGGGGCCGACTTCGACGTCGCCAGCGGGAAGGGCACTCAGGTCGTCAGCGGCACCAACCAGTACCGCATCGCGACGATGCAAACGTTGCTGTATCGGGACGTCGAGATCCGTGCCACCGTCAGCCTGTCCACCTCGGACGTGACTGGCGGAAACGTCGAGCCCCTGAACCTGATCCTCAGCGGACAGGGGCTGGCCGGGGCGGGCGGCACGGACTATTTCGTCCTCAGCATGAAGGTCACCGCCAGTGAGGCGATCACCGTCCGGCTCAACCACTACGACGGCACCGAGATCGCGCCGACCACCACGCTTGCCCTCACCTACACCGGCGCGCCTCTTCGCGCAGCGTTCCAGATGGAAGGTCAGGTGCTGCGAGCGAAGGTGTGGCTGGCTTCCGGCCCCGAGCCCTACGCGTGGGACATCGAGGGCAGTACCGCGATCGACGCCTACATCGACCGGCCGGCGGGGTGGGTCGGGATCCGGTCCGGCGTGGCGACGGGCAACACGAACACGCCTGTGACGTTCTCCTACGACGACTTCGAGGTCCGGCTCAACCGGTACCACGGTGAGGTGTCGTCGTGGCCGAGCCAGTGGGATAGCTCGGGCAACGACGTGTACATCCCGATCGAGGCGGGGGGAATCCGCCGGCGCCTGTCGCGCGGCCAGGCGTCCTTGGTGTCGCCGGTCACCCGCGCGAACCAGGACCAGAAATTCGTGTTCGATCCCGGCTCTCCTCCGCATGTCCTGTACTACCCGGTTGAAGACCCCAGCGGCTCAACTGTGGTCGCGTCCGGCCTTCCGAACGTCGCTCCGATGGTGATCACGGGTGCGGGTAAGCCGCAGTTTGGAGCCGATTCCAGCTACGACGGCAGTGCTCCGTTCGGAAAGCCGAACGGTTCGCGGTGGACGTCTCCGGTCGTCAACGTTGCGGCGACCGGCGAGGTTCAGCTGATGTTCCTTCTGTCGACGCCGAGCACCGGCGAGGTGGATCTCGGCACGTTCACGCAGCTGGTGTGCTCCGGCACGATCGGCTACATCGACCTCTTCTACCACACGGGTTCTGGCGGCGATCTGGAGATCAAGTTCTACGACCAGAACCGGACCTTGATCACCAGCTCGGGCAGTCTCGACGTCAACGTCGACGGACGCCCAATGATCGTCTCATTGGAACTGACGCAAAACGGGTCCAATGTGGACTGGAAGCTTGCTTGGTTCCCGAAGGGTGATGCCGCGGGGACGACCACTTCCGGTTCCGTGAGCACCCGCACGATCGGTGCACCGCGACAGCTGCTGATCTCCCCGTACACACAGATCACCGGCTCCGCCATCGGGCACGTCATGGTCCGCAACGACATCATCTCCGTCTTCACCTTCAGCCCCCAGCTCGGCGGCTACGCAGGAGAGTTCGTCACATCCCGCGTCGAACGACTCTGCCAGGAAAACGACGACATCCCGATCGCGTCGTACCAAAGCAGCATCCGCGCATTCACCCAGGTCGGCGTGCAAGGCCGCAAGACGCTGCTGGACCTGCTCGACGAAGCCGTGAAGGCCGACCTCGGCTACCTCAACGAATCTCGCAACGTCATCGGATTCGTGCATCGCTATGGCCGATCGCTGTACAACCAGGACCCCGTGCTGACCCTCGACTACGACACCGGTCAGGTGCAACCTCCATTCGGTCAGGTCGACGACGACCAGCTTCTCGTCAACGACTTCACCGCGAAGCGGACCGACGGGTCGAGTTACCGGGCCACCCAGGAGACCGGGCCGCTGGCGCTCACGTCGCCGACGAACGGCGCCGGGGTCGGCCGGTACGCCGACGAGCAGGAGTACAACGTCGCGTTCGACGGCGACCTGCCGGACATCGCCACGTGGAAGGTGCACCTCGGCACGAACGACGCGCCTCGTTACCCCCGCGTCACGGTGAACCTCGCCAAGCTGGCGAAGGTGTCGAAGCAGCTGTACGTCGATGCGTTGTCGGTGAACCTGCAAGATCGCATCCAGATCGTGAACCCGAAGGCGCTGATCATCAACGGCACGATCTCGCAGATTGTGCCTGGCTACACCGAAAACCTGGCCGGCAAGCAGCACGAGATCACCTTCGTGTGCGTACCCGGCACCCCGTACGAGGTCGTCGAGGTAGCGAAAGAGACCGGCGATAGCAATCCGTGGGTGTTCCGCGCGGACACCGACGGCTCGGTCGTGACCACGGCAGCGACCGCGGGCGCAACCAGCCTGGCCGTCGCGACACCGTCGGGTCCACCGTGGACGACGGCAGCGGACGACTTCCCGATCTACCTCGACGTCAACGGCGTCATGGTCCGAGCAACCGCCTGCGCCAACACCAACCTGGCCAACACCGACTTCGAGGCCGGCATCTCGCCGTGGGTGTCGTTCGGCGCCAGCTCGTTCACGCAGTCCAGCACCCAGAAGCACAGCGGCAGTTTCTCGGGCCGGATCGTCCCGGACGGCGTCACCGCGAACGTCGGCGTCAACAGCGAGAAGATCGGCGTCACGGCTGGGCTCAAGGTCACCGTGTCGACCTGGGTCTGGTTCACCAACACCGTCACCGGCAATTACTGCGCGGGAATCACCTGGCTCGACGCCAACAACAACTCCCTCGGCGTGTCGACGGCGTTCGTGTCCGCCACCGCCGCGACCTGGACCCAGGTCAGCAACACGTTCACCGCGCCCGCCGGTGCCGCCTCCGCCCAAGTGACCGCGTTCCTGCAAGGAACGCCTGCCGCCGGACAGATCTGGTACATCGACGACTGCTCCCTCACGGGGCCCCAGCGGTTCACTGTCGATGCCTTGCCCGTCGCCCGTGCGTCCGGGCTGCCCGTATCCGTCTGGCACCTGCCGGTGCTGGCCCAGTAGGAGACGACCATGGCATTCGCTGCGGGACAGAAGGTCCGGGCCTCAGAACTGAACAAGTTGCTCGCGCACGCGCTCCGCTACGAGACCAACGTGGCGACCAACTGCACCACGAGCACCGACACCGACATCCCTTTCGGGACACTGATCGCGGCAGACACGGCGTACTTTTCGGTGTCCGCCGCGAACATCACCATCCTGCAAGCGGGCTGGCTGGAGGCCGAATCCGCTGTCCGAATGGCGTCGGGGACCACCGGATACGAACTGAAGATCAAGCTCAACGGTGGTCTCGTCACGGGAACGAACGGCGGCTCGACCCTTCAGGGGAACATCGCAACCGGATTTCCAGTGTCCGCCAACGACATCGTGAAGGTTTCGGTGCTGCACACCACCGGTTCGACGAAGGCGCTGGAGACCGGCGCCGGACGGCAGAACCACATCGCGCTCAGCTGGCGGCCACTGTGACCGTCCAACATGGTCTGTTCTCGAAGTCGGAAAGGGGTGACGGTGGGTGCACTTGACATCGGTCAGCTTCTGCAGAGCGCCGGTCCGTCGGCGGCGCTGCTCGTGGTCGTCATCGTGCTGGTCTGGCTGTGGCTGCGCGCCGAGCGTCGCGCCGAACGCGCCGACCAGCGCACCGAGCGCGTCCAGGCGCTGCTCGACAAGGAGCGCGAACGCAACAGCGACCAGGTCGACGACGAACGCCGGCGTCGGTGGCGGGCCGAGGACGCCGCGGCACGCGCGAAGCGGAAGGTCGGTGACGTAGATGCGTAGCCGGATCGCGATCGTGGCCTTCATCCTGTCGGTCGTCGCCGTGGTGGCCGCGGTGTGGGCGACGGTCAGCCCGATCGTCGTCAAGCAGGACGCCGCCGCGGTCCAGTCTCAGGCGAAGACGCTGGCCGACCAGGTCGCCGAGGCGTGCGCGAAGGGCGGCCCGGCGGCGGCCGAGCTCGTGCAGCGCGGAGCGTGCGCGAAGGCCGCCGAGGTGAAGGACCAGGCGCCGGTCGCGCAGGCCTCGGTGCAGCCAGACCCGGCGCAGCTGCGGCAGGCCGCGAAGACGGCGGTCGCCGAGTACTGCGCGGCGCCGACGCACCCGTGCCGGGGGAGTGACGGATCCACTCCGCCGTTCGAGGCGATCGTCGACGCCGTCGTCGCGAAGATCCCGGCGCCGAAGAACGGCGACGACGGTCAGGACGGCGCGAACGCCACCGCCACGCAGGTCGCCAGCGCGGTCGCCGCGTACTGCGGGCAGCCCGACGAGCCGTGCCGAGGGAAGGCGGGAACGAACGGCACGAACGGCCAGACCCCGACATGCGTGTCGGAGCCGAGCGAGTGCCGCGGCGCCGACGGCCAGCCGCCGGCCGGGTGGACGACGACCTACCCGGACGGTTCGACCGGCAGCTGCACCCGGGCGCCGGACTTCGACCCGGCCGCGCCCCGCTACACGTGCACCCGCTCGGCGCCGCCGAGCACCGACCCGCCCCTACCCCTCGGAGGAAGCTGATGCCCACCGCCCTCGACTACTCCCAAGGCCGGCCGACGGGTGCCGCGGTCAAGGCTGCTCAGCACGTCGGCGTCGTTCGCTACGCCGGAACGCCCGGTCGGACGAAGAACATCACCAGGGCCGAGTACCTGGACATGGACCGGCAGGGCGTCGGCGTCGCCCTCGTTTTCGAAGACGCCGCCGGCGACGCGCTGAAGGGTCGCCCGCGCGGCGTGACCGCGGCCCAAGCGATCGTCGCTGACGCGGCCGCCGTCGGCTTCCCCGCCTCGCGGCCGCTGTATTTCGCCGTGGACCAGGACATCACCGGCCAGATGGGCACGGTCCTCGAGTACTTCCGCGGCATCGGCTCCGTGCTCGGCGGCCGCCCGGCCGGCGTGTACGGCGAGGCCGATGTGCTCGACGCGGTGCTCGACGCCGGACTGGCCCGCTTCGGTTGGCAGACCGTCGCGTGGTCCCGCGGCCGCACCGCGAAAACCCGGCACCTGTACCAGCGCGCCGGGCAAATCTACGTCGGCGGGATCCAGGTCGACGTGAACGACGTCCTGGCAGCCGACTGGGGCCAGCACAACGCACAGGAGGAAGACGTGGCATTCGACCAGAAAGACCTCGAGTTCCTGCTCGCCGGAAGCGTCAAGGCTCCCGACGGCAAGTGGTACTACGTCAGGGACGTGCTCGGCGCGATCGCGCCGATGGCCGGGCAGGTCGCCCAGCTGACGTCCTCGGTCGCGGGCCTCACCGCCGCCGTGGCGGCGCTGTCCGCCGAGCCCGACCTCACCGTCGACCAGGTGAAGACCATCGTCACCGACGCGGTGAAGCAGAACATCCAGATCACCGGCGAGGTCCACATCGGACCGGCCGCCGCGGCTGATTCCCAGCAGTAACTCACCTCGAAGGAGAACGATCATGGCACTGCGCGCGAAGCTCGTCCCGCGCTCGAAGATCGAGACCGGGTCAGGCGACTACCGACAGGTCCAGGTTGGACGCCGCTGCCCGTGAGGCCGGCGTGCATCGTCGAGTACGCGACACCCGCGGCCTTTGCCAGGTCGCGCACCGAGGCACCGTTCCGGTACGCCCTGGCGTACTCGTTGTAGTCGAGGTGATGCCGATTGCCGTTGCGGCGCAAGGGCGTCGTCTCCTGGTCCACCTTTGCTCCCCTCTCTTGGCTATTTCGGGTTTGCGCCGGGCCCCGGCAGCACCCGGGGCCCGGCTCCGCGCTCACCCGCAGGGACAAGCGCGGTCTGGTCCGCCCGCCCCGCTCACGTGGACCCTGCAGGCCGTGCAAGAACCGGGGTGCGGAGCGGGCGGAGCTGGAGTCCCTGCCGGGACCTGGACGAGGGGGGATGGACCAGGCCCCGGCAGGGGTGCCGCGCGGAACCCGCCGCGCGGCGCCGGACCAGCGAGCAGTCGGACTCTGCGCGCCGGGCCGGGGATCAGGTGGAGCGGGAGATCGTCCCAACGACGGCGGCGAGCAGCTGGTCGACCAGCGACACCGGGCGCAGCCGCGGCCCGTTCGGCCACCAGTCAACGGCGAGCTGCATTCCTGGGTGATCCAGCGCCACGCCGGCGGGGATCAGATTCTCGATCGCGGCCTGGCGCCGGAAGAACCCGGCGCCGACTTGGCCGTCCAGGTGGAACAGCAGCTGCTCGATCGGCACCACGCTCTCCGCCAGTTGCGGGTCGAACAGGTGCGTCGTCGCGAGCACCGAGCCCGTGGGCAGTTCCTCGAGGAGCCGTTTCACCCACGTGCGCGCTTGGGGCTCGCCGACCCAGGACAGCACGCCGGGCGCGATCACGGCGATCGGCTCCAGCCAGTCGAGCGTCCCACTGCGCAGCTCGGTCTTGCTGACCGCGTCGACCAGCTCGGCGATGTCGAGCGGGTCCGCGTGGGCGACGGCCACGTCCGGTCCGGTCAGCCAAGCCTCACCCTTGCGGGCGAGCAGCTCTTCGTTCTCGACATACACCACCCGGCCGGGCTGGGCGAGCCTCCGGTGTGGCGGAAGGCCGGCGGGAAGCGGCGCGCCGATGTGGACGACCTGCTCGATCCCGCGCGTGCCGCTCGCGTACCGCCAGAGTCGGTCGACGAACTCGCGCTCGTTCACCGCCAGCTGGGCAACGTTCGGCACGGCCTTCGTCAGGCTGTCCAGTAGCCAGCGGTCGTTCTCGTAGGCCTCGCTCCCGCCCAGCATCAGGTTCCATAGTCGGGCGCGGGCCTGGACGGCGTAGGAGGTGGTGTCCACGATCATCGGCCCGTCCGCGGCGTGTGCGTGCGAAGACGCTCTTCGACTGCCTGGTCGTCGGTGGTCGCGCTGATGTTGACCCGCAGCTGCCCGGCGTTCGCGTCGAGCCGCAGCGTCGGGCCGTCGCCGTAGGCGATGACGGCGACCAGGCGGCCGGTGTCGGAGTTCGGGTCGGGCGTCAGGCCTGTCCACACGGGGACGTCGTGGCCGGTCACCAGGTCCCGAAGTACGACGAGGCGTTCCTTGCGCCACCCACGTCCCTGCATCGTCATCGCCGCCCCGCGGTATGGTCGCTGCGCCGGTGACGCCGTTCTGAACGTTCCGGCCGTTCTCGAAACATTGGAACGTACGGAACGTATGGCCCGCAATGGCCTGATCGGGTGACCCCAAAGTCTGCCCATGTGTGTCCTATGCTCGTTGCATGCCCGAGAACGAAGACGCCACAACCTCGAAGGCGCTGCGTCTCGGCGCGGCGATCCGGCAAGAACGCAGCGCCACCGGCATCAGCCTGAGCGAGTTCGCGCGCACCATCGGCATGGCCAAGAGTCGGCTATCCAACATCGAGAACGGCCACGCCGTCCCGAAGGAACACGAGCTCGGCACGATCCTCACCCGCCTCGACGTCACCGGCGTCCGCTACGAGGAGATCGTGGGCCTGCTCGACGGCGCCGACGCCGCACAATGGGTCGCCACGAGCCTCGCTGACCAGGCCCGCCAGCACGAGGCCTACGTCGACTTCGAGCAGAAGGCCGGCCGGATCGTCGAGAACGGTCCGCTGCTCATCCCCGGCATCGCGCAGACCGAGGGGTACGCCCGAGCGATCATGTCCTCGGGAGGCACCGTCCCGCCCGAACAGATCAGCACCCGCGTCGCGACTCGACTCGGCCGACGCGCCGTCATCAGCCCGGACGAGCGCACCGAACCAGCCGCCCTGGTCGCGTTGATCGGCGAGCCCGCCATCCGACGCGTCATCGGCGGCCGCGCCGTCATGCTGAAGCAGTTGGAATACCTACTCAAGATCAGCAAGTGGGACAACGTCGAGATCCGGATCACCGCCGAAGAAGGCTGGGGACCGAACCTCGAAGGCGCGTTCACGCTGATCGAACCCCGGGCCGCGGGCACGCCAGCGATCGTGTTCCTGGAGACCCGACGGTCCGGCCTGATCCTGCACCGAGAAGAAGACGTAGCTGCGTACCGTGCCGCGGTCGAGCTGGTCGTGCAGGCGGCGATGAGCCCGACGGAATCGGCCGAGCTCATCGCCAGCGTCATCGACGGGCTTACGCCGCCCGTCGCAACGAGATGAGGACAGGATGATCATACCGGGAGGTAGCAAGACCTGGCGGGTTTCCAGCTATAGCCAGGAAGGCAACAACTGCGTCGAGGTCGCTATCGGCGACCTCGACGTCGATGTGCGTGACACCAAGGACCGGCAAGGCGGCCAGATAACCTTGTCGGCCGCGGCGTGGCGTGCCGTGATCGATCAGGTCCGCCAGGCGTAGCCGAACAAACGACGCCCCCGGCACACCCGCAGGGTGCTGGGGGCGTCGTTGCGCCGGCCTACTTGTCCTTCGGCTTGCTGCGGTTCGCCGAGCGGACGGCCGCCCTCACCACGAAGAACAGCACCAGCGCGAGCAGCGCGACGACGAGCACCACGCCCACCGCCTGCCCGAGGGCCTGTGACGAGTTGTCGACCGCAGCGACGTTCATGAATGTTCCCCTCCGAAGGACTGGTGACCTCTAGAGCGTTTCGATCACCGGTTCCGTTACGGACGTGCGCGCTGGCGCCGGCCGCGCCCGCGCTCCAGGACGTACAGGAACCCACCACCGCCACCCAGGATCATTATGGCGGCGAGCAGCGGGATCTCCGGCCGGTCGCTGGCCGGCCGCCACGGCGCCAGCCAGGAGTACTCGGTGTCCGTCGGCCTGGCGCCGGTCGTCGAGGTGGTCGACGGGCCGGGCACCGCGGCCGCGCCGGCACCGGTCTCGCTCGACTGCGCCGTCCGGCGGGGTGCCGACGTCGACGCGCGCGGCGCGCTCGAGGGCGGCGGCGTGGCCGAGCTCGTCGGCGTGGCCGGAGTCGTCGAGACTGCGGTGGTGGGTGTCGGGGTGGCCGAGCTGGGCGTCGCGGTCGGTTCCGGTGCTGGCTCGGCGGACGGCGTCGTCGACGGGCTCGGCTCGCCCAGCGTTGGCTCCGGAGACGCCGGTGGCGCGGCGGTGCCGTCCTGGGCGTCCGCCCCGCCGACGGCGGCCGCGGACAGGATCGCGACGCTGGCGGCGACGATCGCGACACGCCGGCCGGTCGAGCTGCGCTCGGCGGTGGTGTAGCCGCTCGCCCTCCACGACCAGCGGACGAGCCCGACGAGGACCAGGCCCGCCACAATGAACACCGGCCCCGCGTAGGACAGCTCGGACGCCCGGCTCAGCTGCAGCCCGACGACGCCGGCCAGGAGGACGGCGGCGCGGGCGAGGTGCCGGGTCACTGCGGCCACCCGGTGTCAGCTTCGACGGGTTCGGCGGCGATGGCGGCGGCCATCTCGTCGAGGTCGATGTCGAGGTGCCCGCAGTGGTCGAGGACCTGCATCGCGGCGGCTGAGCAGGCGAGGCCGGGGAGGTTGCCGAGTTCGGCGCACAGGCCGCAGATCGTGACGCAGAGGATGCCGACCTGGGTGACGGCGGTGACGACCGTGAGGCCGGTCTCGGTGTCGCAGCCGGTGCAGCTGCGGCCGATGGGGCAGTTCGTGGTGTCGTCGAGGTCGGGCGGGCCCGGTCGGCTGCCGTCCTCGTTGACGTGGCCGTCGACGGCGGCCTGGGCGCACCAGCACACGGTCGTCGTGAGGTGGAGGTCAGTCACGGTCGGCCTCCCCGGGGGGCTCGGCGGCCTGCAGCGCGGCGACGGTGGCGCATGGCCACGCGATCGCTTCTCCGTACGCGTCCACGCCGCACTCGCGGCAGTCGCCGTCGTCGTCCCGCGCATGCAGCGCGAACGTGTTGTTGATCCGGCGGCGCAGCTCGGTCACCGCGTCCTGCAGACTCGACATAGCGCGCGACGTGGGTTCCGCGGGCGGGACGCAGTCCGGGTGGCCCATGCTGGTCGTCGGCTTGCCGCAGCCGGGACAGTGGTAGCCGATGCAGACGCCGTCTTCGCGGGTGCAGCCCGGGTTCTGGCACTCGCCGGGGTAGCGATTGGCGCGAGGCTCGGCGGGCTGGTCGCCCTGCAGCGCGGCGCGGACGCTCTCCTCCACCTCGTCAAGGGCCGACAGCGGCGCAGGGTCTATCGGGGCGCCCGCCTCGCGCAGTTCGATCAGTTCGCGGATGTCTTCGCGGACCTTGTCGAGCTTCGCCAGCGCGGCGTCGAGGCGGGCCTGCAGCGCGTCCCGCTCGGCCCGGGCGGCGTCCCGCTCTCGCCCGCGGCGTTCCGTGGTGCGGTTCGCCATCTGCAGGTAGTCGCGGTACTTCTCAACGTCGAGCTGCATCTCGTCGAGCTGCCAAGCCCGCTCGGCGTGCAGCCACACGGCGAGGTCGAGGTCCGCGGCAGCCTTTTCGGCGATGTGCGGCACCGAGTAGTGCACGCCCGGGATGTGGTAGCGGTGACCGAGCGCCGCGTCGACCTTCTCGACACAGTCGTTGGTCTGCTCGGTGACGATCTGGAGCGTCTGCTCTTGGGCTGCGACCTGGGTTCGCAGCGCGTCTCGCTCGGTGGTGAGCCGCTGGACGTCGTTCTCGTGGTGGTGCTTCTCGCCGCGGAGCCGTTCCTGCAGCTGCGTCACCAAGGACGTGGCCCGCGCGTGGTCGGCGAGCAGCGTGCGCACGTCGTCGGTACCCAGCGGCTCGCCGTCGTCGAAGTGCGCACGCACCCGGGCGAAGGCGGCGTCGCGCTCGGCGATGGTCAGGCGGCCGAGGACGAGGTTGTCGTCGAGGTCGCTCACCGGATCACCCCGCGAGCGGCCGGGGTGCCGACGGGGACGCCGCCGATCTGGGCGGCGCGGATGAGCTCGAGGCGCTCGGCGGCCTCGGGGTAGTCTTCGCGGCCGATGACCTGGGTCCAGTCGCGGGCGAGGTTGGCGAGACGTCCGGGCGACGCCGCGGCGTAGCGGGCGCGGACGGCTTCGGTGGCTTGTTCGTCGGTCATCGCGCCGTCACCCCAGTCTCAACGGGCACTGAGGCGAAGATCACAGTCCGGCGGGTACCGTGACTCGCCGGGCTCGTGAACGTCGTGCTGACGCGATCCGCCCCCTGAAAACTCGCCCGGCATCCTGCCGCAAAGCGGTTCTGACCAGCCAGGGAATACGCAGGTGAGCACAGCGAGCTAGCGGCAGGCATCCCGAAGATGCCGGGGGAGCCGAAGCGGGTCCAGCCGAGCAAGGCGCGCCCGGAGCCGGAGGCCTGACGCGGGAGTGGGCCAGACCACTGGGGTGCCGTGGATCACCCGTGACCGGGAAAGTCGTCAAAGCCTTTATCGTTCCCGGCTTGCGGAAAACGCGGAGTGATCATCCAAGCGCGTGCTGTCGCCTTTCGGGTCACAAATGTTGCACAGCCGAGTTCGGCGTCACGATCATGGTCGCCGACGGCGTAACGTGCGGTCCCGAATCGACGACTCCCCGGGACAATGCCGGGGGCGGGTTCGACGAGTGGGAGGCCCTTCGTGGACGACCTGATCGCATTCCTCGCCGCGCGCGTGGGTGCGCGGCAGGCGTTGATCATGCAGGCCGTCAACAAGGCCAAGGCCGGCGAGTCGATGAACCGCGGGGAGACGAAGGTCGCCGTGGAGCAGCGGATCCGCGGGCTGATCGACCTCGAGCTCGACGTGGTCAACCAGATGATCAACGAAATCGAGGCGACACGGCGGATCCTGCTCGCCCACCGCACCACGGTGTCCGAGAAGGTCCCCGGGTTTCCGCTCTACGGCAGCGAATACTGGTGTGAGACCTGCCACGTGCCCGCCGACGAGGCCGGCTCGAACTGGTGCCTCACGCTGCGCCTGCTGGCGCTGCCCTACGCCGACCATTCGGACTACAGCGAGCGCTGGCGCCCCTGACGGGAATCCCGTCGCGCGCCGGGCGTTGCACCCGGTGTGAAGGTCTCCGTGCTCGACCGTTCGCCCGTGCGGCGCGGCAGCACCCCGGCGCGGGCGCTGCGGGACACCGTCGCGTTCGCCGCCCGCATCGAAGCGCTGGGCTACCACCGGTTCTGGGTGTCCGAGCACCACGGCGTGCCCGGTGTCGCCGGGTCCGCGCCGACCGTGCTGGCCGCGGCCGTCGCCGGGGCGACGTCGCGCATCCGCGTCGGCACCGGCGGCGTGATGCTGCCGAACCACCGCCCGCTGGTCGTCGCCGAGCAGTTCGGCGTGCTCGAAGCGCTGCACCCGGGCCGGATCGACCTGGGGCTGGGCCGCTCCGTCGGCTTCACCGGCGGCATCCGCGAGGCGCTCGGCCAGGGCAAGGAAGCCGCCGACGACTTCGGCGCGCAGGTGCGGGAGCTGCTCGGGTTCTTCACCGGCGACCACGGCTATCCCGGCGTCCACGCGTACCCGGCCGAAGGGCTGCGCGTGCCGCCGTTCCTGCTGGCCACCGGCTCCGGCGCGGACCTCGCCGCCGAGCTCGGGCTGCCGCTGGTGATCGCGCCGGTGCGCGGTGAGCAGGCGCTCAAGGAAGCCGTGACGCGCTACCGCGACGGGTTCCGGCCGTCGGAGTGGGCGGGGGAGCCGTACGTCGTGGTCTCGACGGCCATCGCGGTCGCGGAGTCGGCGGCGGACGCCCGGCGCCTGCTCGTCTCGGAGGCCTGGGCGACGGTCTATTCGCGCTCCCACGGCGTCTTCCCGCCGCTGTCCCCGCCCGCCGAGGTCCTGGCCCTGCCGATGACCGAGCGCGAGCGCCGTCGTCTCGAGGAGACCCTGGACGGCCAGATCTCCGGCACGCCCGCCGAAGTCGGCGACCGGCTCGGCGCACTGGTCGAGACCACCGCCGCCGACGAGGTCCTCGCGACGACGGCGGCCTACGACCAGTCCGCGCGGCTGGATTCGTTCGCCGCTCTCGCCGATTTGGCGGATCTCCGCGTTCCCGCTTGAATTCCGTGACCCGTCGACGAATTCGCCGGACACCACGTCGGTGAATCAAATTCCGGTTGCCGGACTATCGTGTCGTCAATTGCCCGTGGCGAATCGGCGACGCCGTTCCCGGGCGGTCACCCGAGGACCAGCGGCAGCCGGGCGGCGAGGGTGCCCAGTGCGGCCGTCTCGGTCTCCGTCGGGGCTCGGCGGCCCGTGACCACCCGCAGCGCGTCCGTGTCGTCCAGCTGGTCGCTGATCGCCGTGCCGGCGAACCTCTCCAGCACCTGCCGGGTGTACGCGAGCCCCTCCGGCGGCGGGCCTGCCACCTCGGGCAGGTGCGCGACCAGGTCCAGGTGGTGCAGCGTCCACTCCACGACGTACACGCCGAGGTAGTCGGCGACGGTGATGACCCGGTCGCACGTCTCCACCCGCTGCGCCGGGTCCGCCGCGGCGGCCGCCCGGCCGGCGGCGGCCGCCAGGTCGTCGAAGTGGTGGCGGAGGCCGCCGGCGTCGCGGTAGGCGGCGGCGCCGCGGCGGACGAACGCCGTCTCCGCGTCGACGCCCGTGGGCGGGTCCGCGAGCTGCCAGTACGTCACGGCGTCCATGTTCGCCGCGGCGCCGGTCGGCGTGACCAGGGTGATCAGCACGTCCTGCGCGTCGATGACCAGGTGGAACACCAGGTCCTGCACCAGCCAGCCGGTGCAGCCCGACGGGCGGGCCCACTGGCCGCCCTCGAGACCGTCCACCGCCGCGCGCAACGCCGTCCACGAAAGCGAGAAGAGATCCACGACGGCCAAGGTAGCGATTCAGAGCCGCAGCTGCAGCTGAGTAAGGATCCGCTGGGCGGGGTCGCCGAAGTCCACTTCGGACACTTCGGCGGCGCGCCGGACGCGGTACCGCACGGTGTTGGGGTGGATGTTCAGCGCCGACGCGGCCGCGCGGACGTCGCCGAACGCGTCGAGCCAGGCCAGCACCGCGGGCACGAGGATGCCGCCGTGCTCGGCGTCGTGCTCCACCAGCGCCGTCAGCCGCGGGTCGCGGATCCGCGGCTGGTCGCCGAGGTAGGCCAGCACCTCCGACAGCAGCACCTCGGCGCGGACGTCGGCCAGCGACGCGACGTCGGACGGCCAGTGCCCGCGCGCCATCGTGGCCAGGACGCGGTCGGCGTCGCCGCGGGAGACGGCCGCGTCGGACAGCCGGGGGACGACGCCGCCGAGTGCGGCCCGCACCGGGACCTCGAGGTGGCGCCGCGCCGCGCCGACGATCTCCTTCGCCAGCGCCAAGACGGCGGCGTCCGAGTGCTCGGGCAGGTCCGGCAGCAGCGCGTAGACGCGCCCGCCGATCACGCTGACCAGCGCGCTGCGGCGGTAGGCGGCGGTGTGCACGGCGATCAGGTGGACCAGCTCGGCTCGTCGCAGCTGCCGGTTTTCCGCCCGGCTCAACGCGAACGCGAGCACCTGGGCCGGGCGGGCCGGGTCGGCGCCGATGTCGTCGGCGACGGACTCGGCGTCCAGCTTGCCTTCCAGCAGGCTCGCGAGGAGGTCCTCGCGCAACCGCAGCTCGGGACTGGGCAGGGTGCGGGCGCGGATCAGCTGCGGGGCGAGCGCGCGGCTCGCGCCGAGCAGCGCCAGCTCGGCCTGCTCGGTGAGCGGCTGGGCGCCCTCCTGGACCCAGATCGTGCCGAGCGGCTGGGTGCCGGCGTGGATGCCCGCCGCGATGCGCCGACGGATGCCCAGCTCCGGGCGCTCGTCGATCCGCACGATCCCCTCGCCGGCGCGAAGCCGCTGGTAGACACCCCATTCGCGGAGCAGCGCGAGGTAGCGTTCCGGGCCTTCGCGGCCGAGGATCGACAGCCGCCGCAGCTCGTCCACCTCGTCGCCGGCGCGCGAGTAGGCGAGCACCCGGCTGGCCGTGTCCTCGATGCTGACGAGCCCGCCGGTGAGCGTCGCAATCGTCTGCGCCAGCGCGAACAGGTCGCCGAGCACCTCGCCGCTCGCCGCCTCCCCGCCCGCGCGGGCGGCCTCGACGACGCCACGGGCGAGTGACTCCACCTGCTCCCAGCGGGCTTCGGCGCCGACGGTGAGCAGGGCGACGCCGGCGTCCGCGGCGACCTCGGCCCCGCCGCTGCCCTTGACCGCGACGGCCGCCGCACCGCCGCGTCCGGCCGCGCGGATCGCGGGTGCCGCGGCCCGCCCGCGCGCGCCGATCACCAGGACCAGGTCGCCGGGGCTCGCTTCGAGCGGGTCTTCGGGGTCGAGGATGACGACGTCCGAGACCGGCACGCCCAGGCCGTGCGGCGCCACGACGACCTCGACCAGCGGTTCGCCGAGGGTGGCGAGCACGTGCCGCAGAGACGTTGGCCGTTCGGACAAGCTCATAGAGGTGATTTTAGCGGTTCGGACAAACCCAGAACACGTGTCCGGGGTTACCGTTCGGGGCATCAGGACTTGGAAGAGCGCTGCAGAGGAGCCGCCGTGGACGCCGTGACCCAGACCCCCGCCCCGAAGAACGAGACGGTGCTGACGTACGCGCCGGGCAGCGCGGAGCGCGCGGAACTCGAGGGTGCGCTCAAGCGGCTGGGCCAGGCGGAACCCGTCGACCTCACGGTCACCGTCGGGGGCGAGCAGCGCTCCGGTGGCGGCGAGAAGATCGACGTCGTCCAGCCGCACAACCACCGCCACGTGCTGGGCACCATCCACAGCGCCACCCAGCAGGACGCGACCGACGCCATCGCCGCGGCCGCGCAGGTCGCGCCGGAGTGGCGCGGGCTGTCCTACGACGACCGCGCCGCGATCCTGCTGCGCGCGGCCGACCTGCTGACCGGCCCGTGGCGCGCCACGATCAACGCCGCCACCATGCTCGGCCAGTCCAAGACCGCGACCCAGGCCGAGATCGACTCCGCCTGCGAGCTCGCCGACTTCTGGCGCTTCAACGTCGAGTTCGGCCGCCGCGTGCTGACCGAGCAGCCGATCAGCTCGCCGGGTGTGTGGAACCGCCTGGAGCACCGGCCGCTGGAAGGCTTCGTCTACGCGATCACGCCGTTCAACTTCACCGCGATCGCCGGCAACCTGCCGACCGCGCCCGCGCTGATGGGCAACACGGTGCTGTGGAAGCCGTCGCCGACGCAGTCGTTCGCCGCGCACCTGACCATGCGACTGCTGGAAGAGGCGGGCATGCCGCCGGGCGTCATCAACCTGCTGCCGGGTGACGGCAAGGCCGTCTCCGAGGTCGCCCTGACCCACCGCGACCTGGCCGGCGTGCACTTCACCGGCTCGACCGCGACGTTCCAGCACCTCTGGGGCACGATCGGCGCCAACATCGCGGGCTACCGCGGCTACCCGCGCCTGGTCGGCGAGACCGGCGGCAAGGACTTCGTGCTCGCGCACCCGTCGGCCGACGTCGACGTCCTGCGCACCGCGCTCGTCCGCGGCGCCTTCGAGTACCAGGGCCAGAAGTGCTCCGCGGCTTCGCGGGCCTACATCCCGCGCAGCGTCTGGAACCGGGTGAAGGACGGTCTGGTTTCCGAGACCGAAGCCCTGTCCTACGGCGACGTCACCGACCTCTCGCACTTCGGCGGCGCGGTGATCGACCGGCGCGCGTTCACCAAGCACGCGGAGCTGTTCGACCGCGTCAAGGGTGACGCCTCGGTGGAGGTTCTCACCGGCGGCACGGCCGACGACACCGACGGCTTCTTCGTCCAGCCGACGATCCTCGTCTCGGACAACCCGAAGCACGAGATCTTCTCGACCGAGTACTTCGGCCCGATCCTCTCGGTGCACGTCTACGAGGACGGCGACTTCGACGCCGTGCTCAAGCTCGTCGACGAGACGGCCGCGTACGCGCTGACCGGCGCGATCATCGCCAACGACCGCACGGCCGTGGCGAAGGCGTCCGAGGCGCTGCGGTTCGCCGCCGGCAACTTCTACGTCAACGACAAGCCGACCGGTGCCGTCGTCGGCCAGCAGCCCTTCGGCGGCGCGCGGGCCTCGGGCACCAACGACAAGGCCGGCTCGATCTTCAACCTGCAGCGCTGGACGAGCCCCCGCTCCATCAAGGAGACGTTCGTCCCGCCGACTTCCGTGCGCTACCCGCACCAGGGCTGAGAGGGAGACCGTCATGCTGCGTGCCCCGTTGCTCGCCGCCGCCCGCTCGAAGGGCATCCGGCGGCTCGTCGAAGCGGTGCCCGCCACGCGATCCGTGGTGCGCCGCTTCGTGGCCGGGTCCGAGACCGCCGACGCCGTGCGTGTCGCCAGGGAACTGGCGACCGGCGGCTGGCGGATCACCCTCGACCACCTGGGTGAGGACACCACCGACGCCGCGCAGGCGGCGGCGACGGTCGCGGCCTACGAAGCCGTGCTGTCGGCCCTGGCATCCGAAGGGCTGGCCGACGGCGCCGACGTCTCGGTGAAGCTGTCGGCGGTGGGCCAGTTCCTGCCGTCGAACGGCGAGGACGTCGCGCTGGAGAACGCCCGGAAGATCTGCGCCGCGGCGGACGCGGTCGGGGCGACCGTGACGCTCGACATGGAGGACCACACCACCACGGACTCGACGCTCGGCATCCTGCGCGAGCTGCGCGGCGAGTACCCGTGGGTCGGCGCGGTGCTGCAGGCGTACCTGCGGCGCACCGAGCAGGACTGCCGCGAGCTGTCCGGCCCGGGTTCGCGGGTCCGGCTGTGCAAGGGCGCCTACGCCGAGCCGGAGTCGGCCGCCTTCCAGGACAAGGCCGACGTCGACAAGTCGTACGTCCGGTGCCTGCGCGTCCTGATGGCCGGTTCCGGGTACCCGATGGTCGCTTCGCACGACCCGCGGATGATCGAGATCGCGGCCGCGCTGGCCGACGAGCACGGTCGCACGGACGACGACCACGAGTTCCAGATGCTCTACGGCATCCGCCCGGAGGAGCAGGCGCGGATCGCGGCTTCGGGCTCGCGCATGCGCGTCTACGTGCCCTACGGCGACGAGTGGTACGGCTACTTCATGCGCCGCCTGGCCGAGCGCCCGGCCAACCTCGGCTTCTTCCTGCGCGGCCTGGCCACCCGGTCCTGAAAAGCCGTGAAGGCCACCTTGAGGGACTCTACGTCCCTCAAGGTGGCCTTCACGGACTTGGGTGTTACGCCTGCTCGGCCGTCTCGGCTTCGGCGGCCTTGCGCTTGACCTCGGCCATGTCGACGTCGCGCGCCTGCTTGATCAGCTCTTCCAGCGCGGGCTCGGGGAGCGCGCCGGGCTGGGCGTAGATCAGGGTCTTGTCGCGGATGATCGCCAGCGTCGGGATGGAACGGACGTCGAAGGCGGCCGCGAGCTGCTGCTGCGCCTCCGTGTCGACGCTCGCGAACACGATGTCCTCGTGCTTCTCCGACGCCTTCTCGTACACCGGCGCGAACTGACGGCACGGTCCGCACCAGCTCGCCCAGAAGTCGATGAGGACGAACTCGTTGTCATTGAGGGTCTGGTCGAAGTTCTCGGCGGTCAGCTCAACGGTGCTCATGACCTGGTCAACGAAGTGGGCGCGGCGGGAATTCCCGGGCGCGCGGTAGCGTCTGCTACCGAGCGAACCAGCGCACGAGGAGGACACGATGGCCGACAGCGAGATCCTGGGCCGGATCGACGAACTGATCGCGGAGGAGCACGAGCTCCGGTCGCGCTCGGTGGGCGTGGGCCTGAACGGCACCGACAAGGACCGCCTCACGACGGTCGAGCAGTCGCTGGACCAGTGCTGGGACCTGCTCCGCCAGCGCCGCGCGAAAACCGAGTTCCACGAGAACCCGGAGGACGCCCAGGCCCGCCCGGTCTCCGAAGTCGAGTCCTACCGGCAGTGACGCTCGTGAGTGGGAAACAGTGTTCCAACCCTGTTTCCCACTCACGACCGGTCAGGCGGGGCAGAGGGTGCCGTCGGCGGGGATCTTGCCGTCGAGGAGGAAGCCGGTCGCCGCGTCCGTGACGCAGGGGGACGTGCCGATCGCGCCGTGGCCCGCGCCCTGCCAGGTCAGCGTCACCGCGGACGGCATCTGGTCGGCCGCGCGGGTGGTGCCGACCTGCGGGGTGACCGGGTCGGCCGCGGTGGCCGTGACCAGGATCGGCGGCGCGCCCGCGGCGCCCGCCGGGGGCAGCGGCTCGGTCCGCACCGGCCACGGGCCGCACCAGGCCAGCTGCTGGGCCACGACCGCGCCGAACTCCGGGTACTTGGCCCGCATCCCGGCGGCGACCTGGTCGAGCTGGTCGGCCGAGAGCCGGGTCTGGCTGTCGTTGCAGTGCGTCGCGATGGTGCTGTCCAGCCGGGACGGCTGGGCCCGCGAGTCGTGCAGCGCCGGCGCGGCGAACGCGGCGAGCGGCGCGATGTTCCCGCCCTTCGCCGCCACGATCGCGTCGGCCAGCTCGGCCCAGCGCGAGCGCTGCGCCAGTCCGGTGTAGACGGCGAACATCGCGATGCCCGGGCCGAACGCGGTCCCGTCGTCGTTCGGCGGCGGGGTGCGGCGCAGCTGGCCGGTCAGGGACGCGAGCGCGGCCTTCGGGTCGCCGAGCGAGCACGCCCGGGCCGCGCAGTCGGCCGCGAAGGCGTCCAAAGTGGACTGGGCGCCGCCGGCGACGGCGTCGAGCACCGCGGCCGAGTCGGGGCCGGGGTCGGGGACGCCGTCGAGCACCATCCGCCCGACCTGGCCGGGGAAGCGCACGGCGTAGTCCGCCAGCACCTTCGAGCCGTCGCCGCGGCCGAGCGCGTTCAGCCGTTCCATCCCCAGCTGCTGGCGCAGCTGGTCGAGGTCGCCCGCGGCGCGCCAGCTGTCCAGCGCCGTCTGGGTGTCGTCCAGCTCGATGGCGCACTGCTGGCCGGCCTTGCGCGCGGCGTCCAGGACGTCCGCGAGGCCGCCCTGGGCCGGGTCGGCGTCGATCAGGTCGTGCCGGATCTCGGCCGGCACGCACTGCACGGCCCCCGACATCCCGGTGCCGCGCCGGTCCAGCCCGATCAGCGAGAACCTCTGCAGGAACGCCGGCGGCAGCGCGGCGGCGAGGCGGGCCGCCTGGATCGTGCCCGGCTCGCCCGTGACGTCGTTGACCACGACCAGCGGCACCGGCCCGTCGCCGACCTTGAGCGCCAGCAGCCGCATGACCGAGCGCCGCGGCTCGTCCGGCGCGTCGACCGGGACCGGCACGCGGGCGCAGGTGAAGTGCAGGGTGTCCGGGACGGGCGGGGTGCCGGTCCGCTGGCGGGTGTCGTCGTCGCAGTCGGACCACTTCAGGGTCGACGACTGCGGCTCACCCAGCGGCGGCAGCGGCACCGGCGGCGTGGCGCTGGGTGCGGCCGACTTCGCCGGGCCGTCGTTCTCGACCAGCGCCGGGCGCACCGACGGGCCCGCGGCGCAGCCCGCGGCCGAGGCCAGGGCGAGCAGCGCGACCAGCAGGCGGGAACGGCGGCGGCGCACGGGCGAAGTCCTCACGTAGATCAAGGTCGGGACACCGGTGAGCTTTCCACGTCCGGTGTGGGACGCGGGTTAGCGGGTGCGCACCACCTGGCCGCGGAAGACGGCGTCGAGGTCGTAGCGGGCCGGTTCGTCGAGCTGGCCGTAGTCGCACGACGCGGGATCGCGGTCCGGGCGCCACCGCACGAACCGCGCGTTGTGCCGGAACCGCGACGGCATGCCGCCCTCGGTGTTCTCGTAGGCGACCTCGACGACGCGCTCGGGGCGCAGCGGCACCCATGCGTGCTCGGTGGCGCGCCAGCGGGTGATCCCGCCGGGGATCCGCTGCGCCTCGCCGGTGGCCTTGCCGCCCCACGGGTGGTCTTCGCCGTCGGTGATCAGCGGCGCCAGCTCTTCGGCCAGCTCGCGGCGCCGTTCCTTCGGGAAGGACCCGACGGTGCCGACGTGGTGCAGCACACCCGCCTCGTCGTGCAGGCCGAGCAGGAACGAGCCGACCAGGTCGCCCGGGCCGCCGTCGACGTGCCAGCGCAGCCCGGCCAGCACGCAGTCGGCGGTGCGCACGTGCTTGTACTTGAACAGCACCCGCTTGCCCGGCGTGTAGGGCTCGTCCAGGGGCTTGCCGATGACGCCGTCGAGGCCGGCGCCCTCGAACAGCTCGAACCAGTGCCGCGCGGTCTCCGGGTCGGTGGTGGCCGGGGTGAGCGAGATCCGGCCGTCGGCCAGCTTCTCGAGGCGTTCGCGGCGGGCCGAGGTCGGTTCGTCCAGGAAGGACTCGTCGCCGAGGGCGAGCAGGTCGAACGCGACGAACTCGGCGGGCTGCTCGGCCGACAGCAGCTTGATGCGGCTTTCGGCGGGGTGGATCCGCTCGGTGAGGGCGTCGAAGTCGAGCCGGCCGTCCCGCGCGACGACGAGCTCGCCGTCGAGCACGACCTGCGGCGGCAGGATCTCGAGCAGCCGCGCGACCGCCTCCGGGAAGTACCGGTTGAGCGGCTTCTCCGCGCGCGACTGCAGGTACAGCTCGTCGCCGTCGCGGAACACGATGCAGCGGAAGCCGTCCCACTTGGGCTCGAACAGCAGCCCGCCGGAGTCCGGGATGGCCTTGGCGGGCTTGGCGAGCATCGGCTTCAGCGGCGGCTGCAGCGGTAGGGGCATGACGGCATTCTGCGGAACAACGCCGCTCAGCGCACGCGTTTGGCCTGGCTCGTGTCGAGCTCCAGGCGCACCGCCGCGGGCAGGACGTCCACCCCGAGCGACTCGCGCGCCCTGGTCAGCACGCGGAGGTCGAGGTCCTCCCAGACGCCCTTGAGGTCGGTGCCCTCGTGCAGGAACAGCGTGATGCGCAACGCGGGAGAAGTCCGCGAGCCGACCGCCCGGACCCGGGCGCGGCTGACGCCGTCGAGCTGCTCCGCGTCGGCCTGGATCGCCCCCGAGATCGCCCCGGCGGTGACCACCAGCTCGGCGCCCTCGGTGGTGTCGAGGTCCAGGTCGGGCCGCGGTTCCGGGCGCAGCGACCGCAGCGCCCAGCGCAGGCCCAGCACCAGCAGCAGCACGCCGAGCACGATCGCGGCGATCCGGGCCGGGGTGGCGTGCCCGCCCAGCCAGCCGACGGCGATCGGGTCGAGCAGCGGGCGCCGGCCGCGGAACTCG
Organism: Amycolatopsis heterodermiae; assembly: GCF_034929455.1. Lineage (NCBI taxonomy): Bacteria > Bacillati > Actinomycetota > Actinomycetes > Pseudonocardiales > Pseudonocardiaceae > Amycolatopsis > Amycolatopsis heterodermiae. Next base: position 182,654 of record NZ_JAYFSI010000014.1, read on the forward strand.
CCGAGCCAGCCGGCGCCGACGACCAGCGCCAGTGCCCCGCCGAGCAGGGCCAGCAGCCCGACGAGGAACGTCAGCGCGCGTTCGCCCGCGTACGACCGGGAAAGCGCCTTGGTGGCGGCGGACTTGCTCATCGGCGGTCCTTCGGCGAGTCGACGACGACGCTGACCTTCGGCCGCCGGGCCAGCGGGACGTCGTCGAGCAGCGTGGCCACGGTCTCCAGCAGGCGCGGCCGCAGCTCACCCTCGGTCTCGAGCCTGCTGGTCGCGCGCACCCGGACCCGCCGGGCGCTCGCGGTGACCGACGCGCCCGCGACGTTGTCCTGCGCCCGCACGACGAGCCCGACCAGCCGGGCCAGCGACCGCGGGGACGTCGAGACGCTCACGTCGTCGGCCGGGTCGGTCAGCCGGACTGCGCGGCTCTTGGCCGCCAGCGCGCACAGCAGCAGCACCAGGCCCGCGACGGCCACCACGACGGCGGCGACGCGCACGGTGTAGGCGTCCCAGCCCAGGGCCGCGAGGGCGGCCTGCCAGCGCGGCCACGGCACCAGCAGCGGCCCGGAGCCCGGGCGCCACCAGTGCCAGCCGACCTCGAGCGCGAGCAGCGCCCCGGCGGCGGCGAAGGCCAGGCCGAGCAGGGTGGACAGGAGCCGGACGATCGGGCGCACGGCTACCGCACCCTCGGCGGCACGTCGGGCAGCAGCGCCGACACCGTCACGGCCAGCGTCCGGACCTGGTAGGACGTGATCCGCTCGACCTCTTCGACGACCCGTTCGCGGACGTCGCCGACGACCGCGCGCACCGCCGCCGGGTAGTGCAGGGCGAGCTCCAGGGCCAGATCCACCTCGTCGTCCTGGCCGCCGACCCGCGCGTTCGCGCCCTTCTTGCCGGCCCGCGCGGTGCCGGGCACCTGGTCGGCGGCGTGCTGGGCGACCTTGCGCACCACGGCGTGGCCGATGGTGAGGGTGCCGCGCTCGTCCGGTTCGGCGAGCTCGCGCGGCACGTCGAGGAGCCTGCTCACTTGTCGCGGCCCTTCCCGAACAGCTCGCCGAGGTCGAGCTCGCCGTCGAGGACCCGGCCGGCCACCAGGCCGATGATCCCGACGGCCAGGGTCACCAGGAACGCGGTGAACCCCTGGGTCGCGGCCAGGCCGAGGATGAGCCCGGCCAGCAGCCCGGTCTTCGTTGCGTTCACTTCGTCCTCCTAGGGATTTCCACTGATCAGCGCACGCGGGGCGGGCGTCGGCGACGGCGCAGCCGCGCGAACACGGCGGCCACCCCGCGGCGGTTCACCACGAAGCGGATCGGCGCGTCGTACCGGGCATCGTCCACTTCGGACGGCCCGGCCCGGAACCGCGCCAGCCCTTCGGCGAACTCGGCCGGGTCGCCGCCGACGTCGGGGTGGTGGGTGCGCACGAACTCCCGGAAGGCCGCGCGGGCCTCCGGGTCGTCCCGCGCGCGCCCGGTCACTCCACCCGCGACGGGAGCTCGGGCTGGTCCTCGCCCGGCAGGTGGATGTCGTTGACGGCGATGTTGACCTCGATCACCTCGAGCCCGGTGATCTGCTCGACGGCGGTGATCACGTTGCGCCGCACCGCGCGGGCGACGTCGGCGATGCGCGCGCCGTACTCGACGACGACGTCGAGGTCGATCGCGGTCTGCTTCTCGCCGACCTCCACCGAAACGCCGGACGTGGTGACCGTGCCGGAGCCGGGGATGCGCTCGCGCAGGGCGCTGAACGCCCGCGACATGCCGCCGCCCAGTGCGTACACCCCGGTGACCTCCCGGGTGGCCATGCCGGCGACCTTCTGCACCACCAGTGACGAGATCGTGGTGCGGCCGGCGGCGCCCTCCTCGTTGAGCGGGGTCAGCGCGCCGGGGCTTTCGGTCCGTTCCGGATGCATCCCTGGAAGCTCCTTTCGAGCGGTCTTGTCGTCACCTACGATGCCCGCGACCACGGGGCTCTCACGCAAGGTCACCCATTCGGGGGAATGGTCAGCCGGGATGGACGTCGACGACGTGCACGTTCACCGCCGTCGCGACACCGAGCTGGCGGGACAGCTCGGCGGTGATCTCCCGCCGCAGCGTCTCCGCGGCCTGGTCGGCCGCGATGCCGAAGCGGACCGACACCAGCACCTGCACGACGTCCTCCTCGGCCGCCACGGCCGAGATCCGGACGCCGGCCGGCGCGCGGGCCGCGGCGATCGTGCCGGCCAGCCGGACGACGACCTGCTCGGTCACCCGCAGGTGGCCCGCCTCGCCGGGCACGTCCAGCGCCGTCCGGCGGCCGCGGGCCACCGCGCGCAGCACGCGTTCGACCAGGCCGGGCGGGGTCGGCACGCGGCGCCGGGCGGCCGCGCGCACCGCGTCCCAGCGGGGGTCCTGCTCCGGGTCGGTTTCCGGCGCCATCACCGCTCCCTCAGCTCGGCGAGCAGCGCCACCCTGGCCCGGTGCAGGCGGGAGCGCAAGGCGCCGACGTTCACGTCGAGTACTTCCGCGACCTCTTCGTAGCTCAGTCCCTCCAGCTCCCGCAGCACCAGCGGCACCCGCTGGGACAGCTCGAGCCTGCCGATCGCGCGCAGCACCGCGTCGACCTCCTCGGCGCGCACGACGCGCCCTTCGGGCCCGGGGTCGGCCGCGGCCAGCAGCGCACTGTCCAGAGTGGACTGCCCGGCGGGTTCGGGTGAGTCCAGCGACATCGTCGGCTTCCGGCGGCGCAGGATCGCCAGCGCGCCGTTGGTGACGACGCGGTAGAGCCAGGTCGACACGGCCGACTCGTGCCGGAAGGTGCCCAGCGAGCGCCAGGCGGCGAGCCACGCCTCCTGGACGACGTCCTCGGCCTCGGCGGCGCTGCCGGTGATCCGCAGGGCCACCCGGTACATCCGCGGGGTGTGCCGCCGCACGAGCGCGCCGAACGCCGCTTCGTCGCCCTCGGCGGCGCGTTCGACCAGCGTGACGTCGTCGCTCATCCGGCGCCCCGGCGGTAGCGCAGGAGCGTGAAGCCGTCCTCGACGAGCACGGAGGCGAGGTCCATCCGGCGCGGCGCGGCGGGCGCCGGGCCCGCGGCGATGCGCCCGGCGCCGCCCGCCACGAGCAGCGGCGCGACGGTCAGGCACAGCTGGTCGACGAGGTCGGCGGCGATCAGCTCGGCGAACAGGCGCGGGCCGCCTTCGCAGTCGACGCGGTACAGGCCGCGTTCGGCCAGCAGCTCCAGCGCGCGCGTGACGTCGACGTCGTCGTCCCCGGCGCGCAGGACCTCGACACCCTCGAGGTGCCCGGTGTCGGCGCCGGTCGTGGTGACCACGATCGGGGGCACGATCGTGTCGGTGAACAGCGGAGAGTGGGGATCGAGGTCCGCGGTGCGCGTCACGACGGCGATCGGCGGGACGCCCGTGAACCCGAGACGGCGGCGCCGCTCCAGCCGCTTCGCGCCCGCCCGGACCCCGCGGTAGTTCTCGGCGCGGGCGGTGCCGGCGCCGACGAGGATCACGTCGCAGAGGTCCCGGCCCAGCAGGAAGACCTGCCGGTCGGCGGCGTGCGAGAGGCCCGCGGACGTCGTGTCGACCTCGACGGCGCCGTCGGCCGAGGAGACGAAGTTGACCTGGACCCACGGACGGTCGAGGTCCGCCGGGTAGGCGTAGATCGCCTCCAGGTCGGTTCCGGTCAGCTCGCCCGGTGATGGTGGCCACACGCTCCGCACCCAGTCATCCCAACATGGCCCGGAACCCGTTCTCCACCGGGGGATACGGCTACTCACCGGTGATCCCGGGCCGCCGGGACGGGCGGATAGGCTCTGCGACCATGCCCGCGCACCTGACCGACCGCCGTCCCGAGCTCGGCGCCGACGAGCTGATCACGGCGCTGGTGCCGCCGCCGCGGTTCGACGCCGTGCGGTTCGGCACGTACCTCCCGAACCCGGACGAGCCCAGCCAGGCCGCCGCGGTCGAGGCCTGCGCCGCGTTCGCCGAGCGCGTCGGTGCCCGTGCGGCGAAGAAGAAGTTCCGGCTCTTCGGCGGCTCGCCGGCGCCGTCCGGCCCGATGGGGCTCTACCTCGACGGCGGGTTCGGTGTCGGCAAGACCCACCTGCTGGCCTCGACGTGGCACGCGGCGCCGTCCCCGAAGGCGTACGGCACGTTCGTCGAGCTGACCCACCTGGTCGGCGCCCTGGGCTTCGCCGAGGCCGTGCGGCGCCTGTCGGAGCACCGGATCCTGGCCATCGACGAGTTCGAGCTGGACGACCCGGGCGACACCACCCTGGTCACGCGGCTGCTGCAGGAGCTGATGGACGCCGGGGTGTACATCACGGCGACGTCGAACACGCTGCCGGAGAAGCTCGGTGAAGGGCGCTTCGCCGCCGAGGACTTCCTGCGCGAGATCCAGACGTTGTCGGCCCGGTTCGGCGTGGTGCGCGTCGACGGTCCGGACTACCGGCACCGCGGGCTGCCGGACGCGCCGCCGCCGGTTTCGGCCGAGGAGCTGGAAGCGTCCGTCGAGGCGCACGAGGGGTCCACTGTGGACGACTTCGACGCGCTGTGCGCGCACCTGGGCGAGCTGCACCCGTCGCGGTACGGGAAGCTGCTGGACGGCGTCACCCGGGTGCACCTGCGCGGCATCCACCCGGCGCCGGACCAGAACGTCGCGCTGCGGCTGGTGGCTCTGGCCGACCGGCTCTACGACCGCGCGATCCCGGTCGTCGTCTCGGGCGACCCGCTGCCGTCGCTGTTCACCGAGGAGATGATCGAGGGCGGCTACCGCAAGAAGTACCTGCGCGCGGTCAGCCGGTTGACGGCGCTGGCACGCGACGCGGCACAGACCACGTGACGAGCACGACGGCGACCGCGAACAGCGTCCCGCCGACGACGTCCGTGAGGTAGTGGTAGCCCATCCCCACCAGCCCGGCCGCCGCCGCGAGCAGGGCCAGCGCGCTCAGCACGACGACGTAGGTCCTGCGCGTGACCAGCACCAGCACGGTCAGCACCGAGACCAGGCCGACGGTGTGGCCGCTCGGGTAGACCAGCGTGTCGTTCTTCCACCGGTCGTACACCGGCTTGAGCAGCCAGGTGTTGAGCAGGATCGCCAGCAGCGGCCCGGCCAGCGCGAGCACGGCCTCGAGCCGCCGCCCGGCGCGCAGGCACAGGAAGACGGCGAGCGCGGCCAGCACGACCACGACGTACGGCTCGGTCGGCAGCACCAGGATCCGCGCCGCGGCAGGCCCCAGCCGCGCGACGGCGGCTGCGGCCTGCGCGTCGACCGCGCCGGGAGCCGTGCCGCCGGCGAACGGGAGCCCCAGCAGCAGGGCCAGCAGGCCGCACACCGCGGCGGCCACCCACATCGTCCTCACCCCCGCGAGGGTAGCCGTGACCGGCGGGTTCGATGACTTCGGAGACGTGGCCGGGTGATCAGGTTCCCGAGAAGGCGGCGTGGTCGGCTTCCGTCCGGTCGGCGTACCGGACCGCGTACGCGCCGATCGCCTCGTCCAGCTCCGAGTCGTCGGCGAAGTAGCCGGACAGCAGCTGCGGGTGCAGCGAGCGCGTGTGGGCGCGGGCCAGCAGCGCGCCGGCGAGCCGGCCGTAGTCGTCGAGGTGGTCCTTCTCCAGCTCCGCCGGGTCGATGTCGCCCTTGAGGTTCCGGAACTGGCGGACGATGAACGGGACGCCGTCGATCGTGGTCCAGCCGAGCAGGATGTCGGTCTCGGCCTGCACGAGCCGGGCGCCTTCGACGATCCGGCGGCCTTCGTGCTCGGCGGCGGGCAGGTCGAGGTACGGCGCGAGCGCGGGTGACGCCGCCTGCTTCACCTGCAGGACAAGGTCTTCGTCGTCGTTGCCGTGCAGCAGCGCGACGTAGCTGCGGAGCCCGACGCTGCCGGTGCCGACCACCCGGAAGGCGACGTCGGCGAGGCGGTAACGCGAGATCAGCGTCCGCCGCGACTCGCGCAGGGTGTCCACATAGGACACCAGTCCGGCGGCCACGGCCTCCGCGGTCGCCTCGTCGACGTGCGTCAGCACCGGCGGGTCCTCGACGAACCGGTGCCGAGCCAGGCCGGTTTCGTGGTCGTCGACGTGTTCGGTCCACTTCGCGCTGACCTTCGCGCTGTCGTTCTTGCGGGCCTTCTCGGCGGCGTCGGCGAAGTCGTCGATCAGCTCGCCGGCGCGGGCCTTCGACAGCACCGACGAGTCCGGCAGCGCGTTCCAGGAGCGCAGGAACGGCAGCTCGGCCAGCGCGCGGATGGTCCGCCGGTACGACTTCGCCGCGTCCTCGGCGGCTTCGCGGCAGCCGGACTCGCCGATGCCGCCCTCCCGCCCGGCGAGCACCAGGCTGGCCGCGAGCCGCTTGAGGTCCCACTCCCACGGGCCGGGCACGGTCTCGTCGAAGTCGTTGATGTCCATCACGATCCGGCCTTCGGGCGTGCCGTAGAGCCCGAAGTTCGCCGCGTGCGCGTCGCCGCAGAGCTGCGCGGTGAGCCCGGAGTCCGGGGTGCCGGCGAGGTCGGCGCCCATCAGCCCGGCGGCGCCGCGGAAGAACGTGAACGGCGAGGCGAGCATGCGTTCCCGGCGCAGCTCTGCCAGCTCGGGCAGCCGCCCCTGGTTACTGGCCTCGAAGTACCGTTCCGGGCTCGGCCGGTCGTCCCCGGCGGCCTCGTGGTCGTGCGCGGTGACCGGGGTCTTCTCCCGGAGCCGCTTCCCCTGCTCGTACAGCTCGGCCGGTGTGACGCTGTCCGCGCCGACCAGCGGCCGCTCCACCCATTCCCCTGTTCCCATACCCGCCCAACGTCCGATCCGCCCGGTTCGCTCCCGGGCGGGGGTCGTTCCGGACGCCGCCGGGGCGGGAGGCTCACCCGGCGGCGTCCGGTGGTTCAGGGGCGGATCACCGCGGCGATCGCGTCGATGCCGCGGTCCAGCTCCTCGCGGGTGATCACCAGCGGCGGCGCGACGCGCAGCGTGCGCTCGTGCGTCTCCTTGCACAGCACGCCGCGGGCGGCCAGCGCCTCCGAGGCCTCGCGTCCGGACGGGCCGCCGGGGGCGATGTCGATGCCCGCCCACAGGCCGCGGCCGCGGACCTCGGACAGCCCGCCGCCGACCAGCTCGGTCAGCCGGGCGTGCAGGTGGGCGCCCAGTTCGGTGGAGCGCTGCTGGAACTCGCCGGTCTGCAGCAGCTTCACGACGGCGCGCCCGACCGCGCAGGCGACCGGGTTGCCGCCGAACGTCGAGCCGTGCTCGCCCGGCTTCAGCACGCCCAGCACGGCGCGGCTGCCGACGACCGCCGACACCGGCAGGATGCCGCCGCCGAGGGCCTTGCCCAGCGTGTAGACGTCGGCGCGGACGCCCTCGTGGTCCAGCGCCAGCACGGTGCCGGTGCGGGCCAGTCCCGACTGGATCTCGTCGGCGATCAGCAGCACGTCGTTCTCGTCGCACGCGGCGCGGACGTCGGCGAAGTAGCCCTCCGGCGGCACGATGACGCCGGCCTCGCCCTGGACCGGCTCGAGCAGCACGGCGGCCGTGCGCGGGGTGATCGCGTCGCGCAGCGCGGCGGCGTCGCCGTACTTCACCGTGACGAAGCCCGGGGTGAACGGGCCGAAGTCGGCGCGCGCGGTCTCGTCGGTCGAGAACGACACGATCGTGGTGGTCCGGCCGTGGAAGTTCGAGCCGGCCACGATGATCTCGGCGGTGCCGTCCGGCACGCCCTTGACCTTGTGCGCCCACTTGCGGGCCAGCTTGACGGCGGATTCGACGGCCTCAGCGCCCGAGTTCATCGGCAGCACCATCTCGGTGCCGGTCAGCTCGGCCAGCTCGCGGCAGAACAGGCCCAGCTGGTCGTGGTGGAACGCCCGCGACGTGAGCGTGACGCGGCCCAGCTGCTCGACGGCGGCGGCGATCAGGTCCGGGTGGCGGTGGCCGAAGTTCAGCGCCGAGTAGCCGGAGAGGAAGTCCAGGTAGGACTGCCCTTCGACGTCGGTCACCGTCGCCCCGGAGGCTTCGGCGATCACGACGGGCAGCGGGTGGTAGTTGTGCGTGCTCCATTGCTCGTCGAGCTCGATGAAGCTCGCGGCGGAGGGGGCGGCGGTCTCCCGGCCGGCGAACGTCGTCATACGTTCAGGTTAGAGGCAGTACACGCAGACTTCAGCCGGGAATCATTGCTTTCACCCGTTGTTCGTTGCGCAGTATCGAGCGTCGACCCCCGAAACGCTGTGCGGCGGTTGACGCGGGCATCGGTAAGTCATAACTTACGGTTCGTGGCGACTTACGGAAGCGACCAGCTGGCCGCCCTGGCCGACCCGTCGCGGCGCGCGATCGTCGAAGCGCTCCGCGCCGGGCCGCGCGCGGTCGGGGAGCTGGCCGCGGACCTGCCGATCAGCCGCCCGGCCGTCTCCCAGCACCTCAAGGTGCTCAAGGAGGCCGGCCTGGTCGCCGACCGGGCGGCGGGCACGAAGCGGCTCTACCGCCTCGAACCCGACGGCATCGCCGCGGTGCGCGCCTACCTCGACCGCATGTGGTCCGACGCGCTGAAGTCCTTCGCCGACCTGGCGGAAGCAACCGAAGAGGAGCCCTCATGACGCTGGAGCCGATCCGCAAGACGATCACCGTCGCGTGCTCGCGCGAGCACGCGTTCAAGACCTACACCGAGGCCTTCGACAGCTGGTGGCCGCGCGAGCACCACCTCGGCGCGGCGGACCTCGCCGAGGCCGTCCTCGAGCCGAAACCGGGCGGCCGCTGGTACGAGCGGCTGACCGACGGCTCCGAGTGCGACTGGGGCGAGGTCCTCGTCTGGGAGCCACCCGCCCGAGTGGTTCTGTCGTGGCGGATCGACGGCGACTGGAAGGCCGACCCGGACCCGGCGCACGCCAGCGAGATCGACGTCCGCTTCGTCGAAGAAGGGCCGCGCAGCACGCGCGTCGAGCTGGAGCACCGTGCGTTCGAGCGGCACGGCGAGACCGCGGCGAAGGTCCGCGACGGCGTCTCGTCCGACGGCGGACACGGCGGCCTGCTCAAGCTCTTCGCCGAGAAAGCCGCCGCCTGAGTCGTTATCGTGCCGGGATGGCCAAGAAGAAGGACGAGGGAAGCCGGGTCCGGGACGCGCTGCGGGTCACCGGGGAGCTGCCGGACCCGGGCTCGGCGCCGGTCGGGCCCGGCAAGAAGCCCAAGGCCCTCGCGAAGCTCGACGACGCGGGGCAGCGGCTGGCCGCGCTGCAGGAGGCGCTCTACGCCGAGGGGGTCGGCGGCGGGAGCCGCAGCGTCCTGCTGGTGCTGCAGGGCATGGACACCTCGGGCAAGGGCGGTACGGTCTCGCACGTGCTCGGCCTGGTCAACCCGATGGGCGTGCGCTACTCGGGGTTCAAGGCACCCACGACGGCCGAGCGGCGGCACCACTACCTCTGGCGGATCCGGAAGCAGCTGCCGGTGGCCGGCCAGATCGGCGTGTTCGACCGCTCGCACTACGAGGACATCCTCGTGCCGCGGGTGTCCGGGCTGCTCAGCGCGGCCGAGCGGCGGCGCCGGTACAGCGAGATCAACGCGTTCGAGCAGGAGCTGGCCGACGGCGGCACGACCGTGGTCAAGGTGTTCCTGCACATCTCGCCCGAGGAGCAGCTCAAGCGGCTGAAGGCCCGGCTGGAGACGCCCGAGAAGCACTGGAAGTACAACCCGGGCGACCTCGAGGCACGTTCCCATTGGCCGGCCTACCAGGAGGCCTACGCCGACATCTTCAAGAAGACGTCGACGGACCACGCGCCGTGGCACGTCGTGCCGGCCGACCACAAGTGGTACCGCAACTGGGCCGTCGCCGAGCTGCTCATCGAGACGCTCGCCGAGCTGGACCCGAAGTTCCCCGAGCCGGGCTTCGACGTCGACACCGAGCTGGCGAAGCTGAAGGGTGTTGGCGTACCGGCCTGAGCGTCTGAAAGAGTGCGGGCGTGACCGATGTCGACGATCTCCCGTTCCTCCGCAAACAGGCCCGTACCCAGCGCTTCACCCTCGGCGCGCCGAAGGCGTTCCGGGTCGCCCCGGACGGTTCGCGCGTGCTGTTCCTGCGCGCGGAGTCGGGTACCGACCCGCGGCACAGCCTGTGGTCGGCCGACCTCGCGAGCGGCGCCGAGACGAAGCTCGTCGACGCCGCCGAGCTGCTGCCCGGCGAGGAGGAGCTGCCGGCCGAGGAGCGGGCGCGGCGCGAACGGGCCCGCGAGACCGGCGGCGGGGTCGTGCACTACGGCGTCGACGCGGGCTTCACGGTCGCCGCGTTCTCGCTCTCGGGCAAGCTCTACACGCTGGACCTCGCGTCCGGCGCGGTGACGCTGCGGGTCGACGGCGCGGTCGTCGACCCGCGCCCGAACCCCACCGGCACGCACGTCGCGTACGCGCAGAACCGGCAGCTGCACGTGCTGGAGCTGGCCACCGGCGAGGACCGGGTGCTGGCCGGCGAGGAGGACGAGGACGTCACCTGGGGGCAGGCCGAGTTCATCGCCGCCGAGGAGATGGACCGCACCCGCGGCTACTGGTGGGCCCCCGACGGCGCGAGCCTGCTGGCCGAGCGCGCCGACCGCGGCCCGGTGCCGCGCTGGACCATCGCCGACCCGGCCAACCCGCAGCACCCGGCGAACGTCGTCGCTTACCCGGCCGCGGGCACCGAGAACGCGCTGGTCTCGCTGGCCGTCCTGGGTCTCGACGGCTCCCGCGTCGACGTCGCGCCGGGGGAGTGGGAGTACCTCGCCTCGGTGCACTGGTCGGCGGGCGGCGCGCCGCTGCTGGCCGTGGAGCCCCGCGACCAGACCCGGATGGACGTGCTCGCCCTCGACGTCACCGACGGCTCGACGTCGGTCGTGCACACCGCGAGCGACCAGCACTGGATCGACATCGTCGGCGGCGTCCCCGCGTGGACACCGGACGGGCGCCTGGTCACCGAGCGTTTGGTCGACGGGGATCACCGCCTCTACGTCGGCGACGAGGCGGTCACCCGGGCCGGGCTGCAGCTGCGCGGCGTGCTCGACGTCGGTGACGAGCTGCTCTTCAGCGCGTCGGACGAAGACTCGACGCAGATCCACGTCTACCGCACGGAGAACGGCTCGGTGCGCCGTCTGTCCACTGTGGACGGTGTGCACCACGGGGCCGGGAACGCCGGTGTCACCGTGCTTTCGTCGTGGAGCCTGGAGCACAGCGGCCCGCGCGTGTCCGTGCTGCGGGACGGCGCTCCGGTGGCGTCGATCGCTTCGGGGACCGTCGATCCCGACATCGTGCCGAACCTGACCTGGCTGACGCTGGGGGAGCGCGGCCTGCGCGCCGCCCTGCTGCTGCCGCGCGGGTACGAGCCCAGCGAGGGCAAGCTGCCGGTGCTGCTCGACCCGTACGGCGGCCCGCACGCCCAGCGGGTGCTGCAGAGCCGCAACGCGTTCCTGACGTCGCAGTGGCTGGCCGACCAGGGGTTCGCGGTGCTCGTCGCCGACGGCCGCGGCACGCCCGGGCGCGGTGCGCAGTGGGAGCGTGAGGTGCACGGCCGCCTCGCCGACGTCACGCTGCAGGACCAGGTCGACGCCCTGCAGGCGGCCGCCGCGCAGTTCCCGGAGCTGGACGTCGAGCGCGTCGCGATCCGCGGCTGGTCCTACGGCGGTTACCTGTCCGCGCTGGCCGTGCTGCGCCGCCCGGACGTCTTCCACGCGGCGGTGGCGGGCGCGCCGGTCACCGACTGGTCGCTCTACGACACGCACTACACCGAGCGTTACCTCGGGAAGCCGCAGGACGAGCCGGAGAGCTACGCGCACAACTCGCTGATCGAGAGCGCGGGCGAGCTGAGCCGCGCGCTGCTGATCGTGCACGGGCTGGCCGACGACAACGTGTTCGTCGCGCACTCGCTGCGGCTTTCGTCGGCGCTGCTGGCGAAGGGCCGCCCGCACGTCTTCCTGCCGCTGGCCGGGGCCACCCACATGACACCGCAGGCCGAAGAGGTCGCGGAGAACCTGATGCGCACCCAGGTCGACTGGATCCTGCGTGAGCTTTCCGCCGTGGACAAGGAGATCGCGTGAGTGAGCCTGCGAACGAACCATTGAACACTGCGCTTCCGGCTTATGCCGGGCCGAGCGTCAGCGAGGCACGCGCATGAGCCGCTGGGGTATCACGATTCCGTTGACCGGGGTGCCGCTGACGGCACACCGCGAGCTGGTCGAGCAGCTGCCGGACCTGGGCTACACCGACGCGTGGACGGCCGAGACCGCGGGCACCGACGCGTTCACGCCGCTCGTGCTCGCGTCGCAGTGGGCGCCGCAGCTGCGGCTCGGCACGGCGATCGTGCCGGTCTACACGCGCGGCCCCGGCCTGCTGGCGATGCAGGCGGCGACCGTGGCGGAGCTGGCGCCGGGCCGGTTCGTGCTCGGCATCGGCGCGTCGTCCCCGGTGATCGTGGAGAACTGGAACGCGGCGCCGTTCGAAGAGCCGTTCAAGCGGTCCCGCGACACGCTGCGCTTCCTGCGTTCGGCGCTGACCGGGGAGAAGGTCAGCGAGAAGTACGAGACGTTCTCCGTCTCGAAGTTCCGCCTGGAGCGCCCCGCCGACCCGCCGCCGTCGATCATGCTGGCCGCCCTGCGCCCCGGCATGCTGCGCCTCGCCGCTCGCGAAGCCGACGGCGCCATCACGAACTGGCTGGCGCCGACCGACGTCCCGAAGGTGCGGGCCGAGATCGGCCCGGACGTCGAGCTGGCGGCCCGGATCTTCGTCTGCCCCACCGAGGACGCCGCCGCGGCCCGCGGCCTGGGCCGGATGCTGATCTCGAGCTACCTCACGGTGCCGGTGTACGCGGCGTTCCACGAGTGGCTCGGCCGCGGCGAGGCCCTCGCGCCGATGCACGAGGCGTGGGCCGCGGGCGACCGGCAGAAGGCCAACCAGGTCATCCCCGACGCGGTGGTGGACGACCTGGTCGTCCACGGCAGCCTCGACGCGTGCCGCGAGCAGGTCCAGTCCTACGTGGACAACGGCCTGACCACCCCGATCATCGCCCTGCTCCCGACGGGCGGTGATCCGTTCGAGCAGGTCCGCGCCCTGGCGCCGCGCTGACCGAAGCCGCATTTTCACCCGCCGGGGGTTGCGCGGCGGGCTCCGGGTGCGCAGGCTCGACACCGTGAGCGAGCACGAGTACGACCTCATCGTCATCGGTTCCGGCCCGGGTGGGCAGAAGGCCGCCATCGCGGCGGCGAAACTGGGCAAGAAGGTGGCGGTCGTCGACCGGCACGACATGGTCGGCGGGGTCTGCGTCAACACCGGCACGATCCCGTCCAAGACGCTGCGCGAAGCGGTCCTCTACCTGACCGGCATGAACCAGCGCGAGCTGTACGGCGCCAGCTACCGGGTCAAGCAGGACATCACCATCGCCGACCTGCTGGCCCGCACCCAGCACGTCGTCGGGCGCGAGGTCCAGGTGGTGCGGGCGCAGCTGATGCGCAACCACGTCGACCTGGTCGCCGGCACCGGCTCGTTCGCGGACCCGCACACGGTGATCGTGGACGGCAAGCACGCCGGCGACCGCCGGACGCTGACCGGGGACTACGTCGTGATCGCCACCGGCACCAGCCCCGCGCGGCCGGGGCACGTCGACTTCGACGCCGCCCGCGTCCTGGACTCCGACGAGATCCTGCGGCTCGAGCAGATCCCGTCGTCGCTCGTCGTGGTCGGCGCCGGGGTGATCGGCATCGAGTACGCGTCGATGTTCGCCGCGCTCGGCTCGCGCGTCACCGTGGTCGAGCAGCGTGACCAGATGCTCGACTTCTGCGACCCGGAGATCGTCGAGTCCCTGAAGTTCCAGCTGCGCGACCTCGGCGTCACGTTCCGCTTCGGCGAGAAGGTCGCCGACGTCGCGGTGTCCGACGACGCCACGATCACGACGCTGGTCAGCGGCAAGCGCATCCCGGCCGACGGCGTGATGTACTCCGCCGGGCGCCAGGGCATGACCGGCGCGCTCGCGCTGGACGCGGCCGGGCTGGCCGCGGACGAGCGCGGCCGCCTCGTCGTCGACGAGTACTACCGCACCGAGGTCCCGCACATCTACGCGGTCGGCGACGTGATCGGCTTCCCGGCGCTGGCGGCGACGTCGATGGACCAGGGCCGGCTCGCGGCCTACCACGCGTTCGGCGAACCGGCGAACGGCCTCGGCGCGCTGCAGCCGATCGGCATCTACACGATCCCGGAGATCTCGTACGTCGGCTCGACCGAGGCGCAGCTGACGTCGTCTTCGGTACCCTACGAGGTCGGCATCGCCCGCTACCGCGAGCTCGCGCGCGGCCAGATCACCGGTGACAGCTACGGCATGCTGAAGCTGCTGGTGTCCACAAAGGACCGCAAGTTGCTCGGCGTGCACGTCTTCGGCACCGGCGCCACCGACCTGGTCCACATCGGACAGGCGGTGATGGGCTGCGGCGGCACGGTCGACTACCTCGTGGACGCGGTGTTCAACTACCCGACCCTTTCGGAGGCCTACAAGGTCGCGGCGCTGGACGCGCACAACAAGATCCGCGCCCTGGACCGCTTCACCGCCTGAGGCGCGTCCACTCCGCTCCCGGCGAACACGTTTGACACTCGACTAGAACATATGTTCGACTGACGGCGTGCGATGGGATCGGCAGCGAGCAGGGGAAGGTGAGCCGGCACTGCCCGGGCTGGAGGGCCTGGTGCGCTCCGTGCGGTCACCGGAATTCGACGGCGTCACCTTTCACGAGGTGAACGCCCGCTCGGTGCTGAACAAGGTGCCCGCGGGCTCCGGGGTGCCGTTCGGCTGGACGGTCAACCCCTACCGCGGGTGCTCCCACGCCTGCACCTACTGCCTCGAAGGCGGCACGCAAATCCTGCTCGCCGACGGGCGGACACGGGCGCTGTCCGAGCTGAAGGCCGGCGACGAGATCTACGGCACCCGCGGCCACGGCGCGGCCCGGCGGCTGGTGCCGACCAGGGTGCTCGCGCACTGGACGACCCTGCGCGACGCCTACCGCGTCACCCTCGAAGACGGCACGCGGCTCGTCGCCAGCGGCGACCACCGGTTCCTCACCTCGAAGGGCTGGAAGCACGTCACCGGCAGCAAGCTCGGCGCCGCGCAGCGCCCGCACCTGACCCCGGGGACCGAGCTGATCGGCGTCGGCCGGTTCGCCCCGACGCCGGACGAGACGCTCGGCTACCGCGCCGGCTACCTGTGCGGGATGCTGCGGTCCGGCGGGTTCGCCGCGGAGCCGGACGCGGCCGCGCGGGCGGTGGAGTACCTACCGGACTTCGGGGCGTCGGTCGGGTTCCTGAAGGTACCGTCCGATCCGGACGCGCACTGGCGGCGGGGGTTCCTGGCCGGCGTCTTCGACCTCGCGGGCAGCCACGGCCGCGGCGTGCTGTCGGTCGCGCACGACGAGCCGGAGATCGCCGACGCCTTCGCCGCGGCGCTCACCGCGTTCGGCTTCGCGCACCACCTCGACGAGGTGCCGAAGTTCCCGGCGCGCCAGGAGGTCCGGCTGCTGGGCGGCGCGGCCGAGGTCCTCCGGTTCCTGCACCTGAGCAACCCGGCGGTCGGCTGGAAGCGGTCGCTGGACGGCTCGGTGATCGGCGCCAGCAGGCGGCTCGTCGAGGCGATCGAACCGCTGGGCCTGCAGCTGCCGCTGTTCGACATCACCACCGGCACCGGCGACTTCATCGCCGACGGCATGGTGTCGCACAACTGCTTCGCCCGGAACACCCACACCTACCTCGACTTCGACGCCGGCCACGACTTCGACACCCAGGTGGTCGTCAAGATCAACGCCCCGCAGGTGCTGGCGGCGCAGCTGAAACGGCCGTCGTGGCGGCGCGAGCACGTCGCGATGGGCACCAACACCGACCCGTACCAGCGCGCGGAGGGCCGCTACCGGCTGATGCCGGGCATCATCACGGCACTCGCGCGCTCCGGCACGCCGTTGTCGATCCTCACGAAGGGCACCGTGCTGTCCCGGGACCTGCCGCTGCTGCAGGACGTCGCGCGGGACGTCCCGGTGAGCCTGGCGGTGTCGATCGCGCTGCTCGACCGCGAGCTGCAGCACCGCCTCGAGCCGGGCACGCCGAGCCCGCAGGCGCGGCTGGAGCTGGTGCGCAAGGCCCGCGAGGCCGGGCTGCCGTGCTCGGTGCTGGTGGCGCCGGTGCTGCCGTGGCTGACCGACTCCGCCGAAGCGCTCGACGCGCTGTTCGCGCGCTTGGCCGAGGCAGGCGCCTCGAGCGTCACGGTGATCCCGCTGCACCTGCGCCCGGGCGCCCGCGAGTGGTTCGGCCGCTGGCTGGCGGGCGCGTACCCGGCGCTGGTGCCGCGCTACCGCGAGTTGTACGCGAAGGGCAGCTACGTCCAGAAGGCCTACCGCGAGCGGCTGGGGGAGCGGGTCGCACCGCTGCTGCGCCGCCACGGCCTGGCGCCCAAGACGGGCTACGACCCGCGCGGGCAGGAGCCCCAGCCTCCGCCGCCCGCTCCGCCCGACGACCCGCCGGCCGTGGAGCAGCTTCGGCTGCTGTGACGGTTTTCGGGTTGGTGTCGCGGAATTGATGGCAGCCGAACGGCGCGGTGCCCGCTCCGCCCGGCAAGGCCTCGGCAACCGCCTGTTGTGACGGTGGGTGGCTGCCGGGAATCCTTGGCGGCCGAACGGTGCGGTGCCCGCCTCCGCCCGGCGAGGCCTCGGCAACCGCCTGCTGTGACGGTGGGTGGCTGCCGGGAATCCTTGGCAGCCGAACGGCGCGGTGCCCGCTCTGCCCGGTGAGGCTTCGGCAACCGCGTGCTGTGACGGTGGGTGGCTGCCGGGAATCCTTGGCGGCCGAACGGCGCGGTGCCCGCCTCCGCCCGGCGAGGCCGCGGCAACAGCTCCGCCTGCTGTGGACGGTAGGCGGGTGCCGCGGAATCCATGGCAGCCGAACCGCGCCTCGGTGTCGGAATAACTCCGGTTGCTGTGACGGTCTTCGGGCCGATGTCGCGGAACCGAGGACAATCCACCGCTGCGGTGTCCGTTCAGTGGGAAGTTGACCCGCCGCCGCGCGACTCCCGCTACGCTGGCGGCGCCGGGGCGCGGACCCACCCCCGGTGGCACTTTGACTGTCCTTTATGGACCACGGTTCCGGTACGTGATCCCCTCACCGGGCGGCCGTGTGAGTGAGGCCGTCACCCCGGACACGGCTCCGCTGCACCGTTCGCCGTAACCCGGGGACGCTTGCGTGGGCCGTGTCGGTGGCTTCCGGGAAAATGTCCGATCGTGTCGTTGTCCGTTCCCCTCACCGGCGCCTAACGTCGAAGGGATCGAACCGAAAGGAGCCGGACGTTGACGACCTCGCATACCGACCGTGTCGCGGCCGCCCGGCTCGCGTGGGCCGCGCTGAAGCTGACCCGGGCCGGGCGCCACCCGGTGGGGGTCGACCGGCTGGCCGCGACCGTCGGCGTCGCGCCGGCCGAGGCGCGCCGGCTCGTCGAACTGATCGGGTTCACCCTGCACCGCGACCTCGTCTCGACCGGCCCCGCGCCGCGCGGGGCCCACCACCGGCTCGAACCGGCCGAAGGCACCCTCGGGGCCGGCCCGGACGGCTCGGTCGACATGTTCCTGCTGGCCATCGCGACCAACGAGCGGGTGCACGCCGTCGCGACCTGCCCGGTCACCGGCACGCGCATCCGCATCGAGCTCACCTCGTGGGGCATCCTGCAGGCCGACCCGCCCTCGGCCGTCGTGGCCGCGGTCGACCTCGGCTTCGGGCTCGACCGGGCCGACGCCGTCGCCTGCGCCGGGCAGCCGTTCTTCGCGTCGGCGACGGCGGCCGCGAACTGGCTGGTCTCGCACCCCGGCGGGCGCATCTACCAGGTCGCCGCCTACCTCGCCCAGGCCCACCGGCTGGTGGCCGCGCTGGAGGCCCGCCCGAAGTTCGTTCTCTAGACACCCGGCAAGTCAAGCCTGCCGACGTCGTAGGCTGGGCGGTTCGTTAGCCTTTCCAAGCAGCGAGAACCGCCCATGTCGAAGGAGAGCAGTCGCAGTGCTCCGCACTCACAACGCCGGCACCCTGCGTGCCGAGCAGGCCGGACAGACCGTCACCCTCACCGGATGGGTGGCCCGGCGGCGAGATCACGGCGGCGTCATCTTCATCGACCTCCGCGACGCGAGCGGCGTCGCCCAGGTCGTCTTCCGCGAGGGTGAGATGGCCGAGCGCGCCCACGCGCTGCGCTCGGAGTTCTGCGTCAAGATCGTCGGCGAGGTCGCGAAGCGCCCCGAGGGCAACGCGAACGCCGAGATCCCGACCGGCGAGATCGAGGTCCTCGCGACCGAGCTCGAGGTGCTGTCCGAGGCCGCGCCGCTGCCGTTCCCGATCGACGACCGGGTCGACGTCGGCGAGGAGATCCGCCTCAAGCACCGCTACCTCGACCTGCGCCGCAGCGGCCCGGCCGCGGCCATGCGGCTGCGCAGCGAGGTCAGCCGCGCCGCCCGCGAGGTGCTGCACGGCCAGGACTTCGTCGAGATCGAGACGCCGACGATGACCCGCTCCACCCCCGAGGGCGCCCGCGACTTCGTGATCCCGGCGCGGCTCAAGCCCGGCTCCTGGTACGCCCTGCCGCAGTCGCCGCAGCTGTTCAAGCAGCTGCTCATGGTCGGCGGCATGGAGCGGTACTACCAGATCGCGCGCTGCTACCGGGACGAGGACTTCCGCGCCGACCGCCAGCCGGAGTTCACCCAGCTCGACATCGAGATGAGCTTCGTCGAGCAGGACGACGTCATCAAGGTCGGCGAGGACATCGTCACCGCGCTGTGGAAGCTGATCGGGCACGAGATCCCGCGGCCGATCCCGCGCATCACCTACCACGAGGCGATGGCCAAGTACGGCTCGGACAAGCCGGACCTGCGCTTCGACCTCGAGATCACCGACATGACGGAGTTCTTCGCCGACACGCCGTTCCGCGTGTTCCAGGCGCCCTACGTCGGTGCGGTCGTGATGGCCGGCGGCGCTTCCCAGCCGCGCCGCCAGCTCGACGCGTGGCAGGAGTGGGCGAAGCAGCGCGGCGCGCGCGGCCTCGCGTACATCCTCGTCAACGAGGACGGCACGCTCGGCGGCCCGGTCGCCAAGAACCTGTCCGAGACCGAGCGCGAGAACGTCGCCAAGGCCGCGGGCGCCCAGGTCGGCGACTGCGTCTTCTTCGCCGCCGGCAAGGCCGCGAGCACGCAGCCGCTGCTGGGCGCCGCCCGCGACGAGATCGGCAAGCGCCTCGGCCTGATCGACGAGGACGCCTGGTCGTTCGTGTGGGTCGTCGACGCGCCGCTGTTCGCGCCGGTCGAGGACATCGGCGACGACGTCGCCGTCGGCTCCGGCAAGTGGACCGCGGTGCACCACGCGTTCACCTCGCCGACGCCGGAGTGGATCGACAAGTTCGAGCAGGACCCGGGCAACGCACTGGCCTACGCCTACGACATCGTCTGCAACGGCAACGAGATCGGCGGCGGCTCGATCCGTATCCACCGCGGTGACGTGCAGAAGCGCGTCTTCGCGCTGATGGGCCTCGGCGAAGAGGAGGCGCAGGAGAAGTTCGGCTTCCTGCTCGACGCCTTCGCCTTCGGCCCGCCGCCGCACGGCGGCATCGCGTTCGGCTGGGACCGCATCGTCATGCTGCTGGCCAAGGCCGACTCGCTGCGTGACGTGATCGCGTTCCCGAAGACCGGTGGCGGGTACGACCCGCTGACCGCGGCGCCCGCGCCCATCACCGCGCAGCAGCGCAAGGAGGCCGGCATCGACGCCAAGCCGGCCGCCCCCGCCCCGAAGAGCTAGTGCTGCACCTGAGGGCCGTGTGCCCGCAGGACAAGACCGCCCCGGCGCTCGACATCCTGCGGGACCACGCCGGCACGGCGCACCTGGTCGTGCACCGCGGTGTCGCCGTGTCGCCCGAGGGTGACCTGGTCGAGGCCGACATCGCGCGGGAGGCCGCGGACGAGATCGTCGCGGCGCTGTGCGTGCTCGAGCTCGACCGCACCGGCGGGATCACCCTGGAAGCGCTCGACACCGCGCTGTCCGACGCCGCCGACGCGGCGGAGGAGAAGGCGCCGGGGGAGGGCGCCGACGCCGTCGTGTGGCAGGAGCTGCTGTCGCGCACCGGCGAGGAGTCGCGGCTCAACGTGACGTTCCTGGCGTTCCTCACCATCGCGTGCCTGCTCGCCTCGGTCGGCGTGCTCACCGACTCGGCGGTGACGATCGTCGGCGCGATGGTCGTGGGGCCCGAGTTCGGGCCGCTCGCCGCGCTGGCGGTCGGGGTGGTGCTGCGGCGGTGGGACCTGGTCCGGCAGGCGGGCGTGGCGCTGGGCATCGGTTTCCCGCTCGCGATGGTCGTCACGCTCGGCGGCGCGCTCCTGGTCCGGGTGACGGACGTCTTCGGCGCGCAGGCGTTCGAGTTGAAGCAGCACAACGAGGTCGACTTCGTGTTCTCGGTGGGCGTACCGTCGCTGGTCGTGGCGATGCTCGCCGGCGCGGCCGGGATGCTCGCCATGACGTCGGCGAAATCGGCCGCGCTCGTGGGGGTGTTCATCTCGGTGACCACGGTGCCGGCCGCGGGATACGCGGTCGTCGCGGCCGTGGCGGGGGAGTGGAGCAGGTGTCTCCAGTCGATCGGCCAGCTGCTGGTCAACCTTCTCGGAATCGTTGCAGCAGCGGCAGTTGTGTTGATCGTGCGCCGGAATGGGCACCGTTCCCCGAAGGGGCTGCGCCCGCTTTCACCCGGGTGACCCGGATCTGGGCGGGATGCCGCTTGTTGTCCGGATGTCAGTAGTCATGGTTGCTCAGTCACGAGTAGGGTCGGTGACAATGACAGTCGACACCTCGTCCGCCGGAGATGCTGAGGTCGGGGCCGGAGCCGAGCACCTCGCCGCGGCGGTCGCGGCGGGCGAGTCCGTTCTCTCGCGCCGGTTCGGCAGTCCGATCACGCTGGTTTCGCCCGAGGACCTCGCGGGCAGCGGACCGGCCACGGTCGTCCGCGCGAGGGTGGTGTCGTCGTCCTTCGCGCTGCCGCGGACGCTGGTGATCAAGCACTACCCGGACGAGCCGGAGCCGGGCGCCGCGGACCCGTTCGCCCAGGAGGCCGTCAGCTACCAGCTGTTCACGGCGCTGTCCGCCGACGAGCGGATGTGCCCGGAGCTGCTGGCCCACGACGGCCGCGACCGGGTGCTCGTGCTGGAGGACCTCGGCCGCACGGCGACGCTCGAGGACAAGCTCTACGCCCGCGACTCCCGCGCGGCCGAACGCGCGCTGCTGTCCTGGGCCCGCTCGCTGGGCCGGCTGCACGCGAGCACTGCCGGGCGCGAGGCCGACTTCAACGCCCTGCTGCGCCGCCTCGGCGGCCCGGGCCGGAGCGACCACGGCGTCGTCGACGAACTCTGCGCGCGCGTGCCGGGCCTGATCCAGGAGCGCCTCGGCATCCCGGTGCCGGAGGCGGTGCGCGAGGAGGTCGCGCACGCCGTCGAGCAGTCCCGGTCGGCGGCCTTCCGCGCGTTCAGCCCGGTGGAGCTCAGCCCCGACAACAACCTGGTCACCGGCGAGGGTGTCCGGTTCCTCGACTTCGAGTACGGCCGCGTCCGCTCCGCACTGGTCGACGCGGCCAACCTGCGCCTGCCGTTCGCGAGCTGGCCGGACGCGCTCGCCCTGCCGGCCGGCATGAGCGAGGCGATGATCGCGGCGTGGCGCGCGGAGGTCGCGGGCGTGTGGCCCGCCTTCGCCGACGACGAGGCCCTGGCCGGGCACCTGACGACCAGCGAGCTGCTGCGGGTCTGGCTGATCACGGGCGAGGAGCTGGGCGCCCTGGACCTGTCCCACCACGCACCCCCGGTGAGCCGCGAGTCGGCCCTGGTCACGTGGTGGCGCGACCTGGCCAAGCACGCGGGCTACGTCCGGATGACGGCGGTATCGGAGTTCTCGTCAAAGGTAGCGGCGGCGCTGGCGGCGCGGCTGGGGCCGCACGCTGACTTGGCGTTCTATCCGGCTTTCCGCTGATCCTGGGTTTTGGTTGCGGTCGGCGGTGGAGGTTCCGGGACGCTGGACCTGGATCCACCGATCGTGAGCCGTCTCTTGGCTCGGGCAGGCGTGGTAGCTGTGGGGCTGCCGGGTTCTGCTTTTTGGGGCGCCAGGGCTAAACCTTGCCCCGGGAAAGCGGGACTTTTCGGGCATCTGTGAGCTGAGCGTCAAAAGTTAGGCGCGGTGTCGCGGACGCGTTACCTCGTCCTCACCGCAGGTGAGCTTCCGTGCCCGATGGTCGTGGGCGTGACCGTGACCAGCCTCGAAGTCACTCCCTTCCCCGAACCCTCCCGGCCCGCGCTCGCGGCGGTGCCGGCGCTGCGCCAAGCGCGCCGGCTCGTTGTGCTCGGTGACTCCACCGCCGTCGGGCTCGGCGATCCGCTGCCGCGGCGTGGCGGCTGGCGTGGTGTCGGCCCGCTGGCCGCCGCCGCGCTCGGTGTCGGCGCCGACGGCTACCTCAACCCGTCGTTCACCGGTGCGCGGATGCGGTGCGTGCTGAGCAAGCAGCTGCCCGCCGCCCTGGCGCACCGGCCCGACGTGGCGCTGCTGGTCGCCGGGATGAACGACACGCTCCGGCCCGACTTCGACGCCGCGGCCATCGCCGCCGACCTCACCGAGGTCGTCCGGCGGCTCGGCGAGGCCGGGACCACCGTCATCCCGGTCCGGTTCCACGACCACAGCAAGGTGTTCCGCCTCCCGCCGGCCCTCAAGCGCGCGCTCAGCGCCCGCGTCGCCGAGCTGAACGCGGCCATCGACGAGGTCGTCGCCCGCGAAGGCGTGCCCTGCCTGGACCTCGACCGGCTGCCCGGCGCCTACGACCTGACGTCGTGGAGCGTCGACCGGCTGCACCCGTCCGAACTGGGACACCGGATGCTCGCGGCCGGCTTCACCGGGCTGCTCGCCGGCGCCGGGTTCGACGTGCCGGAACCGGTGAGCCTCACCTGCGCCGGCGGGGTCGAGCCGAGCACCACGGGACACGTGGGATGGCTGGTGCTGAAGGGGATTCCGTGGCTGTGGCGCCGCGGCCGCGAGTTCCTGCCCTACGCCGCGGTGATCATGTGGCACTCGTTCCGCGAACGGACGCGCTGAACACCCGAAGCGCCTCCGCGTCCGAAGCGGGGTTGCGGACGAAGAAGTCCGCCCACTCCTCGATATCGGGGTACGCGCACCGCGCAGCGAGGAACCGGCACGCCTCTTCGACGTCGTAGGGCGTGCGCCGCAGCTCGACGCCCTCGCCGAGCAACGCCCAGTGCGCACCGCCGGTGCCGTAGGGCATGCCGACGCTGCCGGGGTTCACGACCAGCCGCCGGTCCGCCAGCCGCGTGAACGGCATGTGGGTGTGGCCGAGTACGACGACATCCGAAAGAACGCCGTCCAGGACCTCCGCCCAGCGCTCGAGCGGACTGTCGACGAGCACGATCTCGGTGTCGTCGCGCGGGGTCGCGTGGCAGAAGAGCACGTCGTCGAGCGTCACCGTCAGCGGGAGCGCGTCCAGCAGCGGCAGATCGCCCGGGCGCAGCTGCCGGGCCGCCCACGGGAAGATCGGGTCCGGCACGAACTCCCCGTCGCCGCGCGCGGACGCGGCCAGCTCGCGGTCGGCGTTGCCCCGCACCCAGACCGCGCGGTCGCCCAGCGAAACCAGCCGCTCGAGGGTCTCCACGGGCATCGGCCCGGCGAGCATGTCGCCCAGCAGCACGATCCGGTCCGCCGCGAGGACGTCCGGTTCGGCGAGGACGGCCTCCAGCGCCGGCAGGACGCCGTGGATGTCCGAGAGCACCGCGATCCGCATCCGCCCACCCTCGGGCACGGGCCGCGCCCCGGGCGAGGGATTTCGCCCAGGGCGCAACCGGTTCAGCCCGTGGTGAGCGGCAGCTCCCGGACCCCGGTCATGTTCGGGTTCACCTGGAACTTCGGCGCCTCACCGGGAATCGTGCGCAGCGCGGGGTAGCGGTCGAACAGGATGTTCAGCGCCACCCGGCCTTCGAGGCGCGCGAGCGGGGCCCCGATGCAGAAGTGGATGCCGCGGCCGAGGGCCAGGTGCGGGTTCGGGTCGCGCGAGGCGTCGAACGTGTCCGGGTCGGGGAACACGCGCTCGTCCCGGTTGGCCGCCGCCACCCAGACCATCAGCATCTGGTCGGCGGGGATCGTCGTGCCGCCCAGCTCGACCTCGCGGTTCGTCGTGCGGGCCACGGCCGCGAACGGCGAGAGGTACCGCAGCGACTCCTCGATCACCGGCGGCACCAGCGACCGGTCGGCGCGCGCCCGCTCGTCCCACTCCGGGTGGGTGTCCAGGCACAGCACGGCGTTGCCCAGCAGCATCGTGGTGGTGATGTGCCCGGCCAGCAGCAGCACGTTCGCGAAGTTGACGACCTCGTTGCGCGTCAGCTTCTCACCGTCCAGCTCCGCCTCGACGAGCTTCGTCAGCAGGTCTTCCCGCGGCTGCTTGCGCCGTTCGTCGACGTGCCCGCCGAGGTACTCGATGAGCGCCTTCTGGCCGTCGAGGGAGTTCTTGACCGACTCCTGGCGCACTTCGCTCTGCTCCTTCAGCGAGAACTGCTCGGACGAGCTGAACAGCTTGTCCACCCAGCCCTTGAACAGGTACCGGTCGCTCGCGGGGACCCCCAGCAGCTCCGCGATCACGATCACCGGCAACGGGTAGGCCAGGTCTTCGACGAGTTCGAGCCGGCCGTCCGAAGTGTCGGCCGCGTCGAGCATTTCGTTCGTCACCGCGGCGATGCGCGGTTCGAGGTCGGCGACGACCTTCGGCGTGAACGCGCGGCTGACGAGCTTGCGCATCTTGTTGTGCAGCGGCGGGTCCAGCTGCAGGAGGTTGCCCGCCGACATCGCCTCGAGGTCGATGTCCTGGTCCTCCATCATCTCCTTCGGCACCAGCCGCGTGGTGTCGGAGGAGTACGTCGCGGGGTCGCGGAGGATCTCTTCGGCCTCCGGGTGCCCGTAGACGTTCCAGAACCCGAGGTCGGCGGCGTGCTGGACGCGCTCCGCCGGTTGCCTGCCCCGCAGCCAGAACTGGGATTCGTGCAGTCCCCAGGTGTCGGCGAGTGTGGTGGTCATGTCCGCCCCTTTTCCCTGTGTGGCCCCGGGATCAGCCGGGGGCCCTGGTGGGATCGTGTGCGTAGATCCCCTGCCGGTAGCTCGAGACGAGCTCCTCGAGCGCCGCACCCAGTTCCGCCGCCACCTCGGCGACCGCGCGGGGGTCCGGGTCCCCGGGCGGCTCGAAGGCGGTGCGGATCAGGTACGCGAGGACTTCCGCCTTCTCCTCCGGCGGGATGTCCTCGAACTCGTCGGAAAGCGTGTTGCCGACGTAGAAGCCGAGCGTCGACGCGTTGAGCGCGTAGGTGAGGTTCGGGACGTCCGAGCGGACGAGCCCGTGGCGGAGCATCGTGGCCTCGAACTGCGTGCGCAGCTCGTCCTGCTGCTCGCGCAGGGCGAGGTCGCCGAGCGCCCCGAAGATCTCCGCGTTGCCGCGCAGCATCGCCGTCATCAGCGGACGGCGGTGGGTGATCAGGAACGACGCCGAGATCATCCGGTGCGGCAGGATCATCGCCGGGTCGGCCCGGATCCCGGCCAGTACCTCGCCGGTCGTGTCGGCCGACTCGCGCATCATCAGCGCCTGGAACAGCAGCTCCTTGTTGCGCCAGTGCAGGTAGACGGTGCCCTTGCCGATGCCGACCGCGCGCGCGATGTCGTCGATCGCCACCTTGCGGTAGCCCATGCGCAGCAGCAGCTCGCCCGCCGCGTCCAGGATGCGGTCGGCGCGTTCGCGGTTGGGGTGGCTCATGCCTGCTCTTTCGCCGGAGTTGACCTGTTGACCGGATTCGCACTTTCGGTCAACCAGTCATCACGACGGTAGCGCGTCCTCGAACACCGGGGCAAGGGTTCTGTCGGTGCCGTCGGTTAACGTCATCCGTGTGGCACAGGACGAGCTCTTCACCGTGAACGCCGACGTGGCGCCCCCGCCCGAACGCACCGTGTCGAACGCGGACGAGCGGCAGGCGGACCCGGCGAGCTCGCCCTTGGCCGTCCGGATGCGGCCGCGCTCGCTCGACGAGGTCGTCGGCCAGCAGCACCTGCTCCGGGAGGGCGCCCCGCTGCGGCGGCTGGTGGAGGGCGCGGCCCCGGCGTCCGTGCTGCTCTACGGCCCGCCCGGCACGGGCAAGACCACGCTGGCCAACCTGGTCTCGATCGCCACCGGACGCCGGTTCGTCGCGATGTCGGCCCTCTCGGCCGGGGTCAAGGAGGTGCGCGGGGTCATCGAGGAGGCCCGGCGGCGCCGGCAGTACAACACCGAGAACACCGTCCTGTTCATCGACGAGGTGCACCGCTTCTCCAAGACCCAGCAGGACGCGCTGCTCGGCGCGGTCGAGGACCGCACGGTGCTGCTGGTCGCGGCGACCACCGAGAACCCGTCGTTCTCCGTCGTCTCCCCGCTGCTGTCGCGTTCGCTGGTGCTGCAGCTGCGCCCGCTGACCGACGAGGACATCACGCGGCTGATCGAGCGCGCGCTGACCGACGAACGCGGTCTCGGCGGCGAGCTGACCCTGACCGACGACGCCCGCGCCCACCTCGTCCGGCTCGCCGGGGGTGACGCGCGCCGCGCGCTGACCGCGCTGGAGGCGGCGGCGGACGCGGCGTCGGCCACCGAGGCGAAGACGATCGACCTGCCGATCGTCGAGTCCACTGTGGACAAGGCCGCGGTGCGCTACGACCGCGACGGCGACCAGCACTACGACGTCATCAGCGCGTTCATCAAGTCGATCCGCGGGTCCGACGTCGACGCCGCGCTGCATTACCTGGCCCGGATGATCGAGGCGGGGGAGGACCCGCGCTTCCTGGCCCGGCGCCTGGTCGTGCACGCCAGCGAGGACATCGGCATGGCCGACCCCACGGCGCTGCAGGCGGCCGTCGCGGCCTCGCACGCCGTCCAGTTCATCGGCATGCCGGAGGGCAGGCTGGCGCTCGCGCAGGCGACGATCCACCTGGCCACGGCCCCGAAGTCGAACGCGGTCGTCACCGGCATCGACGCCGCGCTGGCCGACGTCCGCGCCGGGCTGGCCGGCACCGTGCCGCCGCACCTGCGTGACGGGCACTACGCGGGCGCCAAGAAGCTCGGCAACGCGCAGGGCTACCGCTACCCGCACAACGTGCCGGAAGGCGTGCTGACCCAGCAGTACCCGCCGGACGAGCTGGTCGGCAAGGACTACTACGAGCCGACCCAGCGCGGCGCGGAACGCACCCTCGCCGACCGCGTCCCGAAGCTGCGCCGGACCATCCGCGGAGACCGGTAAAGGCGCCTTGGGAAAACCTTGGGAGAGACCGGGGGAAGTGGACGGCTGAAGTTCGCCCAGCCGACGCGAAGCGGGCATATGCGTCGGCGAGCATCCGCGCATGGAAATCCCGAGAGTCGGCGTTCCCGACGCACTGGCCGCCCGCCTGACCATGGCCGAGCAGCACGATTACCTCTCCCGACGTTCCCTGTTCAAGGGGGCCGCCGCCACCGGCGCGCTGCTCGCCGCCGGTCCGCTCCTGCTGCCCGGCACGGCCTACGCCGACGGCGCGAAGGTCGCCCCGGCCGGCCGTCACCTCGCCTTCGGGCGCAACCCGCGCACGGACATCCGCGTCGCGTGGCAGGTGCCGACGCGCGTGAAGAACCCGTTCCTGCGCGTGGCAGAGTTCGAGCCACGCTTTCCCGGCGAGAACCCATCGGCACAGCACCACGATCGCCGCGGATACCAGTGGGGGCACCGGATCCCCGCCGAGACGCGGGCCCTGCACTCCGAGGTCCCCGGGGTCATCGCGCCCTACGACCAGTACTACCTGCACGCCGAGGCGAGCTGCCTGACGCCCGGCCGCACCTACACCTACGCGGTCGGGCACGACGGCTACGACCCGGCGAACGGTGACGGCGGCGCGGCCGCGCTCTCGACGTTCACCACCGCGCCCGCCCGTGGCTTCCCGGCCGGGAAGTTCACCTTCACCGCGTTCGGCGACCAGGGCGTCTCGACGACCGCGCTGGCCCAGGACGGCTCGGTCGCGAAGCAGAACCCGCGGTTCCACCTGCTCGCCGGCGACATCGCCTACGCCGACCCGAGCGGCGCGGGCCTCCCGCCCGGCCCGGTCGCCGACGGCGGCCACGACCTGTACGACCCGAAGGTCTGGGACGCCTACTACAACCAGATCGAGGGTGTCGCGGCGTCCGTGCCGTGGATGGTCACCACCGGCAACCACGACATGGAAGCGCTGTACTCGCCCGACGGCTACGGCGGCCAGACCAAGCGCTGGGACTTCCCCGGCAGCGGCCCGGCCGACTGCCCGAGCGTGTACTCGTTCATCTACGGCAACGTCGGCGTGATCTCCTTGGACGCCAACGACGTCTCGTACGAGATCCCGGCCAACCGCGGCTACTCGCACGGCTCGCAGACCGCGTGGCTCAAGCGCCGCCTGCGGTACCTGCGGCTGCAGCCGGACGTCGACTTCATCGTGGTGTTCTTCCACCACTGCGCCTACTCGACGACCAACCAGCACGCCTCCGAAGGCGGCGTGCGGGAGGAGTGGGTGCCGCTGTTCGACCAGTTCCACGTCGACCTGGTCGTCAACGGGCACAACCACATCTACGAGCGCACCGACGCGCTGCGCGGCGGCCGCGTCCAGAAGAAGGTCGCGATCGGCGACACCGTCGACCCGGACCGCGACGGCACGGTCTACGCCACCTGCGGCGGCGGGGGCCGCAGCGTCTACAGCTTCCCGGTGCCGGACACCTTCGACGGCGAGTTCGCCAGCTACCACTGGGTGAAGGGCGGCGGCAAGGAGACGGAGACCGTCGGCTGGTCGCGCGTGCGCTACACCGGCTACTCGTTCCTCGCGATCGACGTCGAGCCCGCGTGGTTCGGCCGCAAGACCACGCTGACCGTGCGGACCCTGCGCAACGACGGCGTCGAAATCGACCGGTTCACCTTGCGCCGCACCGCGGGCCTGCACACCGCGTCGGGCGGCTTCGGCGGCCGGGCGCAGGTCGGTGCGGACCCCGGCGACGCCTGAGGAATCGCGTGCGGGCCCCGCACCGTCGGTGCCGGGGCCCGCACCGAACGTGGGCCGCGCACTTCAAGATCATCGGGTTTCGTATGCTTCGCGCCTTGGGGCGGCCTGAACCAAGGGGGGCGGCCCAGCGAAGGCAGGAGGCATTCCCGTGCCCGCGACGCTGCAGTGCATCGTCCTGGACTGTCCCGAACCGGCTCAGCTCGCCTATTTCTACCAAGCGATCATGGGGGGCGAGGTCGACCGGCCGGACCCCCGCTGGCGGGTGGACGAGGACTGGTCGACCCTGCACGTGAACGGTCTGGTCCTGGGCTTCCAGCGCGCGCTCGACTACCGGCCGCCGCACTGGCCGGACCCGTCGTACCCGCAGCAGTTCCACCTCGACTTCGAGGTCGACAACCTCGCCGAGACGCACCACCACGTCCTCTCCTACGGCGGCCGGCTGCTCGATCCCGACCTGGGCGGCCGGGGGTGGCGCGTGTACGCCGACCCGGCGGGCCACCCGTTCTGCCTCCTCGGCGACTACTGACGCCCGGTTTTCCTTGCCCTTACGGCGTCTTTGCGAAGGGTGGGCCGTAAAACCCTTCAGCGGTGCGGATCTCGGGCTGCGGGGAGGCGGCGGGTTCGGCACGATGGCGGCATGAGCATCGGATTCCTCGGTACCGGGATCATGGGCGCCGCGATGGCGGCCAACATCGCGAAGGCGGGCCTCGACGTCCGCGTCTGGAACCGCACGCGCGAGAAGGCCGAGCCACTCGCCGACGTCGCGACGGTGGCCGATTCGGCGGCCGCGGCGGCCGAAGGCGCCGACATCCTGGTGACGATGCTCGCCGACGGCCCGGCCGTCGCGTCGGCGTTCGAAGCCGCTTCGCCCGCTTCGGGCACGCTGTGGCTGCAGATGAGCACGGTCGGGCTCGACTGGACCGACCGCCTCGCCGCGCTGGCGGAGAAGGCGGGCGTGGTGTTCGTCGACGCCCCGGTGCTCGGCACCCGCCAGCCCGCGGAGCAGGCCCAGCTGCAGGTGCTGGCATCCGGCCCGGAGGAGGCGCGGCCCGCCGCGACGCCGGTGTTCGACGCGGTCGGCATCCGCACGCTGTGGCTCGGCCCGGCCGGCCAGGGCAGCCGCCTCAAGCTGGTGATGAACGCGTGGGTGCTGACGCTGACGAACGGCACGGCCGAGAGCCTCGGCCTGGCCCGCGCGCTGGGCCTGGACCCGGCCCTGTTCCTGGAGACGATCAAGGGCGGCGGTCTCGACGTCGGCTACGCGCACGTGAAGGGCGCGGCGATGCTGTCGGGCGAGTACCCGTTGTCGTTCCCGGCGGAGCTGGCGGCGAAGGACGCCCGCCTGGTGGTCGAGGCCGCGGGCGACGACGTCGACGTCGCAGGAGCGCGAGCGGTCCTCTCGCACCTGCAGACGGCGGTGGAAGCCGGCCACGGCGAAGAGGACATGGCGGCCCTCTACCGCGCGGTGCTAAAGGAGCGTGGCTAAGCGGTCCACGCCCAGGCCGCTCGTCATCAGGCGCTCCTTGGCGTTGCCCAGCAGCCGGCGCGTCCACGGCGTCAGGCCGCCGTCGCCGACGTCGGCGAGTTCGCCGCCGAAAGCCGCGTAGACCTTGAAGCAGAGCCCTTCGTAGTAGCCGCCCCGCCCGCCTTCGCGGTCCGGGTACGGGCGGATCGGGACGTCCACGTCGTCGAGCAGGCCGTCGAACCGCGGGTCGAGCACGGTCACGGCCAGCTCGACGTCCGTCGCGCCCAGCGCGCGGCACCCGGCCGCCATCAGCCGCGCGTGCTCGGCGACGTGCTGCCGCTCGAACCCGAGGCCGCCCGTGTCCCGCCCGGCCGTCACCGCGCCGAACAGCGAGAAGTGCGCGAACAGGCCCTCGGCGACCCGCTGGGTGCGCACCACGCGCTGCACGGCCGCCAGCCGCACCGGAGCAGTCCCGGACCGCCGGACCGCCGCTTCGAGGGCCAGGCCGGTCGTGGGGTCGGCGGCGACCTCGGTGCCGCGGCCGGTCGGCACCACCCGGTGCTGGGCCAGCCCGGTCACCACCGAGTGGGTGCCGAGCGGGGTGAGGGGCGACAGCGTCACCGGTTCGAAGGCGGGAGAAGCGGCCAGCAGCGTGTCCTCGATCCGGCGCAGCAGGGCGGACGGCAGCGGGCTGGGACCGACGAACCGGTCGGTCCCGTACCGGCGCCGGACGTCCGCGGCCGACAGCCGGGCCGCCCGCCGCCGCGCCACCTCCAGCTGGACCGTCGTGAGGTCCGCACCGGGCAGCCCGGCCAGCACGTCGGCCGCCGCTCCGCCCGGCCCGGCGAGCACCCGGTGCCCGGGCCCGTCGTCGTGTCCCATCGCCCAGGTGTACCGCGTGGCCGCCGCGGTGAGCGAGGCGTTTTCCGGTCCGCCGAACCGGGCGGCGGGGTGACACGGTCGGGGACCCGGCCAGGCGGTAACCTCACCAGCACCCAAGACGCCAAGTCACGTTGAACCGAGGAGGGCCCGTGTCGGCAGGGCAGATCGCCGCGTTGATCGCCGCAGGAGCATTCGTGGTGCTGGTCGTCCTGCTGGCGATCCCGCTGATCAAGCTCGGCAAGACGCTGGACGCGGCCACCGAGGCGATCGAGCGGACCAACAGCAACACCGACCCGCTGCTGATCGGCGCGAACCAGACGATCACCCACGTCAACACCCAGCTGGAGCGGGTGGACGGGATCACGTCGAACGCGCAGGCCGTCACCGGCAACGTCTCCGCGCTGACGTCGGTGTTCACCGCGACGCTGGGCGGGCCGCTGGTCAAGACCGCGGCGCTGTCCTACGGCCTGTCCAAGGCGATCCGCGCGCGCCGGAAGAAGAGCGCCGCGAAAGCCGCGAAGAAGGCCGCGAAGTGAAGCGGCTGTTCTGGCTCGGCGTCGGCGTGGTCGCCGGCGTCGCGCTGTCCCGCAAGGCCGCCGAAACCGCTCGTCAGGCCACTCCCGCGGGGTTAGCATCGAACCTGGGCGACGCCGTGCGCGAGCTGGCGGGCGCCGTGGGTTCCTTCGGCGCCGAGGTGCGCGCCGGCATGAACGAGCGGGAGCAGGAGTTGCACGACATGGTCGAGGAGCGGACGGGCGTGGTGACGCCGCAGGCGTCCGGCCGGCACGCCGCCGACCGCCGCCCCGTCCGGCGAGCTCGCCGGGCGGAGCGCTGACCGGTCGCGCCCGCGCGACCCGGGGCCGCTCCGCCGCCGTCGTCACCCCGTACTCCAGCACCAGCCAAGGACTGACCCGTGGACACACACGAAATCACCGACCGTTTCCTGCGCCATTTCGAGAGCAAGGGCCACACGCGCGTGCCGAGCGCGCCGCTGATCCTCGACGACCCCAACCTGCTGTTCGTCAACGCCGGCATGGTCCAGTTCAAGCCGTACTTCCTCGGTGAGGCGCCGCCGCCGTACCCGCGTGCGACGTCGGTGCAGAAGTGCGTGCGCACCCCGGACATCGACGAGGTCGGCAAGACCACCCGGCACAACACGTTCTTCCAGATGGCCGGCAACTTCTCCTTCGGCGACTACTTCAAGGAAGGCGCCATCGAGAACGCCTGGGAGCTGATCACCAAGCCCCAGAGCGAAGGCGGGTACGGCCTCGACCCGAACCGGATCTGGGCGACGGTCTACGAGGACGACTCCGAAGCCGCGGGCCTGTGGCGCAAGCTCACCGGCCTGCCCGGCGAGCGCATCCAGTCGCGCGACGGCAAGGACAACTACTGGGACATGGGCGTGCCCGGTCCCGGCGGCCCGTGCTCGGAGATCTACTACGACCGCGGCCCGGCGTACGGCCGCGAGGGCGGCCCGGTCGCCGACGAGGACCGCTACATCGAGATCTGGAACCTCGTCTTCATGCAGGACGTCCGCGGCGAGCTGAGCCCCAAGCTCGGGCACAAGCCGATCGGCGAGCTGCCGAAGAAGAACATCGACACCGGCATGGGTGTCGAGCGCGTCGCGACGATCCTGCAGGGCGTCGAAAACGTCTACGAGACGGACCTGGTGCGCCCGGTCATCGGCCGCGCGGAGGAGTTCTCCGGCCGCCGCTACGGCGGCAACCACGCCGACGACGTCCGCTTCCGCGTGATCGCCGACCACGCCCGCACCGGCGTCCTGCTGATCGGCGACGGCGTCACCCCGGGCAACGACGGCCGCGGGTACGTGCTGCGCCGGCTCCTGCGCCGCATCGTCCGCTCGTCGCGCCTGCTGGGCGTGCACGAGCCGGTGCTGCAGGCCTTCGCGAGCGTCGTGCGCGACACGATGGGCCCGACCTACCCCGAGCTGGTCAGCGGCTTCGACCGGATCAACGAGGTCGTCCGGATCGAGGAGGAGGCCTTCCTCTCGACCCTGACCAGCGGTTCGCGCATCTTCGACATGGCGGCCGAAGAGACCAAGCGCGGCGGTGGCGACGTGCTGGCCGGCGACAAGGCGTTCCAGCTGCACGACACCTACGGCTTCCCGATCGACCTGACCCTCGAAATGGCGTCCGAGCAGGGCCTGAGCGTCGACGAAGAGGGCTTCCGCACGCTCATGAACGAGCAGCGGACCCGCGCGAAGGCGGACGCGGCGTCGCGCAAGACCGGCCACGGCGACCTCTCGGAGTACCGGAAGGTCCTGGAGCAGCACGGCGAGACCGAGTTCCTCGGCTACACCGACCTGCAGGCCGAGGCGAAGGTCGTCGCACTGCTGGAGGACGGGCAGCCGGTCCGCAGCGTCTCGGCGGGCAAGAAGGCCGAGCTGGTCCTCGACCGCACGCCGTTCTACGCCGAAAGCGGTGGCCAGGTCGCCGACACCGGCGTGCTGCTCGGCGACGGCGTCGAGCTGAAGGTCCTGGACGTCCAGAAGATCGTCCCGGGGCTGTTCGTGCACCGCGTCGAGGTGCTCGACGGCGAGATCGGCCTCGACTCCAAGGTCACCGGCTCGGTCGACGCGCACCGCCGGCTGTCCATCGAGCGCTCGCACTCCGCGACGCACCTGGTGCACGCGGCGGTCCGCGGCGCCTACGGCAAGCGCGCGGCGCAGGCGGGCTCGCTGAACTCGCCGGGCCGCATGCGGTTCGACTTCACCACGCCGGGCTCGGTCTCGGCGGACGTGCTCACCGAGGTCGAGCAGGAGGTCAACGACTACCTGCAGACCAACGTCGAGGTCAACAGCTTCACCACGACCAAGGACAAGGCCCTCGAGCTCGGCGCGGTCGCGCTGTTCGGCGAGAAGTACGGCAACGACGTCCGCGTGGTCGACATGGGCGAGTACTCCCGCGAGCTCTGCGGTGGCACGCACGTGGACCGGATCGGCCAGCTCGGCCTGGTCAAGCTGGTCTCCGACGCCTCCATCGGCTCCGGCGTGCACCGCGTCGAGGCCCTGGTCGGCACGGACGCGCTGAAGTACGTCCGCAAGGAGCAGCTGCTGGTCTCGCAGCTGGCGAACACCTTCAAGGTGCCCTCGGACGAGCTGCCGGGCCGCATCGAGGACGTCCTGACCCGGCTGAAGAACGCCGAGAAGGAGATCGCCCAGCTGAAGACCCAGCAGGTGCTGGGCTCGACGGGGGCGCTCGCCGACAAGGCGGTCGACGTCAACGGCGTCTCCGTGGTCGCCGAGGTCGTCCCGGACGTCGACGGCAACGGCCTGCGCGCGCTCGCCTCGGACATCCGCGGCCGGCTCGGCACGCGGCCCGGTGTCGTGGCGCTGTTCTCGCCGGCCGGGGAGAAGCTCAGCTTCGTCGTCGCGACGACGAAGGCGGCGCAGGACAAGGGCATCGCGGCGGGCAAGCTCGTCCCGTCGTTCGCCGGCGCGATCGGCGGCCGCGGCGGCGGCAAGCCCGACATGGCCCAGGGCGGTGGCACGAACCCGGCCGGCGCGGCCGACGCGGTCACGGCCCTGCGCGCGGCGATCGCCGGCATTGGTTAACCGCGGGAACCGGGGCCCGGATCGGCCCGGAGTGTCCGATCCGGGCCGCGGCCGGCGGCTCGGGGTGGATGTCGGCTCGGTCCGGGTCGGGGTCGCTCTGAGCGATCCGGCCCCCGTGCTCGCGTCGCCATTGGTTACCCTCTCCCGCGATGCGACCGACGACAGTGATCTGGACCAGCTGGCCGCCCTCGTCACCGAGCACGAGGTGGTCGAGGTGATCGTGGGGTTGCCGCGCACGCTCGCCAACCGGCAGGGTCCGGCGGCCGAGCTGGCGATCGCGTATTCTGAACGCCTGGCCGGGCGCGTCGCGCCCGTGCCGGTCCGGCTGGGCGACGAGCGGCTGACCACGGTCACCGCATCCCGCATCCTCTCCCAGCGCGGGGTCAAAGGCCGCAAGCAGCGAGCGGTGGTCGACCAGGCCGCCGCCGTGGAGATCCTGCAGGCCTGGATCGACGCCGCTGCTGCGCACCGCGCCCGGGAGGGAGACCGATGAACGACGAGCAGTCCGAGCGCCCGCGCGGCCGCCGGAGGCTGCGTGAGCCGGAGGACGCCGCCCCGCCGCCGTCCCGGCCCGCGCCCCGCCGGGCCGACCCGCGTGACCCGCGGGCCGCCGAAGCCCGCCGCGCGCAGGCGCAGAGCGGGTACCACGAGCTCCCGCAGCCCTCGCGCCGCCCGCAGCAGCCGAGCGGGCCGCACGAGGTGCCGCCGCCGTCCCGGCGCGCGCAGCCGCCCAGCGGCCAGTACGAGCTGCCCCAGCCCTCGTCCCGGCGGGCCGCGCCGGACCCGCGCCGCGACGCCCCGCAGACCGGCCGCCGCCGCCGGCTCGAACCGCCGGACACGCTGCCCCCGGTCGACGACGAGCTCGACCCCCAGGCCCGCCGGGCCGCCCCGGCCCGGGCCGCGCACGCCCGGTACGACCTCGACGAGGGGTCCGAGGTCCAGGCCCCGGCCGGGCGGCGCCGCCGCCCGGAGCCGGACGAGGCCGACGTCCAGCCGCCCCGACGGCGCCGACCCGTCCCCGAGCCGGAGGAGGCAGCCGAGGCACCGAAACGGCGCCGCCCGGCGCCCGAGCCCGACGAGGTCGCCGAGGCGCCCCGGCGCCGGCGCCCGGAGCCCGTCGAAGACGAGGCCCCGCAGCGGCGTCGCAGCGCCGCCGAGCCGCCCCCCGCCGCGCGGCGGTCCGTCCAACCGGGTGACCGCTCTGTCGGCGTGCCCGCGCCCGGCGCCGAGCCGCCGCGCCGCCGCCGGCCGCCGCCCCCGCCGGTGCGCGAAGAGCCGGTGACCGACATCATCCCCGCGCAGGCCCCGCCGCCCCCGGCGCCCGAGCCCGTCCGCGCGCCGGCCGAGGACGACCTCTTCGCCGACGACGACTACGACGAGTACGCGGAGTACGACGACTACGAGGGCGAGTACGCCGAAGACGGCTACGACGAGCCGGAGTACGAAGAGGACTACGACGACTACGAGGAAGAGCCGAAGAAGCCCCGCAAGAAGAAGGGCAAGCGCGCGCTCGGCTGGATCGCCGCGGTCGCGGTGATCGTCCTGCTCGCCGGCGGCGCCTACTACGGCTTCAACCGGTTCTTCGGCTACGAGGACTACGACGGCGCCGGCGACGGCGACGTCCTGTTCCAGGTCGACGACGGCGACTCGACGTCGGCGATCGGCACCAAGCTCACGACGGCGGGTGTCGTCGCCAGCAGCAAGGCCTTCGTGAAGGCCGGCGCGGACAACCCGAAGCTGTCGAAGATCCAGCACGGCTTCTACGTCATGAAGTCGCACATGTCCGGGGCCAGCGCGGTCGACCGGATCGTCTCGCCGACCGCGCGGGTCGGGCAGCTGGAGGTCCGGCCGTACACGCAGTTCGACGACATCACCCAGCCCGACGGCAAGGTCACGCCCGGCGTGTACAGCCTGATGGCGAAGGCGTCGTGCGCGCAGCTCAACGGCAAGAGCACCTGCGTCACCGCCGACGACCTGCGCAAGGTCGTCGACGGCGCCGACCTCAAGACCCTCGGCGTGCCCGACTGGGCGGTCGCGGACGCGAACAAGGCCGACCGCAAGGACCGCAGGCTGGAAGGCCTGATCGCGCCGGGGCTCTACGACGTCCGGCCCGGCGCGACCGCGCAGGAGATCGTCGGCCAGCTGGTCCGCAGCTCGACCGAGGCGATCCAGAACGCCGGCCTGAGCCCGCAGTCGACCGGCCCGGGGATGACGCCGTACCAGACGCTGATCATCGCCTCGATCATCGAGCGCGAGGCGGTGAAGGCCGACTTCGGCAAGCTTTCGCGGGTGATCTACAACCGGCTGGCGAGCAGCATGCGGCTGCAGATGGACTCCACCGTCAACTACGTGCTGGACCGGCCGACCCTGGCGACCAACGACGCGGACCGGACCCGGGCCGGGGCGTACAACACGTACAAGATCCCGGGCCTCACGCCGACCCCGATCTCGGTGCCCAGCCCCGAGGCCATCCAGGCCGCGGTGCACCCCGTCGCGGGCGACTGGGTGTACTTCGTCAAGTGCGAGAAGAACGGCCTGTCCTGCTTCGCGGTCTCGTTCGACGACCACCGCAAGAACGTCGACCTGGCCAAGGAACGCGGTGTCTTCTGAGTCTCCTCGCCGGGCCGCGGTGCTGGGCAAACCGGTGGCGCACTCGCTGTCCCCGGTGCTGCACGGCGCCGCGTTCGGCGCGCTCGGCCTGACCGGCTGGACGTACGAGCGGATCGAGACGGGCGCCGAGGACCTCCCGGCGTTCGTCGACGGCCTCGGCCCGGAGTGGGCCGGGCTCTCGGTCACCATGCCGGGCAAGCGCGCGGCGCTGGACCACGCGGACGAGGTGACGCCGCGCGCGGCCGCCGTCGGCGCGGCCAACACGCTGGTCCGCACCGCGAAGGGCTGGCTGGCGGACTGCACCGACGTCGAGGGGGTCACCGGCGCCCTGGGCGCGGCGGGCGGGTACACGCCGACGCCGTCGGACACCGCGATCGTGCTCGGCGCGGGCGGTACCGCGGCCGCGGCGGTCGTCGGGCTGGCCGCGCTGGGCGTGCGTCAGGTCCGCCTGGTCGTGCGGGAACCCGCGCGGGCGGCCGAAACCCTCGACGCGGCGAAGCGCGCTTCGCTCGACGTCGACGTGCTGCGGTGGGCCGAAACGGACTTCGCGGCGCTGGCGGCGGAAGCCGCGGTGCTCGTGAACACCGTGCCGCCGGACGCGGTCCGGCCGCACGTGGCCGACCTCGCGGCGGTCGCGCACGTCCTCGACGTCATCTACCACCCGTGGCCGACGCCGCTCGCCGAGGCCGTCGCGGCCCGCGGCGGCCACCTCGCGACCGGGCTGGACATGCTGCTGCACCAGGCGTTCGGCCAGGCCGAGCACTTCACCGGCCGCCCGGCCCCGCGCGCGGCGATGCGCGACGCGCTGCGCGAGGCGACCGGGAACATCCTGCCGCTCCCGATCGGGTAAACCGCTTGCCCCGGGTTGATATTCTGGCCGACTGCCTTCAGCAAGGGGGTCTACCGGAATGACCAGCCAAGAAGCACTCAGCGACAACCAGCTCGAGAAGGCCTGGGTCGGCGGGGAACCGCCGAAGCTCAACTCGACCGTCACCCTCGTCGACTACGACCCGGAGTGGCCGAAGCTCTTCGAGCGCGAAGCCGAGCGGATCCGCGGCGTGCTGGGGGAGACGGTGCTCGTCCTCGAACACGTCGGCTCGACGTCGGTGCCGGGCCTGCGCGCCAAGCCCTGCGTCGACATCCTCCTCGAGGTGCCGGACTCCGACGACGAGGACACCTACCTGCCGGCGCTGGAAGGCGCGGGCTACCGGCTCGTCATCCGCGAGCCGGACTGGGAGAAGCACCGCTGCTTCAAGGGCCCGGACACGAACATCAACCTGCACGTCTACTCACCCGGCAACGGCCAGACGCCGCGCTACCGGCTCTTCCGCGAACGCCTGCGCTCGCACCCGGAGGAGCTGGCGCTGTACGCGGCGAAGAAGCGTGAGCTGGCCACGCGGGAGTGGAAGTACGTCCAGAACTACGCCGACGCCAAGACCGAGGTGATCGAGGAGATCATCGGCCGGGCGCGGGCCGAGCAGTACGACGCCTACAGCGAGGCCTACGCCGAGCACGCCGGGAAGTCCGTCACCAACGCCCTCTACGACCGGCCCGCGATCGTCGACCTGGCCGGCGACGTCGGGGGCAAGCGCGTGCTGGACGTCGGCTGCGCGGCCGGGCACCTGAGCGCCCTGCTGGCCGAGCGGGGCGCCGACGTCCTGGGTGTCGACGCCAGCGCGGGCATGATCACCGTCGCCCGCCGCAAGTTCGGCGACGTAGCCCGCTTCGAACAGGCGGACGTCACCCGGCCCCTCGACGTCGAGGACGGCTCGGTCGACGTCATCACGGCGTCACTCGTGCTGCACTACCTGAAGGACTGGGGCGCCACCCTCGCCGAGTTCCGGCGGGTGCTCAAGCCCGGCGGGGCGCTCGTGTTCTCGGTGCACCACCCCGGTGAGGACTGGCACTGGTTCGGCAAGGAGAACTACTTCGAGGTCGAGCTGCTCGACGACGACTTCGGCCTGGAAGGCATCACCCACCCGGTCCAGTTCTACCGGCGGCCGCTGAGCTGGACGTTCAACGCGGTCCGTGACGCCGGCTTCGCCGTCGACCGCTTGGTGGAGCCGATGCCGGTGCCCGAAGCGGACGAAACCGACCCGAAGTGGGCGAAGAACCTGCGGACCCAGCCGCGGTTCCTGTACTTCCGGGCGGTCAGTCCCGCTTAGCGAGGTCCTGGATCAGGTCGACGATCTCCCGGCTGACGGGCCGGAACACCCGCAGCCGGGAGAGCGCGGCCAGCCGGGCCAGCAGCGGGACGCTGCGCTCCACCAGCATCCGGCTGCGCTTCTCCCGGGCCGAGCGGTCGTGCACCCAGAAGAGCACCACGCCCATCTGGAACAGCCACAGCAGCTCCGGCAGCTGGGCGCGCAGCTCCGGGTCGAGCTTGACGTCGGAGCCGTCGACGACCTCGCGCATCAGCTCGATCGAGGCGTCGCGGGCGGCCGCGGACTCGTCGCTGAACGGGCTCAGCGGCGACTCCGGGTCGGCCGCGTTGACGAAGAACTGCGTCCCGAAGCGGTGGTACGGCTCGGCCAGCTCCAGCCAGCAGAGCAGGACGGCCTTCAGCCGCTCGGCGAACCGGGGTTCGTGGACCAGCAGGGCGCGGGCGGCGTCGAGGTGCAGCCGCGCGATCTCGTCGTAGAACCCCTGGATCAGCTGTTCCTTCGAGGAGAAGTAGTAGTACGCGTTCCCGACCGAGACCCCGGCCTCGGCGGCGATCGCGCGCATCGTCGTGCGGTCGTAGCCGTTCTCGGTGAACAGCCGCATGGCGGTGGTGACGATCAGGGACCGCGTTTCCTCGCTCTTCGGCACGCTCTGCACGTTAGTGCCGCTCACGTCAGGGCGCGGGGAAGGGCGGGACCTGCGGGCCGGGCGCGCCGGGGTAGGGGACCGGACGGCCGGCGAGCACCGGCGCGGGGGCCGCCTTCGGGGTCAGGTGGCGGCGGCGGATGCCGTTGAACACCAGCACGTTGAACAGGTGCATGACGCCGAGCACGAGCGCGACGACGCCGACCTTCACCGACAGCAGCTCGAACACCTCGCGGGCACCGTGCACGTCGGCGTGGCTGGTCAGGAAGAGCGTCACGAAGCCGAGGCTGATCAGGTAGAAGCCGACGACCAGCAGCTGGTTGACGGCGTTGGCCAGGCCGGGGCTGTCCTCGAAGACCTGGGTGAGGAAGGTGCGGCCGTGCTTGCTGAGCGTCCGGGCGACGAGCACCGTCAACGGGATGCTGATCAGCAGGTAGAGCGCGTAGGCGACAACGACGGGTTCCATGGTCCCTCCAATTTTTGAACGTGTTCAACGGAGACGGTAGCCCGCCTTTTGAACGTGTTCAAGAGAGCTGGGTCACGTCGCCTGTTCACCTGACGCTCACTCGGCGGGGCGCTTCGGCGCATAAGGTGGCCGCCGACTGGGAGGTACCACCGTGAAACGCATCGCCGCCGGGCTGTCCCTG
The DNA here is from genome assembly GCF_034929455.1 of Amycolatopsis heterodermiae. Classification (NCBI taxonomy): domain Bacteria; kingdom Bacillati; phylum Actinomycetota; class Actinomycetes; order Pseudonocardiales; family Pseudonocardiaceae; genus Amycolatopsis; species Amycolatopsis heterodermiae. The sequence continues at coordinate 223,674 of NZ_JAYFSI010000014.1, forward strand.
GCCGCCCTCGTCGCGCTCTTCGTGCCCGCGCCCGCTTCCGCGAACTTCGGGCGGAGTGTCCGCTTCGCCACCTTCAACGCGTCGCTCAACCGTGCCGCGGCCGGGCAACTGCTGAGTGACCTCTCGACGCCGGGCAACGCCCAGGCGCAGGAGGTCGCCGAGGTCGTGCAGCGCAACCGCGCCGACGTCCAGCTGATCAACGAGTTCGACTACGTGCCGGGCAACGCCGCGGCCGACGCGTTCCGGAAGAACTACCTGGCGGTGAGCCAGCACGGCGCCAAGCCGATCGACTACCCGTACGCCTACACTGCGCCGGTCAACACCGGCGTCCCGACCGGCTTCGACCTCGACCGCGACGGCACGGTCGGCGGCGGCAACGACGCCCAGGGCTTCGGGACGTTCGAGGGCCAGTACGGGCTGCTCGTGCTGTCGAAGTACCCGATCGACGCCGCGCACGTCCGGACGTTCCAGAAGTTCCTCTGGAAGGACATGCCGGGCGCGCTCCTGCCGGACGACCCGGCGACGCCGGCGCCGCACGACTGGTACAGCCCCGCCGAGCTGAACGTGCTGCGGCTGTCGTCGAAGTCGCACTGGGACCTGCCGCTGAAGATCGGCCGCTCGACCGTGCACTTCCTGGTGTCGCACCCGACGCCGCCGAGCTTCGACGGCCCGGACGACCACAACGGCACCCGCAACCACGACGAGATCCGCTTCTGGGCCGACTACACGACACCCGGCAAGGGCGGTTACCTCTACGACGACCGCGGGCACCGCGGCGGGCTGGGCGCGGGGGAGCGGTTCGTCGTCGCGGGCGACAACAACTCCGACCCGCTCGACGGCGACAGCGTGCCCGGCGCCATCCAGCAGCTGCTGAACGCGCCCCGGGTGATCCAGACCCATCCGGGCAGCCGTGGCGCGGTGCTGGCCGCCCAGGCCCAGGGCGGCGCGAACGTGGGCCAGAAGAGCGACCCGTTCTACGACACGGGCGACTTCAACGACGTCACGCCGGGCAACCTGCGCACGGACTACGTGCTGCCGTCGAAGGGCCTGCTGCCCTGGCACGCGGAGGTGTTCTGGCCGGTGCCGTCGGACGAGCTGTCCCGGCTGAACGACGCGTCCGACCATCACCTGGTCCGCGTGGACGTCTTCGTGCCGCTACGGTGAGATCATGCGGATCGCCATTCTCGACGACTACCAGGACGTCTCCCGCACCTTCGGGGACTGGGACTCGCTGGAGGCCGACATCACGGTCTTCACCGAGCCGCTGGACGACGTCGTCAAGCAGCTGCAGGGGTTCGAAGCGGTCGTCGCGATGCGCGAGCGGACCCGGTTCACCGCCGAGGTCCTCGACCGGCTGCCCGACCTGAAGCTGCTCGTCAGCACCGGCAAGCGGAACGCGGCCATCGACGTCCCGGCCGCGCGCCGCAACGGCGTCGTCGTGTCGGCCACCGGGTACATCGGCGAGCCGACCGCGGAGCACACGTGGGCGCTGATCCTCGCGGCGTCGCGCAACCTGCCGCAGGAGTTCCGCTCCATGCGCGAAGGCGGCTGGCAGACGAGCGTCGGCACCATGCTGCACGGCAAGACGCTCGGCCTGCTCGGCCTCGGGCGGCTCGGCGCGGGCGCGGCGAAGATCGGGCAGGTCTTCGGGATGGAGACCATCGCCTGGAGCCAGAACCTGACGCCGGAGAAGGCGGAGCCGCACGGCGTCACCGCGGTGTCCAAAGAGGACCTGTTCGCCCGCTCGGACGTGCTGTCGATCCACCTAGTGCTCAGCGGCCGCAGCCGCGGCCTGGTCGGCGCGGACGAGATCGCCGCGATGAAGCCGGGCGCGCTGCTGGTGAACACCTCGCGCGGCCCGATCGTCGACGAAGCCGCGCTGGTGGACGCGTTGCGGCGCAAGGTGATCCGTGCGGCGATCGACGTCTACGACACCGAGCCGTTCCCGGCCGACCATCCACTGAGGACACTCGAGAACGCGACACTCACCCCGCACATCGGGTTCGTCACGCGGGAGGTCTACGAGATCTTCTACGGCGACGCCGTCGAGGACATCGCTGCTTTCCAGGCGGGTTCCCCGATTCGCGTCATGGAGTAAGTGTGCGGCCCGCCGGGGCCCGAGGTCCCCGCACCGGCCCGGCGGCGGGCCCGCACCTTTAGATCACATCACCCGGCCGACGCGCGGGGCAGGGTCCAAAGACCCTGCCCCGCGCGGCCATCCGGCTGAACGCGCGGTGCAAGTTGGTCGTGAGTGAGAAACAGTGTTCTAACACGGTTTCTCAGTCACGACGCCGCCGCGGCAGGAACGCGGCCGGGACCACGCACACGGCCGTGATGACCAGGGCGAGCCAGAACGTCGTGCCGTAGCCGCCCGCCGGATCGGCGGCCAGGTTCGCCTGCAGCAGCACGGCGAACAGCGCCAGCCCGAACGGGCCGCCCAGCTGCATGAACGTCCGGATCGCCGACGTCGCGCGCGGGGCCTGCGCCGGATCCAGGTCCTGGTACGCCGTGCTCATCGCCGGCACCAGGACCGCGCCCGCACCCAGCCCGCTGACCAGCAGCGCCGCGCTCACCCAGACCAGGTTTGACGACGCCGTCAGCCCGGTCAGGGCCAGCGCGCCGGCCGCGCACAGCACCAGCCCGCCGGCCACGATCGTCCGCGGCGCGAGCCGGTCCAGCAGGCGGCCCGCCAGGATCAGCGCCAGCGCCATGCCCAGCCCCGACGGCCCGGCCAGCAGCCCCGCGTGGGCCGCGCCGAAACCGCGGGTCTGCTGGTAGTACAGCGGCATCAGCAGGCCCGTCCCGAGCAGCAGCATCCCGGCCACCAGCAGCGTCCCCGCCGACGCCGCGAACGGCCGGGACCGCAGCAGCCGCAGGTCGAGGATCGGCTCGCGGCGGGTCGTCAGCGCGTGCCCGGCGAACGCCGCCAGCAGCACGACGCCGAGCGCGGCCGGCCACAGCACCGCCGGCGCGGTGAAGCTCCCGTGGTCACCGGCCCGCGAGAGCCCGTACGCGAACAGGGCGAGGCCGGGGGAGAGGAGCGCCACGCCCAGGACGTCCAGCGGGGCGCCGCCCGGACGGCGGGTGCCGTCCGGCACGAACCGCAGGGACAGTGCGAACGCCGCGACGCAGATCGGCACGTTGACGTAGAAGATCCAGCGCCACGACGCGCCGTCCACGAGCAGGCCGCCGACGAGCGGGCCGAACACCGGCCCCAGCAGCGACGGCAGCGCGACCAGGCCCATCAGCCTGCCGAGCTCCTCGGGCCGGGCGCGCTGCACCAGCATCGCCTGGCTCAGCGGGATCAGCATCCCGCCGCCGAGCCCTTGCGCGGCCCGGAAAGCGATCAGGGCGCCCGCCGACCAGGCCGCGCCGCAGGCGACCGACCCGGCGAGGAACAGCCCGATCGCACTCAGCCAGACGGCCTTGGCGCCGAACCGGTCGGCGGCCCAGCCGGTGGCCGGGATCGCGACGCAGAAGGCCAGCAGGTAGGCCGTGCCGACCCACTGGATCGCGCTCAGCGTGCTGCCGAACTCGCCCAGCAGCGCCTTCAGCGCGACCGCCGTCATGGTGGCGTCGAGCTGGACGGCGAGGGTGATCAGCAGGACGGGCACGGCCATCCGGACGAGCCCGGGCGAGAGCCGCGGGCGGGGCGAGGTGGTGGTCATCGATTCCTCCCAGTAAACATTTACTGCAATACGGACACGAAGAAACCAGAGGCGGGCCGAGCGGGTTCTCAGGACGTGGCAGGGCCGGACATGCCGTCGAGGAGCTGGCCGACGATCAGGTCGAGGACGCCGTCGGGCCCCGGGTCGGCGCCGAAGGCCCGGTCGACGAACGCGCGGCCGCGGCCCTCGAACACGACGAGGCCGACCACGGCGCTGGTGGCCGTCGCGTGCGCGACGAGGAACGGGCAGTCGGCGCGGAACACGCCTTCGGCCTGTCCGCGTTCGTAGAGGGCGCGCAGTTCCTTGATGGGGGTGTCGGAGTCGGGTGGGGGCAAGGTGTTCCAGCCGCCGAGCGACTCGTGCATCCACAGCGCGACCAGCAGCGGGCGCGCCATCAGGTTCTGCGCGAACGCCCGCAGCGCCATGCGCATGCCGGGGTAGGGGTCGAGGGTGACGGCCTCGTCGAGCACCGGCTGCCAGGCCGCCATCAGGCCGTCCTGCTGGGCGGCGAGCGCCGCCGCGTACAGGCCGTCCTTGTTGCCGAAGTGGTGGTAGATCATCCGTTCGTTGACCCCGGCGGCCTTGACGATGTCCTGCACGCGGGTGCCGCGCGGCCCGTGCTTGGCGAACTGCTCCGCGGCGGCGGCGAGCAGGAGAGCACGGCTGTCGGACATGCAGTAAGTATTTACTTCAGGTCGGGCCCGCGTCAAGTCAGGGGAACGGCACCGTGTCCGGGGCACAGGTCGTGCCCTCCGCCGGGACGGCGAGATCGGTCAGGTACCGGACCACCGCCGCCGTCGCGCAGGCGCTGTGGACGTCCAGGGACGTGTGGCCGTAGCCGTCGACCACCAGGACCCGGCCGTCACCCAGTTCCTTCGCCGTCGCTTGGGCGTTGTGCAGCGGGGTCGCCGGGTCGAAGCGGTTGTTCAGCACCAGCACGGGGTTCTTGCGCGCCCGGTTCCACGGGCCGGTGTAGCGGTCGGCGTCGCGGGCGGGCCAGCCGACGCACTGCGCCATCGAGAACACCGCGCCGAGCCCGAAGTACGGCTGCCGCTTGCTTTCGCTCGCCGCGAGCGCGGTGTAATCGGCCGCGGCCGGCGGGTTGTCGCTGTCGACGCACTGGACCGCCAGGAAACCGGGGGAGTGCGTCGGCACGTACGGGTCCAGCACCGGCGAAGCGGCTCCGGGATCCGCCGGCAGCGCGGACAGGGTCGACGCGAGGCTCTTCCACCGGCCGGACTGGTACAACGCGCTGTCGATCGTCCGCATCAGGGAGGACACGCCCGCGCCGCGCGAGGCGCGGGCGAACACCCCGGCGAACTTCGCCTTGAGGTCACCGCCGGAGAACGCGCACTTCGGCCCGGCCGCGGCGCAGACCGTGAAGAACTGGTCCAGCTCCTGCTGCTGCGCGGCGGCGACGTCGGCCCTGACGTCGACCGGCTGCTTCTCCTGCCCCGGTTTACCGGTGGCGTTCGCGACCAGGTCGAGCGTGCCGTCGAGGGTCATCGCGCGGACCTTGTCCGGGAACAGGTTCGCGTACGTGCCACCGAGGTAGGTGCCGTAGGAGTAGCCGTAGAAGTTCAGCGTCTGGTCCCCGACGGCCTGGCGCAGCAAATCCATGTCCCGCGCCACGTTCGCCGTCGAGAGGTGGGACAGGAGGTCGCCGGAACCGGCCGCGCACGCCTTCCCGGGCGCCGCGCTCGCCGCGAAGAAGACGTCCGGCTGCCGCATCGGCGACGGGACAGCCGGCGGGTGATCGGCGCCCGGGCAGCTGATCGGCGCCGACCCGCCGATCCCGCGCGGGTCGAAGCTCACCAGGTCGAACCGGGCGCGCAGCTCGTCGGGGTAGCGCGCGGCGAACCGCGTCAGCTCGCCCACGCCGTCGGTGCCCGGGCCGCCGAAGTTGAAGAACAGCGAGCCGATCCGGCGTCCGGGGTCTTTGGCCGGGAGCCGGATCACCGAGAGCGTGATCGCCGGGCCCTTCGGCTCGCGGTAGCTCAGCGGCACGGACGCGGGCGCGCACTGGAACCCGCCGTGGCACGGCGTCCAGTGCAGCACGGGCACCGCGGCGCCGTTCGTGCCCAGCGCCGGGGGTGCCTCGGCGGTCGTCGGCTGTGACGTCGCGGACGGGGCGGGTGCGGCTTCGGGGGCGCTGCAGGCGGCGAGCAGGAGCAGGGACGCGAGGAGGAGCCGTTTCACGCGCCCAGGTCCACCAGCACGGCGTCGGTGTAGCGCGGCCAGACCTCGGCGGCCCACGGCCCGAAGGCGCGGTCGGTCAGCGCGACACAGGCCGCGCCGGCGTCCGGGTCGACCCAGAGGAACGTGCCCGACTGCCCGAAGTGCCCGAACGTCCGGGGCGAGCTGTTCGCGCCGGTCCAGTGCGGGCTCTTGTGGTCGCGGATCTCGAAACCCAGGCCCCAGTCGTTGGGCTTCTGGTGGCCGAACCCGGGCAGCACACCGGAAAGCCCGGGGAAGACGACGTTCGTGGCCTCGGTGACGGTGGCCGGGTCGAGCAGCTTCGGCGCCTGCAGCTCGGCGGCGAACGCGGCCAGGTCGTCCACAGTGGACACCGCGCCGGACGCGGGCGAGCCGTCGAGGCTGCTGCCGGTCATGCCGAGCGGCCCGAACAGGGCCTCGGCCTGGTACTGGGCGAAGGGGATGCCGGAGTGCTCGGCCAGGGTGTCGGCCAGCTGCTCGAACCCGGCGTTGGAGTAGAGCCGCCGGGTGCCCGGCGCGGCCATCGCCTTGTGCGCGTCGAAGGCGAGCCCGGAGGTGTGGGCGAGCAGGTGCCGCACGGTCGAGCCCTCGGGCCCGGCCGGGGTGTCGAGCTCGACGACGCCCTCTTCGATCGCGATCAGCGCCGCGTAGGCGGTCAACGGCTTGCTGACCGAGGCCAGCCGGAACTTCCGCGTGGTGTCGCCGTGGCGGCCCGGCACGGTCCCGTCCGCTTTCACCACGGCCGTCGCGGCGGTGTCCACCGGCCACTCGTCGATCAGGCGCACGCTCTCCATGCGTCCACCCTACGAAACGCCGCGAAGGCCCCCGCACCGGTGTCGGGGGACCGGTGCGGAGGCCTTCGCGGGGTACTACTGCAGGGTGTTTCTCAGGCGTCGAGGTCGGTGGCGACCAGCTGGGCGACCGCTTCCACGGCCTCCTCGGCGCCCTCGCCCTCGGCGCTGATGACGACCTCGTCGCCGTACCCGGCGGCGAGGGTCATCAGGTTGAGCACGCTGCCGGCGGCCACCGGGGTTCCCCCGGCCTTGGCGATCTGCACCGCGACGGGCTGCGCCGCGGCCGCCTTCGCCACCAGCGCGGCCGGCCTGGCGTGCAGGCCCACCTTGCTCGCGACGGCGACGCGTTTCTCCGGCATGTTCGTCCTCTCCCTAGGGGTTTACGTCGGTTGCGATGTTACTTCGCGGCGGTCGACTCGAGGTCCGACTCGATCGAGTCGTCCTCGCGGCCCGGCGTCTTCAGGTTCCACTTGGTGATCGCGAAGCGGAACACCACGTAGTAGATCGCCGCGTACACCACGCCCATCACGAGGAGGATCCAGGTGTTGTGGGCCGCCTTCGAGCTCGAGTTGAGCGCGAAGTCGATCGCGCCGGCGGAGAACGAGAAGCTCAGGTGCACGTTCAGCAGGTTGGCGATCGCCAGCGAAAGGCCGGTCATCACCGCGTGGAAGATGTAGAGCGGCCACGCGACGAACATGAACGAGAACTCGATCGGCTCGGTGACACCGGTGATGAACGAGGTCAGCGCGGCCGCGATCATCACACCGCCGACGACCTTCTTCTGCGCCGGGCGGGCGGTCTGCCAGATCGCCAGCGCCGCCGCGGGCAGCGCGAACATGAAGATCGGGAAGAAGCCCGTGGTGAAGGCACCGGCGTTCGGGTCGCCGTTGAAGAAGTTCGTGATGTCGCCGCCCTTGAAGATGAACCAGACCGGCACGTTGATCAGCTGGTGCAGGCCGACCGGGATCAGCAGGCGGTTGAGCAGGCCGTAGATGCCGCCACCGACGACCGGGGCGCCGGTGACCGCGTCGCCGACGTTCTCGATGCCGGTGTTCACGTACTTGAAGAGCAGGCCGAAGATCACGCCGAGGATCAGCAGCGCGAAGGCGGTGATGATCGGGACGAACCGGCGGCCGCCGAAGAACGCCAGGTAGGCGGGCAGCTTGATGCGGTGGTAGCGCTGCCACAGCACGGCCGCGACCAAGCCGACGACGACGCCCGCGAGCACGCTGTAGGGCCACTTGATGGGCGCCAGCTCGAAGCCGCCGTTCGGCTTGTAGCCGGGCAGGTCCTTCAGCGGGGCGAACACCTGGATGACGCTGGTGAAGACGAAGAAGCCCACGACCGCGGCGACACCGGTGGAGCCGTCACCCTTGCGGGCGAAGCCGACCGCGATGCCCACCGCGAAGAGCAGCGGCAGCCAGTTGAACAGCGAACCGCCCGCGGCGCCGAGGACGGCCGCGACCTTGTCCCAGCCGAGGCCGTCCTTGCCCAGGAGGTCGTCCTGGCCGAGACGCAGCAGCAGGCCGGCGGCCGGCAGCGTGGCGATGGGGAGCATGAGGCTGCGGCCGAAGCGCTGAAGCCCGGCAAGACCGCTGCCGCTGCGCTTCGTCGCCCCTTCCGCGGTGGTGGAGCTCATCAGGAACCTCCATAGTGGGGTGGGGTACCGGATTCCGGGGTGTTCCGGTCCAACTGCATGGTCACCTGGTAGTGATCTCCCCGGTACCAGGACGTGATGTCTTCGATCGGGTCGCCGTTGGCGCTGGAGACCCGGCGGAACACGAGCAGGGGACTGCCGGCGCGCATGCCGAGCAGCCGGGCCGTCTCGCGGTCCGCTCCTTCGGCCCAGACCGTCTGCCACGCCTGGTCGGGACGCACGTCGTACGTCTCGGCCAGCTGCGCGTAGAGCGACTGGGTAAGGTCGAGCTCGAGCAGGCCGGGAGCCCGGCCCGCGTGGTACCAGCCACGTTCGACGGCGAGGGGTACGCCGTCGGCGTGGCGCAGCCGCACGAGGTGGTGTGCGGTGGAGCCCTCGGCCAGGCCGAGGGCGTGCGCGGAGGCGGTGGGTGGGACCTCGGTGGCCGCGGAGACCACCTCGGTCGTCGGGGTCAGCCCCCGCCGCCGCATGTCGTCGGTGAACGACATCAGGTAGAGCTGGAGCTCCATCCGCCGGGCCGCGGTGAAGGTGCCTTTGCCGCGGACCCGGGCGAGCAGGCCCTCCTCGACCAGCTTGCCGATCGCCGACCGGACCGTGAGCCGCGACACGCCGTAGCGCTGCGCCAGCTCGCGTTCCGACGGGATCGGCGCACCCGGCGGGAGCTCGCGCTCCACCGTGCGGCGGAGGATTTCCCGCAGCTGGGCGTGCTTGGGCGTGGGCCCGTTGACGACCCGGTCGGGTGGCGGGACGTGCGCGGCCGCGCTCATCGGCGTCACCCTCCTCGTTTCTCGGTCCCGGGGGACCGGTGCTCGCGTCCGGTCCGGAACATTGGTACGTTCCGGTCTAGACCAATGATCTGATGGGGCAGGATGCTCCGCCGCGCGGACGGGTGTCAACCCACCGTTATCCGTTCGTGGCCCGCGGCGGCGTGCATGCCGACGAACGGCGTAGTACAGGTGGACACGCGGTTCGCGTCAGGTTGGGAACAAACAGTGAACAAGGAGACCGCGATGGCGGATGACAGGCCGGAAAAGATCCTCGCGGCACTCGGCGGCGCGGACAATCTCACCGAGGTCGAGGGCTGCATCACACGGCTGCGGTGCGAGGTCGAGGACATGGGCCTCGTCGACGAGGCGGCACTGAAGAAGGCCGGCGCCATGGGCGTCGTCAAGATGGGGAGCACCGCGCTGCAGGTGATCGTCGGGCCGGAGGCGGACACGATCGCCAGCGACATCGAGGACCTGCTGTGAGCCTGGAGATCCTCAGCCCGGTCGCCGGGCGCGTGGTGCCGATCACCGAGGTCCCGGACCCGGTGTTCGCGGAGGCCATGGTGGGGCCGGGCATCGCCGTGCAGCCCTCGGGCGGCCGGGCGGACGCGGTCGCGCCGGTCGACGGCACGATCAAGACGCTGCACCCGCACGCCTTCGTCGTCCAGACCGACGACGGCCAGGCCGTGCTCGTGCACCTGGGGATCGACACGGTGAAGGAGAAGGGTGAGGGCTTCACGCTGCACGTCGTCAAGGACGAGCAGGTGCGGGCCGGCCAGCCGATCGTCAGCTGGGACCCGGAGGCGGTGACCGCGGCGGGCTACTCGGCGATCGTGCCCGTCGTCGCCCTCGACGCCGGTGCGGAGGTGCTGTCCGGTTTGGACGGCGGCCGCGACGTCACGGCGGGCGAGCGGCTGTTCGCCTGGGACGCCTGAGTCGCTTTTGTCACACAGACGAAGGGCCCTTGTGGACGATCACCGTCCACAAGGGCCCTTCGCTGTCTCCCGGCCCGTCAGCCGGTGACGACCTTCCCGTTCTCGACCTTCACCTGGACCGAGGGCAGCGGCTTGTTCGCCGGCCCCTGCTTGACCTCGCCGGTGAGGGCGTTGAACACCGAGCCGTGGCACGGGCACACCAGGTCGGCGCCCTTCGGCGCGACGGTGCAGCCCTGGTGCGTGCAGATCGCGCTGAACGCGGCGACGGCCGAGTCGGAGGTGCGGGACACGATCACGTCGGAGCCGTCCGGCGCCTTGGCCGCCTTGGCCTGGCCGACCGGGACCTCGTCGAGCGCCACGAGCGGGGTGCCCGCGGCGATGGGGGCCTGGGCGGTGCCCGATTTCGAGTCGTCCGAGGATCCGCAGGCGGCGAGAGCCACGGTGCCCACGGCGACGCCGGCGACGGTGGCACCGGTGGTGAGGACGGTGCGGCGGGAGTGCAGTTCGGCAGTCATGCCCATTAAACGAGATCGACATCGGATCGGTTCAATTCCCACTGGGCCGGGTGAACCGGAAGGGTCCCTGCTCCGTGTATGTACCTGAGTGGGTGTGGAGCGGAGGAACGATCATGGTGGGTTGGGTTCTGCGGATCGTCGTGGCGGCGGCGCTGCTGGGTTCGGCGGGTGTGCACTACTTGTTGTGGACGGACGACTACCCGGGCATCGTCGGCCCGTTGTTCCTGCTGGACGCGATCGGCGGCCTGGTGCTCGCGATCGCCGTCCTGGCCTGGCGGCACTGGCTGCCGGCGCTGGGCGCGGTCGGGTTCGGGGTGCTGACGCTCGGTGCGTACGTGCTGGCCGCGACGGTCGGCTTCGCCGGCAACCACGACCAGTTCAACAGCCAGCCGGAGTACTGGGGCGTGATCACCGAGGCGGTCTGCATCGTCGGCGGCCTCGCGCTGATGTTCGTGAAGGACCGGCGGCGCGTCGCGGTCTGACCCGGTGGGAGAAGTCGCGGAAGACGCGCTGATGCGCGCGCTGCACGAGGAGCACGCGGCCGCGCTGTGGTCGTACGCGCTCCACCTGACCTCCGGCGACCGGATCCGCGCCGAGGACGTCGTCCAGGAGACGCTGCTGCGGGCCTGGCGGTCGACGACGGTGCTGGACCAGTCGCAGGGGTCGGCGCGGGCGTGGCTGTTCACGGTCGCGCGGCGGATCGCGATCGACGGCTGGCGCTCGGCGTCGGCACGCTCCGAGGTGATGACCGACCAGCCGCCGGAGCGGGCCGTCGCGGACGGCACGGACCGCGCGGTGCAGGGCTGGCTGGTCGCCGAAGCGCTCGCGGAGCTGTCGGAACGGCACCGCGAGGTGCTGGTGCTGTGTTACTTCCAGGGCTATTCCGTAGCGGACGCCGCGGTGGCGCTGGGAGTGGCCGAAGGGACGGTCAAGTCGCGCACGCACTACGCGCTGCGCGCGCTCCGCCTGGTGCTGGAGGAGAGGGGGGTGACCCAGTGAGCGAGGACCCGTTCGCGACGTTCGACGCCGCGTACGTGCTGGGGGCGCTGTCCCCCGAGGACCGGGCGCGCTTCGAGCAGCACCTGCGCGGCTGCGAGCGCTGCGCGGCCGCGGTGCGCGAGCTGGCCGGCCTGCCGGGCCTGCTGGCCCAGAGCGGCCCACCGCAGGTCAGCGCGGTCGTGGACGCCGGTCCGCCACCGCCGGACCTGCTGTCGTCGGTGCTGAAGCGGGTGCGACGAGGACGCCGTATCCGCACCATGGTGACGTCCGTGTCGGCCGCGGTGGCGGTGGCGGCGTGCATCGCGCTCGGCGTGGTGGCGTCGTTGCCAGCGCCCGGTGCCGTTCCCGCCGGCCCGCAACCGCTCGCGTTGACGGCCCTGGGCGAGTTCCCGGTCCGCGCCGACGCGCGCCTCGGCAACCACGAGTGGGGCACCGAAGTCGACATGTCGTGCAGCTACACGGGCGGCCGCAGCGGCGGCGAGTACGTCCTGGTGGCGATCGGCCGTGACGGCAAGGAGACGGAGCTGGCGACCTGGAAGGCCCTGCCGGACAACACGGCCCGGATCGTGGTGGGCACGGCGCTGAAGACCCCGCAGATGGCCGCGCTGGAGGTCCGCGGCGGCAGCGGGCGGGCGTTGCTGCGGCTGAGTTTGTGAGCTGTGGCCCGTCCGGGACGCAGGGGGTCCCGGACGGGCCGCTTTCCCTTTGTGCCGGTTGCCTGGCTGTCACCCACAGGAGTGAAACCGGCGCTGAAGCGTCGCGAACGGACCGTTCGTGACGCTCGGCATTTGCCCTGGTCAGACCAGTCGCAGCAGGCTGTTGAGGTGATCTTCCTCCTCCTCCTCCTCCTCGTCGCGGCAGCGACCGTGCCCGCGGCGGCCTGGGCGCTGCGACGCGCGTCCGCGCCGATCCCGTCGGCTCTCGCGGCGGGCTTGACCGCCCTCGGCGCCACAGCCGTCACCGTCCGCTGGCTGACCGGCGGCTGGCCGGGCTGGTGGCTGCCGGTACCCGCGCTGCTGACGGTCGTCGCAGTACCCCTGGCCCTTGCGGACCTCCGCCACCTCCGCCTCCCCGACGTCCTGACCCTGCCGGCGTACCCGCTTTTCGGAGCCGCAATCGGCGCGGCAGCCCTGGGCGGCGGCGGCCCGTCCCTGGCCCTCCGGGCGCTGGCGGCCGCCCTCCTCTTCGGCGGCGCCCACGCGGCGGTCCACCACTTCGCCCCGGCCAGCCTCGGCGCGGGAGACGTGAAGCTGTCGGGCAGCCTGGGCGCGATCCTGGGCGCGGCAGGCTGGCCGGCCCTGCTCTTGGCGACGTGCTCGGCCGCGCTGCTCACCCTCGCCATGGCGGCAGTCCGCCGGAGGGAACGCGTTCCCCACGGACCGGCCCTCTTGGCCGCGGCATGGCTGTGCGCGCTGTTCCCACTGGCGTTGTGAGGTTCCGCAGCCACCCCTCGCGGCGGCGGCTTCCCAATGGAGGTGACTCACGCCCTGCTCGGCCCACGATGGCAACCCTTTCGGCGCAGCCGCTCGCTGTGGCCTGGCTGGGCGGAGCTGGCCGCTTCGCACCTGCTTCGGTGGTCTCTGGCGAAGGTGCTCACCGCAGCCTGTCGGATCTCGCTCAACCGACCCCCAGCAGCCCCTCAGCCGCACCCACCATCCGCCGTCCGGCGGTCTGCGTTCCTCCCCATCCCAGCCCTATCCCAGGCGGGCGGGGCACTTCCCCGGGCCCCTCGGCGCCCGTGACAGGATTGACGACATGTTGCGCTGGATCACCGCAGGTGAATCGCACGGACCCGCGCTGGCCGCCGTGCTCGAAGGGATGCCCGCCGGGGTGGAGGTCACCACTGCCGACGTCACCGGGCAGCTGGCCCGCCGCCGGCTCGGGTTCGGGCGCAGCCCGCGGATGGGGTTCGAGACCGACCACATCGCCTTCCTCGGCGGCGTCCGCCACGGGCTCACCCAGGGCGGCCCGGTCGCCGTGCAGATCGAAAACGCCGAATGGCCCAAGTGGGAACAGGTCATGGCGGCCGACCCGGTCGACCCGGAGATCCTCGAGGGCCTCGCCCGCAACGAACCGCTCACCCGGCCGCGGCCGGGCCACGCCGACCTGCCCGGCATGCAGAAGTACGGCTTCGACGAGGCCCGCCCGGTCCTGGAGCGGGCCAGCGCGCGGGAGACCGCTTCGCGGACCGCGCTGGGCACCGTCGCGCGGAACTACCTGCGGCAGCTGCTCGGCGTCGAAATCCTCAGCCACGTCGTCTCGATCGGCGGCGCGGACGCCCCCGAGGGGGACCTGCCCAAGCCGGAGGACCTGCCCGCCATCGACGAGAGCCCGGTGCGCGCCTTCAGCAAGGAAGGCACCGACGCGATGGTCGCCGAGGTCGACGCCGTGCGGAAGGCGGGTGACACCGTCGGCGGCGTGATCGAGGTCATCGCCTACGGCCTGCCGCCGGGCCTCGGCTCGCACGTCCACTGGGACCGCCGCCTCGACGCGCGGCTGGCCGGCGCGCTGATGGGCGTCCAGGCGATGAAGGGCGTCGAGGTCGGCGACGGCTTCACCACCGCCCGCCGCTGGGGCAGCCAGGCGCACGACGAGATCGACCGCGGCTCCGGCCCGGTCGGCGTCACCCGCCGGTCCAACCGCGCGGGCGGGCTGGAGGGCGGCATCACCAACGGTGAGCCGCTGCGGGTGCGCGTCGCGATGAAGCCGATCTCGACCGTCCCCAAAGCACTGTCCACAGTGGACGTCCGGACGGGTGAGCCCGCGGTCGCCATCCACCAGCGCTCCGACGTCTGCGCGGTGCCGCGTGCCGGGGTCGTGCTGGAGTCGGTGGTGGCGCTGATCCTCGCCGACGCCGCGCTGGAGAAGTTCGGCGGCGACTCGCTGGTCGAGAGCAAGCGCAACGCCGAGGCGTACCTGAAGGCCCTCGAGGAGCGCTGGTGAGTCCTCGCGCGGTCATCGTCGGCCCTCCGGGCTCGGGCAAGAGCACCGTCGGGCCGCTGCTGGCGGAGGCGCTCGGCCTGGTCTTTCGGGACAGCGACGCCGACATCGTCGCCCGCACCGGGCGCAGCATCTCCGACATCTTCGCCGACGACGGCGAGCCCGCTTTCCGTGCGCTGGAAGAGGAAGCGGTCGCCACCGCGCTGGCGGAGCACGACGGCGTGCTCTCGCTCGGCGGCGGCGCGCCGCTCACCCCCGGCACCCGCGCCCGGCTGGCCGCGCACACCGTCGTGTTCCTCAACGTCGGCCTCGCCGCCGGGGTGCAGCGCACCGGGCTGTCGAGCGCGCGGCCGCTGCTGGCCGGGGTGAACCCCCGCGCCACGTTCAAGAAACTGCTCGACGAACGCGTGCCGGTCTACCGCGAGGTGGCCACCGTCGAGGTCGTCACCGACGACCGGGCGCCCGCCGAGATCGTCGCCGACCTCGTCAAGGGGCTCGTCGTCCCCGCCGAAGCCAAGGAGTGAGTCACCCGTGCCCGAACCGGTGCGCATCACCGTCGCCACCGCCCGCCCCTACGACGTCGTCATCGGGCGTGGCCTGCTCGGCGAGCTCACCGCGCAGCTGGCCGACGCCTCCAAGATCGCGCTGATCCACCCGCCCACGCTGACCACCACCGCCGAGGCCATCCGCGAGGAGCTGGCCGCGGCGGGCCTCGACGCCCACCGCGTCGAGATCCCGGACGCCGAGGACGGCAAGGCGCTCACCGTCGCCGGCTTCTGCTGGGAGGTGCTCGGACGGATGGGGCTGGACCGGCGCGGGGTCGTCGTCGGCCTCGGCGGCGGCGCGGTCACCGACCTCGCCGGGTTCGTCGCGGGCACCTGGATGCGGGGGGTCCGGCTGGTCAACGTGCCGACCACGCTGCTGGGCATGGTCGACGCCGCGGTCGGCGGCAAGACCGGCATCAACACCGAGGCCGGCAAGAACCTCGTCGGGGTGTTCCACGAGCCGAGCGCGGTCTTCGTCGACCTGACGACACTGGAGACGCTGCCGCCCAACGAGCTGGTCGCCGGCATGGCCGAGGTCGTCAAGACCGGCTTCATCGCCGACCCGCGGATCCTCGAGCTGATCGAGGCCGACCCCGCCGCCGCGCTCGACGCGACCGGTGACGTGCTGGCCGAGCTGGTCCAGCGGTCGATCAAGGTCAAGGCCGACGTCGTGGCCGCCGACCTGCGCGAGTCCGACCTGCGCGAGATCCTCAACTACGGCCACACCCTCGGCCACGCCATCGAGCGCCGCGAGCGGTACCGGTGGCGCCACGGCGCCGCGGTGAGCGTCGGCCTGGTGTTCGCCGCCGAGCTGGCGCGCCTGGCCGGGCGGCTCGACGACGCCACGGCCGAGCGGCACGCCTCCGTGCTGAAGCTGCTCGGGCTGCCGACGACCTACGACGCCGACGCGCTGTCCCAGCTGCTGGAAACCATGAAGGGCGACAAGAAGACCCGCTCGGGAGTGCTGCGGTTCGTCGTCCTCGACGGCCTCGGCAAGCCCGGCCGGCTCGAGGGCCCGGACCCGTCGCTGCTCGCGGCCGCGTACTCGGCGATCGCCGCCGACGCCCCGAAGAACGGCGGGAGTGTGCTGCTGTGAAGGCGTTCGTGTTCAACGGCCCCAACCTCGGCCGGCTCGGCAAGCGCGAGCCGTCGGTCTACGGCTCGACCACCCACGACGACCTCGCCGCGCTGTGCGTGAAAGCCGGCGAGGAGCTGGGCATCGAGGTCGAGGTCCGGCAGACCGACCACGAGGGCGAGCTGGTCGGCTGGCTGCACGAAGCCGCCGACGGCGGCAACCCGGTGGTGCTCAACGCCGGCGCCTGGACGCACTATTCGATCGCGGTCCGCGACGCGGCGGCGCAGCTGTCAGCGCCGCTGATCGAGCTGCACATCTCGAACGTGCACAAGCGCGAGGAGTTCCGGCACCACAGCGTGCTGTCGGACATCGCGACCGCGGTGATCGCGGGCCTCGGCGTCGACGGCTACCCGCTGGCCCTGCGCTGGCTCGCCGCGCACCCGGCATGAGCCTGCCGACGCTGACCACGGCGCGGCTGAAGCTGCGGCAGCTGGTCGAGGCCGATCGCGAGAGCGTCGTGAAGGTGTTCTCGGACCCGGAGATGAGCCGCTTCTTCGCCGCGGACTTCTCCGATCCTGCGGCCGCCAGCGGGATGGTGGACCGGCGGCTGGCCTACCGCGGCCCGGCCGGGCAGGGCCACTGGGTGATCGAGCGCGACGGCGAGGTGATCGGCGTCGCGCACCTGCGCCCGTCGTCCGAGCTGCCGGGCGGGGTGCCCGAGCTGGGCTACTACGTCGGTGCCGCGCACGCCGGGCAGGGCCTCGCGTCCGAGGCCGCCCGCGCGGTGCTGGACCACGGGCTCGACGGGCTCGGCCTGCCCGCGGTCTGGGCGCTGGTGCACGAGAACAACGCGGCGAGCCGGAAAGTGGCCGGACGCCTGGGTTTCCTCGACGTCGGCAGCGGCATCCACTACGGCGACCTGCACCGCGTGCTGGTCGCCCTGCCGGCCACGCACGGGCGGCCGCACCACATCGAGCTGTGGGTGCCCGACCTGGCCGAGGCCGAGCGCAGCTGGGGCTGGCTGCTCGGTGAACTGGGCTGGCGCGAGTTCCAGCGCTGGCCGGACGGCGTCAGCTGGCGGCTAGGCGCCACCTACCTGGTCGTCGAGGCCTCTCCGGCGATGAGCGCGGCCGGCCACGAGCGCACCCGGCCGGGGCTGAACCACCTGGCCCTGCACGTGGACACCCGCGCCCACGTCGACGACCTGGCCACCCGCGCCGCCGACCACGGCTGGCAGCCGCTGTTCGCGGACATGTACCCCCACGCGGGCGGCGACGCCCACTACGCGGCCTACCTCGAGAACGACGCCGGTTTCGAGGTCGAGCTGGTGGCCCTCGAAGGACCGGCGCCGGCCGGCCCCACCACCGGGTCGTGACCGGGCGCTAGCTGCGACGGGCCGGTCGTGCGGCCCAGGAGCGCTGATCACCTGGTCCAGACGTCCAAGATCGAGTGACCGCCGACAGGGAGCTGCGTCACCTGATCGAGTCTCATCTCGCTACACTCCGGTGTCGTGAGCCCGTTTCGTCGTGGGGGTCGGCGACCCGCTCGTGCCCTCCTCGCCGGCGTGCTGGCCGGGCTTCTGCTCGCGGGCTGTACCGAGGGTTACGCCCAGCCGCAAGCCGCGGGCGACAAGCCCGCCATCGCGGGGGGCAAGACCACCGCGCCGCCCCGGCCCAGCGATGTCAAGCTCGCTTCGAGTGACCCCCGGCAGAGTGGCGGTGTGATCGCCGCGGGCGGGGCGGACGCCGTCTACAACTACGGCCCGACCGTGATGCTCGACCACGGGCTCACCCGGATGTGGTGGTGCAGCCAGTACGGCGGCGCCGGGCCGGCCGGGGACGACGTCCTCTACGCCCAGGCGCAGTCCATCGACGGCCCGTTCGCCGCGCCCGGCGGCGGGATCCCGGCGGCGGTCTTCTCCGGCGCGCCCGGGAACTTCGACGGCATGCACACCTGCGACCCGTCGGTGCTGCGCGTCGGCTCGACCTACTACCTGTACTACACCGGTGCCGCCGGCGATCACGCGCTCGGCAACGCGATCGGGCTCGCGACCAGCGGCGACGGCGTGCACTGGACCCGCGCGGCGGGCGGGAAGCCGATCCTCGGGCCGTCGCACGACCTCCACCGCGCCAACGTCTACGGCGCCGGCCAGCCCTCGGC
The DNA here is from genome assembly GCF_034929455.1 of Amycolatopsis heterodermiae. NCBI lineage: Bacteria > Bacillati > Actinomycetota > Actinomycetes > Pseudonocardiales > Pseudonocardiaceae > Amycolatopsis > Amycolatopsis heterodermiae. The sequence goes on from NZ_JAYFSI010000014.1 coordinate 241,946, forward strand.
GGTCTACCTCGACGGCTGGTTCTACCTGATGTTCACCGACACCACCGGCCGCGCCGCCGGCGAGAACGGCGCCGGGCAGTTCGTGCTCCGCTCGCCGGACCCCGCCTTCGCGTCCGGGGTGCAGGCCCTCGACGTCGGCGGGTTCGTCCCGGTCGCCTCGACGGCCGCGCCGCGCCAGCGGTCGGTCGTCGACGGCTTCAGCGCGGACCTGATGTGGGCCGGCGCGCTCGACGCGTGGGTCATCGCGCACGAGACCGACGGCGGGACCACGCTCACGTTCTGGACGCCCGACTTCGCCGAGCACCCGTTCCAGCCGGTCGTGGTGCCCGGGCCGTGGAAGGAAGGGCCGGGCCTGGTGCGCCGCGCCGACGGCCACGCGCCGCTCTCGACGGCCGACCCGTGCGACCGGGTGCCGTTCGACGTCGTGCGCGCCACCGCGATCGGCGGGGCGGCCGCCCCGACCGGCCTGCGCCACTACGGCCTCGACCTGCGCGGCAGCCAGGCCTGCGGGTCCGCCGCCCGGGTCGCCGCGACCTTCGACGGCGTCACCATGCCGTCGCCGGAACGCACGATGGACCTGGTCCGGGCCGGGAAGCGGGTGCGGGTCGATCGGCGCGCGGTGGCCGTGGCCCTGGCCGGCGAAACGCTGGAGAAGGCCCCGTCCGCGGTGGCGTCACTGCCGGTGGTCGCGCGGCTGAGGTTGGGCGCCGAAGCGGTGCTGGCCCCGGGCCGCGGGTTCGGGCTGGTGCTCGACGACCGCCGCCTGTGGCGGGTGCCGGACGACGGCGTCGTGGCGCTCAACGGCTCGTCCCCGCACGCGCTGACGACCGCGCAGTGGGACGGCTACGCGCGGGGTTCCTCGCTCGGCGGCTGAGCCCGGCCGCCGACGCGCCCGCCGACGAACAGCCCCAGCCCGGCGGGGATCAGCACCAGCAGCGCGGAGAACGCGGCACCGCCGGTGAGCGCGCCGCCCAGCTCGGAGACCCCGGTCTGGTCGACGAACAAGGCGCGCCCGATGACGTAGAGGACCCCGGCGACCGGCCCGGCGACCAGCGCCGAGATGAACCAGACCTTCCCGCGGTCGGGCAGCCCGCGCCAGGCGTCCAGCGCGCTCCACAGCGCGGCGGCGCCGACGAGCACGGCGAGCGTGAGCGACACGACCAGCGTCTGGTCGGTGGGGTGGTAGACGGCGTACTTGGCGAGGAGGGTGATGGCCGCGCCGTGCAGCACCGCCATCCCGAGTCCGCGCAACACCCAGGCACTCATCCTGCGGAGTCTAGGCTGCCTACTGGCGAGTCGCTTCGTCAGCGTGCGGATCCGACGAACGTCTCGCCGCCGCGCCACTAGGGTGGGGAAGTGCCTGAAACCCATGGACGCCGCCGCGCGGCGCTGCGGGACTCGCTCACCGACGCGGGCCTCGACGCGCTGCTGGTCACCGACCTGCTGAACATCCGCTACCTGACCGGGTTCACCGGTTCGAACGCCGCCGTGCTGGTGCACGCGGGCGGGGACGGGCAGACCCTGTTCTGCACCGACGGCCGCTACACCACCCAGTCCGCCGCCGAGGTGCCCGACCTCGAGACGGTCGTCGACCGGGCGAGCGCCGCCGCGCTCGTCAAGCGGGTCGCGAAGGACTGGAAGGTCGGTTTCGAGAGCCAGCACGTGAGCGTCGAGGAGTACGAAGACCTCCGCAAGCACGTCGAGCTGACGAGGACCCCCGGGCTGATCGAGAAGCTGCGGCTGGTCAAGGACGAGGCCGAGATCGAGGCGCTGCGGCAGGCGTGCGCCGCGGCCGACCGCGCGCTGGACGACCTGGTCGCCGCCGGCGGCCTGCGGCCCGGGCGGACCGAGCTGGAGGTGGCCCGCGACCTGGAGCACCGGATGCTGGAGCACGGCTCGGCCGAGCCCAGCTTCGCCTCGATCGTGGCCGCCGGCGCGCACTCGGCCATCCCGCACCACCGGCCCACGCACGCCGAGCTGAAGCGCGGCGACTTCGTCAAGCTGGACTTCGGCGCCACCGTCGACGGCTACCACTCGGACATGACGCGCACGTTCGTGCTCGGCGAGCCGGCGGACTGGCAGCGGGAGGTGTACGACCTCGTGCACGCCGCGCAGGCGGCCGGGGTCGACGCCGTCGCGCCGGGCGTGGAAGTGTCCGATGTGGACGCCGCGGCCCGCTCGGTGATCGCCGCGGCCGGGCGGGGCGAGGAGTTCGCGCACGGCCTCGGCCACGGCGTCGGCCTGCAGATCCACGAGGCGCCCAGCCTCGCCGCCACGGGCGTCGGTACACTGTCCGCCGGTATGGCGGTCACCGTCGAGCCCGGCGTCTACCTCGCGGGGCGCGGTGGCGTGCGCATCGAGGACACGCTCGTCGTGCGGGCTGGGGAGCCCGAACTCCTCACCCTGAGCACCAAGAACCTCGTGGTCGTCTGACGGCGGCCGCGAACCCGAAGATCGACACAGGAGACTGCAAGCTCGTGGCCACGACCAACGACCTGAAGAACGGGCTCGTCCTCAACCTCGAGGGCCAGCTGTGGACCGTCACCGCGTTCCAGCACGTGAAGCCGGGCAAGGGCGGTGCCTTCGTGCGCACGACGCTCAAGCACGTGCTCACCGGCAAGGTGGTCGACAAGACGTTCAACGCGGGCACGAAGGTCGAGACGGCCACGGTGGACCGCCGGAACATGACCTACCTGTACAAGGACGGCCAGGACTTCGTGTTCATGGACGGCGACACCTACGACCAGATCACGGTGCTGGCCGCGGTGGTCGGCGACAACGCCAACTACATGCTGGAGAACACCGAGGTCCAGGTCGCGGTGCACGAGAACGAGGCGCTCTACGTCGAGCTCCCGACCTCGGTCGAGATCCTCATCCAGCACACCGACCCGGGCCTGCAGGGCGACCGCTCCACCGGCGGCACCAAGCCGGCGACGCTGGAGACCGGCGCGGAGATCCAGGTCCCGCTCTTCCTGTCCACCGGCGAGAAGATCAAGGTCGACACCCGTGACGGCCGTTACCTGGGCCGCGTCTCCAGCTGATGCCGACTTCGAAGCCCCACCCGAACCGCGGCGGCGCGATCAGCCGCCGGCAGGCGCGCCGCCGGGCCGTGGAGATGCTCTACGAGGCCGCGCAGCGCGACACCGATCCGGTGACGCTGCTGGCCGACCGCGTCGGCGCGACCGAGGTCGACCCGATCGGGGACTACACGATCAGCCTGGTCGAGGGGGTCACCACCCGCCGGCCGCGGATCGACGAGCTGCTGGCCGAGCACGCGCAGGGCTGGACCCTGGAGCGGATGCCGAAGGTCGACCTCGCGGTGCTGCGGGTCGGGGTCTACGAGCTGCTCTGGGCCGAGGACGTGCCGGACCCGGTCGCGATCGACGAGGCCGTGGGCCTGGCGAAGGAACTGTCCACGGACGACTCGCCGCGGTTCGTCAACGGCGTGCTGGGCCGGATCGGCACGATCGCCGACCGCCTCCGCGCTGTGCTCTGAGTCTGCTGCGAGCCCCCCGACGAGTCAGTGAGCGTCTCCGGTGCCCCACCGGGGAACGCTCACTGCGTCGGCGCAACACAACACGAGCGGATCAGTCTTCCTTGGACGGACGTGCCTCCGGCGGGAGGACACCCCAGTCGATGAGCTGCTCGGTCAGCTCGCCCGGCGTCATGTCGTAGATGATCGCCAGGGACCGCAGGTCCTCGGTCCGGATCGAGAGCACCTTGCCGTTGTAGTCGCCGCGCTGGCTCTGGATGGTCGCGGCGTAGCGGGCCAGCGGGCCCACCTTCTCCGCCGGCAGCTGCTGCAGGCGCTCCAGGTTGATCACGATCTTGGTGGCGGGCTCGGCACCGGAGGGGACTCGGCCCTCGGGCAGCAGCTCGACCACCGGCACGCCGTAGAAGTCGGCCAGCTCGGCCAGCTTCTGCACGGTGACGGCACGGTCGCCACGCTCGTACGAGCCGACGACGACGGCCTTCCAGCGCCCACCGGACTTCTGCTCGACCCCGTGCAGGGACAGGCCCTGCTGCTGGCGGATCCCGCGGAGCTTGGCCCCGAGCGCCTTGGCGTAATCGCCCATCTGGTCGTTCTCCGTTCTCCACCCCCTTCCCGGTCGGGGTGACCGGCTCCAGGGGACTCTTCGAGTCGAATACTCAGAGTAATGGTTACGCATTGTTGTCACCAGGTCAAGCGCGAGCTTGCCGCGAATCACGCCACACCACCCGTAAGGCTGAGCAAAGTGCCTGCTACTGTCGGTGCGAAAGCCCCGACCAGCAGGGGAACAGACGTCCTTTAAGGACCCGTCCGGTGAGGCGGGGAAGGAGTCCGCAGTGTCGTCACGTCCTCGTGACGCGGCTGGTTCGGCTGGGGAGCGCGAGCTCCTGACAGCCGGCGACGTCGCGCGCACGATCGCCCGAATGGCCCATCAGGTCATCGAAAAGACCGCGAACGGTGCGGAGAGCACTACCCCGCCCGTGTTGCTGGGGATCCCCACCCGCGGCACCCCCCTCGCGACCCGCCTCGCCGGCAAGATCGGCGAGTTCTCCGGAGTCCGCCCGCCGGCCGGCGCCCTCGACGTCACCCTCTACCGGGACGACCTGCGCCGCCGCCCGCCCCGCGCGCTCGAGCAGACGCAGCTGCCGCCCGGCGGGATCGACGACCGGGTGGTCATCCTGGTCGACGACGTGCTCTTCTCCGGCCGGACGATCCGGGCCGCGCTCGATGCCCTCCGTGATCATGGCCGCCCCCGCGCGGTGCAACTGGCGGTGCTCGTCGACCGAGGTCACCGTGAGCTGCCGATCCGCGCGGACTACGTCGGCAAGAACGTGCCGACCGCCCGCACCGAGGGGGTGTCGGTCCTGCTGTCGGAGATCGACGGCCGCGACTCGGTGCTGCTCCGGGCCTCGAAAGCCACCGAAGACGTTCCTGGAGAAGATTCGTGAAGCACCTGCTCGCCACCGACGGGCTGGACCCGGCGCTGGCCACGGCCGTGCTGGACACCGCCGACGAGCTGAAGCACACCCTGCTCGGCCGCGAGGTCAAGAAGCTGCCGACGCTGCGCGGCCGCACGGTGATCACCCTGTTCTACGAGAACTCGACGCGCACCCGGGTGTCGTTCGAGATCGCCGGGAAGTGGATGAGCGCCGACGTGATCAACGTCTCGGCGTCCAGCTCCTCGGTCAACAAGGGCGAATCCCTGCGGGACACCGCGCTGACGCTGGCCGCCGCGGGCGCCGACTGCGTGATCGTCCGGCACCCCGCCAGCGGCGCCGCCCAGCGGCTCGCGGGCTGGCTCGCCGAGCCCGGCACGTCGGTGGTCAACGCCGGCGACGGCACGCACGAGCACCCGACCCAGGCGCTGCTCGACGCGGCGACGCTGCGGGAGCGGCTCGGGTCCTTGAAGGACCGTCGCATCGCGATCGTCGGCGACGTGCTGCACAGCCGGGTCGCCCGCTCGAACCTGCACCTGCTCTCGGCCCTGGGCGCGGAGGTGGTGCTCGTCGCGCCGCCGACGTTGCTGCCTTACGGCGTGGAAAGCCTGCCGGTGACCGTTTCACACGACCTCGACGCCGAACTGCCCGCGGTCGACGCGGTGATGATGCTGCGCGTCCAGGCCGAGCGCATGCACGGCGGGTTCTTCCCGAGCGCCCGCGAGTACTCGATCGCGTACGGCCTTTCGGAACGGCGCCAGAAGCTGCTGCCGGACCACGCGGTCGTGCTGCACCCCGGCCCGATGCTGCGCGGGATGGAGATCGCGAGCGCGGTCGCCGACTCCCCGGCCTCGGCCATCACCGAACAGGTCCGCAACGGCGTGCACGTCCGCATGGCGGTCCTCTACCACCTCTTGGCCAGTGAAGGAGCCGCCGCGTGAGCACCCTCATCAAGGGCGCCCGCCCCTACGGCGAGGGTGATCCCGTCGACGTCCTGGTGGAGGACGGCGTGATCACCGCCATCGGCGCCGTGGACGTCCCCGAGGACGCCGAAATCATCGAAGCGGCGGGCCAGGTGCTGCTGCCCGGCTTCGTCGACCTGCACACCCACCTGCGCGAGCCCGGCCGCGAAGACACCGAGACGATCGACTCCGGCTCGGCCGCCGCGGCGCTCGGCGGGTACACCGCGGTGTTCGCCATGGCCAACACCGACCCGGTCGCCGACAACGCCGTGATCGTCGAGCACGTGTGGCGGCGCGGGCAGGAGGTCGGCCTGGTCGACGTCCACCCGGTCGGCGCGGTCACCGTCGGGCTCAAGGGCGAGCGGCTCGCCGAGCTGGGCACGATGGCCGCGTCGCAGGCGCGGGTCAAGGTGTTCTCCGACGACGGCCTCTGCGTCGCCGACCCGCTGCTGATGCGCCGCGCGCTGGAGTACTCGACCGCGCTGGACGCCGTCATCGCGCAGCACGCCGAGGAGCCGCGGCTGACCGTCGGCGCCCAGGCCCACGAGGGCGAGCAGGCCGCGCGGCTGGGCTACACCGGCTGGCCGGCGGCCGCCGAGGAGTCCATCGTGGCGCGTGACTGCCTGCTCGCGCTGCACGCGAAGGCGCGGCTGCACGTCTGCCACGTGTCCACTTCGGGCACCGCGGACGTGCTGCGCTGGGCGAAGGACCGCGGCACGAAGGTGTCGGCCGAGGTCACGCCGCACCACCTGCTGCTGACGGACGAGCGCCTGGCGACCTACGACCCGGTCAACAAGGTGAACCCGCCGCTGCGGACCGGATCGGACGCGGAGAACCTGCGCGCGGCCCTGGCGGAGGGCGTCATCGACTGCGTCGCCACCGACCACGCCCCGCACGCGGTGCAGGACAAGGACACGGAGTGGGCGGCCGCGCGGCCGGGCATGCTCGGGCTGCAGACGGCACTGTCCATCGTGGCCGAGACCATGGTCCGCACCGGGTTGCTCGACTGGCGCGGCGTCGCCCGCGTCATGAGCGAGCGGCCCGCCGAGATCGGGAACCTGCCCGACCACGGGCGGCCGATCGCGGTCGGTGAGCCGGCGAACCTGGCCCTGGTCGACCCGGACGCCGAGTGGACGGTCCGGGGTGCGGAGCTGGCGAGCATCGCCGCCAACACCCCGTACGAGGGAATGCGGCTGCCCGGCGTGGTGACCGCGACGCTGCTGCGCGGGCGGGTCACCGCCCGGGACGGGAAGATCTGCTGATGGAACGCCTGTGGCTGGTGCTGGCGATCGTCGCCTTCTTCCTGCTGTGCCTGTGGGGCATGTACCTCGGCTGGCGCCGCAAGGCGCGCTCGCAGAGCGTGCAGGTGCCGCCGTTCGAGCAAATCCCCAGTGACCCGGGTGCGATCCTGCTGGAGTCCACCGGCGTCTACGTCGCCACGACGATCGCGGGGGAGTGGCAGAACCGGGTCGTCACGCGCGGCGCGGGGCTGCGCTCCGGCGCGGTCTGGCGGCTACACGAAGGCGGCGTCGCGGTCGAACGCGGCGGCGCCCCCGACTTCTGGATCCCGCGTGAGGCGATCACCGGGGTCCGGCGCGACTCGAAGATCGCCGGGAAGGTGATGGGCACCGACGCCCTGCTGGTCATCACCTGGCGGGCCGGCGAAACCGGGCTCGACACCGGCTTCCGCGGCGACGAACTCGATGACTATCCACAGTGGATCGAAGAGCTGAAGATCAAGGGAGGTGCCCAGTGAACGCGCGCGCTCAGGCCGCACTGGTACTCGAAGACGGCCGGGTGTTCCGCGGCGCGGCCTACGGCGCGCGCGGGCGGAGCCTCGGCGAGGCGGTGTTCTGCACCGGCATGACCGGCTACCAGGAGACGCTGACCGACCCGTCCTACCACGGGCAGATCGTGGTGCAGACCGCACCGCAGATCGGCAACACCGGCTGGAACGACGAGGACGACGAGTCGTCGAAGATCTGGGTCAACGGCTACGTGGTGCGCGACCCCGCGCGCACGCCGTCCAACTGGCGCTCGAAGCGCTCGCTGGACGACGAGCTGGCGAACCAGGGCGTCGTCGGCATCGCCGAGGTCGACACCCGCTCGCTGACCCGGCACCTGCGCGAGCTCGGCGCGATGCGCGCCGGGGTCTTCTCCGGTGACGCGCTGGGCACGGTCGACGAGATGGTCGCCGAGGTCCTCGCCAGCCCGAAGATGGAGGGTGCCGACCTGGCCGGCCAGGTCTCGACGCCGAAGCCGTACGTCGTCTCGCCGTCCGGCGAGGTGCGCTTCCGGGTGGCCGCGCTGGACCTGGGCATCAAGTCCAACACCCCGCGCCAGCTGGTCGCCCGCGGCATCGAGGTGCACGTGCTGCCCTCGACGTCGACCTTGGACGACCTGCTGGCGATCGAGCCGGACGGCGTGTTCCTCTCCAACGGCCCGGGCGACCCGGCCACCACGGTGCACGCGACCGAGCTGACCAAGCAGGTCCTCGGCCGCGAGATCCCGCTGTTCGGCATCTGCTTCGGCAACCAGGTCCTGGGCCGCGCGCTCGGGCTGGGGACGTACAAGATGCGCTACGGCCACCGCGGCATCAACATCCCGGTGATCGACGTGGTGACCAAGCGGGTCGCGATCACCGCGCAGAACCACGGCTTCGCCCTCGAAGGCGAGCCGGGGCAGCGCTTCGAGTCGCCCTTCGGCGCGGCTCAGGTCAGCCACTACTGCGCCAACGACGGCGCGGTCGAGGGCCTGCGGGCCTTCGACGTCCCGGCGTTCTCGGTGCAGTACCACCCCGAAGCCGCGGCCGGCCCGCACGACGCGGCCCCCCTGTTCGACGATTTCGTTACGCTCATGGAGAAGAAGGCCTGATGCCGAAGAGGACGGACATCCAGCACGTGCTGGTGATCGGCTCCGGGCCGATCGTGATCGGGCAGGCCGCGGAGTTCGACTACTCCGGTACCCAGGCCTGCCGGGTGCTGCGCAGCGAAGGCCTGCGCGTGTCCCTGGTGAACTCGAACCCGGCGACCATCATGACCGACCCCGAGTTCGCCGACGCCACCTACATCGAGCCGGTGACGCCGGACTTCGTCGAGAAGGTCATCGCGGCGGAGCGGCCGGACGCGATCCTCGCCACCCTCGGCGGGCAGACGGCGCTCAACTGCGCGGTCGCCCTGCACGAGCGCGGCGTGCTCGCCAAGTACGGCGTCGAGCTGATCGGTGCCGACATCGACGCCATCCAGCGCGGCGAGGACCGGCAGAAGTTCAAGAACATCGTCGCCGAGGTCGGCGCCGAGACCCCGCGCAGCCGCGTGTGCCACACGATGGACGAGGTCCGGGACACCGTCGCGGACCTGGGCCTGCCGGTCGTCATCCGGCCGTCGTTCACCATGGGCGGGCTCGGCTCCGGCATGGCGCACACGCCCGAGGAGCTGGAGCGCCTCGCCTCCACCGGCCTCGACGAGTCGCCGGTCACCGAGGTGCTCATCGAGGAGAGCGTGCTCGGCTGGAAGGAGTACGAGCTCGAGCTGATGCGCGACAAGAGCGACAACGTCGTGGTCGTCTGCTCGATCGAAAACGTCGACGCGATGGGCGTGCACACCGGCGACTCGGTCACCGTCGCGCCGACGATGACGCTCACCGACCGCGAGTACCAGGTGATGCGCGACGTCGGCATCGACGTGCTGCGCGCGGTCGGCGTCGACACCGGCGGCTGCAACATCCAGTTCGCGATCAACCCGGCCGACGGCCGGATGGTCGTCATCGAGATGAACCCGCGCGTCTCCCGGAGCTCCGCGCTGGCGTCGAAGGCGACCGGCTTCCCGATCGCCAAGATCGCCGCGAAGCTCGCCATCGGGTACACCCTCGACGAGATCACCAACGACATCACCGGGGTGACCCCGGCGGCGTTCGAGCCGACGCTGGACTACGTCGTCGTCAAGATGCCGCGGTTCGCCTTCGAGAAGTTCCCGGGCGCGGACCCGACGCTGACCACGACGATGAAGAGCGTCGGCGAGGCGATGTCCTTCGGGCGCAGCTTCCCCGAGGCGCTCGGCAAGGTGATGCGGTCGATCGAGACCAAGGCCACCGGGTTCTGGACGCTGCCCGACCCCGAGGGCGTCACGCTGGAGTCCACTTTGGACTCGCTGCGCACGCCGAAGGAGGGCCGGCTCTACGACGTGGAACGCGCGCTGCGGCTGGGCGCAACCGTGCAGCAGGTGCACGAAGCCTCCGGCATCGACCCGTGGTTCATCGACCAGATCGCCCTGATCGGCGAGGTCGGTGCCGAGGTCCGCGACGCCCCGGTGCTGGACGGCGACCTGCTGCGCCGCGCCAAGCGCACCGGCCTGTCCGACCGCCAGGTCGCCGCGCTGCGCCCGGAACTGGCCGGCGAGGACGGCGTCCGCGCGCTGCGCCACCGCCTCGGCGTGCGGCCGGTGTTCAAGACGGTCGACACGTGCGCGGCCGAGTTCGCCGCCACCACGCCGTACCACTACTCGGCCTACGAGTCGGACCCCGAAGCGCAGTCCGAAGTGGCCGCGCAGACGGAAAAGCCGAAGGTGCTCATCCTCGGCTCGGGCCCGAACCGGATCGGCCAGGGCATCGAGTTCGACTACTCCTGCGTGCACGCGGCGATCGCGTTGCGGGAGGCCGGGTTCGAGGCCGTCATGGTCAACTGCAACCCGGAAACCGTGTCCACCGACTACGACACGTCCGACCGGCTGTACTTCGAGCCGCTGTCCTTCGAGGACGTCCTCGAGGTGGTGCACGCCGAGCAGGCGTCCGGCACGGTCGCCGGCGTCATCGTCCAGCTCGGCGGCCAGACCCCGCTGGGACTGGCGAAGAAGCTCGCCGACGCCGGCGTGCCGGTGGTCGGGACCCCGCCGGAGGCCATCAACCTGGCCGAGGACCGCGGCGCGTTCGGCGAGGTGCTCACCGAGGCCGGGCTGCCCGCGCCGCGCTACGGCACGGCGACGTCGTTCGAGGGCGCCAAGCGGATCGCCGACGAGATCGGCTACCCGGTGCTGGTCCGGCCGTCCTACGTGCTCGGCGGGCGCGGCATGGAGATCGTCTACGACGAGGAGACCCTGGCCGGCTACATCAGCCGCGCCACCGAGATCAACCCCGAGCACCCGGTGCTGGTCGACCGGTTCCTCGACGACGCCATCGAGATCGACGTCGACGCGCTGTACGACGGCGAGGAGCTCTACCTCGGCGGCGTCATGGAGCACATCGAGGAGGCCGGGATCCACTCCGGCGACTCCTCGTGCGCGCTGCCGCCGATCACGCTCGGGCACACCGACCTCGAGGCCGTCCGGCGCTCCACCGAGGCGATCGCGCGCGGGGTCGGCGTCCGCGGGCTGCTGAACGTCCAGTACGCGCTCAAGGACGACGTCCTGTACGTCCTGGAGGCCAACCCGCGGGCGTCGCGCACGGTGCCGTTCGTGTCGAAGGCCACGGCGGTGCCGCTGGCCAAGGCCGCGGCGCTGATCATGACCGGCTCGACGATCAAGGACCTGCGCGGCAGCGGGGTGCTGCCGGCCGAGGGCGACGGGGGGCGGATGCCGGCCGACTCGCCGATCGCGGTGAAGGAGGCCGTGCTGCCCTTCCACCGCTTCCGCACGCCCGAAGGCCACGGCGTCGACTCGCTGCTCGGCCCGGAGATGAAGTCCACCGGCGAGGTGATGGGCGTCGACGTCTCCTTCGGCAAGGCGTTCGCCAAGTCGCAGAGCGGCGCGTACGGCTCGCTGCCGACGTCCGGGCGGGTGTTCGTCTCGGTCGCCAACCGCGACAAGCGCTCGCTGGTGTTCCCGGTGAAGCGCCTGGCGGACCTCGGGTTCGAGATCCTCGCCACCTCCGGCACCGCGGAAGTGCTGCGGCGCAACGGGGTCGCGTGCACCGTGGTGCGCAAGCACTACGAGGGCTCCAGCGAAGCCGAGCCGAACATCGTCGACCTGATCCTCGCGGGCGGGGTCGAGATGGTCATCAACACCCCTTACGGCAACAGCGGCCCGCGGATCGACGGCTACGAGATCCGCACCGCCGCGGTGTCGCGCGACATCCCGTGCGTGACGACCGTGCAGGGCGCCGCGGCGGCCGTGCACGGGATCGAGGCGCTGATCCGGGGCGACATCGGCGTCAAGTCCCTGCAGGAGCTGCAGGCGGCGCTGAAGGCGCAGTCGTGAGCTCGCCCGAGCGGTTCGGGGCGCGGCTGGCGAAGGCCGTCGCGGCCCGGGGCCCGCTGTGCGCCGGGATCGACCCGCACCCGGGCCTCATCGAGGCGTGGGGGCTCCCGGTGGACGCGTCGGGCCTGGAACGGTTCGCGCTGTCGGCCACCGAGGTGCTGGCGGCGCACACGGCGATCGTGAAGCCGCAGTCGGCGTTCTTCGAAAGTTTCGGTGCCGCGGGTGTCCGGGTGCTGGAACGGGTGGTGGAAACGGCGCGCGAAGCCGGCGCGCTGGTGCTGCTGGACGTCAAGCGCGGTGACATCGGGTCCACGATGGCGGCCTACACGGCCGCGTACGTGGCCGACGGGGCGGCGATCGCGGCGGACGCGATCACCGTTTCGCCGTACCTCGGGTTCGGCTCTTTGGCCCAGTGCGCGGCTACGGCGACCGCCGCGGGGCGCGGCGTCTTCGTGCTTGCGCGAACTTCGAACCCGGAAGCGGCGGCCGTGCAGAACGCGCTGCTGCCCGGCGGACGCACCGTGGCGCAGGGAATCGTGGATTCCGCGGCGGCACTCAACGCTCAAGCGGGGCCGCTCGGCGATATCGGTGTCGTCGTCGGCGCGACCGTCGCTCCGGGCGAACTGGACCTCTCACAGCTGAACGGACCCGTGCTGGCGCCCGGTTTCGGGGCCCAGGGCGCCACTGTGGGCGATTTGCGGGCCCTTTTCGGTATAGGACTACCTGGTGTGTTGCCCGCATCGTCCCGTGACCTCCTGCGTCACGGACCGGAGCAAGCCGCTTTGCGCCAAGCGGTCGAACGTGTCGCCGAACTGCTGGCCGACCCGCAGGAAAACGGCCAATAGCAGGCCCTGGAATCCAGTCCCACCAGCCACCCCCGCATTGTGGCCGGTGCTCACGGGTGGGTACCGTCGCGTCACCCACCCAGATTTGAGAACTACCGGAGGAAAACGTGGCACTTCCCCAGCTGACAGAGGAACAGCGCGCTGCGGCGCTGGAGAAGGCCGCCGCTGCTCGCAAGATCCGTGCTGAGCTGAAGGAGCGGCTGAAGCGGGGCGGTACCACTCTGGTCGACGTGCTGAAGCAGGCCGAGGAGAACGAAGTCCTCGGCAAGATGAAGGTTTCGGCTCTGCTCGAGGCCCTTCCGGGCGTCGGCAAGGTCCGCGCTCAGCAGACCATGGAACGACTGGAGATCGCCCCCAGCCGTCGTCTCCGCGGCCTCGGCGACCGGCAGCGCAAGGCGCTGCTGGCCGAGTTCAGCGGCGAGTGAACGGCGTCGGTCGTGACTACCCGGTGAGCCGGGACGCCGACCGCGGCAGTGAGCCGGTGGCGGGGGACATCCCCCGGCACCGGCTCACGGTCGTATCGGGGCCGTCCGGGGTCGGGAAGTCGAGTGTGGTGGGCGAACTGCGGAAGCTGGAGCCCGACATCTACTTCAGCGTCTCGGTCACCACGCGCCAGCCGCGCCCCGGTGAGATCGACGGGGCGCACTACCACTTCGTCGATCGCGTCGAATTCGACGCGATGGTCGACGACGGCAGGCTGCTGGAATGGGCCGAGTTCGCGGGCAACTGCTACGGCACGCCGCGCGAGCCCGTCGAGAAGGCCCTCGCCGAGGGCCGCCCGGCGATCCTGGAGATCGAGCTCCAGGGCGCCCGGCAGGTCCGCAAGGCGATGCCGGAGGCCCGGCTGGTGATGCTGATGCCGCCGTCGTGGGACGAGCTGGTCGGCAGGCTCACCGGGCGCGGCACCGAAAACGAGGCCGCGGTGCAGGCCCGCCTGGCGGAAGCGGAGCGTGAGCTGGCCGCCGCCGGCGAGTTCGACGAGCGGCTCGTCAACGCCGACGTGCGTGAGGCCGCTGAGCACTTGCTAAACTTGATTACCGGCGAGCAGTTTGCCGCCGGTAGTCCCATAGATTCGGAGCACCACGAGTGACGACTCAGGCGACCCTGCACGAAGAGCTCGAGGGCATCACCAACCCGCCGATCGACGACCTCCTGGAGAAGGTCAGCTCGAAGTACGCGCTGGTGATCTACTCGGCCAAGCGTGCCCGCCAGATCAACGACTACTACGCCCAGCTGGGCGAGGGCCTGCTCGAGTACGTCGGCCCGCTCGTCGAGCCGGGCCCGCGCGAGAAGCCGCTCTCGATCGCGCTGCGCGAGATCCACGGTGGCCTGCTCGAGCACACCGAGGGTGAGTAAGCCCCGCGTCGTCCTGGGCGTGGGCGGCGGCATCGCCGCCTACAAGGCCTGTGAGGTCCTGCGGGGGCTGACCGAGTCCGGTCACGACGTCCGCGTGGTACCCACCGAAGCCGCGCTGAACTTCGTCGGCGCGGCCACCTTCGAAGCCCTCTCCGGCCACCCGGTGCACACCGGTGTGTTCACCGAGGTGCCGGAGGTCCAGCACGTCCGCGTCGGCAAGGAGGCCGACCTCGTCGTGGTCGTCCCGGCCACCGCGAACCTCCTCGCGAAGGCCGCCCACGGCATCGCGGACGACCTGCTGACGAACACCCTGCTCACCGCCCGGTGCCCGATCGCCTTCTTCCCGGCGATGCACACGGAGATGTGGGAGCACCCGGCGACCCGCGACAACGTCGCGCTGCTGCGCTCCCGCGGCCTGATCGTCGCCGAGCCCGATTCGGGCCGCTTGACCGGTGTCGACACCGGCAAGGGCCGGCTGGCCAACCCCGCCGAGATCGTCGACCTCGCCCGGCTGCTGCTGGCCAAGCCCGGCGCCCTGCCGCGCGACCTCGAAGGCGTCCGCGTGGTCATCTCGGCCGGCGGCACCCGCGAGCCCCTCGACCCCGTCCGCTACCTGGGCAACCGCTCCTCCGGCAAGCAGGGGTACGCGCTGGCCCGCGTCGCCGCGCAGCGCGGCGCCGAGGTCACCCTGGTCGCCGCGCACACGGTCGCGCTGCCGGACCCGGCGGGCGCGACGGTCGAGCACGTCTCGACGGCCGAGGAGCTGCGGCAGGCGGTGCACGCCGCGGCCGAAGCCGCCGACGTCGTCGTGATGGCGGCCGCCGTCGCCGACTTCCGGCCGGCGAACCGGGCCGATCACAAGATCAAGAAGTCCGACGACCAGCCGGACCCGGTCATCACCCTGGACCGCAACGCCGACATCCTCGCCGAACTGGTGCGGAACCGGCGGAGCGGCCAGGTCGTCGTCGGGTTCGCCGCCGAGACCGGTGACGAGCACGGCAGCGTCCTCGACCACGCCCGCGCGAAGCTCAAGCGCAAGGGCGCCGACCTGCTGATGGTCAACGCCGTCGGGGACGGCAAGGCGTTCGGCACCGAGGACAACTCGGGGTGGCTCCTGGGCTCGGACGGCACCGAGATCCCCATCCCCCTGGCCCGGAAATCGGAGCTCGCGTCCACATTGTGGGACGCTGTTGTGAGCTTCATGAAGCATTGACTGGGCCCCGAGCGATAGTCAGTACGCTTGCACGGGTAAGGGGTGCCTAAGTACCGGGGCATCCGACGACTAGGTGAGGAAGTGACGGCCACCGTGACCGCGTCTAGCAGCAGATTGTTCACCTCGGAGTCGGTGACCGAAGGGCACCCCGACAAGATTTGCGACGCCATCAGCGATTCGATCCTCGACGGCCTGCTGTCGAAGGACCCGCGCAGCCGCGTCGCGGTCGAAACCCTGATCACCACCGGCCAGGTGCACGTCGCCGGTGAGGTGACCACCGAGGCCTACGCCGACATCCCCACCATCGTCCGCGACGTCATCCTGCGGATCGGCTACGACTCCTCCGCGAAGGGCTTCGACGGCAACTCGTGCGGCGTCAACGTCGCGATCGGGTCGCAGTCGGCCGACATCGCCCAGGGTGTCGACACCGCCTACGAGTCCCGCGTCGAGTCCGACGAGGACGAGATCAACCGCCAGGGCGCGGGCGACCAGGGCCTGATGTTCGGCTACGCCTGCTCCGACACCCCGGAGCTGATGCCGCTGCCGATCGCGCTGGCGCACCGGCTGTCGAAGCGGCTGACCGCGGTCCGCAAGGACGGCGTGCTGCCGTACCTGCGCCCGGACGGCAAGACCCAGGTGACCATCGAGTACGCCGGCGACCAGCCGGTCCGTCTCGACACCGTGGTCGTGTCCTCGCAGCACGCCGACGGCATCGACCTGGACAAGATGCTCAGCGTCGACGTCAAGGAGCACGTCGTCGGCCCGGAGCTCGAGGGCCTGGGCATCGACACCTCCAGCGCGCGGCTGCTGGTCAACCCGACCGGCCGCTTCGTCATCGGCGGCCCGATGGGTGACGCCGGCCTGACCGGCCGCAAGATCATCGTCGACACCTACGGCGGCATGGCCCGTCACGGTGGCGGCGCGTTCTCCGGCAAGGACCCGTCGAAGGTCGACCGTTCCGCCGCGTACGCCATGCGGTGGGTCGCCAAGAACGTAGTCGCGGCCGGGCTGGCCACGCGGACCGAGGTGCAGGTCGCGTACGCGATCGGCAAGGCGGCCCCGGTCGGCCTGTTCGTCGAGACGTTCGGGACCGAGACGGTGGACCCGTCGAAGATCCAGCAGGCCATCACCGAGGTGTTCGACCTGCGCCCGGCCGCGATCATCCGCGACCTGGACCTGCTGCGCCCGATCTACGCCCCGACCGCCGCGTACGGCCACTTCGGCCGTCCGGAGCTGGGCCTCCCCTGGGAGAGCACGGCTCGCGCCGAGGCCCTGAAGGCCGCCGCGGGAGCCTGATTCACCCGTCCGTGAAGGCCATCCCGGGTTCCGGGGTGGCCTTCACGGCGTTCTGGCGTCAGGGGTGTCGGAGTCCGTCAATGGGGTCTGGTAGAGATCTCGGGGTGAGCAGTTCCGAGCCCGCCGCCCTCTGGGAGCTTCCCGAGGAGCCGCCGCCCGCCGCCGCGAAAGCCGCGGTGCCGTCGCGTGCCCGGAAGCCGTCCAAGGCACCGAAGCCGGGGGAGAAGGCGAAGGGCGCTCAGCAGCCCGCGCCCGAGCGGTCCGTCGCGCGGATCGTCGTCGACATCCCGCTGGCCCACCTCGACCGCACCTTCGACTACCGCGTTCCGGAGAAGCTGCACGAGACGGCCGTGCCGGGTTGCCGGGTCCGCGTCCGGTTCGCCGGGCAGCTGGTCGACGGTTACCTCGTCGAGCGCGCCGAGACGAGCGACTACGGCAGCAAGCTGGCCTTCCTGGACCGCGTCACGTCCGCCGAGCCGGTGCTGACGCCGTCGCTGCACGCCCTGTGCCGTGCGGTGGCCGACCGCTACGGCGGCACGCTGTCGGACGTCCTGCGGCTCGCGATCCCGCCCCGGCACGCGAAGGTCGAGGGGGAGCCGCCCGCTTCGCTCGCGGCGTTCCCGGAGGCCCCGGACGCCGAAGCCTGGGCGCGCTACCAGCGTGGCCCGGCGTTCCTGGAGGCGCTGGCCGAGGGGAAGCCCGCGAACGCCGTCTGGCAGGCCCTGCCGGGCGAGGACTGGCCGCGCCGGCTGGCCGAGGCCGCGGCGACGGCCGCCGCGGCCGGGCACGGTGCCGTGCTGGTCGTGCCGGACCACCGCGACCTGACGCGGGTGCACGAGGCGTGCGTGTCGCTGGTGGGTGCCGATGGCGTCGTGGCGCTGATCGCCGGGCTCGGGCCCGCCGAACGGTACCGGCGCTGGCTCGCGGTGCTGCGCGGCGCCGTGCGGGTGGTGGTCGGCACGCGGGCGGCGATGTTCGCGCCGGTCGCCGAGCCGGGCCTGTTCGTCGTCTGGGACGACGGCGACGACCTGCACCTCGACCAGCACGCGCCGTACCCGCACGTCCGTGACGTGTTGATGGACCGCGCGCACACGGCGAAGGCGTCCCTGCTGGTCGGCGGGTTCGCCCGCACCGCGGAGGCGCAGCTGCTCGTCGAGTCCGGCTGGGCGGCCCCGGTGCTCGCGGACCGCACGGTGCTGCGCACGGCCGCCCCGCGCGTCACCCCGGTCGGCGAGGACTTCGACGTCGCCCGCGACGAAGCCGCCCGCGTCGCCCGCCTGCCGGCGGTGGCGTTCGAAGCGGCGCGTCAGGCGTTCGCGGCGGGCGTCCCGACGCTGATCCAGGTCCCTCGCCGCGGTTACGTCCCGGGCCTGGCGTGCGGGAACTGCCGGACACCCGCACATTGCCGCCGCTGCGCCGGGCCGTTGGCGTTGCCGGGCGGCTCGATCGACGGCCGGCCGAAGCCGCCCGCGTGCCGCTGGTGCGGCGTCCCGGAAACGGCGTTCCGCTGCGCGGCGTGCGGCTCGGTCCGCCTGCGCGCGGTGATCGTCGGCGCGAAGCGCACGGCGGAAGAGCTGGGCCGCGCGTTCCCCGGCGTCCCGGTCCGCACCTCCGGCGCGACGGAGGTTCTTGCTTCGGTACCAGGCAAACCGGCGCTGGTGGTGTGCACGCCGGGAGCGGAACCGGTGGCCGAAGGCGGCTACGGCGCGGCTCTGCTGCTGGACGGCTGGGCGTTGCTGGGCCGCCAGGACCTGCGAGCGGGCGAGGAAACCCTCCGCCGCTGGATGGCCGCCGCGGCCCTGGTCCGTCCAGCATCTTCGGGTGGCCGAGTGATCGTCGGCGCCGAGGCGGGCATGGCGGTGGTCCAGGCCCTGGTCCGCTGGGACCCGGCGTGGCACGCGTCCCAGGAACTGGCCGAGCGTCAGGAGCTGGGCTTCCCCCCGGCGATGCGCATGGCGAGCGTCGAGGGCACCCCGGACGCGGTCGCGGCCCTCCTGGACGACCTCCCGCTGCCCCCTTCGGGCGAAGTCCTGGGCCCGGTCCCGCTGGGCGAGGTCGACGAAGAAGGCAACGCGGAGCGAGAACGCGCGTTGGTCCGGGTCTCCCGGGCGGAAGGAAAGGCCCTGGCCGCAGCAATCCACGCGGCCGCCGCCCGGCGAGACGCCCGCAAGGCACCAGAACCGATCCGCATCCAGCTGGACCCGATGGAACTCATCTAGCAATTCGTGTCGACCCCGCAATCACACGTGTCGACGCCCCAATCACGAGTGTCTACCCCGCAATCACGAGTGATGCCCTTCCAATCACGCGTGATGCCGCTCCAATCACACGTGTGGAGTTGCCCCCGGGGACCGGACACCTTGATTCCAGACATTGGTCTGGAGGGAGGATGTCAAGGTGTCACGCACGTCGAAATACCCGGAGCAGTTCCGCCTAGACGCGATCGAGCTAGTCAACTCCAGCGACCGGCCGTTGCGGCAGATCGCCCGCGAACTCGGGGTCAACCACGAGACCCTGCGCTCCTGGGTGAACACCGCGAAGAAGGAACCCCAGGCCGGGCCCGTGGCGGATCCCGCGGTCACCGACGAGGTCCAGCGGTTGCGGAAACAGGTCGCTGAGCTGCAGAAAGAGAAGGAGATCCTGCAGAAAGCAGCCGCCTATTTTGCGCGCGAGATGGATCGATGAGCTACCGCTACCGGTTCATCTCCGAACACCGCACCACCTACGGTGTCCAGCGGTTGTGTCGGGTCCTGGGCCTGCGCCGGCAGGGCTTCCACGAGTGGGTCGCTGCCGAGACGGCCCGCAACGCCCGCGCGGACGCGGAGCAGGACCTGGTCACGCTGATTAGCAAGATCCATGCCGAGCACCGTGGCGCCTACGGAGTGCCCCGGGTCACCGCGGAGCTGCACCGCCGCGGACATGCGGTGAACCACAAGCGGGTCGAGCGGCTGATGCGTGAGCATGGTTTGGCCGGGATCACCCGCCGCAAACGCCGGTCGCTGACCCGCCCGGCCACGCACCCGGTGACATCGGTGAAGGATCTGATCCGCCGCGACTTCACCGCCTCGGCACTGGGCCGGCGGTTCGTTGGGGATATCACCTGCCTGCCGACCTTAGCTGGCTGGCTTTACCTGGCCACGGTGATCGATCTGCACAGTCGTGAGGTGGTCGGGCATGCGATGGCTGACCATATGCGCACCAGCCTGGTCTGCGACGCGATCGATCTGGCCGCTGCTCGTGGTCTGATCGACGAGGATGCGGTGTTTCATTCCGATCGTGGTGTCCAGTACACCTCGGGCCAGTTCCGGGCCGCGTTGGCGGAGAAGAAGATCCGCCCGTCGATCGGGCGGGTCGGGTCCTGCTACGACAACGCCGTCGCCGAAGCGTTCTTCGCAACGTTGAAAGCCGAGATCGGGACCACGATCTGGCGCACCCGACGCCAGGCCCGCCACGATGTGTTCGTCTATCTGCGGTATTTCAACCATGGTCGGTTGCATTCCACGGTCGGTCAGAACACCCCCGCCGAGGCCCGGGTCAGCTACGGTCGTGTCTCAGCTGCCTGAAGGACCGGTGTCCGCCTCCCGGGGGCAACTCCACGTGATGCCTCCTCAATCACGCGTGATGCCCGCTGCATCACGCGGAAAGCCCCGTCGCGCGTGCGGAAACTCCGGACTCGTGTGTCCGGAGCCCGAACTCGCGTGATCGGGGAGCGATCTCGCGTGATTGGAGGGGCATCACTCGTGATTAGAGGGGCATCACGTGTGATTGAAGGGACGACACGGGGTCAGAGGACGGTGCCGGGGAGGGATTCGAGGGCGGCGCGCGGGGATTCCGTTGCCTGGGGCGGGGTTTCCGGGCCGGACGGGCTCGCGGCGGCCGTCGCCAAGGTGACCACCTGGGCCGCGATCGCCTGGCGGCGGGATTCGAAAGCCGGGTCCGTCAGGGCCGCAGGATCCGTTGGCTCGCCCAGAACCGGCGTGTGCAGGTGGCCGCCGGCCACCGACGTCAGGTTCAGGCCCAGGCGAATCCGGTTGGCGCGGAACATCGATTCGTTCGACAAGTAGCCTTCGTAGGTACTTTGGGATCATGGAGCTCACCGGGGTAGAGGTCGCCGCCTACGAGCGGGTTTCGAAGGACGAGTCCGGCGTTGAACGATCGCCGGAAGAGCAGCACGACGGGCACCTCGAAACATGCGAACGGTTCGAGTGGCGCCTTCAGACGCCGACGTACCGCGAGGTCGGATCCGCGTCGAAGTACCAGCGCAAGGCACGCGCGGCGTTCGACCGGCTGATCGCCGACCTCAAGGCCGACCGGTTCACCGCGCGCGTGCTGATGCTGTACGCCAGCAACCGCGGCTCCCGCCAGACCGAGGAGTGGCTGGAGCTGATAAACCTCTGCGCGAAACGGGACGTCGTGTTCTGGGTCGAGCAATACGACCGCATTGTGGACCCTCGCAAACCCCGCGACCGCAAGCAGCTCATCGACGACGCAAGCAAGGCGGAACTGGACGTCGCCGAGATGAGCCAGAACATCCGGCGCACGACGAAGGCCTCTGCGCGGAAGGGGCTGCCGCACGGGCGGATCCCGTTTGGCTATCGCCGCATATATGACGACCGGACCAAGCAGTTGATTGTCCAGGAGCCTGATCCGACGGAGGCGCCGATCGTTCAGGAGATGTACCGACGTGTGAAGAGCGGCCATCACCTCAAGGCTATCGCGCGTGACCTCAACGAACGGGGTCTTCGCCGGCGAGGTGGTGGGGAGTGGGTTCCGCAGAACATCGGTCTGATGCTCCTCCGGGAGTGCTACATCGGGCTGAGAGTGCACGACCCGGCACGGAAGAGCGCTTACCACCCGTTGACGCCAGGCGCCTCCGTTGTTGAAGGTCAGTGGGAGGCGCTGGTCAGTCCTACAGATTTCTATAGCGTGAAGAAGATCTTGCGTGATCCGGCTAGGCTGACGAACGAACATCCTGGCGCGGTAGTTCACTTGCTGTCTGGCCTTGTGGCGTGCGGCACCTGTGGTGATGGGTTGCGAGTCAATCGCAAGCGCAAGAAGTATTGGAGATACGTCTGCGTCAAGAGTGGCTGCGTGACGATTGACAAGTACGAGCTCGAAACGTATGCGGAAAAAGCGATCTTGGCATACCTGACGACCTTGTCCTCCCATCTGGCGGTTGACGAGGGAACTGCTGAGTTGCACGCCGTGCAGGCCGAGTTGGCGGAGGCAAGGAGCGAACTTGACGAGTTGGCAGCGTCGGTCGTTGGTAAGCGCACGCGTAGTCGCTTCGCGGCAACGGTAGCAGCTGCGCTCGAGGATCAGATCGAGAAGCTGGAGGCCAAGGAGCGAGAGTTGCAGACTCCAGCGGCGCTGTCCGGTCTGATCGAACCTGGTGGCGCGGTGCTGTCGCAATGGCGGACTGCTGAGTTCTCGACGAAGCGTGCTCTGGCGAAGATTATTCTTGCGGCTACGCCCGATGGTGCTCTTGGTCTTGGGCAGCTTCAGGTATTGCCGATTGGTCCGGGGCGCCGGAAAGTCCCAATTTCGACGATGCATCGAACGCGTTTCTATCGACCGCTTAGTGCGGACTAGGGTTGTCGTAGTTAAGAGAGTTCGTCGTGTTGGCTGCGGCAGTGCGTCGTCTGAGCCCTCTTCTTCGCGGTGTTGTTTCGTCGGTACGTGGCGACGTTTGTGGTGGCTCAACATCTTGGGTGCGCTCTGAGGGGCATCGAAAGTGGAAGCAATTGCCTCAGTCGCGTCGACTCGTCGGGCGACGGTTGTCCAGAGTGAGAGATCAAGCGTATTATGAACTGGTCATACGGCTCGTTAGCGTGCGCTTGTATGGTGACGGCCTCGTCTGACCCCTTGAAGTTTTGCTGAGATCGGCGAGAACGCTTCATGATGTACGGACCCACTGTGAGGTATCCGGAGCGGCCCCATGTCGCTCGAGCTGTTCCGCAACGGACCATTGTGTCGACACGACGCCTCCACGCATTTCGAGTGGGAGGGCGCCGGTGAGGCTACGACTCACCTAGTTCCATGGTGCCGTGTGAGCGAGCGGTCGGCAAGGCGGCACGTCCCGTCGCCCCAAGAGGTGACCGAGCATGATCTCGCGTGTGCCTGGGGTGAAGCGCGGAATTCAAGCTGTTGCACTTGTTCGGAGGGCATCGGCGTTGACTGTGGCGGTAGGAAGGGGCGTTCGGAACCGTCGAAGGGTTCGACCTTGTGACACCCGCCTTAGGAGAGTGGGTGACAGTGTTACCTAAGCCCTCTACCAGCTACTATATCCTCAAGGGTGCCTCTCGTGACCCCAGAAATCACACGGGTGAACACGGTTTCGGGTCACGAAATGGGTCACGCAGGAGTCACGCGCGATGTGGTGTACGCCACACGCAGTTCGCGTGTGTCGCTGGAGGTGCAGGGTCGGAGGGTACGCCGTGTTGTGTCCATGACCGGCCGGGTGCCACCGCACCTATTTCGGTGGCCGCGGAAGTCGGCCCTTCGCGTTCACGCGCCGTGCTGCCGGCTTGGCCCTGGCTCGGTCGCGACGTCGTACGCAATGGCAGGACCTCCATGCCGAACCGGCCAGACGGCTCCGGCCGCGCCCGCGCGGAGCTGCCGGAGCTAGATGAGTAATGAGAATCGTGCTCTGTACGTCGATCGCGACCTCGTAGCTGTTGTCGGTCTTCGTAAGATCGGCTGTACAAACGATCCGAGCACCCGGTTATGATCGAGACCGACCTGTGGCGTTGCGACGAGGTGCTCGACCATTTCGTAACTACTCGGCTTTCGACCCGGCTTGTTCGGTAGGGGTGGTGGCCGGATCGGTTTACATTGTTTTGACGCCGAAGAGGTGACCTTCAGCCTGAGCGGATATCACGAGCGGCTGGGGCCCGGCTGACGTTGGCCCATCACATGCCGCCGGCATCGTCCTCGGGCTTGAGACGGCCGCCGCGGTCGAGGACCGTTTCCCCAGGGCCGGAATCACAGTCGTCTGCCGGGAGCCAGCCCGAGTTCGCTGCCCTGCTGGGACAGTGGCAGCTGCACCCGGACGGTGTGGCGTCGGTCGGTTGTGGTGTCCGGGGGAGGCTCACCCTGCCCGTGCGCGAGTGCATGTGGGCATCCGCCGAATCGGCGGCTGCCGTCCCGAGCCGACGGAGCGAGTGTCAGCGAGGCTAACCACACCACCACGGTGTCCAGGACAAGCCCGTAACACTGCCCCGACTAATCCGCCGCGGACTGGCGCCACGGCTCAACGCTGACCAGTCGACCGACTGCTCAATGAACAGGAGTCGGCAACGTGGCAGCAGCAACTCGGCGAAGGGAAAGCGGATCATCGGGAGTACCTGGTCGAAGGCTTGTTCGCGGAAGCAAAGATCCACGAGCGGCGCGGGAGCACCAACCCGGCCGAGGGGCGAGGAGGTATCGTGTTGCATTTCGATCGTGTACGGCGATTGACTGTGCGCACGGGACGCGGCCGTCCCGGGTTTTTCGTCGGAAGGGGAGATGGAGCTGTGGGGATTGAGCTGGTGGTCGGCGCCCTATTCGCATGGGCGGTCGGAAAGGCACGCCGCGCGGGGAAGGTGCTTGACGGGGTCGCCGACGAGGTGACCGACGCGGCCGCGGCTCGAGCTCGGGAGAAGATCCTGGAGGCCGTGCTCGGCAAGCTGGGCACCGACCCGGCGGTACGGAAGTTGGAGACAGAAGTTGCCGAAAGCGGGGAGGTGTCCGAGCGGACCCGCCGCCGCGTCACCGACGCCGTCGAGGACGCGGTCGAGGACGACGAGAGCTTCGCCGCTCAGCTGGCCTCGGCGATCTCTGAGGCCGAGCATCATCCCAGTCTGGTGGCGGCCCAAGGCGGAATCGCGGTTTCCGGAATGGCTAACGCCAGCGGGCAAGGCAGCATCGCCATCGGCGCGGCGGGTCGCGACGTCACCGTGCACCAGCCCCCGGACCCTCACCGGCCGGGCCGGGCATAGAGCACCCCGCCACCGGCACTCCCGCAGCTCACCCGTCCGGCGACGCCCCTGTCGTCGTCCCCCATTTGGGTATCGGCACTGCCCACGCCGCCACAGGCTCCACCGCGATCGGCCAAGTGCTGGGGGATGTAACCGCGGCTACCATCAACAACTTCTACGGCGAAGCCCGCGAAGCGATCCACAGGCCCTCGGGAGCGAAGGATCCGCGGGTCGTATTCGTCGACGTGCTCGCGTACGGCTTTGCCGGCCGCCGCTGGCTCATCGACGATATCGACCGGTTCATCTCCGCTCACGACCGGGGTTTCGTCTGGATCGAGGCGGAAGCCGGGATGGGCAAGACGGCCGTCGCCGCGCACCTGGCCCAGGAGCGGAAGTGGATTTCGCATTTCGTCCGATTCGTCAAGGGCGGCACTTCGGCGACCGCGCTTCGTAACCTGGCTGCTCAGCTGGCCGACCGCTACGGCCTCGTTCCCCTGCCCGAGCCAGTCGACCCCGGGGACTTCGAATCGCTGCTTATCGAAGCGGCGGATGTCGCCGCCGAGCCGATCGTACTGGTGATTGACGGCGCCGACGAGGCCGAAAAACTCGACGGTCTGCTGCCATGGGGCCTGCCCCGGGCGTTGCCAACAGGCGTCTTCGTCGTCGGCACCTATCGCACCGGCAGTTCGCCAGGACACGTTGACGCGCCGTCTCAGGTACTCACGATCCTCGCTGGCGGCGAACGTAACCGCGAAGACCTGGCGCAGCACTTGCGGGCTATTACTCGACGGCCCGAATTCCGAAACCGGCTTGGCGAAACCAGCATCTCGGCACGCGCCTTCGTCACCGCGTTGGTGGACCGCTGCGGCGGGGTTTGGGTCTACCTGCGGTATGTACTGGAGGAGGTCCGGCTCGGCCTGCGCCGGGTAGACGATATGACGACCTTGCCTGCGAAGCTCGGCTCGTACTACCTCAGTCATCTCGAGCGCTGGTCTGACCGGGTGGTTCTGGCGACGCTGGCGGTGGCCGGCGAGCCGCTCACCGTCGCCGCGCTTGCCACGTTGGCAGGTGTCGACGACGCGACGGCACGGTATTGGTGCCAGAACGTCCTGCGCCCCTTCCTGTCCGTGACCGACGAGGTACCGCGAAAATTCACCCTGCACCACAGCAGCTTCCGCGAACTTCTCCTAGGTACCGTTCCGGCGGACGCCGGCGACAGCGCCCGTTCCTGGAGTGAGGCTCTTGTCATCGACGCGGCAGCGGCACACGGTCGGATCTGCGATCACTATCTGACTGAATTTCGCTCGCTCGCGGACGATCTGCGGCCCGCATATGCGAACGACGGCTACGCATTACGCCACCTATCGACGCACCTCGTTAGGGCAAACCGGTTCGACGATCTAGACTGGTTGCTCCGGCTCGAGCGCCCGATCGACGACCGTGTAGCGAGCAACGTGTGGATGTCGGCGAAAGACGAAGATCCCGCGGCGTTCCTCGAGGATGTCGGCATCGCGCTGCAGGCCGCACCGTCACCCGGGCTGGAATTGCGCTATTTGCTGCTTACTGACGCGCTGGACATGCACGGTTATGAAACCTCGGGGCAATTACTTGTACTTTTGTTGAAGCATCACGTCTGGCCGCTGGATCGGGTATTTGCAAACGCACTTCTCATTCCGCGGACGTTCGGCGACCTTGCACCGTATCTCCCGGCCGAGCTTCTGCCTCGAGCACTCGAGGCGGTCTGCTCGATCGGAGCCGATTGGCTGGAAGCGGATACCCTGACGGCTATCGCGCCGGCGCTCCCGCCGGAACTGCTAGACAGGGCGCTCAGCCATGTTTCAGGCATGCGTAAGACGGATCACCGCATCCGTGCTGACCTCGGGTTGCTTCCGCACCTCACAGAACGCCAGCAACAACGGGCGCTGCCTCCGTTGCTGCACGACATGAACATGCTGGCGACATCCGGCTGGATAGACCGCCGGTGGATCCGCGCGCTCGTCCGGTCGGTTCGCGAGAGTTCGGCAGATTACATCGCTCGCTTCGTTGCGAAATGGTGTAGGGCAAACAGCCGAAATGCTATCGGCTTCCTGGTCGAACTGCCCGGCAAGGCCGCGCACGAGCTAGCTTCGGATCTTGCCGCCAGTCTCAGCCTAGTCGAACAACGCTGCATCGATGCCATATTCGGTGTTGCCGGCGACCCGTCCCTCCTTCTCGACGAGGTGCTGGGGACCACGCAGGACGAGGTCAAGGCCGCTTGCTTGCGCTGGCTGAGCCAGTCTTTGACAGGTGAGCCGGCGCAGCGAGCGCTCGATGCCGCCGTGCACCTGACCGACCCGCAAATGAGTATCGAAACGATGGCGGCCCTCGTCGGTCGAGTGTCACCGCAGGCGCGAACCGAGGCATTTCGGACAGCGCTTGTCGTATTCCCGCGGAATCCGTATGTCATGGACGCCATTGAGGAAATGTTTAAGGAAATACCGGCGGGACCCCTGGATTTGCTTCTCGATATCCTCGATTTTGGCTGGAAAGAAACTTTCAGAAACAATCATTGGGAGCTTACTCTGACGGTGCTGCGCAACGCCGCGCGGGAGCACAAATCAGCTCTTATCGATCGCGCGTATGAGCTGGCACCGAAGGGTAAGAATACGCCGAGCCACGTACTGGCCGAACTGGTGAACCATGTTCCGGCGGTAGATCGTGCCCAGCTGATCAAGGACGCGATGAGGTCGGCTATCAGTACCGGCCATGATGCCGAGGTGGTTGCGGACATGTTGGAGGTACTGGAGCCATATGCCGCCACCGAAGCTGCGGTCGGCGTCTCCTCGGGAATGACCGATTTGAGGCACAATCAGGACTTTGGCATAGAGCGAGCCTTTGAACTGGCCCGGCTGGGGCAGATCGGTCCGCTCGTCCACCTGGCCGCGGATCTACCGGATCCGGTGGAGGCGGCTGAAGTCGTGCTCCAGGTGACGGACTCGTACAGTCGCGGCATCGCTCTCGCCGTCCTGTGCCGGCATCTGCCGACCGAGATTCGCCAAACGTACCTAGGTCGAGCGCTGGAGGCCGCGGACGAGTGTCCATCTACGCCGCGACACGTAATTCTGTCGACCGCAGCCGAATACTTCTCCGCCGAGCAAGTGGACAAAGTGATTCGGACGAGAGATACCCCTGGATCATCTACAGACATCGCGTTGACTCTGCACCACCTCGCCCGGCACCCTGCGTTTCCTCTGGCGGCGAGCGAAGTTCTCGAGGCTGCCACAGCAATTCGCTGGAAAGGTGAACGCGCCTTAGCGCTCGCTGCACTGGCCGACTACGTCCATGGAGACGACCTTACTCGTGCGGTTACCGCGGCCCGCAAACTCGACGACCCGGTTCTCACCGCCTTCGTCTTGCTTCATCTCGGCCTTGAAGCCAATCAGGCTGATCTGCTCGCCGAAGGCATCAAGCAGGCTCTCAATGTCGACACAAGCTGGTACTATACCGGCAACACGCACACGCCGAGAGTGAAGCCGAACAACGACGACCTTGCCAGCTGCAGGGTCGCCCAGCCGTACGCCGTCAGTACGATGGAGCCGCAGCTAGTCGCGATTCTCTGCGAGATCGGGTCGCCGACCGCGGACGAAGCAATCTGGCATTTAGTTCGCCGCGCGGGCGGACTAAGGTCTCGATGCGAGCTCCTCCGGACGGCGGGTTCGGCGCTTCCCCGGTTGATCGGTACCGAAGGAATCAGAGAAGTCATGATCGCACTCCAGGACTTCCGACGCTGGTGGCCGTGATCTGGTGGTTTGCGATCCCGGGCTGCGACAACATAGCCAAGTGTCACCGGACGGCGAACCTCCGCTTTGGGAACCGGCTCGCCGACGCTGCATCTGCTGCTACACCTGCTCGACGGCGGGATCATGGTTGCGAGCTCGTACAGTCTTACCGTGAGTAACTGACCGGAAGGCACTGGTCACGCGGTCTATCCGACGTGCCTCCCTCAGAAGTACCGACCTGGAGTGCATCATCGTTCACGTGTTCGCAGCGGCATTCGGCCGCGCGGGCGATATAGCGGAGCGTTCCTTCAGTCTCATCCGTGGCCGTGTGACGATCGGAAGATCGGCTGCGGGGAGGGACTTCCCTATGGCGAAAGGCACCAGCGCTGGCCTGCTGAACATCCAGCAGGCTCAATCGGTGTTCAAGCACGAGTTGCTGCGCGGGTATGCCCTCCCGTTCGTCGTGATGACCGCCTCGAAGATCCCCGGTCGACGAGCGATGGTTGTAGACGGCTATGCGGGCCGCGGCCGTTACGACGATGGACGACCAGCATCGGCGGAGCTGCTGCTGCAGGCTGCGCATCGCGCGCGTACGTCCACTCAAGTCGGCGTTCTGCTAGTCGAACGCCGTAGGCAGGACTATCGAAGGCTGTCGACGGTCGCGGCCGATTACCGCGATCAAGGCCTGCAGGTCGAGGCGTTTCACGGCCAAGTCCAGGATCACTTGCCCGAGATCGTGTCCCGCGCTGGCGGCGTGCCGCTGTTCTTGTTCCTTGACCCCTGCGGTGCGATCCTGCCGTTCGTCGAGCTGCACCGTCTGCTTCGGCGGGCACGCGGTAGCAGCTGGCCACGAACCGAGGCGCTCCTGAACTTCAGCGCCGACTTCACCCGACGCGCCGCAGGTGTCCTACACAAAAACTTGCTTGATCATGCCGCGATCCAGGCGATGGACGCCGTCTGCGGCGGGCCGTGGTGGCGGAAAGTCGCGCTTGAGGCGCACAAGAGCTCACGCCGCGCAGACTGGGAGTCTGCGGCAGAAGCCGTCGTCACCGAATATGCGCGCCGGCTGGGCGCGGCCACGAACATGAAACATGTCGTGGTCCCAGTGCGGAGGCAAATGCATCATCAACCGGTCTATCACCTGGTGTTCTTGACCAGGGGTGAGCACGGGATCTGGGTCTTCGGGCACAGCGCCGCCGCGGCGCGACGCGCGTGGCTCGACGTAGTCGGTCCGGGCGCCGACCCGCCAGAAGGGGTGCTGTTCAACCTCGCCGAGTTCCAGCAGGAAGACGAAGAGCAGCGCGCCATCGAGGAGATCAAGCGCAACCTGGTTAAGCTCGCCGGTCGGGACGGCAGCTTCAAGCTGGCGCACCACCCGCAAGCGGTGTTCGGCGATGCCTACGGCATCGCCGGCGACGTGCTCGTGCGCAAAGCAGCCCGTGAGCTGCACAAGGCTGGCACGATCCGCATCGACTGCACGCCCAAGCAGGTGCGAGACTGGGTGGTCGGCTGATCACGACAGTGGACGAGTGGCTGGCGCCTCAGTGGGTGAGTAGCTGTGGCATCTCGTCCCACAGTCGGCCGTCGAGTTCGCGGCCACCGGCCTTCGGTGTGCGGCCGCCCCACTGCTTGTGGAAGAAGGCGACCTCGGCGTCCTGGCAGCGGTCGCGGATGCCCCGTACCCACGTTGGGTCGACGGGGCGCGCCCGGGGACCGGACTCGCCGCCGGTGATCACCCAATCGATACCGTCGAGTTCGAGCCCGTCCAGCGGTCCCAGCAGGGGCTCGCAAGACAGGAACCGCACCGCCGCCGGTACGTCGCGCAGGTCATCGACCCGGCCAAGCTGTGAGGCGTTCTCGACGCTGACGCCGATCCACAGGTTCGCTGGCCACGACAGTTGATCGGCCAGCCGCCGCAGGCGGGTCGAGCGTTTGGTCAGGACCTGGTAAGTGTGCTGTGGAGTGGTCGCGATGACCTCGAACACGTCTCGCACGAATGCTGTTGGCACCTTGGCGTGGAACAGGTCGCTCATCGAGTTGACGAACACCACCCGCGGTGTGCGCCAACGCCGCGGCAGATCCAGCGCGTCCGGGTGGACCGTCACGCCGAAGCCGGGGCCGGAGGTACGCGGGTCTCCGTCGTTCTGGTACTTCGGCGTGCCCATGGCTTTCAGCCGCTTGGCCAGAGTGAGGGCGTAGCAGTTGTCGCAACCGGCCGATACCTGGTCGCAACCTGTCGTCGGGTTCCAGGTGACTTCCGTCCACTCGATCGCCGACTTGCCGCTCATCGTCACTCCTGCCCGCGCGCCGTTCACCGCCCCTTGCCCGAGAAACTTTACGCGATATCCGTAACGAGGATCCCGTAACATCGAGTTCGTGACCGAGATGGATGCGGAACGGCTGCGTCAGGTCTCCCAGCACGCGTTCGGACAGCGGTACCGCCTCGAGCTGATGCTGGCGATTGCCAGCACCGACGACGGCATCGTCTGCCTCACCGACCTGGCCAAGACCCTCCAGATAACGATCAGCAACCTGCAGAGCCCGCTGCGTGCCCTGGTCAACACTGGACTGATCAGCCCACTACCCCGCGGCGACTCACGCCGGAAGTTCTACATCCGCAACCCGAGCGCCGCATGGTCCTGGGCTCAGGAACTTAGCGAGCACGGGCAACGCGACGTCCTGACGACCTCATCGAGTCCTGTCGATGCAGGATCGGCGGGTAACGACGGGATGTCACCTGGAAGTGACATCCCGTAACACAGCTGGCGGTGTCGGCGACTCTTGATCTATGTCGACGTCCAGGTCTGCCGAACTCCAGCTGTGGGGCCGTCCGCCGCACGCAGCCGCGAAGCACAGTCTGCTTCGCGCCTACCTCGGCGCCTGGTTCCCCATCATCGCCAAGTACAACCGGCGCGTCATCTACTACGACGCCTTCGCCGGCCCAGGCGAATACAGCAACGGCAACCCCCGGTACCCGGGGTCGCCGATCATCGCGCTCGACACCCTGCTCGGTCATGACTACCTCCCGAACATGAGCGGAACGGAGTTCCTGTTCCTGTTCAACGAGAAGGACCCGGCCTGCGGCGCCAACCTGGCGCGCCTCGTCGCCGAGATGAAGGCAAACACACCCCCTGGCCGGCGAATGTCAAGATGGGCATCGAGAACAAGACCCTTCATCGAAGTCACCGGCGAGATGCTCGATGACCTGGACGGACGCAACGCCCGGCTCGCGCCGACGTTCTCCTTCGTCGATCCCGCGGCGTCAAAGCCACCCCGATGTCGATCCTCGCTCGCCTGACCAACAACCCGAAAGGCGAACTGCTCGTCTACTTCGCTCACGAGGTTGTCACCCGCTTCTGCGGCGCAGGTGGCATCGACCAGGCGCTGACGGACCTGTTCGGCACCGACGAGTACAAGGGCGCTTCACTGCTGCACGACGTACAGCGAAGCCAGTATGTGCACGACCTGTACAAGCGCCAACTGCACGAGATGTGCAAGTTCCCTTACATTCAAAGCTTCGCGATATATGACAATCGCGGCAAACGACTTTACGACTTGTTCTACTGCACTCGTGAACTCATTAGCCTCGACCGTATGAAGGGGGCGATGTAGAAAGTCGCACCCTCGGGCGACTTCAGCTTCCGAGATCGGCTTGCGAACCAGGAGGTCATCTTTTCGCAAGCCGTCGATACTGCCCCGCTACGCAAGCACCTGTTGGCACACTTCGCGGGGCAAGCGGTGACCATAGAATCCATCGTCGACCACGTCATGGCTGCAGCACCCTACATCAGCAGCCATGTCAAGCGCGCCACGCTCGCACCAATGCAGAAAGACGGCTTAGTTTCAAGTCCTAATCAGGCTAGGAAGGGTTTCTACCCCGACGGAACGGTCGTGGTATTCGACCGCTGATCGAAAGAGAATCCGACTGGAATCCAATACGCGCCAGGATTCAGTGTCATGAAGAAGTCGTCCGGCAGCCGTTGCAAGCTGGGCGCGAATGCGCCGGGTGCTATGCCAATTGTCCGCCTCCATTTAGAGGCGTGACTCAAGATCCAACGTGGATCGTGGCCAGTAGCCATGCGCGCTGCTCGGGATAGCGCTCTCGCAGCGTGCGCATCGCTGTGTGCACAGCGAACGCCGCCTGATCAGCGTCGATAGTGAAACCGTCGCCCAGGGCGTCATAGAACAGATGGGAGATAGTCTCCGCCACCTTGTCCGGGACTGACCATAGATTGGCGACGACATGTCGGAAGCCTGCCAACTGGAATGCCGTCGCCAGATTGGTCGCCTCGTCCGCTAGCGACCAGTTTGGAGCGGCGGTATGGCATGCAGAGAGGTACGCCAGTTCGGTGCCGTCCAACTGGACTTGTGTGAGGTCTCGCACGGTCAGGAGTTGGTCGTTCAACGCGAGCCCGCTGGACGAGGGATCGTCTCGGGTGGTCACCCCGTGGCAGGCGAAGTGCACCGTCGTGGTTGTGGCGAGTGCGGACAGAACGGCGGCTCGTGTCGCTTCGGCATTAGCCAGGAGGTCCACTTGGGATGGGAACCGCTGACCCAGCGCCTCGATCTCACGTACGGCGAACGGCAGCGCTGGCAGAGTTGCCACGTCTGCCGCGAGAACAGCGAGTACTCGAGGCGGCGCAGTCCTTGTATGCTTCCTTCGCGCATGGATCAGGGCGCTGACTGTGGGCGTATAAGACGAAACGACCAGGTCTAATGTTGTTCTTAGGTCGCCCGCCCCCGCCCGATGATAGCCGGCCATATGCAGGGGCAGGAACGACAGCGGACCTGATGGACACCACCACAGCCGAGGCAACCGCTGCTCGCGGTCGCAGTCAGCGACTAGCCCCAGACCGTGAAGTACCGGCTCGGCGACGGTATCCCAGAGCCATTCGAGCACATCGTCGAGACGCGGATCAGGTCGGATCCACGCGAAGGCCATGGCCGTGTCGAAAACTGCCTGTTGCCGTTTTACCTCGGCCGGGTTCACTGCCGGCAGCGGGATCACGCGTACGCCATCGGCGGTCAAGGCGATGGCGTCGGACCGGTACGTGCTGACGTTGAGAAGCACTATGGGGCCTCGTTGGGCGGCGGCAAGCATTTCTGTGACGGGCAGACGGTCGAGGAAACGCTCAAACCCTGGCAGTTCGCGAATCTCAGTCAGCAGGTCCGTCCACTGCTGCTGGAGGCGGTCACGCGGTATATCTGAGGGCCAGTGACCGCTGGGGGCGCTCATGTCGCGTTCGTATTCGCGATCTAGCTTGTTGCGTAGCATAACGAAACGGGAGCCCAGTTCAGGCGCTTTCCGTGCGAGTTCTGTCAAGTCTGCCCGGAGATCGAGTGACCGCTTCAATAGCAGCCCTCGGCCATGCTCCCAAAGCTCAACGGCACGCAGAGGCTCGCCCGCATTTACCGCGCACGCCGCTGCATTAGAGGCGAGGCTGGCGAACCGTGCTAGGTGAAACTCGCTGTCGTCCCGGCTAAATCCGTGTCCGGCCATCTGACTAACAGCATCAATCGCTATTTCGAACCCGTTGGTAGCGAGCGCCCAGTCGGCGGTAGCCGCAGAAGCTCGGCCCAGATAAGTAGCGGTGAGTGCGCGAAGCGACGGTGTTGCGGCCAACTCGGTGGCTTCCCGTAGAACCTCGACGGCTTCCATGGCATAACTATCGCCTGCCAGCAGCAGCGTGCCACCCAGATTGAGAAGAATGCCCGCACGGTCTGTGTGCTTCGGTGATGTGGCATGGGCTGCCGTTCGTGCGATGTTGATTGCTTCGTCGAGATCGGGCGCGGCGCGGTACCGTTCGTAGCGTTCACGTAGTGCTAGTCCGAGATTGGTGAGGTAACGGGGTAGTTCCGGGTGGTCTCGTGGTGTTGTGTGAACTGCCGTTGCAGCCATGTTGATTGCTTCATCGAGATCATGAGGGGCCTCCCGACGTTCAAAGCGAACGCGTAGCGCGACACTGAGATTTGACTGAATGCCAGGCAGTTCGGGATTCCCTGGTAATGCCGTGGCGGCTGCCTGCCGACCTAACTCAACGGCGTAGTCGAGATCATTGGAGTCGCTAATCAACTGGAAGCGGCGATAATGCGCGAGCGCGATCATGGACAACTGTGCCGTTTTTTGCGGCTGATCGCGGTTAAGTAGCGAGCGTCCGATCGTGATCAATTTGTCGAGATCGCGATCGTCTCCGGTGGCCTCGTACCGGAGGAACAGCGCCACCGTGAGCGCCTCCGAATGGGATGCACTGTCGTGGCCTGAGGGAACGACTGTGGTCAGTATATTGATGGCCTCGTCCAAGTCGACCAGGGAACCGTCCAATTCATGTCGACGCAGTAGGAGACTGGCGAGCTTTACCGCAGTCCGAGCCTTGCCATCGCGGTCGTCGGCAGGTGCGGCATAGTTTGTCGATGATGTCAGGAGTTGGCGCCCCAACTTCTTCTTGACTTCGGCGAACGTCGTCAACAGCGGCTCTGGCACGAGGTCTGGACGGCTATTGCTAATCTTCTCGAACACGGCGACCGCTTCGTATAGGTCGGGCCGGTCATCGGGATCTGGGAGCAGCAGATAGCGGTACCAGTGCAATAGGCCGACCGCAGCTGCGGCCTCCGCGTGTTGTCGGCTTCGGCCTTCGATTGCCTCGGCGAGTGCAAGCGCGTCCACCAACGCGGCGGGGTCGAGCACTGCTGCCGGATCCTGCTCGATCTCGTATCGGTCGAGCCGTGCACGCAGAGCATTCCGCAGTTCATCTATTGTCATACTCCATCGCCGCCGGGTCCGATGCTCCTCTCGGTGTAGCTCTTCACCACAGATTTACTGATGTCCTCGGGTCTGGCCGCGCGGGGACGCAGTCGTTGCCGATAGCCGGGCGTGCTCGTCGTGCTTTCATGCCGGCAGCCACTTCTTCTGCGATCGCGTCGATGTCGTTGACGTCGGTCGTTAGTTCGGCGTCATCGGACCGGCGCAGAGCGTCCAGCTTCAACTCGGTCAACTGCCGCTTCAGGTCGACGATTGATCGCACGACCAGTTCGTTGCCGTATTCGCCTGTAGTCACGACTGGTCTCCCTTCGGCTCTGCGAGGTGGTCCCTCAGTTTCGTGAGCGCCGTCTTGATTCTATTGTCCACGGTACGGAGTTTTAGGCCCATACGGTCGGCAACCCATTGGCGACGTTGACCGAGTAGGTATCGATACTCGATGACCTGCCGCTCTTCCTCGCTCAGTACCCGGTACATCAGATCGACCAGGTCGATCGGCATTTCATCGAGGCTGTTGTCTGACGACGCCTCGTCCTCGTGTTTGTCAGTCGGCGTTTCTCGAGTGAAGAACTTCATCGCCGCCCGGGTTGCGACCAAGTACAGCCATCCGGCCGGGTTTGGGTGCTCAGAAAGCGGGCCCAGGTACTGATAGGCGGTGAAGAAGGTCTCCTGAACCGCGTCCTCAGCTAGGTCCCGGTCGCCAGCGCAGAACTTCACCAGTTTCGCTAACAGGGCTGGCCGGTGGGTCAGGTAGAAATTGTCGAAGCAGAACCGTTCAAGCCTGGGAGTCCCGACCTTGTCCGAGGAGGGGGCGACAACTCGAGCGGCGGTCTCCCCGTCCCCGTTCCAAACCGCCTTTAGGGGAGGGGTCGCCGGCCGGTTGAGCAGCGGGGCTGCAGCAAGAGCAATTTCTCGGAAATCGCCGAGGTCGCCCTCCTCGCGTTCGTCGGCGTCGGTGGTCTCTCCCTCGTCGCTCACTTGGTCACGTCCTTCGTGCTCTGTCCGGCTGGCAACTGTCGGATGACGAGCCGAGCCCCACCCTCTACGCTATGTGACATCTCGGTCCCGTTCCGCAGCGATAGTTCCGCCATCTGCCGTTGCTCCCGTACAACCTCTACCACGGTCCGCTCTTGCCGCAGGTGCTCGATCGTCTTCAGCAAGCGGTGCAGAGCCCTCCCGGTCAAGGGCACCACAACGACCAAGCCCGTGACTACCGCTGGCATCAGCGCGACGTCCAAGATCATCGCTGGTCCGCCCTCTCATCTCTATCGACTGCGTCTACCGTCAGGAGCGCAGGGAACGGCGAAACCTGCAAGATCATCTAAATATGACACCCGCGGCACGCGCTTAGACACGCTGGGTCACGAACGGCGCTGTGTCGGACAGAGGCAGCGGTCAGCTCTGGGCGCTGTAGCTGTAACCTCTACCTAGCTACTTTCCCTGCAGGTTCGCCCTGGACTCATCATGTGTAGCAGAGCGGTCCCGTCGAAGAGATCCCTGCCAAGTCAGGTTTCGTCTCATTGTGGGCAGTTAGTTGCCACGGCGAGGCGGGCCGCTAGAGCCACGTCAATCGTGCCGTTACGCTGCGGGCGACCTGCGATATCACGGGCGCAACGTAATAGGTGTCTCGAAGAGAATTATCTAACCGTACCGCACGAAGCGTGGGTCGATCTCTGATCGTCGCCGGGGCGAGAAGGCGGGCGTTCGCTAGTACCCCATCTGTACATTCTCGTGGCAGGACGTGACTAGGTTCTCCGTCTGACCGGCAGCGGTGAGGCAGTCGCCGGCCTGGGTTCGGCGTC
The DNA here is from genome assembly GCF_034929455.1 of Amycolatopsis heterodermiae. Lineage (NCBI taxonomy): Bacteria > Bacillati > Actinomycetota > Actinomycetes > Pseudonocardiales > Pseudonocardiaceae > Amycolatopsis > Amycolatopsis heterodermiae. Next base: position 279,007 of record NZ_JAYFSI010000014.1, read on the forward strand.
GGCGAGACCCGACTCAATCGTTCGGGACCGGTTGACGAGTTGATGATTCTGGCGGATGCTGAAGTCAGTGGTGTCGATGCGGGCGGTCATTCTCCTTGTCGACGAAAACCTTCCCTTTGCTGTGTAGCATCGGAAGTTTGCGATGTTTGAATCCCCTGTGAGCACGCCGCGTTTCCTGACGGTCGGGCAGACGGCTAGCCTGCTCGGTGTGTCTGCGATGACCATCTATCGCGCCATAGAGGAAGGTTCCTTTCCAGCGATCCGGACGCGTGGGCGTATCTCGATCCTCGCAAAGGCCATCGACGCAATGGAAGAGGTCGCCATCTCGGAGATGAGAGCGGTCGACTCCAGTGAGTTCACGCTGTCTGCGAGGAGCGGCGCTGACGCTGGCGGCAGGTGAAGCGTTTTCTTCTGAATGCCGAAGGTTGATCTCAGTGACAGTGGCTCTCGGCTTGTGGTTGAGCGCGAATTGGTGTCTGTCCTGCTGATGCTGTAACTGCAACCTGAGGGTGTCAGCCTTGCCGCGGCTGGGGGTGTACAAAGTGGGGGAACTTAATTCTGTGTTGTGTTCGGCTACTGTGTTTTCGCTCAGGGCGAATGCGTCGCAGTCGGCGTCGCCTCCGGCGTAGCTGTGCACGCGTTTGAGGATTCCAAGCTTGAGCGCGGCGTCTCGGGCTCGGCGAACGGTCTTGGGATCGAGACCTGCACGCTCCGCCCAGTGGCGTACAGAAGTAGAGCCTTGGGTGGCGAGAACCGCATGCGCGAATGCGTCAAGGGCCGCGCGCAGACTGACGACCCTTACGCCGGCGATCACGTCGTTGCGCCCGCCGGAGCCGATTCTCCGTGCTAGATGGCTGTCGACGGCGGCGTGAAGCGCCGCCTGCACCTGCCGGAGCCGAGGTGATGGAGGTTCATGTACGTGGTCGGCGGCTTGGTGTGGTCCGAGGCGTTTGCGTCGCGGCCGAGTTTCCGCCGCTTCGCGAAGGGCGGGTGACCAGCGGCTGCGGCGCCATGTGTCGCGCCCGACGTGGGCAGCCTGGTTGGGAGAGGCTCGGTGGAAGAGGTCCCATGCCTGTTGCTCGGTGAGGCCGCGTTCGGCGGCGGCGATCGTGGTGGCGGGTGCCCAGAACCAGCGTCGCCAGGCGTTCTGGCCGATCTCCCGGGCCTTCGTACCGGCGAGGTTGGCGAAGGCCCAGGCGTGCGCGGTGCTGTGGTTGGCGCGGGCAAGGGCGAGGGCGTGGCCGTATTCACTTTCGGATCTGCTGCTGCCGGAGCCGCGTCGCTGTCGGGCGGGTCGCGCGGCACGCGGTGTTGTGGAGGTGACGTGCGTATGTGCGTCGGCCGTATTAAGTGTGCAGCTTACGACGGGGCTGGGCAGCCCGCGCCGGTGCGGCGACGAGGTGAGCCGGAGGGTGGAGCGGAGGGTAGCGGAGACGTTCTGCCGGCTGGCGACGGTACGGACGACGAACTGGAGCTCTTCGCGCAGACACGGCGGTGTCTTGATGATGAGGTGGGTGTGGCCGGGGCGGCCGGAGTCGCGGCGCAGCCAGGGCAGCCCGTAGCGGCCGGCCCAGAGAAGCAACTGTTCGGCGACCACGTCGCCAGCGTCGGCACCGGCACCGGCGTCTTCGGGGTCAATGTCGATGGCGAGCAGAGGTGACCGGAGCGTGCCGACGATCGCGCGTGCCGCACTGTCGGTGTTGAGAATACCGGCGGCGTCGTCGAGGCAGTGGGTGATTGTGCGCGCGGCGTTGTCAGTGTCGATAACGATGAACGGTGGGCCGAAGAGTGCCTGGTCGAGACGTGACGGGAGGTAGGCGTCTGGCATGGGAGTCCTCGGGAGCTCGGCGTTACGGGGGCCAGGCGCTGGTCAACGCTGCGCGTCGGCCGGCGCGCGCCAGGGCCAGCGCAAGGGCGGAGCAAGGGCACTCATGCCGGGCGGCACCGCGTCGATGCGAAGAACCGCGGCTGTCCAGGTCATGCCGATACCGATGCCGAGCAACGCGACGTGGTCGCCAGGGACCACCGCGCCACGCGTGATCAGATGGGTCAGGCCGACGATCTGATCGTTGGGGCCGATGTGGCCCCATTGGTCGCCGGCGTGGCAGAGGGTGCGCTCGGCGGTGATGCCGAGTGGTTGCAGGCAGTGGGTGTCTAGGAGGTGCCGGCCGTAGTGCGGCAGCAGGATCCAGCGCAGCTGGTCGAGCTGCAGGTCGGCGTCGCGGAGGGCCTCGTCCATGACGGCGCGGACCCCGTCGTGATTGCGGCGGGTGACCGAGGCCTGGCCGACGGCGTCGGTGTACTGGCGTTTCCGCTCGCGGATCCGTTCGATCCCGAGTTCGGTGGTGCCGGCGGGGGCGAAGCGGTGGTTGCCGCGGTGGAGTTGTTCGAGGGTGGGGTCGGTGTAGGAGCTGGTGGCGAGGATGTGGGCGAGGCCGGGGTGGCGGCCGAGGATGAGGGCGGAGCCGCCGTCGCCGTAGGCGATGCCGTGGTCGGCGGTGAGGTGGTCGAAGGCGGGTGGGCCGAAGGTTTCGCCGCCGGTGAGCAGGACGGTGTCGAGGTCGGGGCTGCCGGCGAGGACGCGGGTGGAGATGTCGATGCCGCCGACGAGGCTGTTGCTCATGGCGTTGAGCTCGGTGGCGATGCCGGGTCCGGCGGGCAGGCCGAGGCGGGTGCGGACGTAGGCGGCGCGTGACCAGAAGTCGATGCCGCGGCTGCCGCGCCAGATCGCGGCGTGGAAGTGCAAGTCGGGCACCGGGAGTGGGCCGGTGGTGGTGATGGCCATGCTGGCAAGGGCGTTGCGTCCGGCACGGACAGCCAGATCCATGCCGGTGCTGAGCGAGGCGATCGACACGGCGCGCTGGCTGGTCGCTGCGTCCAGTGTGCGCCCGGTCTCGAGGTTTTCGACGGCGACGAGGTCGCCGAGCGCGGCGCCGATGCCACGCAGGTGCAGGTTCTTCCAGCGCATCGTCAGCACCGCCCAACCTGGGTCGAATGTGCTGGGAGGTCGGCACTGTCGGCGACGATGGCCTCGACTGAGCTGTAGTAGGCCCGCAGCTGACGGGTCGTGATGCCCGCGCAGGCGGCGATCTCGTCGAGCGTGACCGGTCCGCCAGGTGGCGGGTCGTCGAGTAGATCGCGAGCGGTGTCGGTAATCCAGGTCAGCATGACGTCTTCCTGATCAAGCCGGTAGGTGTGGCACGCCAGGTGACAGGGAGGCGCCGAACGAGTCCGGTCGGCGGGTGGCGTGGCGCTGGACGGAGCGAGAGGTAGGGGTCAGGTGCGGCGGGCGCGGCCGCTGCGCCGGGTGAGCAGCGCCTGGTGGTGGGCGCGGCGCAGGTCGGGGATCTGGTCGCGGGCGGCGCGGTCGAGCTCGGGCATGCGGTGCACGTCGGTGTCGAAGCCGGGGTCGGTGCGGAAGACCAAGGCGAGGACGGAGGCGTTGTTGCTGAGGTTCACGACCGCGTACGGCAGCGTCGGCGGGATGTAGATCATGTCCCCGGCCTGCGGGTGGAAGGGCTGCATGGCGTTGCCGGAGAGGACGGCGACGTGGCCGCTGATGATCGCGATCGCGGTCTCGGTGGTGTCGTGCCGTTGCGGGGCGAGGGTGGTGGCGCCGGGCAGGTGCATCCGGCCACCGGAGAGCGCGCGGGTCGGCACGATCCCAGTCCGCAAGATTGGCTTGAGCGCCTCGCCTTCGCTCGTCAGGTTTCCGGCGGCGGACGGTATCGGCGTGGTCGTGGTGTCCATCGCGGCAGTCCTCTCCGTGGGTCAGCGGGCGGGGGTGTCGGTGGTGTGATGCGCGAGTTCGCACGCGAGCGCGGCGTTGGCGACCGCCGCGGGAACTAGCCGACGGCCGTGGCCGCAGGCGGCGGCGACCGCGAGCACAGGCCGGTCCAGTTCGGTCTCGACCAGTTCCAGCGCGGCGCGGGAGTCCTGGGGGTGGGTTTCGTCGACGAGGCCGGCGATGACGTCGATGTCGCGGCGCAGGTGCCGCAGCGCCCGGTAGAACCGCGGATCCGTCGGAGGTGCGTCGGTGCCGGTGCACATCGGAATGTGCACGGCTGGCATCGGGATCCGCAGCCGGCGCAGCTGCTTGTGCAGCGCGTTGAGGAACTGCACCGCGGGCACGAGGTCGGTCAGCGCGAACAGGGGCTGGTGGCCGAGGTCGCCGTGGCAGAGGTGGATCCGCCACGCCGCGTCGCGGGGGCCGTCGGCGAAGACGCGCGCGACCTGCTTGGCCAGCGCCCGTACCGCGGCTGGCCAGAGCGGCCGGGGGGTGCGGTCCAGCGTGGCGAGGACGGCGGGGGTTTCGAGCTGGAACACGACTTGGGCGCCGTGCTGGCGGTGGATGGTGTGGACGTCGTCGAGCACGGCCTGGCGGAATACCGGCAGGTGCGTGACCGCCGCCCCCGGGCTGCCGAAGGTGAACAACGCCAGGTCGTAGGGGTTCGGGATCGACACCTGATGCGGCGGGAAGTCGCGGTCGTCGTGCAGTTGGGCGCGGGCGGCTATGACGGCGTCGGTGTGGTCGGCGCGCCCGAGGGACAGGTCCTCGGATTCGAGCCAGTGGCCGCGCTTGAGGTGGTAGGTCGGCATGTCGTCGTAGTCGGCGGAGTGGCCGGTGCGGACGGGTTCGAGGGCGTCGACGGTGGCGAGGCCGTCGAGCCAGTCGATGATCCACCGCGGGTCCGGATCACAGGGCAGTCCGGTCAGCGACGTGTCGGTGCTGTGGTCGAGGAACCACTGCATTGTCGCGGCGTGGTCGCCGGTCAGGACAGCAGGCAGTGAGCCGACGAAATGCACGGCCCGGTCGTCTTCGGAGGGCGCGGTGGTGTCGGGGTAGTGGGTGCTGGCGTGGCTGAAAACGAGTGTGGACATGAGATCTCCCCTGGTGGGTGAGTTGGTTGGGTTGTGCGGGCGTGGGGAGGGGTCGCCCGGCGGGGACGTGGGAGCGGAAGGGGTGCGCGGGCCCGCGTTGGAGGGGTTGAGGTGGGGGTGCGGGCCCGCGCGGTCTGGTGGTGATCAGCCGGTGACGGCGACGTGGCCGGGTTTCGGTTGCGGCTTGGGCGCGGTCCGGTCGCTCGGGTTGTCGCCCTGCTGGTGCCGTTCACCTGGCTTAGCCGGTCGGGACGTCTCCGGAGCCCCGGGCTTGTGCGTCGGGGCCGGGCGGGTTCCGGTCGGCGGGTTGCCGGTCGGCGGTGGCGGGGTTCCGGCGCCGCAGCTGACCGTCGCCACCGTCACCGTGATTGCCGTGCCCGCTGTGGGCTTTGCCGATGTCGGTGCGCCGGTTCCGTTGGTGCGGGTGGGGGCGGTGCTGGTGGTGACGGTGATGACCCCGGCGGTGCCGTTGCCGCCGCCGGTGACCTTGAGGTTGCCGCTGCCGTCCTTGGGGGCGCTGGTGGTGATGGCGCCGTTGCGGCAGGTCGCGGTGAACGGCCCGACCGTGGTCCCGCCGACTCGCACGGAGGTGACTCGGGCTTCGGCGAATCCGGCGCCGGCCTGCAGGCTGATGCCGCTGGCCACCACGGCGCCGCTGGGACTGGAGACCGAGCCGCCGGCGGTCTTGATCGCGCCGCTGCTGGACACGCTCGGCCGGGCCGAGAGGTGCTCGCCGCCGGAGACTGAGATCCCGGTTGCCGTCGAGGTCGCCGCGGCGGCCGCGAGCGCGGGCGGCGCCGCGGTCGCCGGGGTGCAGCTGGAGGCGAAGGTGGTGAGGGTGCCGATGAGGAGCGCGCCGGCTCCGGCGGCGAGAGCAGTACGAGTGGTGTTCATGGCTGGTTTCTCCAGAAGTGTTGGTGTGGTTGGGTTAGCGAATGAGGACCGGGGTACCGATGGGCACCGGGTCGAGGGGGTTGGTGAAGGTGGCGAGAGCGTCGGCGGGGACGCGGATGCATCCGTCGCTGGACCGGCGGCCGAACACGTCGGTGCTGGGCCAGCCGTGGATGCCCGTGGTCCCCGGTCCGCTGCCGTAGGTGGAAAACGTGGCCGAGTGGATCCCGAGCGGGAAGATCACCGGGCTGAACTTCTGTTTCGCGTCGGTCATCGAGGCGAGCACGAACGTCCGCCCGGCCGGGGTCGGCGCGGCCGGAGTGCCGACGCCGACCTTCCAGGTGCCGATCTGCTGGTGGTCGCGGTAGAGCGTGAGCCGGAACGCGGCCCGGTCGATGACGATCCGGTCGGTCGTCGACCGGCTGTCGAGCGTGTTGTCCTGGTTGGACAGCCAACCGGTGGAGCCGTTGGGCCGCGAAGGAAGCAGCACCTGCACCCAGCCCGGTTCCTCCGCGATCACCGGCACCCACGTGTCGGACCCGAGCTGCGTGGTCGGAAGAGCAGCTATCGCCGCGCCACCGGGCTGGTCGAATACCGGAACCGGTTCGGTCGGGTGCACGAGCTGCCCGTCCGGTATCTCCTCGGCCGTCGCGTCCTGCGGAGCGTTCGCGACGGTGCCGAGGGTGCTGGCCTCAGGCAGCCTGGCCAGATTCGGAACCGCGCGGGCGGCAACGACCGGGGCGTGGATCTCGACTCCCAGCTCGACCGGCTCGGCGCCGCCGCGAGCGACGTCGGGCGCTTTCGGAGACGGTGCGAGCAGCACGCCCGCGGTACCGACCAGCGCGATCCCGGCCAGCCAGAGCGCGAGCACCCGCCACCGGTTCGGCGCCGGTCGTGACATCTCGGACATGACGAGTCCTTCCTCAAGGGTCGATGGAGGCCGCGGCAGACCCGCCCGCACTCGAGCGGACCTGCCGCGAAAGAGGTTGTGATTACTGAGAAAGCGCTCCGACGAAGCCGTCGGCGGGGGTGCCGAGGCCGGTGACGTTGTCCCAGCCGGGACCGCTTTGCAGGTTCTGCGGGCGGGCGTCGAAGTCGATCAGGTAGCTGCCCTGCCCGCCGGGGACGGCGACGCCGCCGAAGGCGTGCATCATCGGCGTCCAGACTCCCGCCTTCTGCGGCACGACGTCCGCGATCGCGCCGGAGCCCTTCAAGCTGTAGAGGACCGGCGTGAGCAGACCGGCGCGGGCGGTGCCAGAACGGGCCTGCTGGGCGTCGGCGACGAGTCCCGCGATCAGCGGCGAGGCCAGCGACGTGCCGCCGTAGGAGCCGATACCGAACTGGCCCTTGATGGTCTGTCCGACCAGCATCCCGGTGTAGGAGTCGGCCAGCGCCGCGATGTCCGGCACGGCCCGCTTCCCACCCGCACCGGGGACGACTCCGGCCTGCCAGTCCGGCGCGTCATACAGCGCGGAGGTGCCGCCGCCGGCGCCGGAGGCGAACGGGCCATCGGCGTCCCGCTGGGGTGCCCACGAGTTGCCGGTCTGGGTGTTGCCGCTGTTCTCCCACCCGGTCAGCACCTTGGGCTGGTTGTTCTGGTCCAGGCCGACGCTGGTGCCACCGACGGCCACGACCCACGGGCTCGAGGACGGGAAGCTGGCGGTCGGGTGGCCGACGGGGCCGGAGTTGTTGCCGGCGTCGCCGGTGGACACGGTGATGGTCTGGCCCTGGATCGCCGCCTGCAGCGCCATGCTGTTGAACTGGTCCCGCGCCGCCTGAGGCAGGCTGGTTTCGCCGTCGGCGTTGCCGTAGCTGTTGCTGATCACGTCCACGGCGTTGTCGGTGACGGCCTGGTTGAATGCGTCGTAGATCCCGGTTCCTTTGCAGGTTTTCCCGGCGTAGTAGCGGATCTTCGCGGCCGGGGCAATGGTGTGGGAGGCCTGGACGTCCAGGGTCTGCTCTGCGGCCCAGCCGTCGGCGCCGCACTCGGTCGCGTCGGTGAACCCGCCTTGCGGCAGGACTGCGCTGTACTGCCCGTCCGTGAGCGGCGGCACGCCGAGCTGGGCGGCGGCCTGGTTGGTGTCGGCGACGACGGTGGCGGAGTTGTAGGCGCCGACGACACCGATCGTCGTGCCCGTGCCGGTGTTTCCGTTGTCCAGTTTGTACATCGCGCGGACTTGGGTGCCGGTGTAGCCGCACAGCGAGTTCGACTGGGAGCCGGCGGGGTATTTCTGCGGGACGTCGGTGTTGTTCTGCTCGCCCCACCAGCGAGCGCAGTGCTGCTCCGCCGCCGCCGCCGCCGCGGCGGCCGGGCGGGTGTGCTGGGGCGTGAGCAGGGCGGCGCTGTCGTCGAGGCCGAGCACGGCGGTGATCGAGGCGCGCAGCGAGGTCGGCACCGTGACCGGCGCCGCCGGGGCCGTGAGCGTGCGTGTGGTGCCGTCGATCCGGGCCCGGAATGCGGCGATCCTCGTTCCGAACGCCGACTCCAGCGTGGCGGTCGGGGCTTCGGCGTCGACGAAGTGCCGGTTGGCGCTGACCCCGGTCACATGCAGCCCCTGCGAGCCCAGCCACTGCGACACCTGATCGACGGCGTCCTTGGTGGGGGCGAATCGGTCGAGGAACTCCTTCGACGACAGGAACTTTCCGTGCTCGGCGCTGCCCGGGGTGGCCAGGTGCGCGGCGAGGCGTTCGGCGCCGGCCTGGTCGCGCAGCGCGAGGGCGACCTGGATGTGGCGGACGGTGTTTCCGTTGCTGCGGGCGACTTCCGTATGCGGGGTGGCCCAGGCTGGGGTGCTCCCGGCAATCGGGGCGCGGTCGCCGGTGTTGCCGGTGGGAGTGGTGGGTGCGGCGACGGCGGTGGCCGCGGTGGAGGCGAGTAGGGCCGCGGTCGCGGCGAGGGCATGCCAAAGACGGCTGTGCATCGAGGTTTCTCCTTGAAAGAAAGGGAAAGCCATCCAGCGCGCCGTATGTTGAGTGGCAGGCGTGCTGAAAGGCGGGCCTCGTGCCGCAGCCAGGGATACGCGAAGAGGGCTGAGCGGAGACTTCGGATGATGTGGACCGGCCGTGCGGCCTGGTCATCGTGACGGTCGCGGTGCGACCGGAGAGGATCTGCGTCGGAAGTCGTCGTCGGATCGAGACGACGACGGCGGTCCGCGAGCCAAAACGTGGAATACTGGCGGTGTTGTGAGCACGTGTCAGTCCTAACGTGTCGGCCGACCGTGTCTGCATCACGCCTCCCCGGCGTGAACACGATCAGCCTTGCTGAAACGAACAATAACCAGTTCTCGGTAAAAGTCAACGCATGTGTTCGCAGATGGCGGACCCGCGTGTGCTTGTTGGGCGCCTTCCTGTGTGATGTTGCAGAAAGTGTGCATCTATACCCTTCTTGTGATCTTTGCGGTGCTGGTGTTTTCGGTCGATCGATAGGCGAGTCGACTGTTACTCGGTGCAGTCGATGCGCTGCGACAAGGTGTGGACGATTAACCCGATTGAGTGTTCCGATGGTTAACGCTTGAGGGTCACGGTGCTACCCGTGGTACGAAACATGACGCGGAGCGCGGCACACCTGGGGTGAACGCGGTGCTCGCCGGCGAGGGGCGTGACGGGAACCGATCGAGGCCCGTGACGAGCAGGGACGGTACGAGGAGGAGCGATGCCGGAGGCGCAAGCCGCAGCAGCACGAAGCACGGTCACCGCCGGTGCGACGCGCTTGCATCATGGCGCGTAGACCATCGCCGGGTGCGGGCCCGCCGGGCGCGGCCTATCCGACAACGTTCGTGGGTCAGTTGCACAAGGTGACCGAGGTGGAAAGCTATCTCGACGAAGGCACTCCCGTGGTCACAATGACGGGCAGTGGCGGAGTCGGAAAAACGCGCATGGCCGGAGAAGTCTTCCGGCGGCGCCGCGATCGCTACGACGCGGCGGCCTTCGTTCGCCTCGCCGAAATGAGCGATGAGGCCGATGGCGAACCGACCATCGGGCGAATCTGCACCTTGCTGCTGGCAGATTTACGTGTCGCCAATCACCAGCCTGACGCACAACCCTTGGACGTGCTGACCGGGTTTCTGCGCGACCGGCGCGTCCTGCTCGTGCTGGACAACTGCGAACACCTACTCGGGCCCGTCCAGGAGCTCGTGGACCTGCTGATCAACCAGGCCTCGCAGCTGCAGATCATCGCGACAAGCCGCGCCTGGCTGCAGATCCATGGCGCGCGGATCGTGCACCTGAATCCGCTTCGCATCCCAGGGGAGAACGCCGGACGCGCGGAAGCCGAGGAATGCGACGCCGTCCGGTTGCTGCAGGACCGCGCCGCCCTGGCCGGGCGGCCGCTGACCGCCGAGGACGACTGGTCGGTGATCGTTCAGCTCGTGCGCTGGTCGGACGGGATCCCGCTCATTCTGGAACTCGTCGCGGCCCAGCTGAGCACCGGACGATCACCGCGCGTGGTGTTCGACCGGCTGGAAGGCGGGCTGTCGCTGCGGTATGCCCCGGGCACCCGCGGAGTCCAAGCGCACCATCTGGCCCTGGACGTGGCGATCGGCGAGTCCTGGAAGCTGTGCTCGGAGGTGCGGCAGCGGGTGTGGGCCCGGCTGACGGTGTTCACCGGCGGCTTCACCCTCGAGGCGGCCGAGCAGGTCTGCGCCGACGCCGTCGTCGACCGTGCCGAGATCCTGACGACGCTGGATTACCTGGTCCAGCACTCGATCATCGAAGGCGCGTCCGCGGACGGCCGGTATCGGCAGCACAACTACCTGAGCGAGTACGGCCGCCGGTGTCTGCGGCGTTTCGGCGACCAGGACGCGATCGAGGAACGTCTCTGCGCGTGGGTCGCGCAGCTGGTGCGGGAGGCGGCGGAAGGCTGGTTCGGCCCGGACGAGATGTGCTGGCTGAGCGGGGTCGACGCCGAGTCCGGCAACATCGCCACCGTGGTGACGTGGTGTGCCGAACGCGGGCAGGTGGAGCGCGGGATGACGATCATGGTCGACCTGTTGCGTACTGGTGCGCCGTACTTCTTCGCTACCGAGATTCCGGTCTGCCGCCAGGTCGAAAAACTCCTTCAGGCGGAGTCGGCGAAGCCGTCACCGGCGCGGGTCTCGGCGCTGGCGATGGTCGGGTGGATCTGGACCGCACTCGGCGCCCGCGAGCGGGGCAAAGCTCACCGCGACGACTGTCTCCACCTTGCCCAGCAGATTGGGGTGGAGAAATCCCCGGCGGTGCAGTTCGTCGATGGCACTTACGACGCGCTGGCCCTGGGGCTGCGCAGCGGCTATGCGAAGCTGGAGGCGGCGCGGGAGGGATTCCGCGCGGCCGGCGCCGACGGCTCGGAATACATGGCAGGGCTGTTCCACGCGCTCACCGCCGGATTGCTCGGGCCGGTCGGGGAGGCCGACCGCATGTCGCAGTGGTGCCTCGATGCGGCCTACGCCAGCGGCGCGGCATGGGCGATCACCTGGGCGGAATGGACTCGCGGCCTTCCCGAAGGCTCCCAACCGCAGGCCAGCGCCCGCAATGCGCTGCGCGCGCAGGTGAAACTCGGCGACTTGTGGGGTCCCGCCTGGGGTGTGGAAGAGGAAGCCCGCAAGCGGGTCCTGGCTGATGACTACCTCAGCGCGGCGTACCTGTACGGCGGGTCGGACAGCCTGCAGGCCCGCCACGGCGTCCGGTTCAACGGCCTGCCCGGGTGGCGCCATCATCGGGATATCGCGATCGCCGCGGTTATCGAAGCCATCGGCGAGGAAGTGTTCGAGGCGGCACGGGACGCCGGTGGCCGGTGGCGTGACGACCGCATCGTGTCTTTCGCCCTCGGCGACGCCAACCCCACGTCACCGGCGCTGACCGAACGGCAGTGGCAGATCACGCGCATGGTCAGCGACGAGAAGTCGAATATCGAGATCGGCGCTGCCCTGCACAATTCGGCGCGGACGGTCGAGGGCGACCTGACAAAGATCTACCGCCTGTTGAACCTGCGCGGCCGCGCCGAGCTGGTCGAGTGGTACGAGGCGTACGTGGCCCCTAGCGTCGGCTCCACTGCACCGGAAGCGCCGCCACGCCGCGGATGACCCCGAACGTGCGCCGCACGGTCGCGTGCGGCTGCAGCCGGAAATCGGGGACCGCGCGCAGCAGCTCCTCCAGCATGACCCGCAGTTCGATCCGGGCCAGGTGCCGGCCGAGGCAACGGTGCTCGCCAGCGCCCCACCCCAGGTGCGGCGTCCGGCTGCGTTCGCGGTCGAGCCGGAAGACGTCGCCGTCGGCGAAGAGGCGTTCGTCGCGGTTGGCGCTGCCCCACGCCAGCAGCAACCGGTCTCCGGGGGAGAGCGGCATCCCGCCCAGGTGGGTGTCGGTGGTGACGGTGCGGCCGGTGGCCGAGACGGCCGGCTCGTAGCGGACCAGCTCCTCGACGAATGGCCCCAGCAACGTTGGGTCGCCCGCCACGCGCTCGCGCAGCGCCGGGTCTTCGAGGAGCTGCAGGATCGCGGTGGCACAGGCGTCGGCGGTGGTCAGGTACCCGGCCGCGACCATCAGCATGGTCATCTTGACCAGCTCGTCCTCGCCCGCGGCCTGGCCGTTGACCTCGGCGGTGACCATGCGCGAGAGCAGATCCCGGCCGGGGTGGGCGCGGCGTTCGCGGATCTGCCCGAGCAGGAAGTCCGCGTACACCCGGCCGATCTGCTGGGCCTCGGCCAAGGTCTCGGCGCCGTAGAGCGCGCGGACATGTTCCGAGAGCCACGCCCGCTCCAGCTCGGTCAGCCCGAGGACACGCCCGATCACCAGCGGCGGCACCTGCTGGGTGTAGCCGCCGACGAGGTCGGCCGCCCCGTGCGGGATCAGTTCCTGCAGCGTCTCGCGGCAGATCGCCCGCACGTACTGCTCCTGGGCCGCCGCGGCCGCCGGGGTGAAGAAGTTCCCCAGCGCGCGCCGCCACTGGTGATGGTGCTCTTCGTCGGTCTCGAACATCGGCGCCACCGCCTCCCGCATCTCGGTGACCACCGCCGCCGCGCCGAGCCCCTCGACGTAGGCACTGAACCGGTCCGGCGCCTGCGCGGCCTCGCGGACCTCGTCGTACCCGGTGACCAGCACGAACCCATCCAGCTGTCCGCTGCGTGCGACCGGACACCCCCGCCGGATCGCCCCCAGCGTCTCGTATGCCGTCGCGGCGACCGCGGGATCTAGATGGTTGAACCCCCGTGCCAACGTCACCGGATCGGTGACAGTCCCGCGCGTCGGCGCGTCCCCCGAATTCAGCACCATGACCTCCTGACTAGTCGTTCGCCGACCGCAGAATCAACCCTCCACCAGGAACCAACGCGGTCCGCGTGGGAAATATGCGGACACGCATCGACCCCGCACCGACCGCAAACACCCCCGCACGACCCCCGCAAACGAACATTGCGGGATCCAACGGGTGTCTCGGGGCGTCGGAGGTTTATCGCGTCCGTCAGGATGGCGGAAACGCTTTGACCTGCTGCGATGAAGATCCATCGTTGCGGGGAGTGACCAGGAGGCCGGTGGGGACCGGCTGGACCGACACAACATCCAGGGGAGAAAGTTGAATCACACAAGAAACGAGGACCAGGAGTTCCGCCGACGCTGCGAAACCATCATCGCCACGCTGCCGATCCGGTACCCGTTCGAGCTACGCGCCTTCCTCAAAGCCGTCGGGAAACAACGGGAAATGACCGTCGTCCTGGGCCGGATGCTGACCGGGCGCAGCGGGACCACCGGACTGATGATGCGCGTGCGCACGGACTGCCTGCTCGGGGTCGCGGCCGCCGCCGCCCCGGCGCACGTCTACCACATCGTCTTCCACGAGATCGGCCACTGGGTGCTGGACCACCCCGGCGACTACGTCTGCAGCCGCCGCACGAGCACCGAGAACCAGCGCGAGCTCGACGCCGAGCAGTTCGCCCACCAGCTGCAAGCGCACGTGCGGGCCGGGACCACGCGCCACCGCTACCGCCACCTCCCGCCCGGCCGTACGGCCCTACGCGCCGCCTTCGGCGCCCGTCACCACCTGTACGCCGATGGCTGACGCGGTCACCGTCCTCTGGTACGGCGCCGCCGTCGCAGGCGTGGCGGAATCGGGCAGGAAGATGCTGGTCAACCGCGGGGTCGGCTACACCTCCAGCCGCCACTTCCTCACCGCCGGCATCGCGTGCATGGCCCTGTCGATGGCGGCCGGGGACCCGATGACCCTGGACTGGGCCGACAACGTCACCGGCCTGCACAACGTCGCGATCGTGGCCCACAACGTGCTGGGGATGCTGGCGATGGTATTTGTCGCCGCGTTCCTGCACACCCTCGGCCAGTTGCGCCTTCCCATGCCCGGCGTGCTCACGATCTTCGTGGTCTGTGCCGCGGCGATGGCCACCCTCTACGTGCTGGCCGGCGCACACACGTCCTTCTTCGCCTCACCCCGCAACCCCTCGTTGTCCTCGCAGCTCTACAGCGCGATCTACCTGGGCTACATGGTCGGCTGGCTCGCGCTGCTGCTGCTCGGGCTGACCGTGGTGGCGAGGGGCGAGGTGGCCGGGGTCCGCGGCGGCGTCGCCCTCGCCCAGCTCGGTATCGCGGTGTCGCTGGTCGGGCTGTGCTGGCGCTTCGGCGGCGCTCTGCGGCTGCTGGCCGACCCGCACCATCTGCCCCGGGGCAGCCACTTCGGAGTGTTCACCGACGCCGCCGGGCTGCTGCTGTTCATCCTGGGCTCGGCGTTCGCCGCGGCGACCCGCCGAGTGTTCGACCGGCGCGACCGGCGCCGCAAGCAACGCGAGGACGCTGCGATCGAGCACCTGTGGGGGCGGACGCGGATCCTGCTCGCCAGCCGTCGCCGGCCCCCTTTGACCCAGCCGCAACAGCTGGTCGAGATCGAGGACGCGCTGCTCATCGTGAACCAGATGATCGATGATGCGATACGCCGTGCGATCCGGCAGGACCTGCAATTTGTCTACGGCTTGAACATCGAATCGATGGCCGCTGCCGTGGAGATCGAGATCGCGACTGCCACCCTCGTCGCGCACTTGTCACGCCCATCGGGTGAGCACATCTCCGATGACACCACCGACGACGCTGAAGAGGCAGAGGTGTGGTGGCCGGAAACCGAGCGTCTGCGCGTCGACGACGGCACGCGGCGGGTCTGGCTGGCCGCTGTCGGTGAGGCGTTGAGCGAGCGCCGGGTACAGCGGCTGGCGACGAAGATAGGACCGCGACAACCCGCCGCCGGCAGCCGGATGTGATGGCGGAGGTGCCGGAGTGTCGGACTGTCAGCGGGGCCGCTCGGGGCCGGGGTCGCGGGGATTCCGGGCGATCCGCTCCAGCACCTTCAGCAACAGCTGCTTGTCCGCTTCGCGAGCGCCGCCCAGACGGCTGGCGATCGTCCGGGCGTTGACCCCGACCCCGCCGATCTCGATCATCAGCTCGTGAGCTCGGCGGTCGGTCTCGTCGTAGGGCACTTCGAACTCCGCGGCCCCCACGTGGGGGTCGAGCAGGTCCCGGTGGATCCGCCAGAACGCGGCCAGGCCTTTGGTGATCGACGGGCGGGTGTTTTCGCGGATCCCGCCCTTGAAGTTATGCAGGGCCTGTTTGGTCACTGTGACTCCGCTGCGGGCCTGGACCCAGCGCGCCACCAGCGGGACCCGGGCAACGAAACTTCGGAAATCGGGGTCCTCGTCGGCGGCCAGGCGGGCGATCTCGTCGGGATCCACGACGGGCTCACCCTCGAGCACGTAGTAGGTCGATTCGTGCTCGAACAGGTAGGTCAACCGCTCGGCAAAGGTGTCCAGGTTAAGCAGGTCGAGGGTGAGCTGCTGCTGGGCAGCGTAGGGACGGTGCGGGATCGGCGAGTCCAGGTGCGCCGGCGAGGTCGATTCCCAGCTGTCGAAAACCGGCTCGTCCTCATATCGTCGTCCCACACCGCACCCCGCCCGTTGTCGTGACCATCTGGTACAGACTTCGCCGCGATCGATCGTGTTTGACACATCGCAAGTTCGGTCTACCATCGAATGCAAAGAGCCACACTCGTTGCGAGTATCTTCGGTTTACCGAGGGAAAGCAACCCACGCCACCCCGTACAGGGGGTTGGAGCACGGTCCCGCTGTGACCGCCGCACCCTTCACCGGCGCACCACTACCGCTGAGGGGAGGCTGTCATGGTCACATCCGAGAACCTACCCGCGGACGTTGACTCCCGTGTGGACTCGCCTGAGCCTGAGCGGCAGCCGTCCGCGCCCGTGGAGGCGGCGGTTGAGCTGGTCGACTGGTCACCGTTCGGCCGGGTCCTGCCGATCCTGGCCGCTTCTCCCGGCGCGGGGGCCACGAGCACCGCCGTCGCGATCGCCGATGCGCTCCAGCTGGCGGGTCGCTCGGTTCTGCTCGTCGACGCAGGTGATCCGGTTCGTTCCGGATTGGGACGCGCTGCGCGGGCAGATGGGCCACGACGGAACGGGCCCGGCCTTGCAGCTGGCATCCGGTTCTCCCGGCGTGCCCGCGCAGTCCTGGCGCGCCTCGACGTAGCAGCGACCACCGAAGAGCCGGTGCTGTTTCCGCCGCCGCTGTACTGGCACCCAGGCGGTGGCGGCGTCGACGTGACGGTGGTCGACATCGGACACGACCCCTGGCGGCTCGCGACCGACCCCGCGCTCGGGCCGGGGCAGTGGCTGCGCGTCGGCAGCCCGTCACCGATTCCCGCGCTGGTGGTGCGACCCACAGTGCCCGGCCTTGCGCACGCCGAACAGGTCTTGTCCCGCCTTGCTCCGTGGGTGCGCGCAGGCGCGGTCACCCCGCCCACACAACTGCTCGTCGTCGGTGCTCGCCGTTGGCCGAAGGGGGTCGTGGGCACCGCGGGGCGCCGAACCAGCGTCCTGCTACCCAACGCGGTGTTCTTTCCCCACAATCGTGAGGTCGCCACCCATGGCATCACCGAGGACGTGACACCCGCCTCGCTACGGACGCCGGCCGACGGCCTCCTCCGTTCCTGGCGGGTGCTGCCGCAGCGGACACACCGCCTGCACCTCCGATGGCCGCCGCCTGCTGGTGGGCGTGACGGCCGTGTCGCCGAGCCCGACACCGGCTGAGCCCATCCCGCCGCTCTGCTGAGAAGAACTTCAACGCCCTCCCACTTGACCCGCCTGACGTGACGTCGGGCGGTGCGATGTGGAGGGCGCCGTGTCCGCGCAGATTGTCATCGACTGGCTCGTCCAGATCCCGAATCCGACACCGGTGCAGCCCCCGGTTGGCGGCGACAAGATCCTGGGGCTGCTCAACAACGTCAAGTGGGGCGCGGGTGTTGCCCTCGTCTTCGGCTTCTTCGTCGGGCTGATCGTCTGGGCCGGTGGCCGCTGGGTCGACCATCACCGCGCCGGGAAAGTCGGCGTCGTCATGATGCTCTGCGCCGTCGCCGGCGCGATCCTCTACGGCATCGGCTGGTCGCTGATCAACAGCTTCGCGGGCGGCTGAGCCATGTTCACCACCACCGAATCGCCGCGCGCCCGCACGCAAACGCGCCGCCTGATCATCATCGTCGTCCTGCTCGTCGCCGCGGTCGCCGTGGTACTGGTTGCCCGCCACACAACGACACCACCGCCGCCGACCACGACCCCGCCTGGCGCCGCGCCCTCGCCGACACCCACAGCGCCGGTCGACGAGGCCACCGCCCTGGCCACCCGGCACATGCTGACCCTGCCACCCGAGGCAGCCCTGCCGCACGAACTCACCACCGCCACGGCCGGACCGCCGATCACCGTCCCGCGACCGGCGCCCATCGCGAACCGCGTGATCTCCGACGGCTTCCCCGCCACCGCGGAAGGCGCGCTCGGCTGGCTGACCGACTTCAACGAGACCGCGCTGCGCGGCGGCGACCCGGCCACCTACGCGCGGGCCTACGGCGAATCCGCGCTCCCGCACGCCCCGTCCCTGCAAGGCAGCGGTCCGCTCGCGCTGCTGACGTCATTCCGCAACGAGGCCGGCATCCGGCCCGGCGAGCTCACGCCCGGCCTCGCGGTGACCTACGACGTGTCTCAGGGCCTGATCAAAGGCACCGCCGACGACGGCCGGTTCGCGGTGGTCTGCACCCTCGGTCAGCTGAGCTTCGACTACCAGGGCCAGACCACGAGCATGGGCATCGGCGACTGCCAGGCCCTGCGCCGGACCGGGACCGCCTGGCGGATCGCCCCCGGCGCCCGCGCGGCCTACGCCGCCTGCGCGTGGCCGGGCAGCGCCGAATCGGTCGCGGCCGGCTACCGGCCCCTGATCCGCGACGGTGCCCGGTGAACCCCCTGGACCTGCTCGACAAGCTGGGCGGCCTCGCCGGCAAAGCGATCGGCGCGACCGCGGCAGGAATCCTCGAGCCGTTCATGGCGGCCACCTGGGCCGCCGCCCTGTTCATCCTGCGCACCGCCTTTGAGCTCGTCGACAAGTTCTCCCTCTTCACCGTGTCCACCACGGACGGACCGGTGTCGATCCTGTGGCCGATGACGCTGTGGATCTCCGGCGCCATCGCGCTGGGCCTGCTCTTCTGGCAGATCATCACCACCGTCCTGCACGGCGGCCGCGGCTTCGTCCGCCTGATCACCGGGCCCTTCCAGTACGGCATCGCGCTCGCGGTGACCGTCGGCGTGGTCGCGGCGTTCCTCGCCGCCGCCGACGGCTTGACCGAAGCGATCCTGTCGACGGGGTTGCGGGTGGGGAACTTCCGCGACGCGTTGAACATGACCGGCTTCACCGACGCGCTGTCGGATGAGGTCAAGAACGTGGCGCTGGGCTTGGCCGGGGCCTTCGGGGTGATCCCGGCAGGGCTGGGGTTCGCGTTCGAGGCGGTGTTCCGCGAGGCCACGATCGACGTCGTGGTCGCGACGATCCCGATCGCCGCGGCCGGGCTAATGGCCGAGGTGACCGCGCGATGGTACTGGACAGTCGTCCGGTGGGGCCTGGTCGCGATCGTGATGAAACCCGCGCTGGCGTTCGTGCTGGTGCTGGCCGTCGCGATCGTCGGCGGCGCGCAGGGCCTGTCCGGGCTGCTGGCCGGCATCGGGGTGCTGTTCCTCGCGCTGTTTGTGCCGCTGGTGCTGTTCAAGCTGTTCGCGTTCGTCGACCCCGACTCCGACCCGCAAGGCGTGTTCCGGGACAAGCTCGCGGACGCGGGTCTGGACTCCTACGGCGCCAACAGCATCGCCGGTCGCGCAGCGGGCGCGTTCGGGAAAATGGCCCGCAAAGACCTGAAAAACAACGGAAACGACGGTGACAGCGACGACGATGGCGATAGCCAGGAGCAGGCGAACGTCGACCGCTTCGACCAAGCAGCCGCCGCCGACGACACGACCACCGGGCTGCCTGACGCGAGCAGCGACGAGCACGCGCCTGACGGGACGGACGATGCCGCCACGAAGCCCGACAGCAACGCGGCCGACGCCGACGCGACCGGCGGCAGCGGTGCACCAGACTCCGGAACCGACCCCCCAGCCGAGACGACAACATCGCCCACGACAGAAACCGGTGATACCGGCGGCGCGAGCGCAGCCTCGCCCGCCGACGACGATGGCAACGGCAGCGGCGAGTCGCCACCTCCAGAACCAGGGGGAGATACCGGGCCACCGACCCCGCCGGTCCCGAAGCCGACGGGCGGGCCACCGGATGACGGCGGCGGTGGTGGTGCTGCGGCCGGTGAGGCCGAGGAAGCCGCGGTGCTGCTGTGAACGCCGCGACCCGGATCTACAAAGGACTGTCCCGCCGAGAGCGGGCAGGCTGGATCATCGGGCTGACCCCCGTGCAGGCGTTCGTGTGCATCGGGCTCGCCATCCCGGTGATTCTCGCACTGGCCGCCGGACGCTTCGGCCAAGCGCTGGCCCTGGGCGGTCTCTGCGGCACAGCGGCGGCCCTGGTCGTGGTGCCGTTCCGCGGGCGCCCGGCGCTGCGCTGGCTCGGGCATCTGCTGCTCTACCGCGCCGGAATCGCGCTGGGCTGGTCGCGGTGGCAGTCGCGCGCGGTCACCGGCCAGACCACCGACCTCGATGAGCCAGATCTGCCCGGAGTGCTGGCCCGGCTGCGGTTCCCCGACGGCCCACCCCTGCGCGATGCGGGCCGGGTGTGCCTGATCCACGACACCGGCGAGGGCCGATGGGGCGCCACCGCCCGCCTCACCCACGCCGGGGTCGGGATGCTCTCCGACGCCCAATGCGAACGGCTGGCCAACCGGCTCGGGAACCTGCTGCTGTCGATCGGGCACCGCGAGGTCATCGACCGGATGAGCCTGCTGGTGCGCACCGTCCCCGACGACGGCGCCGACTACCAGGCATGGCGCGCCGACCACGACGTCCCGGATGCCCCCGCGCTCGCGCGACAGGCGAACGTGGAGCTGGACCGGCTGGTCGGGGCGGTGTCGGTCCGACACGAAGTGTTCGTCACCCTCTCCGGAACCGAAGACGCCCTGCGCCGCCCGGCCGCCGCGGCCGGGGGCGGGGTCGCCGGCCGGGCCGCGGTGCTCTACCGCGTCCTGGACGGGCTTGAGGACAAGCTCAAGTCCCTCGGCGCCACCGGCGTGAAGTGGCTCTCGGGCCCGGAACTGGCGGTGGCGATCCGCACCGGGTTCAACCCGGCCACCGCCGCCACGCTCGCCGCGCACCGCCACCAGCCCGACGGTGATGCCGGGGTGCGCTGGGCAACGGCCGGGCCCGTGCACGCCCCAGCACCCTCGACGCGGGCCTACTACCACGACGGCTTCGCCACCGTGTCCTACTCGGTGCTGATGCCCGAGGCCGGGACGGTATTCGGATCACTGGGCGGGCTGCTGGCGGTCAAAACCGCCGGCGAGCGCCGCAGCCTGGCCATCCACTACGAGACCCTGTCACAGCATCGGTCCCGCAGAGCGGTGCGCCGGCTGCGGTTCCGCACAGGCGTGATGCGGGACTGGAAGTCCTCGAAAGGCTTCAACGCCGGCGCCGCGGAGGCCCGGGAGGCGGGTGGGGCGCGGGCGCAGGAGCACGCGGTCGCGGCCGGGCACGGGATCGTCCGATTCGCTGTTGCCGCCGCGGTGACGATCCCGGAGACGTGGAACGTCGAGGACCACGCGGCCAAGCTGGAGAACGACATCGCCGGCCGCTTCCAGCTCCTGCGCATGGAACTGGCCCAGGACGCCGGGTTCGTCGCCGCCGTCCTGCCCGTCGGTGTCGGGCTGCCCCGCCTTCGGGGCGGTGCGTCGTGAGCCGCCGTAGCGACGAGCGGACGGCAGCGGAACTGCTCGCCACCTTCGGACCCGCGGTCAGCACCCGCCCACCCGGACGCCGCCGTCCGGACGGCCGCAGCGCTCGCGTGAACCAGCGGGCCGCGCCTCGACGGGGATTCGCCCGGCCGGGATACGGGTGGTCGCCCGTGGCGGCGCCGCTGCAGGTCTACCAGGCCGGCACGCACCAGATCGGCGGGCTGTTCCCGCTGCTGGCGGCGAGCCCGCTGCCGGCGGTCGGGGCGCGGATGGGCTACGACGTCCACTCCGGCGGCGCGTTCTACCTGCACCCGGTCGAATTCGTCCTCCGCTCAATCTGCACCAACCCGAACCTCGTCCTGTTCGGTGAACCCGGCCGAGGCAAGTCCTCCACGGTAGTGGCGTTCCTGCTGCGGATGATGCTCACCGGCGTCCGCACCCTGATCTCCGGCGACGTCAAAGGCGAATACACCCCACTGCTAAACGCTTTGGGTGTCACGCCGATCATGCTCGGCCGCGGCAGCACCGCCCGCCTCAACGCCCTCGACCTCGGCCCCCTCGCCGCCCGCTGGGACACCTGGTCCACCGAACGGCAACGCGACGAGCTCGACGGGGTCCTGGGCCGGTGGGTGCAGCTGCTGGTCGCGCTCGCCGAAGCCCAGGGCTACCGGCCCACCGTCACCGACGAAGCCGCGCTCTCGGCGGTGCTGCGGCAGCTGCTCGGCGTCCACGACGGCTACACCCGCCTCAAGCCGATCACCATCCCCGACGTCCACCAGGCGCTGGCCGACCCGGACGAGCAGCTCTGGCAAGAGCTGCGCTTCGCCGGGCGCCGCCAGTTCCTCGACCACCTGCGCTCGATCACCGACGCGCTGGCCAACCTGATCAGCGGCCCGCTGGCGGGGCTGTTCGACACGGCCACGAACTTCACCGTCGACTGGGACGCCCCCATCCAGAGCCTCGACCTCTCGCGGCTACGCACGCGCGGCGACCAGGCCGTCGCCGTCGCGCTGACGTGCTTGGGCTCGTGGTCGTCGCTGGCCACGGATCTGCAGGAGGACGGGGAGCTGCGGATCGTCGTCCGCGACGAGATCTGGCGGCAACTGCGCCTCGGCCTGCGCGCGGTCCAGGCAGTCGACAGTGAACTTCGGCTCTCGCGCGCGGAACGCAAAATCCAGGTGCTGGTCAGCCACAAACCCGGCGACTTCCTCTCCGTCGGCGCCACCGGTTCCCAAGAAGTCGCCATCGCGCGGGATCTGCTGGCGCTGTGCTCAATTCGTGTCCTTCTTGGACAGTCGACTCGCGTGGCGGCTGAACTGGCTGATGTCCTTGTACTGTCGGAGAAGGAACACGAAGCCACGACCGGGTGGGCGAATGACCGGCAGGGGCGGGCGCTGTGGAAGATCGAGAACCGGACCGGACTTCGGATTCAGACTGTGCTCAGCCGGACCGAGCGGCAGATCTTCGATACCAACGCTCAACTCACGCGGAAGCAGAACTCGTTACACAGCAGTAAATTGGCGGCGATGCTATGACGAGACCCACAGGTGTTGTCGCTGCGGTAGGTGCTGCTCTCGTCGGGTTTGTGCTCCTGCCGACCCTCGTGTTGGCGTTACTGGTAGGGCCCGCCGCCACCGCAACGCTCGGGCAACTGACCGGATGCGACCAAGGGGGCCCGGGCGGTGGCTCGATCGTGGTGGACCGCCAGCAACTGGGCGCCGACGAGATGGACATCGCCCGCACCATCACCGACGTCGTCCAGCAACGCCGGCTGCCGCGACGAGCCGCGGTCCTCGCGACCACCACCGGAATGGTCGAATCCGGGCTGCGCAACCTCGACTACGGCGACCGCGACTCCCTCGGGGTGTTCCAGCAACGCCCTAGCCAAGGCTGGGGCACCCGCGAAGAGATCCTCAACCCCGTCTACGCCACGGGCAAGTTCCTCGACGCCCTGATCGCCCTGCCCGGCTGGGACACCATGGCCCCAGGCCGGGCCGAGCAGGCCGTGCAGCGCAGCGGCTTCCCCGACCGCTACGCCCCACGCGAACCAGCCGCCGCCGCGATCGTGGATCGGTTCTGGACCGGACCGGACAACCCGACCCCGCCTGCGGCGCCCGGCGGCGGCACCGAGGCAGTCCAAGCGAAAACGCTGTGCCCCGACCAGGGCGGATCCGACGTCCCCCGCGACCCAGGCCAGGTCGACCCGACGAAGCTGCCACCAGGGTTCACGCTGCCGGACGATGTCCACCAGCGTGCCGCGGTCGGCTTCGCCCTGGGCCAGCTCGGCAAACCTTACGTGTGGGGCGCGAAAGGCCCGAACGCCTACGACTGCTCCGGACTGATGCTCGCATCCTGGGCCGCCGCCGGAGTCGGGATCCCCGCCGGCACCGTCAGCCAGGTCCACGCCGGACACGCCGTCACCTCGATCCAGCAGGTCCAACCCGGCGATCTGCTGTTCATCCCCGGCTCGCTCGGGACCGCGCAGGTGCCGCGGCACGTGGGGATGTACGCCGGGCACGGGTTGATCGTCGACGCCTACGACACCGGCACCGGCGTCATCCTCGAACCCCTCTCCGCGTGGACCGCGAAGGTCGTCGCGATCCGCCGGATCGCCGACCCAGATTTGCCCTCCCCGCCACCGGGAGGGAGCCCACTCTGATGACCCTCGTGGCGTTGCCCTCCCGCTGTCCGGGAGGAGCGGCCGATGCCGCGCACACACACCGACACACTCAATTTGGACCGCGACGTTGCCCTGATGGGCTTGGCGGTCGCCGCCTTGGCGATACTGTGCACGCTCGGCGCGATCGTCATCGCTGCGACCGTTCTGGTGACCGGGTTCTTCACCGGCACGTGGACCTGGCCCCCGATCACCGCATGGGCGGGCTTCGCCCTGACGGTCGCGTTCCACGCCGCTGATCCTGGGCCAGGGCTGCCGATCCCGTGGTCGGGCGCGGTCAGCGACCACCAGATCGCGTTCTACATCTGGTTCACCACGATCACCATGCTCGCCGCCGGCCTCACCGTCGGCGCCGCGATCCCGGTCTGGCGGCGGGTGGCTCCCACCGATGCCGGACACGCCACCCGCCGCGAGATGACCAGGACCCTGTCGGTCGCCGCCGCGCGCACGACCGCGGTGTGGACCCGCGGTGACCTCACCGACGAGCAACGCCGGACCGCGCCGGTCGAGCAGATCGCGGTCCCGCTACATCGAGGCCCCCGGCGCCAGCGGCTGGTGACCTCGCTGGAGACCCCGACCGGGACGATCGCACCGACCCGCTCGGGCAAGAGCCGCACCGACCTGGTGCACAAGGTCCTCGCCGCGCCAGGCGCGCTGATCGCGTCGACGACGAAGAACGACCTCGCCGAGTGGTGCCTGCTGGCCCGCACCCGCCGCCCCGACGCCGGGCCAGTGCTGGTGATCGACGCCACCGGCACCCTGTCCTGGCCCGCGCACGCCCGCTGGTCCCCGATCACCGGCTGCGCCGACCCCGCAGTCGCGCTGCGTCGGGCGGAGACGCTGATCGAGGCATCCTCACTCGGGCTGGACGACCTCGGCGGCAACGATGCGGTGTTCCGCGGCCGCGCCACCATCGTGCTGCAGGCCTACCTGCTCGCCGCGGCAGTACATCACCGGACGGTCCGCGACCTGGTCGTCTGGTCGGTCACCAAGCCACCGGATCAGGAGCCGGTCGAACTGCTGCGGCACCAGTTCCCCGAGCTGGCGTTCAACCTGCGCTCGGAGATCGGGATGGTCGCCGAGACCGCCGATGCGGTCTGGATGTCCGTGCGGCGGGCGATCGAGCCGTTCATGAACCCGGCCATCAGGTACTTCGCCACCCCCGCACCGGGGCAGGAACTCGACGTCGACGAGTTCCTGCGCCGCCGCGGCAGCCTGTTCATCGTCGCCGGCGAACACCAGGCACCCCAGGCCCGAGCAGTACTGACCGCCGTGGTGGAGCAGATCCTCACCACGGCGCAGGACACCGCGCTGCGCTGTGAACGACGCCGGCTGGAACCGCCGATGACGGCGATCCTGGACGAACTGTTCGCCGGGACGCCGGTGCCGCGGCTGCCGGCGATCATCGCCGACTCCGCCGGGCGCGGCGTCCTGATCCACTGGTCCGCGCAGTCCCGCTCCCAGCTCGACGAGCTCTACGGTGAACCCGGCCGGCTCCAGCTGATCGACAACACCCTCACCCTCACCGCGTTCCCCGGTCTGAAGGACGACAAGACCCTCGAGTGGCTGTCCACACTGTCCGGGTACCACCGCCGCCGCACTCACCAGCACCACAGCGACGGGATCTTCAGCCCCGGACGCGGCGCCAGCGGCGAGGAAACCGTCCCGACGCTGCGCGCCGGGGACATCCGCACCCTCGACCGCGACCGGGTCCTGATCCTGCACGGCAACCTCCGCCCGATCCTCGGCCGCACCGTCGACGTCGGACAACGCCCGGACTGGCCTCAGCTGAAGGCCGATGTCGCCGCTATCCGCCGCGGCGAGACCCCGGTCGGCACAGACGGGTATCCCCGCCCGCTCCCGCCGACGATGGCGGGCAGTCCGTACATTCAGGAGCCGCGGCGATGACCGAAGACGACGACATCACCACCCCGGAACCCGAGCGACCGAACGACCGAACGACGCAGCCGGAACAGCAGCCCGCCCGGTCGCGCGCCGAACTCGATGCGATGACCGAGGAACTATGGGACAGGGTGCAGTCCCAGCAGTCGGAGATCGAGCAGCTCAACGGGAAGATCGCGGAGCTGGAGAGCGACGCCCAAAACAAACCGCGGATGGCGCCGTGGTTGCCGTTCTCGGCACCGCCGGCCGCGGAGGACAAGCAGCATCGGGAGCAGACCCCGGTATTCACTGTCACCAATTTCGTGCAGTACTACAACGCCGTCTACGTCGGCAAAGGCGGAACCCGCGCGGTCGCGATCCCCGACTGCTGGCCAAAGCACCCCGGGTTGGTGGCCGAACTGGCGACGCTGACCTACACGTGGCGGGCCGCGCACTTAGGCAAGGGCGCCAAGGCCAGCGACGCCCAGTACTGGCACGACCGGTGGCGGGCCGGATTCGCCGAACGCATGATCACCGAGTGGACTCACCAGCAGTGCCTCACCGAGGTCCACAAGGCCGTAGGCGCGATGCCACTGGCAGACCGCTTCACTCTTGAAGAATCATATGCCTCCACCACCAGAGACGGCGCTCCCGTCGCTCGAGACGACACCGGGTTATGAAAGGCGGCAAAGCGACAGACACACGGCGCCAGAAGTGATATGCATCACATGTCTGTAGGTGTGCCAGTGGTCTGAATGGTTGATTTTGCGAAGCCATCAATGTTGCTCAGAGTAATTATCGCTGGTCAGAGAATTGCCAGTCTGCCCCCCTAGTTAAGCCTGAACTTGACGCTGTTGTACAAATATCACTGAGTTCTGCCTTGACTACGTTAAGTGATTCACCGGGTACCCTGGGTGGGATAACTGGGCCATGATCTGGGTATGACGTCTCCCGCCGACAGTGGTGACCCTCCTTCCGACAGTCACGCGACTCTCAAGCTGGTGCTGGACCGGCTCTTCCCGGAAGGTACGGCGCCCATCTGGTTCACGCTGTGGTTGGTTCTAGCGCTAGTGGCCGTCGTTGCTGGCTTGGCTGCGTTGGTTGCGCTTGCGTACTTCGCGGGACCGTGGGCTCCAAGCCTGCTGGCAGGCGTGAGCGCGCTGACGGCAGGCGCAGGCGCAGTTGCGCGAAAGCGCATGAAACCGTAACCGGATATCCGGTCTTAGATGCTCCGGGCATGAATGTGCTTGATGACTTTCGAATATAGGCATCGGTAGATTGAGTGCCAACGGTGCGTTCTTTGACGAACGTCAGTAGATCATGCTGCGATTCTATTGTTAACCGTAGTCTTCTGTGTCGGAAATCCCGGCAGTCCGAGGTCGAGTAACCTCAATGGAAGCCAGTGGAGCTGGTGAGTGACACGGAAGAGAAACCGCGGCCGGTGCCGGTTGTCGTTCGGCACAGCCGGCCGCGGAGGCTAAACCCGGAGGTCGAGGATGCCTTCGCCGCAGGCAAGCGCGCCGCGCCGCAGGAGGACTTACAGGTCGTGGAGCTGGATGACGAAGCGGAACCGGGGTCCGCTCCGTCGTGAACAGCGAGCTGGACGTGGCATTCGCCGGAGCGACAAGGTGGCGTGAAACAGTGCAGGTCGGCATGGGCTGGGGCGCACCAGTCTGGCGGCCCTATGAGTGACTCGGCGTCGAGAAGGGCTCCCCGATCGGCCACGGGTCTGTCAGGCCGAACCACTCCGTCGGCGCGCGCGCCGGATCAGCGAAATGGATTACGCCATGTGGGTCAACGGTAGATCGCCGCCACATCGGAAGCGGCGGGACGGACCACTCAGGGTCTGGATGCTCCCAGACGGTGTGCTGCTTGGTGCCAACGAAAGCGGGGTGAAGTTGCTTGACGACGAGCACCGCCGACACGTGGCGGTGGCCCCAGTGGTCGCCCTTGTACCAGTAGCCGTTGGGATCGCGGACGACGGCCGGGTTGGTATCACCGCCAGGGCCGGTGCCGATCAGTAGGGCTTCAGTGCCGTACAGGGCGTTCTTCACGTCGAAGTCATCGTTGATGATGCTGCTCGACGCCACCGCGACGATGTACGGAGCACCGAGTGGCCCGTACGCAGAGCCTTTGTCGCTCAACGCACTCCTGACCCCCTCCTCGTCATGCACCGGGAAGTCCTGTCCGCCGCCGAAGATCCCCAGCGGTTTCACGCCCTCTTTCCCGCGTGCTTCAGGTGACTTCGGGAGCGCGTGGAACTGGATCCGCCACCCGTCTGCTGCGTAGGACAGATCTGGGAAGTCGTGGCGGCCGTTCCCGCGATCCGTGTATGCGTCTGGATCCAACTCTCTGAGCCAGTTCTCCAGCTTTGAGCGCAGCGGACGCGCCCGAAGCGGGCCGCCTCCCTGCTTCTCCACGTCGATCGACAGGAAGAAGTTCGGGCTGTCGATCTTGTCAAGCGACTCGTACAGAGTGTTGACCCTCGCGACAGCGCCCACCACGACATCGCTGGACGACGCTGAGCGAGCTTCGACATAGACGGCCGCACCATCTTTCTCCGCGAGAAAGTCAGGACGGCGACTGGATCCCTCGATTTCCGGGTGGCAGGTCACCGCGTAGCCCATCCGGAGAAGGCACTCGTGCAAGTACAACTCGAAGAAGGCCCCATTGCACTGCCGGTCATCCCGGGAGCGCAGCCGTCCTCTGACGTCCGCTTGGGCGTCCGGACAGAGCCGAGAGAACCAGTCCTCGATCAGCCCCCGGACCTGGTCCCAGTAGTGCCCCGCCACCCGGTCGAGGAAGCCGAAATGGCTTTCCGCGTGCGCACGCGAGGATGAGTCAGTCCGCCCAAGTGCCGAAAAGATGGTCATACCGACCATCACACTCGATCCGCCAACCCCGCGCTGAGGCAGGGTCACTAGGTGATGAACCTGAGAGACCGAAGCCAGGATCGCGCCAGCCGATGCCGAAGCCAGCTCGAGGAGGACTCTGGTGCGTGGCGCCGCCGCGGGCCTTCCCGTTGCCAGGTAAGCCGGCGTCGTGCACGCTTGGCAAGATCGCGGAGTCGCACGCCCGGGCGCGTCGACGGACGATCACCGATGTAGCAGGTGAAGGGAATGACGACCGTGGCCAACTCCGATGCGGCGAAGCTGGCTGTCCTGATCGACGCGGACAATGCCCAGCCCGGCACCATCGACGGACTGCTGGCTGAGGTCGCCAAGTACGGCACCGCCCACGTGAAGCGCGCATACGGCGACTGGACCGGCACGAACTTACGCGGCTGGAAGGAACAGCTGCTGACCGCGTCGATCCAGCCGATGCAGCAGTTCGCCTACACCACCGGCAAGAACGCCACCGACGCGGCGATGATCATCGACGCGATGGACCTGCTCTACACCGGCCGGTTCGACGGATTCTGCCTGGTATCAAGCGACAGCGACTTCACCCGCCTCGCCTCGCGGCTGCGCGAGTCCGGGCTGACGGTGTACGGATTCGGGGAACGCAAGACACCGGCGCCGTTCGTCGCGGCGTGCGACAAGTTCGTCTACACCGAAAACCTGGTCCGGGTAGCCAGCCCGGCGAGCCCGGTTGGCACGATGGAGAAGCCGAACCCGCGACGATCAGCCGCCGAGTTGAAACAGGACACCGGACTGGTGACCCTGTTGCGCAGCGCGGTCGACGCGGCGTCCGATGAGGACGGCTGGGCGCCGCTGGGCGCGGTCGGGAACATCATCCTCAAACGGCGCCCGGACTTTGACGCCCGCAACTACGGCTACCCGAAACTGTCCGGCCTGATCGAAGCCACGACGCTGTTTCAGATTGAGCGCCGTTCCGCGCCCGACGGGAAGGCCAGCGTCGTGTATGTGCTGGACGATCGCCAGCGGCCCGGCCCGGATCTTCGCAACGGTCAGTAGCCCATTCCGCGGTGCAGGTCGTCGCCAAGGCTTTCATGGCGACCGTCGTACTCATCGGCAGCCTCGTCGCGGCGTGCCTCCTTACCGTCCTTCTCGTCCTGGAGCTGCTGGGTGCGGGCAGCGACGCCGCTGGCGAATTCGTCACGCAGGGCGACGAGGGTGTCGCGGCGGGATTCAACGGTCAGCATCGCATCCGATGCGGCGTCCTGTGGTTCTGGCGTGGTCATCAGCTGCCTCCATTGGGTAGTGATCTGGTCCCAGGCCACGGCTTTGGGACCATGGCCGGCGGGTCGCAGGCCGAGCGGGGAGGCGGCATCGGTGGTGGTGATTCCGTAGGTTTCACGGTACGCCGCTGCCAGCCGGACAGCCTGATCCCAGTTCACTGCCTGACCGGAATCGCCCGGCCGGTGACCGAGCTGCGCAATCCACCGCGGCTGCTCCCGCTGCGCCTGGTCCAGTAGCTGGTCGGCGCGGGCGGCGATCTCGCCGTTGAGCCCGTCCAGCCGTTCCAGGGCACCACGGTGCTCACCGGGCGCTCCGAGGTCCGGCTGGGCTTGCCATGGGAGCGCGGCGTGCAGTCCTTCGCCCGCACGGTGGCGGTCGGCCAGCGCGGCCACGAGCGCTTCACCAGCACGCCGGTAGTCGTCGGCGCCGTCCCGTGAGATGCCATCGGCCAGACGTGCGAGGGCGTCAGTGAGGGCCGTGTCGGCGTCGACGCCGATAGCGGTCCCGCCTGCGGCGTGACGCCACACGATGCCCCACTGCTCGTCGGTGACCGTCGCGTCCGGCAGGCGCCCGGCGACGATGCTGCGCCACCGGTCGACTTGCTCGTCGGTCGGTGCCCCGATGCGCGCCGGCGGCCGGTGCTCGCTGACGTGCTCGGCGATGCGTTTGGCGAGGACGGCAGCCGGGTCGCTGGCCCAGGAGAACCCGCTCTCGTCGGCGAGCTTGCGGACCAGCCGTTCGGCCTGCCAGCCCTGATCCTGGGCGTTGGCCAGCGCGTTCAGGACGGCGGGCTCGGCGGCGGCGTTGACCGCGTCGGGGACGTAGCGGGCGAGGACGTCGAGGTAGCGGTCTTCGTCCCCGTCGCGGGCCAGCAGCTCGTAGCGGCGGATGAGCACGTTGAGGGGCTCGAGGACGACGCGTTCCTCGGCGTGCTCGAACTCGGTGAACACGTCGTCCATCCGGGAGGTCTGGTCGGCTGTGTGCGCCTTGACAGGTGAGGGCGAGGCAGACGTGGGCGGCGGCGCTCCGCCGAAGGAGTCCCACCGCGCGGACAGCGTGCGCCAGGCGTGCGCCCTCGCTCCGTGACTATCGGGCTTACCGCCCAGTGGCGCTTCGCCCTTGATGCGGAAGGTTTCGCGGTAGGCGGCGACCAGGCCGACCAGGTCGTCCCAATCCTCAGCAGCGATCGGGTTGTCAGGGCGCGGCCCGAGGTCCGATACCCATGCGGGTTGATCGCGGATCACCGCGGCGCGTAACACTTCGACGCGGTCGGCGATGGCGTGGTTCATCTCATGCAGATACTGGGCGTGCCCCGGGTGGTGCCGGACGTGGGCGAAGTCCGGGCGGGCCAGCCAGGGAACGGCTCGTACGTGGGCCTCGCCGCGTTCGCCCCGGCGCTGCAGTTCGGTGGCGAGAGCGGCGTCGGCGTAGCGGTCATCCGGCATCGGATCCGGCACCACCGGACGCCCAGCCAGCTGGTGCGCGACGGTGGTCACCGCGGCATCGATGTCGAACCCGACCGCCAGCGCGCCGGCCGCGCGGATCCAGATCTTCTCCCATTCCGGGTTTTCGACGGCCACGTGCGGGGCGATCGCGTCGACGATGCCCCGCCACCGGGACACATCGGCCGGTTGGGGTGGTGCGGTCGGTGAGGGCGGCCGGCGGCGTTCGAGGTGCTTTCTGATGCGTGCTTGCAGCGCCGCGCCGGGGTTGTCGGCGTCGTCGAGGGACAGGCGCCAGCGCACGACGGCGGTGACGAGCGGGTCGGGTTCCCAGCCGAGGTCGTGGGCGTTGCGCAGCGTCTGGATGAGCGACGGTTCGCTGTCGAGATCGACGGTGGAGGGGGCGTGACGGCTGAGGATGTCGCGGTAGCGGTCCTCGTCGCGGTAGGTGGCGGTGTAGTTGTAGCGCAGCACCAGCGTGCCCATCGACACCGCCTCATCTTGGGCCTCCCGCAACGTTTCGGTCGCCGAAACCTCGGCGCCGGAGTGGCTCAGCACGCCGGTCAGCACCGACCGCGGCGACACTGGTTCGGGGGTTTCGCGGTGCTGGTCGATGACGTGATGGTGGGTGACGACGTAGGCGAAGTTGCGGAGCATGGCGCGGGTGATGCCGGGGTAGAACTGCTCGCGGGTCATCGTCGGCGGTACCAGCAGGTGCGCGTTGCCGGTGCTGGTCATGCCCTGGACTCGGTTGATGGTGGCGGCGTAAGCGAGCTCGACGTGCGCTTGGACGTACCCGGCCGGCAACGTGATCGCAGCCTTGTGGACGCGGTGCTGGACGGTGATCTTGCCGTTGGCGTGGACGTCGGTGACGGTCCAGATGTCGCCGTTCTTGACGAAGTCCTTTCCGCCGAACAGCGAGAGCAGGCGCTGGTTGTGGCGGGTGACGACCCAGTCCCCGACGCCGGCGTTCGTGGCGTCGTGCAGATCCACCTCGGGGCCGCGGTCGATCGCCCCGCGGCGCAGGCGCAGTTCGCGGGCTTCGATGTTGAGCGCGACGGTGTCTTCGTTGGTCGGGACGATCAGCAGCGACTGGACGCCGGCGTCGAGATCGGCCTGCCAGCGTGAGCGCGCGGCATCGCGCATCGTCTCCAATGACCCGTTAGCGACTCGGCCGGTGTCGAAGTAGTACTCGAGCCCTTTCGGATTCCAGGCCCGGATCTGTAGCGACGCCGCGGCCTGCTCCTTGCGGTCTTCGCCGCGGAACCGCACGACTTCCCGGAACCGGACGGCACCGACGTCGTGGGCGATCAGCCGGATCGCACCGCCGGCCTCGACCGCGGCCAGCTGCGCGTCGTCACCGATCAGGCGTACATCGGCGCCCTTGTTCAGGGCGTACTTCACGACCTTGTGCAGCGTGTGGGTGCCGGCCATCGCGGCCTCGTCGACGATCACCAGGTCCCCGGCCTCCATCGGGAACGCGACGCGCGCGAACCCGAACCGCAGTGCGGTGGTCAGCTGATGCAGCGTGTGCGGCTTCGCCCCGATCGAGGAGCCGAGCTCCTGCGCCGCCCGAGCGGACGGGCCGAAGGCGTAGACCCGGTGCCCGGTGCGCCGCCACGCCGTGGCCAGGACCTTCATCGCCGAGGTTTTCCCGGCCCCGGCCGGGGCCAACGCGAGCTGCACCCTCCGGCCGGAACGAGCGAACTGGCGCACCATCTCCGTCTGCCCGGCGTTGAGGCCCTGGCCGGCGAGGGACTTCTCGATGGTGTCGACGCGCAGACGATGGCCGCCGCCGCGGCGCGCCCAGGCGAGCAGGTCGCCTTCGGCGGCGAGGGTCGCCGTGGTGGTGTAGCGGGCGGAGCGGTGCTCGACAAACACTGACTCGCCGTCTCGGCGGCGCAGTGAGGCGGGTTCGTTGACTGCGGTCGGGCCGACGAGGGCGAGGGTGTCGGGTTGGGCGAGGATGGTGTCGACGACGTCGTCGACGAGCTGTTCGCGCTTGTCGACTGGCACCGTGAGGTGCGCGGTCTGGCGGTGGGCTTCGGCGGCGAGGTTCCACCAGGAGAAGTGGCTGTAGTTGTCCGACACCACGTCCCGCGTCGCCTGCGCTAGCTTGGCGATGTCGAACGCGTCTGGCTCCGCGCGTCCGCTGAGGAACATGCGATCGGCGAGGCTGTCCAGGACGTTGGCTCGCACGAGGGTCAACGCGTGTTCACGCCATGCCTTGAGGTGTTCGGGCAGTGTCTTCGGGGGTTGTTTGCCGGGCCGGTTGTCGTACTGGGCGGCGCGGTCGATGGCGAAGATGTCCTTCGGTGTCGGCTCCTTCCCGTGCTTGGCTTTGAACTCGACGATGCGCTTCGCGCGCGCGGCCTTGAACTGGCGATGCCGCTGGGAGAACAGCTTCACCAGCTCGACAGGCAACCCTTCGAGCTGCCACACGGGGCGTTTCACGTCGACACCCTCTGCGCCGCGCTGCACCCAGGAGGCGCCTTGCTCGCGGAACAGGTCGCGCAGCCGGTTGTCGAAGTGCTCCGACGCGGCGACCGTCGCAGCGAACATGGTGCGCCCGTCGAGAGCAGACCATTCTCCGTCGTCGCTGCGCTGCACCTTCGAGGAGATCAGCACGTGGAAGTGCAGGTGCGGGTCCGCGGCGCGGGAATCCCAGTGCTCGAACATCGCCGCGGTGATCCCGTTGACGTCGACCTGGGCCTCACCCATGTTCCCGCGGCGAGTGAACGCGATGTTGCGTTCCATGTATGACACCGTCTCCATAGCCGCTTGGCGGGCCATGTCGACGATGAGTTTTTGCCGGTCCGGCGAGGCCATTGCCCACGCGATGGAGACGGACTTGTCCGGAGCGAACACCGCCTCGTAACCGGAGACCGCGGACTTGAGGTTCCGTTTCTGCTCGGCCAGCCATTCGTTCAGCTCTGTGTCGCTGACCGGGCCCTCGCCGTCATGGGCTTTGCGGTAGGCCTGAATCTGCACGCCGCGGCGGATCTCGGCGCGCGTGGCTGCGGAGATCGGCGCGCCGATCGGGCGGCCATGCAGGCGGTTGTGGTCCTTGTACGCCTGCGAAACCTGGGAGCGCAGGTGATCCAGCGCGGAGTACTGCGGGAACCGCCGACCCAACCGAGTTGCCTTCAGCGCCTCGGCGGCGGTGGCGCCGCCGGCGATCATCTTGGCTTCGATGGCGTCGGCGTTCGGGTGCCGGCCTTCGCCGAACAGGGCGTTCATCTGGGCAGGAGTGACTGTGCCGGAGAGTCCTAAGTGCTCTGCTCCGGCGCCGAACCATTGGCCTGCCGGGTAACCACGGGAGAGGTAGTAGTCACTTAACAGCTCGCCGGGCTCGAGCTCACGGCTGCGATCGGCGCACGCCACCGTGTTCGTGAGATACTCATGACCACCAGGGCTCAGCTTGCGCAAGCCCATCATGTCCACATCAGACTACGCCGAAAATCTGGCGAAGCCCACCTGGTTCAGAACGTCTGCAAGACGTGCTGTGTGCGGGGTAGGGGCGGGCTGGGGTGAGGTGGTGGCGGTGGCGTGGTCGGCGGGGGGAGGGGGCGGCGGGGGGGCGTGGGGGGGGGGTGTGGGTGGGGGGCGGGGCGC
>NZ_JAYFSI010000015.1:0-239157 GCF_034929455.1 Amycolatopsis heterodermiae
AGCCGTGAGCCGTGAGCCGTGAGCCGTGAGCCGTGAGCCGGGCGGCTCGGCGGGGCATGCCGCCGCGATTGCCCGAGCCTGGCGTGCGCACGGGACCGGCACCGTCCCGCACGGTGCGGCTCAGCTCGCGGTGTCTCCGCCTGAACGCGCGGGTCGTCGACGAGTGCCGAACACCTCGTCGACGACCCGTGGTCAGCCCGCGTCGGGACGGTTCAGGTAGGCCGAGGCCAGCGACAGAACGCACGCGCAGCCGATGATCGCACTGACCCACCACGGCAGGCCGGCCACGATGCTCCACACGAAGCCCGCCGCCGCCAGCAGGGCGACGAGGATGTTCCGGAACTGCAGCGGCGTCGGTTTGGCCATGCGGCCAGCCTCTCACGGGCCCGAGTCAGACCTCTGCGCGCTCCCCGGGTTCGAGCAGCACCAGCCGGTCGGCCAGGCCGGCCGCCTCGAACTCCTTCCGCAGCACGTCCGGGCCCTCGCTGAAGTGCTGCCAGCCCCGGAAATGCAGGGGGACGACCTTCGCCGAGCCCAGCACCTTCGCCGCCTCGGCGGCGTTTGCGCTGGTCAACGTCAGGGGAGCCCCGTCGAACAGCTTCGTCTTCGCGGCGCCGGCAAACAGCACCGCAACGTCGACGCTGAACCGCGACGCGATCTCCCGCACCAGGTCTACCGACGCGTTGTCCCCGCTGACGTACACCGTCCGCAGGCCCTCGCCACTGAGCACGAACCCGGTGACGTCACCGGCCAGCTGCTCCGCGCCTTCGGGCCCGTGCAACGCCGGGACGGCAGTGACCGTGAGCCGCCCGACCTGCGTCTCCTCCCACGGCGCCAGGCCACGGGCGGTCCCGCCCAGCCGCTCGGCGCCGCTGGCTGTGATCAGGGTCAGCGGCACCGTCCGGAGGTAGTCGCGACCGCGATCGTCCAGGTTGTCCGGATGCTGATCGTGGGAGAGCAGCACGGCGTCCACCACGCCGACTGCGTCCTCGGTCAGCACCGAGTCCTCGGTCTTGACCAGCACCCGCTGCCCGATCGAGTGGTCACCCGGCGGGTCGAACGTCGGGTCGGTGAGCAGCCGGACGCCACCCAGCTCCAGAAGCGCGGTCGGACCACCGGACAGGGTGATCCCCAGTTTCTCGGTCATACCCGGGCCAACGACGGGAACGGGCGTGCTCTTCCCTAGGGTGCCGACTGCCTCCGCGAGCTGATCACGCCGGTGTTGAACCCGGCCAGGTGCAGGCCACCGGCGAACCGCGCGTGCTCGATCTTCACGCACCGGTTCATCACGACGTCCAGCCCCGCCTCCCGCGCCCGGTCGGCCACCGGTTCGTGCCACAACCCGAGTTGCAGCCACAACGTCCGCGCGCCCACGCCGATCACTTCCTCGGCCACCTGCGGCAGGTCGTCGTGCTTCCGGAACACGCTGACGAGGTCCGGTTCGCCCGGCACGTCCTTGAGCGAGGCGTACACCGGCTTTCCGAACAGGGTGTCCAGGCGTGGGTTGACGAAGTTGACCTCGTACCGCGTCGACGAGAGCAGGTAGGTGGCGACGAAGTAGCTCGGCCGCGACGGGTTCGCGGACGCGCCCACCAGCGTCACCGACTTCGTCCGGTTCAAGATCCCGCGCCGCTCGACGGCACCGACGGCGTACGTCATCCGGCCACCGCCTTGCCCAGCGCCTGGTCGAGGTCCCAGAGGATGTCCTCGACGTCTTCCAGCCCGACCGACAGCCGGATCAGGTCCGGGCCCACACCGGCTGCTGTGAGCTGGTCTTCCGACAGCTGTGCGTGGGTCGTCGACGCCGGGTGGATCACGAGCGTGCGGGCGTCCCCGACGTTCGCCAGGTGCGACAACAACTCCACCGACTTGACGAACTTCTCGCCGGCCGCGCGACCGCCGTCGATGCCGAACGAGAACACCGCCCCGGGCCCGGCGGGGAGGTACTTCTTCGCCAGGTCGTGGTGCGGGTGCGCCGGTAGCCTCGCGTACGACACCCACGCCACGCGCGGGTCCCCTTCGAGGTATTCCGCCACGGCGCGTGCGTTGGCGACGTGCGCGTCCATCCGCTGGGGAAGGGTTTCGACTCCTTGCAGCAGCAGGAAAGCTGAGTGTGGTGAGAGGACCGCGCCGATGTCCCGCAACTGCTCCGCGCGAAGCCGCGTGCAGAAGGCGTACTCGCCGAAGTTCTCCCAGTACTTGAGGCCGCCGTAGCTCTCGACGGCCTCGGTCATCCGTGGGAACTTCCCGTTGCCCCAGTCGAACTTCCCTGACTCGACGACGATTCCGCCGAGCGTCGTCCCGTGGCCGCCGAGGAACTTCGTCGCCGAGTGCAGCACGATGTCCGCGCCGTGCTCCATCGGGCGGCAGAGGTACGGCGTCGCCAGTGTCGCGTCGACCACTAACGGGATGTCGTGGGAGTGCGCCAGGTCCGCCAGCGCGGCGAGGTCGGCGATGCCGCCGCCGGGGTTGCCGATCACCTCGGTGTAGAGCAGCCGGGTCCGGTCGGTGATCGCCGCGGCGTAGTCGTCGATGCCGCCGCTGACGAACGTCGTCTCCACGCCGAACCGCCGGAGTGTGCCGGTGAGCTGGGTGACCGTGCCGCCGTAGAGCCCGCTTGCCGACACGATGTGGTCGCCCGCCTCGGCGAGTGCGCTGAAGGTGAGGAATTCCGCGGCCTGGCCGCTGCCGGCGGCGACCCCGCCGATCGCGCCTTCGAGGCTGGCGATCCGCTCCTCGAACGCCGCCACGGTCGGGTTCCCGATCCGGCTGTAGATGTTGCCGTACTTCTGCAGTGCGAACAGGTTCGCCGCATCGGCCGCGTCCTCGAAGACGAAGCTCGTGGTCTGGTAGATCGGCACGGCACGGGCACCGGTCGCCGGGTCGGGCGTTCCACCCGCGTGCAGTGCGCGGGTCCGGAAGCCCCAGGTGCGTTCACTCATCGGTCCTCACCGTAACCGTCCTCCCCTTCGGTCGGCCACGCCTCCCAGGTGGTGGGCGTGGTCATTTCGTGCTGCCGAGGTTAGCACGCTTTACCATTCCGTGCGCTACACTCGAACGTATGAAATGTGCCGTGTGTGGCAAGTCGCTGCCACCTCGTCGCGGAGCTGGACGAAATCGCCAGTACTGCGACGCCACGTGCCGGAGCGCCGCCCGTCGGCAGCGAACGCACGTAAAGAATGACTTGACAACGGTCGGTCGTCAATCCACTCTTGACACCGTGCCCGACGAACCCTTGGCCGCGGTCGGTGCCGCGTTGCGGAAGGTCCGCGACGCGGAGGCGACACTGCGGGACACCGTGGACGCGGCCAGGGCGGCCGGGCACACCTGGCAGGAGATCGGTGACCTGCTGGGTACCAGCCGGCAGGCCGCTTTCCAGCGGTTCGGCCGGCCGGTCGATCCGGCCACAGGCGCGTCGATGACGGAGCTGAAGCGGCCCGACGCGATCAACCGCGCCGAGGAGCTCGTGGTCGAGCTCATCGGGTGCCAGTGGCACGAGGTGCGCCGGGACTTCGACGACCGCATGCTCGCGTCGGTTGGCGAGGACGAGCTGCGGCTCGCCTGGACGCAGCTGGCCGGATCGGTCGGACGCTACGAGCGGATGGGAGAGCCGTACGCGCGGTCGGCGGGGGACTACACGATCGTCCACCTGCCGCTGGCCTTCGAGGCCGGCGAGCGGACCGTGCAGGTGACCTACCGGGAGGACGGTCAGGTGGCCGGGCTGTGGATCCGGCCGGCCGAACAGATGTGAGCGCAGTTGTGAACAGGGGGAACTATGAAAACAGCAATCGCAGGCGTGATAGCGGTCCTCGTGCCGCTGGTGGCCCCGGCCGCCCACGCCGCCGAAGTACCCACGGCGGTACAGCAGCTCGAATGGGTCGTTGAAGCCACCGGGCGCGTCCCGGTGGCCGATGCCGAGTTGCAGCAGCACATCGCGCAGGTCCTGTTGACCGCGGCGGGCGGGAGTGCGGGCATCAACGCCGCGCTGACCGGGCTCGGCCGGCTCGAGGTGAAGCGAGTCGTCACCGAGGCACCCGACCAGATCGAGGCGGCGGTCCACGGCCCGGCGGACGACTACCTGCTGGCCCTCCACGTCGACCAGACCGGGTTGATCGACGGGCTGCGGGCGACCGCGGACGACCCGGTGCCGTCGTCTTGGCCGGAGCTGGACGCCCAGCTCGCGGCGCTCGGCGGCCGCGTCTCGTTCGGTGCGTCGGAGATCCTGCCGGACGGCCGCTGCCGTGACGTGCACGGCGTGCAGGACGACGTGCAACGGCCGCTGGGCTCGGCGTTCAAGCTCTACGTGCTCGGCGCGCTCGGCAAAGCGGTGGCGGAGCACAAGGCGTCCTGGACCGAGCAGCTCGCGATCCGCGACGACTGGAAGAGCCTGCCTTCGGGTGTGCTGCAGAACCAGCCGGCCGGCACGCGCCTTCCGCTGTCGGAGTACGCCGACAAGATGATCTCGATCAGCGACAACACCGCCACCGACCACCTGATCCACCGGCTCGGGCGCGACTCCGTGCAGCGGCAGCTCACCGCGTTCGGCAATCAGCGGCCGTCGGCCAATATCCCGTTCCTGACGACGAAAGCGTTGTTCGAACTCAAGGCCACGCAATACCCGGCCCGCGCCGACGCCTACCTGGCGCTGCCACGCTGGGCACGTCCCGCGGCGGTCGCCGGCCTCGAGCGGCTCCCGCTCACCGGTCTCACCTCCTGGCCAAAACCGGAGAAGATCGACCAGCTCGAGTGGTTCGGCTCACCGGACGACATCTGCCGGGCGTTCTCCGGGCTGCAGAAGGAAAACCAGCCGGAGATCGGGCACGCACTGTCGCTCAACGACGGCGGGCTCGGCCTCGACAAGGCGAAGTTCCCAGAGGTCTGGTTCAAGGGCGGCAGCGAGCCCGGTGTGCTGACCTTGAACTACCTGGCCCGCACCGCCGACGGCCGAGCACTGGTCACCAGCGTCATGGTCTCCGATCCGGTGGCGCCACTGGACGAAGGCCACGTCTCGGCACGGGGGATCGCTGTTGCGAAGGGGGCGGTGGCGCTGTTGGCCGATACGCTGCGCCGGTGACGGTGCGCTGGAGTCTGACGTTCGATTGCGCGGAGCCTCGCGTGCTGGCGAGGTTCTGGGCGGTGGCCCTCGGCTACATCGAGCGTCCGCCACCGGCAGGGTTCGCGAGCTGGGAAGCGTGGTTCACCGACTTCGGTGTGCCCGAGGAGGAATGGGACGACGGCGCGTATCTGACCGACCCGGAAGGTGTTCTCCCGAGCTTGAGCTTCCTCAAGGTGCCCGAGAACAAGGTCGTGAAGAACCGGCTGCACCTGGACATCCAGGCGGGTGGTGGCCGCGAGGTGGCCTGGGAGATGCGTTGGGAGCGGGTCGTGGAGGCGGTAGCCCGTCTCACGGCGGCGGGAGCGACGGTGCTGCACGAGTACGAAGCGGGTGGCCGACCGGACCACATCGTGATGGCGGACCCGGAGGGCAACGAGTTCTGCGTGCTCTGAGCTCCGGCAGGACTGTCCAGGGCGTGGCTAGCCGATCAGTTCCTCGTGGCGGGTCGGGCTGCCGCTGTGCCAGGGCAGGACATGGCCGAAGCGGATCAGCTCGCCGTACGTCGACGGGTCGAGGTCGTCGAGGACCAGATCGAGCACCGCCCGCGCGGCCTGCTCCGGGGTCTGGGCCTGGCTGAAGTTGGCGAACCACGGGCGTGACGCCCGGGTGTCGACGAGGCCGGGGCAGACCGCTGCGACCAGGGTGCCGTCGGCGAGGTCGCGTTCCCGGCGGTCCGCGGCCACGGCGCGCACGGCGGCGACCTGGGCAACCTTGGAAGGCACGTTGATCCACTCCGGCCAGCCGAGATCCTGGGCCCGGCCGGCGTGGATCGCGGTGCGCCAGTCCTCGACGGCTCGCTCGACGTCGTCGAGCGGCACGCCGTCGAACCGGGCCCGGAGCGCCTCGGGCAGGTGGCCGAGCGTGCCCAGCGAGCTGGCGACGACGAGCAGCCTGCCGCCCGGGCGCAGGATCGGGCCGAACGAGCGCAGCACCGCTTGGGTGCCGCCGTTGGCGACGTCGAGGAAGACGTCGGCTTGCTCGGCCTGGGATCGCCCGGGGTCGAGCGGGCCGACCGCGTTGGACAGCACGATGTCCACCGCGCCGAGGCCGGTGGCGAAGCGGGCGACGGCGTCGGCATCGGAGACGTCGAGGACACGGCCCTCGACGTGGCTGCGCGTCGAGGGGTCCGCGACGACGCGTTCGGTGGCGGCCGCGACGCGTCCGGCGTCGCGACCGGTGAGGAGTACGAGGTCTTCCGGAAGGAGGTGGGTGGCGAGTCCTTGGGCGAGAGCGAATCCGAGCCCCTGGTTGGCTCCGGTCACCACGGCGGTGCGTGTCATACCTTCACGCTACGTTCGGCACGATCATGCGCCCAGCGAGAATCAGGCAAGCCTGGTATGCGTGAACGTCATGGACTTTGGTGACGTCTCCCTGGTGGCCCTCCGCGTGTTCCGGGAGGTCGCCGACCGGGGCACGCTCACGGCCGCTGCGGCGGCGCTGGGCTACACGCAGTCCGCGGTGTCGCGGCGGATCGCCTCGCTCGAACGCGTGGCCGGGACACCGGTGCTGGAACGGCGTCCCGGTGGGGTTCGCCTGACCGTCGCCGGGAACGTTGTGCTGCGCCGGGCGATCGCGGTGCTGGACCAGATCGACGCCGCGGGGCGTGAGCTGGCCGGACTGCCTGCCG
Source organism: Amycolatopsis heterodermiae (assembly GCF_034929455.1). NCBI lineage: Bacteria > Bacillati > Actinomycetota > Actinomycetes > Pseudonocardiales > Pseudonocardiaceae > Amycolatopsis > Amycolatopsis heterodermiae. Next base: position 6,744 of record NZ_JAYFSI010000015.1, read on the forward strand.
ACGGCGGGAGCGTGCGGCTCGGCTGGTTCCCCAGCGCGGGCGCCGTCCTGGTGCCTCGCGCCGTGGCGGAACTGCGGCGCACGCACCCGGCGGTGCGCGTCACCACCCGGGAAGGCACGACGCCGGTCCTGGTGCGGGCGCTGCGTGCGGGAGCGGTGGATCTGGCCGTGCTGGGTTCGGTGCCGCCGTTCCGGCCGCCGGACTCCGAAACCCCGGCGCTGCGGCTCAAGACGCTCGCCGAGCGCACGCTGTGCCTCGCCGTGCCCGCGGGGCACCCGCTGGCCCGCGTGGACGCGGTCGACGTCGCCGACCTGCGCGGGCAGCGCTGGATCGCGGGGCCGTCGGCGGGGGAGGACACGCTGATGGGCGTGTGGCCCGGGCTCGACGAGCGGCCCGAGGTCGCGCACACCGCCCGGGACTGGCTCGCCAAGCTGAACCTGGTGGCGGCCGGGTGCGGCCTGACGACGTTGCCCGCTTCGCTGGCCGAGGCCGTGCCGCCGGGGGTGCGGGTGGTGACGGTGCGGGGCGGGCCGTCGGAACGGCGGCGCGTGGTGCTGGCCCGGCTGCCGGGCCCGCTCTCCGAACCGGTTGCCCTGCTGGCCGAGGCCCTGCGCCGGGCGGCCGCCGGGGTCCCGGACCGCGCCGACGGCTGAGATGCCGGGAACACCGATGACCGAGATCACGCCGGGTGGCGTGGCGTTCGTGTCACATCGGTGGTCGCCGCGGGGTCTACTGCTACGAACTCCGGCGCGGAAGGAACGGGACACGGTGGACGCACTGACCGAGCGGTTCGAACACGAGCGGCCCCGGCTGCGGGCGGTCGCCTACCGGATACTCGGCTCGGCGAGCGAGGCCGACGACGCCGTCCAGGAGGCCTGGCTGCGGTTCGACCGCACCGACACCGGTGACGTGGAGAACGTCGGTGCGTGGCTGACCACCGTCGTCGCGCGGGTGTGCCTCTCGATGCTCCGTACCCGGCGCAACCACCGCGAGGAGCCGCTGGACCAGCAGCCGGAGCCGGACGCGGACGTCCGCGACCCCGAGCAGGAGGCCGAACTGGCCGACTCGGTCGGGCTGGCCCTGCTGGTGGTGCTGGACTCGCTCGGGCCGGCCGAGCGGGTCGCGTTCGTGCTGCACGACATGTTCGCGGTGCCGTTCGACGACATCGCCCCGATGATCGACAAGACCCCGGCGGCGACGCGGCAGCTCGCCAGTCGCGCCCGCCGGCGGGTCAAGGGCGGCAGCTCGCCAGCCGCGGACGTGCCCCGGCGGCGCAAGGTCGTCGAAGCCTTCCTGGCCGCTTCGCGTGGTGGCGACTTCGAGGCGCTGCTGTCCCTGCTCGATCCGGACGTCGTGCTGCACGCCGACCGCTTCGTCGGCCCGAGCCCGGCACCGATCGTGCTGCGCGGGGTCGCCAGCGTCCGCAAGGGGGCGCTGCTGGCGTCCACGCGGGCTCGCGTCAGCGAACTGGCCCTCGTCGACGGCGTTCTCGGTCTGCTGATGGTGCGCGGCGGGCGGCTGTCGGTCGTCCTGTCCTTCACCGTCGACGACGACCGGATCACCGGCATCGAGGTCATCGCGGACCCGGAGCGGTTGCGTGGGCTGGAGGTCGCCGTCCTCGACTGACTCGGTCAGCTCAAGGCCGCGCGAAGGCGGGCCTCGCGCTCCGACGGTGTCTGACGCGGGCAGCTCACGCACTTCGGGTTGCCGGCTTCGTAGATCAGGCAGCACGAGGCACGGCGGACTGCGGGTGTGCGGCCGACGCGGATGAAGCGCGGCTTCGGCAGGCCGAGGCCGATCGCCGCCACCAGCGGCTCGGCCAGGGTCATCGCGCGCTCCGGATCCGGTGTCCAGAGGAGCCGGTTGCCGATCGAGTCGGTGGCGATCGCGCCCAGCGCGCGTTCGCGGGCGCCGGTGACGGCGGCGATCGTCGTGATCGCGGTGCCAAGCGCCCCGGCGAACGCCGTTCCCAGCTCGGGCAGGCCACCAGACAGGGGGCGGGTCGAGCGGGCGCCGAGGAAGCGGCCGTCGGCGACGAGGTCCAGCTCGGTGGCCGCCAGCGCGGGGTCGACGAGAGTCCCGGCGACCAGGCCTTCGACCGCGGGCGCCACGAGCACCGAGGAGAGCGAATACCACCAGATCGTGCCGAGGACCTCGGGCCGCGCGCAGCCGTAGCGCTTCGCCGCGCCGCCGATGCGGGCCCGCACCCACTCAGGATCCGCGAGCAGGGTCGCGGGGGCGGTCCAGTCGGGCTTCACGTCTCCACCCTTCCAGACACGCCGCTCGGACGCGGGGAGGGCGGGGGAGGATGACGTGGGGGAGGAGGGCCGGAACCGCAGCTCGCGGCGGTGGGTGCGCGCCTGAGTGTGGATGCGCAGTTCGCTGCGGCCAGGGCGAGGAACTGTCATTCGCGGCGGTGAGGGCGGGAAGCCACGGTTCGTGGCGGTGAGGTCGGAGACCTCAGTCCGTGGCGGCGGGGAACTCCCGGCTCGCGACAGCGAAGAGCAGCAACTGCACGGGCCGACAGAAGCGCCACTTCAGAAACCACCACCTCACAACCGCCGGTACGTCGAGACCGCGAACGACACCGTGACCTCCTGGGCTTCGGTCAGCGCGTCCAGGCGCGAGCGACGGTCACCGCGGTCCAGGTGGAAGGCCGTCGGGCCCATCTCCACCGCCTGGCGTACCTGCTGCGGGGTCAGCTCCACCGTCCGGCGGACCTCCGTGCGGCCCGTGCGGGCGAAGTACTCGCCGAGGGTGCCGTCGAGGCGTTCCTCCTTGCGGTCGTCGACCGTCAGGACCAGGTCGCCCAGCTCGCGGAGGTGGTCCGGGGTCGGTGAGGCGACCGTCAGCAGGCCGCCGGGGCGCAGGACCCGGTGGAACTCCGGGCCGTTGCGCGGGGCGAAGACGTTCAGCAGGACCGACGCCACCTCGTCGCCCACCGGCCACGGCTCCCACAGGTTCCACACCGCCGCGCCCAGGCGGGGGTGGGCGCGGGCCGCGCGGCGGAGGGCCACCGCCGAGACGTCCAGGGCCAGGCCGGTCGCCGCCGGGGCCGCGGACAGGACGTGGGCCAGGTAGTAACCCGTGCCCGCGCCCGCGTCGATCACCAGGCCGTCGGTGTCCGCGCAGACTCGCGCCAGCTCGTCGGCGAGACCCCGGTAGACCCCCGACTCCAGGAAGTCCGCGCGCGCCGTGACCATCGGTGCGGTGTCCGCCGTTCCGGCCGGGATTCGCGCGTGCAACAGGTTCACGTAACCCTGTCTGGCTAGATCGAAAGAGTGGCGGTTGTCGCAACGCAGTGTGCGATCGGTTAGCCCGATCGGGTCGCCGCACACCGAACACCGCAACGCGTCCACGACCCGGGGTGGCAGTGGGTCATTCCCGCGGTCGCCTGAAGTCATGGGGATATTCGACCACGAGGTTTCGCAACCGGACACTTCAGCACAGGTCCTGGGAAACCTGGACGTAACAACGTGGCGCAGACAGTTCACGCGGGTGAAACCTGACGAGCCGTCCCGTGAAACACCGCGCGCCAAAACTGCCTTCGCATGAACCCAGGGCACGGGAGGACGATGTGCTGAACGCAGGAGACACCGCATGGGTACTGGCCAGCGCCGCGCTGGTCATGCTCATGACACCAGGACTGGCTTTCTTCTACGGCGGCATGGTCCGCGCGAAGAGCGTCTTGAACATGCTGATGATGAACTTCATCGCGCTGGCCGTGGTGGGGGTGTTGTGGGCCCTGTACGGCTTCTCGATGTCGTTCTCCAACGACGCCTTCGGCGGCCTGGTCGGTAACTTCGACCTCGCCGGGCTCGGCGACACCGTCGGCAAGCTCGCCGGCTTCGTGACGGCCGCCACGAGCTCCTCGCCCGAGGTCGCGTGGCCGGGCTCGGACGCGCTGCCGGTACTCGCTTTCGTGATGTTCCAGCTGATGTTCGCGATCATCACGCCCGCACTGATCTCGGGCGCCATCGCCGACCGCGCGAAGTTCTGGGGCTGGACGCTGTTCGTCGTCATCTGGGTGACGGTCGTGTACTTCCCGGTCGCGCACTGGGTGTTCTCGTTCAACGGCTTCATCGGCGCGGACGCCGTCGGCGGCTGGATCGCCAACAACCTCAAGGCACTCGACTTCGCCGGTGGTACCGCGGTCCACATCAACGCCGGTGCCGCGGGTCTCGCGCTGGCGATCGTGCTCGGCAAGCGCAAGGGCTGGCCGAAGGACACCGGCCGCCCGCACAACGTGCCGTTCGTGCTGCTCGGCGCGAGCCTGCTGTGGTTCGGCTGGTACGGCTTCAACGCGGGTTCGGCGCTGGCCGCCAACGACCTCGCCGCGGTCGCCTTCACCAACACCACCGTCGCCACTGCGGCCGCCGTCCTCGGCTGGCTGCTGGTCGAGCAGCTCAAGTTCGGCAAGCCGACCACCCTCGGCGCGGCCTCCGGCGCGGTCGCCGGCCTGGTCGCCATCACCCCGGCGTGTGGTTTCGTGAGCCCGATCGGGGCCATCGCGATCGGCGTCATCGCCGGTGCCCTCTGCGCGCTGGCCGTCTCGCTGAAGTTCCGCTTCGGCTTCGACGACTCGCTCGACGTCGTGGGCGTCCACCTGGTCGGCGGCATCGTCGGCACCCTGCTGATCGGCTTCTTCGGCACCACCAGCGTGAACTCGCTCGGCGCCGACGGCCTGTTCTACGGCGGTGGCTTCACCCAGCTGGGCAGGCAGGCCGCTGCGGCGGGCGCGGTGCTGGTGTACTCCTTCGTGTTGACCTTCATCATCGGCTTCGCGATCAAGAAGGCCGGCGGCTTCCGCGTCAGCGTGGAGGACGAGGTCACTGGCATCGACGAGGCTCAGCACGCGGAGAGCGCGTACGACTTCACCGGGTTGTCCGGCGGCGGCCTCGGCTCGCCGTCCACCATCCCGGTCAAGTCCACTCCGGCCGCGAAACTCGAGGAGAGCAAGGCATGAAGCTCATCACGGCGATTGTGAAGCCGTTCACGCTGGACGACGTCCGCTCCGCGCTGGAGCAGCTGGGCGTGCTGGGCATGACGGTGAGCGAAGTCCAGGGTTACGGCCGCCAGAAGGGCCACACCGAGGTCTACCGCGGTGCGGAGTACTCGGTGGACTTCGTGGCCAAGCTGAAGATCGAGGTCGTCACCGACGACACCAACGTGGAGAAGGTGCTCGACGCCATCACCACGGCCGCGCACACCGGCAAGATCGGCGACGGCAAGCTGTGGGTGACGCCGGTCGAGACGGTCATCCGGGTACGGACCGGCGAGCGCGGCACGGACGCTCTATAGGCGTCTGGGATGGCCGACGGGGGCGAACTGGTCAAGGCCACCGAGCGACTGCTCGAGGGCAGGCACGGGAGGCTGGGGGCGTCCGCGTTGCGGGCGGCCCTGGTCGACCTCTACGAGTTCTGGCTGAGCAGGGGAGCTTCGGCGGCCGGCGTCGACACCGCGGAACCGGGTGTCGCGCTGGTCGCCGTGGGCGGGCTCGGCCGCCGGGAGCTGGTGCCGTTCTCCGATCTCGACCTGCTGCTGGTGCACAACGGCAACAGCAGGGTCGGCGAGATCGCGGACGCGCTCTGGTATCCCTTGTGGGACGCGAAAGTCGGGCTCGACCACTCGGTCCGCACGCCCGGCGAAGCGCTGAAGGTCGCTTCGGAGGACCTTCGGACGGCGATGGGCCTGCTCGACGCCCGGCACCTCGCCGGGGACGCCGAGCTGAGCGGCCGCCTCGTCACGGCGGCACGGGACCAGTGGCGCCGCACCGCACGCAAGCAGATCCCCGATCTGACGGCGTCGGTGCGGCAGCGCTGGGCCCGCAGCGGTGAGATCGCGCAGTCCGCCGAACCCGATCTCAAGCACGGGCGGGGCGGGCTGCGGGACTTCGCCGTCCTGGAAGCTCTGGCCGCGGCGCAGCTCACCGCCCGCCCGGGCGAGGAACTGCTGGAGGCCAAGGGACTTCTGCTCGACGTCCGCACCGAGCTGCGGCGCGAGATCCGGCGCGAGCGGGACGTCCTGTCCGCGCCGGAGGCCGAGCTGGTGGCCTCCGAGCTCGGCTTCGGCGACCGTTTCACCTTGGCGCGCAAGCTGTCCGGCGCGGGGCGCACGATCGCGTACGCGCTGGACGTCGCGCTCCGGTCCACTGTGGACCCGCCGAAGGCGCGGTTCGGGCGGCGGCCGTCGCGCACGCCGCTCGCCGAAGGTGTGGTGCTGCACGGGAACGAGGTCTCGCTGGCCCGTGACGCCGTCCCGGCGAAGGACCCGGCGCTGCTGCTCCGGGTCGCCGCCGCGTCGGCGCGCACCGGCAAGCCGATCGCGCTCGGCACCCTGAAGGCCCTGGCCGAGTCCGCGCCCGAGCTGCGCGCGCCGTGGCCCGCCGAGGCGTTGAACGCCCTCGTCGAGCTGCTGGGCGCGGGGGAGGGCCTGGTCGACGCCGTCGAATCGCTCGACCGGACCGGCCTGTGGTCACGGCTGTTCCCCGAGTGGGGCGCGGTCCGCGACCTGCCGCCGCGTTCGCCGGTGCACCAGTGGACGGTCGACCGGCACCTCGTGCGCACCTGCGTCGAGGCGGCCAAGCTGACCACCACCGTGGCGCGGCCGGACCTGCTGTTGGTCGGCGCGCTGCTGCACGACATCGGCAAGGGCCGCGACGCCGACCATTCGGAGCTGGGCGCCAAGATCTCCGCCCAGGTCGCGGCCCGGCTCGGGCTCGACGCGGACGACGCCGCGACGGTTTCGGCGATGGTCCGTCATCACCTGCTGCTGCCGCACACCGCCACGCGGCGCGACATCAGCGAGCCGGCCACCGTGGCGCGGGTGGTGAAGACCCTGGACAGCGACCTCGTCCTGGTCGAGCTGCTGCACGCGCTCACCCAGGCCGACTCGCTGGCCACCGGGCCCGGCGTCTGGACGGACTGGAAGGCCCGGCTGCTCGCCGAGCTGGTCACCGGCTGCGAGGAAGTGCTGCGCGGCAAGGGGTTCACCGCTCCCGAGCCGATGGACTCCGAACAGCGCGAGCTCGTCGCTCAGGCCGTCGCCTCGGGCAACGGCGAGGTCCGGATCAGCACGCAGGGCAAGGTCGTCACGGTGCTGCTGGCCGTGCCGGCCCGCGCGGAGCTGCTGGCGCCGGCGGCCGGTGTACTGGCGCTGAACTCGATGGAGGTGCACTCGGCGATCCTGCGCGGCCACGACGGCGGGCGGGCCGGGATCTTCACGGCGTCACCGAAGTTCGGTTCGCTGCCGGAGGTGACGCTGCTGCGCGAGCAGTTCGCCCGCGCGGTCGCCGGTACTTTGCCGCTGACCCAGCGGCTGGCGGCGAAGGAACGCGACTACGGCTCACCCGACGCGGCGTCGGTCGCGCCGAAGGTGCTGTGGTTCGACGACGAGACGAGCGGACCGGACACGGTGGTCCTCGAACTGCGGGCGGCCGACCGGATCGGCCTGCTGTTCCGCGTCGCCGGGGCGTTGCGCCGCTGCGACGCGGAAGTCCGCTGGGCCAAGGTGGCGACGCTGGGCGGCGCGGTGGTCGACTCGTTCGCCGTGACTCCACGCAGCGGCCGCATCGAGCCGGGCTGGCGCCGCGAGGTCGAGCAGGCCGTGCTGGCCGCGTCTTCCTGAACGAGTGGTGCCTGAGCCGGGCCGTCACCCGGCTCAGGCACCCTCACACCAGCGCGACCGCGGGCTCGCCGAACCACGTGGCCAGCGCGTCTTCCAGGCCCGGCCCGCCGTTCCAGACCACGTAACCGTCCGGCCGGACGAGCTGCGGCCCGGCACCGGAACGGGTCTCGACGCGGTCGGCCCACCCCGGCGGCAGGTCCGCGCCGACCAGTACCGCACGACCGTCCGATGTGGACGGCACGTCGACCGCGCGGCCGGAAACACCCGGGTAGGTGACGCCGAGGCCCGAGATCTCCGCCGCGACCGTGCGGTGGGCCTCCGGGACGGCGATCAGGCCCGTGACGATCTCCCGGACGGCTGCCGCGTCGGGATCGGGCACCCCGAGCACCGCCTGCGCGCGGGTGCTGACCAGCACGCGGGCGGCGACCGGGTGACGTTCGCCGTGGTAGCTGTCGAGCAGGCCGTCCGGGGCGTGGCCGCGGACCTGCGCGGCCAGCTTCCAGCCGAGGTTCACCGCGTCCTGCAGGCCCAGGTTGAGTCCCTGGCCGCCGACCGGCAGGTGGATGTGCGCGGCGTCGCCCGCGAACAGCACCCGGCCGTGGCGGTAGCGCTCCAGCTGCCGGGACGCGTCGCCGAACCGGGACGCCCAGAGCACCTCGCCCACCTCGAACCCCGGCCCGTGCAGGGCGGTCAGCGCCCGCTGCAGCTCGCCGGCCGTGACGGGCTCGTCGCGGCCGAGCCGCTGCTGCTCCTCGCCGACGACGACCAGGCGGTGCCGGCCGCCCGAGAGCGGCAGCAGGAACCCCGCGGCCTGGGACGGTAGCCGCCATTCATCGGCGTACCCGCCGGGCTTCCGGGTGAGCGTGAGGTCGGCGACGACCAGCGAGATCCGCGCCGAGCGGCCGGGGAACGCGGCGCCCAGCAGCGTCCGGACCGTGCTGTGGCCGCCGTCGGCCGCCACCAGCCACCCGGCCTGGTACTCCTGGCCGCCCGCGGTGACTGTGACGCCTTCGTCGTCCTGCGCCACCGCGGTGACGGCCGCGTCGCGCAGCACCGGCGTGCGCAGCCGCGCTTCGATCGCCGCCGCGACGTGCACCTGCTCGACGCCGAGCTGGTACGGGAAACGGGTCGGCAGCTCGGTGTAGTCGATCGGGATGTTCGAGAAGTGCCCGCCGGGCAGCCGGGCTTCGACGTGCGGCTCGATCGCGGCGAGCAGGCCGCGGTCGGCGAGCACCTCGACCGACCGGGGCTGCAGGCCGAGGGCCTTCGACTGCGCCGTCGGGCGGGCGTCGCGCTCGAGGACCAGGACGTCGAGCCCGGCGCGTTCCAGTTCGAACGCGGTCAGCAGGCCGGTCGGGCCGGCGCCGGCGATCAGGACGTCAGGCATCGAGGTTCTCCTTCTTGAGGTACCAGACGTGCCAGACGATCAGGGCGGCCAGCATCGCGAACCACTGCACGGTGGTGACCAGCGAGATCAGGTCGATCGGCAGGGTGTAGACGAGCACGATGTGCACGACCGCGCTGAGCATCAGCACACCGCCCCAGGCGGCCGTGTTGATCCGCAGGCCGCGCCGGAAGCGGGCGTCGGTGTCCCAGCGGGACGCCCACGCGTCCGCGCCCTCGGCGCCGCGCTTGATCTCGGCGATCGTGCGGCCCAGCGTCAGCTGCGCTGGCCGTCCGATGAACACCGTGACCAGCATCCACGCGCCGAACACGCCACCCAGCGCGGCGGTCCACCCTTCGCGAATCACCAGCGTGCGCGGGTCGTCCGAGAGCAGGCCCAGCACCACCGACAGCACCATGACGCTCAGCGTCACCAGGGCGACGAGGTCGACCTTGCGGTTGCGGGCGATCGTCCACAGCACGTACGGCGCGGCGACCAGGATGCCGGCCATCAGCGACCACCACTGGCTGACGCCGGCCGCGCGCAGGCCGTAGAACAGCGCCATCGGCACGATCACTTCGAAGACGACGTTCAGCACGTTGGCGCGGATGACCCGGCGCAGGCCGGCGTCGGGCTCGGACTTCTGTTCGATCATCATGCGGGTTCCCCAGTGGTTTCGGGTGCGGTCGCCCGCACGTAGAGGTCGGCGAGCTCACGGCCGATGCGCGTGAGCTCGGCGGGTTCGGGTACAGCGGCGGCCGCGATGGCGACGACGGCGTCGAGGCCGGTGGTGAAGGCGAGCGCCGCCGTCCGCGGGTCGAAGCGGCCGAAGACGCCGGCCGCCTGCCCGGTGCGGAAGTGCTCTTCGAACAAGGCGATCCGCCCGTTGACGCTCGCGCTCTGCGAACCGGCGTTCTTCACCAGGTCGATCAGGGCGCGGACTTCGGCGGGGTGCTCGCCGACGAGCGCGACGTTCGATTCGACGTAGGCCCGCAGCTGCGCGACGTGCCCGACGGCGGCGTCGATCCGCGGCCCCATGAACGCCCCGGTGATCTTTTCGATCTCCGTGACGCACACCGCGAGCAGGTCGTCCTTGCCCGCGAAGTGGTAGCTGATCATGCCGGTGCTCGACAGACCCGCGTGCTTCGCGATCCGGCTGAACGACGCCTTGGCGTACCCGGCCTCGGCGATCACTTCGATCGCCGCCCGCACGATCTGGGCCCGCCTGCCGGACTCGGTGAACGTTCTTGCTCGCATGAGCAAAAGTTAGCTCAAGCGAGCAAAAATGGCAAGTCGCCTGGTCAAGGGGGTGTGGATCAGGCGATGGCGGAGTCGGCGACGAGCGGGCGGTGGATCTTGTAACAGCCGGCGTCTCGCCACCGAGATCTCCCGCATGGCCGGGACGAAAATCCAAGCAGCGGAGCACACCGTCGGCGACATCTTCACCGACGACTACCACTTCACGATCCCTCGTTATCAGCGCCCATACGCCTGGACGACCGAACAGGCGGGGGAGATGTTCGACGATCTTCTCGCCGCTTCTCGTGCCAAGGACTCGCTCACCGAAGCCGATCCCTACTTCCTCGGCAGCATCGTGCTGGTCAAGGCGGAAAAGGAGGCGCTGGCCGAGGTGGTCGACGGGCAGCAGCGCCTCACCACCCTCACGGTGCTGCTGAGTGTTCTCCGTGACTGTGTCTCGCCTCCCTACGCCGCGTCACTGGAGAGCCGGATCTTCCAGAAGGGAGACCCGATCAAGCAGACCGCGGATCAGCCTCGCCTCAGTCTTCGTGATCAGGACCAGGGGTTCTTCGAGAAGTACGTCCAGGAACGAGAAGGAAACGCTCTGCTCGCGTCCTTGGTGAACGTGCGACCCGACAGCCGGGCACGCCTGGTCGAGAACGCGCTCCACCTCAAGGCGCGGTTGGGCGAGCTGGAGATGGTGGAGCGCGAGCGGCTGGTTTCGTTCATCGACCGGCACACATACCTGGTCGTGGTGTCGACGGCCGACTTCGAGTCGGCCTACCGCATCTTCTCGGTGCTCAACGAGCGTGGCTTGGATCTCACGCACACCGACATCCTGAAGGCGGAGATCATCGGCTCCATCCCGGAAGCCGACCAGGACGCCTACACCACCAAGTGGGCCCACGAGGAGGACGATCTCGGTCGCAGCGACTTCGGCGATCTCTTCTCCCACATCCGCATGGTGTACGCGAAGACGAAGGCTCGTGAGTCGATCTTGAAGGAGTTCCGCGCGTCGGTCCTGCAGCGCGTGCCGGACGGCAAGAAGTTCATCGACGACGTGCTGGTTCCCTACTCGGACGCCTTCGAGGCGGTTACGCGCGCGAGCTACGCCGGAGGGCCCGACGCAGAAGCGATCAACCGGCTGCTGGGCTGGTTGAAACAGCTGGACAACACCGACTGGATCCCTCCGGCCATCAGCTACTTCAGTCGTCCGACGGCCGATTCCGCAGAGCTTCTTCGCTTCCTGGTCGACCTCGAACGGCTTGCAGCGAGCATTCTCGTCCGTCGGGTCGACATCACTCGCCGGATCGAGCGTTACGGCCGTGTCCTGGACTGGATGGAGAAGGGACGCGACCTCTACGCGGACGAGTCCCCGCTCCAGTTGTCCGATGAAGAACGAGCGGCGACCGCCGAGAAGCTGAACGCCGAGATCTACACAGTCACGCGGATTCGTCAGTATGTGCTGCTACGCCTCGATTCTGCGCTGTCGGACGGTGGGAAGAGCTACGAACACTCCCCGCTGATCAGCGTGGAACACGTTTTGCCCCAATCGCCCGCAGCGGACAGCGCATGGACTACGGAGTTCACTCCGCAGGAGCGGTCGTACTGGGTTCACCGCCTGGCGAACCTCGTCCTGCTTTCGAGGCGGAAGAACTCCCAAGCCGGCAACCTCGAGTTCGAAGTGAAGAAGACCAAGTACTTCGAGAAGACGAGTTGGCCGCCGTTCGTCCTGACCGCTCAGGTGCTCGACAGCGCCGTGTGGACTCCGGCCGTCCTCGAGGAGCGTCAGGAGACTCTGCTGAAGGTCCTCGGCGATCTCTGGCGGCTGGAACCCGGTAGTCCCGCAGCCGCCTAGGCGATGGCGGTGCCGTCGACGACTTTGTTGCGGCCCGCGTCCTTGGCCCGGTAGAGGGCCTTGTCCGCGGCCTGCAGCAGGCGGTCGACGGCCGTGCCGCCGTCGGGGTAGGTCGCCACGCCGATCGAGGCCGACAGGGCGTCGATCACGCGTACCTGGCTGCCGTCCTCGTACTCGACCTCCAGCGCCGCGATCGCCGCGCGGATGCGTTCGGCCACCGCGAGCACGGCCGCCGGGCCGATGTCCGGGAGCAGGACCACGAACTCCTCGCCGCCGAAGCGGCCGACCGAGTCGTAGTCGCGGACCGCGTTCTTGATCGTCGTCGCGATCGCGCGGAGGACCGTGTCGCCCGCGAGGTGCCCGTGTGCGTCGTTGATCAGCTTGAAGTGGTCCAGGTCGATCATCAGCACGCCGAAGCTGCTCTGCGTGCTGCGCTGCGCCCTGGCCAGCTCGCGCGACGCGAGCAGGTGCCAGCCGGTCGTGTTGAACAAGCCCGTCTTCTCGTCGGTCGTCGCGGCGATCTCGAGCTGCTTGATCAGCACCGCCCGGTGCAGCACCAGCAGCGGCGGCACGATCGCGATCGCCAGCGCGGGCAGCGTCGCCAGCGTCAACGCCGTGAGCATGCCCAGGCACAGCGTCGCGACCTCGAGCAAGTTGTCGCCGAGGCCGCCGAAGAACGCCGCCACCGTGCGCTTGGTGATCGTCAGCGCCGGCACGATCGTGATCGCGGCGAACAGGAAGTACGTCACCGCGGCCAGCGTGATGGCCGTGACGCCGCGCCAGCCGGACGTCAGCGCCGCGTACATGTCCGGCACGCCGAGCCGGTGCAGGACGAACTCGGCCGCGTAGCAGGTGATGACGACCAGCGTCGCGTTCAGCGCGGTCCGGAACGGCGGAACGCGCTTGATCCGCGCGAGGCTGCGCGTCGCCAGGTGCACGTACAGGACGACGACCAGCGCGGCGCCGAGCGCGGGCGGCAGGAGCAGCACCCCGGCGAACGTCCAGACCGACGTCAGGTTGATGTGCGGGGTGTCGGACACCAGCCGCCGGACGCGCTCGATCTGCCGGCCCAGCTCCGCCTGCAGCACGCCGAGGACGGCCAGCACCGCGAGGACGACCAGGTCCCACAGCCGGACGGGCACCACGACGGCGGTCCAGACGGTGGCCACGAGCGCCACCGACTCGACCAGGAAGACGTAGAAGATCAGCGACCCGCGCTGCCGCCAGAGCGTCCAGTGACCAGGACTGAGCATCCCCCGCGAGTGACCCGCACGGGGTTCGGCCGGATGGGCGCCGTCCATACTCAAGGCGGTGCAACTCCCGTGGGTGATCCGACGATCCGAGTCCACCCCATCACACCGGGCGGCCGCGATCGATGATTGCCACACGATCGGACCAGTGAAGGGAGGCCGCCGCCGTGCGCAACCGCGAATCCTGAGCCCCCGCGCCCCGCAGTCCGTGCCGCGAGAGGAGAGCCGCCGTGCGCAATCGCGAGTCCTGAACCCGGTTTCCGTCTGTCACCGCGCCTGGAAGGAGTGCCGCTGTGCGTAATCGCGAGTCCTGAAACTGCTCCTGTCCGTCACCGCGCTTGAAAGGAGAACTGCTGTGCGTAATCGCGAGTCCTGAAACCGCTTCCGTCTGTCACCGCACTCGAAGGGAGAGCCGCTGTGCGTAACCGCGAGTCCTGACCCAAGTCCGCCTGTCCGTGACGCCCGAAGGGAGAGCCCCGTGCGCAATCGCGAGTCCTGAACCCATGTCCGCCTGTCCGTGACGCCCGAAGGGAGAGCCCCGTGCGCAATCGCGAGTCCTGAACCCATGTCCGTCTGTCCGTGACGCCCGGAAGGAGTGCCGCTGTGCGCAATCGCGAGTCCTGAGCCCAAGCCGACCCGCCCGCGACGCCTGAAGGGAGTGCCCGATGCGTAACCGCGAGTCCTGAACCCGATGCCTACCCGCCCGCGACGCCTGAAGGGAGTGCCCGATGCGTAACCGCGAGTCCTGAACCCACGCCCACCTGCCCGCATCGCCCGGAAGGGGAGCCCCGTGCGCAACCGCGAGTCCTGAACCCACGCCGTGCACACCGTCCGTCCCGGTACGAGAGGGGATCGTCACCATGCGCAACCGTGAATCCTGAAGCGACGCGGGCCCGGGTGGGGCCGCTCAGGCGGTCGCGCCGCCGTCGACCACCAGGTCGTGGCCGACCGTGAACCCCGCCTCGTCCGAAGCCAGCCACAGCACCGCTGCGGCCACTTCGGCGGTGGCACCCACCCGGCCCAGCGGAAGCGCGGACTTGAGCCGCTCGGCGCGATCGGCGTCCGTCTCGCCGGGCCGCAGCGACATCCCGGTGTCCGTCGGACCCGGGCTGACGGCGTTCACACGGATGCCCTCGGCGATGTGGTCGCGCGCCGCGGTGCGGGTCAGCACGCTCACCGCGGCCTTCGACGCCGCGTAGGCCGCCATGCCGGGGATCCGGCCGTGCGAGCCGATGTTCGACGCCATGTTGACGATCGCGCCGCCGCCGTGCGCCCGCATGTGGGCGATCTCGTGCTTCATGCACAGCCAGGTGCCGGTGAGGTTGGTGCCGATCACCGCGTCGAAGACGTCCTCGCGCAGGTCGCCGGTGGCCGCCGGCTCGCCGAGGATGCCGGCGTTGTTGAACGCGACGTCCAGCGCGCCGTGCCGCGCGACGACCGTCTCGACCGTGCGCGCGACGTCCGCGGAGTCGGTGACGTCCGCGACGATCGCGCTCGCCGAGCCGCCGATCTCCTTGACCGTCGAGGCGAGCCGCTGCTCGTCGCGCCCGGCGACGACCACGGTCGCGCCCTCGTCGGCGAACGCGCGTGCCGTCGCCCGTCCGATGCCCGAGCTGCCGCCCGTCACCAGGACGACCTTGCCCGCGAAGCGTGCCCCCATGAGTGCCTTCTTTCTGGTCCGATCATTCTTGAATGAGTAAACGCATCGCCTGTGAGACGGCCGCCTTCAGCCGGCTCGCCGCGTCCGTGCCCTTGCCCAGGACGCGCAGGCCCTGGAGCACGGTGAGCAGGAACCGGGCCAGCGTCGCCGGATCACTGCCGCCGGGGAGTTCGTCCTGGGCCTTCGCGCGTTCCAGTGCCATCGTGAGCGCCACCTCGAGGGTGTCCCAGCTGCGCTCGACGACCCGCGCGACCTCCGGGTCGCGGGGGAGAAGCTCGACGGCGGCGTTGACGACGAAGCAGCCGATGGGGCCGGCTTCGCCCAGGATGTCGGCGACGTAGCTCTCCAGCAGTCCGCGCACAGCGGCCACACCGGAGCCCGGTCGCGACAGGCTCGCGAGAACCCGCGCGTCGGTCTGCTCGGCGTAGCGCTTCAACGCCGTGACGTAGAACGCGTGCTTCGTGCCGAAGGTGGCGTACAGGCTCGCCTTGGCGACGCCGAGGTGCGTGACGAGGTCGCTGACCGACGTCGCCTCGTAGCCGTGACGCCGGAAGAGCGCCAAGGCGGCGTCACAGGCTTCGTCGACGTCGAACTCCTTGACCCGGGACATGATCAAAACCCTAGCGCTATCGAGAACGCTCGGTCAAATATGCAGACGGCGGTGTGTCGCGTCCGGTGACGCCGTGTGCGGTGGCACTATGGCTGCTCTGACCGGCCTGAGGGGGTGCGCGATGCAGGATCCGCCACAGCTGACGCTGCCGCCGACGGTCGTCGCCACCCACTTGCGCTCGTGTGCCGAGGAACTCGCCGCCGGCCTGCGCTGCGGCGGCCCGGGCGCCACCACGGCCGAGCTCACCGACGTCGTCGCCCAGCTGGTCGCCGGGCAGGAGGCCATCTCCCACGCGCTCGCCGGGCTCGCCCGCCGCGTCGAGACCGGTTCGGAGGCTCTCGCCGCGGCGCCGCCACTGGACGTCGAGGTCGTCGCCGAGGTGCTGCGCGAGGCGGCCATCGCGGCCCGCTGCTCGGCCGAGGCGCTCGACGAGGTCACGCCGTCGTTCGAATGCGTGAGCGAATCCGTCGCGCCCGACACCCGTTTGTAGCTGTCGTCCCGCAAGGCCGCCCGCCTAGCCTGGAGCTGCGGAGGTGGCTCCTATGCGGGCGGTGTGGACGGGCACGATCGGGTTCGGCAGTTACGCCATTCCGGTGAAGGCGTACAGCGCGACCGAGGAGCACGAGATCCCGCTGCACCAGGTGCACAGCACCGACGGCGGCCGCGTCCGGGTGAAGCGCGTCTGCGAGGTCGACGGCGCCGAGGTGCCGCCCGAGCAGATGATCCGGGGCTACCCGGTCCCCGGTGGTGACGTCGTGCTGCTGTCGGACCACGAGCTCGCGTCGCTGCCGATGCCCGGCCGCACGATCGACATCCGCGGCTTCACGCCGCTGGCCGACGTCGACCCGATCTGGTTCGCGAAGACCTACTTCCTCGAGCCCGAGCCGGCCGGGACGAAGCCGTACGTGCTGTTCAGCGAGGCCCTGCAGCAGTCGGGCCGGATCGCGCTGGTCACCGTCGCGCTGCGCCGCCGTGAGGTGCTCGGCGCGCTGCGGGTGCGCGACCAGGTGCTCGTCCTGGAAACGATGCTGTGGCCGGACGAGGTGCGCACGCCGGACTTCCCCTTCCGGCACGCGGACGTCGACATCCGGCCCGGCGAGCTGCGGCGCGCGGTGAGCTTGGTCGAGGAGCTGACCGGCGAGTTCGACCCCGGTCGCTACCCCGACCGTTACCGCGAGGCGCTCGACGCGTTGATCCGGTCGAAGATCGACGGCGCCGAGGTCGTCCAGCCGACGGCCGCCGAGCAGTCCGAGGGCGTCACCCGGCTGCTGGCGGCGCTGCAGGAGAGCGCGGCCGAGGCGGAGGACGAGCGCACCGCGGCCGTCACGAAGGCGCGCGCCGCCGCGGCTCGCGCGGCGAAGGCGCGTACGACGGCGAAGCGAGCCGCGTCGCGTAGCCGCTCGAAGACGTCTTGAGTAGTACTACCCACGGGTAATTGAGGGTTCTCCCACTGCTGGCAGCCGCCGCACCGCGGCAGACTTCGTCCTGCCAGCGGATGCCGGAACCGCTGGTGAGGGGGTCCGGACGGCCCCTGGGGAGGTGTGCCGTCCAGACCAAGGGTTCCGGGGCGGATCGCTGGAGGAGCGGTCCGTTCCCGGGACCCGCACCGCGGGGAGGCGGTGCGAAAAGGGGGAGTCTTGAAGGCTGCCGCGGAGGGGTCGAGGGGTCTCCGCGGCAGCTTTCAAGCGACTCAAGCGTCCGCCACGCGCATCATCAGCTCCGACGCCAGCCGCAGCAGCTGCCGCTCCGTCGGGGACAGCGTCGACTCCATCGCCGCCGCCAGCCAGCGTTCCCGTTGGATGCTGTACTCCCGCAGCACCGCCAGCCCGGCCGGGGTGATGCGGATCAGCGAGCGGCGTCCGTCGTCCGGGTCGGGGGTGCGGGTGACCAGCTCGCGCTCGGTCACCCACGCCAGGATCCGGGTAAGGGACTGCGGCTGCAGCCGCTCCGCCGCCGCCAGCTCCGACGGTGTGTGCGTGCCCGCCCGGTACAGCCTGCTCAGCACCGCCAGCACCGCCGGGCCCGGGCCGCTCGGGTCGCGCTCGGCGCGCATCCGCCAGTTCAGCCGCCCGACGCCCTCGCGCACCTGCCGCGCCAGGTCGGCCAGCTCGGGGTCCGCGCTGACCGGCGAAACGACGTCGGATTCGGGGTGCATGCGCCCAGATTAGGCGGTTCCGCGCACCAGCCGGGCGTAGCGGCCGTCGCGCGCCAGCAGTTCGCCGTGCGTGCCGCGCTCCACGATCCGGCCCTCGTGCAGCACGACGATCTGGTCCGCGTGCTCCACAGTGGACAGCCGGTGCGCGATCGTCAGCGTCGTGCGTCCCGTGGCGAGGCGGTCCAGCTCGGCCTGCACCGACCGCTCGGTGCGGTTGTCGAGCGCGCTGGTCGCCTCGTCGAGGATCAGCACCGGCGGGTTGCGCAGCAGGATCCGCGCGATCGCCATCCGCTGCTTCTCGCCGCCGGAGAAGCGGTAGCCGCGCTGGCCGACGACCGTGTCGTACCCCTCGGGCAGCCCGGCCAGGGTGTCGTGGATGTGCGCGGCCTTCGCGGCCGCCTCGATCTCCTCGTCGGTCGCGTCCGGCTTCGCGAAGCGCAGGTTCTCCCGCACGGTGTCGTGGAACAGGTAGGTCTCCTGCGACACCGTCCCGACGCCCGCGGCCAGCGACGCCAGGGTGACGTCGCGGACGTCGGTGCCGTCGATCTCCACCGAGCCGGACGTCACCTCGTAGAGCCGCGCCACGAGGTACGCGAGCGTCGTCTTGCCCGAGCCGGTCGAACCGACGAGCGCCGTGGTCGTCCCCGCCGGGACGTCGAGGTCGATGTCCTTCAGCGTGAGCGGCCCGTCCTCGTCGTACCGGAAGGAGACGTCCCGCATGGAGACGGTGCCCTCGCGCACGGAAAGCGTGCCGGCGCCCGGCTTGTCGCTGATCTCCACGCCCAGGTCGAGCACCTCGAAGATCCGGCCGAACAGCGCCTTCGACGTCGCCACGTTCTGCCCTATCGTCTGCATCGCGCTGGCCGGCGTCACCAGCCGGTTGAGCATGCTGGTGAAGGCCACGACGGTGCCGAGCGAGATCGGCGACGCGCCGCCCGCGAGCGCCAGCCCGGCGATCCAGTACACCAGCGCCGGGATGACGGTGAGGCTCATCGCCCGCGACGCGGTCTGCCAGCGCCCGGCCAGCGCGGCGGCCCGTTCCAGCGACGCGATCTCCCGCGACTCGGCCCCGAAGCGCTCCCGCATGGCCTTCTCGTTGCCCATCGTCTTGGCGAGCAGCACACCGGTGACCGACAGGGACTCCTCGACCATCGTGGTCAGCCGGGCCATCCGCCGGGTCCGGCCGCGGGCCAGCGTCCGCCGCTTCTTGCCGAGCCGGAGCGTGAACAGCAGGAAGAGCGGAACGACGATCAGCGAGAGCAGCGCGAGCTGCCAGTCGAGCACGACCAGCGCCACCGTGATGGCGATCGTCGTGGTGGCGTTCTGCACCACCGACCCGGCGGTCGTGGTGATGACGTTGTCGACGCCGCCGATGTCGTTGAACACCCGCGAGAGCACTTCGCCGCTCTTCGTCCGGGTGAAGAACCCGAGCGACATCCGCTGCAGGTGGCCGTAGACCGACACGCGCAGCTCGTTCATCACGCGCTGGCCGATGGTGTTGGACAGCCCGGTCGTCGCGACGCCGAGGGAGCCGCTGCCGACCGCGCAGACGATCATCCCCGCGGCCAGGGCGCTGATCAGCAGCGTGTCGCGGTGCGGGAGGGCGTCGTCGAGGATCTCGCGCAGGAGGAACGGCGAGACGACGCCGAGCCCGGCCTGCAGGACGATCAGCGCGAACAGCGCGGCGAGGGGCCGGCGGTGCGGGCGGAAGAGGCCGGCGATCCGCCGCAGCGGGACCGGTTCGTCGGCGTCGGAGGCCGGTTCGGCGAGCGACGGCCGGGCTCTGGTCGCGGAAGTCATACACACATGTTTACCGAATCCTGCTCGGTCGACCAGTGAATTTCCGAAATTAAAGCCGATTTTAGGGAGACGTCGCGCGCGACGTAGTACACCTATGTGTACTAATCGCGTGCGCGACTTTCGCGTACCCGCGAGGTGGGAGACCCGGAGCGACTACTCTGGGAGAGGCCGGCCCGGTCCGGCGCGCCACTCTCGACCCAGCTGGAGCGTGCACACCCGTGTTCGACACCCTGTCCGATCGGCTCACCGCCGCCCTTCAGACGCTCACGCGCAAGGGCCGGCTGTCCGACGCCGACATCGACGCCACCGCGCGCGAGATCCGCATCGCGCTGCTGGAGGCCGACGTCGCCCTCGGCGTGGTCAAGACCTTCATCGCGAGGATCAAGGAACGGGCGAAGGGCGCCGAGGTCTCCCAGGCGCTCAACCCCGCGCAGCAGGTCGTCAAGATCGTCAACGAGGAGCTCGTCGGGATCCTCGGCGGCGAGACCCGGCGGCTCAACCTGGCGAAGACCCCGCCGACCGTGATCATGCTCGCCGGCCTCCAAGGCGCCGGTAAGACGACGCTGGCCGGCAAGCTCGCGATGTGGCTGAAGAAGCAGGGCCACGCGCCGCTGCTGGTCGCCTGCGACCTCCAGCGCCCGAACGCCGTCACGCAGCTGCAGGTGGTCGGCGAGCGCGCCGGCGTCACGACGTTCGCGCCCGAGCCGGGCAACGGCGTCGGCGACCCGGTCGACGTCGCCCGCCGCGCCATCGCCGAGGCGAAGCACGCGCAGTACGACGTCGTCGTCGTCGACACCGCGGGCCGCCTGGGCGTCGACGAAGAGCTGATGAAGCAGGCCGCGGACATCCGCGACGCCGTCCAGCCGGACGAGACCCTGTTCGTCGTCGACGCGATGATCGGCCAGGACGCCGTGACCACGGCCGAGGCGTTCCGCGACGGCGTCGGCTTCACCGGTGTCGTGCTCACCAAGCTCGACGGCGACGCCCGCGGTGGTGCCGCGCTGTCGGTCCGCGAGGTCACCGGCCAGCCGATCCTCTTCGCCTCCAACGGCGAGAAGCTCGAGGACTTCGACACCTTCCACCCGGACCGGATGGCGTCGCGGATCCTCGGCATGGGCGACATGCTGACCCTGATCGAGCAGGCCGAACAGGCCTTCGACCAGGACCAGGCCGAGAAGGCCGCCGCGAAGCTGTCCAGCGGCCAGCTCACCCTGGAGGACTTCCTCGAGCAGATGCTCGCGGTCCGCAAGATGGGCCCGATCGGCAACCTGCTCGGCATGCTGCCCGGCGCCGGTCAGATGAAGGACCAGCTGGCCCAGGTCGACGACAAGCACCTGGACAAGCTGCAGGCGATCATCCGCGGCATGACCCCGGCCGAGCGCGACGACCCGAAGATGATCAACGGCTCGCGCCGCCTGCGCATCGCCAACGGCTCCGGCGTCTCCGTGCGCGAGGTCAACGACCTGGTCAACCGGTTCTTCGAGGCTCGCAAGATGATGGCCCAGATGGCCGGCCGGTTCGGCTTCGGCGGCGGGGGCGGCGGCTCCAAGTCGCGCAAGGGCAAGAAGGGCAAGAAGGGACGCGGTCCCACACAGCCCAAGGTCCGCGGCGGCTTCCCCGGCGGCATGCCGATGCTGCCCCCGGGCGGTCAGATGCCGGGCGGCATGCCCGACCTGTCCAAGCTCGGCGGGATGAACGACGTCCCGGGCTTCGACCCGTCGAAGTTCAAGCTGCCGAAGAACCCCAAGGACAATTGAGCACCGCGCTCCACGCCGCCGGGGTGATCCTGCCCGGCGGCGAGTCCGGGGAACTCTGGATCACCGGCGGCCGGATCTCGTTCGAACCGGTGCCCGGCGCCGAGACGCTCGCCCGTGACGTCTTCCTGGTGCCCGGGCTGGTCGACGCGCACTGCCACCCCGGCATCGGCGTCCACGGGCCCGTCTCGCTCGAAGAAGCCGAGGCCCAGGCCGTCACCGACCGCGACGCGGGCACGCTGCTGATCCGCGACTGCGGCCTGCCGATCGACGTCCGTCCGCTGCAACGGCGAGCGGACCTGCCGACGATCATCCGCGCCGGGCAGCACCTCGCCCTGACCAAGCGCTACATCCCCGGCCTGGGCATCGAGCTGGACGACCCGTCCCAGCTGCCCGCCGCCGTCGCCGAACAGGCGAAGGACGGCGACGGCTGGGTCAAGCTGGTGGGGGACTGGATCGACCGCGGTGTCGGCGACCTCGCGCCGCTGTGGCCGGACGACGTCCTCGCCGAAGCCGTCGCGGTCGCGCACCAGCACGGCGCCCGCGTCACGGCGCACGTGTTCGGCGAGGCCGCGCTGCCGGGACTGCTCGCGTCCGGCATCGACTGCCTCGAGCACGGCACCGGACTGAGCGCCGATCAGCTGTCCGAGCTGGCCCGCCACGACGTCGCGCTGGTGCCGACGCTGATCAACATCGAGAACTTCCCGGGCATCGCGGACAAGGCCGGCAGATACCCGGCGTACGCGGACCACATGCGCGCGCTGCACGCCGGCGTCGGCGAGATGGTCTCCGCGGCCATCGAAGTGGGCGTCCGCGTCTTCGCGGGCAGCGACGCGGGCGGCATGGTCGAGCACGGCAGGCTCGTCGACGAGATCGAGGCGCTGCACGGCGCGGGCATGACCCGGGAGCAGGCCCTCGCGAGCGCGTCCTGGGCCGCCCGCGACTGGCTCGGGCACCCCGGCATCACCGACGGCGCGCCCGCGGACCTGCTCGTCTACGCGAGCGATCCGCGCGACGACCTCGGCGTCCTCCGGCATCCGGAGCACATCGTCCTCGGCGGCGTCGTGTACGCATGACCCCCGCTGTTTTCCTTGCGGGGTCGGCACTTTAGCGTTGGGTGCGTGACGGACGACGACGGCGCACGGCGCGTGCTGGGGGCGCACTGGTGTTTCGTGGCGTTCTTCGCCGGGATCGCCGGCTACTACCTGATCAACCTGATCATCGCCGCGGCGGTCAACCGCAACGTCGGTGAGTTCGACCCCCTCGAGCTGCGGGACATCGGGCCGCTCCTGCTGCTGGCCTTCGTGCCCAACCTGCTGCTCGGCCTCGGCCCGGCCGCCGGCTCCTGGCTCTGGGGCCACGGCCTGCGCGCCGACTTCGGGATCACGCCGACCTGGCGCGACGTCCGGATCGGCCTCGCCTGCGGCGCGCTGGCGCTCGTCGTCGGTTACGGGCTCAACCTCGTGCTGATCGCGGTCTACGGCGCCGACGACGTCTCCGACAGCCCGCTCACCGACCTCGCGGACACCTTCGACGGAGACACGGTCTGGCTCGTGCTGGCCGCGGTGATCGTCATCGCGGGCGCCCCGCTCACCGAGGAACTGCTGGTCCGCGGCACGCTCTGGAAGGCGCTGTCGTTCCACCGGATCCCGCCGTGGGCGGTGCTCGTGCTCACCGCGCTGGTGTTCGCCCAGCTGCACGGCGAGCCGACGCGCACGATCGCGCTGTTCGGCCAGGGCCTCGCGATCGGGCTGGCCCGGCACCTGTCCGGCCGAGTGAGCGCCGGGGTCATCGCGCACGCGGCCAACAACCTGCCGCCCGCGGTGCTGCTGTTCGTCGCGCACTGAAGTGCTTGCGAAGATCGTGGACAGTAGTTGGACGGATACTGTGCGATCACATTCCGGCCGCTAGGCTCGGAGGCAGGAGCCGAGCGACCCGCGGAGGGCAGGCGTGACCACTTCCCAGCCTCGGGAGCCCCTTCCCGACGCACTGCCTCCCCCCGAAGAGCCCGCCGACGCCACGGCGTTCCTGGCGTCGCCGCCCGCGCACCGCTGGGGGTTCGGGGCGTTCCTGCTCGTCGAAGTGGTCCTGCTGGCCTCGGCCGCGTTCGTGTCCGTGCTGGTCGGCGACACCGGCCCCGGCCCGCTGCCGATCCGCGTCGTGCTGCTGGGCACGATGCTGCCGACGATGATCGCGGCCGCCGTCGCGGTGCTGGTCACCTACGTGCGCGGCAACGGGCCGCTCGTCGACCTGCGGATCGAGTGGCGCTGGGCCGACGTGCGCGTCGGCTTCAAGTACGGCTGCATCGGCCTCGTCTTCACCACCGTCGCCGCCTACCTCTGGACGCGGCTGGTCGGCGACGCGAACGCGACGTCCGCGATCAGCTCCCTGGTCGAGGACCGGCAGATGTCGGTGTCGGCGGCCGTCGTGATGTTCGTCTACCTCTGGCTGCTCGGCCCGATCTGCGAAGAGGTCATCTACCGCGGCCTGCTCTGGGGCGCGGCGGAACGGCTGCAGTGGCGCAGCGAGCGCTGGGGCCGCGTCGCCGCGTTCCTGCTGTCGACGGCGGTGTTCGCGGCCAGTCACCTCGAACCCCTGCGCACCACCCTGCTGCTGGTCATCGCGGTGCCGATCGGCTTGGCGCGGCTCGTCACCGGACGGCTGCCGGCGAGCATCGTCGCGCACCAGGTGAACAACTTCCTCCCGGCGCTCACCATCCTGCTCGGGGCGCTGGGCGTGGCCTCTTTCTGAGGCCACTTTCAGAGGTGCCGGACCCCGTCTGGCAGAATGGTGCACTGCCTGCTTCCGCCGGACCCTCTCACCGCGCGAAAGCTGTGACCTTCGGGTGCCCGCTTCCGTGTCCCCACTCGGACCGCGTGCGCCCACCCCAGCACCAGAGAGATTTGAGGAGTACCCACACCCGTGGCCGTCAAGATCAAGCTGCAGCGCCTCGGCAAGATCCGTGCGCCGTACTACCGCATCATCGTCGCCGACGCGCGCACCCGCCGGGACGGCAAGGCCATCGAGACGATCGGCAAGTACCACCCGAAGGAGGAGCCGAGCCTCATCGAGGTCGTCTCCGAGCGTGCCCAGTACTGGCTGGGTGTCGGCGCGCAGCCGACCGAGCCGGTCCAGCGTCTCCTCGAGATCACCGGTGACTGGCAGAAGTACAAGGGCCTGCCGGGCACCGAAGGCACCCTGAAGGTCGCTGAGCCGAAGCCGTCCAAGCAGGACCTGTTCAACGCCGCACTGGCCGCGGCCGGCGAGGAGCCCTCCACCGAGGCCACCACGCCGAAGAAGAAGTCCGCCCCCAAGAAGGCCGAGGCCGAGAAGGCCGAAGCCGCCGAGGGTGAGAAGGCCGAGTGAGCTTTCTGGCTGACTCCCTCGAGCACCTGGTGCGCGGGATCGTCGACAACCCGGACGAGGTCCGGGTCGAGCTGCTGACCACGCGTCGTGGCCGCACGCTCGAGGTGCACGTGCACCCCGACGACCTCGGCAAGGTGATCGGCCGGGGCGGACGCACCGCGACCGCCCTGCGCACCGTCATGGGCGGCATCGGTGGCCGCGGCGTCCGCGTGGACGTCGTCGACACCGACCGCTGATCCGGGTCTTTCAGAGAACGGTCAGATGGACGTCGTAGCAGGCCGTATCGCCAAAGCGCACGGAATCCGCGGGGAACTCGCGGTGGACGTGCGCACGGATTCGCCGGAAGAGCGGTTCAAGGTCGGTGCGGTCGTCACGACGAAGCTGCGCGACGGCAGCAAAAGGGATCTCACCATCGCAGCCGCCCGCGAACACAGCGGGCGGCTGCTGGTGCGTTTCGAGGAGGTCTTGACCCGCGACGTCGCCGAGACGCTGCGCGGCGCCCTCCTGCTCGTCGACACCGACGCGCTGCCGCCGACGACCGACCCCGACGAGTTCTACGACCACGAGCTGGCCGGCCTGCGGGCCGAGCTGCTCGACGGGACCGTCGTCGGCAAGGTCGTCGAGGTCGTCCACTCGCCCGCGGGCGAGCTCCTCGAGCTGGACGTCGACGGCCGTGACGTGCTGGTCCCGTTCGTCCGGGCGATCGTCCCCACGGTGGACGTCGCGGGCGGGCGAGTCGTCCTGGATCCGCCCGAAGGGCTCCTGGACGCCGAATGAGGATCGACGTCGTCACGATCTTTCCCGAGTACCTCGACCCGCTGCGCGCCGCGCTGCTGGGCCGGGCGATCGACCGCGGCCTGATCGAGGTCGGCGTGCACGACCTGCGCGAATGGACCCACGACGTCCACCGCGCGGTCGACGACGCGCCGTACGGCGGCGGCCCCGGCATGGTCATGAAGCCGCAGATCTGGGGCCCGGCACTGGACGACGTCTGCCGTCCGGAGACCCGCCTGGTCGTGCCGACGCCGGCCGGGCGGCCCTTCACCCAGGAGCTCGCGCACGCGTACGCCGAGGAGAAGCACCTGGTCTTCGCGTGCGGCCGGTACGAGGGCATCGACCAGCGCGTCGTCGACGACGCCGCCCGCCGGATGCCGGTGGACGAGGTGTCGATCGGCGACTACGTCCTGGTCGGCGGCGAGGCGGCGGTGCTCGTCATGGTCGAGGCCGTCGTCCGGCTGCTGCCCGGGGTGCTTGGCAACGTCCGTTCGGCCGCCGAGGACTCCTTCTCCGACGGACTGCTCGAAGGACCCAGCTACACGCGTCCCGAGGTCTGGCGGGACCTGGCGGTGCCCGACGTCCTGCGGTCCGGCAACCACGCGCTGATCGACCGCTGGCGGCGCGACCAGGCCCTGGAACGCACCGCCCGCCGGCGCCCCGATCTCCTGGCGCAGCTGCCGGAAGGTAGCCTCGGCAAGCACGATCGCGGGGTCCTGGAGGGCCTGGATCCCGAGCAGGCGCAGGGGCCGGTGCTTCCGCCGGAACCCGGTCTGTAATACTTGACAGGTTGGCGTGAGTGGACTTCCTCGTTCACGAGCCCGCCATCAGCCCCCTGGGTCGCCCGCAGCGGCACCGTTGCGCGCCTGGGGGATGTGTACGCAAGCCATACGAAGACGAGGACGGACCACCGATGAACACCCTGGACGCGCTGGACAAGCAGTCACTGCGTTCCGACATCCCGGCCTTCCGCCCGGGCGACACGCTCAAGGTGCACGTCCGCGTCATCGAGGGCAACCGTGAGCGCAACCAGGTCTTCCAGGGCGTCGTGATCCGCCGTCAGGGCGGCGGCATCCGGGAGACCTTCACCGTGCGCAAGGTCTCCTTCGGTGTCGGCGTGGAGCGCACCTTCCCGGTGCACTCGCCGAACGTGGCCGAGGTCGAGGTCCACAAGCGCGGCGACGTGCGGCGCGCGAAGCTGTACTACCTGCGCGACCTGCGCGGCAAGAAGGCCAAGATCAAGGAGCGCCGCGAGAACCGCGAGACGGCTTCGGCTAACTGAGCCATCACCCGGTACCGGTAGCCTGACGACGTGGCCGAACCCGTGTCCCAGAACGCTCCTGAGGATGACCCCGATCGCTCCGAGGAGGACCAGCCCCGCCGGTCCCGCTCCGAGGAGCGCGGGGGCGCCCGCCGCAGGCGCGCCAAGCCCGCCAAGAAACGGTCGTTCTGGAAGGAACTGCCGATCCTGCTCGTGATCGCCCTGGTGCTCACGATCTTGATCCAGACATTCCTGGCGAAGGTCTTCATGATCCCTTCGGGGTCGATGGAAGCCACGCTCCACGGGTGCCCCGGCTGCACCGGTGACCGGATCCTCGTGGACCGCGTCACCTACGACTTCACCGAGCCCGGACCGGGCGACGTCGTCGTCTTCAAGGGCCCGCCGGCGTGGGTCAACAACGAGATCCCGCCGCAGGAGTCGAGCAACATCGTGGTCCGCGGTCTCCGTGGCCTCGGTTCGCTGGTCGGGTTCGCCCCGCCGGACGAGCGCGACTTCGTCAAGCGCGTGATCGCGGTCGGCGGCCAGACCGTCCAGTGCTGCGACCCGCAGGGCCGGGTCATCGTGGACGGCAAGGCGCTCGACGAGCCGTACGTCCACTGGGAGGACCCGTCCGACCAGGCGGAGAAGCCCTTCGAGCCGGTCAAGGTCCCCGCGGGGATGGTCTGGGTCATGGGCGACAACCGCAACAACTCCGACGACTCGCGGTTCCAGGGCGGCGGCGGCGTGAACGGCGCGGTCCCGGTCGACAACATCATCGGCAAGGCGCGGATCATCGTCCTGCCGCCGGGCCGGTGGGGCGGGATCACCGACCACAACCCGCAGGAAACGGCCCAGCCGGTCGCGCTCGGCGCGCCGGCGTGGCAGAGCGGGGTCCCGCTCGGCGCCGGGATCGCGGGCGCTTGGCCCGCGCTGTTCCTCGGGCGCAAGCTCAAGTCCGGACTGCGCCGGGCGGCCGGGCGGAAGAGCTAGCCACCCGGACGTGCGGCAGACGGGTGATGCAGCCTTGACAGTTCCCGTTCCCCTCACCGCGGCCGAGCCGATCCGGCCGCCGCGGGCCGTGGTGCGCGGCGACCTCTTCTGGGGTCTGCAGGGCGCGCTCGACCGCCGTGGCCTCGGCCCGGTCGCCGGTGTGGACGAAGCCGGCGCCGGGGCGTGCGCGGGGCCGCTGGTGGTCGCCGCCTGCGTCCTCAAGCAAGGCGACGCGGCGAAGCTCACCGAGCTGACGGACTCGAAGCTGATGACGGCCAAGGCGCGGGACCGGGTCTACGACCTGGTCCTCGCCCGGGCCGTCGACTACTCGGTGATCGTCATCCCGCACGAGGAGATCGACCTCTACGGCATTCGGGTGATGAACTTCGAGGGCATGCGCCGCGCCGCGGCGGCCCTGCGCGTGTCGCCGGGCTACGTCCTCACCGACGGGTTCCGCATCCCCGGGCTGACCGCCCCGAACGCCGCGGTGATCAAGGGCGACCGGACGGTGGCCTGCATCGCGGGCGCGTCGGTGCTGGCGAAGGTGACCCGAGACCGCATCATGGCCGGTCACCACGACGAGCTGCCGCACTACGGATTCGACGTGCACAAGGGTTACAGCACGTCGGACCACCTGGCGGCGCTGCGCGAACACGGTCCCAGCGACGTCCACCGCTGGTCGTACACGAACGTCGCCACGGCGGCGATCGCGCACGGCATGCGCCCCGCGCGGCCGGTCGTGCTGACCTACGCCGCACTGGAGAAAGCCATGGAGAAGGACGCCGGAGCCGGGCTGGCCGCCGTCCTCGACGAAGCACTGGACCCGCAACTCAGCCTGCCGCTGCATGCCCCGGGCGCCGGCGTAGGTCACAATGAACGCTCCGCCGGCGGAGCAGGAGCACGATCCCGAGGAGGGGCGCGGATTTCATGAGCGCAGAGGATCTCGAGAAGTACGAGACCGAGATGGAGCTCTCGCTGTACCGCGAGTACCGCGACATCGTCGGCCAGTTCTCGTACGTGGTGGAGACCGAGCGGCGGTTCTACCTGGCCAACGCGGTGGACGTCCAGGTCCGCGACGGCGGTGGCGAGGTGTACTTCGAGGTCCGCATGTCCGACGCGTGGGTCTGGGACATGTACCGCCCCGCCCGGTTCGTCAAGCACGTGCGAGTGATCACCTTCAAGGACGTCAACGTCGAAGAGCTCGACAAGCCGGACCTCCGGCTTCCCGAGGACGGCCCGTTCTCGGGCTGAGCAAGCACGTCAAACCGGCGAAACCGCGCTGAACCGGCGCGGTTTCGCCGGTTTTGCCGTCTCCAGGGCCCGGCGGTCGGTGTCGGAGCCCGAAATGACGCGGCCGTCCTCCGGCTAGTTCGTCGTTCTCCTCGCCCTTGGTTCGGTTCCATCCGCGCGTTCGGCAGCACCCGCCCCTAGCACGCTGCACCGACATTTCCGGTCCCACACCGTCTCCCGGCAGAGCAGTTGTCCACATCCCCCCGGTTGTCCACAACCCGGCGATCCGGGTCTGGTGACCCCGCCCCGCACCCTGGCACCGTCGATCAAGCACGCACCGTGATCGCCGGGACCGCCTCGGTGACCGCAACGGCGCGGCGAGGGGACGAAACACGATGACGGGCACCGATCAGCTCGCGAGACACCGCCGCGACTTCGGCACCTGGGGCGAGGACCTGGCCGCCCGGCACCTGCAGGACCGCGGCCTGGTCCTGCTGGGCCGCAACTGGCGGTGCCGCGAGGGCGAGCTCGACCTCGTCCTGACCGACCGCACGCGCGTCGTCTTCTGCGAAGTGAAGACCCGCTCGGGCACGGAGTTCGGCCTGCCGTCCGAGACCGTCACCGACGAGAAGGCCGGCCGGGTCCGCCGCGCGGCGCAACGCTGGCTGCGCGAGTTCCGCATCGGCTGGTGCCCGGTCCGCTACGACGTCGTCACGATCCTCGCCGAGGCCGGCGCCCGCCCGCGGCTGCAGCACATCGAGGCGGCCTTCTGATGCCGATCGCCAAGTCCTGGTCGGTCGCCCTGCTGGGCATCGACGGCCGTGTCATCGAGATCGAGGCCGACCTCGGCGGCGGGCTGAGCCGCATCACCCTCGTCGGCCTGCCGGACGCCGGGCTGCGCGAGGCGAAGGACCGCGTCCGCTCGGCCGTGCGCAACTCCGGGCAGCCCTGGCCCGACGGCAAGGTGACCCTCGGCCTGTCCCCGGCGAACCTCCCGAAGGTCGGCTCGGCCTACGACCTCGGCATCGCGGCGGCCGTGCTCGCGGCCACGGGTGCGGTCCCGGCGACCCGGCTGCTCGGGACGGTCCTGCTCGGCGAGCTCGCGCTGGACGGCCGGGTCCGCGCGGTCCGCGGCGTTCTCCCCGGCCTGCTGGCGGCAAGAACGGCCGGGTACGAACGCGCCGTCGTCCCCGCGGAGTCCCTCGTCGAGGCCGCGCTGGTCGACGGCATCGAGGTGGGCGGCGTGACCCACCTGCGCGACCTGGTGGGGTGGCTGAAGGGCGAAACCGGCCTGGTCGCGCCAGCACCACCTGCCCCGGCGACGCCACCGCAGGTCCCGGACCTCGCCGACGTGGTCGGCCAGCCGGAGGCGCGCTGGGCCCTGGAGGTCGCCGCGGCGGGCGGCCACCACCTGCTGCTCACCGGACCGCCGGGCGTGGGCAAGACGATGCTCGCGAAACGGCTGCCCGGCCTGCTGCCGCCGCTGTCACCCGACGAGTCCCTGGAGGTCACGGCGGTCCATTCGGTCGACGGCTCGCTGTCGAAGTCGTCGCCGCTGGTCACGGTGCCGCCGTTCGTGGCCCCGCACCATTCGATCTCGGTACCGGCCCTGATCGGCGGCGGCAGCGGCCTCGCGTCCCCCGGCGCGATCAGCCGCGCCCACCGAGGAGTGCTGTTCCTGGACGAGGTGTGCGAGTTCGGCAGCCAACGCCTGGAGTCGCTGCGGACGGTGCTGGAGGAGGGCGAGGTCCGCATCGCCAGGGTGAAGGGCGCGATCACCTACCCGGCGCGGTTCCAGCTCGTCCTGGCGTCGAACCCGTGCCCGTGTGCCCCGCCGAAGGACGCGGACTGCGTCTGCTCACCGATGGCCCGCCGCCGCTACCTCGGCCGTTTGTCGGGCCCGCTGCTGGATCGCGTGGACCTCCGAGTCCGCCTCCGCCCGTTGAGCGCGATCAGCGCCCACGACACGGGAACGGCGGAGTCCTCGGAAACGGTCCGGGCCCGGGTACTGGAAGCCCGCGCCCGCGCGGCCCACCGCTGGCACGACCACGGCTGGCGCGCGAACTCCGAAGTCCCCGGCCCGGCCCTGCGACGTGAGTTCGCCCTCCCAGCGGAGTCGACGGTCCTCCTGGACCGCGCAATGGACCGAGGAGCCCTGAGCGGCCGAGGAGCGGACCGCTGCCTGCGCATCGCGTGGACCCTCGCCGACCTGGACGGCGAACCCCGCCCTGGAGCCGAACAGGTAGGCGCAGCCTTGGACTTCCGAGAGCGAGTGGCGGCATGAACCCCAACGAGCCCCGGCGCGCTTCCGAAAGTGGGTGGCGGCACGGGCCCCAGCGAACTCCAGCGTGCTGCCACCGATTCGCTGTCTGCCGCCAGGCAGATGGGCTCGGCCCCGGCCCCGGCCGTCCGAGAGCAGGTAGCGGTATGAGCACCAACGCGGACCAACTCTCCATCGAGTCACCCGCCGCCCATCAGGTCGGCTCGCCCCCAAGCGCCCGAGAGCAGGTGGCGGCATGAGCACTCATGAAGGCCCGCCCGCCGGACACCTGCCCGGCGAGCCCGAACCGGTCAGCCCCGCACCCACCCTCGAAGGGGGCCCCGACGAACTACACCGAGCCCGCGCCTACCTGCTGCGAGTTGCCGAGCCACCGGCCCCCGCGCTCGTCGCCTTCGTGGCGCAACACGGGCCGGTGGAGGCCGCCGCCCGCGTGCGGCTGGGCGACTGCCCGCCCGAGGTCGTGAAGGCCACCGAAGCCCGCCGCGCGTACGACTTCGTCACCCAGGACTTCGCGCGGGCCGCGGCGGCCGGGGCGCGGCTGGTCGTGCCCGAGGACGACGAGTGGCCGGCCTGGCCGCTGCTCTCCCTCGACCTCGCCGCCCAGCGCGGGGTCGCGGAGGCCGTGCCGCCGTTGGCGCTGTGGGTCAGCGGTGACGTCCCGCTCGGCACCGTGGCCGACCGCGCCGTGGCGGTCGTGGGGGCCCGGGCCTCGACCAACTACGGCGAGCACTACGCCGCCGAGTTCGCCCACGGGCTCGCCGCCCGCGGCGTGCCTGTCTTCTCCGGGGCGGCCTACGGCATCGACGGCATCGCCCACCGTGGTGCGCTCGCCGCGTCCGGGGTCACCGTCGCAGTGCTGGGCTGCGCCCTCGACGCGGGATATCCCGCGGGCCACGTCCCGCTGCTCGACCGGATCATCCGCAGCGGCGGCGCGGTCGTCAGCGAATACCCGCCCGGCACCCCGCCGGCGCGGCACCGGTTCCTGGTCCGCAACCGGCTCATCGCCGCCCTCACCGAAGGCACCGTGGTGGTCGAGGCCGGGCGGCGCAGCGGCGCCCGCAACACCGCGAGCACCGCCGGTGCCCTGGGCAAGGTGGTGATGGCACTGCCGGGGCCGGTCTCCTCCGGCATGTCGGCCGGCTGCCACGCGCTGATCCGCGAGTCCCGGGCGACGCTGGTCTCGACGGTCGACGAAATCCTCGAGAGCGTGGGCTTCTTCGGCGTCGCGGAGGCGAGTGCCCCAACCCGGGCGAAACGCCCGACCGACCGGCTGGGCCCCGACGCCCTTCGGACGTACGAGGCACTGGCCGTGCGCCGGGACCGGTCGGACGCCGAGATCGCGACCGAGTCCGGCGTGCCGCTGCGGAGGGTGCGGGCGCTGCTGCCGGAACTGGAGATCGACGGATTCGCCGTACGCGGCGAGGCGGGTTGGCGACGGCGGAGGCAAAGCGCGTGAGCACCACGGATTCCTCGCGAAATCGTCGAATATGTTCGGCCGGACCGGTGGGCCCGCGTGGCGATCCTTGACCGGCGGCGGATGTTCGCGCAGCGTGACGTCCATGCCGCCGCCATCCCGATCCCGCCGGCCGGACCTGCGCGGGCTCCGGGCCACGCTGCCCGAGCCGGTCCAGGCCGTCCTCGCCGGCTACGAACGGCACCTCGGGCTGGAGCGCGGCCTGTCCGCGCACACCGTCCGCGCGTACGTCGGTGACGCGGTGTCGCTGCTCGGGTTCGTCGTCGAGGCCGGGGGCGGGCTCGCGGATCTGGACCTCGCCCGGCTGCGGGCGTGGCTCGCCGCGCAGCAGACCGGTGGGGCCAGCCGCACGACGCTGGCACGGCGGGCGGCCTCGGCCCGAACGTTCACCGCCTGGGCGCACCGCGCCGAGCACCTCACCGCCGATCCCGGCGGCAGGCTCGCCGCTCCGCGGGCGCACCGCACCCTGCCGGGTGTGCTGCGGG
Organism: Amycolatopsis heterodermiae; assembly: GCF_034929455.1. NCBI lineage: Bacteria > Bacillati > Actinomycetota > Actinomycetes > Pseudonocardiales > Pseudonocardiaceae > Amycolatopsis > Amycolatopsis heterodermiae. The sequence goes on from NZ_JAYFSI010000015.1 coordinate 39,941, forward strand.
CCGGGCAGGCGGACGAGGTCATGCGGGCGTCGGCGGCCGGCGCGGCGGAACGCGATCCGATCGCACTGCGTGATCGCGCGATGGTCGAGCTGCTCTACGCCACGGGCATCCGCGTGTCCGAGTTGTGCGGGTTGGACGTCGGCGGCGCCGATTTCTCCCGTCGTGTCGTGACCGTGCTCGGCAAGGGCGGGAAGGAACGGGTGGTCCCGTTCGGCGTGCCCGCCGCCGGGGCGCTGGGCGACTGGATCGAGGAGGGGCGTCCGAAGATCCTCGCCGAAAGCGCCGGTGGGGGCGTCGAGCCCGCGCTCTTCCTCGGCGTCCGGGGAAAACGCGTCGACCCGCGTGCGGTGCGGCGCGTGGTCCACGACGCCGTCACGGCGGTGCCCGGAACGCAGGACATGGGCCCGCACGGCCTCCGTCATTCGGCGGCGACGCATCTGCTCGAAGGGGGTGCCGATCTCAGGAGCGTTCAGGAACTGCTTGGTCACGCTACGCTTGCCACGACGCAGCTCTACACTCATGTAACCGTCGACCGGTTGAAAGCGATCCATGACCGAGCGCATCCCAGGGCCTGAAGCGGCCGGGGGAGCCTCGTTGGGGTCGTCACCAGCAGGCCTGGCGGCGCACGCGCATCCGCACGAGCACGGAGACGACACTGAGCCGCACGCCGAGGACGACTGTGCAATGACCGCAGGACCGCACGTCACCGAAGCCACCGGGGTGAACACCCGCGGTGACGCTGACGCGCCCGCGGAATCTCGGGCCGCTTACGACGTCGACGCCGGGATCGCGGCGCTGTGGCGGCAGTTCGCCGACAGCCCGGACCAGGTGTCGCGCGACCGGCTCGTGCTGCACTACGCCCCGCTGGTCAAGTACGTCGCCGGCCGGGTCGGCACCGGGCTGCCCACCCACGTCGACGTGGGCGACCTCGTGCAGTCCGGCATCTTCGGGCTGGTCGACGCGATCGAGAAGTTCGACCCCGAGCGCGGCCTGCGCTTCGAGACCTACGCGATGCAGCGCATCCGCGGCGCGATCCTCGACGACCTCCGTTCGCAGGACTGGGTCCCGCGCGCGATCCGCGCGAAGGCGAAGGAAGCCGAGCGTGCGATGGAGCGCTTGGGCGCCCGCCTGCACCGCACCCCGACCGACGCCGAACTCGCCGTCGAGCTCGGCATCGGCCTCGACGACCTGCGCGACTTCTACGGCCAGATGCAGCTCACCAGCGTCGTCGCGCTCGAGGACCTGGTGGCCGCGGGCAAGGACAGCGGCTCGCTGGTCGACACGCTGCCCGACGACGACGCGGTCGACCCGGTGGCGGTGCTCGTCGACCAGGACAACCGCCGCCAGCTCGCGCAGGCGATCGGGCAGCTCAACGAGCGCGACAAGATCGTGGTCAGCCTCTACTACTTCGAGAGCCTGACCCTCGCCGAGATCGGGAAGGTCCTCGGCGTCACGGAGTCGCGGGTCAGCCAGCTGCACACCCGCGCGGTCATGCGGCTGCGCGCCAAGCTGGTCGAGCAGACCGGCAGCTGATCACGGGCCAGCGCCCCACGGCTTGAGCCGGTACTCGCCGACCTCACCGGTCAGCGACAGCGGATCGACGTACTCCTCGCCCCGGCGCACACCCCAGTGCAGGCAGGCAGCGACCGCGCAGCTGGGGTGCCCGGCGAGGACGGTGCCGAGCACCTGGCCGCGAAACACCTGGTCACCCGCGGCCACCTCGGGTGAGACGGGCTCGTAGGTGGTCCGCAGGCCGCCATCGTGGTCCACGGAGATCACCGGCCGCCCGGCGACGAGCCCGGCGAACACGACCACACCGGCATCGGCCGCCAGAACCTCCTGCCCGGGCACTGCCGCGAGGTCAACCCCACGGTGGCCGGCACCGTAGGGCGTTTCCGGTGCGTCGAAGTATTTGGTGACCACCGGAACGGGTGAAAGCGGCCAGGAAAGCCGCGGCTGAGGCACGGTCCAGGCCGCGGGTGGCGGCGGAAAAGGCGAGCCGGGTGATTCCGGCTCAGCTCCCCACGCCTCGGGCACGGTCGGCTTGGCCGCCGCGAAGCCGGGGTAGGCCGCGGGAGAGCTGGCGCTGTTCGCTGCAGCGGCGAGTAGCACGGGGTCCGGGAAGGCGAGGCTGGTCGCATCCGCCGCGAGCGCTGCCGTGCTCGCGAGGTCGGGGCTGGCCACCTCGGCCACCTGCGTTGCACCGCTTGCGAAGTCGGGGTTGGTTCCTTGCGCCGTGCGCGCTGAGGTACCCGCGAGGTCAAGGTCAGCCGCTTCCGCCGTGCGCGGTGCCCTGCTCGCAAGGTTGGGGTTGGCGGCTTCCGCTGTGATCGATGTGGCGCCCGCGGGGCCAGGGCCGGTCACTCCGGTCGCGAGCACTGCCGCACCCGCGAAAAGCGCTGTGACCAGGGCGAGCAGCCCCGTGGCGCGACTCCGCACCCCATGTCCGTACCGTCTGATCGACTCCACTCGTCCACCCTGCGGCAGCCTCGGACGCCGTGGGGGCCGATGTCCGAATCTGTGGACAACTCACCCGGATGTGGACAACCCGGCCCGGCCGTGGCCGCCGGTGGGGGAGGGGCTGGTGGCAGGGGGTAGAATCTTTTCCGCGGTCCGCGTGAGCGGGCTGACTTCGCGTGCACGTGCGCGTTCCCCGGCCTTGGCACACCCAACCCGGGCGAGTCGCACGGTGTCCGGCGGTCCCTGAGGTCCTCGCTTCAGGGTCCGGGCACCGGCACGAGCACCAGGGCGAGCGGCCTCCCGGCCGTGAGCGACAAAACCGAGTAGCGCGGCGGGTCCCAGGGGCTCCGGCGCGCACGACACAGAAGAGGTTGATTCCGGCAATGGCCGTCGTCACCATGAAGCAGCTGCTCGACAGCGGCGTGCACTTCGGGCACCAGACCCGTCGGTGGAACCCGAAGATGAAGCGCTACATCTTCACCGAGCGCAACGGCATCTACATCATCGACCTGCAGCAGACGCTGACGTACATCGACCGTGCGTACGAGTTCATCAAGGAAACCGTCGCGCACGGCGGCACGATCATGTTCGTCGGCACCAAGAAGCAGGCCCAGGAAGCCATCGCGGCCGAAGCCTCGCGCGTGGGCATGCCCTACGTGAACCAGCGCTGGCTCGGCGGCATGCTGACCAACTTCCAGACCGTGCACAAGCGTCTCCTCCGCCTGAAGGAGCTCGAGTCGCGCGAGCAGACCGGCGGCTTCGAAGGTCTCACCAAGCGCGAGATCCTGACGCTGACCCGCGAGAAGGACAAGCTCGAGAAGACCCTCGGCGGTATCCGCGACATGGCCAAGGTGCCGAGCATCGTGTGGATCGTCGACACGAAGAAGGAGCACATCGCCGTCGGCGAGGCTCGCAAGCTGAACATCCCGGTCGTCGCGATCCTGGACACCAACTGCGACCCGGACGAGGTCGACTACCCGATCCCGGGCAACGACGACGCCATCCGGTCGGCTGCGCTGCTGACCAAGGTCGTCGCCGAGGCCGCGGCCGCCGGTCTCATGCAGCGCTCCAGCCGCAACGGTGCTTCCGCCGACTCCAAGTCGGAGCCGGGTGTCGCCACCGACGAGCCGCTGGCCGAGTGGGAGAAGGAGCTGCTCGCCGGCTCCGAGACCGCCGCCGCCGACGCGACCGAGGCCGCCGCGGCCGTGGACGCTCCGGTCGAGACGCCGGCCGAGGCCCCCGCCGAGCAGGCGACCGCCTCCTCCTGATGCACCGCCGTCCGTGCGGCCGGGCCGGCTCCCGGCCCGGCCGCACGGACGTAGCTCCCCCCAAGGATTTCACGTACCTGAAAAGGACGGATTTAGCAGAATGGCGAACTACACCGCCGCTGACGTGAAGCGCCTGCGCGAGATGACCGGCGCCGGCTTCATGGACTGCAAGAAGGCGATGGAGGAGAACGACGGCGACTTCGACAAGGCCGTCGAGTTCCTCCGGATCAAGGGCGCCAAGGACGTCGGCAAGCGCGCCGAGCGCGCCACGGCCGAGGGCCTCGTCGCCGGCGACGGCGGCGTCCTGATCGAGCTCGACTCCGAGACCGACTTCGTCGCGAAGAACGCCGAGTTCCAGGCGCTCGCCGCGAAGATCGTCGACGTCGCGAAGGCCCTCAAGACCAGCGACGTGGACGCCCTCAAGGGCGCCGAGCTGGACGGTAAGACGGTCAACGAGGTCGTGCAGGAGCTGTCCGCCCGCATCGGCGAGAAGCTCGAGCTGCGCCGCGTCGTGTCCTTCGAGGGCCAGACCACGAACTACCTGCACCGCCGCGGTTCGGACCTGCCGCCGGCCGTCGGTGTGCTCATCGAGTTCACCGGTGACGACACCGAGGCCGCCCGCGCCGCCGCCATGCAGGTCGCCGCGCTGCGCGCGAAGTACCTGACCCGCGACGAGGTGCCCGCCGAGATCGTCGAGAACGAGCGCTCCATCGCGGAGAAGACCGCTCGTGAAGAGGGCAAGCCGGAGCAGGCCCTCACGAAGATCATCGAGGGCAAGGTCAACGCTTACTACAAGGACAACGTCCTGCTCGAGCAGCCTTCGGTCAAGGACAACAAGAAGACCGTCAAGGCCCTGCTCGACGCGGCCGGCGTGACGATCACCAAGTTCGCCCGCTTCGAGGTCGGCCAGGCCTGAGGCCAGGTCCGGGTATAGGTTTCACCCCCAGTGCCCCGTCTCCGTCCATCGGGGACGGGGCACTGCCGGGTCCAGAAGAAGAATTTTCGAGGGTCGAAGGGCCTAGGAGGCGACATAGATGGGTGACCGGGTCGAAGGTGGCTACCGGCGGGTGCTGCTGAAACTGGGCGGCGAGATGTTCGGCGGTGGTTCGATCGGCGTCGATCCGGATGTCGTCCACTCGGTCGCGCAGCAGATCGCCGACGTCGCCCGCACCGGCGTCCAGGTCGCCGTCGTGATCGGCGGCGGCAACTACTTCCGCGGCGCCGAGCTGTCGCAGCGGGGCATGGACCGCGACCGCGCCGACTACATGGCGATGCTGGGCACCGTGATGAACTGCCTGGCGCTGCAGGACTTCCTGGAGAAGGAGGGCCTGCCCACCCGGGTGCAGACCGCGATCACGATGGGCCAGGTCGCCGAGCCGTACATCCCGCGCCGCGCCGAGCGGCACCTGGAGAAGGGCCGCGTCGTGATCTTCGGCGCCGGGGTCGGCATGCCGTACTTCTCCACCGACACCGCGGCCGCGCAGCGGGCCCTCGAGCTGGGCTGCGAGGCCGTGCTGATGGCCAAGGCCGTCGACGGCGTCTACACCGCGGACCCCAAGGCCGACCCGACCGCCGAGATGTTCCGCGAGATCACCCACCGCGAGGTCCTGGAGCGGGACCTCAAGGTCGCGGACGCGACGGCGTTCAGCCTCTGCATGGACAACAACATGCCGATCATCGTGTTCAACCTGCTCACCGAGGGGAACATCGCCCGCGCGGTGAGTGGTGAAAGAATCGGCACGTTGGTCAGTACCCCCGCCGACGGGGTACCGGCCTAGACCTGCTGGGATCAGCAAGCGCCACACCATCACAACACCGGGAGTAGCCGTGATCGACGAGACCCTCCTCGACGCCGAGGAGAAGATGGAAAAAGCGGTGTCCGTCGCCAAGGACGACCTGACCTCGGTGCGCACTGGCCGGGCCACTTCGTCGATGTTCTCGCGCATCGTGGTCGAGTACTACGGCGCGCCGACCCCGCTGAACCAGCTGGCCAGCGTGAACGTGCCGGAAGCCCGGATGGCGCTGATCAAGCCCTACGACCAGACCCAGCTCAACGCCATCGAGAAGGCCATCCGCGAGTCGGACCTCGGGGTCAACCCGAGCAACGACGGCCAGGTCATCCGGATCGTCATCCCGCAGCTCACCGAGGAGCGGCGCAAGGAGATGGTGAAGGTCGCCAAGGGCAAGGGTGAGGACGCTCGGGTGACCATCCGCAGCATCCGCCGCAAGGCCAAGGAAGAGCTCGACCGCATCGGCAAGGACGGCGAAGCGGGCGAGGACGAGGTCGTGCGCGCGGAGAAGGAACTGCAGAACCTCACCGACACGTACTCGCACAAGGTCGACGAGCTGGTCAAGCACAAGGAAGCCGAGCTGCTCGAGGTCTGATGGCACAGGTGAGCGAGGAACGCGAAGACCGGGTGGACGCCACCGGCGAAGAACCGGTGGCCGCCCCCGGGACGCCGGACGGCGGCACTCCGGCCACACCGGAGCGCCCGGGGAACGGCGCGGTGGCGGAGAGGCCGGGACCGGGTTCGGCGACGCCGGTGACCCCGGGTTCCGCCAACGGAGCGGCGACGCCGGTTGTGCCGGGGCCTTCGGGCACGGGCGAAGCGGACCGGTTGTCGGCTGCGGGCACCGCGGCGGCGGGTACCTCGGAAATCGGCGAAGCAGACCGGTTGGCGGGTGCCGGGAGCGCTGCGGCCGAGCCGGCTGGTGCGGCTTCGCCGGAAGCGGCTCAACCGGCTGCGTTGCCCAACGGCATCGGCGGTTCGGCGGCGGCCCAGGCGGCCGAGCCGGCCGAGAGCGCGCCGGAGGTCAAGAAGGGGTCCAAAGCCGGGCGGAACCTGCCCGCGGCGATCGGTGTCGGGTTGCTGCTCGGGGCCGCGATCATCGTCTCCCTGCTCACTGTGCGCTTTCTCTTCATCGGGATCATCGCGATCGCGATCGCGGTCGGTACCTTCGAGTTCGCCGGGGTGCTGCGCCGGGTTGCCGACACCCGGGTCGCGATGATTCCGGTGCTGGTCGGCGGGCAGGCGATGATCTGGCTGGCCTGGCCGTTCGGCCGGGAAGGCGCGCTGACGGCGTTCGTCCTCACCGTGCTCGCCTGCCTGCTCTGGCGGCTGCCCGGCGGGGCGAAGGGCTACCTGCGTGACATCAGCGCGTCGGTGTTCGCCGCTGCCTACCTGCCGTTGTTCGGCGCTTTCGCGGCGATGCTCGTCCCGCCTTCGGACGGTGTCGGGCGGGTCCTGACCTTCCTGATCGGCGTGGTCGCCTCGGACACCGGTGGGTACATCGCCGGCGTCCTCGGCGGGAAGCACCCGATGGCGCCCACCATCAGCCCGAAGAAGACCTGGGAAGGCTTCGGCGGTTCCCTGGTCGGCGGGGTCGTGGCCGGAACGCTGACGCTCAGCCTGCTGCTCGACGGCCACGTCTGGCAGGGCGTGATCTTCGGCGTCGCGATCGTGCTGACCGCGACGCTGGGCGACCTCGTCGAATCGCTGATCAAGCGCGACCTCGGCGTCAAGGACATGGGCACGCTGCTGCCCGGGCACGGCGGGATCATGGACCGCCTCGACTCGCTGCTGCCCTCGGCCGTGGTGTCCTGGCTGCTGCTTTCGGCGTTCGTGCCGCTGGGCTGACCTGCGGTGGGAGGTTCCGCCTACCAGAGGTAGGCGATGGTTCGTGGACCACCGAAGCGTCCAGGGGTTTGACTCGGGGCATGTCCACCGAAACCCGCGCCCCGGCCAGGCTCGCGCTCGCCGCCGTCTGCCTGGGCTTCCTGATGATCACCCTCGACGCGACGATCGTGAACCTCGCGCTCCCGCCGATCGGCGCCGACTTCGGCGAGCCGTCCACCGCCGCGCTGCAGTGGGTCGTCGACGCCTACACCGTGACGCTCGCCGCGTTCCTGCTCACCTGGGGCGCGGCCGGTGACCGGTGGGGGTCCCGCCGGGTCTTCGAGGCAGGCGTCGCCGTCTTCGTGGTCGCCAGCATCGGCTGCGCGCTCGCGGGTTCGGCCCCCTGGCTGATCACCGCGCGCGCCGTGCAGGGGGCCGGCGCCGCCGCGCTGCTGCCGTCGTCGCTGGCGCTGATCGTCCACCAGTTCCCGGACCCGAAGCAGCGGGCCCGCGCGCTCGGCGTGTGGGGCGGGATGAGCGGGGTCGGCCTCGCCGCCGGTCCGGTGCTCGGCGGGCTCGCGGTCGGCCTGGCCGACTGGCGGCTGGTGTTCGCCGTGAACGTGCCGGTCGGGATCGTCGCGATCGTCCTGACGCGCCGGGCGGTCGCCGAACCGCCGCGCCACGAGTCCGCCCGGCTGGACCTGGCCGGGCAGCTGGCGGGCACGGCCGCGCTGGCCTGCCTCGTCGCGGGGTTCATCGAGTCCGGTCACGCGGGCTGGTCCGCGTGGACGACGCTCGTGCTGATCGCCGGGGGAGTGCTGGCCGGAGCGGTGTTCGTCGTGGTCGAACGGCGGGTGCCGGATCCCGTGCTGCCGCTGGGCGTCCTGAAGATCCGGAACTTCGCGGTGGCGACCGGCATCGGCGGCCTGTTCAACTTCTGCCTCTACGGCACCCTGTTCGCCTTGGCGCTGTACCTGCAACGTCAGTGGGGGCTGGGTGCGCTCGCCGCCGGTCTCGCGCTCGTGCCGGTCACGATGGCGGTGGGGCTCAACGCGTTCTTCAGCGGACGCCTGACCGGGCGCTTCGGCGCGCGCGTCCCGATGATCGCCGGCGCGCTGGCCGGGCTGGCCGGCTCGGCGGGCTTGGCGCTGCTGCCCGCGGGTCGCGCGCTGGTGCCGTTCGTCGTGGTCTCGGTGGTGTTCGGCTGCTGTTCGCTCGCGATGCCCGCGATGACGTCGCTGGCCATGAACTCGTTGCCGGACCAGGCCGGGCTGGCCGCCGGCGTGCTCAACGCGTCGCGCCAGACCGGCGGGGCGATCGGGGTCGCGCTCGTCGGCGCGCTGCTGCCCGCCACCGGGATGTGGCTGGTGGCGGGCGGGTACGCGCTGGTCGTGGTGCTGGCGTTGCTCGGGCGTCAGTCGTCGTAGGGGTCGTCGACCTCGGCGCGGCCCCAGCCTTCGGCGATGCGCGAGTGGTCGATCACGGCGAACACCGCGCCCTCCGGGTCGGCGAGGATCGACATCCGGCCGAACGGGGTGTCGTACGGCTGGATCACGACGGTGCCGCCGTTCATGAGCGCCTCGCCCGCGACGGCGTCCACACCGCGCGCCGGGTCGATGTCGAAGTACACGAGCCAGTGCGGCGGGGTGTCGAGGCTGTACTCCGAGCCCATCACGTAGCGGTACAGCACCGGCTGGTGCTCGATGAGCCATTCGGCGTAGTCGAGCGATTCGCCGTCGCCGATCTGGTGGCTCGAGTAGGTGAAGAGCTTGGTGTAGAAGTGATCCGCCGCGACGCCGTCGTGGGTGTTGAGGTCGGCGCCGCTGAAGGTGTTCGGGATCCCGGTGACGAACTCCCAGTCCGGCGGGACCTCCCAGAACACCACCGGCGCGCCGCACGCGTCGTAGGCGTGCAGGATCGTTCCCCGCTGCGGGATCGGCATCGGGCCGAGCGTCAGCCGTCCGCCGAGGTGTTCCACCCATTCGGCCGCGCTCGCGGTGTGCGGCACGGAGATGTGCGGCATCCAGCCCAGCGGCGCGCCCTCGGCGGCGCGGTACAGGCCGCCGACCGGGAGCTCGTTGAGCGTCGCGATCGCGTAACGTCCGTCGGACGTCGCGGGATCTCGTTGCGTGGCGAAGGTCCAGCCGAAGAGGGCGCCGTAGAATCTCTCGGCGATGGCCTGCTCGCGGCAGGCCAGCTCGATCCAGCACGGAATTCCGGCCGGGACCGGGGACGGGGTACTGGGCGGGCCGAATGCCATGAAGTGCTCCTCCCGAGACCCACCGAATTCTAGGCGTGATCCGTAAGGTTTCCGCCAAGATTTCGACGCCGGAAAATCACTGTCGGCGAAGTAGGCCCCGGAAGGAGCAGCGGTGCGGTGGTCGTCCCGGCGCGCGGAGGTCGTGCCGAGCCCGAACATCTGGTACTACCAGGCCGACTACGAGCTGGAGAACCGGGCGCAGGACAGCGGCGGCGAGATCTGGCGCGTGCTGCGTGAGGAGTGCGACTGGGCCGGGCTGGACGTGCTGGACGTCGGCTGCGGCGACGGGTTCCACTTGCCGCACTTCGCGCGCGAAGCGCGTTCGGTGCTCGGGATCGAGCCGCACGAGCCGCTGGTACGGGACGCGCTGAAGCGGGTACGGGGCCTGGCGAACGTGGATGTGCGGCACGGCCGGGCCCAGCGGCTGCCGGTCCGCAGCGCGAGCGTCAACGTCGTGCACGCGCGCACCGCGTACTTCTTCGGGCCCGGGTGCGAGCCCGGGCTGGCGGAGGCCGAGCGGGTGCTGCGGCCGGGCGGAGTGGTGCTGATCGTCGATCTCGACGTCACCAGCGAGCCGTACGGCGGCTGGATGCGCGCCGACCTACCCCAGTACGACCCGGCCGCGGTCGAAAGGTTCTTCGCCCGGGCCGGGTTCGGCTGCCGCCGCGTCGCCACCGAGTGGCGTTTCGCGACCGCCGCGGACCTCGAAGCCGTGCTGAAGATCGAATTCAGCAAACCGGTCGCCGAACAGGCGATCGCGAAGTCCTTGCAGCGTAACGGGAATCGGGAAACCGACCTGACGCTGCCGGTGGGCTACCGCGTGCACACGCGGGTCAAGCCCACCGGCCTCGTCCTGCCAGGTCACTCGGCTGCTTCTTCGGACGGAGCCGAAGACTCGTCCTCGTCCTCACCGAGGATGCCGTAGAGCGAGCGCCGGGCGTCGTTGAGCACCTCGGCCGCGCGGGCCTGCTGGCTCTCGGTGCCCGCGCGCATGATCTGCACGACGGCGGCGGCGAGGTTCTTGCCCGCCTTGGCGAGCCCGACCTCGGACGCGTCGACGTCCTGCGCGATCTGCTCCCACGGCGGGGTGCTGTCCTGCTGCTCCGCGGCGGTGCGGCCGGCGTCGGTCAGCTCGAAGAGCTTCTTGCCGTGCTCGTCCTTGCTGATGACCAGGCCTTCGTCGGCCAGCAGCTGCAGCGTCGGGTAGACCGAGCCGGGGCTCGGCCGCCAGAAGCCGCCGGAGCGCTCGCCGATCTCGCGGATGATCTCGTAGCCGTGCCGGGGCTGCTCGGCGAGCAGCGCCAGGATCGCGGCGCGGACGTCACCGCGCCGGCTGCGACGGCCACCGTGGCCTCGCCGGCCCGGACCGTGGCCCCGGCCGCGTCCGCCACCAGGGCCGAAGCCCGGGGGGAAGTCGCCGAAACCACCGAAGGGGGTGCGCCCACGTCCCTGGGCGAAGGGGTGTTCTTGGCTGAAGGGGTGTCGTTGCCTACGCATGTCTGTGTTCCTTTCTCGAACTGTTGCGACACGTTCACGATATATCGGAAACAGTCGGATCGCAACCCGCTCGTGGTGACACCGCTCACGGCCTGCGAAGATCGGCGTCGTGCCCGACACCCTCGACGACATCGACGCGCGGCTCCTGCTCGCCCTGGGCGCGGACCCGCGCTCGACGGCGGTCGCCCTGGCCGAGCGCCTGGGCCTGTCCCGCAACACGGTGCAGGCCCGGCTCGTGCGCCTGGAACAGCGCGGGGTGCTCGAGTCGTTCGAGCGCCGCATCAACCCGGCGCGGCTGGGCTACCCGCTGCGCGCGTTCGTCAACGCGCAGGTCGACCAGCGGCGCCTCGCCGAAATCGCCGACGCGCTGGCCGCGATCCCCGAAGTGACCGAGGTCTGCGGGCTGACCGGGGCGAGCGACCTGATGGTGCAGGTCGTCGCCGTCGACGCGGACGACCTCTACCGGATCGCCGGGCGCATCCTCGCCTCGCCGGGGGTGGAGCGGACGAACATCTCGCTCGTCATGCGGGAGCTCGTCCCGTACCGGCTGAAGCCGCTTCTGGAGCGCGTGCATTCTGCCCAGCCGGAGACCTGAGCCGTCCCCATCCGGCGTGCATTCTGCGCAGCTCGGGTGGCATCGGTTGTGCGATGCGCCTGCCAGTGCTGTCCTGGTGGCGTTTCCTGCACGAAAGGTGTCGACGATGACCCAGACCTCCCCGACCGCTCCGGCGACCGGCTCCGACGAGCTCGCCGCGATCGAACGGCGGGTGCTGTGGCTCGCCACCGCGATCGTGCACCAGGCCAACCGGGTGCGGCCCAACCCGTCCGGGCTCAAGGTCGGCGGGCACCAGGCGTCGTGCGCGTCGCTGGTCTCGATCATGACGTCGCTGTGGTTCCGCCACCTGCGTCCCGAGGACCGCGTCTCGGTGAAGCCGCACGCCTCGCCGGTGCTCCACGCGATCAACTACCTGCTCGGCGAGCTGGACGAGACTTACCTGCCGACGTTGCGCGAGTTCGGCGGCCTGCAGAGCTACCCGAGCCGCGCGAAGGACCCGGACCCGGTGGACTACTCGACCGGCTCGGTCGGCATCGGCGCGACCGCGCCGATCTGGGGTGCGCTGGCCCGCCGCTACCTGACGACCCGAGGGCGCGACGCGGGCACCGGACGGCAGTACTCCCTGGTCGGCGACGCCGAGCTGGACGAGGGCGCGATCTGGGAGGCCATCCTCGACCCGGCCGTGGCCGAGCTGGGCGAGATCGTCTGGATCGTCGACCTCAACCGCCAGTCGCTGGACCGCGTGGTGCCGAACATCGCGGCCGGGCGGCTGCAGGGCATGTTCGACGCGGCCGGCTGGCAGGTGCTGACCCTGAAGTACGGGCGGCTGCTGGAGGAGCTGTTCACCCGGCCCGGCGGCGCGGAGCTGCGCGAGCGCATCGACGCGATGCCGAACCCCGAGTACCAGCGGCTGCTTCGCTGCGACGCCGCCCAGCTGCGCGACCGGCTGCCCGCGGGCAACGACGCGCTCGCCGCCCTGGTGACGTCACTCGACGACGAGACGCTGCTGGCCGCGATCCGGAACCTCGGCGGCCACGACCTCGGCTCCCTCGACGAGGTCTTCGCGTCCATTTCGGACAGCCGGCCGACGGTGATCTTCGCCTACACCGTCAAGGGCCGCGGCCTGCCGACCCAGGGGCACCCGCAGAACCACTCGTCGCTGCTGACCGTCTCCCAGATGGAGGAGCTGGCCGGGTCGCTCGGCACCGATCTTTCAACGCCGTGGCAGGGCTTCGCGGAGGGGTCACCCGAAGCCGCCCTGTGCGCCGAAGTTGCTTCGCGCCTTCGCCGTCCAGACGTTCCTTCGGTGCCTTCGGTGGAGCTGCCGGTCGACATCGGCCGGACGCCGTCCGGGACCGCGACGACGCAGGCCGCCCTAGGACGCGTCCTGCTCGACCTGACGCGCGAAGCGCCCGAAGCAGCGAAGCGCGTCGTGACGGTAAGCCCCGACGTCAGCTCGACGACCAACCTCGGCGGCTGGGTCAACAAGGTCGGCGTCTGGTCGGCGATCGAGCGCCGCGACTGGTTCGAGGACGACCCCGAGACGATCATGCACTGGCGCGAGAAGCCCACCGGCCAGCACGTCGAGCTGGGCATCGCGGAGACGAACCTGGTCGGGCTCCTGGGTGAGCTGGGTGCCACCTGGAGCCGCTGGGGCGAGCCGCTGCTGCCGATCGGCGTGATGTACGACCCGTTCGTCGAGCGCGCGCTCGAGCCGTGGTCGTTCGGGATCTACGCGGGCGGCCAGTCGATCCTCATCGGCACGCCGTCAGGTGTCACGCTGGCCCCGGAAGGCGGCGCGCACCAGTCGATCACCACGCCGTCGATCGGCATCGAGCAGCCCGGTTGCGTCAGCTACGAACCGGCGTTCGCGATCGACACCGAGTGGACGCTGCTGGCCGCGCTGGGCCGGCTGGGCAAGCCGGGCGGCACGTCGTCGTACTTCCGGCTCTCGACGCGCCCGGTCGACCAGACCCTGGCCGACGTCCCGGCCGATCCCGCCGCGCGCGAACGGCGTCGCCGCCAGGTCGTGGCGGGCGCGTACCTGCTGCGCCGGGCCGAGGCGCCGGTGGTCACGCTCGCGGCGATGGGCGCCCTGGTGCCGGACACGCTGGCGGCCGCCGAGCGGCTCGCGCAGGTCGGCGTCGAGGCGGACGTCGTCTGCGTGACGAGCCCGGGGCTGCTGTTCGAGGCGACGCGCGCGCGGGCCGGGCAGGGGAGTGGTGACAGCTGGATCCTCGACCAGGTCTTCCCGGCTTCCCGGGCGTGCCCGCTGGTCACGGTCCTCGACGGGCACCCGCACACGCTGGCGTTCCTCGCCGGGGTCAACCGCGTCCCGTCGGCGACCCTGGGGGTCACCGGCTTCGGACAGTCCGGGGCGCTGGAGGAGGTCTACCGGTACCACGGCATCGACACGGATTCGATCATCCGCGCGGCGCTGGACGTGGTCGCCTAGGAGAACGTGGCGCCGGCGAGCAGGGTGTCCATCTTGGCGTCCCAGCCCTCGAAGGACCCGTACTGGACGACGAGGATCTTGCTCGTCGGCAGCCACCACATCCGGACCTTGTTGTTCTGCGTCGCGTCCTCGCAGCTGACCTGCCAGGCGCCGTACTCGGCGTTCTTGGGCCCGACCGGCCGGAACCCGGAGTCGACGAGGTTGCTGCCCGTCGCGACCGAGGCTTCACCGGGCGGCGACGCGGCGGTGATGCACGTCGGCACGTCGGTGCCGGTGTACCAGCCGAAGGGGCGCTTCGAGCTCGGCAGGTTGATGGGCGCGTTGGGGTCCGAAGTGGCTTCGCGCAGGTCCAGCATCCGTGCTTCGCAGACCACAGTGCCTTCGGTGAGACAGCCGTCGAGCAGGCCGTCCTGGCTGTGCGCGGTGTACTTCGCGCCCTTCGGCACCGTGACGTGCATGGTCCCGACGTCGACCCGGTCGCCAGCCGGGGCGGCCGCGGTCACGGTCGGCACCGGCTGGGGCTGACCGGCCGTCGACGTCGTGCAGGCGGCGGCGCCCAGCACCACGGCAACGGCCAGGACACTGTGCCGGAAGGAACGGCTCCGCACGGGCTCACCTCTTTCGTCCGCCCTTGGACTCACGAACGTCCCGCGCGGTTTCGCTGTGAATCCCGGTCAGATTAGGGCGGCCCGTCCAGGGGTGTTCACCCACCCGGGTCAGCGCAGTGCGGCGACCGCGCGGGCCAGGACGTCGGCGGGGCTGGGCTGGGCCGCCATCTCCGCGGCGACCTCCTGGGCCGCCGTGCGGAACCCGTCTTCGGTGAGCAACCGCCCGACCAAAGCCCGCACGGTGGCGGCGTCCACGGTGGCCGGGTCGTGGCTGAGGCCGACACCCCGGTCGGCGACGCGCCGCGCCGAGAGCGGGTTGTCGGCGAAGGACGGCAGCACGAGCTGCGGGACGCCGTAGGACAGCGGCGCGGCCGTGGTGCCTGACCCGCCGTGGTGCACGATCGCCGAGCAGGACGGCAGGAACGCCGACAGCGCGAGGTAGCCGACCGAGCGCACGTTCGGCGGTAGTTCGCCCAGCTCCGTCAGGTCCGCGGTCCCGGCGGCGAGCACGACCTCGACGTCCAAGGCGCCGAGCGCCTCCAGGACGACGGCCAGGCTGCTGACCCCGGACATCACCGGCACCACCGTGCCCAGCGTGACCGCGATCCGCGGCCGGTCCGCGGGGCGCAACGCCCAGTCCGGGACGACGGCACCGCCGTTGAAGGGCACGAACCGCATCGCCCACCACGGGACGCCGTCGCGCTCGTCGGGGTGCTCCTGGCCGGCGGCCAGCCCGCCCATGCTGGGCGCGCGCGGGTCGACCCTGGCGAGCACCGCCGGGCGCGCGTCGCCGATCCCGAGCTTGGCCCGCATCAGGTCGCTGACCTCGTCCTCGCCGAAGACGTGGTGCTCGGCCCGCCAGTCCGCGTCGCGTACGGACCACGAAACCCGGTTGCCGACCTCGAGCGCGGGCACGCCGAGCGCCACGGCCGCGAGCATCCCGGCGGCGTGGTCGGAGGTGTGGACGACGAGGTCGGCGCCGAACAGCCGCCCGGCCTTGATCGTGCCCTCGGTCATGGTCACGGTGAACAGCCCGAAGGGGTTACCCGCCCGCCGGGCCAGCCGGTACTCCTCGGGAAGTTCGTCCTCGGGTGTGCCGTTGCCCGAGACGCTGCCCATCAGGTCGTTCCAGACGTCCCGCTGCGGGAAGACGTCGTAGGCGGGCAGCCCGGCCCGCGCGCCGGCGTCGACCATCTCCGACGACGTCGCGAGCAGGACCTCGTGCCCGGCGGCCCGCGCGGCCCAGATCAGGGGGACGACCGGCAGCGTCAGCCCGTAGCCGGGGGCGGTCGCGAACAGGATCTTCACCCGGCGAGCCTCCCAGAACCCGCAACCGGGTTCGCGCCGGGTCGTGACCTGGGGAACAGCCGTGCGGGTGGCTTCGGTGGTGCCGGATGCCGCGTGGGACACTGGAGGGGTTATGACTGCCCTTCCGCTCGTCTTCGACGCCCCCAAGCGTGGCCTGCCGCCGCGCCACCTCGCCGACCTTTCGGTGGCCGACCGCGCGGCCGCGGTGGCCGAGCTGGGGGAGAAGCCGTTCCGCGCGAAGCAGCTGTCGAACCACTACTTCTCCCGGCTGACCGTCGACCCGGCGGAGATGACGGACATCCCGGCGGCGTCCCGCGAAAAGCTGGTCGCCGACCTGATGCCGACGCTGCTGACCGAGGTCCGCGCGCTGGCGGCCGACGACGGTGCGACCCGCAAGACGCTGTGGCGCGCGCACGACGGCACGCTGCTGGAGAGCGTCCTGATGCGCTACCCGGACCGCGCGACGCTGTGCATCTCGAGCCAGGCCGGCTGCGGCATGGCGTGCCCCTTCTGCGCAACCGGCCAGGGCGGCCTCGACCGCAACCTGTCGACGGCGGAGATCGTGGACCAGGTCCGCTCGGCGGCGGCGGTCATGCGCGACGGCAAGATGCCGGGCGGGCCCGGACGGCTGTCGAACATCGTCTTCATGGGCATGGGTGAGCCCCTGGCCAACTACAAGCGCGTGGTGGCCGCGGTCCGGCGGATCACGGATCCGGCGCCGGGTGGGCTGGGGATCGGGCAGCGGTCGGTGACGGTGTCGACCGTGGGTCTGGCGCCGGCGATCCGGAAGCTGGCGGACGAGAAGATGCAGGTGCGTCTCGCCGTTTCGCTGCACACGCCGGATGACGAGCTGCGGGACACGCTGGTGCCGGTGAACGAGCGTTGGTCGGTGGACGAGGTTTTGTCGGCGGCTCGGTACTACGCGGACACGTCGGGTCGGCGGGTGTCCATTGAGTACGCGCTCATCCGGGACATCAACGACCAGCCGTGGCGGGCTGAGCTGTTGGCGAAGCGGCTGCGCAAGCACCTGGGTCAGCTGGTGCACGTGAACGTGATCCCGCTGAACCCGACTCCGGGCAGCAAGTGGGACGCGTCGCCGAAGCCGGTCGAGCGGGAGTTCGTGCGGTTGGTGAACGCCGGCGGTGTCGCGTGCACGGTCCGGGACACGCGCGGCCAGGAGATCGCCGCGGCCTGTGGCCAGCTCGCTGCTGAAGGCTGAGTCGTTTCGATGGTGGAGTGGTTGTTGTGATGTATGCCCCCAGCCTGCTGGATCCGGCTGCGGACGAGCTTCGACTCGCGGACGTGGTTGGCCGCGGCGCCACGGAAGTGGCGCGCGAGGCGCGGACGTTGCTGGGGGAGCGGTTTAGCTCGGTCACGTTCATGTATGTGCTGATGCGGGCGTTCGAGGTGGAGTACACGGCTGCATGGGATGCGTCGAGGTGGCACGAGTTCCACGGTGGGCCGCGGGCTCTATCGGACGCTGACCTGGAGAAGCTGCTTGCTCCCTGGCTTAGCCGCTGATCCTGGTGGCGCTTACCGCGTGTAGTCCTCCGCGACGTTTGCCGAGTTAGATGGCTCGGCCCGGGTGAACAGCACGGGCCGCTCGGCCTGCCCCTCACGAGTAGGAACACGGCTCTGCGGGCGAGCCGGGCGGAGAACACGGCGCCTCGTCGATTACCTGAGTCGATTCCAGAGCGTGTGTTCGGTGAGTGCGGAGAGTATCTCCTTCTCGAGTGTTCGTGCTGCCGGGCCGTCGGTGGTGACGGTCCACGAGACGTGTAGATCGGCTCGTTCGAAGGCGAGTACGCCCCATTGCGTTGCGCGGCGGGCATAGCCGCCGTCGACTTCACGGATGCGGTCGTGCAGCCACTGCGAGTCGGTAAGTGCGCGGTCGAGGACGGCTTCGCCGAGGCCGCTGGCGAGGGCTTTGCCGCGTGCATAGACGGTTAGACGCCCGCGAATGCCTTGGCCATGGCGTTCGCCGGCCATGCCGACGTAGACCAAGTCGCCGGTGGCGCCTTCGCGCGCGAGGTAGACACCGGGTGTCCGGGGTGCCGACTCGCGGGCTGTGGTGAAGGGCACCCAGTGCGACCAGTCGGCGAGCTGGCAGACGACCTCAAGCGCAGGCGATCTCACTTCAGCAGTATGACGGTTGCGCACGGCTACAGCGGGTCATCGACACTCGCGCGCATGGTCGTCGTCGCACCGACGCGACCTTCAGTGGCAATCTGCACAAGCCGCGCATTCTGACGTGTGCAACGTAGTCGGCGTGCGGTGCGTGAACCTTGTCGGGTTCGTGCCGGCCAAAGGCTGGAAGTTCTGATCGAAACTGGTCCAAGGTTCGCACCGACCACGCGAGAAGTCTGCAGCCAAGCTGCGAGCTCGTCAGCTCAGGCTAGGAGTGGTACGCCAGCCAGGACGCTCCCACCGACCGCCCACACCGTCTCAAGTACTGCAGACATCGTTTTGCGGATTGAACTTTTCATAGTGCCTCCTCGTTTCGTCTCTCGCGGTTCGTTTGGTTTGATGTTGCCTAGGGCCAAACTTGCCAACCGAAGTAGAACGAGACCGATGAAGGCAATGCAGAGGAGGGTCCACGTCGGAATCGAACCGATCGCTCCAACCCCTAGCCTCAACTGACGAGCTAGTCAGAGTATCTCACGAGATGACCTTGACTGACAATCCTGTCGGCGTTCATTTGCAAGCGGGACCTGCAAACGTGGCATTTGACACTTGTGTCGGAGATTTTCTTGCCACTGGCGGCCTGACTTTGTTGAAGGTGTGGGTCGTTATGGCGCACGGTCAGGCGCAGAACTTTCAGGCCCTGGCATCGGTGCCTAATGCCGTGATAAACGTGACCTTGGGAATCCCCCAGGTCGGCCATCGGAAGCCATTAACCGCATCGCGGATTGCTTTCTGATTTCCGTCAGGCCAGTTGACATCGGTCGTGGCGAAAGTCGGTTGATCGGCTTGAACGAGCTTCGCTACCCGGCACTTCTTCTCTACTTCACGACGGATCTCCCTCGAATTTCCGCTGAGTCGGCCGTTGCGCTTACACTCGGCCACGATGAGAGTGTCGTCGTGGTAGGAGATGAGGTCGATCTCGGCGATCCGGGAGCCGCTGGTGTGGAACTCGAGTTCTGTGACGTCGCGGTAGTCGCCAGGCTGGGCGTCGGCGCGTAGCCGTGCCGCAAGCAGGGCTGGGACTGCGCCGTTGTCGACGAGCAGGTTGCGGGCGATGGGGTGAAGGTCGTAGAACCAGGCTGGCTCGCTAGCTGGTGCCTTCCAGTGCTCCTGGTCGAGGCTGTTGGGGGAGTCGCAGCGGACGCAGGTCCAGGTCTGGCCGAGCTTGTCGAGTCGGGTGAACTGGAGCGCTTCGCAGATCAGGCACCGCAGCACGAGTCCTCGGATCAGGACGCCGGCGCGCAGCGCTTGGTCGAGATGCTGTCGGAGTGTTGCCTCTTCTAGGCCGCTGCGACGTAGGAAGCCTGAGAATGCCAGGACTCCTTCTTGCCGTCGCAGCTGGACTCCGTCGTTATCGGGGAAGGCCTTGGCGCTGTCGGGTGTGTCGACCTGCATGCCTTCGAATGATGAGAGCAAAGGTCCGGTGAACATGTCGAGGAACGGGCCACGGCCGCCGAGCATGTGTGCGAGTCGGTTGGCTCGCACGCCGGCGGTGCTGGACTTCGTTCTGTGGTCGTGTTGGCGTGCTTTGGCCTCTATCCAGGCTGCGAGACTCGGGTTGCGCAGGGCGGGACGGGCGATCCGGTTGATTCGTTGTATGCCGCCGCTTACGAAGTCGTAGCGGGCAGATCTATGGCTGACGCCGCGCCGGCTCGCGCGTGCCATGGCCGGCTGCCAGGAGCTACCTGTGGGTGCGAGTACTTCTTCGCCTGGAAGACCGCGACTGAGCACTGGACCGTGTGACTGCCAGGCGTAGTCGATCTGCCAGGTCATGGTGTCGAGACGGGATAGGCGTGGGTCTGTGAGGTGGGCTGGGGGTGGCTGGCTGGCCATCGTCTGGGTTCCGGTCTCGTCGATCGTGACAGGAACTGTCAGTATTTCGTCATACTGGTCGTCAACGGCGAGTTCGGTCGTGCTCATCCGTGACCACGTGAGCGTGCCCGGCTCCGCGGTCCCCATGAACTCTTCGGGGGCTTGGGGTGCGACATCAATACTTGTGGCGAGCCGATCATGAACGTCCTTGACTTCGTCAATTGACATCGACATGGACGTGTACAGCATAGTATTTCCCTGCTGTTGCAGGTTGTCAGCCAAAGAATTCAGGCCCATGGCGAGCCCCCACGGCGTTTCGTCATGCTTTGTTCCGCATATTGAGGGCAGCCAAATGCCCCTTCCATAGGTCTGCTTCCAGAGCTGGGCGACAGCGAAGTCGTCGGCGGTGTCGCCGAGGGTAATGAGTGCTGGCTTTGTTTCCGGGATTCCGGAGCTCACGGTGACAAGGCCGGTCTTTGTCAGTACGTGGGCTAAGCTTGTCTCGTGGGGGTGGACACTGAGGCCGACGCCACCTGAATACACGAGGTTCATAGGCAGGCCAGCCAGCCCCTCGCCGAGAAGCCATGCCGTGATTCGCTGGCGCTCATCCTCATCGATGGTCGGCTCGATGGCAGCAGGGTTCGGTGCTTCCACCACGCCGGCGTAGGCGGCTACAGCTGCTCCCGTGAGGCCGCCCCACTCGGGTGGGCATGACACCACAGGGCCTTCGTGGCCGCGTCGAATGTCGCTGGCGGTGGTGAAGTCACGTGACGGAACCGTGAAGTATGGGACTGCTGCGTGGCCACCTGGCTGAGATGGATTTCTGTGGATGTACTCGGAACACGCCTCGGAGACAAGATCGCGGGCCTCGCGATCGGTACGCGAGTACGGATCGGGCGAGAACAAGGTTGCCAGCCGCCTAGCGTCCTCGACGCTCACGTCGTCGTCCCGGTAGGCGCGTTCTTCAAGCGTGAGTGCAGTATGGACTACGAAGTCGGGGTCGTAGGCCCGCACCGCCTTGAGTAGCTCGGGGCGTACTACACCCTGATAATGCGGGACTAACGCGAAGCCGGCGCCTCCCCAGACTTGGGTCGCCAGGTAAAGAGCTCGGCGGGCCCGGTAAGACCAATCGCCGTCGCCATCGAACACGATCGCGACCCTTGCGGGTCGCAGAGCTCGATGGAGTGTCGCGAATGTGACTTGTGGGAGCTCGGCTGTGCCGTGGACGGGGTCTGACATGAACCACCTGCTTTCGCTACGCTGTGTAGTCGCTGCGGCCGATGTCGATGTTTCATCAAGGGGCGCGCGAGGCTGCAAAAGTCTGAGAGGGCTGTTATCTCGACTGCCAGGTGTGGTGACCTCCGATTGGTGGAGCGTATGCGGACGTGGGTGCTTGACCTTCGTCATCTGCGGTGTGCGGCTACGAGGCAGCGTGTCTCGATGTTGCCGCGGCAGGTTCGGATCCAGACAAGCCGGTCTGCTCGAGGTCCGGGACCGCACGGTCTTGCCGTCTCATCGCCGAATGGTCCGTTACGTAACAAGGCGAGGGGCCGTGGCGACTGGCTTCATACGGACGTTGTGACCAGCCGGAGATGTCGTTCCGGCGATCTTGGAGCAAGCTTCGGCGATGTCAGAGACCAGGACTGACGGGCGTCCATCCATCTGGGGAGGCGTGCCCCCTCGCAATCCGCATTTCACTGGCCGCGCCGATCTTCTCGAGGATCTGCATGAACGGTTTTCCGACGGCTCGGTTCCGGTTGTGATGGCGGCGATCGGAGGTATGTTTGGGTCGGGGAAGACTCAGCTGGCGATCGAGTACGTCTACCGGTATCTGTCCGAATACGATGCCGTGTGGTGGGTTCCCGCCACCGATGAGGCCGCGATCCGACGGTCACTCGCCGACCTCGCGAACCTGCTTGAGGTGGATCTCCGAGATCGAGAGGAGCCCGCGGACATCGTCCAGGCGATAGTCGGCGGCTTGCCCACCTCGCAGTGGCTGATGGTGTTCGACGCGGCCGATGAGGTGGACGCCGTCTCGCCGTTCTTACCGCGGGGTGCTGGACACGTCCTCATTACCGCGCGAAGCTCGCTGCCAGACCTAGGCGTGAATTCAGTTCCGGTCGACGTCCTCAGTCGTGAAGAAAGCATCGCCTACTTGTGTCAACGTCGTCCGGCGCTGTTGGAGTTCGAAGCCGACCTGCTCGCTCAGGTGCTGGGCGACATGCCTTTAGCACTGTCCTCAGCCGTGTCCTACCTCAATGAGGCGGATCGTTCTGCCGATGAGTACCTGGAGGAGTTCGAGGCCGCTCGGGTCGAACTCCTGGAGGGTATGGGTGAGGGCAGATTCAGCCCACTCGAGGTGCCTTGGGCGCTCCTGCTTTCGCGGGTGGCCGACGACAGCCCTGCCACCTTCTGGTTGCTGCGACTCTTTTCGTTCTTCGAGGCCGACCGCGTCGACCGCGCATTGCTACGGCCAGTCGCCGACCCTGACGTGCCGCCCGAACTGGGCCGTGCGCTGCGGGATCGGCGAACGATGGCGCGCGCGTTGCGGACCATCAACCGTTACGGGCTGGCTAAGGTCGACAATCGGGCCAATACACTGCAACTGCACGCCCTGGTGAGAGCCCGGCTCGCCGAAGGCCTCACCAGCCGGGAAGCCGCCATGTTGACGCGGCTGGCCGAGACCCTCGAAGGTCGTGTCGGCACGGACGTCGACTGGTCGACGGACGCACCAGCCGAGATCGACCTGCTCAAGCGGGACGCGCTGGCTGAGGTGTTGACCGGCCGACTCCGGGAAACCCGACGCCGGGATCCTCGCACGTCATTCCTGGTGCACCTGGACGGCGCATGGGGATCCGGCAAGAGCACATTGCTCCACCTGCTGGGCAGACGCCTGTCCACGGCCGGGTTCCTGGTGGTCTGGTTCGACGCCTGGCAGCACTCCCGGCTGTCACCACCATGGTGGGCGCTGCTGACAACACTTCGCCAGGACATCGCCCGGGACCGAAGCTGGTGGGCTCGGCGGTGGCTGTATGTCAGGGAGACACTCGAACGAGCGAGGCGCTCGGGTGCGCCCTACCTTCTGGCGCTGATCGTGCTGGCTGTCCTGGCCGGTGGAATCGGGCTGCTGGTCAAGTGGGCGTTGGGGAACGCGCAGCCGGTCGGCGACCTGCTCAAGACCGTCGGACCCGTCGTCACTGCGCTGGGTGTGCTGTGGGCTGGTGCCCGGGTGGCAGGTCGGGTGCTGTTATGGGATTCGGCACGAGGTGCTCGGCTGTTCGAGCAATCGGACACCAATCCGATGATGCGGGTGGCCGAGCACTTCGACTGGCTGCTGCGCCGCTCTCGTAAGCCGGTGGTGTTCTTTATCGACGATCTGGACCGGTGCCAGGACGAGTACGTGGTCGAGCTCCTGGAGGCCGTGCAGACGCTCGTCCGGGACGCGCCGAGGATTCGACCAGGTGTCGAAGACCTGCCGTCCGCTGCGTTCTTCGTCGTTGCGGCGGACGGTTCGTGGCTTCGCCGGGCTTATACGAGTCAGTATGGTGACGCCGACTTACTCGGCTACCAGTTCCTAGAAAAATTGTTCCAGCTGACGGTGCCGATGCCGTCGCTGAGTGCCGCGACTCAGCGCCACTTCCTCGGTGGCCTCCTCGGGTTGAAGACCGACGCTTCCTCGGCCGATTCCCGTCGGATAGCTGAGGCCCGATCCCGTGTCGAGGCGGCCACCGGAGATGAGGACCTGATCCTCGAGTCGCTGCTTGACACCCCACCGGAGCTGCGCGACACGGTGGTCACGGACGCAGCTCGTGCCTTCGATGCCGCCGAGACGCGTGCGCACACCGAACACACCCTGCGGAAGTTCGCGCCGATGTTGAGCCCGAATCCGAGAAGCACCAAGTTGTTCCTCAACACCTACACCATCATGCGAGCGGTTCGGACCCTCGAAGGCATCACGGTGGACGGCGATACGCTGGCTTTGTGGACCATCATCCGCATTCGGTGGCCCAGCATCGCTCACTTCCTCGAACGCAATCCCGACGCCGTTAAGGGAATCCTTGAACCACTGTGGTGCAGTGACCTCTTCCCAGCCGAGCTTCAGGAGACTGCTCGGTCGGAGGAGCTCCGCTCGGTCGTCGGCCACCCCGAGGGTGGTCCGTTGACCGCGGTTGCGATCCGCCATTGCTGCGGGTCGGGCTGACTTTGTGATCGTCACCTCGCCGGCGTCGAGCAGGACAAGGTGGAGACGCCGCTGACTCTCAACGCCGATCGCAGGGCTTGCTCGGGTCCGTGTCGCGCTGTGGCGGCACCTCGACTCGGACGAGCTGGACGTCGATGCCGAACACCAGCCGCCGGCCTGAGGTTGGCCTCATCTGTCCGACCTCGGCTGGCTTCGGGTGACTGCACGTGGCGGGGCTGCCGGGTCGGTATCTTCCCGGCGGCCTTGCACCAGTCGGGCCTATAACAGCGTACCCGCGAAGTCGTACTCTCTGCGGCAAGTGAGAAGGAGGAGGTGCAGTGTCAAAGGACCCGAAGCTGGTCGAGTACTACACGGCCGACAAGCGGGCCACATCAAGGGCAACGCCGACTACATCAACCACCTCAAGACGGGGAAGAAGGAGGTTTCGGCCTTCTTCCACGGCCGTAAGTGGGCGAACTTCCATACCAGGCTCGGCGCGGCATTCGGCAAGCCCAAGAAGGGGATGCCGAATATCCGGAAACTCCGGCTGCCGTATCCTGTCGGCCGCAGTTCGTCGGGTAAGCGGCAGTGGAGTGTGCGCGTCAGCACGCACCCCAAGAAGGGAATGCACGGAACGCCATGGCATTAGGGAGGGAAGACCGGTCGGAGGAGTTTCTCGAGCATGCCCGCCGTGCCTATGGGGATCTCCGGAATCCGTACTACGGGTTCTTCGCCGACGCTCAGGAGAACAACCCGTGGAAGTCGCTCCTGCGCGGATTCGGGGATTTCCTCGACGTCGAGGAGTGGACTGATCGGACGGACGACGTCAGTTTCTCGTACGTTTTGTCGCCGCATCGGCGGAGCCGATCGGGCTGGTTGCTGTGGTTGTCGGCGGTCGGGCCGTACGCGTTTCTGGCGTACGGCAACGACCCCGATACGCCATTGGCGCGCGGCGACGTGGTCACCGATTTCGGTGAAGACAGGCCTGCGGAAGAGAAGCGGATTATCGAGCTGCTCCGGGATGCCGGGCTGACCTTGCTCAGTGCCGAAGAGATTGAGATGACCGTGGATTTCCACTCGCCGGACGGTCGTTTTCCGGTTTCCGCGTTCGTGATGCTATTCAGCGAGTCGGACGTGCCTTGGTGGCACGAAGGATAGGCAGTAGTCCAAGAACGGCTGGCTGGTAGAGGGGCTATTCTTGAAGTTCCGCTCAATGCGCGCGGTGGCGGGCACTGGTGTCCCGGCGGAGGTTTTCGCCGGGACGCTGGTATCCGGGCGTTGCGAGGCGGTCACCGGGTTCGGCGCGCTGCATTAGGGATGGAAGACCGGTCGAAGGAGTTCCTCGAACATGCCCGCCGTGCCTATGGAGACCTCCAGAACCGGTAGTACGGGTTCTTCTCCGACGCGCTGAGGGAAGTTCTTCCACGTCGAGGACTGGACTGACCCGCTGGACGTCAGTGTTTTGTATACCCTGCAGCCGCGCCGTCGGAGTCGGTCGACGTGGTCGCTGTGGCTGTCGGCGGTGGGGCCGTACTCGTTGCCGACGTACAGCGATGCCGGTCGCGAATTGGCGCGCGCTGACGTGGTCACCGGTTTCGGTGAGGACAGGCAGGCGGAGGAGAAGCGGATCATCGAGCTGCTGCGGGATGCCGGGCTGACCTTGCTCAGCGCCGAAGAGGTCGAGGCGACCGTGGACTTCCACCCGCCGGACGGTCGGTTCCCAGTGTCCACGTTTGTGATGTCTTCGGCGAGTCGGAAGTGCCTTGGTGGTACGGAAGGTAGGCAGTAGTCCAAGAACGGCTGACTGGCAGAGGGGCTATTCGTGAAATTCCGCTCAATGCGCGCAGTGGCCGGCACCGGGGTCGCGGCGGTGGTTTCGCCGGAGACGAGGAACACAGGCACGCGTAGCGGTGTTCTGACCTGCATAGACGTCGGTCACTGTCCTTTGTAATAGGGTAGGGATGGGTGAGCCCCTGGCCAACTATAAGCGCGTGGTGGCCGCGGTCCGGCGGATCACGGATCCGGCGCCGGGGGGGCTGGGGATCGGGCAGCGGTCGGTGACGGTGTCGACCGTGGGTTTGGCGCCGGCGATCCGGAAGCTGGTGGACGAGAAGATGCAGGTGCGGCTGGCGGTGTCGCTGCACACGCCGGATGACGAGTTGCGGGACACGTTGGTGCCGGTGAACGAGCGTTGGACGGTGGACGAGAAGTGGGATGCGTCGCCGAAGCCGGTGGAGCGGGAGTTCGTGCGGTTGGTGAACGCGGGCGGGGTCGCTTGCACGGTGCGGGACACCCGTGGCCAGGAGATCGCCGCGGCCTGTGGTCAGCTCGCTGCTGAAGGTTAAGTCGTTTCGATCGTGGAGTGGTTGTTGTGATGTATGCCCCCAGCCTGCTGGATCCGGCTGCGGAATCGTTGAGGCTCGCGGACTTCGCCGGTGCGACGGAGGTCGCGCGGGAGGCTCGGACGCTGTTGGGTGAGCGGTTCAGTTCGGTGACGTTCATGTACGTGCTGATGCGGGCGTTCGAGGTGGAGTACTCGGCGGCGTGTGACGCGTCGCGGTGGCACGAGTTCCACGGTGGGCCGCGGGCGTTGTCGGACGCGGACCTGGAGAAGCTGCTTGCTCCCTGGCTCGAGCGCTGACCCTAGTTCGGCAGGATCGGCTCGAAGCGTTCGTTGACGAAGCCGTAGCAGGGGTTCTGCACCAGGCGGCGGTAGTTGCTGGTGGTGATGCCGTCCACCGACAGGCACAGGCCGCTGTTGACGTTCTGGAACTGCGCGTTGCCGTAGTAGTAGTCCCAGATCATCCGCCACTGCTGGTTCGTGCCGACGAGGCAGTTGTACTGGATGATCGGGTTGCCCTGGTCCATTCCGTACGCGTAGTCGTCCAGGCACCTGCCCGTCGCGACGTTCTGCAGCCAGAAGACGGTGGGGTCGTCGGTGGCCTGGCCCATCCGCCATCTCTGGTTCTTGCCGTACTCGCAGGTGAACTGGTCCACCGGGGCGAAGTCGTCGTAGCGTCCCTTGTCGACCTGCATGCACTTGAGGCCGGTCGGCGGGCTGCTGCTGAGGGGCTGCCACGCCAGCACGTCACCGCTCACCGGCGGCATGACGGTCACGTCGGCGTGGGCGGGGGCAGCGCCCGTCAGCGCCACGACGGCGAGCACGAGCGGGACCAGGATCGCGCGGGGCAGGTGCAGCATGGATCTCCTCGAAGGCACGAATGCGGGCCGGTGACGCGGGGGAACACTAGGGAGCACCGCAGCGGGACTCCAGGCGGAACCGGCGGAAAAGGCGGCGGAAACTCAGCGGCCGCCGAGGTGCTTGCGGATGCGGGCCTGGTCCGGAAGGCCGATCGGGAACGTCAGCGCCTCGCGCAGCAGGGCGTCGCTGCCCGGGTCGCCGTTGGCGGCGGCGGTCTCGCCGAGCGCGAGCAGCGCGAGCCCGGTCGCCTGGGCGTGCTCGGCCCGGCGAGCCAGGTCCAGCGCTCGCTTGCCGGTCGCCGTGGCGTCGTCCCAGCGGGCCAGCCCGGCGTGGGACTGGGCCAGCAGCGCCAGCGCGAACGCCTCGGAGCCGGGTTCGCCGAGGGCGGCGAACGTCGCCGCGGCCTCGGTCAGCAGGACGGCCGCACCGGCGTGGTCGCCGGTGTCGTTCCGCACGGCGCCGAGGTTGAGCTGCGCCACCGCGACGCCGCGCCGGTCGCCGAGCTCGTATTTCCGGCGCAACGCGGCCGCGTGGTACTCGATCGCCTCCGCGTACGCGCCGCGGTCGTGCGCGAGCGCGCCCAGGTTGTTCAGCGCGATCGTCTCTCGGCGCGCGTCGCCGGTGCTCCGGGCCTGCTCCAGGACGTCGGTGTACGCGGCCGCGGCGTCGGCGTACCGGCCGGCGAACTTGTGGGCGTTGCCGATCAGGGTGAGGGTCGCGGCCCGGCCGTCCGGATCGGCGCCGAAGGCCTCGGCGGCGGACGCCGCGAGCGCCAGCGCCGCCTCCGGGTCGCCGCTCTGGTTGGCGGTGACCGCGGCGCCGTGCCAGGCCCACGCACGGGCCTGCTCGGTGGGCGCGGCTCCGGCCGCCCCGGCCAGCATCCGGCGTCCCTCGGCGAACCGGCCCCGGGCGACGTAGTGGCCGGTCAGCGCGCGCACGGTCGCCACCTGCAGCAGGGCGGGCGCGGCGTCGACGGCGTGCTGGATGGCGGCGCGGACGTTGTCCTGCTCGTCGCCCAGCCGCGGATCGCCGTCGCGGACCAGGCGGAAGAAGTGTTCCGCGTGCCCGTCCCGATCGGCGGCGCCGGTGAGCTGGTCCTCCACGACCTCCCGGATGGTGTCCAGCATGCCGATCCGGGGGTGCCCGGCCCGGTCCGTGACGGTGACCAGGCTGTGCGCGGCCAACGTCGCCAGCGCATGCGGCCGGCCACCGAACACGGCCTCGACGTCGGCCGGGTCGGCGCCGCCGGCGAACGCCCCCAGCAGGCCGAACAGCCGCCGGTCGGGCTCGGTGAGCCCGCGGGTGCTCCACTCGACCGTGCGGCGCAGGCTCAGGTGCCGGTCGGCCAGATCCACCGTGTCCCCGTGCAGGTCACGGACCTGGGCGAGCACCTGTGACGGCGCCTGGGTGCGCAGTCGTGCCGCGGCCAGCTCCAGCGCCAGCGGCAGGCCGTCCAGCCGGCGGCACAGCGCGGCGACCGCGGCGGCGTTGTCCCCGGTGAGCGCGAAACCCGGCCGGACCGCGGCGGTGCGCTCGACCAGGAGCTCGACGGCCGCGTGGCCCGCCATGGCCGCCGGGTCGTCACTGTCCGGAGTGGACAGTGGGGTCAGCGGCCACAGGTGCTCGCCCCGGAGTCGCAGCGGCGCCCGGCTGGTCACCAGCACGGTCAGCCGCGGGCACCCGGCGAGCAGCGCGGCGACCGTGGTGGCCGCCGCGGCGACGTGTTCGAAGCTGTCGAGCACCAGCAACCACCGCCCGTCGCCGATCGCCGTGGCCGGGTCGGGCGTGCGCAAGGATTCCGCCAGCGCCTGCGGGACGTCGTCGGCCTCCCGCAGCGCGCTGAGGTCCAGGCCGTGCACGGCCTCGAACCGGCTCGCCGCCTGCCAGCCGGCCTCCAGCGCCAGGCGCGTCTTGCCGACCCCGCCGGTGCCGGTGATCGTGACCAGCCGCACCGCGGGGTTCCGGACCAGCCGGAGCACCGCGGCGAGGTCGTCGGCCCGCCCGACGATCGAGGTGACCGGCGCCGGCAGGGCCGGGCGTACGGACCGCCGCCCACGCGTGTCCGGCGGCGGCGCGGTGCGGGCGCTCCGCGCGAACGCCTCCTGCTCGTCCGGCGTCAGGTTGAGCGCACCGGCGAGGGCGCGCAGCGTCTCGCGGTGCGGGCGCCGCGTGGCGCCGCGCTCGATCTCGCCGATGGCGCGGACGCTGATCCCGCTCCGCTCCGCCAGCTGCTCCTGCGACAGGCCGCGGCTGCTCCGCAGTCCGGCGACCATCTCGGACAGCGTCTGCCCCGGTTGCACCGCGCCATAGTAGAGATGCCGCGCGACGGATCGAGCCGCGGCAGGCGGGAAGCTCGCCACCGAAGGCCGGGTTTCGTTTCCGTGATGGGATGGCGTTGACCATTTCGATTCGGGTAACCGCCTTACCAAAGAGGCCGGCGGGATTTACCCTGTGGTTGCGGGGCGGCCGGCGGACGACCTTCGCCGGTGCGGCACCGGGTTTCGGAATTCGTGTCGAAACGAGGGGGAAAGATGAAATCCACACCTGCCGGCGCACTCCCGACGACGAATCTCGCGGAATCCGGCGAACGTTCCGATGTCGGCCGAGAGGTCCGGACCACCGCCGCGCTCACCGTGACGCGCCTGGCCGAGCGTGACGAACGCGGCGGCACCGGCCGCGGCGTGACCATGTACAACGAAGCCGGTTCGACCGCTGCGAAACCGCACTGACCGGCGGATCAGGCGTATCGGCGCCCCGCGGGCGGGTGCCCCGCACCTGCCTGGTGTCGATGCCGTGGCACTCGCTGCACCGCCCCTCCCTCGCCCTCGGCGTCCTGCGCGCGGCGTGCGCGCGGGAGGGACTTCCGGTCCCGGTTTCCTATCACGGCAGTCTCGCATTCGCCGACGTGATGCTGCGGGCCGGCCTGACCGTGGGCGACTACGCGGAACTGGCGGACACCGGGTTCCACCATTCACTCGGTGAATGGATCTTCGCGGGCGCGCTCAACGGATCCGAATTCGGCTATGCGGGGATGCGGGATCTGGCCCGCCGCGCCGGCCTGCCCTTCCGCACCGCCGCGGCGGTGCGTGAGCTCGCGGAGGAATTCGCCGATCAGGCCGCCGACGCGATTCTCGCCGGCGAACCGGAACTGGTCGGCTTCAGCGCGACCTTCAGCCAGACCATCGCCAGCCTCGCGGTGGCCCGGCGGATCAAGGACCGGCGGCCCGGCGTGCGGATCCTCGTCGGCGGTTATGCGACGGACGGCCCGATGGGCGTGGCGCTGCACCGGGAGTACCCGTTCGTCGACTACGTCCTGCGCGGCGAAGCCGACGTGAGTTTTCCGAGACTGCTTCGGGCGCTGGCCGAATGCGACGCGACCGGAACCCGCGACGGCCTCGACGACGTGCCCCAGCTGTGCTGGCGTGACGACGACGGCGCCACCCGGGTCAGCCCGGGCCCGTCCCGGCTGGTCCCGCCGGCGTCGATCACGATCCCGGACTACGACGACTGGTTCGCCGCCATTCCCCCCTCCGTCGCTGCCCGCGTCGAACCGGAGCTGGTCGTGGAGTCCTCCCGCGGGTGCTGGTGGGGCGCGAAACACCACTGCGTCTTCTGCGGCCTCAACGGCACCGCGATGACCTACCGGGCCAAGCCCGCCGGGTCCTTTGTGGACGAGGTGCTCGGCCTGGTGCGCCGGCACCGGATCCTCGACGTCACCACGATCGACAACATCCTGCCCAACGAGTACTACCGGTCGGCGCTGCCGGAGCTGGCCGGCGCCGGCCACGACCTGCGCATCCACTACGAGATCAAGGCCAACGCGCAGATCGAGGACGTCGCCGCGCTGCGGGCGGCCGGGGTGTGGGAGGTCCAGCCGGGTGTCGAGAGCCTGGTCGACGACGTGCTGCACCGGATGCGCAAGGGCGTCCGCGGGGCCCACAACGTGCGGATGCTGCGCGACGGTGCCTCGGCCGGGCTCACCGTCAGCTGGAACTGGCTGTACGGGTTTCCGGGCGAACGCGTGGCGGACTACGCCGCGGTCGTGGCCCAGCTGCCCGCCCTGGTGCACCTGCAACCGCCCAGCGGCGCGGCACGCATTGCCCTGCAACGGTTTTCGCCGAACTTCGACGACCCGCGCCAGGGCTTCACCGAGCGCCGCCCGGCAGCGGGGTCGCGCCTCGTCCACGACGTCGAAGACCCGGAGCGGCTCGCCGAGCTCGTCTACTCCTTCGACACCCCGGACCAGGGGCTCACGGCCGAGGAGGTCGCGCCGCTGGTCGGCGCGCTGGCCGCGTGGACCGCGGGGTACCCGGGGAGCGCGCTGATCGCCCGCACCATCGACGACGTCGTGGTGATCCGGGATCGCCGCCACGGCTGGGCCCCGGCCGACCACGTGCTCGAAGACCCGCGGGAAATCGCGGCCTGGCGGGCACTGGAGACCGGCCGAACCCCGCACCGGGTGCTCGCCGAACACAACCACGAATGGGACGCCGGCGACTTCGGCCGCTGGCTCCGCCGGCTCAGGGAGACCGGTCTGGTCTTCACCGACGGCACCTTGTGGATCACCCTGCCCACCTCGCCCACGGTGACGCGAAAGACCTGCCTGCCGTTGCCGGTGCTCACGCCGTCCGCCTGAGAGGAGCCCCATGCGTACCCTGTCCGCTCCGCACCCGGCGTGGCCCGAGACGGTCGACCTCGACTTCGGCCGCATCGACGCCGATCCCGACGACGCACTGGATTTCGTGGCGGGACTGGCCGGGCGTGCACAGGGTCTGCGGCTGCCCGAGCCGCTCGCCTTCGGCGAATCCGCGCACCGCGACGCGACGATGGTGCGCTTGCTCGCGGCCGCCGCGGCGGCGTTCGTCCCGGTGGACTGGACCTTGCGGGAACCGTTGCCGGACACCGTTCCCGAACGCGCGTTGTGCCATCTCCCGCCACCCCGAGGCAGCGGGGAACCCGGTCGCCGCTGGCGTGCGGCCCACGAGCCGGGCAGCTGCACCTACCGGTACGGCCCGGGGTTCGTCCTCATCCACGACAGCCGCCCGGGCGGGCCGATCAACCGCGTCCACGTCGAAGCCGGCTGGGTCGAGACGTTCCGGACCCTGGCCGGCACGGACCGGCCGCCGTCCGGCGGGGCCGAGGCCGATCTCGTCGACCAGCTGGCGGCGCACCAGCTCGCCCTGCGGCTGGACGACGGGTACGCCGTCGTGCTGCCGTACCACGCGGATCGGCGTCCGCCGCCCGGCCGGGTGGTCCCGTGACCGACGCGTCGCCGGAAACGTCGGCGGCCGGGCTGCGCGGGCACCGCGCGTTCCGGTTCTTGTGGACCGCGGACGCCGCCTCCCAGCTGGGGACCGCCGCCGCGACGGCGCTGGTGCCGCTGCTCGCCGCGACCACCCTCGGCGCCACTCCGCTGCAGATGGGACTGCTCACCGCGGCGGAGACCGTGGCGTTCCTGGTCATCGGGCTGCCCGCCGGTGCCTGGATCGACCGGACCCGCCGCCGCCGCGCGGTGCTCGTCGGCGCCGACCTCGTCCGGGCCCTGCTGTTCTTCGGGCTTCCGGTCGCGGGCTGGACCGGGGTGCTGGACTTCGGGCAGCTGCTCGTCACGGCGGTGCTCGTCGGCGTCGCGACCGTGTTCTTCGACGCCGCCTACCAGGCGTACCTGCCGGTGGTGATCGGGCTGGAGAACCTGGAAACCGGCTACGCGCGCCTGCAGATCACCCTGTCGGTCGCCGCGGCCGCCGGGCCCGGCATCGGTGGCGTGCTCACCCGCGTGATCGGTGCCGCGTCCGGGCTGGTGCTCACCGGGGCGGGCTACCTGGCTTCGGCGGCGCTCCTGTCGCGCGTCCGGGCCGACGTGCCGCCGATCCCGCCGCGGCCGCGGGAGGTGCGGCTGCGCACCGAGATCGCCGAGGGCCTCCGCTACATCGCCGGTCACCGCCAGCTCCGCCCGCTGGCCGTCGCGAGCTCCGTCGCCGCGTTCTTCACCGCGGGCATCATCTCCCTGGAGATCCTGTTCTTCACGCACGACCTGCACCTGGACGCGGCGGGTGCGGGCGTGCTGCTGGCCCTGTCGGGCGTGGGCAGCGTCGTCGGCGCCGCGACGACCGGCCGCTGGACCCGCCGCGTCGGGGCGGCTCGCGCCAACTGGCTGGTGCCGCTGCTGACGTGGCCGCCCCACCTGCTGCTCCCGCTCGCCCAGCCGGGCCCGATCGGCCTGGTGCTGGCGGCCACGGGGATCGTCGTCCACGCCGCCGGCGGCACGACCTACAACGTGATCGTGATGACCCGCCGCCAGCACCTGACCCCGGACGCCCTGCGCGGCCGTGTCCACACGAGCATGCGCGTGCTCATCTGGGGCACCATGCCCCTCGGCGCACTGGCCGCGGGCGCCCTCGCCGAATCCGTGGGCACGCGCGCGACCCTGACCCTCGCCGTCGCCGGGATCCTCGTCGCGATCGTGCCCGCGGCCTGGTCCGCCCGCGAGCAGTGACGTCCCGCGGGAGCCGGTGATCGCGGGCGGAGTAGCGTGCACGGTGCGCGATCCGCTTTCTGCTTCCGTGATGGAGAAACTGCCCTGATGTATGCCCCGAGCCTGCTGGACCCGGCTGCGGACGAGCTGAAGCTCACGGATTTCACCGGCGCGACGGACGTTGCGCGGGAAGCTCGGACGCTGCTGGGCGAGCGGTTCAGTTCGGTGACGTTCATGTACGTGCTGATGCGCGCCTTCGAGGTCGAGTACACGGCGGCGTGTGACGCGTCGCGGTGGCACGAGTTCCACGGCGGGCCGCGGGCGTTGTCGGATGCGGACCTGGAGAAGCTGCTCGCTCCGTGGCTCGACCGCTGACGATTCACGCCCAGCGCAGGGCTCGGTCGGCGGCGAGCCGGGGTTGTCTTGCGCGCCAAGGGTTTTCGGAGGCCGGGTGGCCGACGTTGACCAGCAGCAGCGCGGTCCACGGTCCGTCCGGGAAGAACTCGCGGTCGACGCCGTCGTGGTCGAAGCCGCCCATCGGGCCGGCGTGCAGGCCCGCGGCGCGGACCGCGAGGACGAAGTAGCCGGCTTGCAGGGCCGCGCTGAACCGGCCCAGGTCGAGCCGGTTCACCTCGTCCGCGGCCAGGTGGTCCTTCAGGTGCGGGGCGGCCAGCTCGTGGTAGCCGCGGTCCAGCGGCTGGTGTTCGACGACGTCGGCGGCCACCGCGCCAGGTCCCAGATCCCGGCCAGCCGGTCGTCGCCGACCGGCGTGGCCGAGAACCGTTTGACGGTGCGAGCTTCGGTGAACAGCAGCCGCTGGCCGGCCGTGTCGAGCCGCATCAGGCGCTCCTCGTGGCGGGGAGTTCGTCGGCCCAGGCCGTGACCGTGGTGACGTAGGTGGCCGGGTCGTGGCCGTGCATCGAGTGGGGCATGTCCTCGAACTTGCGGTAGGTGAACGGGTTGCCGGTCGCTTCGATCAGCTGACGCACCCGCCGCGCTTGCAGGTCCGTGAGCGCGCCGAGGAGGTTGCCGGTGTCCGGGTCGACGTGGTGGAAGTGGCGGGTGACCAGGACCGGCACCTTGACCTGGCTCAGCATGGTTTCGTGGTCGCAGGTGAGCGATGCACGCCCGGACGCGAACGCGTCGCCCCATTCGGGGTCGTACTCGAGGAGGTCCTGGGGCGGGGACGTCGGCGGCCCGCCGGTGCCGGCCGGGGCCATCCGGTCCAGCGCGGCCAGCATCCACGGCGGGATCTCCCGGGCCATCGCCGCGCGCATGCCGTCGAAGTCGCCGATGCTCCACTGTGGACCGAGCCACTTGTGCCACAGGCGGAACATCGGCCCGACTCCCTGCCGGATGGACGGTCCGACCGCGGGATCGGCCTGCGAGGCGAACAGCGGGGCGTCCTCGTAGACCGCGGCGCGGACCTGGCCGGGCGCCGCGAACGCCGACAGCCAGGCCGCGATCACCCCGCCGGACGACAGTCCGCAGACCACCACCGGACGCCCGATCACCCGGTCGACGAACCGGACCAGGTCACCGCCGAAGACGTCCAGGCTGTAACGGCCGGGCGTCCAGGTGGACCGGCCCTGGCCACGCAGGTCCACCGCGTACACCCGGTAGCGATCGGCCAGCAGCCGCATGGCCGCCTCGTAGCCCCACCAGGACTCCGTCTGCGCGGGGATCAGCAGCATCGCCGGGAGGTCGGCGGCCCCGGCCACGGCGTAGTTCATCCGGATCTCGCCGAGGTCCACGGTCTGTTCCGGAAAGCCGTGCGGCACGTAGATCCCGGCGTGGTCGGCCGCTTCCAGGTACGTCACCGGGCCACCGCCCCGACGAGGTCGGCGGTCGCTTCCCACAGCCGGCCGGCCAGCGCCTCGTCGAGACCGGCCTTGCCCTGCCGGCGCACGGCCGGGTAGCCGCGCAGGCCACCCGGGCCGTCCGGGCCGACGTAGGCGTTGCCGGGCACGTCTTCGGTCGCCGCGTAGAGCACCGACAGCGCTCCCCGCTCCGGGGAGTTGGTCAGGAACTTGAACCGGTTGACGACGTTCGAGCGCGAGTGCGCGGCCAGCGCGGTGCGCGCGATGCCCGGGCTGGCCAGCACCGAGCGGACGACGCTGCCTTGCGCGGTCAGCCGTCGTTGCAGCTCCAGGGAGAACAGCACGACGGCGAGCTTCGACGCCTGGTAGGCGGCCATCCCGTTGTACTTGCGGGTGCGCCAGTCGAGGTCGGCCAGGTCGATCCGGCCCCGGGTGTGCAGCTGGCTGGTGACGTGCACGACCCGGTCGGTGACGTGCGCCAGCAGCAGGTTCGTGAGCAGGAACGGCCCGGTGTGGTTGGTGGCGGTCTGCAGGTCGAGACCGTCACCCGTGCGCGCGGCGGGGACGTCCATCACGCCCGCGTTGTTGATCAGGATGTCGAGGCCGCCGGACCAGGCGCCCGCGAACGCCCGCACCGACGCCAGGTCCGAGACGTCGAGCGAGCGGATCTCGAAGGTGCCGGGCAGGCCGGCGACGGCGTCACGGGCCTTGGCGACGTCACGCACTCCCAGCACGACGCGGGCGCCGGCCCGGGCCAGCTCCCGGGCCGTGATCAGGCCTAGGCCGCGGCCCGCGCCGGTGATCACGACCGTCCGTCCACTCAGGTCCGGCAGGTTTTCCGTTGTCCACTTGGTCATGTCCCCAGTGAACGGACCGCCGCCGGGCCGAGGAAGGACACGCTCAGCCACTGATTGGCAGACCGTGGCTAAACCCGGCCGGAGCGCCGACGATGAGGACCATGAACGACACGTTCGACCGCGCGACCCTGGGGGCGTTCCTGCGCACCCGGCGCACGGCGCTGCAGCCGGAGGACGTCGGGCTGCGCCGCGGGGTACGGCGGCGCGCCCCGGGGCTGCGTCGTGAGGAGGTGGCGGAGCTGTGCACGATGTCCGCCGACTACTTCGCCCGGCTCGAACGCGGCCATGGCCCGCAGCCGCCGGAGCAGATGATCGCGGCCATCGCCCGTGGCCTGCGGCTGACGCCGGACGAGCGCGACCACCTGTTCCTGCTCGCCGGCCACCGCACCACCCGGCGTGACCTGCGGTCGCGGCACGTGAGCCCCGGGCTGATGCGGGTGATGGACGGCTTGGCCGGCACCACCGCGCAGGTCATGGGGCCGCTGGGGGAGACGTTGCTGCAGACGCCGTCCGCGGTGGCGCTGCTCGG
The DNA here is from genome assembly GCF_034929455.1 of Amycolatopsis heterodermiae. NCBI lineage: Bacteria > Bacillati > Actinomycetota > Actinomycetes > Pseudonocardiales > Pseudonocardiaceae > Amycolatopsis > Amycolatopsis heterodermiae. The sequence continues at coordinate 77,029 of NZ_JAYFSI010000015.1, forward strand.
CGACCAGACCGGCTACACCGGCCACGCCCGCAGCGCGACGTTCCGCTGGTTCACCGATCCGGCCGCCCGCGAGCGGTACGCCCCCGAGGAGCACGACGAGAACGGCCGGACCAACGTCGCGTTGCTGCGCGGGGCCGTCACCCGGGACGGTCCCGGCTCACCCGCGGCGGAGCTGGCCGCCGTGCTGCGGCAGGCCAGCGACGAGTTCGCCCGGCTGTGGGAGCGCCACGAGGTGGGCCTGCGGTGGAGCGAGACCAAGCGGTTCGCGCACCCCCAGGTCGGCCGCCTGGACCTCTACTGCCAGCTGCTGCTCGAGCCGGACCAGGGCCAGTCGCTGCTCGTCTTCACCGCGACCCCGGGCACGGAAAGCCACGAGAAGCTCGCCCTGCTCACGGTGCTGGGCACGGACAGCTTCGCCGAGTGACGGTGGCGACGCGTTTCCGCGGTGGTGTCGAATGGCGCCGGGCTCGTTCGTAGCCGAGGTGAGAGACCCGAACCGCAGAAGGAGTTCGCCGTGAAGCAGTACCTGCTCGCCGTCCAGTACGACGAAACACAGCCGGAGACCGACGAGGAGATGCGGGCGCAGATGGCCCGGACGGGCCGGGTCACCGACGAGATGAAGGCGGCGGGCTCGTGGGTGTTCGTCGGCGGCCTGCTGCCGTCGCACGCCTCCACGGTCGTGCGGCCCGGCACCGGCACCACCACGATGACCGACGGCCCGTTCGCCGAGACGAAGGAACAGCTCGGCGGGTTCTGGGTGGTCCGCTGCGACGACCTCGACCAGGCGCTCGCCTGGGCCGAAAAGTGCGCCCTGGCCTGCGGGCAACCGATCGAGGTGCGGCCGTTCCACGACATCCCGGAAGCCTGAGCGGATGGATCTCGACGCCGTTTACCGGACGGAGTACGGCCGGTGCGTGGCCACGCTCACCCGCCTGCTCGGGGACATCGGGCTCGCCGAGGAGGCCGTCCAGGACGCCTTCGCGGTCGCTCTCCAGAAGTGGGACGACGAGGCGCCGCCGCCCAACCCCGGCGCGTGGATCGTGACCACCGCCCGCCACCGTGCGATCGACCGCCTGCGCCGGGAGTCCACCCGGGAGGCCCGCCACGCTCAGGCGTTGCTGCTGCACGCACCCGACGAGCCGGGGGAAGGGGGACCGGTGCGCGACGACCAGCTCCGGATGATCTTCACCTGCTGCCACCCGGCGTTGTCGCCGCTCGCGCAGGCCGCGCTCACGCTGCGGCTGCTCGGCGGCCTGGAGGTGGCGGAGATCGCGCGGGCCTACCTGGTGCCGGAGGCGACGATCGCCCAGCGGATCGTCCGCGCGAAGAAGAAGATCCGCGACGCGGGCATCCCGTACCGGGTGCCCGGCGCCGCGGAGCTCCCCGATCGGCTGGCGCCCGTGCTCACCGTGCTCTACCTGGTCTTCAACGAGGGGTACGCGTCGACGTCGGGGGAGCTGCTGCGGACGGACCTGTCCGCCGACGCCGTCCGCCTGGCCAGGGCGCTCGCCGAGCTGATGCCCGACGAGCCGGAGGTGCTCGGGCTGCTGGCGCTGCTGCTGCTCACCGAAGCCCGGCGCCCGGCGCGCGTCGGGCCGTCGGGGGAGCTGGTGGTGCTCGCGGAGCAGGACCGGTCCCGGTGGGACCGGGACCTGATCGCCGAGGGGCACGAGCTGGTGCGGCGGTGCCTGCGCCGCGCCCGGCCCGGGCCCTACCAGCTGCAGGCCGCGATCAACGCCGTGCACACCGACGGCCCGGCGACCGACTGGACGCAGGTGCTGGCGCTCTACGACCAGCTGCTGCGGCACACGCCGACCCCGATCGTGGCGCTCAACCGCGCGGTCGCCGTCGCGGAGGTCCACGGCCCGGCGGTGGCGCTGGCCGCGATCGAGGACCTGGACCTGCCGGGCTACCACCTGCTGCCGGCCACCCGCGCGGACTTCCTCGCCCGGCTGGGCCGGATCCCGGAGGCCGTCGCCGCCTACGACCAGGCGATCGCCTGGGCGGCGAACGACACGGAACGCGCGTTCCTCCGGACGCGGCGGGCGCGCCTCACCCCGTGACGTCACACCAGGTCGACGAGCTGGACCAGCGCCCCCGCGTCCGAAGTGCTGTGCTGAGCCAGCTCGGTGAAGAACCGGGCCACGTGGTCGGTCGCCAGGTGGGCGCGGAACGCGTCCGTGTCGGCGTAGACCTCGTACAGGTGGAAGGTCCCGGGGTCCGCGGCGTCGCGGAACGGCCGGAACTCCCGGCAGCCCGGCTCGCGCCGCACCGCGGCGGACAGCGTCGTGATGGCCGCGGCCAGCTGGTCCTCGTGGCCCGGGACCGCCCGGACGACGGCCACCATCGGCCGCTCGCCGGGCGGGAGGTCGCCGGGCACCGCGGGCATGAACTCCCGGTCGCTCACGGGACCGTCACCACGGTTCCCGGCAGCACCAGGCGGACGTCGATCTCCGGGGCGAGGCGCGCGACTGCGTCGGCGTAGTGGCGCGGATCCTGGTCGCCCTTGGTGATCATCCGGTCGCCCAGCCGTCCACTGTGGAACGCGTAGTGGTGCGGGACGGCCAGGGTCGGCTTCAGCGCGGCCGTCAGCCCCGCCGCCTCCTCGGCGTCCATGACCACCTGCCGCAGGTCCATCGGCCGGATGCACAGCCCGTTCGTCGGCAGGATGGCCAGGTCGACGTGGCCGAAGCGCTCCGGGATGGTGTCCAGCTCCGGGACGCGCAGCGAGTCGCCGCCGAAGAAGACGGTCCGCCCGCCGGCCTGGATGACGAAGGTGACTTCGTGGACGCCGTGCTCGCCCGGGGTGGCGGTCACCGTGAGGTCCCCGACCGTGGCGGACTCCCAGGCCTCGATGACGCGGACGTCGCGGAACCCCTTGTCCCGCGCGATGGCCGCGACGGTGCCCGGCCCGAGCAGCGGGGTGTCCAGGTCGAAGCCACCGTCGACGAGGGCGTCGAGGTCGCAGTGGTCGTAGTGCTCGTGGGTGACCACCAGCGCGTCGACCCGGCCCAGGGAACCGACGGTCGCGGCGACCGGCTCGCCCTGGTAGTACGTCGGGGTCTGGGTGAACCACGGGTCCGTCAGGACGCGGATCCCGCCGATCTCGATCAGCTGGCAGGCGTGCCCGATCCGGGTCACGGTCAAGGACGCGCTCACGCGACACCGCCCAGGTCCAGCAGGGCACCCAGCAGCTCTTCGGGCGTTTCGACCTGCGGCAGGTGGCCGCTGCGGGGGATGAGGGTGAACTTCGACATCGGGATCGCCGCGGCGAAGGCCCGGCCGTAGTCCGGCGTGACGATGCCGTCGCTCTCCCCCCAGACGACGTGGACGGGCAGGTCGAGGCCGCCGAGGCGCTTGGCGAGGGTCGGGTCGATCATGGCCGGGCCGGCGTAGCCGATCAGCGCCGCGATGTCGGGGCTCGGCGCGGTGCCCCCGGCCGGCGCCACGGGTGCCTTGCTCGGGTCGTGCCAGGAAAAGGCCTGGATCTCGGCGAGGGTGAGCCCGCGCACGTCGGTCGGCGCGTGGCCCTCGACCTCGAGCCCGACGGCGTCGATGATCACCGCGCCGCTGACCCGCGGGCTCTCCAGCAGGGCGATCTCGGCGGCGAGCCAGCCGCCGAACGAGTTGCCGACCACGGTGACGTCCGTGAGGTCGAGCTCCTCCAGGAGGGTGACGTACAGGCGGGCCAGGTCGATGACGTTCGTCAGCTCCGCGGCCTTCGGCGTGCCGCCGAAGCCGGGGTGGGTGGGCAGCAGCACCCGGGAGTGGGTGCGTTCGGCGAGCAGGTCGGCGAAGCCGGCCATGGTCGCCACCCCGCCGCCGCCGTGCAGCAGCAGGAACGGCCGGGTGCGGTCGCGGTCCTGGACGGTGACCTCGACGGGGCCGAGCGTGCGGGTTTCGGTGCGGACGGGCCGGAGGCTGCCGGCCGTGGGGAGCTTCGTCATGGGTCCTTCTTCGGGGTCGGCGGGGACTTACCTAAGGAACCTTATATCAGGTTCCTTAGGTAAGCAACCTGGTCTCGATGAGTTACGCTGACCCGCATGACGCACCGCCCGCCCGAGGTCGCCCTGGCCGTCAAGCGCCTGCAGTACCGCCACCACCGAGCGCTGAGCCGGGCCCTGGCGCCGCTGGGGCTTTCGCTGGTGCAGTGGGACACCCTGCGCCACCTGTACCGGAAACCGGACGCCTCGCTGCACGACCTCGCCGTGCTGACGTTCCAGACCGACCAGTCCTTCGGCTCGCTGGCGACGCGGATGGCCGACCGCGGGCTGATCGAACGGGTGCCGGGGCCGGGCCGGGCCGTGCGGCACCAGCTCACCGAGGAGGGTGCGCGGCTGCGCGCCGCCGGCCAGGACCTCGTGGACGAGGTCGCCGAGGCTTCGTTCAGCGGCCTGTCGGCGGCTCAGCTGGACCAGCTGGGCGAGCTGCTGGACGCCGCGCTCGGCCCGGACCCGACCGTCTGACCGCGCGCGTCCGAGGCCTGCCGCCACGGCTCGCATTCCCGTGGTCCTAGGAACAGAAGGCCGTGTCCACAGTGGACACCACCGCGGTGGCCGCTTTCTCCGCGTCGCCGAAGGTGCCCGGCAGCGCGGTGACCGCGAGGCCGACGGACCGGCCGTCCTCCGTGGCGCCGCCGCGGGTCTCGTACCCCTCGATGTCGCCGCCGTGGCCCCAGTACACGCCGCCGCAGCTGAGCGGGATGCTCATCAGCCCGAGGCCGTAGCGCCAGCCGGGGAACAGCGTCGACTCGACCGTCTTGCGCATCTCGGCCAGCTGCGCGGGCGCCAGCAGCTTGCCGTCGAGCAGCGCGCGGTCGACCTGGGCAAGATCACTCGGCGTCGAGATCAGCTGACCGGCCGCGCCACCCCAGGAGGGGTCCATTTCGGTCGCGTCGACGATCGTGGGGTCGGTGAAGGTCTTGGTGGCGTACCCCTGCGGGTGCGGGCCCTGGATGGCCTGGTCGCCGGGCTGCGGCCAGTACGTGTGGCGCAGGCCCGCCTTCCGGATCACGCGTTCGGTGATCTGCTCCTGCACCGGGCGTTCGGTCACCCGCTCGATGAGCATGCCCGCCAGCAGGTAGTTCGTGTTGCTGTACTCCCACTTGGTGCCGGGGGCGAAGTCGGCCGGCTGGGCCAGCGCCGCGGCGAGCAGGTCGTGCGGCTGGAAGAACTTGTGCTGGATCTTCCCGAAGTCCTCCAGCCCGATGTTGGCGGTGTAGTTCGGGAGGCCGCTGGTGTGCTGCAGCAGCTGCCGGACGGTGATCTTCGTCCCGTCGATGCCCGCGCCGCGCACCACACCGGGCAGGTACTGCTCGATGGGCGCGTCCAGCTCGACCTTGCCCTCGCCCACGAGCTGCAGGACGACGACCGCGGTGAACGTCTTCGTGTTGCTGCCCGCCCGGACGCTGCCGTCGCGCGGCACCGGGACCTGGGCGCCGAGCCGGGAGGAGCCGGCGACCAGCGCCGTCGTGCGGCCGTCCTTGGTCACCGACGCGAGCGCGGCGGGGAACTTCTCCTGCTGCACCAGCGTGTCCAGGCTCCGCTGGGTGGCGGACGCCGGGGCCGGGCCCGCGGCCGCCGCGGTGGTGAGGGCGGCGCCCAGCAGGCCCGCCGCGGTCAGGACCACGGCCCCCGTGCGCACTTTGCTCTGCATCGGATTTCTCCTTCTTCGACCGGATTCGACCCCTTGAATGCTGGCCGAACCCGGCGCGAAGATCAGTAGCGCTGACCGCCGGAACCTGGGTAGCGCTGGCACTACCATTCGCGGATTCGCATGGGTCCGGATGAATGGGCGGCGAATTCTCCGGGGACGAATAGTGCACGCGGGCGCGAAACAATACCTTCCGCCGCGGATTGGTCCGATTTCTGTGCGGTATGTCACCGTGGGTGAGTTGCCAACATCGTTCCCTCCGTGAAACATGGATGCCATACCAACGGGTGAATGGACTGCACCGTATGTCGCAGTCTGTCTCCGCTGACCTTCGCCGTTCGGGTGAAGGCGGGACGTGTGGCTTGTGGAGGGTGTTCGGTGGTGTTCACGGACTTGTCGTCCGATCCGGCGGTCGTGAGGCGATCCCCCGCGCGGGTGAGCGCGCCGATCCGGCGGATGCACCACGTTTTCGAACACACCGCGGATCGCGTTCCGGACGCCGTCGCCGTCGAAGTCGGCGACGAGTCGCTGAGTTACGCGGAATTGGACCGCCGGGCCAATCGGCTCGCGCACCACCTGCGCGCTTCCGGCGTCCGGCGCGGGGCCCGCGTCGCGATCCTCGTGGAACGCAGCGCGCACACCTACGCCTGCCTGCTCGGCATCGGCAAGGCCGGCGGGGTCTTCGTGCCGATCGACCCGGCCTCGCCCGCGGACCGGATCGCCTACATCACCGAGGACTCGCGGGCCGACCTGCTCCTGACGACGGCCTCGCTCGCCGGGCGCACCGGGGACGCCGCCTGCCCGGTGCTCGACCTCGCCGACGTGCCCGCCGGCGGCCGCGACGACCGCCCGGACCTGCGCGAGGACGACCTGCTCGACCCCGACCCGAGCGCGTACATCATCTACACCTCCGGCTCGAGCGGCCGGCCGAAGGGCGTCGAGGTCGCGCAGCGCAGCATCCGCAACTTCCTCGACGTCGTGCCGGAGCTCTACGACGTGCGCCCGGACGACCGGGTCTACCAGGGCATGACGATCTCGTTCGACTTCTCGATCGAGGAGATCTGGCCGACCTGGGCGGTCGGGGCGACGCTCGTGGCCGGGCCCGAGGACTCCCGGCGGCTCGGCGCCGAGCTGGCCGAGTTCCTCACCGAGCGGCGGATCACCGTCCTCTACTGCGTGCCGACGTTGCTGGCGACCATCCCGCACGAGCTTCCGTTGCTGCGCAACCTGCTCGTCGGCGGGGAAGCCTGCCCGCGGCAGCTGGTCGACCGCTGGGCGAGACCCGGGCGCCGCATCCTCAACACCTACGGCCCCACCGAGGCCACCGTCACCGCCACCTGGTGCGAGCTGCTCCCGGGCCGGCCGGTCACCATCGGCGTGCCGGTGCCGACCTACACCGTCGTCCTGCTCGACGACGACCGTCGCCCGGTCCCGGACGGCGAGGTCGGCGAGATCTGCATCGGCGGCCCCGGCGTCGCGAAGGGGTACGTCGGCCGCCCGGAGCTGACGGCGGACAAGTTCTTCGACTACCGCGGCGAGCGCGTCTACCGCACCGGTGACCTCGGAAAGCGCTGGGACAGCGGGGAAATCGAGTACCTGGGCCGCGCTGACGCCGAGGTCAAGATCCGCGGCCACCGCGTCGACCTCGGCGAGATCGAGAGCGTCCTGCTGGCCGACGCGCACGTGTCCGCGGCCGCCGCGGCGATGGTCGAGGTGACTCCCGGCGCGCCCGAGCTGGTCGGCTACGTGGTGTCCACTTCGGACGAAGACGAGACGGAGCTGTTCCGGCGGCTGCGGGAAACCCTGCGCGAGCAGGTGCCCGCCTACATGGTGCCGGGGTTCTTCGTGACGCTCCCGGTGCTGCCGATGATGCCGAGCGGCAAGGTCGACCGGCGTGAGCTGCCCGTGCCGGAAGGGCGGAAGCGGACGCTGGACGGCCCGGTCGTCGCGCCGGAGGGCGCCACCCAGGAGCTGCTCGCCCGGGTGTGGGCGGAAGCGTTCGCCATGGCGCCGGACGACCTTTCGGTGACCGCGGACTTCTTCACGGACCTGGGCGGCCACTCGCTGCTCGCCGCGACCGTCGTCTCCCGGCTGCGTGAGCACGACGCCGGCGCCGGGATCGCCGTCCGCGACCTGTACGCCCACCCGCAGGTCCGGGATCTCGCCGCACACCTGGGAAAACCCGCGACGGCCGCGTCCGGCGAGCCGCGCTACGAGCCGCTGCGCCACCGCGCGCGCCGGATCGCGGCGGCCGGTTCCGTGCAGACCGCCGTGATCTACCTGCTGCTGCTGGTGATCACCCTGCCGGTCGCCTACGTCTACACCTGGAACAACGGTGACGTCTCGGTCCCGGTCCTCGCGCAGCTGCTGGTCGCGATCCTGGTCAGCTACCTCGGCGTCCGCTGGCTGGTGCCGCTGGTGATCGTCCGGCCGCTCTCGGCGGGCATCCGCCCCGGCCGCTACCGCCTGTGGGGCCCGACGTACCTGCGGCTGTGGACGCTGGACCTGCTGCTGAGCGTCGGCCCGCTGCCGGTGGTGAGCGGGTCCGGGCTGATGCCGCTGTACCTGCGGCTGCTCGGCGCCCGCGTCGGCAAGCGCGCGGTGATCGCCACCAGCTCGGTGTCCCTGCCGTCCCTGGTGCGCATCGGGGACGACGCCGCGATCGGCTACGGCGCGGTGCTGCGGCCGTGGCGGGTCGAGGACGGCTGGGTGACCGTCGGCGAGATCACCGTCGGCGCCCGCGCGTTCGTCGGGGCGAACGCCGTGCTGGAGCCCGGTTCCTCGGTCGGGGCGGACGCCGCGCTGGCCGAGCAGTCGATGCTCGGCCGCGGCGAGGCCGTGCCGGACGGCCAGCGCTGGTCGGGATCTCCGCCAGAGCGCGTCGACGCGCTTTCGCCCGCCGTCGAGGACATGCTGGGCGAAGCGCCGGTGGCGCGCGGCTGGCGGTTCCACCAGATGCTGCTGACGCTGCTGGGCCTCGGCGCGCTCGAGGTCGGCGCGATCTGCCTGATCCTGCCGAGCGTGGCGCTGGTGTGGTGGGCGCTGCTCGGCTGGGGCGTGCTCGCCGGCGTGGTGGCCACGCTGCTGGCCGGGCCGGTCTTCGTGCTGACGGTCTGCGCGGTCGTCGCGCTCGGACGGCGCCTCGTGCTGCCGTCGACCCCGGTCGGGGTCCACCCCGTCCGGTCCGGCCTCGGGGTGCGCAAGTGGGTCGCGGACAAGCTCCTCGAGTTCAGCCTGACCTTCACGAACTCGCTGTACGCCACGCTCTACACCGTCCCGTGGCTGCGGCTGCTGGGCGCGCGGGTCGGCCGCGGCGCCGAGGTGTCCACGGCCGGGCACCTGGACCCGGACCTGCTCACCCTGGGCAGCGAAAGCTTCGTCGCGGACATGGCGACCGTCGGCGCGGCGACGTTCGCCCGCGGCCGCGTCGCGTTCCTCACCACCGACGTCGGACGGCGCGCGTTCGTCGGCAACGCCTCGGTCGTCCCGGCCGGCACGGAACTGGGGGAGGGGTCGCTGGTCGGCGTCGGCACGGTGCCGCCGGGCCAGCACGTGCCGGGCGACTCGTCGTGGCTCGGCTCGCCCGCGATGCACCTGCCGCGGCGGCAGGACAGCGGTGACTTCCCGGAGGAGCAGACGTTCCGGCCGCCGCGCCGGGTGGTCCGGCAGCGGCTCGCCATCGAGTTCGCGCGCGCCACGCTGCCCGCGTCCCTGCTGGCCCTGAGCTTCTACCTGTTCCTGCTGACGCTGTCCGGGCTCGCGTTCGGCCGCGACCTGCCGGTGCCGGCGCTGGTCTCCCCGCTGGTCGCGATGGCGTCAGGGCTCGGCGTGATCGGGTTCTGCGCGGCGACGAAACGCAACGTCGTCGGCCAGTACACCCCGCGCGTCGAGCCGCTGTGGAGCCCGTTCGTGCGGCGCAGCGAGTTCGTCACCGGGCTCTACGAGTCGGCCGCCGTCCCGGCCGGGCTGGGCATGCTGGTCGGCACGCCGATGCTGCCGCCGCTGCTGCGCTGGTTCGGCGCCCGGATCGGCCGGCGGACGTGGCTCGGCACCACCTACCTGACCGAGTTCGACCTGGTGCGCGTCGGCGACGACGCCACGATCGGGACCGAGGTCTCCCTGCAGACGCACCTGTTCGAGGACCGCGTGATGAAGATGTCGGTCGTCACGGTCGGCGACGGCGCGACCGTCGGCACCCGCGCGATCGTCCTCTACGACGCGGTCGTCGGCGACGGCGTGTCTCTGGGGTCGCTGTCACTGCTCATGAAAGGTGAGCACCTCGGCTCGCGCACCTCCTGGCGCGGCATCCCCGCCCAGCTCCTGACGGCGAAAGGACTTACGGCGTGAACACCACGCTCCTGATGTCGGACGCCCGGCACTTCCGCGTCGACTACGAAATCAACCCGTACATGGACACGGCCGTTCAGCCCGACCCCGCGGCGGCCGTCGCCGAGCACGACGCGCTCGTGGCGGCGCACCTGGCCGCCGGGCGCAAGGTCGAGTTCCTCGACGCCGCGCCGGAGTGCCCGGACATGGTCTACACGGCCAACGCCGCCGTCGTCCGCGGGCGCCGCGCCGTGCTGGCGAACCTGCCACCGGAACGTCGCGCCGAGACGCCGTACCACCGGGAATGGTTCCGCACCAACGGTTTCGAGGTCACGGAGAGCCCGTACGCGTTCAGCGGGCAGGGTGACGCGCTGGCGTACGGCGACCTGCTGCTGGCCGGGTACGGGCAGCGCACCGACCGCCGCGCGCACGACGTCGTCGCCGACGTCCTCGGCTACGAGATCGTGCCGCTGCGCACGACCGGCCCGCGCTGGTACGACCTGGACCTCGCGGTCGCCGTCGTCGCGCCGGGCGTGCTCGCGTACTGCCCGGCCGCGCTCGACGAGCCGAGCCAGGCCCGGCTGCGGGAGCTGGGCGGGACGCTGATCGAGGTCAGCGAAGCCGAGGCGGAAGCGTTTGCGCTGAACCTCGTGAGCGACGGCACCACGGTCACCATGACCAGCGGCGTCCCGGCGCTGGCCGGTGCCCTGCGGGAGCGCGGGCTGACCGTCGTCGAACTGGAGACGGCCCAGCTGCGCAAGGGCGGGGGTGGCGTGCGCTGCACGGCCCTGACGCTGGGCAACCCGTGAGGCCGCTCGCCCTCGTCTACCGCGGTCCGGCGTCCCTGCCCGGCTGCCCCGAGGCCGTCGCCGACCTGCTGCGCACCAGCAAGCACGGTTTCGACGTCCGGTTCGCCGGCCCCGACGAGAAGTTCAAGGTCGGCGAGGCCGCGCTGGCCGGGGCGGCGCTGTACGCCCAGCCCGGCGGCGGCACGCTCGGGAGCGCGTACCGGAAGCTGCGGCGCCACCGCGACGACATCCGCGGCTTCGTCGAGGGCGGCGGGCGGTACCTCGGGTTCTGCCTGGGCGGGTACCTCGCCGGTGCGACGCCGGGGTTCGGCCTGCTGCCCGGCGACACCGACCGCTACATCGACACCGAGGGAGCGACCGTCGACGACGACGAGGACGCCGTCGTGAAGGTCCGCTGGCGCGGCCGCGCCCGGAAGCTCTACTTCCAGGACGGCCCGGTGTTCGTGCTCGAGCGGCCGGACGCCGCCGACGTCCTGGCCACCTACCCGAACGGCACGGTCGCTGCGCTCGTCGCGCCGTTCGGCGCCGGGCGGGTCGGCGTGGTCGGGCCGCACCCGGAGGCCACCCGGGACTGGTACGCCGACGGCGGTCTCCGGCCGCCGCTGCTGCGCTACGGCCACGACCTCGGGCTCGACCTGGTGGACTCGGTGATGGCCCGATGACCGCGGTCGACGCGACTCGCGGGATCGCGTTGCTCGGGATGATGGCTGTGCACTCGCTGGTTGAGGAGAGTTCGCCGGGGCACCCGTCGACGGCGTTCGCGATCTTCGGTGGCCGCTCGGTGATGGCTCGATGACCGCGGCCACGCCCAAGGTCCGGCTGACCGCCGTCGACGCGACGCGCGGGATCGCGTTGCTCGGGATGATGGCTGTGCACTCGCTGGTCGAGGAAAGCTCGCCGGGCCACCCGTCCACGTCGTTCGCGATCTTCGGTGGTCGTGCGGCGGCGACGTTCGCCGTGCTGGCCGGGCTCGGGATCGCCTTCATGACCGGACGTCGTCGCGTGCGGCGCGAGGATTTCGGGCCCACCGCGGCGATGCTGGCCGTGCGCGGGCTCGCGATCGGCGTCATCGGCCTCGCGCTCGGGTACACCGACGCCGAACTCGCCGTCGTGATCCTGCCGTACTACGCGATCCTGTTCCTGTTCGCGATCCCGCTGGTGCTGCTGCCGAGCTGGGCGGTCGCCGGGGTGGGCGTGGCGGTGGTGGCCGGGGTCCCGCCGCTGACCCACCTGCTGCAGCCACGCCTGCCCGAGCCGACCCTGCTGAACAACGGTTTCGCTTACGCCGCAGAACATCCCGTGCGCTTGCTGACCGAGCTGTCGCTGACGGGGGAGTACCCGGCGCTCTCGTGGACGGCCTATCTGTGCGCGGGGATCGTGATCGGGCGGCTGACGCTCAGCCGCGTGAAAGTGGCGGTCGCGCTGCTGGTCACCGGGGTCACGATGGCCGTCGGCGCCGCGGCCGTGTCGTGGGTGCTGCTGAACCGCTTCGGCGGCCTGGCGGCGATCTGGGCCGCGCAGCCGGGCAGCGTCCTGACCGCACCGGAGACCACCGAGCTGCTCAACCTCGGCGGCGACGGCACGACACCGACGTCGACCGCGTGGTGGCTCGCGGTCGACGGCCCGCACACCGGCACCGCGCCCGACCTGGTCGGCACCACCGGCGCGGCGATGGCCCTGCTCGGCCTGCTGCTCCTGCTCGGCCGCCTGCGGGTGGCGAAGGTCGTCTTCGCGCCGCTCGCGGCGGCCGGGAGCATGACGCTCACCTTCTACACGGCACACATCATGTTCCTGAACTCCGACTACGACGTCTACACCTCCGGCGTCGGCTACGCGCTGCAGGTCGTCGGGGTCCTGGTGGTGGGCCTGGCCTGGCGTGCGACGGCCGGCAAGGGACCGCTGGAGGCTCTGGTCACGGCGTTGGCCACGCGGGCGAAACGGTGGGTGGCGCCCGAACCGCGGCTGCAGGTCGCGACGTGACGGTCTCGCGCCGGCTGGTCCTGACGGGCGCCGTGGCGGCCGGGCTGCTGGCCGCGTGCGGCGGCCCCGCACCGGACACCCGGCCGCTGGCGCTGGTCTACCGCGGGAAGGCGTCGACCGGGGCCTGCTCGGACGCCGTCGCGGACCTGCTGCGCACGCGCCTGCGCGTCGAGTTCTGCGGGCCGGAGGAGAACCTCCCGCTCACGGCGGAGTCCCTGGCGAAGGCGGCGGTGTACGCCCAGCCGGGCGGCGGCAGCCTCGACGACGGCTGGCGCGCGATGCGCCGCTACGCGGACGTGATCACGAGCTACGTCCGCGGCGGCGGGCGTTACCTCGGGTTCTGCCTGGGCGGCTACCTGGCGGGCGCGACCCCGGGGTTCAGCCTGCTGCCGGGCGACACCGAGCAGTACATCGCCACCTCGGGCGCGGAGGTGCGCTCGACCCGGGACACGGTGATCCCGGTCGACTGGCAGGGGCAGCGCCGCCGGATGTACTTCCAGGACGGCCCGGACTTCGTCCTGCAACCCGGCGCTTCCGTGACCGTGCTGGCGCGCTACACGAACGACAAGATCGCGGCTTTGGTCACGCCGTACGGAAAAGGCCGCGTCGGCGTGGTCGGCCCGCACCCGGAGGCGCCGGAGTCGTGGTACCGCGACCTGCGCCTGACGAACCCGGACGGCGTGACGCCGGACCTCGGGCTCCAGCTCGTGGACCGGACGCTCAGCCCCTAGGCGCCCAGAGCCGGTCCGCGTCCCCGGCCTCCAGCCGCCCCCGGTAGACGCCGATCTTGTGGTCGATCAGCTGCAGGTTCTCCTGCAGCTCGGCCAGCTTCGCCAGGACCTCGGCGCGATGGGCCTCCATCAGCTCCAGCCGGTCCTTCTCGTTGCCGCGCCCGGCCGCCACCAGCTCCGCGTACTCGCGGATCGTCCTGATCGGCATGCCCGTCGCGCGCAGGCGGGTGCAGACCGTGATCCAGTCCAGGTCCAGCTTCCGGTAGCGGCGACGGCCGCCGGAGGTGCGGTCGACGCGGGTGACCACCAGGCCGGCTCGTTCGTAGTAGCGCAGGGTGTGGGCGCTGACGCCGGTGCGGCGGGCGGCGTCGGCGATCGTCAGCCCGGCCGCCGGGATGGGCGCAGCGTTGACTTCGAGCACGCTCTAAATCCTACCGTCGGAAACCATGAACGCTCCGAGAGTCAACCGGGGGCTGGTGCTGGCGATCTGCTGCGTCAGCATCGTCCTCGTGGTGATGGACATCTCCATCGTCAACGTCGCCCTCCCGTCGATCCGCCGCGACCTGCACGCTTCCCTCGCCGGGCAGCAGTGGACCATCGACGCCTACACGCTGGTGCTGGCCGGGTTCCTCGTGCTCGCCGGGTCGACGGCCGACCGCTTCGGCCGCAAGCGGGTCTTCACCGTCGGGCTCGCCGTCTTCGGGGCCGGGTCGCTGCTGTGCGGGCTGGCGCCGGGCATCGGGTGGCTGATCGCGGCGCGGGCGCTGCAGGCCGTCGGCGGCACCATGCTCAACCCGGTCGCGATGGCCGTCGTCGCCACCACCTACCCCGCGCCGGCCGAGCGGGCCCGCGCCATCGGCGTGTTCGGCGCGATGTCCGGGCTCGCGCTGGTGCTCGGGCCGATCCTCGGCGGGGTGCTCGTCGACGCCTTCGGCTGGCGTGCGGTCTTCTGGGTCAACGTCCCGATCGCCGCCGCCGCGATCGTGGCCACCACGCTGGCCGTGCCCGAGTCCCGCGCGCCGCGTGCTCGCCGGTTCGACCCCGTCGGCCAGGTCCTCGTGGTGCTCGTGCTCGGCTGCGTCGTCTCCGCGCTCATCGCGTCGCGGGACCTCGGCTGGTCGTCACCGGTGGTCCTCGGCCTGCTCGCCGTGGCCGCGCTCGGCGTTGCGGGAATCCTCGCCTACGAGCCGCGACGCACCGACCCGCTGCTGGAGCTGCGGCTGTTCCGCAGCGTGCCGTTCAGCGCGGCGATCGTGATGGCGGTCTTCGCCCTCTGCGGCTTCGGCGCGTTCCTCTTCGTGACGACGCAGTACCTCCAGGACGTCCGCGGGCTGTCGGCGCTGGACGCCGGGCTGTGCCTGCTCCCGGTCGGGGCGCTGGTCCTCGTGCTGTCGCCGGTCACCGGACGGGTCGTCGGCACCCGCGGACCGCGGCGGCCGCTGGTCGTGGCCGGGATCGCGCTCGCGCTGGGCGGCGCCGCGTCGGTGTGGCTGGGGCCGGCCACGCCACTGGCCGTCGTGCTCGCGGTCTCCCTGCTGTTCGGCCTGTTCCTCGGCACGGTCAACCCGCCGATCACGAACACCGCGATGGCCGGGATGCCGGCGTCGATGGCGGGGGTGGCGGCCTCACTGGCCTCGACCGGGCGCCAGACCGGCACCACCCTGGGCGTCGCGATCGCCGGCGCGGTGCCCGGCGTGGGCTGGGTGGTGGCCGGGCTCGGCGCCGGTCTCGTCGTGTTGGCCCTGGTCAGCACGGGAACGGGCGCCGGGATAATCTCCGGGAAAATTCTCCCCGGAAAAATGTCGAACGCCGCGAGCGGCCGATCGACGCGGGGGTGAAGGCCGCTCACCGAGTCCGGGAACGAACCGGACCACGGCCGAGAACACCAGGGAGTCAGCCATGCGTTTCCTCATGATGCACCGCCTCGACGAGACCGTCCCCGAGGCCTGGAACCCCAGCCCGGAGTTCATCGAGAAGATGGGCGGGTTCATCCAGGAGTCGGCGGAGAACGGCCGCCTGATCACGGCGGAGGGCGTCCACCCGTCGGAGAAGGGCGCGCTCGTCCGCAAGCCGCGCGGCGCGGCGGTCCGCGTCACCGACGGCCCCTTCGCCGAGGCCAAGGAGGTCATCGGCGGGTTCGCGCTGATCAACGCCGAGGACCTGGCGGACGCCGTCGCGTTCGCGAAGTCCTACGCCGAGCTGTTCGACGCCGAGATCGAGGTCGAGGTGCGCCAGGTCGTCGAGTTCGACGAAATCCCGGGCTGACGCCACGTCCGGCGGCGGACGAGTTCCGCCCGCCGCCGGACGGCAGTACTCTCCCCCGGGACACCTGGGGAGGGCGCATGTTCTTGGTCACCGGCGCGACCGGAAACGTCGGCGCCGAACTGGTTTCGGCCCTCGCGGGGGCAGGTGCGCCGGTCCGAGCGCTGGTGCGGCGGCCGGAAACCACGCTCCCGGACGGCGCCGAAGCCGTCGTGGGCGATCTGAACGACCCGGGCAGCCTGGGTGACGCGCTGAAGGGCGTCGAAGGGATCTTCCTGCTTTCGGGCTACCCGGACGAGATCCTCGACCGGGCCCGCGACGCCGGCGTGCGCCGGATCGTGCTGCTGTCCGGCGGGTCGGCCGAGCTGGAGGACCTCGGCAACGCCGTCTCGGCCTACATGACGCGGTCCGAGCGCGCGGTGCGGGCTTCGGGCCTGGCCTGGACGTTCCTGCGGCCGCGCGCCTTCGCGTCCAACGCCCTGCGCTGGCTGCCGCAGCTGCGCGAGGGTGACACGATCCGTGCGCAGTTCCCGGACGTCCCGGTCGCGTGCGTCGACCCGTTCGACATCGCTGCGGTTGCCGCGAAGGCTCTCGCGGGCGGCCACGACGGCGAGATCCTCGACCTGACCGGGCCGGTCGCGCTGCGGCCCGCCGACCAGGTCGCGGTGCTGGCCGGGGTGCTCGGCCGGGACCTGCGCTGTGTGGGCCTGACCAACGACGAGACGCGCGCCGAGCTCGAGGCGAGCATGCCGCGCGAGTACGTCGAGGCGTTCTGGAACTTCTACGTCGAGGGCACGCTCGACGAAGCGACGGTCCACCCGGCGGTCCCGGAGGTGACGGGCCGCCCGGCGCGGACGTTCGCCGACTGGGCCGCGGCGCACGCCGACGCGTTCCGGTGAGCCCGGGCCGCGCACGACCGGACCTGTCCGCCGTCCTGGGCCTCGTGCTTTCCGTGCCCGTCGTCGCTAGCAGCCTGCTCGTGCTGGCGCTGATCGGGAAGCTCGCCTGGCCGCCGTACTTCTGGGTCCCGCCCGCCGGGTGGGTGGTGGCCGGGGCGATCACGTTCGTGCCCGCGTTCGAGCACTTCCTGCTGCCGCTGGTGTTCGGGATGCGCTCGCCGACCGCGCGTGAGCTGGCCCGGCTGACCCCGTCCTGGCAGGCGGTCTGCGCGGCCGCGGGCGTCGACGGCGGCCGGTACCGGCTGTGGGTCGAGCGGTCCCGCGAGCTGAACGCCTTCGCCGCCGGCGGCCGGACCGTCGCGGTGACGCGGGCCGCGCTCGACCTGCCGCCGCCGAGCCTGGAGGCAATCCTGGCGCACGAGCTCGGCCACCACCTCGCCGGGCACACGCGGATCTCGCTGCTCGTCTGGTGGCTGGAGCTCCCGGCCCGGATCCTGACCCGGCTCGTCCGGCTGCTCGCCCTGGTCGTGCCGTACGTCGGCCGCGCGTTCGCGGCCTTCGGGCGGGCGGTGGCCGTGCTCGTCACCGTGCTGCTGAGCCTGGGGATCCTCACCGCGCTCGCGTTCCTCGACCCGTGGCTGCTGCTGGCGCCGCTGCTCGGCCCGGTGCTCGCCTGGTCGAAACGGCTCGGCGAGTACCGGGCCGACCTGATGGCGGCGCGGCTGGGCTACGGCCCGGAGCTGGTCGCGCTGCTGAAGGAGTGGATCACGCTGCACCGCGGGGACGAGCGGCGGCTGTGGGCCCGGCTGCTGGCCGGGCACCCGGCCCACATCGACCGGATCAAGCGGCTGAAGGAGCACGGCGTCAGACCGTGAGCACGACCTTGCCCGCCGCGTGCCCCTCGCGGACGTGGCTGATCGCGGCGGCGACGTCGGCGAGCGGGTAGGTCCGGTCGAGCACCGGCGTCAGGTGGCCGGCTT
Source organism: Amycolatopsis heterodermiae (assembly GCF_034929455.1). Lineage (NCBI taxonomy): Bacteria > Bacillati > Actinomycetota > Actinomycetes > Pseudonocardiales > Pseudonocardiaceae > Amycolatopsis > Amycolatopsis heterodermiae. The sequence goes on from NZ_JAYFSI010000015.1 coordinate 94,668, forward strand.
CGATCGTCTCGCGGAGTGTTTCCAGGTCCGCGCCGCGGACGGCGGAGATGAGGCCCTTCAAGCGGTGCTGCACGAACGGGTTCAGCAGCGCGGCCCGGACCACGCGCTGGATGCCGCCCAGCCAGCGGCCGCCTTCACCTCCGACGATCACCAGCGTGCCCTTCGGTGTCAGCGCGCGGCGCAGGTGCTTGAGCGAGCGCAGCCCGGCGGTGTCGACGATCAGGTCGTACTGCCCGGTCGTGAAGTCCCCGCGGGTGTAGTCGACGACGTGGTCCGCGCCGAGCGTGCGGACCAGGTCCGTCTTCGCCGTGCTGCAGACGGCCGTCACCTCCGCGCCGGCGTGCTTGGCCAGCTGGACGGCGAACGAGCCGACGCCGCCGGCCGCGCCGATCACGAGGACGTGCTGCTCCGGCCGGACGTCGTGCAGGGCCTGGAGCGCGGTGCAGCCCGAGACCGCGACGGCCGCCGCATGCTCGAACGACAGGCGAGCCGGCTTGGTCGCGACGAGGTTCTCCCGGGCGACGGCGTACTCGGCGAACGCGCCGTCGCAGGTGCCGAACACCTCGTCACCCGGACGGTAGCGCGTGACGCCGTCGCCGACCTCCTCGACCGTGCCCGCGAAGTCGAGGCCCCGCACCGGAACCTTCGGTGCGCGCAGCCCGAAACCCAGTAGCCGCAACAGGTACGGCTGCCCGGTGGTCAGGTGCCAGACGCCCGGGTCGACACCGGCCGCGTGCACCCGCACGAGGACGTCGCCGGCTCCGGGCACCGGTCTCGCGACGTCCCGGAACTCGAGGACGTCGGGGCTGCCGTAGCGGTCTTGGACGATGGCTTTCACGGGGACTCCTCCGGGTACTGGAACACTTCTTCGAGCGGGACGCCGAAGACGTGCGCGATCTGGAACGCCACCTCGAGCGAAGGTGAGTAGCGGCCCTGCTCGATCGCGATGACGGTCTGGCGGGTGACGCCGAGCCGGGCGGCGAGGTCGGCCTGGGTCATCTGGGCGTGCGCGAAGCGGAGGGCGCGCAGCGAGTTCGTGACGCGGGTCGGTTTCACCACGGCTGGAAACCCCGGCGATAGGCGACGATCCGGGCGGCCGAACCGAGGATCGCCGAGAGCGTGAAGCAGAGGTAGACGGCGTTGGCGATCCAGAAGTGCGGCGCTTCGGCCATGGCCAGCAGCAGCGCCGCGACGGCGCCGACGACGACGAACGCCTGGCCGACGTACTCGCCGAACCGGGCGATCTCGCGGTCGCGCTGGTCCTTCCCGCCGTCCTTCGAGATCACCGCGGCGAGGATGCTCGCCACGATCGACACGACGATCGACGCGCCGACCGCCCACAGCAGGACGGCGGCGTAGGGGACTTCGGCCAGCGGGCGTCCGCCGGCCCGGCCGAGGATCACCGCGAGGTAGACCGCGTAGCTCGCTATCGCGGTGATCCCGAGGATCCAGGCGCGCTTCTCTTCGTGCGTCACCTCCTCAAAGTAAAACAAACCGAACATCAAGTCAAAGATTCTTGACATGCGAAAATCTCCGGCGAGGGTGTCCAAGGTGCCGCGCGCCGTTCGTAGTGGTGTCGTACGGCAACCGGGCACGACCTGACGGAGGACCACCATGAAGTACCTGATGCTGATCAACGCCTCGCTCGACGCCGAAGGCGCGCCCACCGGCTGCAGCACCCCCGAGGACTGGATGCTGTTCGACAAGTCCATGAAGGACGCGGGGGTCCACGTCCACGGGAACTCGCTCGCCGACTTCACCACTGCCGCCGCGGTCCGCGTCGACGAGCGCGGCGAGCGGATCGTCACCGACGGGCCGTTCGCCGAATCGCGGGAGGTGCTCGGCGGCTACTTCGTCGTCGACGTGCCGGACTTCGACGTCGCGCTCGAGTGGGCGGCGCGCTGCCCCGGCGCCCGAGACGGCGGGACCATCGTCGTCCGGCCGCTCGCGTCCTACGGGGACTGACGACGGTGCCGGAATCGGCGGTCGAAGCGGTGTTCCGGGAGGAGCGCGGGCTGCTGCTGGCCGCGCTCGTCCGCCGGTTCGGCGACCTCGACCTGGCCGAAGAGGTGACGTCGGAGGCGATCGAGGCGGCGCTGGTGCACTGGCCCGTCGACGGCGTGCCGCCGAAGCCGGGCGCCTGGCTGATGACGACGGCCCGGCGCAAGGCCGTCGACCGGCTGCGCCGCGACCAGGCCTACGCGGCCCGGCTCGCGGTGCTGCAGGTGGAGGCCGACCGCGCGGCGCCCGCCCCGTCACCGGACGGAGAACTGCCGGACGAGCGGCTCCAGCTGTTCTTCACCTGCGCCCACCCGGCGCTGCCCGCGGAGGACCGCACGGCGCTGACCCTGCGCTGCCTCGCCGGCCTGACGACGCCGGAGGTGGCGCGCGCGTTCCTGGTGCCCAGCGCGACGATGGGCAAGCGGATCGTGCGGGCGAAGAACCGGATCCGCACGGCCCGGATCCCGTTCCGCGTGCCGGACGCCGACGAGCTGCCCGGCCGGCTGCCGGGCGTGCTCCAGGTCGTCTACTCGATCTTCACCGAGGGGTACGCGGCCAGCTCGGGCCCGGACCTGCAGCGCCTGGACCTGGCCGAGGAGGCGATCCGCCTGGCCCGGATCCTGCGCCGGCTGCTGCCCGCGGAACGGGAGGTCGCGGGCCTGCTGGCGCTGATGCTGCTGGTCCACGCCCGCCACGACGCCCGAACGGGCCGCGACGGCGACCTGGTGCTGCTCGACGACCAGGACCGCACCCGCTGGGACCGCGCGATGATCTCGGAAGGAGCGGCGCTGGTCCTGGTGGCGTTGACCGGCGGCCCACCCGGCCTCTACGGCGTCCAGGCGGCGATCGCGGCCCTGCACGACGAGGCACCGGACGTGGCGGGCACGGACTGGCCGCAGATCGTCGGGCTGTACGACGTCCTGCGTGTATTGGCCCCGTCCCCGGTGGTCGAGCTGAACCGCGCGGTAGCAGTGGCGATGCGCGACGGCCCGGCGGCGGGCCTGGCTCTCCTCGACACTCTGGCCGACGACCCTCGCCTGCAGTCCTACGCCCCGTTTCCGGCGGCCCGAGGCGAGCTGCTCAGCCGCCTGGGCCGCTTACCGGAGGCAGCGGCGGCCTACCGGGACGCCCTGGCCCTGGCGGGTACGGAACCCGAGCGCGCCCACTTACGCCGCCGCCTCACCGAGTGCACAAGTCCGTGAAGGCCACCTTGAGGGACTCAGGGTCCCTCAAGGTGGCCTTCACGGCTTTGGAACCAGGCGGACCTCTGTCGGCAGCGGCCGGGGTGACCTCCGCCGCCCCACCGAGTGCGCAAAGCCGTGAGGGGCACCTTTATGGGCTTAACAGCCATGAGGGGCACCTTCAGGACATCGGGCCGGCGGCGACGGCCGCGACGAGCGTGCTCACCTGCGCCGCCACCTCATCCGAGTGCGCAGGCCGTGAAGGGCACCGTCAGAACATCGGGCCAGTGCGCGGAAGGCGGTGGCTGCCGGGGCAAGCTCGCCGACGTCTGCCGCCGCCTCACCTGGAACCAAAAGCCGTGAATGTCGCATTGAGGGACTCTAAGTCCCTCAATGCGACATTCACGGACCTGCAAGCAGGGTGAGCCAGGCCGGACTGTCGGTGGCCACCGGTAAGCTGGATACCGGGGGCCGGAGGGCTAAGCCGGGGTGCGCAGGGCTGTGACGGCCGGGGCGAACATCGTCGCCTTGATCGCGCCCAGGGTGCCCGGGTCCTTGCCCGCCAAGGCCGCGACCCGCTCCGAAGCCACCTTCACGAGGTCGGATTCAGGTGCGGTTTCGTCCACCAAGCCCAAGGCGAGCGCGTCCGCGCCGCCGAAACGGCGTCCCGTCGTCATCGACGCGATCGCCGCGGCCGGCGTCAGCTTGCCCTGGATCAGGGCCGCCATCCCCGGCGTGAACGGGATGTTGATGTCGGCCTCCGGGAAGCAGAAGTAGCCCCGGTCGGCGCGCATCACGCGGAAGTCGTGCGCCATGGCGAGCATCGCGCCCGCGCCGAACGCGTGGCCGTTGATCGCCGCGACCGTCGGGACCGGCAGCGTCAGCACGCGCGCGAACAGCTCCTGCACCTCGGCGACGTACTTCGTGGCTTGGTCGCCGTGCGCAAGAAGCCAGTCGAGGTCCAAGCCGTTCGAATAGAACTTGCCGCCGCCGGTGGTCACCAGCACGTCGCCCACTTCGTCCAAAGTGGAATGGACGCGCTGCAGCCAGTCCGGCGAGAAGCGGTTTTCGTCGTCACCCAGGTGCAGCACGGTCACGGTCGGTCCTTCTCTCGAGGGGGCACGGTCAGCACGGCCCGCACGGCGGCGGCGAGCCTCGCCCGTACCAGGGGATCGGTGATGTCCCGCCGGAAGAACGCGGTCGGCAGGTCGACGACGCAGGTGGTGATCACCTCGACGGCCAGGCCGTCGCCGCGGTCCCACACCAGGCGCGCGAGCCGCACGAGCAGCGCGATCAGGCGTTTGTCCAGCGCGTGCAGGGCGTCCGCCAGCTCGTCGGGCAGCTCGGGCCCGAACAGCCGGTCCGCCTTGACCCGCAGCAGCATCCGGGCCCCGTCGGGGCGCACCGAAGCGAACACCGCGGGTGTGTCGGCCGCCGCGACGACCGCTGCCACCGGAGAGGAAGCGGTGTCCACCCGTGCGGTCTGCAGGTCGAGGAACGCGGTCGCCGCGCGCAGCCAGACCTGCGCGAGCAACGCGCTGAGTGACCCGAAAGCGTGGTAGATCGTCCCGTTCGGGACGCCTGCCTCGGCGGCCAGGCCACGCACGGTGACCTCGCCCGACGCCGCGACGAGCCGCTCGGCGACGTCGAGCAGCGCGTCGAGGTCGTGGACGCGGGGGCGGGGCATGCTCCGACGGTAACAGAACACGTGCTCCAAAACCATCGCGGTAGGCTGCGCCGGTGGAGATCTGGGTCAACCCGGCGTGCGCGAAGCGCCGGTCAGCGGTGTCGATGCTCGACGAAGCCGGCGCGGAGTACACCGTCCGCCGCTACCTCGACGACCCGCCGACGGCGAAGGAACTGAAGGCCGTGTTGAAGCGGCTGAGCCTGGAGCCGTGGGACATCACGCGCACCACCGAGGCGATCGCCAAGGAACTCGGCCTCAAGACGTGGGGCCGCACTCCGGCCGACCGCGCGCGCTGGATCGACGCCCTGGCCGAGCACCCGAAGCTGATCCAGCGGCCGATCATCACCGCGGACGACGGCACCACCGTCGTCGCCCGCACCCCCGAAGCGGTGCAGTCGGTCCTTTAAGGGATCGAGTCGGTCTTCGCCAGCAGCGGCACGTCGAGCGGCACCGTCTCGGGGTACTTGATCCCGGCGCCGGTGTTGAGCACGACGACGTCTTCGTCGCCCTGAAGCCAGCCGGACTCGCGAAGGTGCCGCAACGCGGCGAAGCACGCTCCGCCTTCGGGGCAGACGAACGTGCCTTCGCGCTCGGTGAGTTCCCGTTGCGCCGCAAGGAGTTCCTCGTCGGTGACGGCGATCGCGGTGCCGCCGGTCGCGTAGACGGCGTCCAGCACGAGGAAGTCGCCCAGGGCCTTGGGCACCGTGATGCCGAAGGCGACGGTCCGGGCGTCCGGGAACGGCACGCTCTCCCGGGCACCGCGTGAAAACGCTTCGACGATCGGGGCGCACCCGGTCGCCTGGACGGCGACGAGCCGCGGCAGCGGGCCGGAAACCCAGCCCAGCTCCCGCATCTCCAGCAGCGCCTTGTAGATCCCGATGATCCCGACCCCGCCGCCGGTCGGGTACAGGATCACGTCGGGCAGCCGCCAGCCGAACTGCTCGGCGATCTCGTAGCCCATCGTCTTCTTGCCCTCGATGCGGTACGGCTCCTTCAGCGTCGAGACGTCCTGCACGTCCGAACGACGCTGGACCGCCGACGCGATCAGCTTCCCCGCGTCGCCGATGAGGCCGTCCACCCGGTACAGCTCGGCGCCGGCGGCGACGCACTCGCGCATGGTGATCGCCGGGGCGTCGTCCGGCATCGCGACCAGGCTGGAGAGACCGGCGCGGGCCGCGTACAGCGCCCAGGCCGCGCCCGCGTTGCCGTTGGTCGGCATCGCGATCCCGCGCACCCCCAGCTCGGCCGCCCGTGAGACGCCGACGGCCGCGCCCCGGGCCTTGAACGTGCCGGTCGGCACCAGGCCCTCGTCCTTCATCCAAAGGCGTGACAGCCCCAGCTCACGGCCGTAGCGCGGCAGGCGCAGCAACGGCGTCATGCCCTCGCCGAGGCTCACGACGTGCTCGGCCGAGCGCACCGGCAGCACCTCGTGGTAGCGCCACAGCGTCGGCTCGCGCCCGGCGATCTCCTTCGGCGTCACGGATTCGCGGACGCCGTCGAGGTCATAGCGGGCGAGCAGCGGCGCCCCGGCCGGCGAGAGGCCCTGGACGACGTCGGCGTCGGCGCGCTCGCCGGTCCGGGAGCAGTCGAGGTGGCTGAGGAACGAGTACGGCACGGCGTCTCCGGAAGCGTCAGAAGCGGCGGGTGAACGGCTTCGGCGCGCGCATCCGGATCAGCAGCAGGAGCGGCACCAGGACGTAGGGCAGGTTGAACGCGAGGAACTTCGCCGGGTTGCCGGTGCGCATCGCCGGGTCGCCGAAGAACTCGACCCCGAACACGACGACCCCGGTGAGCGTGACGATCATCGTCGCGTAGATCACCGACGGGAGCTGGATCCAGTTCTTGCCACTGAGCAGCGCGAACACGAGCACGACGTAGAACGGCATGTAGACGAACGCCGAGAGCCCGGTGACGATCCGCATCCAGTCCGGCGGGTGCATGAACAGCTGGTCCGCGTCGTGGGCGTACCAGTAGTTGGAGTTGACGAAGAAGTTGTCCGAGGGCTGCGAGAAGTCCACGCCCACGGTCGGCAGCAGGTCGCTGATCAGCGAAGTGATCGTGAAGGCCGAGAACAGCACCGCGAAGAAGACGTCGATCTTCCGGTCCCGCAGCGGCAGGTTCATGTGATCGATCCTAGGTCCTATTGTGAGGAGATGGACGCGCTGCGGGTCTGCCTGTACGTCTTCGCCGGGGTGACGCTCGGCACTTGGCTGCTTTCGGTGCTGACCAGGGAGTACTCCTGGGTCGACCGGATCTGGTCGATCGTCCCGGTGGCCTACCTGGGGATCTTCGCCGGCGCCGCCGGGTTCGCCGACGCGCGGCTGGACGTGATGTTCGCGCTGGTCGCGGCCTGGGGCATCCGGCTGACGTTCAACTTCGCCCGGAAGGGTGGTTACGCCCACGGCGGCGAGGACTACCGGTGGGCGGTGCTGCGCGAGAAGCTCGCGCCCTGGCAGTTCCAGGTGTTCAACTTCTTCTTCATCTCGCTGTACCAGAACGCGATCCTGCTGCTGATCACGCTGCCCGCGATGACGGCGCTGGATCACCAGGGCGCGTTCGGCGTCGGGGACGTCGTCGTCGCGGTGATCTTCGCCGCGTTCCTGGTCGGCGAGACGGTCGCCGACCAGCAGCAGTGGACGTTCCACCGCGAGAAGCACGCGGGCCGCGCGCCGACGCGCTTCCGCCAGGACGGCCTGTTCCGCTACTCGCGGCACCCGAACTTCTTCTTCGAGCAGGCCCAGTGGTGGGTGATCGCGGCGTTCGGCGTGGTCGCGGCGGGTCTCACGTGGACGGTCCTGGGCGCGATCCTGCTGACGCTGCTGTTCGTGGGTTCGACGAAGTTCACCGAGAGCATCACGCTGGGCCGTTATCCGGAGTACGCGGACTACCAGCGCCGGACGTCCGCGGTGGTCCCGTGGTGGCCGAAGCGCGAGCGGGTTCACGGGTGACGACGCCGGTCGTCGCGGCGCTCCAGACCGGAGCCGTGGGGCTCGACGGGCTGCTCGGCTGGGAGGACGAGATCCGTGTGTCCGGCGCGGCGCTGGTGGTGCTGCCGGAAGCCGTCATCGGCGGCTATCCGCGCGGGGAGCCCTTCGCGGACTACTTCCGCGCGTCGGTGACCGTGCCCGGCCCGGAGACCAGGGCGCTGGCCGAGCTGTCGGTGCGGACCGGCGCGAGCCTGGTGGTGGGCGTGATCGAGCGGGACGGCTCGACGCTGTACAGCACGGTCGTGTTCCTCGACCCGTCGCTCGGGCTGGTGGGCAAGCACCGCAAGCTGGTCCCGACCGCGCGCGAGCGCCTGGTCTGGGGTCGCGGCGACGGCTCGACCCTCCCGGCGATCCCGACGGCGGCGGGCCTCGCGGGCGCGGCGATCTGCTGGGAGAACCACATGCCGCTGCTGCGCGCGGCGATGTACGCGAAGGGCGTGGAACTCTGGTGCGCCCCGACGGCCGACGACCGCGACGTCTGGCAGGCGTCGATGCGCCACATCGCCGACGAGGGCCGCTGTTTCGTGATCTCGGCGTGCCTGTACGAGGCATCGGGTGACGACCCGTTCCGCGGCGGAAGCGTGATCGTCGGCCCGGCGGGCGACGTCCTGGCCGGTCCATTGAGGACCGGCGAAGGCTTGATCACGGCGAAGATCGACCTCGAGGAAGTCGTGAGGGCCCGCCACAGCCTCGACGTCTCGGGTCACTACGCCCGGCCGGACGTCTTCGCGCTGTCGGTGGACGAGCGCCCACGGGACGGCGTCACCTTCCTGAGGTGACGCCGTCCCGGCCGGCCTCACACCGCCAAACGCCCGCCGTCCACCGCGAGTACCGCGCCCTGGACGAAGCTCGCCTCCGCCGTCACCAGGAAGGCGATCGCCGCCGCGATCTCCTCCGGGGCCGCCGTTCGGCCGGCCGGGCCCGCGGCCGCGAGCTCGTCCAGGCCGTCGCCGAAGACCGCTGTTCCCTCGGTGCGGGTCGGGCCGGGGCTGACCGCGTTGACGCGGACGCCCGACGGGCCGAACTCCGCCGCCCATGCCTTGGTCATCAGCTCCACCGCGGCCTTCGACGAGCCGTACAGCGTCATGCCCGCCATGCCCCTCGCCGCGACCATCGTGGACACGTTGACGATCGCGCCGTGGCCGCGGGCGGCCATCTCCGGGGCCAGCTCGGCCACGAGGAAGAACGGCACCTTCACGTTCGTCGTGTAGACGCGGTCGAAGTCGGCCTCGGCCGTGTCGGCGGTCGGCCCGGTGGGGAAGATCCCGGCGTTGTTCACCAGCACGTCGACGTGCCCGCCCACCTCCCGCGCCCGCGCCGCCAGCTCACGGGCCGCCGCGACGCCGGTCAGGTCGGCCGCGACGAAGTCGGCCTTGCCGCCCGATTCCCGGATCCGCGAGACGACCTGCGCGCCGCGGTCCGCGTCCCGGCCGGACACCACCACGTGGGCGCCCAGCCGGGCCAGCGCGATCGCCGTCGCCCGGCCGATCCCGCTCGTCCCGCCGGTGACCAACGCCGTCGATCCGGACAGATCTGCAGTCATGGTTGCTTCTCCTGATCCCTTGCCGGGTGTTCCCCGGTCACCGGGTTCAAGGAGCAGACGCGGACAGGACTTCCGCATTCGTGCTCGGCGCTGCTTATACCCGCGATCCGCCGCGCTGATGGTCTTCCAGCGCGGCGACGAACTCCGCGATGTCACGCCGGTGCGAAGCCGCGGGCCACACCGCCCACGTCCGCCGCACGATCGGGTTGCCGGTCAGCGGCAGCCACCGGACCGTGTCCGGCATCGGGTACGGCCACGCCGGCGGGGCGAAGGCGTAGGCGCCGCCGGTGCTGACCGCCGGGATCTTGAGCTCGACGATCATCCGCTGCTCCTCCGGCACGTCCGCGCCGACGTCGAGACCGTGGCTGCGGAGGATCGCGGCCAGCTCGTCGTACCACGCCGGGCTGCCCGCGCGGGCGAAGGCGAACCACTCCAGCCCGGCCAGCTTCTCCAGGCGCACCCCGTCCGGCCCGGCGAGCTTCTCCGCGACGTCGGCAGCCAGCAGGACACCCACGTTCTCCTCGACGACGAGGGCCGCGTCGAGGTCCGGCCCGGCCGGGCGCTCGCGCACCAGCCCGACGTCCAGCTCGTCCGCCCGCAGCCCCGCGACCTGCGCCACCGACGACAGGTGCCGGGCCTGCACCCGGGTGTCCGGGCAGGCCTCGGCCAGCCGCGCGAGCGCGGCCGGCACCAGCTCCGGCGGCAGCTCCAGCGGGACGCCGACCCGCAGCACGCCGCCGCCGGTCGTGGTGTGCCGCGCCATGGCGGCCAGGGCCTGGTCGTGGCGCGCCAGCACCGCGCGGGCCTCGGTCAGCAACGTCATCCCGGCTTCGGTGGCCTGCACGCCGGTGCTGGCCCGCACCAGCAGCTGGACGCCGAGCCGCCGCTCGAGCGCGGTGATCGTCTGGGACAGCGCGGGCTGGCTGACGTGCAGCTGCCGCGCCGCCTTGGACAGCGCGCCCGCCTCGGCGACGGCGACGAACGCCCGCATCTCGCGCAGCTCCATCAGCGCGCCCACCGGATCGGCAGCGACTTCAGTCCATTTTGGAAGGTCGACCGCAGCCGCACCGGTTCTCCCGCCAGGGAAACCTCGCCCAGCAGGTCGAGCACCGCGGTGAACATCGCCCGCAGCTGCACCCGGGCCAGCTGCGCGCCGAGGCAGAAGTGCGGGCCGTGGCCGAAGGTCAGGTGGTCGTTGGGGGTCCGCGCGATGTCGAACGTGTCCGGGTCGGCGAACACCGCAGGATCACGGTTGGCCGCCGAGAACCAGACCACCACCTTGTCCCCGGCCTGAATGTCCACACCGGACAGAGAGACGCCGGAAGTCGCGGTACGGCGGAAGTTCATCACCGGCGTCCACCACCGCAGCATCTCCTCCACCGCGGACGGCAGCAGCGACCGGTCGGCCAGAAGCCGCCGGTACTGCGCGGGGTGCGACAGGAGCGCCAGCATCCCGCCCGGCAGGCCGTTGCGCAGGGTTTCGTTGCCCGCCACGGAAAACAGCCAGAAGAGGTTCTCGAACTCGGCGAGCGAGACGCGGCCGCCGTCGTCGCCGACGTGGCGCATCAGGGTGCTCATCACGTCGTCACCCGGGTGCTCGCGCTTGTACTCGCCGAGGGCGTTCGCGTACGCGTAGAGGTCGGGCATCCCGGCGCGCGTGCGCGGGTCCGGCATGCGGCCGTCCGGGCCGGGCGACGGGCGGACGGCGAGCGCGGCCCGCGCCAGGCCGGTCACCTCGTCCGGCGACACGGTCGCGCTCACCGCGTACTCGGCGTCCTGGTAGCCGATCACGCGGTTGCTCCAGTCGTACATCAGCCGCCGGTCCTGCTCCGGCACGCCGAACACCGCGGCCAGCGTCCGCAGCGGCAGGTCGGCGGCGACCTTCGCGAAGTCGCATGCGCCCTGATCGGCGACGCCGGCCACGAGCTCCCGCGCCGACGTCTCGATCTGCTCGGTCAGCTTCGCGATCGCCCGCGCGGTGAACGCCCTGGTCAGCAGCCCGCGCAGCCGGCCGTGCTCAGGCGGGTCCATGTTGAGCATCATCCGGCGCACGTACGCGAGGTCGGCCTCGGTCGCCGGGTCCCGGATCTGCGTCCCGCCGAGCTGCGAGGAGAACCGCGCCGGGTCGCGCAGCACCGTGCGGACGTCGGCGTGGGCCAGCACGGCCCAGAAGTCGCCGACGCGCACCACCGGCGTCTCGCGCCGCAGCCGCGCCAGCTCGTCGTACGGGACACCCCGCACGTAGGTGTCCGGATCGGTGATCCCCACGAAGCCGACCCTAGCCGCGTGCCGCGGCGTGGGGGAGGCTGCTGCGATGGACACGCTGAACATGCGCACCGGCGGCGAGGGCGAACCGGCCATCCTCTTCCTGCACGGGCTCGGCGCGACCGGCGCCGTGTGGGCCCACCTGACCGAGGCCGTCCCGCGGCGCGTGCTGGTGCCCGACCTGCCCGGCCACGGCCTGTCGGCGCCGCTGCCGTACTACAGCTTCGAGACGCTTGCGACGGCCGTCGCGCGGGCGTTGCCCGACCGGAAGCCGCTGGTCGTCGCCGGCCACTCGCTCGGCGGGGTGCTCGCGCTCGAGCTCGCCTCCGGCAAGTACGACGTCGAGGTCACCGGGGTGCTGGCGCTGGGCGTGAAGGTCGAGTGGAGCCAGGACGAGCTGGGACGCGCGGCGTCGTTCGCGGCGCGGCCGCCCCGGGTCTTCGAGACGCAGGCGGACGCCGACCAGGCGTACCTGAAGGTCTCGGGGCTGCTCGGGATCGCGCCCACCGACCCGGCCGGGCTCCGCGAGACGGAGGGAGGTTGGCGTCTCGCGATGGACCCGGCCGCGTTCGGTGTGGGCGTGCCGGACATGACTGCCCTGCTCGCCGCGGCGCGGTGCCCGGTCGTGCTGGCGGCGGGCGAGCACGACCCGATGAGCCGCCCGGAGCAGCTGCGCGCGCTGGACCCGGACGCGGTCACGCTCGCCGGCCTCGGGCACAACGCCCACGTCGAGGACCCGTCGGCCATCCGCGCCCTGCTCGAGCGCCTCGGCGTCTGATGCCCGCGGGTGCAGCCGTCGTACCCCATGCGACGGCTGAACCGCGAGCCCCTCGTCACCACCGGACCCGCACAGCCTAGAAAGGTCCGGTGGACGAACGGCTGTACTCGGCACCATCCGGCCGTCACCCCCTGTCACCTGCGTAAACAGAGATCTTCGCCGTTCGGTGGTACAGCCTGGGCGGCACGTTGACGATGCTGGGGCGGTACGTTCGGCGCGAGGGGGCACGCGGGGAAGGACGCTTGTGGACGATGGCCTGCCGTTCGCCGGATGGCTGCGCGACGAGCGGGTGCGCGCCGGGCTGACCCAGGCGGAGCTCGCCGAGCGCGCCGGGCTGAGCCTGCGCGCGATCCGCAACGCCGAGCGCGGCAGCGTCCGGCGCCCCCGGCCGGAGACCGAGCGGAAGCTCCGGGAAGCGCTTGCCGAAGCCCCGCCGGAGCCGGTCCGGATCGGCGTGCTCGGGCCGCTGGACGTCCGGTTCGGCGACCGTCCGGTCGAGATCGGCGCCGAGAAGCAGCGCCTGCTGCTCGCGCTGCTGGCCCTGCAGCCGAACCGGACCGTGCGGCGGGAGGACCTCGTCGACGTCATCTGGGACGAGCCGCCGCCGTCGTGCCTCGAGCTGGTCCACACCTACGTCGCGCGGCTGCGGCGCGCGCTGCGCCCGGCCGACCCGATCACCACGGACAAGGGCGGTTACCGGCTGTCCGTCGGCGAGGACGACCTCGACCTGCTGCGGTTCGACGCGCTGGTGGAGCGGGCCGAGCGGGAGCCGGAGGCGGCCGAAGAGGCCTACCGCGAGGCGCTGGGGCTGTGGCGCGGCCCGGCGCTCGCCGACGTCGGACGGCTCCGGCAGCACCCGGTCCGGCTGGCGCTGGCGATGCGGCGGGCGCAGACCGTGCTGGCCTACGCCGGGGCCGCCGCGGCCCACCCCGAGGACGCGGCCGTGCAGCTGCGGGCGCTGACCGCCGAGGAGCCGCTCAACGAGTCGGCGCACGCGCGGCTGATGCTGGCGCTCGCCGCGTCCGGGCGGCAGGCCGCCGCGCTGGGCGTCTTCGACGAGGTCCGGCGGCGGCTGGACGGCGAGCTGGGCATCGAACCCGGCCCGGAGCTGCGCGAGGCCCAGCGCCAGGTGCTGGCGCAGGACTTCGGCGTCCCGGAGCAGCCGGCCTCGGTGCCCGCCCAGCTGCCCGCCGACGTCCACGGGTTCCGCGGCCGCACGGCCCAGCTCGGCGAGCTGGACGAGCTGCTGCACCGGGGCGAGGCCGACACCGGCGCGCGCATCGCCGTGCTGTCCGGGACGGCGGGCGTCGGCAAGACCGCGCTGGCCGTGCACTGGGCGCGGCGGGCGCGGGCGGAGTTCCCCGACGGCCAGCTGTACGTCGACCTGCGCGGCTACGGCACGGTCCGGCCGATCGAGCCGGGGGACGCGCTGTCCGGGTTCCTGCGCGCGCTCGGCGTCGACGGCGCGGACATCCCCGCCGAGCCCGACGAGCGGGCCGCGAAGCTCCGCACCGTGCTCGACGGCCGCCGGATGGTGCTGCTGCTGGACAACGCCGGGTCGGTCGGGCAGGTCCGCCCGCTGCTGCCCGGCTCGCCGTCCTGCCTGGTGCTGGTGACCAGCCGGGACGCGCTGCCGGGGCTGGTCGCCCGCGACGGCGCCCGCCGCGTGCTGGTCGACCTGCTGACCGACATCGAGGCCCGTGACCTGCTGCGGACCCTGGTCGGCCGGCGCGTCGACGACGAGCCGGCGGCGACCTCGGCGCTGATCGGGTACTCGGCCCGGCTGCCGCTGGCGCTGCGGCTGGTCGCGGAGCTGGCGCTGAGCCGCCCGGGGGAGCGGCTGGCGGCGCTGGAGGCCGAGCTGGCCGACGAACGGCGGCGGCTGGACCTGCTCGACGGCGGCGGCGACCCGCTGACGGCGGTGCGCGCGGTGTTCTCGTGGTCCTACCGGCACTTGGCGGCCGACGCCGCCCGCGTGTTCCGGCTCTGCGGCCTGCACCCGGGCCGCGACCTGACCCCGGCCGCGATCGCCGCGCTCGCGCAGCTGCCGCTGCCGGAGGCCGAACGGCTGACCGGCACGCTCGTGCGGGCCCACCTCGCCGAGGAGTCCGGCCACGACCGCGTCCAGCTGCACGACCTGCTGCGCGTCTACGCCGCCGAGCTGGCGGCCGGGGACGCGGACGAGAGCCACGACGCGCAGGAGCGGCTGTTCGACTTCTACGTCCGGTCCGCTGCGCAGGCCATGGACGCCGTCCTGCCGCTGGAACGCCACCTGCGCCCGCAGGTGCCGGACCCGGACGTCAAGGTGCTCGACGCGCCGGCGTGGCTGGAGGCCGAGCGCCGCAACCTGCTGGCCGTCGCCGCGCACGCGACCCGGCACGGCCGGCCGGAGCACCTGCGGCTGCTGTCCGGGATCCTGTGGCACTACCTCGACGTCGGCGGGTACCACGAGGAATCGCTGGTGCTGCACACGCACGCGTCCGTGCTGGCCCAGGACGCCGGTGACCGGGCGGGCGAAGCCGACCCGCTGACGCTGATCGCGCTGGGGCACTGGCGGGTCGGCCGGTCGCGGGAAGCCGTGCGGTACCTGGAAGAGGCGCTCGTCATCGTCCGCGAGTCCGGCAACCGGGTCACCGAGATCCACGTGCTCAACACCCTGGGCCTGGCCTGCCGCGCGCTGGGCCGGTTCACCGAAGCCATCGAGTACTCGGCCGAAGCCCTGTCACTGGCCCGGAAATCGGGCGACCGCACCAGCGAGGGCCTGGTCCTGGTGGTGCTCGGCTGCACCAGCCGCGGCATCGGCCGCTACGGCGACGCGATCGGCTATCTCGGCGAAGCTCTCGACCTGGCCAGGGAAATCGCCGACCGCACGAGCGAGGGCTACGCGCTGGTGAACATCGGCGACTCGCTGGCGGCACTGGGCCGCCACGACGAGGCCGTCGGCTCGCTCGAGGCCGGGCTCGAGCACATCCGCGCCATGGGCGTCCGCGTCAGCGAGGGGTACGCGCTGGGCATCCTCGGCGACATCGAGCATGCGCGCGGCCGGTATGCCGAAGCCGAGGCCCACCTGGAGCGGGCACTCGAACTCGCGCAGGAGAACGGAAGCCCGACCAACCGCAGTGTTGCGCTGAAGCACCTGGGTGACGTCCGGCTCGGGCAAGGCCGGCACGACGAAGCGGCCCAGCACCTCGAAGAGGCGCTGGGCATCGCTCGTGAATGCGGGGACCGCGGCGTGGAATCCCGCGTGCTGAACAGTCTCGGCTTCGTCGCGCTCGCGCGTGGCGCGCACGACCAGGCGTTGACGTACCACCGTGAAGCCCTTGCCGCGGCGAAGGAAACGGCGTGCCTGCCGGAGCAGGGCCGCGCCCACCGCGGGCTCGGCGACGTCCACTGTGGACTGAGTGACCCGGATGCCGCGCGGGAACACTGGGAACGCGCGTCGGCGTGTTACGCCGCGGAACGCGTTCCCGGGGCGATCCTGGTTCAGGAGCGGCTGGCCCGCATCGCGGAGTAGTGGCGCTCTTCGGCGACCAGGTCGCCTTCGAGGCGCTGGGCGTCGCGGTCGTAGACGTCCATGCTGCCGGCCAGCCGGTTCCGCGGGTACGGGCGGCGGCGGTACGCGTGGTCCAGAGCCCAGGCGAGGAGTCCTGCGGCGACGAGAACGGCGATGATCATGACGCTCCTCCCGGAGTGCGGTGTGCTGTTGCCTTGTAGAACGCGTAATGGAACGTCCCGTATTCCCTTGTGGTGCGGTAAAGATCGGCTACGCCGCGGTCCCACTCGGGCTGTGTCACGAGGCCGCGCGCGACGGCGTTTTCTTCGACGCCTTCGACCATCGCGATGAACGTGCCGCGGGTGAACCCGGTGACCAGGTCGGGGCGGGACGCGTCGGCGTAGACGGTCCGCGGCTCGACCCGGACGCCGTCGAAACCGGCGCCGGTGAGCAGGGGGTAGAGGCGGCGGCCGATGAGCGCGTCGCCGCCGGCGTCGGCCTGCAGCCGGATCAGGCAGTCGACGGCGGCCTGGGCGGACGCGCTGCGGGGGTGGAAGAACGCCGACCCGTGGTCGCCCTCGATCACCGTGATGGTGCCGCCCGGCCGCAGCAGGGTTTTGAGGTGTGCCAACGCTTTCCCGGGTTCGGGGAGGTGTTCGAGCACGAAGCAGACGAAGACGTGGTCGAAGGTCTCGTCGACGTCGAACAGATCGGCTTGGCGCCAGTCGACGCTCTCGCCGATTCTCGTTCGGGCTTGAGCCAGGGATTCCGCCGAGACGTCGATCGCGGTCAGGTGCGCGCCCGGGCTGCGGGCGAGGAGGTGGCCGGTCTGGGCGCCGACGCCGCAGCCGACCTCGAGGACGCGGCTGCCCGCGGGGTAGGCCGTGCCGGCGTGCAGCAGCTCGGCCAGGGTGTCGGCCTGGTCGCCGAGGCGGCGGGCCTCGGGTTCGGCGTATCCGTGCACGTAACTGGTGTCCATGAAGCCAGCGTGCTGCGACAATGGCCCGATGGACAGGGCCAAACCGGACCCGCCGGAGGGGGCCATAACCGCCGGGTCGGACTTCCTGCAGCTCGACGTCCGGGACGCGCCGCCGGGCGGGCTCGCGGACTGGCTCGCCGGGCAGCTGCGCGCCGCCGTCGCCGACGGCCGGCTCCCGGTCGGTGGGCGCCTTCCCGCGTCCCGGGTGCTGGCGGCCGAGCTGCGCGTGTCGCGGGGTGTGGTCACCGAGGCCTACCAGCGGCTGATCGACGACGGTCACGCGGCGGGCCGCGGCCGGGCCGGCACGGTCGTCGTCGCCGCGCCGGTCGTCGCGCCTTCGCCGGTGCAGCGGCCGGTGCCCGCGAAGGTGATCACGGCGCTGCCGGGCGCCGACGTCTTCGACGAGGTCCGCGCGAGCCCGGCCCGCATCGACCTCACCCCGGGCGTGCCGGACCTGACGGCGTTCCCGCGCGCGGCGTGGCTGCGGGCGGAGCGCGCGGTGCTGGACGAGCTGGAGCCGTCCCACTTCGGCTACGGCGACCCGCGCGGGGCGCCGGCGATGCGGCTCGCGGTGTCGCGCTGGCTGGCGCGCAGCCGCGGTATCCGCGCGGACCCGGGCGAGATCATCGTGGTGTCGGGGGTGGCGCAGGGCCTGACGCTGCTCGGCGAGGTGCTGCGGCAGCGGGGCGTCGACGAGATCGCCGTCGAGGACCCCGGTTCGCTCGGCGCGCGCCAGCACCTGCACCACAACGGCCTGGCGACCCCGCCGATCGCCGTCGACGACGACGGCCTGCGCGTCGACGAGCTGCGCGCGAGCGGCGCCCCGGCGGTGCTGCTGACCCCGGCCCACCAGTTCCCGACGGGCGTCGTCCTGGGCGGCGAGCGCCGCCGCGACCTGATGCGCTGGGCGGCCGAGGGCGGCCTGATCGTCGAGGACGACTACGACGCCGAGCACCGCTACGACCGCGCGCCGGTGCCCGCGGTCCGGTCGATGCTGCCGGAGGTCTGCTACACGGGCAGCGTCTCGAAGCTGCTGGCCCCGGCCCTGCGGGTCGGCTGGCTGCTGCCGCCGCCGCGGTTCCGGGAGGACCTCGTCGCGGCCAAGCGGTTCGCCGACCTGGGCAACGCGGTGCTGGCCCAGCTGGTGCTGGCCCGGCTGATGGAGACGGGCGAGCTGGAGCGCCAGCTGCGTTCGGTGCGGGCCAGGCACCGCCGCCGCCGCGACGCGATGATCCGCGCGGTGACGACGTCACTCCCGGCCGCACGAGTCCACGGCGCGGCGGCGGGCCTGCACCTGACGATCACGTTCGGCGCGCCCGTCGACGACGTCGCGCTGGCGGCGGCCGCGCTGGCGGAGGGGGTGAAGGTCCAGCCGCTGTCGTGGCACCGTCAGCGCCCGGGACGTCCGGGTTTGGTGATGGGTTACGCGGCCCGCACGGCGGGGGAGATCGCCGAGGGCGTGGCCGTGCTGGGGCGGCTTCTCCGTTAGCGCCGAGTTACGGCGAAGTCACTTCGCGGCGACACCTTAAAGAGTCCACAAAGGATATTCATGCCGATGTGATCATGCTCTCGCAAGCAGATCCGGGCAATGGTTGCCATACGCAACCAAGTTGCTTAGCCTAGCTAAGGGACTTGCGAGCGGAAGGTTTACACACAGTGGCGAAAAGCCGGACGTATTCGATCGAGGAACTGGGGCCTCGGTACAAGTGGATCGCGCTGTCCAACACGACGCTGGGCATGCTGATCGCCACGATCAACTCGTCGATCGTGCTCATCGCGCTGCCCGACATCTTCAAGGGCATCGGGATCAACCCCCTGGAACCCGCCAACACCAGCTACCTGCTGTGGATGATCATGGGCTTCCTCGTGGTCACCGCCGTGCTGGTGGTGAGCTTCGGGCGGCTCGGCGACATGTACGGCCGCGCCCGGATGTACAACCTGGGCTTCGCCGTCTTCACCGTTTCTTCCATCATGCTGGCCATCACCTGGTTCGACGGTGACGCGGCCGCGCTGTGGCTGATCGGCTGGCGGATCGTGCAGGGCGTCGGCGGCGCCTTCCTGATGGCGAACTCCTCGGCGATCCTCACCGACGCCTTCCCGGCCAACCAGCGCGGCCTCGCGCTTGGCATGAACGGCGTCGCGGCCATCGCGGGCTCGTTCCTCGGCCTGGTCGTCGGCGGCGTGCTGGCCCCGATCGACTGGAACCTGATCTTCCTGGTCTCGGTGCCCTTCGGCGTCATCGGCACGATCTGGGCGTACCTCAAGCTGCACGACACCGGCGTCCGCAAGCACGCGCGGATGGACTGGTGGGGCAACATCACCTTCGCCGTCGGCCTGATCTCGGTGCTGGTCGGCATCACCTACGGCATCCAGCCCTACGGCTCCTCGGCGACCGGCTGGGGCAGCCCGATGGTGCTCTCGTGCCTGATCGGCGGCGTCGCGGTGCTGATCGGCTTCGTGGTCATCGAGACCAAGGTCGACAACCCGCTGTTCCGGCTGTCGCTGTTCAAGATCCGGTCGTTCACCTGGGGCAACATCGCGAACCTGACGGCCTCGCTCGGCCGTGGTGGGCTGCAGTTCATCCTGATCATCTGGCTGCAGGGCATCTGGCTCCCGCAGCACGGCTACACGTTCGAGCAGACGCCATTGTGGGCGGGCATCTACATGCTGCCGATGACGGTCGGCTTCCTGCTGGCCGCGCCGACGTCGGGCATCCTCGCCGACCGGATCGGCAGCCGCCTGCTGGCCTCCAGCGGCCTGGCGATCACGGCGCTGACGTTCCTGCTGCTGATCATCCTGCCGGTGAACTTCAACTACTGGGCGTTCGCGGCGATCCTGCTGATCAACGGCATCGGGATGGGCATGTTCTCCTCGCCCAACCGCGCCGAGGTGATGAACAGCCTGCCGGCCGACTCCCGCGGTTCGGGCGCGGGCATGATGACGACGTTCCAGAACGCGGCGATGGTCCTGTCGATCGGCTTCTTCTTCAGCCTGATCATCTCGGGCCTCTCGAGCAGCCTCCCGTCGACGATGCACGACGGCCTGATCTCCCACGGCGTCCCCGAAGCGGCGGCCACGCAGGTGGCACACCTGCCGGCGGTGGCCGTCCTGTTCGCGGCGTTCCTGGGCTACAACCCGATCCAGCAGCTGCTGGGCGGTCAGCTGGCGTCGCTGCCGCCGGACCAGGCCCAGTTCCTGACGGGCCGCAGCTTCTTCCCCAACCTGATCTCGGGCCCATTCCAGTCGGGCCTGGCGGTGGCGTTCGGCTTCGCGATCGTCGTCTGCCTGATCGGCGCGGTGGCATCGCTGCTGACGAAGACCCCGAAGCCAGGCGACCACGAGTCGGTGGGCTCGGAGCTGGCGGCGGTGGCCGGCGAGTCGAGCGGCGGCCCGAGCGAACTGGTGTCACCCGCCGTCGAGCGCTGACGGACGTTTCGGAAGCCGGGTACCGCGACCTGCGGTGCCCGGCTTCTGTCGTCAGGAAACTAACGGCCCAGCGAAGCGCGCTGGATCTTCACCGGATGCGCCGGAGCCCCGTCCAGCGGGCCGTTCGGGTCGGTCGGGATGATGCCGTCCGCGACCATGTGGTCGATTGCCGACATGCCGCTCACCACGCGGCCCAGCACCGAGTAGTTCGCCGGGATGTTCGCGAACGAATGCACGATGAAGAACTCCGACCCGTTCGTCCCGGGCCCCTGGTTCCCCATGGCGATCGTCCCGCGTGGGTACGTCTCCGCGCCGGTCACCTCGTCCGGGAACTTGTAGCCCGGGCCGCCCTTTTCGACTTCGTAGATGTCGCCGCACTGCAGGACGCCCAGCCGGGACGAGTTCGACAGCCGCCAGCACTGGGAGTGGTCGTAGAAGCGTTGCAGGACCAGGGAAACCATGTTGTGCACCGCGCACGGCGCCGCTCCCGCGCGGTCGAGGCGCACCGTCACCGGGCCGTAGTTGAAGCGGAACGTGACGTCGACGGTTCCGCGTGTCAGCGCGAACGGCAGCGGGCGCACCACCGGCCGGGCGGCGGGATTCGCGGGTGTCGGCGTGAACTGGCACGGCACCACGACGGAAGACGCCGAAGCCGGAACGGCGGGCACCAGCAGGGCACCCAGGACACCGACAAGAGCCAAACCCCAGCGCAGCTTCATGGGCCGGGAGGTTAGCGGGTCACCAACTACTTGCGCCAGGCCGTGCGGCGCTTGCGGATGTCGAGGACCAGCAGCAGGACGAGGAACGCCGCCAGGCCGACCAGCCAGACGTTCTCGGTGTTGTTCTCGTGGTTGCCCTTGATCATCACGAGCAGGATGACCGCGCTGACCCAGCCGGCGATCCGGGTGCCCCTCGGGAAGGAGCCGTGCCAGCCCCAGTCCGCGGACGGCTCGTCGCGGGGGTCGACCTCGGGCCGCTTCTCGACCGCCTTGCCTGCCACGATGAACTCCCTCAAGACCCATGAACCACGTACCCCGCGATGATCCCACACCTCCGCGTGCGCCGCGGAGACGGCCCGCGCGACAATGGCCCGCGATGACTACCTCGCGAAGCGTCCTCGTGCTCGGCTCGACCGGGTCCATCGGAGTGCAGGCCCTCGACGTCGCGGCGCGCAACCCGCACCTGTTCCGGGTGGCCGGGATCGCCGCGGGCGGCGCCGATCCGGCGGCGCTGGCCGCGCAGGCGCTCGCGCACGGCGTCGAGGCCGTCGCCGTGACGAAGGCCACGGCCGCCGAAGACCTGCAGCTCGCGCTGTACGCCGAAGCGCAGAAGCGCGGCTACTCCCGGGGCGACTTCAAGCTCCCGCGCCTCTTCGCGGGTTCGGACGCGGTCACCGAGCTGATCGACGCCGTCCGCGTCGACACCGTCCTCAACGCGCTCCCGGGCTCCCGCGGCCTCGAACCAACCCTCAAGGCGCTCGCCACCGGCGCCACCCTCGCCCTGGCCAACAAGGAGTCGCTGATCGCCGGCGGGCCGCTGGTGCTCGCCGCGGCCAAGCCGGGGCAGCTCGTGCCGGTCGACTCCGAGCACTCGGCGATCGCGCAGGCCCTGCGTGCCGGCCGCGAAAGCGAGGTGGCCCGGCTCGTGCTCACCGCGTCCGGCGGCCCGTTCCGCGGCCGCAAGCGCGCCGAGCTGGCCGACGTCACCGTCGAGCAGGCGATGGCGCACCCGACCTGGTCGATGGGCCCGCTCATCACCATCAACTCGGCCACGCTGGTCAACAAGGGGCTCGAGCTGATCGAAGCCGCCCTGCTGTTCGGCATCCCGCCGGAGCGGATCGACGTCACCGTGCACCCTCAGTCGATCGTGCACTCGATGGTGACCTTCACCGACGGCTCGACGATCGCCCAGGCCAGCCCGCCGGACATGCGGCTGCCGATCGCGCTCGCCCTGCACTGGCCCGACCGGGTGCCCGACGCCGCCGCCGCGTGCACCTGGGACAAGGCCGCGACCTGGACTTTCGAGCCGCTGGACGACGAGGCCTTCCCGGCCGTCGAGCTCGCCCGGCACTGCGGCACGGCGGGTGGCTGCCTGCCCGCCGTCTACAACGCCGCGAACGAAGAGCTCGTCGCCGCGTTCCTGGCGCAGAACACCCGCTTCACGTCGATAGTGGACACTGTTTCCGAGGTGGTGGGAGCCGCCGACGAATGGCGTCGCGAACCACGCGACGTCGAGGACGTTCTCGCGGCCGAGCGCTGGGCTCGCGCCCGGGCCGGTTCGATCATCGAGGGGAAGTAGCGGGTGCTCGCCTACATCATCGGTGTGGTGCTCTTCGCGCTGGGGATCTGCGTCTCCGTCGCGTTGCACGAAGCCGGTCACATGGTCACCGCGAAGGCCTTCGGCATGAAGGTCCGGCGGTACTTCGTGGGCTTCGGGCCCACGGTGTTCTCCTGGCGCCGCGGGGAGACCGAATACGGCCTGAAGTGGATCCCGCTCGGCGGGTTCTGCGACATCGCCGGCATGACCGCGCTCGACGAGGTGACGCCCGAAGAGGCGCCCCGCGCGATGTGGCGGTTCAAGACCTGGAAGCGCACCGTCGTGATGAGCGCCGGGTCGATCACGCACTTCATCCTCGGCTTCGTGGTGCTCTACCTCATGGCCGTCACGATGGGGCTGCCGAACCTGACTCCCGTCGACACCTCGCCGGTGCTGGCCTCGACCTCCTGTGCGCGCTCGGCGACGACCGAGCAGCAGGTCCAGGACACCAGCTGCCCGCCGGGCACCCCGCGCCCGGCGCAGGAAGCCGGGCTCATGCCCGGCGACAAGATCCTCTCGGTCGGCGGCAAGCCGGTCGCGAGCTGGACCGAGATGCTCGCCGCCGTGCAGGCCACCAGCGGGCGGACCGAGTTCGACGTCGTCCGGAACGGGCAGAACCTGGCGCTCATCGTCGACGTGCCGAAGGTGCAGCGCCTGACCAGCACGGGCGTCCGCGACGTCGGCATGATCGGCGCGTCGCCGGTGCAGCCGGCGGTCACCACGCAGTACGGCCCGGTCGCCGCGATCGGCGCCACGTTCAGCTTCACCGGCACGATGTTCGCCGAGACGGCGCAGCGGCTCGTCCAGTTCCCCGAGCGCATCCCGGCGGTCGTCTCCGCGATCTTCGGCGGGGAACGCGACCCGAACACCCCGGTCAGCGTCGTCGGCGCGAGCCGGATCGGCGGCGAGGCCGTCGAGCGGGGCATCTGGGTGCTGTTCTTCTTCCTGCTGGCCAGCCTGAACTTCTTCATCGGCGTGTTCAACCTGCTGCCGCTGCTCCCGCTCGACGGCGGGCACATCGCGGTCGTCTGGTACGAGCGCGTCCGCGACTGGCTGCGCGCCCGGCGGGGCAAGGTGGCCGGCGGGCCCGTCGACTACACGCGGCTGTCCGGGATCACGATGGTCCTGGTGCTCATCGGCGGTGCGGTGACCCTACTCACGGTGACGGCGGACATCGTCAACCCGATTCGCTTGCAGTAGCGCCTCGCCACGGAGGGGTTCCGGCCCCTCCGTGGCGTGCGGCACACGCCGTAATACTGCTCACCGTGACGGTTGACTTGGTGTAGGTCGTCCACTCGGGGTAGGTACGCTGGAAAGCGTGACCGTCGCACTCGGTATGCCCGCCCTGCCCCCGCCCGTCCTCTCCGAGCGCCGCAAGACCCGCCAGCTCCAGGTGGGCTCGGTCGGCGTCGGCAGCGACTTCCCGATCTCCGTCCAGTCGATGACGACGACGCTCACCTCCGACGTCAACGCGACCCTGCAGCAGATCGCCGAGCTGACCGCCGCGGGCTGCGACATCGTCCGCGTGGCCTGCCCGTCGGCCGACGACGCCGAGGCGCTGCCCGCGATCGCGCGCAAGTCGCAGATCCCGGTGATCGCCGACATCCACTTCCAGCCGAAGTACGTCTTCGCCGCGATCGAGGCCGGCTGCGCCGCGGTGCGCGTGAACCCGGGCAACATCCGCAAGTTCGACGACCAGGTCAAGGAGATCGCGCAGGCCGCGAAGGACCACGGCACCCCGATCCGGATCGGCGTCAACGCCGGTTCGCTGGACAAGCGGATCATGGACAAG
Source organism: Amycolatopsis heterodermiae (assembly GCF_034929455.1). NCBI lineage: Bacteria > Bacillati > Actinomycetota > Actinomycetes > Pseudonocardiales > Pseudonocardiaceae > Amycolatopsis > Amycolatopsis heterodermiae. Next base: position 119,116 of record NZ_JAYFSI010000015.1, read on the forward strand.
TACGGCAAGGCCACGCCGGAGGCGCTGGCGGAGTCGGCGTTGTGGGAGGCGTCGCTGTTCGCCGAGCACGACTTCCACGACATCAAGATCTCGGTCAAGCACAACGACCCGGTGGTCATGGTCCGTGCTTACGAGCTGCTGGCCGAGCAGTGCGACTACCCGCTGCACCTCGGGGTCACCGAGGCCGGCCCGGCGTTCCAGGGCACGATCAAGTCGGCGGTGGCGTTCGGTGCGCTGCTGCGGCAGGGGATCGGCGACACGATCCGGGTGTCGCTGTCCGCGCCGCCGGTCGAAGAGGTCAAGGTCGGCATCCAGATCCTGCAGTCGCTGAACCTGAAGCAGCGGAAGCTGGAGATCGTGTCGTGCCCGTCGTGCGGGCGCGCGCAGGTCGACGTCTACACCCTCGCCGAGCAGGTCACCGCCGGTCTCGAGGGGATGGAGATCCCGCTGCGCGTGGCCGTCATGGGCTGCGTCGTCAACGGCCCGGGTGAGGCCCGCGAGGCCGACCTCGGCGTCGCGTCCGGCAACGGCAAGGGCCAGATCTTCGTCAAGGGCGAGGTCATCAAGACCGTGCCCGAGCACGCGATCGTCGAGACGCTGATCGAGGAGGCCATGCGCATCGCCGAAGAGGCGGGCGAAGGCCTCGGCGAGGGCGCACCGGTCGTCACCGCCGGCTGAGGCCGCTAACCCTGCAGGTGGTGCTGGGCGGCGTCGCGGATCTGCAGCCGCACGTTCTCCAGCGCCGCCGCGACCTCGTCGATCTGCTGTGACGCGAGCTGGATCGAGCCCTGGATCGCGGTCGCGGTCGACGTCTCCCCGAGCAGGCCCATGACCTGGGCCTGCAGGTCTTCGAGATCGCTCTTCGTCGCGAGCGCGATGCCGGTCGGCACCTGGTCGGCCAGCAGCTCCAGCTGCTGCGCCTGCTCCTGGATCGTCATCGGGGTTCCTTCCGCGGTGGGGGACGCCCTTCCGTGTTAGCAGAAACCGGAACCGCCGGTGGTGACGTTTACGCTGGCATTCGTGAGCGCGGGCTGGGCCGTCGGCGAGCCGCACCCGGTGGTGCGGCCCCTGGTCACGCGCTACATCGGGTACGCGCAGGACGACGTCACCCTCGCCGTGCACCGCGGGCTGCCGTCCCGGTACGTGACGCTCGTCATCAGCCTGGCCGGGCCGGTCCGGATGGCCGGGCACCGGCTGCAGGCCCTGGTCGGCGGGCTGCACACCAGCGCGGTGCTGATCGAGCAGGACCGGACGCAGGAGGGTCTCCAGCTCGAGCTCGACCCGCTGGGCGTGCGCACCCTGCTCGGCGTCACGGCGGCCGAGCTGAGCGGGGACGTCGTGGACCTGGCCGAGTTCGGCCTCGGCGACCTCCCGGACCGGCTGCGGGAGCTGCCTTCCTGGCCCGAGCGGTTCGCGCTGCTCGACGACGTCCTGGCCGCGCGGGCGGTGGACCCGCGGCAGCCGCCGCCGGAGCTGGGGGAGGCGTGGCGCCGGATGCGCGGGGCCGACGGGCAGGTGCGCGTCGCGGACCTCGCCGGTGTGGTCGGCTGGAGCCGGCGCCACCTCGGCGAGCGCTTCCGGACGGAGCTGGGGCTGGCGCCGAAGCAGGCCGCGCGGGTGCTGCGGTTCGAGCGGGCCGGGCGGCTGCTGCGCCGGGGGCACACCGACCTGGCCGCCCTCGCCGTCGAGTGCGGGTTCTACGACCAGGCGCACCTGAGCAACGAGTGGCGGGCGCTGGCCGGGTGCACGCCGGGCACGTGGATCGCCGAGGAGCTCCCGTTCCTCCAAGACGAGCAGGTCACCGCCGGGCAAGACTCGACGGCATGACTCCAGCACCGAACGTCTGGCCCGCCCTCCGCTACGACGACGCCCCGGCCGCGGTCCGCTTCCTCGTCGACGTCCTGGGCTTCACCGAGGCACTGGTCGTGCCCGAAGGCGACCTGATCGCCCACGCCGAGCTGCGCTGGCCCGAAGGCGGCGCTGTGATGCTCGGCAGCGTCCGCCCGCCCGACGGCGTCCACGACGCGATGAAGCCCGGCACCGGCGCGGTCTACGTGGTGACCGACCGCGTCGACGACGTCCACGCCCAGGCGAAGGCCGCCGGCGCCGAGATCACCGCCGAACTGACCGACACCGACTACGGCTCGCACACGTTCAGCCTGCGCGACCCCGAAGGCAACGCCTGGACGTTCGGCACCTACCGCGGCGCCCCCTGACCGACCCCGGTGGCGCGGCAGCCCGGGGCGACGGCGGATGGCTTGCCCCGGGCGCCCTCGCTCCGGCCGGGTTCCGCGCTCGCGGCAAGCCATGGCCGGGCCGGATCCCCGGCTCGCACCGGCCGGCGTGGCCACTGCCGGAAGCGACTGCCTGCCCCCGGGTGCCTCGCCGGCCTCGCCACCGCGTGTCGGCGCCGGTAACCGCCGTGCGCCCGTGGCCGGCTGGTCGAACCCGGCCGTGCTCGTGGCGGTCGGCTGAATCCTCTGGCTGTGCCCATGGTGGCCTGGCTGAACCCGGCCGCGCCCACAGCGGCCGGTCGAACCCGGCCGCCTGGGCCCTATCTCGCAGGGCGGCGATCGGTCGCGGCTGCTTCGGCACCTACCGCGGCGCGCCCTGAGCTACTGGACCGGGCGTTCGAAGGTGACGAGCAGGCCGTCGACGCCGCCCGGGCCGACCCGGCCCTTGACCTCCGCCGACGTGATGGCCTTCAGCTGCCATCCGTCGGCGGCGTGGTCGTTGAGCAGCTTCTCGAGCTTGTCCCCGGACATCTTGCCGCCCAGGAGCTTCTCGCGGACCTCGACGACCTTGTACGTGTAGCGCTGCATGAGCCCGATTCTGCCCGGAACGCCGGACCCCGGCTGTTCATCTGAGCGTGTCTAGGGGCTCGCGTTCCGTTTCGGCTGTTCATCTGGCACCCTGGAGCCCGTGTTGCGGCTTGCAGGTGCACGGCTGCTCGATGATCGGGACTATCCGGCGGTCCGTGCCGCGCTCGCCGCCGACCCGGTGGGCAGCTGCATGGTCAGTGCCAGGGTGGAGGCCGCGGGCCTCGATCCCTGGCGGCTCGGTGGTGAGCTCTGGGCCGCCGACAACCGCCCGGTCCGCGCCGGGCGGCTCCAGGGGCTGTGCTTCTCCGGCCCCAACCTGATCCCCCTGCGCGGCAACGCGCCCGCGTTGCGCTCCTTCGCCGACCGCGCGCTGCGCCGGCAGCGGACGTGCTCGTCGCTGGTCGGCCCGGCCGAGCAGGTCCTCGGCCTGTGGGAGGAGCTCTCCGACGAGTGGGGCCCGGCCCGCGAGGTGCGCGACGACCAGCCGCTGATGGCGCTGGACACGCTGCCGATCGTCAAGGCCGACCCGGCCGTCCGCGCGGTCCGCCCGGACGAGCTCGAGCGCTACCTGCCCGCCGCCGTCAAGATGTTCATTGAAGAGGTCGGCGTCGACCCTCGCAGCGGCGACGGCGGCGCCAGCTACCGCGCCCGCGTGACCGAGCTGATCGCCGCCGGGCGCGCGTTCGCCCGGTTCGAGCACGGCGAGGTCGTGTTCAAGGCCGAGATCGGCGCGATGTCGGCGACCGTCGGGCAGATCCAGGGTGTCTGGGTGCACCCCGAGCGCCGCGGTTCCGGCCTCGGCACCGCCGGCACGGCCGCCGTGGTGACCCGGCTCGTGCGCGGCCTCGGCCGCACCGCGAGCCTGTACGTCAACGGCTACAACAAGCCCGCGCTCGCGGCCTACCGCAAGATCGGCTTCCAGCAGGTCGGCCAGTACGCGACGGTGCTGTTCTAGCACTCTTCCGTGGCGGCGTTTCGGCCCCGCTGCAAAGCTCTGACCAGGGCATCATCCCGCCATGAGCGCACGTCGAAGCGGTGCCGTGCTCGCGGTCCTGCTGCTCGCCGCCTCGACCGCGGCCGGCTGTTCGGGTGACGGTCCGGAGGACGCCCTCTCGGCGTTCCTGGACGCCGTCGCCTCGGGTGACGTCGCCGCCGCGGCGGCGGACACCGACTCGCCGGACGCCGCGAAGACCGTGCTGACGCAGGTCCGCGCCGCCCTCGACCCGGAGTCCCTCGACGTCGAGGACGAAGAGGTGAAGGAGCCGGCCGACGGGGACACCGTCACGGCCGGCTACCAGCTCACCTGGCACCTCCCGCACGGCCGCACCTGGACCTACCGCGCCGACGCCCAGCTGCGCGCGGCCGAGAGCGGCTGGCAGGTGCACTGGCAGCCGACGGTCGTGCACCCGCAGCTCGCGGTCGGCCAGACCCTCGGCGTGCTGCCGCAGCTGCCGGAGACCGCGCCGGTCCTCGACCGCGACGGCGTGCCGCTGATGCGCCCGCAGACCGTGATCGGGGTGGTCGTCGACCCGCAGAAGACCGGCGACGCGAGCGCGGTGGCCAAGTCGCTCGCCGCCGCGCTGCACCGGTACGAGCCGTCGGTGACCGGCCGGGCGCTGCTGGACGGGATGGGCAAGACCAAGCCCGGCAGCACCTTCCCGGTGATCACCCTGCGCGCCGGGGACTACCAGCGGGTCAAGCCGGTGATCTACGACCTGCCCGGCGTCCGGTTCGCCGCCCAGGAGCGGCTGCTGCCGGTGACGCGCGGGTCCGGGGCGCAGGTGCTGCCGGCCATCCGCGCGCTGGTCGAGCAGGAGCTGGCGGGGGCGGCGGGCTGGCGGATCGTCACCCAGGACGTCACCGGCGGCGAGGTGTCCGAGCTGCAGGCCGAGCCGCCGAAGCCGGGGCCCGCGATCACCAGCACGCTCAGCGCGAGGGTCCAGGCCGCCGCCGAGAAGGCCCTCGAGACCGCCGGGTTCCCGGCCGCGCTGGTGGCGATCCAGCCCTCGAGCGGGGACATCCTGGCCGTGGCGCAGAACGAGGAGGCCGACGCCGAAGGCTCGCTGGCGCTGGCCGGGCGCTTCCCGCCGGGGTCGACGTTCAAGATCATCACCGCCGCGGCCGCGCTGGCGGACGGCGACGTCGAGGCCGGCAGTCCGGTCGACTGCCCCGGCACCACGACGATCGAGAACCGCGTCGTACCCAACGAAGGCCGGTTCGACCTGGGCCGGGTCCCGTTGAAGACGGCGTTCGCGAAGTCCTGCAACACCACGTTCGCCCGGCTCGCGTCCGGGCTTTCGGGATCGGCGCTGACCGACACGGCCCGGTCGTTCGGCATCGGCGCGGACTTCGTCGTCCCCGGCCTGACCACGGTCACCGGCGCGGTCCCGGCCACCGACTCGGCCGTCCAGCGCGCGGAGAACGGCTTCGGCCAGGGCACGGTGGTGACGAGCCCGTTCGGCATGGCCCTGGTCGCCGCGACCGTGCAGGCCGGGAAGGTGCCGACGCCGTCGCTGGTGAAGGGGCGGCCCGCGACGGCGCAGAACGTCGGCGACGCGCCGTCCCAGGACGTGCTGGACGCGCTGCGCGGGATGATGCGCGAGGTCGTCACGTCGGGGACCGCGACCGGGCTGCGGGACATCCCGGACGTCGCGGGCAAGACCGGCACCGCCCAGTTCGGCGACGGCTCCCACTCCCACGGCTGGTTCGTCGGCTACCGCGGCGACCTGGCGTTCGCGGTGCTGCTGACCGGCGCGGGATCGTCCAAACCGGCGGTTCAGGCCGCGCACCGGTTCCTGGCGGGGATCGGCTGACGTTGCCGTCGTAAGGTGGAGGCATGTCCGTTCGTGCCCCGCTGGTGCCCGGCGTCCAAACGCCGCGCCGTGACGTCCCCAGTTCCATCGCCCGTCCCGAATACGTGGACAAGCCGGCGCCGAAGAGGGACACCGGCAACGGCGTACGCACGCCCGAGGTGATCGAGGCGATGCGGGTCGCGAGCCGGATCGCGGCGCAGGCGCTGGAGGAGGGCGGCAAGGCCGTCAAGCCGGGCGCGACGACCGACGACATCGACAAGGTGGTCCACGAGTTCCTGCTCGACCACCACGCCTACCCTTCGACGCTGGGCTACCGCGGTTTCCCGAAGTCGTGCTGCACCTCGCTCAACGAGGTCATCTGCCACGGCATCCCGGACTCGACGGTGCTCGAGGACGGCGACATCTGCAACATCGACGTCACCGCGTTCATCGGCGGCGTCCACGGCGACACGAACGCGACGTTCCTGGCGGGCGACGTCTCCGAGGAGGTCCGCCTGCTGGTGGAGCGCACCCGCGAGGCGACGCTGCGCTCGATCAAGGCGGTCCGCCCCGGCCGCCGGCTCAACGTGATCGGCCGGGTCATCGAGGCGTACGCCAAGCGCTTCGGCTACGGCGTCGTCCGCGACTTCACCGGCCACGGCGTCGGCCCGTCGTTCCACACCGCGCCGACGGTGCTGCACTACGAGGAGCCCTCGGTGGAGACGGTGATCGAGGAGGGCATGACCTTCACGATCGAGCCGATGATCACCCTCGGCACCATCGACTACGACATCTGGCCGGACGACTGGACCGTAACCACGAAGGACAAGAAGTGGACGGCCCAGTTCGAGCACACCCTGGTGGTCACGGCGGACGGCGCCGAGATCCTCACCCTGCCCTGACGCACCGACATCGTGTCGACTCGCCAATCACGCGAGTCGACCCTCTGATCACGCGTGTCGACTCGGCAATCACGCGTGTCGGCTTCCGGATCACCGGGTCCATCCGGAAATCCCGGGCGCCGAAACGAGTCTCTGTGCTTGAAAGGTCGACACGCGTGATCGGAACGCCGACACGCGTGATCCCCGCGACGACACGAAACGGCCCTTCCACGCCGAGGCGAGGAAGGGCCGTTCGCCGGGCTCAGCTGCTGGTCGCCTTCTGGTAGCAGCGCACCGAAAGCGGCACGAACACCGCCAGCAGCACCGCGATCCACAGCACCGACGCCAGCACCGCGTGCTGCATCGGCCAGACGTCGTGGGCCGGCATCGCCGCGCTCGTGTTGCCGAACAGCTCCCGGGCCGCCTGGGTGATCGCCGAGATCGGGTTCCAGTCGGCGATCGCGCGCAGCGGGCCCGGCAGGCGGCCGCTGTCGACGAACGTGTTGGCCAGGAACGTCAGCGGGAAGATCGCGATGCTCGAGACGTTGTTGAACACCTCGGGCTTGCGCACGGCCAGCCCGATCGTCCCCATCACCCACGACAGCGCGTAGGCGAACGCGAGCAGCAGGAGCACGCCGCCCAGTGCCTCGAAGACGCCGGTGTGGATGCGCCAGCCGACCAGCAGGCCGACCAGGCCCATGATCAGCAGGCTCGCCACGTTGAGGATCAGGTCGGCGGTCGTCCGCCCGATCAGCACCGCGGCCGGCGACATCGGCAGCGAGCGGAACCGGTCGATGATGCCCTTCTGCAGGTCGTCGGTCAGCCCGTAGCCGGTGACGATGCTGCCCATCGCCACGGCGAGGGTGAAGATCCCCGGCAGCATGAACTCGCGGTACGACATGCCGGGGATGTCGATCACGCTGCCGAACACGTACCCGAAGAGCAGCACGAACATCACCGGGATGAACACGATGGACCCGAGCAGGTCCAGCGACCGGAAGATCTTGATCGAGTTGCGCTTGGCGATCGTCACGCCGTCGGTCACGGCCATCTGCACCGCGTTCATCACACGGCCTCCTTCGCGGTCTCGGCCACCTCGTGGCCGGTGAGAGTGAGGAAAACGTCGTCGAGAGTGGGACGGCGGACGCCGACCTCGCGGACCTCGACCCCTTCCGCGGCCAGCAGGGCGAGGGCCTCGGTAAGCGCTTTCGCGCCGTGGGTCACGGGCACGGTGAGCTGGAACGCCTCGGCCTGCGGCTCGCCGCTGGCCAGCCGGGCCAGCGTCCGCCGCGCGGTCGCGACGTCGGCGTGCGTGCCGACGGTCAGCTCGATCCGTTCGCCGCCGACGAGGTCCTTGAGCTCGTCGGCGGTGCCGCGGGCGATCACGCGCCCGTGGTCGACGACGGCGATGCTGTCGGCGAGCCGGTCGGCCTCCTCCAGGTACTGCGTGGTCAGCAGCAGCGTCGTACCGCTCGCGACCAGCTCGGTGATGACGTCCCACAGCTCGGTGCGGGCCCGCGGGTCGAGCCCGGTGGTGGGCTCGTCGAGGAACAGCACCGGCGGGTTCGCGACGAGCGCCCCGGCCAGGTCGAGCCGGCGCCGCATGCCGCCGGAGTACGTCCGCACCGGCCGGTCGGCGGCGTCCTCGAGGCTGAACCGGGCCAGCAGCTCCCGGCCGCGGGCCTTGGCCCGCTTGGTGCCCAGGTGGTAGAGCCGCCCGACCATCTCGAGGTTCTCGGCCCCGGTCAGGTGCTCGTCGACGGCGGCGTACTGCCCCGACGCGCCGATGTGCGTACGCAGCTCGTGCGCGTCCCGCACGACGTCGAACCCGGCGACCGTCGCGTGGCCCGCGTCCGGCTTCTGCAGGGTGGTGAGGATCTGGACGGTGGTGGTCTTGCCGGCGCCGTTCGGCCCGAGCACACCGAGCACGGTGCCCTCCGGCACCGTCAGCGACATGCCGTCGAGCGCGGTCACGCTGCCGTACTTCTTGACGAGCCCTTCGGCCACGATGGCGTCTGACATCGGAATCCCCTTCAGTGTCAACGGTTTCAGGCCCGGCGGACGACGATGTCGCCGGTGTAGGAGCGGGCGCGGACCTCGACGGTCTCGTCGGTCTGCCCGGGACCGTCGGCCGCGGTGAGCGAGTTGTGCACCCGGCCGGTGAGCGAGTTGAGGGTCAGCCAGGCGGCGCTGCCCTCGCGGATGCCGACCTCGATCTCGCCGACCGCGGTCTCGAGCACGACGGAGTCGCGGATGACCTCGCCGATCCGGACGTCGCCGGCGGCCGTCTTGGCGTTCACGGCCGTGTGCGCGACGTCGACGAGGATGTCGCCGTTGGCCGAGTTGACCCGCAGGTCGCCGGTCACGGTGCCGATCCGGGTCTCGCCGCTGGAGTTCTTCAGCACGGCCGAGCCGTCGATCTCGCGGATCCGCAGGTCGCCGGTGCCGGTGCTGAGCTCGGCGTGGTCGGACGCGTGCTCGACGGTGACGTCGCCGAGCGCGGTGACGGCCTCCAGCCGGGTCGTCCGCTCGAGGTGCAGGTTGCCCATCGACGTCTTGAACCGGCAGTCGCCGAGCGACCCGGTGGCCCGGAAGTCGCCCATCGCGGTGGTGCCGCGGATCCGGGAGCCGGAGGGCAGCTCCACCGTGACGACGATCGAGCCGCCCTTGCCGAAGAGCTTCGTGTAGTACTTCGGGCCCTTGACGAGCAGGGCGCCGTCGGAGAACTCGACCTGGGTCTTCTTGACGGCGGCGACGTCGTCGCGGTCGTGCGGGTCGACCGGGAGGATCTCGACGACGGTGTCGTCGCGGTCGCTCGCGGCGATCCGGACGTCGGCGGCGCTGGCGTCGATGGTCGCGGTGATCGGTTCGGGGGTAGCGAAAACGGGCATGGCTGCGCCCTCCTGGGGTGCGTCGGTGGCGTCTCCGCAGGTCGGAGACGTGAAGGGAAAGAGCGGTGGTTACCGGACCCAGCCGGTGTAGTTGTCGCCGTAGAGCGAGTTGCGGCGCCGCGGGGCGCTCTTGTCGGGCCCGAGCCCGGCGCTCGCCGCCCGGACGAGCCAGGCGTTGGTCGAGATCCGCTCCCGGGCCGCCGCCTCCTCGACCCGCTGCTTGAGCTGTTCGGGCAGGCGGAGGTTGATCCGGGCGACCGCACCGTCGTCGGGTTCCAGGGGCGGCGCGGGCGTCTCCTGGGGTTCCGGCTCGGGTGCCGTGGGCACCGAGACCGCGAACTCGGCGTCGCGGCGGCGGAGGCGCACCTCGACGGAGCCGGGGGCGAGGTCGCGGGTGATCTCGTCGGCCGCGGCCGAAAGCGCGTCGAGCAGGGTCAGCCGGATCGCCGACTCGAGCGGCGCGGTGAGCCGCTCGGCGAGGGCGACGGCTTCTTCGCCCGCCGCTTCGGCGGCGACCGCGAGCTCCCGCCGGAGTTCGTCCACGAAGGGCGTCAGGTCCATGGCACAACTATGGCGCCATCGTGGCACCACGACAACCCTGAATTGGCACCCTTAGGGGTCGCCGGTGGTGCCAGATCAGGTAAAAGCCCAGCTCAGGCCGTTTCGATCCGGGACAGCAGCTCGTCCAGGAACCCGCAGGCCTCGGCCGCGGCCCGGTCCGCGTCGCGGTCGGCGATGGCGTCCGCGAGGCCTTCGTGGCCGATCTCGGGCATGTGCCCGGCGCCGGGCGTGATGCTGGACGTCGCCGCGACGCTCGCCGTGATGACCTCGGTCAGCCCGCGGTACAGCTCGGTGAGCAGGCCGTTGTGGCTGCTGCGGACGACCGCGCAGTGGAACTCCGCGTCGGTGCGCGCGAAGTCCGGCCAGCGGCCTTCCTGCAGTTCGACGTCGCGGCGGGCCAGCAGCGCGCGCAGCTCGGCGACGTCCTCGTCGGTCCGCTCGGCCGCGGCGAGCCGGGCGCCCTCGACCTCGAGGGTGCGCCGGACCTGCAGGACCTCGCGCAGCTCGTCGCCGCACAGCCGGCGGATCGCGCCGGAGACCTCGCTGGTCGCGCGCACGTAGGTGCCGTCGCCCTGGCGGACCTCGAGGATGCCGGTGTGCGCGAGCGCGCGCACGGCCTCGCGGATGGTGTTGCGGCCGACGCCGAGCTGTTCGCCCAGCTCGACCTCGGTGGGAATGCGCTCGCCGATGGGCCATTCGCCCTGCGTGACCGCGGTCCGCAGCTGGTCGATGACCTGGTCGACGAGGCCTGCCCGCCGGGTGGTGGCCAGAGGCACAGGAGTTATCCCTTCATCCAATCATCCTACGTATGCGATAGTAGCTGGTATGCCCGTCGAATCCCGTGAATCAGCACTCGAACCCGAACTGGACGGCGCGATCGAGACGCGCACGCCCGGCGTGGTCGCCGGCGGCGCGCTGCTCGCGGTCGCCGTGGTGCTGACGGCGCTCAACCTGCGTCCGGCCATCACCGGCGTCGGCCCGATGCTCGCCGAAATGCGCGCCGGCCTGGGTGCTTCCGTGCTCTGGGCGGGTGTGCTGACCACGTTGCCGACGCTCTGCTTCGCCGGCGCCGGGCTCGCCGCGCCGCTGCTCGCCCGCCGCGCCGGGATCGGCGCCGCCATCGCGGTCGCCCTGAGCGCGCTCGCGGCCGGGCTGGTGCTGCGCGTGCTCGACGGCCCGTACGTCGTGCTCGGCGGGACGCTCGTGGCCACAGCCGGGATCGCCCTGATCAACGTGCTCATCCCGGTCGTCATCAAGGGCTCCTTCCCGGCGCGCATCGGCCTGATGACCGGCGTCTACACCGCCGCTCTGCAGGGCGGTGGTGCGCTCGGGTCGGCCGTGACCCCGCAGCTGGGCGACGCGTTCGGCGGCTGGCGCCCGGCGCTGGGCAGCTGGGCGGTGGTGGCCGTCGTCGCGCTCGCCGCGTGGATTCTCGCAGCCCGCGGCACCGGCCGGGCACCGCGTCACACCGAAGCGGCCGAGGGCGGCCGTTCGCTGCTGCGCAACCGGCTGGCCTGGGTTGTCACGGTCTTCTTCGGCCTCCAGGCCTTCTACGCCTACGCGGCGATGGGCTGGTTCCCGCAGGTGCTGATGGACGCCGGCGTGTCGCGTGACCACGCAGGCCTGCTGTTCGGCCTGGTCTCGCTGATCGCGGTGCCGATCAGCCTGGTCGTGGCGCCGATGGCCGCCCGGCAGCGCGGCCAGGGCGGGTGGATCGTGCTCTTCGGCCTGTTCGGCGTCGCCGGCACGGCGGGGCTGATGCTCGCCCCGGCGTGGTCGCCGCTGCTGTGGAGCCTGCTGATCGGCCTGGGGATGAGCGTCTTCTCGCTCGCCTTGACGGTCATCGCGCTGCGGGCGAAGACCGGCGCCGACACCGCCCGGCTGTCCGGGATGGCGCAGGGCTTCGGCTACCTGTTCGCCGCGCTCGGCCCGTTCCTGTTCGGCCTGCTGCACGACGCCGCGGGCGGCTGGACGGTCCCGCTGGCGATGCTGCTGGGCCTGCTCGTGGTGCAGATGGTCTTCGGTGCGCTCGCCGGGCGGCACCGGTTCGTCTGATTCTTAACAGTTAATGCCGGTTCGCGGCGGTTCGGCGGCTTAAGATCGGCCGATGGCGGTTCCGTCGCCGGCCCTCGGGACGTTGCTGCGCACCGGCCCGTTCGACGCGGCCCTGCGCGCGGCGATCCGTGCCCGCGGGCTGAGCCTCGACCGCCTGCGCGAACACCTGCACGCCCGCGGCGTCTCGGTCACGACGGCGACGTTGAGCTACTGGCAGTCCGGCCGCAGCCGCCCGCAGCGGCGGGACTCGGTGCGCGGGGTGCGGCAGCTCGAAGTCGTCCTCGACGTGCCGCCGGGTTCGCTCGTCGCGCTGCTCGGCTCGCCCCGGCCGCGCCGGTCCGCGGCCGCCGAGATCGGCCGGTTCTGGCCGGACGGCGGGCGCATCGACGCCGCGGTGTCCGATGTGGACACCCGGTGGGACGAGCGGCTGACCCGGATCAGCCAGCACGACGTCGTCACGGTCGGGCCGGATCGGGAGGAGCTGGCGTTCCATTCACGGCAGGTGCTGCGCGCCGAGGCGGACGGCCCGGACCGCTGGGTGGTCATCCTGCACCTCGACGAGCACGACCGGCCGCTGCCGGAGGTGCGGTCGCTGCGGGGCTGCCACGCCGGGCGCAGCGTGCACAAGCCGGAGGACGGCCTGCTCGTCGTCGAGCTGCTCTTCGGCCGTCCGCTCGTCCGCGGCGAAACGGTGATCACCGAGCACACGCTCGTGAACCGCGCGCCGCACCCGCTGGCCACGAACTACGAACGGAAGTTCCGGCTCCCGGTCCGCGAATACGTGGTGGAAATCCGCTTCGACCCGGCCGCGGTGCCCCCGGTGTGCCGTCGTTTCGTCGAACGGGACGGGCAGCCGGCCGAATACGCCGACGTCGTCCCGGAATCCGGTGCGGTGCACGGGGTCGCGCTCAGCTTCGGCCCCGGCCGTTACGGTTTCGACTGGGAATGGGACACCAGTTAACTGTTAAGGCCCTGCGGATCTTCAATTCGGTGTTTCCGGCGATCTACCGTTTGCGCATTCCGCTCCCCGAGCCGAGGAGAAAAGCATGCGCAGGATCGTTTCCGCCGCGAGCGTGGCCGCGCTGGCCGCGCTCGGACTGGGCATCCAGCCCGCTCAGGCCGCGCCACCGGCACCGCCGTCCCATCCCCAGGCCGAGGTCGACGGCGTGGCCGCCGCGTTCGGCCTGTCCGCGGACCAGGCCCGGGGCCGCCTCGCCGCCCAGGACGGCGCCCACCGCCTGGCCTCGGCCCTGCCCGCCGCCGTCCGGCAGCAGTCGGCGGGGCAGTGGTTCGACGCGGCCACCGGGAAGCTGACCGTCGCCGTCACCACCCAGGCCGCCGCCGACCAGGTCCGCGCCACCGGTGCGGCGGCACAGGTCGTGGCCCGGAGCCAGGCCGAGCTGGACCGCACCGACGCGGCCGTGCGCGCGCTGGTCGGTAAGGGGGTGCCCGGCGTCTACGGCTGGGGCGTCGACGTCCGCGGCAACGAGGTCGGCGTCTCCGTCGACCGGACGAAGAAGACCGCCGCGACCGACAGTTTCCTCTACAGCGTAAGGGAACTCGGCGTCCGGATCACCGAGACGACCACCTCGCCGAAGCAGCAGTCGGGCACGATCCAGACCGGCAACCCGTGGTGGCCGGGCAGCGAGTCGAACTGCTCGGTCGGCTTCCCCGTCACGGATTCCGGCGGGGCCAAGCACTTCCTCACCGCGGGCCACTGCACGAACGACCGTGACCAGGCCGCGTACGGCGCGTCCGGCCAGCAGAACAAGGTCGGCACGTCGAACGTCGGCGGCACCCACAGCGTCAACGGCCAGGAAGGCGACATGGGCCTCGTCGCGGTGACCGAAGCGGGCTGGAACCTCTCGGCGTCGGTCAACACCTGGGGCCAGCCGGCGGTCACGCTCTCCGGCGCGGCCGAGGCCATGGTCGGCGACAGCGTCTGCCACTCCGGCAACACTTCCCACTGGCAGTGCGGCGAAGTGAAGTACACGCACAAGTCCGCCGACTACGGCAACGGCCTCATCATCGGCGACCTGACCTGGACGACGGCGTGCTCGCTCGGCGGCGACTCCGGCGGCGGCTGGCTGCTCGGCACCAAGGCCACCGGCCTGCACGACGGCGGCCCGTCGCAGTGCGTGCAGAACCCGAGCGACGGCGACATGTCCCTGTTCCAGCCGGTCATCGAGGCGCTGAACAAGTGGCAGCTCACGTTGGTGACCGGCGGCGGCACCGGCGACACGACGGCGCCGAGCGCGCCCGCCAACCCGCGGTCCACGGGCACGACGTCGAACAGCGTCTCCCTCGCCTGGGACGCGTCGACGGACAACACCGGTGTCACCGGCTACGACGTCTACAACGGTGCCACGCTCGCCACGAGCGTCGCGGGCACCAGCGCCACGGTCTCCGGCCTCACCCCGGACACGGCGTACTCCTTCACGGTCAAGGCGAAGGACGCCGCCGGGAACGCGTCGGCCGCGAGCGCCGCGGTGTCGGCCCGCACCCAGCCGGGCAGCGGCGGCAACCGCACGCTGACCAACGACACGGACTACGCGATCCGTGACTACCAGCAGGTGTTCAGCCCGATCGGCTCGACGCTGACCGGGAGCGCGGCCGCCTCGATCGGCGTCTCGCTGACCATCCGCCACACGTGCGCCGAAGACCTCGGCATCACGCTGCTGGACCCGAAGGGCAAGGCGTACGCGCTGAAGTACAGCGGCGGCAGCACGTGCACGCCGTGGAGCGGCCCCCGGACGTTCACCGTCCCCGCCTCTGCCTCCCCGGCCGCGGGCAAGTGGCAGCTGCGCGTGACCGACTACGGCCCCGGCGACACCGGGACCCTCGACACCTGGTCGATCACCCTCTGAGGGCTCCCGCGGGCCGGGCGGTCACCCCGCCCGGCCCGCGGTGACTCAGTCCAGGGGCAGGTTGAGCAGCGCGTTCTCGATCAGCTCCGGCATGGCCGGGTGGATCCAGTACTGCCCGCGGGCCATCGCGTGCGCGTCCAGGCCGAAGCTCATCGCCTGGATCAGCGGCTGGATGACGCTCGACGCCTGCGGCCCGATGATGTGCGCGCCGAGCAGCTGCCCGGTCGCGGGGTCGGCGAGCAGCTTCGCGAAGCCCGTCGTGTCCTCCATCGCCCAGCCGTAGGCGATCCCGGCGTAGTCCTGCTTCGAGGTCACGTAGGAGACGCCCTTTTCGCGGGCCTTCTGCTCGGTGAGCCCGACGGACGCGACCTGCGGGTGGGTGAACACGGCGTGCGGCACGAACCGGTGGTCGGCCTTGATCCGCTCGTCCGGGTGCAGCAGGTTGTGCTGCACCACCCGGGATTCGTGGTTCGCGACGTGCTTGAGCTCGTGCGGCGAGGAGAGGTCGCCGAGCGCGTAGATGCCCTCGACGACGGTCTCCTGGTAGTCGTCGACCACGACGTGCCCACTGTCCATTGTGGTCACGCCGGTGGCGGCGACGTCGAGGAGGTCGGAGTTCGGCTTGCGCCCGGTCGCGACGAGCAGCAGGTCGGCCTCGACGGTCTCGGCGCCCTGCGGCCCTTCGAGGTCCAGCGCGACGCCGCCGTCCGTCTTGCGCGCCCGCACGGTCTTGCGCTCCAGCCGGACGTCGAAGCGTTCCGAAGCCAGCTCGGTGAAGCGGGCGCTGACGTCCTCGTCCTCGGAACGCAGCAGCCGCGCGGACCGGTTGACCAGCGTGACCCGCACGCCGAACGACGAGAAGACGTGCGCGAACTCGGCCGCGATGTACCCGCCGCCGAGGATGACGATCCGCTCGGGCAGCTCGTCGAGCCGCATCACCGTGTCGGAGGTGTGGTAGCCGGTGTCCTCGATGCCGGGGATGTCCGGGATCACCGGGCGCCCGCCCGCGGCGAGCACGAACTTGTCGGCGGTCAGCACCTCGTCCGGGCGGCCGTCGGCGAAGCTGACGCGCAGCTCCTTCATCCCGGTGAACCGGCCGGTGCCCTCGTAGACGTCGACGTTCTTGTTGTCCTCGTGGCTGCGCCGGTACTCCGCGCCGCCCGCGGCGATCGGGTCGATGCGCCCGAAGATGCGGTCGCGGATGTCGCGCCAGCGCACGCCCTTGAGTTCCTCGTCGACGCCGTAGCGCGCGCTCTCGGCGGGCGTGTACGCGACGTCGGCGGCGTAGACGAACATCTTCGTCGGGATGCAGCCGACGTTCAGGCAGGTCCCGCCGAAG
This sequence comes from Amycolatopsis heterodermiae, assembly GCF_034929455.1. Classification (NCBI taxonomy): domain Bacteria; kingdom Bacillati; phylum Actinomycetota; class Actinomycetes; order Pseudonocardiales; family Pseudonocardiaceae; genus Amycolatopsis; species Amycolatopsis heterodermiae. The sequence continues at coordinate 135,324 of NZ_JAYFSI010000015.1, forward strand.
GTCCCCTTCTCCACGATGGCCGTCTTCTTGCCGGCGAAACCGGGGCCGAGGATCGAGTTCCCCGATCCCGTGCCGACGATCACCAGGTCGTAGTGGGGCACTTCATCCTCCGCGGGCTCGTTCCGGACCGTTCACCCTAGCCAACCGTGGTCGCGAATCGCGTGTTCCCGGCTGTGCTTAACGTCGTATTACGTGCTCAGTGACCGGTCGCGGTGAAGTGCATCCGGTCCTTCGGGCTGGTCCACGCGCCGCCCCAGCTCCACCCGGCCGCCGCGAACGCGCGGACGGTGGCGTCGCCGGCCAGGACCATGCCGGGCCGCGCCCGCGAGCGGTCGACGTAGGCCGAGGCCAGCTCGGGCAGCACCAGGTCGCCCTGGGTGTAGGGGTTGCAGAACGGGTTGACGTCCACCGCCAGCCCGTAGGCGTGCGCCGACCAGTTCGTCTGGCCGCGCGCCGGCCGGCAGACGAACGCGCTGGTGGAGTTGCCGTCGCCGGTCGGCGGCAGGGTCAGCTCGGCCGGGCTGGTCACCCGCATCTCCTCGAGGGGGAAGTGGCGGGCGAAGAGCTGCCCGAACACCTTCGTGATCGCGGCCGCGCCCTTCGCGTTCACCAGCATCTCGCCGGTGTGCGCGCGGCCGTCGAAGCCCCAGAACGCCATCGTGAGGTAACGCAGGTCGGCCGCCTTGACCGGGCAGGCGGCCTGCCAGGTGCTGCGCGCGAGGACGGCGGCGGGCACCGCGCTGATCGTCGAGGCGTAGGCGTTCCCGGCCGGTGGGGGAAGGACGTCTTTTGTCGGAAGTGCCCGGTTCACCAGTTCGGGTGGCGTCGGCTCGATCTCGCCGAAGCCGTCCGGGCGGCGGGGGAGTGGCCGGGCACCCACCTGCCAGGTGACGGCGGGCGCGCTCGACGTCGCCGGCGACGCTTGTTTCACCGGGGCGGGGGGTTTGGACACGGTCGTCGTGACCGGCGTCGCGGCCACGGGCTGGGGCGTCGCAGGCACTTCCGACGTGCACGCGCCCAGCGTCAGAGCCATGACCGCCCCGAGCGCCGCCGTCGCTGTCCGTCGCATTCCGCAATCCTGACATAAACGTTCGGTGATCGCGGAGTCCACCCGTTTCAGTGACACCGCTTCGGGCTCACTCCGATTAGGGTATTCAGGGCCACCTGTTCACGCTGTGGAGTCGCGTGAGTGCCGTGCGCAGTGCCTTGTTCTTGGTTTCGAAGAGGGGAACGACCCATGTCCGTGAAGTCCCGCCGATCCCTGCTGCTCGTGAGCGGCGCGCTCCTCGCGGTCGCGGCGGTCGCCGTCCCGGTCGTGGTGAACACCGCTTCGGCGGACCCGGCGTCCGCCAACCAGCCCCGGATCGTCGGCGGCAACAAGGCCTCGCTCGACGACCACCCGTACGCCGTCTACCTGGCCGACACCGGCGGGAACCAGTACTGCGGCGCGGTGATCGTCAGCTCCACGGCGGTCGCGACGGCGGCGCACTGCGCGAAAGCCGTCGCGAAGCAGGACGTCCGGGTGGTGGCCGGCCGCGAGGACAAGCGCACCAACGACGGCCAGGTGCTGAGCGTGTCGAAGATCTGGATCAGCAAGGGGTACAACGACCCGACGCAGGGCAACGACATCGCGGTGCTGACCGTGCGCGGCCAGCTCGACTACCGGCCCGCGAAGCTGCCCGACAGCGGCGACCCGTCGGTGTACCGCGAGGGCACGCAGGCAACGGTGCTCGGCTGGGGCCGCGTCGCCGACGGCGGCGACCGGTCCGACTACCTGCGCAGCGCCCAGGTCCCGGTGATCGGCGACAAGGACTGCAACTCCGACTACGACGTCTACGACCCGAAGACCATGGTGTGCGCGGGATACGCCGACGGCGGCGTCGACGCGTGCCAAGGCGACTCCGGCGGCCCGCTGGTCGTGGGCGACACGCTGATCGGCCTGGTGTCCTTCGGCGACGGCTGCGGCAAGGCCGGCAAGCCGGGCGTCTACACGCGCGTTTCCGCGTACGTGGACGACATCCAGCAGCAAGCCAACCCGCGCCTGCTCGGCTGAGCGTGGTAAGCAGGGGTATGCCGACCCTGCACGACGCGACCGGCCCCGAGCTGACCGCCGCCCAGCTGCACGACATCCTGCGCCTGCGGGTGGACGTCTTCGTGGTGGAGCAGAAGGCCGCCTACCCGGAACTGGACGGCCGCGACCTCCTGCCGGACACCCGCCACCTCTGGTTCGCGGACGGCAACGTCCTGTCCTACCTCCGAGTCCTGCTGGACCCGGGTGGTATCCGCCGCATCGGCCGGGTAGTCACGGCCGCCCAGTCCAGAGGGCAGGGCCTGGCAGCCCACCTAATGGACGCGGCGCTGACGATCCCCGGCGAATACGTCCTGGACGCCCAAACGTACGTCCAGGGTTTCTACGCGCGCTACGGCTTCGCAGCCGAAGGCCCCGAATACACCGACGACGACGGAATCCCCCACATCCGCATGCGCCGCCCCGCCTGACCCGCGAGTGTCGTCCCCCCAATCACGCGTGATGCCCCTCTGATCACGCGTGATGCCTCTTCAATCACGCGAGAAGCCCGCCGGAGCACGCGAAAAGCCCGCCGGAGCACACGAGTCGTCCACCCGGGTACGCGTGTCGTCCATCCAGGTACGCGAGTCGGCCCGCTGGGTACGCGAACCGGCCGTCCAGGTACGCGTGCCGTCCGTTCCGGTACGGCTCAGTCGGCCGCACCGCGCGGCGCGGTCGCCGTGATCACCTTCACCGCACGGTCCACATCGGACTCCGTGAGGTCGGCGCGGACCGTCAGCCGCAGCCGCGAAATGCCGTCGGGCACCGACGGCGGCCGGAAGCACCCGACGCGGATGCCCTGCTCGGCGCAGGCCGCGGCCCACGCGACGGCCGTCTCCGCGGACGGTGCCTGCACCGAGATCACGGCCGCGTCCGGCAGGCTCGCCTTCAAGCCCGCCGCCTTCAGCTGCATCGCCAGGTTCCCGGCGTTCTCCTGGACCTTCTCCGCCAGCCCCGGCTCTTCCTTCAGCGCGTGCAACGCGGCGAGCGCGGCGGCGGCGCTGGCGGGCGCGAGCGCCGTGTCGAAGATGAAGCTGCGCGCGGTGTCGATGAGGTGCTTGATGACGCGACGCGGCCCGAGCACCGCGCCACCCTGCGCGCCGAGGGCCTTCGAGAGCGTCAACGTCGTGACGACGTCGGGGGCGCCCGCGAGCCCGGCCGCGTGCACCGCGCCGCGCCCGCCTTCACCCAGGACGCCGAAGCCGTGCGCGTCGTCGACCAGCATGGCGGCGCCGTGCTCGCGGCAGATCCCGGCCAGCTCGCCGAGCGGGGCGAGGTCACCGTCCACCGAGAACACCGAGTCGGTCACCACCAGCGCCCGCGGCTTGCGCCGGGTCGCCAGGGCGTGCTTGATCGCCGACGGCGTCGCGTGCGCCACCGCGGCGATGTCGGCCCGCGACAGCCGGCAGCCCTCGATGAGCGACGCGTGGATGTACTTGTCGGTGACGATCGCGGCTTCGCTGCCGGACAACGCCGTCACCGCGCCGAGGTTGGCCGTGAAGCCCGACGAGAACACGAGCGCGGCCTGCACCCCGCAGAACCGGGCGAGCTCCATCTCGAGCTCGGTGTGCAGCTCGGTCGAGCCGGTCACCAGCCGTGAGCCGGTCGAGCCGGCGCCCCACCGCAGCGCGGCGGCCGCGGCGGCCCCGGCGACGCGCTTGTCGTGGGCCAGCCCGAGGTAGTCGTTCCCGGCCAGGTCCAGCTCGTCGGTCTTGGCGGGCCGTGGCCGCAGCTGCCGCACCAGACCGGCGCCCGCACGCTTCTCCGCCTCGACGTCGAGCCAGTCGAAAACCTCTTCGGGCGGAAGTGTCGGCGGCGTAGTCACGTCCCGCAGTCTCCCATCCGGACCCCGCTCGTCCGTGAAGCGGGCCCGGAAACGCCGGAAGCCCCGGACCGGCGAGTGCCGGTCCGGGGCTTCCGGGGGAAATCAGCTGTCGTAGCCGCGACGCGGGCCACGGCTCGGGCGGCCGTAACCGCCACCACCGCTGCCCGAGCGGGGCTGACGGCCGCGGCCGCCGAAGCCGCCGGGACGGCCTTCGCGCGAACCCTGGCCGTAACCGCCACGGTCGCCGCCGCGCTCACCACGGTCGCCGCCGTAGCTGCCGCCGCCGCTCGCGCCGCGGTCGCCGCCCTGGCTGCTGCCACCGCGGTAACCACCCCGGCTCGAGCCGCCGAAGCCGCGGTCGCCGCGGAAGCCACCGCCGCCACGGCGCGGGTTCTCGCGCCGACGCTCGATGACCGGCTCGCCACTGGGCTCGCGGGCACCGGTGATGCGGGTCAGCGCCTCGTCACCCGGGCGGACCATCGTGGACTCGGCGCGGACGCCGGCCCGGTCGGTCATCCGCTTGACCATGCGGCGCTGGTCGTTGGTGACCAGCGTGACGACGACACCGGACGCCCCGGCGCGCGCCGTGCGGCCCGCGCGGTGCAGGTAGTCCTTGTGGTCGGCCGCCGGGTCGACGTGCAGCACCAGCGAGATGTCGTCGACGTGGATGCCGCGCGCCGCGACGTCCGTGGCGACCAGCACCGGGGCGTGGCCTTCCTTGAAGTCGGCGAGGACGCGGTTGCGCTGCCCCTGCGTCTTGCCGCCGTGCAGGGCCTGCGCGTTCACGCCCTGCTCGCGCAGGCGCTCGGTGAGGCGGTCGACGTGGTGCTTGGTCCGCACGAACATGATCGTGCGGCCCTCGCGGGCGCCGATCTGCGTGATGACGTCCTGCTTGTCCTGGTGCGACACCTGGAGCACGTGGTGGTCCATGGTGTCGACGCTCGCGGTCGACGGCGCCACCGAGTGGGTGACCGGGTCGGACAGGTACTGCCGCACGAGGCGGTTGACGTCACCGTCGAGCGTCGCCGAGAACAGCAGGCGCTGCCCACCCGGCGGCGTGAGGTCGAGGATCTCGCGGACCTGCGGCATGAAGCCCATGTCCGCCATCTGGTCGGCCTCGTCGAGCGCGATGAAGTTGCAGTCGCCCAGGTGCGCGGTGCCCTGCCGGACGTGGTCCGACAGCCGGCCCGGAGTGGCGATCAGCAGGTCGACGCCACGGGAGAGCGCGTCGGCCTGACGGGCGAAGGCCATGCCGCCAACGGCGGTGCGGCACCACAGGCCGAGGGACTTGGCCAGCGGGGTCAGCGAGTCGGCCACCTGCATGGCCAGCTCGCGGGTCGGCACCAGGATCAGCGCGCGGGGGCGCTTCGGGCGAGCCTTGCCGTCGGCGAGCCGGGCCAGCATGGCCAGGCCGAAGGCGAGGGTCTTGCCGGAACCGGTCTGGGCGCGGCCCAGGACGTCGCGGCCGGCCAGTGCGTCCGGGATGGTCGCGGACTGGATCGGGAACGGGCTGTTGATGCCGGCCTCGGCCAGCGCGCGGAGCAGCGGCTCCGGCAGGCCCAGCTCGGCGAAGGTCCTGGTCGCCACGGTCTCGACGGCGTCGTCGCGCAGCATGTCCCCACCGGCGGGGCGCTGACGCGGCCGACGGTCGGGACGGCCCGCGTGCGCGGACGTCGAGGAGGGACCAGAGTTGAACGTGACTGTCACAAATGCCTCTCGGACGTGGTTCGTCACAAGGAGGCCCGGGCTCCCCGCGCGCAGGCAGGGCAAGATGGTGTGCGTGGGCGTTCACAGGGACGGACCCCGGCACACTGTGTCTTGTCGCTATCCGACACTGCGCGCCGCTTGTGGGAATGCGGATCACCGCGAGCCATTCGGTGGCTCTGGAGGCGACGGACACCAACTCATCCACGCCGCCGGTTGCGGTCTGTACATACTGTACCTGAAGGGGAGCTGGTCCTCCGCATCGAGGTAACCGGTTGTGGGCGGCGTCGCAGGCGTGTTCCGCACCACACCCGCGACGCCGCTCCGTGATCACCCGATCCCGGCCGTCGCCACGAGTTCCTTCAGCAGCTCATCGGTCCTGGTGACGTGCTCGCCGAGGCCCCGGCCGTGGAACCAGCCGGCCAGGTTGCGCACGTCCCTGGCGAGGAATTCGACCCCGCCCGGGTTGGCGACGACGTCGACCACTTGAGGTAAGTCGATCACCACCAGCCGCCCCTCGTGGACGAGCACGTTGTACGCCGAGAGGTCGCCGTGCGCGAGCCCTTCGGACGCGAGCAGCTCCAGCGCCGCGGTGGCCTGGAACCACAGGTCCTTCAGCTCGCCGGGCTCCGGGCGCACCTGCGCCAGCCGCGGCGCCGCCGTCCCGTCGTCCTCGCCCAGGAACTCGAGCAGCAGCTCGGTCCCGTTGCGCTGCACGGGGTACGGCACGGGCGCGCCGAGCGTCCACAAGCGACTCAGCGCGGCGAACTCCGCGACCGCCCACTGCTCGGCGATCAGGTTGCGGCCGAACGCGGTGCGCTGCGCCATCGCGCGGGTCTCGCGGGAGCGGCGCATCCGCCGCCCTTCGAGGTAGCCCGCGTCGCGGTGGAACAGCTTGTGCTCGTCGCTGCGGTAGCGCTTCGCGGCGAGCAGCGTGCCGGGGGTGCCGGGCAGGCCGCGCCGCAGCAGGTGGACGTCGGCCTCCTTGCCGGTCTTGAGGACGCCGAGATCGGTGTCGACCGCGGCGAGCTCCGTGACGACCCAGTCCGGCCGGGGGAGCGGGCCGTGTTCGGCGTCGTCCCAGGTGGACCAGCGGTCGGCCCCGTCGGGCAGCTGGTTTTCGGTGTAGGCGTCGTCCCGCAGCTTCGCGAGCCGGACGCGTTCGCCTTCGGTGAGCCGGCCGCTGCGGGTCGGTTCGGGTTCGTCGTCGAACCGCGCACGACGGGAGAACCGCGGGTTCTCCTCGTCGAGCCGCGCGCGGCGGCGTGGTGGGTGGTCTTCGCCGCCGAGCTGTCCGCGGCTTTCGTTGAAGTCTTCGAAATCGTGCAGGCGCACTGGTGGGTTCTCCTGGTTCAGGGGTGCCCCACCGGGCGCGTGATCAGCCTCGGGGGGCGGGTGGGCTTGGGCGCAGTAGGGCCCGCACAGTCATCACCACAGGCACCTCCCCGCTCTCTCGCACACCGGCTCCCTGCCGGACGTCACCACAGCTTGCCGCGCCGCCCCGGCGCCGCGCAACCGAATAGCGCGAACGGTCCGTTCGTGCCCTTTCCTTGAAATCCGGGTGCCGCCGTGGTCACGATGATCAGGCAGGCCGAACGCGGCCGAACGAGGAGGAGCGGATGGAGTCCTACGACGTCGTGGTCGTCGGAGGCGGGCACAACGGGCTGGTCGCGGCGGCCTACCTGGCGCGGGCGGGCCGGTCGGTCCTCGTGCTGGAGCGGCGCGGCGAGACCGGTGGCGCCGCGGTGTCGTTCCGCGCGTTCGAGGGTGTCGACGTCCGGTTGTCGCGCTACTCGTACCTGGTCAGCCTGCTGCCCAAGAAGATCATCGCGGACCTGGGCCTCGACGTGGCGCTGCGGCGGCGCCGGATGTCGTCCTACACCCCGTCGGGCGACTCGGGTCTCCTTGTCGACACAGGCGACGAAAGCCGGACCGCGGCGTCGTTCCGCGCGCTCACCGGGTCCACAGCGGACTTCGCGGCGTGGCAACGGTTCTACGAGCTGACCGGGCAGGTCGCCGAACGCGTCTTCGGCACGCTCACCGAACCCCTTCTGTCCGAAGTGGACTTCCGGGACCGGGTGGCCGACGCCGAAGCGTGGTCGATGCTGTTCGAGCGGCCGATCGGCGAGACGCTCACGTCCTGGTTCGGCGACGACACGGTCCGCGGCGTGGTGCTGACCGACGCCCTGATCGGCACGTTCGCCGCGGCGGATGCCGGGGACCTCCGGCAGAACCGCTGCCTGCTCTACCACGTGATCGGCAACGGCACGGGCGACTGGGACGTGCCGGTCGGCGGCATGGGCGCGGTCACGGGCTCTTTGGCCGCCGTGGCTTCCGCGGCGGGCGCGAAGCTCGTCACCGGCGCCGAGGTGCTGGCGATCGACCCCGGCGGTGAGGTGCGCTACCGGCGCGGCGACACCGAGCACGTCGTACGCGGCGGCCACGTCCTGGCGAACGTCGCGCCGCCTACGTTGGCGCGGTTGCTGGGCGAGGAACCCGCGGAGCGGCCGGAAGGCGCGCAGCTCAAGGTGAACATGGTGCTGTCGCGGTTGCCGAAGTTGCGTGACCCCGGCGTCGACCCGGCCGAGGCGTTCGGCGGCACGTTCCACGTCAACGAGACCTTCAGCCAGCTGGAGACGGCCTATCGCGAAGCGGCGGCGGGGAAGATCCCCACGCTGCCACCGTGCGAGATCTATTGCCACTCGCTGACCGACCCGTCGATCCTCGGTCCGGCCGAGCGGGCGGCCGGCGCGCAGACGCTGACGTTGTTCGGCCTCCACATGCCCGCGCGGCTGTTCGAAGGACGCAACGACGAAGCACGCGAAGAGGCGTTGCGCGCGACGCTGGCTTCGCTGAACAGTGTGCTGGCCGAGCCGATCGAGGACTGCCTACTGACCGGCCCCGGCGGAAATCCCTGCGTAGAAGCGAAGACCCCGCTGGACCTGGAAGCCGAGCTCGGGCTGCCGGCCGGGCACATCTTCCACCGGGACCTGGCGTGGCCGTTCGCGGACGATCCGGCGCTGACCGGGCGCTGGGGCGTCGAGACGGCGCACGAGCGCGTGCTGCTGTGCGGTGCGGGAGCGGTGCGGGGAGGTGGTGTCAGCGGCATTCCGGGCCACAACGCGGCGATGGCCGTGCTGGGTGCCTGACCCGGCCGGCCGGACGCGCTAGATGACGGGCGGGCGGCGGACGTCGTAGAGGTCCCAGTCCAGCTGCCAGAACGCGTCGATGCCGTGCTCGCGGATGTAGTCCCGCTCGGTGTCGTGCACGGGGTAGCAGCCGGCGATGCTGATCGGCGCGCCCCCGATGTCGATCAGCGTGTACTGGTGGGCGTCGAGACCGGCGGGCGCGGACACGGCGAAGGCGGTCATGGCGGACTCCGGGGCGATCGGCTCGCCGAAGTCGATCGTGTCGCCGTAGACGAACGGGCAGGTACCGCGCAGCTGCTCGGCGAGGTAGGCGATGGCCAGCGCCCAGATCGGGTCGTCCGAGCGGACGCTGATCCACAGCTCCGGCTTCATCCCGTGCCAGTCGGTGTGCTCGGCGAGCGAGAGGCCGTAGGTCGCGCCCGTCAGGTAGCGCGGCTCGGGTTCGTCGGCGTAGACGAGCGAGATGACGTCGTCCAGGCCGGTGTGGCTGGACGGGATCGGCTGCAGCCGGGGCTCGGTGCTCCCGGTCAGGGTGTCGAGATGGGCGACATACCGCTCGGCACGGCTCGGCATGGCGTGCAGCCTACGGCCGGCCGGGCGCCGGTGTGGTGAATCCGGGTCGCCCCGGCGCGGCACGTTCGGGCAGGGTGGGAAGCATGCGAGTGCTCGTGATCGGAAGCGGGATCGGCGGCGCGGCCACGGCCTACCACCTGGCGGGCCGGGGTGCGGAAGTGATCGTGGCGGACGCGGCGCGTCCCGGGACGGCCACCGAGGCCGGCGCCGGGATCGTCAGCCCGTGGACGTCGCGCTGGGAAGACGCCCTCTATCCGCTGGCGGCGGCCGCGGGCCGCTACTACCGGGAGTTCACGGCGGAGCTGGCCGAGCTGGGCGAGGAGTCGTCGTTCGAGGTCGTCGGCGGGATGATCGTCTCGGCCGAGGAGTCCGAGCTGGCGGCGGCCCACGAGCGGCTGGCCGCGCGGGCGGCGGGCGCCCCGGAGGCCGGCGAGGTCCGCCGGCTCGATCCGGCGCAGGCCAGGGAGCTGTTCCCGGCGCTGGCCCCCGAGCTGGGCGCGGTCCACCTGTCCGGCGCCGGCCGCGTCGACGGGCACCTGCTGCGCCGCGCCCTGCTGGCGGCGGCCGAGCGCAAGGGCGCGAAGTTCGTCGACGGTGAGGTCGCCTTCCGCGCCGACGGCACGGTGGCGGGTGAGCAGGGGCCGCTCGAAGCGGACAGCGTGGTGGTCGCGGCCGGCGCGTGGAGCCGCGAGCTGCTGGCCCCGCTGGGCGTCGACCTGCCGGTGACGCCCCACCGCGGCCAGATCAGCCACTTCGACCTGCCGGAAACGGACACCGCGGCCTGGCCGGTGGTCCTGCCGCGCACCAGCCACTACCTGCTGGCGTTCGGCGGCGGCCGGGTGGTCGCGGGCGCCACCCGCGAGGCGGAGGCCGGCTTCGACTACCGGGTGACGGCCGCGGGCCAGCGCGAAGTGCTGGACAACGCCCTGACGATCGCCCCGGGCCTGGCAACCGCCACCCTCACCGAAACCCGAGTCGGCTTCCGCCCGGGCACCCCCGACGCCCTCCCCATCCTGGGCCGCATCCGCCCAGGCCTCACGATCTCGACGGGCTTCGGCGCCGGAGGCCTGACAAACGCCCCCTTCGCCGGAAAGCTGGTGGCGGCGCTCGCCCTGGACGAGGACCCAGGCTTCGACCTGACCCCGTTCTCCCCGGACCGCTTCTAGCCCCGGCTACCCGCACCATAACGGCCGCGCCCCGGGCCAGGCAGATCCCGAAACGCGCGGCGACCGACGAGAGCCCTCCGCCGGACAGGTTGCGGCCATCACCGGCGGCGCCGAGTCACGGGCCGAGTCGCGACCGCTCGGCAGCACGGGCCTGCTCTCGGCTGGGTCGGCGCCCCGCAAACTGGCGGAGCCCGGCGCAGACTGTTCAAAACTCGTGGCCGGTCGCGCTTCACCTGGCGTCGCTGCGGGGCTGGTCAAAGCCCGGTGGCCGGTAGCGGTTCACGCCGCGCGGATTGAGAACCCCGGCGCCTGGTTGCGCTTCATGCCGCGTCGGCTGGTCAATCCCGGTGCCTGGTCGCGACCTGCCCCGCGTGGCCGAGGCCCGGCGCCTGGTCGTGGCTGGCCGCCGGGAGGAGGCTTGTGGTCAGCCTTCGGTGATCAGGTCCAAGGCGTGGTCGCCGGTGCGTTCCACCGTCAGGCCCGCCTTCCTGATCACCTTGGCCAGCTGGTCCACAGTGGACGGTTCGGCGCGGGTGACGGCCAGTACGTGGGCGAGGCGGCCCTTGTACGCCTTGTTGAAGTGGCTCACCGTCACTCGCTCACCCCGGGCGTTCTCGGTGACCACGCGGACCGTCACCGCGTCCGGGCGGAGGTTGGCGAAGGCCGAGTACGTGCCCGAACGGAGGTCGACCACCAGGCCTTCGATGTTCTGCAGCACCGGCTCGAGCGCTGGCTTCCACATGCCGCGGATGGTGCCGAGCGCGGGCAGGGAGTTGCCGCCGGAGAGGCGGTACGCCGGGATCGGGTCGGTCGCCGAGACCACGCCGAACAGCGAGGACGTCACCGCCAGGCGGCGGTGGGCCTTCTCCAGCCCTGCCCTCGTGAAGCTCTTCACGTCGAGCGCGTCGTACAGGACGCCCGTGTAGCGGCGCAGGGCCGGCATCGTCGGGGACGTCCACAGCTGCGCGTTGCGCGTGACCTCCCCGGCCTGGCGCTCGGTGATGCCCAGGACCGCGATGCTGGCCGGGACGTCACCCGCCAGCTCGACGAGCGCGTCGGCGATCTTCGCGCGCGTCGGGTTCAGCTCGGGGAACGACAGGGCGGCGTGGTCCAGCGGGGCGCCGCGGCCGCCGTCGGCCTTGGTCTCGGAAGGGGGCAGGAGCACCAGCACGCACTGAGCGTAAATCGGGATGCGCGGCCGGCGGCGCGCGGCCTAGCCTCGGCGCATGGACCTGACCTGGCGTCCCCTCACGCTCGACGACGACGCGGCCCTCGCCCGGCTCTACGCGGCCGCCGAGGAGGTCGACCGGACGGGTGAGCACTTCAGCACCGAGGACCTGCGCGAGGAGCTCGAAGGTCCCAACATCGACCTGGCCGGAGCCACCACCGGCGCCTGGGACGGCGACCGGCTCGTCGGCTACGGCCTCGTCCGCCGCCGCGACGCCGCGAACCCGGTGCACATGATCCGGCTCCAGTCGGTCGTGCACCCGGACCACCGCGACGACGCCGTCGGTGCGCACCTCGCCGACTGGTTCACCCGGACGAGTCGCGAGGTCCACGCACGCGCCTTCCCGGACGCGCCGCTCGAACTGCACCACGGTCACCACCGGAACGAACGCTGGATCGCCGGTGTGCTCGCCGCGGCCGGTTACGAGCACCAGCGGACGATGGTGGACATGCGCGTCGGCCTCGCCGACCTGCCGCCGCAGCCGTCGCTGCCGGACGGCGTCGTGCCCGTTCCGTTCGACTTCGCGTACGACCTCGCCGCGCTCGACGCCCGCAACGACACCTTCGGCGACCACTGGGGCAGCACCGCCTACGAGCCCGGCGCCTGGCGCCACCTCGTCACCGGCTCCAAGGACTTCCGGCCGGACCTGTCGTTCCTCGTCCTCGACGACGACAAGGTCCTGGCCTTCGTGCTGAGCCACTTCTACGCGTCCGAAGCCGAGGCGACCGGCGTGCGCGAGCACAACGCCACCTGGGTGGGCACGCGCGAGGTGCTGCGCGGCCGCGGTGTCGCGTCGGGCCTGCTCGGCCACACCCTGCTGGCGGCCAAGGCGGCCGGGTTCGACCGGTCGGCGCTGAACGTCGACGTCGACAACGCGCACCGCGCGCTGGGCGTCTACGAACGGTGCGGCTACCGCGTCGACGACGAATGGCACGTGTACGTCAAGCCTCTGGCACGAGGTTGAGCAGCTCCTCTCCCTGCACGTACCGGCGCAGCTGCTCCCCGGCCAGTTTCTTGGCGCGCGGGTAGAACGACGCCGAGCCGCCCGCGATGTGGGGGGTCAGGACCACGCCCGGCACCGTCCACAGTGGATGGCCGGCGGGCAGCGGCTCCGGGTCCACCACGTCCAGCGCGGCGCGCAGCCGCCCGGTGCGCGTCTCGGCCAGCAGGGCGTCCGTGTCGATCGCCGTGCCGCGGCCGACGTTGACCACCAGGGCGTCCTCGGGCAGGGCCGCCAGCTCGGCGGCCCCCAGCAGGCCACGGGTCGCCGGGGTGTCCGGCAGCACCAGGACCACGATGCCGGCTTCCGGCAGCAGCGCCGGCAGCTCGTCGACGCCGTGGACGTCCTCGGCCGGCCGGGCGTGGCTCGCCACCCTCGTCACCACCGCTTCGGCGGCGACGAGCTGACGCTCGATCGCCCGGCCGATCGAGCCGTACCCGACCAGCAGCACCCGGCTGTCGGCGAGGGACCGCGTGTGTTCGCGCACCCACTCGCCCCGCGCCTGCTGGGCGAACCAGCGCGGCAGGTCCCGCTGGGCCGCGTGGATCAGCGCCAGCGCGTGCTCGGCCACGCTCAGGTCGTGCAGCCCGCGCCCGTTCGCCAGCCGCACGCCTTCGGGCAGCAGCGGGACCAGGTTCTCCACCCCGGCCGAGAGCGCCTGCACCACGCGCAGCGCGGGCAGCCGCCCGATCAGCTTCGGCGGCTCCGGGCCCCGGTCGTACGGCAGGACGTAGAACTCGACACCCTCAAGGTCGGGAGGGGGCGAGCCGAGGCCGTCGTAGTACGCGGCCTCGACCCCCTCCGGCACCTCGATGTCGGTCCACGGCAGCAGTACGCGAGCGTTCATGCCGCCTTTCTACCCGTTACCGCGTGTAGTACCCCTGCAGGTCGACCACCAGGTTCGTCGAACCGGCCGAGTTGCGGACGTCCAGGCGCGCGCCGGACCCGAGCCGGACCGTCGCCGCGTTGGACGTGTTGTCGCCCGGGGTGGCGTTCAGCGTCGACGGGATGTCGCTGTAGGGCAGGTCGTGCGACCAGGCCGACAGGAACGACCGCACGCTCGGCTGCACGTCGGTGAGGTTGACCGCCGCGGCGGTCGCCTCGGCGGGCAGGCCGGCGGCCTGGACCGTGACGATGCCGCCCGGGCCCAGCGGGGCCGGCGGGACGAGCGCGCGGGTGTCGAGCAGCCGCGTCGGCGTGCCCAGGGCCGCGTACCGGCTGCCCGCGTCACCCGGCACGAACGAGCCGAGCACCGACAGCAGCGCGTGGCCCTGGCCGTGGTGGAGGAACAGGCGGATGGCACCGTCGTCGCCGATCCGCACGAGCGACTGGGTCGCGCGGTCCGCACCCGCCGAGATGTTCAGCGTGGACGGCCCGGGCGAGCCCTGGGCGTACACGCTGAAGAACGTGTTCGAGTCGGTCTCCGTGCCGGTCAGGTTGACCGCCACGGCGACGGCGTCGGCCGGCACGCCCGCCTTCCCGCGGACCGGCACGGTCACCACCTCGCCGCCGGTGAGCTTGCCCGGGTGCCCGCCGAGCGAACCCCGCGTGTCGAGCACCTGGACCGGCTTGTCCGCCGGCTGGTAGGTCGACTCGCCCGACGCGCTGTAGTAGCCGAGGTAGTCGACGATCACGTCGATCGAGCCGGCGTTGTTGCGGACCTTGATCCGCCCGTCCGCGCCGACCGGGACCACGGCCATGACCGCCGCGGTGGCGCCAACACCGAGGTTGAGGTTCGACGTCGACGGCAGGGTGTCGCCGTACGCGGTCAGGAACGTGCCGGCGGTGCCCTCGATCCCGACGAGGCTGACGGCGACCGCACTCGCGGTCGCGGGCAGGCCCGGGATGGCGACGGACACGGACTCGCCTGAGGTCACCGGCTTCTGGTGGTCACCCTGCGGGGTGCGGGTGTCGAGAACCCGCTGCGCGACCGGCAGCGCCGTGTAGGCGTCGCCGCGCACGCGCGGGCCGATCCAGCTCGCGAGGTCGTCGACGCGGGTCTCGACGGCGCCCTGGCGGGTCTCGGCGGAGCCGAGGCAGCCGGCCTGCCACGAGGCGTCGTGCAGCCCGATCAGCTCGGCCGTGCCGTCGTGCTCGCGCAGCAGCGGGCCGCCGGCGTCGCCCTGGCAGGTGGTCGTGGCCGCGTCCGGGTCGCCGGCGATCGCCAGTGTGGTCGCGGTGGTGCTCCGCACCGCGACGGTGGCGGTGTGCGGGGCGTCGGGCACCCATTCGGTCGCGGTCCGGCCGTAGCCGACGACGCGCAGCCGCTCGTCCACCGCCGGTGCCGTGGTCCCGACGACGGCCGGGGCGACGTCGGTCACCGGGGCCGACAGCTTGGCCAGCACCGCGTTCCGGTCGGCGCGGAACAGGAGGTCCACAATGGACCGTTCGGCGCCCGCGGTGCCGCGCTTGCCCACGATGGCCTTCGAAGCGAGCTTCGGCGAACCCGCCACCCCGGCGTTCTCCGGGAAGCAGCTCGCGGCCGTGAGCACCCACTGCGGTGCCACGAGCGCCCCGCTGCACCCGTGTGCGGTGCCGACCTCGATCCTCGTGGTGAACCCGTACGCGCCGTCGGCGGCGGGACCGCCGGTGACCGCGGCACCGGGCACGGCGGTGAGCACGCCCAGCGCCGCCGTGACGGCGAGCAGCGCACCCGCTCTCGCCCGGCGCATCAGAGCGCCGCCTTCGGCCGGACGCCGACGACTGCAACACCCGCTGCAACACCCAAGAAGGGCATCAGGAATCTCCCCCTGAGAAATGGCTGTCCGCGAACGTGATCCGTCGCGGTCGTACGCGCCGAAGACCCCCCCCCGCGGCCCCCCGCCGGGCCGATGCTAGTGCTCGGTACCGGCCGGTGACCAGTGCCGGAAATCGGCCCGGAGCAGCGAATTCACTGCTCCGAACCGAGCATCGGCGCGACGCGGCCGGGCGTTACGGGACCTCACCCGTGCCGCGGCCCGGACACGCAGAACTCGTTGCCTTCGGGATCGGCCAGCACGGTCCAGGCGAAGCCGGGCACCTCGTGCTCGCCCTGCTCGGTCGCCCCCAGGCCGACCAGCCTCTTCACCTCCTTTTCCCGATCGTCGGAACCGAAGTCGACGTGCACCCGGTTCTTGCCCGCCCGCGGTTCGGGCACCCGCTGGAGCCCCAGCGACAGCCCGCCCTCCGGCGGGGCGAGGAACAGGAACTCGCCTCCGTAGTCCTGGGCGACGACCGTGCCGAGCGCCGCCGTCCAGAACTCCGCCAGACCGCGCGGATCCGCGCAGTCGATCGTGATCATGGCCATCCGAACCGTCATGGCCCGGACGCTAGCGGCGACCACCGACAAAAACGGCCGCCGAGTAACCCGTTGGAGTTGTTGCCGGGCGGTTGACTACTCTGAGCGGGACTTTCACACCCGCCCGGCGCAGGGAGCCACCCAGTGATCACCAGGACTTCGTCGTTGTTCCTTCGCACGTTGCGCGAGGATCCGGCGGACGCCGAGGTACCGAGCCACCGGCTCCTGGTACGTGCCGGCTACGTCCGCCGGGTCGCCCCGGGCGGGTACTCGTGGCTGCCGCTGGGCCTGCGCGTGCTGCGCCGCGTCGAGGCCGTCGTGCGCGACGAGATGAACGCCATCGGCGCGCAGGAGATCCAGTTCCCCGCGCTGCTGCCGAAGGAGCCCTACGAGGCGACCGGCCGCTGGACCGAGTACGGCGACAGCCTCTTCCGCCTCAAGGACCGCAAGGGCGCCGACTACCTGCTCGGCCCGACGCACGAAGAGCTGTTCACGCTGACGGTCAAGGGCGAGTACAGCTCCTACCGCGACTACCCGGTCACGCTGTACCAGATCCAGACCAAGTACCGCGACGAAGCGCGGCCCCGCGCCGGCATCCTGCGCGGCCGCGAGTTCGTCATGAAGGACTCGTACTCCTTCGACCTCGACGACGAGGGCCTCGAGCGCTCCTACCAGGCGCACCGCGCCGCCTACACGAAGTTGTTCGACCGCCTCGGCCTCGAGTACGTCGTGGTGAAGGCGACGTCGGGGGCGATGGGCGGCTCGGCGTCGGAGGAGTTCCTCGCGGTCGCCGAGACCGGCGAGGACACCTACGTCCGCAGCACCGAGTCGGGCTACGCGGCGAACGTCGAAGCGGTCGTGACGCCCGCGCCGGCCGCGCAGCCGATCGAGGGCCGTCCCGAGGCGCAGGTGCACCACACGCCGAACACGCCGACCATCGAGACGCTGGTGAACTTCCTCAACGCGGCCGGGCTCGGCCGCGAGTTCACCGCCGCGGACACGCTGAAGAACGTCATGCTCAAGACGCGTCAGCCGGGTGCGAAGGAGTGGGAGCTGGTCTGCGTCGCGCTCCCCGGTGACCGCGAAGTGGACATGAAGCGCCTCGAAGCGTCGCTCGAGCCGGCCGAGGTCGAGCTGCTCGACGAGACCGACTTCAAGGCGAACCCGTTCCTGGTCAAGGGCTACATCGGCCCGAAGGCCCTGCAGGACAACGGCGTGCGCTACCTAGCCGACCCGCGGATCGCGCCCGGCACCGCCTGGGTCACCGGGGCCGACAAGCCCGACCACCACGTCGTCGACCTGCTCGCCGGCCGCGACTTCACCCCCGACGGCACCATCGAGGCCGCCGAGGTCCGCGAGGGTGACGCGTCGCCGGACGGCCACGGCACCCTGGTCGCCGCGCGCGGCATCGAGATCGGGCACATCTTCCAGCTCGGCCGCAAGTACGCCGACGCGTTCGAGCTGGACGCGCTCGGCCCCGACTCCAAGCCGATCCGGATCACGATGGGCTCCTACGGCGTGGGCGTCTCGCGGCTGGTCGGCGTGCTCGCCGAGCAGAACCACGACGAGCTCGGCATCATCTGGCCGCGCGAGGTCTCACCGTTCGACGTGCACGTCGTCATCGCGGGCAAGGACGACGCGGTGCGCGCCGGCGCCGAGAAGATCGCCGCCGAGCTGGACACCGCCGGGCTCGAGATCATCCTCGACGACCGCAAGGCGACGCCGGGCGTCAAGTTCGCCGACGCCGAGCTGGTCGGCGTGCCGACCATCCTGGTGGTCGGGCGCGGCCTGGCCAACGGCGTCGTCGAGGTCAAGGACCGGCGCACCGGCGAGCGCGAGGAGATCGCGGTCGACGCCGTCGTCGAGCACCTGGTCAAGCTCGTCCGGTCCTGATGAGCCGGTTCCGCCGTCGTGACGACACGACGCCGGGGTACGAGGACAACGCGGCGCTTCGCGGGTTCGGTGGTTACGAGCCCGCGGACGCGCCGCGCTTCCCGTCCAGCGAAGGTGTCGACGCGCCGCGGGCCGAGCCGAAGCGGATCCGTCCCGCCCCGAAGCCGCCGAAGTGGCGACGCTCCTCGCGGGCGCCGTGGGTCGGGCTGGTGCTCATCGCGCTGATCGCAGGCGTGCTGAACGCGCTCGGCGTCGGCAAGTCGCATCGCCCCGCCTCGACACCCGCGCCGCGGACGCCGGTGGTCGAGACGCCGGCGCCGCGGGTGGTCGTCCCGGCCGCGGTGAGCGGCTGGCAGTCCGTCGCGGCCAAGGACGGCTCGTACGCCTACGACGTCCCCCCGGCCTGGAAGCCCGAGCCGGGCACGCTCCACGGCTGGGAGAAGACCGCCGCGGTGCCCGGCATCAGGCTGATCACGAGCGCGTTCCTGGGTGAGGACTACTGCGAGCACGCCAACCTCGGCGGCGCGGGGGTCACCACCGAGCCGGTGGCCGACAACGGTGAAGCGGCGCGCAAGGCCGTGACCGACCTGGGCGTCAGCGCGTTCAGCCCCGACAACGGGCCGCTGGCCGCGGTGACCCCGGACGCCGGTGCCGACGCGCAGATCACGAAGGCCGACGGCACGAAGGCCCCGGCGAAGATCGTGGTCGCCGAAGTGATCCCGACCGAAACCGGGCCGTGCACGGCGAAGCACGCCCTGGTCGCCGCGCTGGCGTTCGGCAACGACAGCGCGTCGGGCGTGGTCGTCGCCTACGCCGACAGCGACCGCGCGGGGCCCACGATCCGCGACGACCTGCTGGGGATCCTGAAGAGCTACCGGTTCGTCCCGGAGACGGGCCGCAGTACGACGACCCCGCCGCCGACGACCTACCGCTGAGCGCCGGGGTCCGGCAGGGTGGGCCCATGGACAAGCGGCTCGCCCGGCTCCGCGCCGGTGCGTTCGGCGTCCTGGGCGCCGCCGGGTTCCTGCTCCTGTTCGGACCGCTGCTGGCCAAGGCCTGGGGCTGGACGACGCGGGCGCGCAGCCCGGAGTGGTGGGGCGCGGCCGGGCAGTGGGCGGGAGCCGTCGGGACCGTCTTGGCCGTGGCCGTCGCGCTGTGGATCGCCATCCGGGACGGCCGGGTGGCGCGGGCCGACCGGCGGCAGCGGGATCGGCGCGAGCGGCAGGAGCAGGCCTCGAAGGTCACCGCGTGGATCGAGCGGGACGGGCGCCGCACCTGCATGGTCGTGTCCAACGCCAATGCCGAGGCGGTCAACCACGTCGTCGTTTCGTTCGACCTCGTGCGGAGCCTGCCGATGACCGGCTCCACCCTGCACCGCGGGCCGGAGATCGAAGACGACGAGTACCTCTTCGCCGTGCTTCCGCCGGGGAAGTGGCGCATGGCGGTGCCCGAAACGCGCCTCGACACGGATCTGACCCCGGGCGTCATGATCGCGTTCAGCGACTCCCGCAACGGGCACTGGCTCCGGCTGACCGACGGCGCCCTGATCGAGAAGGACCAGAACGTCGTCGGCCGCCGCAAGATCCGGTTCCCGCAGCGGATCAGCGTCCCCGAGAGCTACTGACCAGCTTCGCCAGTTCGCGCAGCCGGACGTCCGGGAGGTACGCGCGGCTCAGCGCCAGCCCGATCCGCGGCAGGTCGGCTTCGTCGCGGAACGCCAGGTACAGCGGGACGTGCCGCGGCTGGAACTTCGCCTTGAACGCGTGCAGCGAACGGAACCCGTAGTACGGCTCCATCACGCGGCCCAGGGACTCCAGCGTCCGGTCGATCGTGCGCGTGGGTGCCCCGGCCGCGCTGCGGGCCAATGGCGCGCCCGAGAGCGACACGAACCGCGCGCCCTCTTCGCGGAAGGCCAGGCAGGCCGACGCGATGAGGAACTCCATCACCGGGCGGAAGCCGTGGGCGCTGCGGCGCATGACGTCCAGCGTCCAGCCGCCGACCTGGCCGGCGCCGGTGTAGACCGGGAGCCAGGACGTGACGCCGTGGACGACGCCGTCGGTGTCCACCGCGAGGCCGACGCGGGTCGCCGGGTCCATCGCCTCGTCGAGACCGCCGAGGGTGAAGCCCATCTCCGGCATGCCCTTGCCCGACATCCACTCCTCCGACAACGCCCGGACCTGGGCGAGGATGGGTTCCGGCTGGTCGGCCAAGCGGACCAGCCGGAAGTCGATGTGCTGCTTGGCGGCCTTGTTCAGCGCCGACCGGACGTCCTGCCACGCCTTGCCGCGGAACTCGAGGTCCGCGAGGTCGAGCACGTTGTCCTCGGCCACCTGGACGTGCTGCCAGCCCAGCTCGGCCGTCGCCGCGACGGTCGCCTCCGTCACCGAGAAGACGCACGGCACCAGGCCGGAGTTCTCGCACATGGCGGCGAACTCGGTGACCGTCGCCGCCGCGGTGCCGTCCGGGGCGATCGGGTCGCCGAGGGCGACCGCGACCCCCGCGTGGCGGCGGTAGGCGAGGTAGGACCGGCCGTCTTCGCGGACGAAGTACGTGTTGCGCGGCCACGTCGTCATCCACGACAGCGTGCTGCCGCCGTGCCGCCCGAGCAGCGTGCGGGCCAGCGCCACCCCCGGGCCCTGCGCGTGGCGCCGCAGCCGGCGTCGCGAAGGCACGCGGAAGGCGTGGCGCCCGGCGACCAGGACGATCAGCTCGACCGTCCACAAGAGATTGTCCACGAAAAACAGCGGCAGGCCGGCGGTGTCGTAGTCGCCGCCGAAGACGTCGGCCAGCCCGATCACGGTGGCGGCCGCGAGCCCTTGCAGCGTCACGAACACCGAGAGCGCGACGGCCCAGCGCCACGCGACGCGGCCGCCCTTGCGCAGCCCGTTGAGCATCGGCACCACCAGCAGGACGAGGATCGCCAGCTCCGGCGCCGTCAGGGAAACGCCGTCCGCGGACCCGAACGGGCCGTCGCCGGGCACCAGGAACATCACGACCTCGGCGACGGTGAGCAGCAGCAGGCCGGCGACGATCAGCAGCCGCCATTCCCGTACGTTCGGCCCCGCGGTGTCGGTCTCGCCGCGCGGGCCGACCAGCCGCTTCCCGAGCGGGATGGCCAGCGCCAGCGCGAAGAAGTGCACGAGGTCGGCGAGCGTGCCGACGTAGATGATCGCGACGCCGGCGTACACGCAGAGCCCGGCCCGCAGCCGCAGGCGCCACGGCGGCCGCAGGGTCGCGCTGGCGACCGCGACGGCGGCGAGCGCGCCGCCGGAGAACCCGACGTCGAGGCTGCCCGCCATCCGCTCGGCCCACAGCCAGCCGGAGTTGCGGCTCAGCGCGAGGAACTGGGTCGCGACGAGCACCGAGACGAACTGGCCGCCGATCGTCACGGCCATCGCGCGCCGCGTTCCCAGCTGCCACTCGGCGAAGCCGGCGAAGAGCGCGAAGCTGCCGACCATTGGGAGGTAGTACCAGGGGATGACGGCGAAGAAGGGCCCGGTGAGCATCGTCCACCACCGGCCCGCCTCCAGCGACGGCAGTCCGTAGGCGACGAACGGGTAGGCCGCGCGGTCTTCGGCGGCGCTCCAGAGCGCCCCGGTCGCGACGGCCAGCAGGAGCATGGCGAGCACGACACTGCTGGTGAACGGCAGTCGCTGCCGCAGAACCGCGACCGTGCCGCGGATGCGTCCCCCTCCGGCGAGCAGGCCCGCCGACGCTGTTTCAGTCATGCCTAGGAGTCTTGCGAGCGCGGCCGTTCCGGACATCCGACGGCAGAGCGAGATTTCCCTTAGGGGAGTCCTCCTTCGGAATGAGGGTCATCCCGGTCAGAAGGACGATGACCTTCGGGGTCGTCACCCCAGGACGGCACTCCGGACGGCGTCGGTGTCGGCCAGATCCGGCAGCACGGTGTGCGCGCCCGCGGCCCGGAGCTCCGCCGCGGGGTAGTGCCCGGTCGCGACGGCGACCGCGACCGCGCCGTGGGCCAGCGCGGCTTCGACGTCGCTCGGGGTGTCGCCGATGACGACCACGGCGTCGGCGGCGAACGGCGCGCCGTGCTTGGCCGCCGCCTGCGCGACGGCGTGCGGGACCAGGTCCGGCCGGTGCGCCGAGAGCGTGCCGTAACCGCCGATCGCCAGGTCGAGGTGCTCGTCGAGGCCGAACGCGGCGAGCTTGTGCCGGGAGATCTCCGGCAGGTTGCCGGTGACCAGCGACTGGACGACGTGGTCGTGCCCGGCGAACGCGGTCAGCGCCGCGGCGGCGCCCGGCAGCGCCCGGGCGTCGGCGGGCAGGTGCCCGACGGCCCGCTCGGACTCCGCGATCAGCGCCTTCCAGAGCGCCTGGAGCAGGTCTTCGGTCGGCTCGATGCCGTGCGCGGTGAGCAGGTCGCTGCTGATCGCGCGCTCGGTGCGGCCGCCGAAGTCGGGGTAGGTGGTCAGTTCGGTGCCGGTCGCCGCGGCCAGGGCCGCGGTGTACCAAGCGGCGCCGAGGCCGGTGAAGTCCACCAGCGTGTGGTCGATGTCCCAGAGCACCAGCCGCGTCTTCGTCACGGGGTCGAGGTTACCGGCGTCACTATTCAACGCGTGTTGACTTCTTCGGCGACGCCTCCTACCTTGAAGACAATTCAACGCATGACGAATAACTGGAGGCAGTCATGACCAGTCCTGTCCGGCGCCCCGCCGGGGCGCTCGCCCTGGTCGCCGCCGTGGCCGGCGCGCTGGTGGCGGTGGTGCTCGGGTTCCTCACCTTCGGCGCGCAGGCCACCGTCGCGCCGGACCACGTCCCCGTGGCGGTCGTCGCGCCGCCGGGGATCGCGCAACAGCTCTCCGCGCACGGCGGCGGCCAGCTCGACTGGACCGTCGCGACCTCCTCCGAGGCGCGAAGCCTGCTGGAGGACAAGAAGGTCTACGGCGTGCTCGAACTCGGGCCCGGCCCGTCCGCGACGGTCGTCACCTCCGGTGCGGTCAACCCGGCGGGTACCCAGGTTGCGCAGCAGGCGCTGACCGGCGCCGCGAGCGCGCTGGCGGGCGCGCCGAAGCAGGAGGTGCTGCACCCGGTGAGCGTCGCCGGGCGGACCGCGCCGCTGGCCGCGAGCGCCCTGGCCTGGATCGGCGCGCTCGTCGCCGGCCTCGCGCTGACGCAGCTGGCGAAGCGCACCGGACGCACCCTCGGCGCTGGCGCCCGCTTCCTGCAGGTCGCCGGCGTCGGCGTGCTGGTCACGGCCGTGGTCGCCGGGTTCTTCGCGCTGTGGGACGCCGCGCTGCCACTGACCGCGGACGTCCTCGGGTTCGTGTTCCTCGCCGCGACGGCCTTCGCGGCCGTGCAGGCCGGCCTGCTGCGCCTGCTCGGGCTGCGCGCGATGGCCGTGCTCGGCCCGCTCTACCTGGTCGCGCCCGCCGTCGCCGGGCAGGTGCCGGAGCTGCTGAACCCGGCGTATCGCACGCTGCTGTGGTCGTGGACGCCGTTCCGCTTCTCGGCCGAAGGCCTGCGCAGCCTGCTGCAGGGCGTGCCGGGCGCGCCCGACGTCACGACCGGCGTCTGGGTGCTCGGCGCCCTGCTGGCCGCCGGGCTCCTGGTCACGCTGTGGCCCGGCCGGTCAGCCCGCGAGGAAGCTGAACCGCACCTTCCGGACCGGGTTGTCGAGGTTGGTGTCCACTAGGCAGAC
This sequence comes from Amycolatopsis heterodermiae, assembly GCF_034929455.1. NCBI lineage: Bacteria > Bacillati > Actinomycetota > Actinomycetes > Pseudonocardiales > Pseudonocardiaceae > Amycolatopsis > Amycolatopsis heterodermiae. Next base: position 158,869 of record NZ_JAYFSI010000015.1, read on the forward strand.
CGACTGCCAGGTGCCCAGCGCGAGCACCCCGCCGAGCACCGGAACCGTCGCGTAGGGCGGCACCAGCGCGGGAAGCACGTGGTCACGGCCGTGACCCGGGCTCCCGTGCCGGTGCCGCCACCGGCCGTCACGGGGGAGGATCTCGTCGAGCGCGGTCAGCAGGTCTTCGTCGCTGCCCGCGCCCGTCTCGAGGATCGCCAGGCCCGCTGTGGCGTGCGGGACCCAGACGTGCAGCAGCCCGTCGTGCGCGTCCGCGTCGCGCAGGAACGCCTCGGCCTCGTGCGTGAGGTCGTGGACGACGGCGTCCGAGCCGGTGCGGACCTCGATCTCGGTGGAGTACATGGACTCCAGCCTAAGGAGCGGCCACCAGTTCCGCGGGTTGCCGGGTCGGGGTGCCGAGGCGGGTGAAGGCGAACACGGCCAGGCCCGCCAGCAGCACCGCGCCGGCGGCGTACGGGACGGCGGGGGAGATCTCGTACAGCCCCGTCCCCAGCAGCGGGCCGCCCATGAACGCCAGCGCGCTCGCGGAACCGACCAGCCCGGCGACGGCGCCCTGCTCCTCCCGGGTCGCGAGCAACGTCGGCGCGGACATGAACCCCGGCGTCGCGAACCCCATGCCCGCGCCGAGCACGGCGACACCCACGCCGAGCAGGAGCCCGCTCGACGCGACGACCACGAGCAGCATGCCGCCGGTCATCACGACCGCGCCCACCCGGATGAGCCGCACCGGTGTCCACTTCAGCCGCGGCACGGCCAGCACCTGGACGAGGATGATCATCCCGGCGCCGGCCAGCATGACCAGGCTGGTCACCCGGCTGGTGTCCTGCGCGGCGAGACCCAGCCTGTCCTGCACCAGGAACCCGACGGTCATCAGGACGATCGCCAGCGCGAGGTACAGCCCGAAGCCGATGACCAGGAACGGCCACATGCGCCGGTCGCGCGGGCTGACCTTGACCGTCGGCGCACGTACTTCTCGCGTGGGCGGCTTCGGCAGGCCGATCGCCACCAGGACGGCGATCACCGCCAGGATGGCGGGCGCGACGTAGATCGGGACCATCTGCCCGGCGAGGCTCAGCACCCCGCCGAGCGCGGGCCCGACCGCCAGAGCGAGGCCCTGCGCCGCACCGAACAACGACATTCCGCGTACCCGCTCGGCCGGGCCCGACGTCATGTCGGCGATGTAGGACTGCGCTGTCACCGGTGTTGCCGCCCAGGCGAGCCCGAACACGATCCCGCGGGTGAGCAGGACCAGCGTGAACAGCAGGGGCACGGCCAGGGTGCCGGCCAGCCCGATCCGGGCGACGAGCGCGAACGCCAGGAGCGCGACCATCGCGCCGGCCAGCGAGATCAGCAGGACCGGCCGATGGCCCCACGACGCACCGCGCCGCCCCCAGAACGGGCTGGCCAGCACCACGCCCGCGCCGCCGACCGCCCACACCGCGCCCAGCGCGAGTTCGCTGAACCCGAATTCGCGGGCCAGGGGCGGGAGGATCGGGTTCAGCATCTGCTGCCCCGCCATCAGCCCGAAGACGGCCAGGCACACCACCAGAATGCCTCGCCGGCCGGCGTTCACGCCGCCGCCCTTTCGTGCTCGGTGCCGGAGCGGGGCGTGATGGACAGCAGGTCGGCGGGCTCCTCGACGGCCAGCCGGTGCCACCGGCCGGGCGGGACGACGAACGACTGCCCGGCCCTCAGCGTGGTCACGGGTTCGGGTCCTTCCTCTCTCAGGTAGACGCGCAGCGCGCCGGAGAACACGAGCAGCACCTCGTGGCCGTTCGGGTGCCGCTCCCAGTGGTCGGCGTGCACGGCGGTGTCGCTTTCGGCGTGGAACGCGCCGATCGTCCACAGGCTTTCCGCGTCACCGGTCAGCGCCGCGCGACGGCCGCCGCCGGGGTCACCGGCCTCGGCGGAGCCGTCCGGTCGTAGGTGGATCATGGTCTTGAACAGGTCGTAGTTTTCGAACATGTTCCGAAAGTACCACGAGCGCCGGACGGCTGTCGACCGGCATGATGGACGGCATGCCACGACCCTCCGGCCGCATCGGCCGGCCGCCGACGACCTCACGCCCGCAGATCCTCGAAGCGGCGCGGGTGATCCTCGACAGCGAGGGCTGGCACAAGCTGACGGTCCGGCGGCTGGCCACCGAGCTGGGCGTCGGCGCGACGACGCTCTACCACCACGTCCGCGACAAGGACGACCTGATGATCCAGCTGCTCGACTACCACGCCTCCCGGCTGAAGCGGCCGGAACTGCCGGAGGACCCGCGCGAGCGGATCCTCGTCGCGGCGACCGTCATGCACGACTCCCTGGCCGCCTGGCCGGAGGCGGTGGAGGTCCTCACGGCCGACGACCTGCTCGGCGAGTCGGCGCTGTGGATGGTCGACACGATCGTCGGCGGTGCGATCGGCTGCGGCCGGACCCCGGACGAGGCCGTCGAGCTGTACCGGAACATCTGGTACTACACGGCGGGGGAGATCCTGGTCCGCGTGCGCGCCGCGCGGCGCGCCGCAGAGGACCGGCCGCGCTACCGCGACACCGTCTTCGGGAAGCTGGACGAAGCCCGGTTCCCCAGCCTCGCGGCGATCGGGGAGCGCTGGCCGGAGCTGGCCGAACGCGACACCTTCGCGCGCGGGCTACGGGCCTTCGTCGACGGGATGCTCGCTCAGGAATCCAGGTAGCGCAACACGGCCAGCACCCGGCGGTTGTCCCCTTCGGACGGTGGCAGCCCCAGCTTGCCGAAGATCGACGTCACGTACTTCTCGACCGAACCGGCCGAGAGGAACAGCTTCGCCGCGATCGCGGAGTTCGACCGGCCTTCGGCCATCAAGCCCAGCACCTCGCGTTCGCGCGGGGTGAGCCCGCTGAGCGCGTCGGTCTGGCGGGTCGCCGAGAACAGCTGGCTGACGACCTCGGGGTCGAGGACCGTCTCACCGTCCGCGACCCGGCGCAGCGCGTCCAGGAAGTCCGACACCTCGGCGACGCGGTCCTTCAGCAGGTAGCCGACGCCACCGGCGCGGTCGGCCAGCAGCTGCGACGCGTACTTCGTCTCGACGTACTGGGAGAACAGCAGGATCGCGCAGCCGGGCAGCTCGCCGCGCAGCGCGATCGCCGCCCGCAGGCCCTCGTCGGTGTGCGACGGCGGCATCCGGATGTCCACAATGGACACATCCGGCTCGTGCCCGGTCACCGCGGCGCGCAGGGCGTCGGCGTCCTTCACCGCGGCGACGACCTCGTGGCCCCGGAAGGTCAGCAGCTCCACGAGGCCCTGGCGCAGGATGGTGGAGTCCTCCGCGATGACGATCCGCATGCCGCCGACCCTAGCGGGGCAGCGGTACCCGCGCGGTCACTTCGGTCGGACCGCCCGGCGGGCTGCTCACGGCCAGCTCGCCGTCGACCGTCCGCAGCCGTTCGGCCACCCCGGCCAGCCCGCCGCCGGGCACGATCCGGGCGCCGCCCCGGCCGCTGTCGCGCACGAGCAGCCACAGCACGTCGCGGTCCTCGCGGATCTCGGCCAGCGTCGCCCCGCCGTGCTTGGCGGCGTTCGTCAGCAGCTCGGCGGCGCTGAAGTAGACGATCGTCTCCAGCGACGGCGGCGGGCGGCGGGGCAGGTCCACGGTGACCCGCGCGTCCATGCCGGACGTCGCGACCAGCGTCGAGAGGGCCACGTCGAGACCCGCGTCCAGGGCCGCGGGGTGGATGCCGCGGGCGAGGTCGCGCAGCTCGGTCAGTGCTTGCTTCGCGTTGGTGTGCGCCGCGGTGACCAGCTGCCGGACCTGGGCGACGTCGAGGTCTTCGGCGTTCAGCTCGTCCTTGGCCAGCCCGAGTTTCATCGCCAGCGCCACGAGCTGGGCCTGGGCACCGTCGTGCAGGTCACGCTCGATCCGGCGCAGCCGCAGCGCCGAGTCCTCGACCGCCGTCGCCCGGCTGGCCTCCAGGTCGCGGACGCGTTCGGACAGCACGCGCTCGCCGAGCAGCCCGACCACGAGCAGCCGGTCGAGCGCGACGAAGGCGTGCACCACCCACGGCAGCGCGACGAGCACCAGCAGCCCCGACGCCGACCAGGCGAGCGCGCCCGCCCAGCCGGCGGCGTGGATGCCGAACATCGGCAGCGCGTCCTGGCCCAGCGGGAACCAGAGGAAGGCGTAACTCGTCGCGGCCAGGCCGAAGGTCGTCGCGGTGAACACCGTGAACAGGCCGGCGAGGGTCAGCGGGAGCCGCAGCAGCAGGTAGCCGGCCGTGCGCCAGCCCGCCGGGTCGCCGACGCGCGCCTTCACCCAGCTCCACAGGCCGGGTTTCAGCTCGGGACGGCGTGGGGCGGGCACGCTCACGCCGAGCAGCACCCGGGCCAGCCCGCGGTGGGCGGCGCCGAGGGCACGGGCGTAGAGCAGGGCACCGGCGAGCACGAGGAACCCGACGAGGATCGGCGTCAGCCACAGGCCGAGCGCGAGCACGACGAGCATGCTGAGCAGGGAGAACAGCGTCAGTGGGCCGGAGAGCCACAGCCACGCGTACTCGGCCCAGAAGTCCCGCGCGGCCAGCGGCCCGAACACCCGGCGCAGCGGATGGGGGCGGGGGAGATCGAGGCTGGTCACGGCTCCAGTCTCACCGGCCGGGGCCCCGCTGCCCATCCGGATTTCCCCCAGGGTCGGCGGGGGCGCCCCCGAATTCCACGCTACCGGGCGGCACCGACAGATCCGGTTGCCGGGACGCCGCGAGTGGCACGTTCAGGGACGCCAGGTCCCTGAACGTGCCACTCGCGGCTTTGGCGAAGCGCGCGAAAGCCGCTCCGAGGACGCCGTGGTCCTCGAAGCGGCTTTCGCGGAAACGTTTGCGCTGCGCGATCGCCCGGTGAAGTCGCCGAGCGGCGTGGCCGGCCCGATGAGATGACCCGGTGCGACGCCGCACGCGGTGTTGCCCGGCGTCACTGGCTCGGGATACAACGGCGCCGGCGAGCCGCACAGCGCGAATTCGTCACCGGCCCGCCGGGGCGCCCCCCCGTTATCCACGCTACCGGCCAGGGCCGACGGTTCCCGCGCCGGAAAGCGCGCGAAAGCCGCTTCGAAGACCTTCCGGCCCTCAAAGCGGCTTTCGTGGAAGCTCTCAGTCGTCGAGTTCCGGGTCCACGCGGTCCTCGCGTGCCTTCTGCGCCGCTTCGCGCATCTCGATGACGTCGGTGAGCCAGTCACCGGTTTCGCGGGCTATGTCGCGTACCGCGCCGGTGATGATGGTCGCGATGTTGCCGATGTGGGTGGCGGCCGACTCGGTGATCACCTGGACCGTGTCCTTGCCGCTCTCGAACTGCCCGACCATGAGCATCGTCCTTCTATGCCGCGCGGAGTTCCTGGTCGCGCTCTACCGTAGCGCCTTCACGCGGGGCGCCGTTCCACGGCAGCGCGAGCTTCACCAGCTTCTTCGCCACCGACCACAGCTGCTTGTGCAGCGGGCCCGTGTGGTACGGCAGGCCGTACTTCTCGCACAGCGCGCGCACCTCGCCGGCGATCTCCGGGTACCGGCGGGCCGGGATGTCCGGGAACAGGTGGTGCTCGATCTGGTGCGACAGGTTCCCGCTCATGATGTGGAACAGCGGGCCGCCGGTGATGTTCGCCGAGCCCAGGATCTGCCGCAGGTACCACTGGCCCCGCGATTCCGCAGCCGTCTCCTCCTCGGTGAAGCTCTCGACGTCGGCGGGGAAGTGCCCGCAGAAGATGATCGAGAACGACCACAGGTTGCGGACCAGGTTCGCGGTCGCGTTGCCGGCGAAGGTCAGCGGCGCGAGCGGGCCGGTCAGCAGCGGGAACAGCACGTAGTCCTTGCCGACCTGCCGCGACGCCTTGCGCACCATCTTCCGGACGACCTCGGTGGTGTCCGACCACTTGCGTTCGCCCTTGACGATCCGGTCGAACTCCAGGTCGTGCAGCATCACGCCCCACTGGAAGAACACCGCCAGCGCCACCGCGTACACCGGGTTGCCCAGGTAGTACGGGTGCCACTTCTGCGCCGGGTCCATCCGCAGGACGCCGTAACCGATGTCGCGGTCCTTGTCGAGGATGTTGGTGTACGTGTGGTGGATGTAGTTGTGCGAATGCCGCCAGTTCTCGGCGGGCGCCACGTTGTCCCACTCGAAGCGCTGCGAGCTCAGCGCAGGGTCGCGCGTCCAGTCGTACTGGCCGTGCATGACGTTGTGGCCGATCTCCATGTTGTCGAGGACCTTCGCCAGCGACAGCGCGCCGACGCCGGCGAGCCACGCGGGCGGGAAGAACCCGGCGAACAGCAGCGCCCGCCCGGCGACCTCGAGGCCACGCTGGGTCTTGATCACGTTGTGGATGTAGTCGACGTCTTCCTGGCCGAGGTCGTCGACGATCCGCTGCCGCAGCGCGTCGAGCTCGCGGCCGAATTCGTCGACCTGCTCGGGGGTGAGTCGGTCCTGCAGGCCGGTCATGGTGGGAACTCCTTAAGCGTCGATCTCGACGTCCCCGACGGGGACGGAGATGCAGAGCTGGATCTCTTCGTCTTCTTCGCCGGAAACCTCGCCCGTCTTGGCGTTGCGGACGCGGCCGGCCGTCTTGAGCTGGGTGCAGGAGAAGCAGATGCCCATCCGGCAGCCGTGCTCCGGGGACAGCCCGGCCTCCTCCGCCTGCTCCAGCAACGGCTTCCCGGAGTTGGCGCACTCGCGCCCGCTGCGCTTGAAGCGCACCTGGCCCTCGGCGTTCGCCGTGTCGAAGGTCAACGTCGGTGGCGTGAACTCTTCGGTGTGCACCCGTTCACCGAGCTGATCACGGACGGCGTCCATGAGCGGCTTCGGGCCGCAAACGAAGGTTTCCGCGTCGCGGTACCACGGCGCGGCCGTCTCGAGGTGCTCCGGCGAGAAGAAGCCGCGCAGGTCGCCGCCGGTCTTCGCGTGGGTGTACGCGTGCACGACGCGCAGCCCGGGGTGCCGGGCGGCGAGTTCGGCCAGCTCGGTGCGGTAGAGCACGTCGGACGGGCCGTTCGAGTAGTGCAGGAACACGATCTCGCCGGGGTGGCCCTCGTCGACGAGGGTGCGCGCCATGGCGAGCACCGGGGTGATCCCGCTGCCGCCGCTGATCAGCAGCACCCGGCCCGGCCGGGTGGCGGGCAGCGTGAACGTGCCGTCCGGTGTGGACAGTCCGACCACGGAGCCGACGCCGATCGCGTGGTTCAGGTGCCCGGAGACCAGGCCCTGCTCCTTGATCGTGAACTCGAGTTCGCCGGAGGCGTGCTGCGAGCCGCACGGCGAGTAGCAGCGCGTGCGCCGGACGCCGTCGATCGCCACCTGCAGGCGGACGTACTGCCCGGCGGTGAAACCGGGCCACGCGCGGCTCGGCTGCACGGTCAGGGTGACGCTGTCGGGCGTCTGCTTCCGCACGGCCGTGACCAGCCCGCGGACCTCGCGCCGGACCAGCATCGGGTCGACGAGCTCGAGGTACCGGTCCATTCCGTGGGGCGTCAGCAGCGCCTCGGCGAGCGAGGCGAGCCGGCGGACCCGCCTGGGCATGAGCGCCGTCATCGGACCTCCTCGATTACAGTGAACGACTGTACACTCAACAGTGCACGGCATGAGTGGACGACCTGTCAACGCGAGAGGCGGAGGATGTGACGTGAGCAACGCGGTGGACATCCGTACGCTGGAGGATGTGTCCGAAGAGCCGGTGAGCCGCCAGGAGCGCAAGCAGCGTACGCGCCAGGCGTTGCTGGACACGGCACTGGACCTGCTGGCCGACCGCCCGTTCGCCAGCCTGTCCCTGCGCGAGGTCGCGAAGGGCGCGGGCCTGGTGCCGACGGCCTTCTACCGCCACTTCGCCTCGATGGAGGAACTCGGCGTCGCGCTCGTCGAAGAAACGACCCGCACGCTGCGCGGCATGATCCGGTCCGCGCGCACCGACCCGGACACCTACCAGGGGATGATCAGCGCCTCGGTGGCCACGCTGCACCAGTTCGTGCGCGCCAACGAGGACCACTTCCGGTTCCTGACGCGCGAGCGGTACGGCGGCGGCCCGCTCGCCAGGGCCATCGGCGTCGAGCTGCGCATGTTCTCCGGCGACCTCGCGATCGACCTCGCCCGGTTCGCGACGCTGCGCTCGTGGCCGACCGACGACCTCCACATGCTCGCCGACTTGATCGTTTCCGTGATGCTGACGACGATTGTCGAACTGCTGGAAGCACGGCCCGGTGAAGATCCGAAAATCACCGGAATGGCGGAAAAACGGCTGCGGTTGATCCTTCTCGGCGTTCCGCACTGGAAGACTCGCTGAGCGATTCCTGCACGTCGCCGGTACTTCTGGCAATACGGCGAGACTTGCGACTCAGGTCGCTGGGGACTGTCGGTCCGGCGTGGTACAACCCACGAATCGTTCCTCGCCGATGAGGAGGTCGTGTGGCGGACAGCGAACAGCATCAGCAGCTCACCGTGGGTGTGGTGACCGAGTCACGCCCCGGGGAGCGCCGGGTGGCCATGGTCCCGAAGCTCGTCGGGAGGCTCGCGCAGCGTGGTCTGCGGGTCCTCGTCGAACCGGGCGCCGGGGCCGGGGCACACCTCAGCGACGACGCCTACACCCAGGCCGGCGCCGAACTCGGCGACGCGTGGAAAGCGCCCGTCGTCGTCAAGGTGAACCCACCCTCGGTCGACGAGGTCGCGAGGCTGGGCCGGGGCACCGTGCTCATCGGCTTCCTCGACCCGCGCGGCAACCCGGAAGGGCTCGCGAAGCTCGAGGAGGCCGGCCTCCGGGCGTTCGCGATGGAGGCCGTCCCGCGGATCTCCCGGGCCCAGGCGATGGACGCGCTGTCGTCCCAGGCCAGCATCGGCGGCTACCGCGCGGTGCTGCTCGCGGCCCAGAAACTGCCGCGGTTCTTCCCGATGCTGACCACCGCGGCCGGCACCGTGCCCCCGGCGAAGGTGCTGGTGCTCGGCGCCGGCGTCGCCGGGCTGCAGGCCCTGGCCACCGCGAAGCGGCTCGGCGCGCAGACCACCGGCTACGACGTCCGGCCCGAGGTCGGCGAGCAGGTCAAGTCGCTCGGCGCGCAGTTCCTCGACCTCGGCATCGAGGCTGTCGGCGAAGGCGGGTACGCCCGCGAGCTGACGCCGGAGGAGCGCGAGGAGCAGCAGCGCCGGCTCACCGAAGCCATCACGAGGTTCGACGTCGTGATCACCACGGCGCTGGTGCCCGGGCGCAAGGCGCCGACCCTGGTCACCGCGGACGCCGTCAAGGGCATGCCCGCCGGGTCCGTCGTGGTCGACCTGGCCGGCGAGAGCGGCGGCAACTGCGAGCTGACCAAACCGGGGGAGGACGTCGTGGAGCACGACGTCACCATCTCGTCTCCGCTGAACCTGCCCGCCGAAATGCCTTCGCACGCCAGTGAGCTCTACGCCCGCAACGTCACCGAGCTGCTGGAGCTGCTCGTGACGAAGGAGGGCGAGCTGAAGCTGGACTTCGAGGACGAGATCGTCGCCGGTGCCTGCGTGGCCGGGCGCGAAGGGAGCGCGTCGTGAGTCCACTCGTGCAGAACCTGGCGGTGCTGGTGCTCGCCGGGTTCGTCGGCTTCGCCGTCATCTCGAAGGTGCCCAACACGCTGCACACGCCGCTGATGTCCGGCACCAACGCGATCCACGGCATCGTGCTGCTGGGCGGGCTGGTCGTGCTCGGCCTCGGCGTCGACGGCGTGTTCAACAAGATCCTGCTGGTCATCGCGATCGCCTTCGGCACGATCAACGTCGTCGGCGGCTTCCTGGTCACCGACCGGATGCTGTCGATGTTCAAGGCGAAGAAGCCCACGGCCGCCGACGAGGAGGACGAGAAGTGATCGACTTCGTCGCGATCCTCTACATCGTCGCGTTCGCCCTCTTCATCTACGGCCTGATGGGCCTCACCGGCCCGCGCACCGCGGTCCGCGGCAACTGGATCGCCGCGGTCGGCATGGGCGTCGCCGTGATCGCCACCCTGCTCACCCCGGGCATGGGCAACTGGCTGCTGATCGTCCTCGGCGTCGCGATCGGCGCGCTGGTCGGCGTGCCGTCCGCGCGCAAGGTCAAGATGACCGCGATGCCGCAGATGGTGGCGCTGTTCAACGGCGTCGGCGGCGGCGCGGTCGCGCTCATCGCGTGGGTCGAGTTCAACTCGACCGACGGCTACGCGCACGAGCCGGCGTACATCGCCATCGCGTCCCTGTTCGCCGCGATCATCGGGTCGATCTCCTTCTGGGGCTCCAACATCGCCTTCGGCAAGCTGCAGGAGCTGATCAGCGGCCGCCCGATCACCATGGGCAAGCTGCAGCAGCCGGTCAACGCGCTGCTCCTGCTGATCGCGCTCGCGTGCGCGGTGATCATCGTGGCCGGCGGCGACTCCGGCTGGCTGATCATCGGGCTGCTCGTCGCGGCGGGCATCCTCGGCCTCACCGTGGTGCTGCCGATCGGCGGCGCGGACATGCCGGTGGTGATCTCGCTGCTCAACGCGTTCACCGGGCTGTCGGCGGCGGCCATGGGCCTGGCGCTGGACAACACGGCGCTGATCGTGGCCGGCATGATCGTCGGCGCGTCCGGCTCGATCCTGACCAACCTGATGGCCAAGGCGATGAACCGGTCCATCCCGGCGATCATCGCCGGTGGCTTCGGCGGTGGACCGGCGGTCTCGTCCGGCGGCGGCGCCAAGGAGGAGCGCCCGGTGCGCTCGACGAGCGCGGCCGACACGGCGATCCAGATGGCCTACGCCAGCAAGGTGGTCGTGGTGCCGGGGTACGGCATGGCCGTGGCGCAGGCGCAGCACACCGTCCGCGAGATGGCGAAGCTGCTGGAGAAGAAGGGCATCACGGTCGAGTACGCGATCCACCCGGTCGCCGGCCGGATGCCCGGGCACATGAACGTGCTGCTCGCCGAGGCCGACGTGCCGTACGAGCAGCTCAAGGAGATGGACGAGATCAACTCCGAGTTCGCCCAGACCGACGTCGCGCTGGTGATCGGCGCGAACGACGTCACCAACCCGGCCGCGCAGACCGACCCGACGTCGCCGATCTACGGGATGCCGATCCTCAAGGTCAACGAGAGCCGGTCCGTGATCGTCTTGAAACGCGGCATGAGCTCGGGCTTCGCCGGGATCGACAACGACCTGTTCTACGATCCCAAGACCAGCATGCTCTTCGGCGACGCCAAGTCGTCGGTGGGCGAGATCGTGGAGGAACTCAAGGCGTTATGACGAGCGGGTCGGATGTGCGTGCGGCGTTCACCGACCCGGCCGAGAACCTCGCGTTCGACGAAGCGCTCCTCCGGGTTGCGCCGGAGTCACCGGTCGTGTGGCTCTGGCGCAACCCGGTCTGCGTCGTGGTGGGGCGCGGGCAGCGGATCGCGCGTGAGGTGCACGCCGACGCGTGTGCACGTGACGGCGTCCCGGTGCTGCGGCGCGCCAGCGGCGGCGGCACCGTGTTCCACGACCCGGGCAACCTCAACGTCACGCTGGTGATGCCGGGCCCGGCCGACCGGCCGCTCGAAGCGCTCGGCAAGGTGATGAGCGCCGCCGTCGACCAGCTCGGGCTGGTGCCGCGGATCGGCGATCGCGGCCTGTTCGTCGACGACGCGAAGCTGTGCGGCTTCGCCGTCTTCCGCACCAAGACCGGGCTGCTGGCCCATTCGACGCTGCTGGTCGAGACGTCCGCCGCGCTCGTCGGGCGTTACCTGACGAGTGCGCCGCCGGACCCGCGCCCGCTCGACTCGCACCGCAGCCCCGTCGCGTCGCTGGCCGAGCACGGCCTGCGGCCCGGCTTCCCGGCGGTCGAAGCCGCGGTGCGCGCGGCGGCGTCGCAGTTCCTCGGGACGCTGGTGCCGCGCCCGCCGTCCGCGGCCGAACTGTCCCGGCAGCGGGCGCTGCTGCACACCCGCTACCGGTACCCGTCCTGGCACGCGGACGGGGCCCAGCGCGCGGCCTGACTCTGTCTACTGTGGACTTACTCGGCGGCCGAGAACGTCACCGTGGGCACCTTGCGGGCCGAGGCGCGGGTCGTCTTCTTCGGCTCCGCGACCTTCCAGGCGCGAGCGGGCTCGGCCTTCGCGGCGGTGGTCTTCGCGCGGGTGGTCGTCTTCGCCGGGGCCGCGGCCTTGGCGGCCGCCTTGGTGGTCCGCGCCTTGGCCGGTGCGGCGGCGGTCTTCGGTGCTGCCTTGGTGGCGCGGGCCTTGGCCGGGGCAGCCGCCGCCGCGGTGCGACGGCCGGCGACCGGCTTCGCCGTCTTCGGGGCAGCCTTGGCGCGGGGTTTCTTCGCGCCCGGGACGATCCGGGGTTGGCGCTTGCGGCCTCCGGTGCGGCGGCCGGCGTCGGCGTAACGCTGCAGGAGGGCCCGCAGAGTTTCGGCGTTGGCGAAGGAGAGGTCGATGTCGTAGTCGATGCCGTCGAGCGCGAACCCGACGGTCTCCCCGGCGGCCTCGCCGGTCAGGTCGTCCAGCACCCGCACAGCCGTGTTCCTGGCCACCACAAACCTCCCGTGCTTCGAACGTGTGACAGTCGCGTGCACCGGGTCTCGGCGACACCCCGGTGCCGCCGATAACTTGCAGCTTCCTGACGAGGATAGCCGTTGGCTTGCGCGATCTCGCGTGGTGGTGTGCGCTGATGCCATGTCCGGACAGACGTTTGACGTAGTGGTGATCGGCGGCGGCCCGGTGGGCGAAGTGGCCGCCGAACGAGCGGTGCGCGGTGGCCTCAAGACCGCCTTGGTCGAGCACGAACGATTCGGGGGTGAGTGCTCCTACTGGGCGTGCGTCCCCAGCAAGGCCTTGCTGCGGCCGGGAAACCTGCTCGCCGCGGCCAAGCGGATCCCGGGGGTGCCGGTCGGCGACGCGCTCGACCCGGCGCAGGTGTTCGCCCGCCGGGACTGGTTCACCGGCAAGGGCGACGACACGGGCCAGTTCGAGTGGGCCCGCGGCGCGGGCATCGAGCCGATCCGCGGGCACGGTGTCATCACCGGCGAGCGCGAAGTGACCGTGGACGGCGACCGCGTCCTGACCGCGCGGCACGCGGTGATCGTGTGCACCGGCAGCGTCCCGAACACCCCGAAGATCCCGGGGCTCGACACGATCCGGCCGTGGGGCTCGCGCGAGGCGACCTCGGCCTCGGCCGTGCCGGCCCGGCTCGGCGTCCTCGGCGGCGGCGTGGTCGGCGTCGAGATGGCGCAGGCCTGGGCGACCCTCGGCGCGCAGGTGCACCTGGTGATCACCGGCGAGCGCCCGTTGCCGCGCAACGCGGAGTTCGTCGGCGACCTGGTGCTGCACGGGCTGCGGGAAGCCGGCGTGTTCGTCCACACGATGTCCGGGGTCGAGAAGGTCGCCGCGGTCGACGGCGGCACCGAGCTGACCCTGAAGGACGGCGAGGTGCTCGTCGTCGACGAGTTCCTGGTGGCGACCGGGCGGCGTCCCGGCACCGCCGGTCTCGGCCTGGAGAGCATCGGCGTCGAGGCCGGCGGCCCGCTCACCATCGACGACACCGGCCAGGTGTCCGCAGTGGACGGTGGCTGGCTCTTCGCCGCGGGTGACGTTACCGGCCGCGCGCCGCTGACCCACCAGGGCAAGTACGGCGCCCGCGCGGCGGCCGACACGGTGGCCGCGCTGGCCAAGGGCGAGAAGGTCGACACGTCGCCGTGGAGCCCGTTCACGGCCACCGCCGACCACCACGCCGTGCCGCAGGTCGTGTTCACCGACCCGGAGGTCGCCTCCGTCGGCCTGTCGGACGCGCGCGAGGGCTCGGCCGACCGCGTCGTCGACATCGACATCGCGGTGGCGGGATCGTCGCTGCACGCGGACGGCTACCGGGGCAAGGCCCGGATCGTCGTCGACACCGAGCGGAACGTGCTGCTCGGCGTGACGTTCGTCGGCCAGGACGTCGCGGAGCTGCTGCACTCGGCGACGATCGCGATCGTCGGGGAGGTGCCGCTGGACCGGCTGTGGCACGCGGTGCCGTCGTTCCCGACGATCAGCGAGGTGTGGCTGCGGCTGCTGGAGGCCTACGGGCTCTGATTCACTGGGCGGGCAGGTCCAGGGCGGCCTTCGCGGCCCTGGCCAGGCCGGGATCGTCCGGAGTGGACGGTCCCGGCACCCACACCGCCTGCACCACCCGGACGGACGTGCCCTCCAGCTTGGAGGTGTAGGCGGCGTTCTCGAACTTCGGCGCCGGACCGCTCCACTTGCCGGTCTCGGCGGCGAGGTCGAGGATCCCGCCGCCGCCCGGAGTGTCGGTGACCGCCTTGAAGGCGGCGGCCTGCGCGGCATCGGGGAAGGCGACGATGCCGATGGTCACCGCGCCCGCCCGGCCATCGACGGTCGCGGTGTAGCTCGCCCGCCGCACGCCCGAGCAGCTGGTCTGCTGCAGGCTGGCCTGCGCGTCCCCGAAGGCGTGCGACGCGCACCGCTGGTCCCCGTCGGCGGCCCGCAGCGAGAACTGCAGGCTCTCGGCGGGCGCGGCCTTGGTGGGCGGCGGAGCGGCGGGCGCCTGGCTCGGACTGGCGGGCGCGGCGGTGGTGTCGTCCCCGCTGGTGGCGACGACCACCGCGGCAACAACGAGAGCGACCAGCAACCCGATGGCCCCCAGCGGCAGCCACCGCACGGTCCGCGAGGTCGGCGCGGCCGTCGGTCGCGGCCGCGGGACGTCCTGCCAGGGGGCGGCCGCCGCGCCGGGGTGCGGCAGGGTTTCGGTGCGTTCGGCCGGCTCGGGGGAGTCGGTCCGCTCGGTGTCGGCGTGCGCGGCCGGCCGGTAGGGCGGGATCTGTTCGGCCCCGGGAAAGAGCGGCAGGACGGCAGCGGGCTTACCGAGGGATTCGGTGCGCTCGGGGTCGGTGCGTTCGGGGTCTGGCTTGCGAAGGGTTTCGGTGCGTTCGGAGTCCGGCTTGCCGAGGCTCCTGGTGCGTTCAGGGTCCGGCTCGCGGAGGATTTCGGTGCGTTCGGAGTCCGCGAAGCCGGGCTCGGCGGATTTCGTGGTGCCGGGAGACGAGGCCGCGTTCGCAGCCGAGCCGGCAGCCTGCGCGGGGGCGGAATCCGCAGGAGCCGCAGCAGGTTCAGCAACGGAGGTTCGCGCCGAACCCGAGTCGGTGGGTTTCGTGCTGCGGACCGCAGCGGTGTCCGGAGCCGCTTCGGCGGTCGCGGTCGTGTCCTGAGGGGTGGTTCGTCCCGGAGCGGGCTCGGCGAGTTTTGTGGTGCCGTGAGCTGCTGCGGTGTTCGGAACTGCGGGAGCCGATTCGCCTGGCGCGCTGGGTTCGGCGGATTTCGTACCGCCAAGAGCCGCCACGGAGCCTGCTTCAGCCGGGACCGTGGGTTCCTTGGTCTGCGGGGAAGCGGCTGGGGTTCGCGGTGGAGCGGGTTCGGCGGTTTTCGTGCTGCCGAGAGCTGCTGCCGTGTTCGGAGTCGTTGCGGAGGTTGATTCGAGCGTGAGACTGGTCTCTGGGGGAGAGGCTGGAGTCCGAGCGGGGGCGGACTCGGTCGGGTTCGTGCTGCCGGGAGCTGCCGCCGTGTTCTGAGTTGCCGCGGAGGTTGATTCGAGCGGGACAGCGGTCTTCGGGGAGGCTGGAGTCCGCGTGGGAGCGGACTCGGTCGGCTCCGTGCTGCCGGGAGTCGCTGCGGTGTTCAGAGCTGCCGTGGGGTTTGATTCGGCCACGGCGGTGGGTTCCCCGGCCAGCTGGGAAGTGGCGGGGGCCGTTGCCGTGCTCGGAGCCGCAACGGTGTCACCGGAATCGGCGGAATTCGCGGCGTCGGACCTTGCCGCAGTGTCCAAAATGGTCGCCGAAGTCTCCGCCGGAGCGGAATCCGCGGGCGCCGCGGAATCCGGCAGCTTTGGGATGCCAACAGCACTCGGAGCGATTTGCGTTCTGCCACTTGCACTCGGCGTTTCGGTGCGCCAATCCGCCAGCCCACGCGCAGGCGTTCCCGAAACCTGGGACGGCACCCGCGGCGCTGTGTCCCAAAGGGACTCCGGTGGGGTGTCGTCGCTGAATCGGCTGAATCCCTCGCCCAGGAGGACTTCGTCCGAGAAGTCCGGGGCGTCCGGGGCCAGGCCGCGGATCAGGGCCCTCACCTGGTCCACCGACCTCGGACGGTGGGCCGTCGCCAGGGAGACCGTCGCTGCCAGCATCGTCGTGGGGGTCGGGTGCAGGACGCGGACCGGGCCCGCCAGGTCGCTTGCCGGCTGGTCGACCGTCTCCACGTACGGGCCGACCGCCACGATCGTGCCCACCGGGGCCGTGCCCGGGACCAGTTCCACGATGCGGCTTTCGCAGGCCTGGGACAGGTCCAGGGCTTCCGTCGCCGGGTTGACCGCCTCGTCGTCGGCCACCAGGGGCCAGCCGTCGGCCCGCCATTCCGCGCCCAGCGGGGCTTCCAGCCGCAGCGCCGGGTCCGGCAGGTCGACGCCGATGACGATGATCACGCCGTGGGGCAGCAGAACCACCGCCTCGACCGGGCGATCGGTCACCGTCCCCACGCCGATCAGCGCGATCCCGCCGACGACGGTGCTGCCGCGGCCCAGGGAGGCCAGCGCCGCCCGGACGTCGTCGGCCACCCGGGACTGCTGCCGCTCGAGGCGCACCAGTCGCACCGAAAACCCTCCCTGCTCGTCGTTCCGGATCATCACGCTAGCGCGCCCGGCCGTATCCACGGTGCGACACGGGCGGGACGCGGCCGTGTGCCCACCGAAAGTGGTGCTGCGGGTGACTTGTGGTGTTCGTGTGGCCAAACAGCACGGTTGGGGTGCAGAATGTGCTACAACGCATCGGAGGCGGTATTCGGGAGCCGCACTGAGGCCACGCAGCTCGATTTCAGGGCGTAGGGGAAGACGTCCCTCGTCGAGCAAGCGGAGGTAGCAGTGAGCACCCGTGGCAGCACCCGAGGTGTGGTGTACGTCCACTCGTCGCCGTCTGCGGTGTGTCCGCACGTCGAGTGGGCTATTTCGGGCACCCTCAACGCCCGAGTCGACCTGAAGTGGACGGCGCAGCCGGCCAGTCCGGGTCAGCTTCGCGCCGAATGCGGCTGGCGCGCGCCCGCGGGCACCGGCGCCAGATTGGCGTCCGCTCTCAAGGCGTGGCCGATGATCCGGTTCGAAGTGACCGAAGAGCCCAGCGCGGGCGTCGACGGCGAACGGTTCTGCTTCGCGCCCGGGCTCGGCCTGTGGCACGGACGGACCAGCGCCAACGGCGACATCGTGGTGGGCGAGGACCAGCTGCGCGCACTCGTGAGCATGACACGCGGCGGCGAGTCGCTGGCCCACAAGCTCGACGAACTCCTGGCCGCGAGCTGGGACGAAGCGCTCGAGCCGTACCGTCACGCCGGTGACGGTGCTCCGGTGACCTGGCTGCACCAGGTCGGCTAGCGCCGGGTGAGGACCGGTGGCGGGGCCGGTACGCTCTTCGGCGTGACGACCCCCGCCCCCAGCTCCCGCCAGCGCTGGCTGGTGCCCGTCGTGGTCGTGGTGCTGTCCGTGACCGTGGGCGGCGGACTGCTCGCGCGCGAGCTCTACCGCCGTCCCGACCAGCCCGCCGCGGACACCTCGGCGCCCGCGACGTCGCAGGCGTCGGCCAGCACCGGCCCGCCCGCCCCGTCCGGCGCGGTCGCGATGATGCCGGACGCCCAGTTCCACCCGCAGGCCGACCAGGTGCGCAGGGTGCTGGAAACGTACTTCGCGGCCATCAACGCCCAGAAGTACCAGCAGTGGACCACGGTGGTCACCGCGGAACGGGTGGCTCAGCAGCCGCCCACCACCTGGAAGAACGGCATCCGCACCACAAAGGACACCGACGCCGTCGTCTACCGGATCGAGCGCGGCTCCGGCTCGTCGCTGCGGGTCCTGGTCGGGTTCCGGAGCGAGCAGAACGTCGAAGACGCCCCGGACTGGTTCGCCGAGCCGTGCATCCAGTGGCGGCTCGTGATGCCCATGGTCTTCGAGAACTCCGCGCTGCGGATCGCCGCCGTCGACAGCGGCCTGCAACCCGAACACCAGAAATGCTGAAGCACCGAACGAGAAAGGGCCCGGCCGAAGCCGGGCCCTTTTCGTTTACCAGCGTGCTCAGGCCGCCGGGGTGAACAGCAGGGCGGTGTTGTGGCCGCCGAACCCGAACGAGTTGCTGATCGCCGCGGTCAGCTCGACCTTGCGCGGTTCGCCCGACACGACGTCGAGCTGCACCCGCGGGTCCAGGTCGGTCAGGTTCATCGTGGCCGGCACGATGCCGTGGTACACCGAAAGGATCGTGATGATCCCCTCGACGGCGCCGGCCCCGCCGACCAGGTGACCCATCGAACCCTTGGGCGCCGTGACGATCGCGTGGTCGCCGACGGCCTTGCGGATCGCGGCCGCCTCGCCGATGTCACCGACCACAGTGGACGTCGCGTGCGCGTTCACGTGCCCGACGTCCGCCGCGGTGACGCCGGCCATCTTCATCGCCGCGCGCATCGCGGCGATCTGGCCGATGCCCTCGGGGTGGTTGCCGGTGATGTGGTAGGCGTCCGAGGTGATGCCGTGCCCGGCGATCGTCGCGTAGACGCGCGCCCCGCGGGCCTTCGCCAGGTCCGCGCGCTCCAGGATGACCACGCCCGAACCCTCACCGAGGACGAAGCCGTCCCGGTTCGCGTCGAACGGCCGGGATGCCGCCCCCGGGTCGTCGTTGCGCGTGGACACCGTGCGGGCCTGGGCGAACCCGGCCAGCGTGATCGGGTGGATGCACGCTTCGGCACCCCCGGCGACCACGACGTCGGCGCGGCCGGAGCGGATCATCTCCACCCCGCTCGCGATGCCTTCGGCGCCCGAGGCACAGGCCGAGGCCGGGGAGTGCACCCCGGCCCGCGCCTTCAGGTCGATGCCCACGTGCGCGGCCGGGCCGTTCGGCATCAGCATCGGCACGGTCAGCGGCGACACCTTGCGGAGACCCTGCTGGTGCAACAGATCGTTCTGGGTGAGCAGGGTGACCGGGCCGCCGACGCCGGTACCGATCGACACGCCGAGGCGGTCGGGGTCGACGTCGGTGTGCTCGTCCGTCGGTTCGGCGAACCCGGCGTCGGCCCACGCCTGGCGGGCGGCGATCAGCGCGACCTGCTCGCAGCGGTCCAGCCTGCGGGCCTGCACCCGCGGGAGGACTTCCGAGGGATCGACGGCCAGCATGCCGCCGATCTTGACCGGCAGCTGCAGCTCCTCGACCCAGTCGGCCTCGATCGTCCGGACCCCGCTCCGCCCGGCCAGCAGACCGTCCCAGGTGGACGTCACGTCCCCGCCGAGAGGTGTGGTGGCGCCGAGACCGGTGATCACGACGTCGATGTTGCTCATGGGAGTCTCCTCAAGGAGGGGAACAGGACTTACTTCGAGTTGGCCGACACGTAGTTGACGGCGTCGCCCACGGTCTTCAGGTTGGCGAGCTCGTCGTCCGGGATCTTGACGCCGAACTTGTCCTCGGCCTGCACGGCGATCTCGACCATCGACAGCGAGTCGATGTCCAGGTCGTCCACGAACGACTTCTCGGCGGTGACGTCGTCCTGAGCCACACCGGCCACCTCTTCGACGATCTCGGCGAGGCCGGCGAGGATCTCAGCGTTGTCAGCCATGGGGTAGTTCCCTTCTCGGTCTTACTTGGGGTTCTTGTCCGGCGGGCGAGTGCCCGCCGGGAGCGTAGCGGTCAGGGGCAGACGAACGCCTGCCCGGCGTAGGACAGGCCCGCGCCGAAGCCGACGGCCAGCACCACGTCACCGGACTTCGCCGTCCCGGCCTTGCGCATGTGGTCCAGCGCGAGGGGGATGGACGCCGACGAGGTGTTGCCGGAGTACCTGATGTCGTCGGCGACGACCATGTCTTCACGGGCCCCGTTGGCTCGCAGCTTCTTCGCGATCGCCTCGACGATGCGCAGGTTGGCCTGGTGTGGGATCAGCACGTCCACATCGGACGGCTTCAGCCCGGCGACCTCGAGGGCGCGCAGCGCGATCGGCGCGATCTGGGTGGTCGCCCACCGGAAGACCGACTGGCCCTCCTGGTAGATGAACTTCTCCTCGGTCATCCCGATCAGGTCGACGAGGTCGCCGGCGCTGCCCCAGGAGACCGGGCCGATCTGCGGCTCGTCGGACGCGCCGACGACCGCGGCGCCCGCGCCGTCGGCGAAGATGATCGCGTTCGCGCGGTCGGTCGGGTTCACCGAGTCGGTGAGCTTCTCGGCGCCGATCACGAGGACGGTCTTGGACGAGCCCGCGCGGATCAGGTCCGACGCGACGCCCAGGCCGTAGCAGAAGCCGGCGCACGCGGCGTTGAGGTCGAACGCGCCGGGGTTCGGGATGCCGATCCGGGCGGCGACCTGCGCGGCGGCGTTCGGGATCTGCGTCGGCATCGTGCAGTTCGGCAGGATCACCGTGTCCACTTCGGACGGGTCGACGCCGGCGTCGGCCAGCGCGGCGGTGCCGGCGGCGACGGCCATGTCGGTGAGCAGCTCGTCCTTCTCGGCGAAGCGGCGCTCGATGATGCCGACGCGCGTCTGGATCCACTCGTCGTTGGTGTCCATGATCTTCGAGAGGTCGTCGTTGGTGACGATCCGCTCGGGCTGGAAGCTGCCGACGCCCAGCACGCGGCTGCCGCGGGAGCCCGGGTTGAGGCTCAGGGCCGGTCGGTCGGTCACGAGGCGTCCTCCTGGCGCAGCGCCGCCAGTTCGGCCGGCGTCTTCAGCGCGGTGGTAGTGGTGACGACGCCCTTGAGCTGCCGCTTGACCAGGCCGGTCAGCGTGCCCGCGGGCGCGAGTTCGACGGTGCGGGTGACGCCCAGCGAGACCAGGCCGTCCATCGTCAGGTCCCAGCGGACCGACCGGGTGACCTGGGCGACGAGCCGCTCCAGGTACTCGGTCCCGCTGGTGACGACGGCGCCGTCCGCGTTGGACAGCAGCGGGCGGGTCGGGTCGGCGGGCGTCAGCTCGGCGGCGTGGGCGCGCAGCGCCTCTTCGGCGGGCGCCATGTAGTGCGTGTGGAACGCGCCGGCGACCTTGAGGGCGCGGATCTTCGTGCCCTCGAGCGGTTCGGCGACGATCTTCGCGATGGTGTCGGCGGCACCGGAGGCGACGATCTGCCCCGCTCCGTTGCGGTTCGCCGCGGCGAGGCCCTGGCCTTCCAGCCACGCGACGACCTGCTCTGGGTCCCCGAGCATCACCGCGGCCATCGACGTCGGCTCCATCGCGCACGCCTTGGCCATCTCGGCGCCGCGGACGGCGGCGAGCGCGACGGCGTCGGCGGGCTCGAGCACGCCGGCGATCGCGGCGGCGGCCAGCTCGCCCACCGAGTGCCCGGCGACCGGCGCGTCCGCGGGGACGGGCGAGGTGGCCTGGAGGTGCTCGAAGGTGAGCAGCGACAACGCGACGATCAGCGGCTGCGCGATCGCGGTGTCCTGGATCTCCTCGGCTCCGGCTTCCGTGCCGAGGCGGAGCAGATCGAGCCCCGCGCGCTCGGACCACTGCGCGACGCGCTCGCGGGCGCCGTCGAGGTCGAGCCAGGGCGTGAACATACCGGGGGCCTGGGACCCCTGACCGGGAGCGAGCACTGCTGCTGTCACCCTCTAAGACAACACGGGGACGGTCCTCCAGCGGGATGCCGACGCTCACAGTGTCTGCCGCGCGTCTTTGTCGGAAACCTCCAAAGACGCGCCGTGCGACCTCGCACGTAACCCGGAAGCCTTGTCGGGTTCACTGTAATCTGGGTCACGCGGGAGCGGAAGGGCACGGCCTCACCGGGGTGATGCGGGCAGCCTCCGGGTCCGCACGCTCGGACGCCGCGGCCTACCGGGCTTCGCGCGGCCCGCCGACCCTGTTGGCAGCTTGCCAACGCCACATTGGGGCGCTCTGGCCCTGCGTCACCAGAGGCCGCGGGCGCGGGCCAGGCGGCCCACCGCCAGCGCGATCCGCAGCACCAGCGCGTCACGGGGGTCGGTCGGCTGGCAGCCCGTCAGGTCCGCCGCCTTGCGCAGGCGGTAGCGGACGGTGTTCGGGTGCACGAACAGCGTCTTCGCGCACGTCTCCAGCACCCCGCCGCTCTCGAGGTACGCCTCGACCGTGCGCTGCAGGGTCGGGCCGGCCTCCTCCAGCGGACGCGCGATCGTGTCCACCAGCAGCCGCTCGGCTTCGGCGTCGCCCGAAAGCGCGCGCTCCGGGAGCAGGTCCTCCGAGCGCACCGGCCGCGGCGCGCCCGGCCAGCCGACGACCGCCCGCAGGCCCGACAACGCCTCCGTCGCGCTGTGGTGCGCTTCGGCCAGCGTCGGGACCGTCGGGCCGGCGACCACCGGGCCGTCGGCGAAGGCCACCGCCATCCGGCCGAGGATCTCCCGCTCTTTCACCCCGCCCTCGGTCGCGCCGCCGACGACGACCACCAGCCGCGAACCCTGCACCGACAGCAGCACCGGACGTCCGACGCGGGCGGCGCGGCTGCGGACCTCGAACACCACCGTCGGCGGGTCCTCCGACGGCGGGTTGCCGACCAACACCGTCGCCGCGGCGGTCGGGTCCCAGCCCAGCGCCGTCGCGCGCGAGAGCACGGACTCCTCCGCGTCCCCGCGGACGATGCCGTCGACGACGAGCGCCTCCAGCCGCGCGTCCCAGGCGCCGCGCGCCTCGGCCGCGGCGGCGTAGGAGTTGGCCGCGGCGAAGGCGATTTCCCGGCCGTAGCGCAGGATTCCCTCGATCAGCGCGGCTCGTTCGGCCTCGTTCGCGGCGAACGCCGGCAGCTGCTCTTCGAAGACTTCGATGGCGAGCCGGACCATGCCGACGGCCTGGCGCAGGCTGACCCAGCGCGAGAGCTCGGCCGGCGCGTCGCGGAACGCCTCGGTCGTGAGCTTCAGCGCCTCCTTCGAGTCCCGCAGCCAGCCGACGAAGCCGGCCGCGCCGGCCTGGGTGATCAGCAGGACGCTCGCGCGCTGGTCGGCGGGCAGCCGGGCGAACCACGGCAGCCGCTGTTCCATCACGGCGATGCTGGCGCTCGCCAGGCTGCCGGAGGCGCGCTCCAGCCGCTGGAGCGTCTTCGCGGACAGCCCGTGGTGCTTCGGCACCCGGCGCGGTGTGGTGGTTTCGGCCATTTCGACGCGATCCTACGTGGCCCGCAACTTTCGTAGCCGGTGCTGGCAACGCGGGTCGCTATGCGGTGCGTGTACGTCCTGCCTACGATCGCAGCCAAGCGAGGAAATGGGGGCACCGGGATGACCGGTCTAGAGATCGACGCGATCTCCAAACGCTACGGCGACGTGGTCGCTTTGCGAGAAATGACGTTCGACGTCCGGCCGGGCGAATTGTTCGGCTTCGTCGGCAGCAACGGCGCCGGGAAGACGACGACCATGCGCATCGCGCTGGGCGTCCTTTCCGCCGACGCCGGACAGGTGCGTTACGCGGGCGAACCGGTCACGCACGAAACGCGACGGCACATCGGCTACATGCCCGAGGAACGCGGCCTGTACCCGAAGATGAAGGTGGGGGAGCAGCTCACCTACCTGGCCCGGCTGCACGGCATGTCCGCCGCCGACGCCAAGGCGTCGGCGGCGAAGTGGACCGAACGGCTCGGGGTGGCCGCACGCCGCGACGACGAGGTGCAGAAGCTCAGCCTCGGCAACCAGCAGCGCGTCCAGCTGGCCGCGGCGCTGGTGCACGAGCCGCGCATCCTGGTGCTCGACGAGCCGTTCTCCGGCCTCGACCCGGTCGCGGTCGACGTGATGAGCCAGGTGCTGCGGGAAAAGGCCGCCGAGGGCGTGCCGGTCGTGTTCTCCAGCCACCAGCTCGACCTGGTGGAGCGGCTCTGCGACCGGGTCGGCATCGTCCGGAGTGGACAGATGGTCGAGATCGGCACGGTCGGCGACCTGCGCTCCGGCGGGGCCGTGCGGCTGCGGGTCGACGTGCCCGAAGCCCCGGACGGCTGGGCCGACACCCTCGGCGGCGTGAAGGTGCTGGGCCGCAAGGGCACGGTGACCGAGCTCGAGCTCGCCGGCGCCGACGACCAGGACGTGCTCAAGGCCGCGCTGGCCACCGGTCCGGTGCGCGAGTTCGCCCGCGAACAGCCGTCGCTGGCCGACCTGTTCCGTTCCGTCGTGACCACCGAGGAGGTTCCCGCATGAGCACGCCGGTCCCGGACGTCCGGATGAGCCCGGCCTCGGCCGTCGGGCTGGTCGCCTCCCGCGAGATCAGCACCCGCCTGGCGGCCAAGGCCTTCCGCGTCAGCACCGCGGTCATGCTGCTGCTGATCGTGGTCGGCATCGTGGCGATCAAGCTGTTCTCCGGTGGGGGCGGCGCCGACGCGACCGTCGGCTACACCCCGGCCACCGCCGCGTTCTCCGCGCCGCTGAAGGGCAGTGCCCAGGCGGTCGGCGAGTCCGTCGACACCACCCAGTTCGCCGACGAGGCCGCCGGGCGCGCGAAGCTCGCCGACGGCTCGATCGACGCGCTGCTGACCGGCGACGGCAAGAGCGTGCACGTCCAGGTCAAGAAGGACCTCGACGGCAAGCTCGCGAACGTCCTGCAGCTGCTGTCCCGCCAGGTCGCGCTCGACCAGCAGGTCGCCGCGCTGGGCGGCAACCCGGCCCAGTTCGAGGCCGCGGTCGGGGCCGCGAAGTTCGTCGAGGACCCGCCGCTGGAGGAGCCCTACAGCTACGACGGCCAGCAGCTGGTCCTCGGCATCGCGGCCGGCGTGCTGATCTACCTGTCGCTGATGCTGAACGGCCAGGGTGTCGCGCAGGGTGTCGTCGAAGAGAAGACGTCGCGCGTGGTCGAGCTGCTGCTCTCGACGATCAAGCCGTGGCAGCTGATGGCCGGGAAGGTGCTCGGGATCGGGGTGGTCGGGCTGGTCCAGGTGGTCGTGATCGGCGCCGGCGGGATCATCGCCGGGCTGGCCACGGGCGTGCTCACCATTTCCGTCTCGGCGGCCATCGGCACCGTGGTGTGGCTGATCGTGTGGTACCTGCTCGGGTTCTTCATGTACTCGATCGTGTTCGCCGCGCTGGGGGCGCTGGTTTCCCGCCAGGAGGACGTCGCGGGCGCGACGTCGCCCGCGCTGATGTTCGTGATCGCCGGGTACGTGGTCGGCATTTCCGTGCTGCCGTCGGATCCGGGCAACACGTTCGTCGAAGTGCTTTCGGTGATTCCGGTGTTCTCCCCGACGCTGATGCCGATGCGGCTCGCGATGGGTGGCGTGCCGGTGTGGGAGGCCGTGTTGTCGGTGGGGCTGGTGGTGCTGCTGATTCCGGGCCTGATCTGGCTGGCCGCGCGGATCTACCGCAACGCCGTGATGCGCAGTGGCGCGAAGGTGAAACTGCGGGACGCCCTGCGCGCCGCCTGACGTTTCACCACTGTTCACCCCGGCCCTCGGGAGCTTCGGCTTCCGGGGGCCGGTTCTTTGTGTCCCCCAAATGCTCGAGGCCGCCCGGCGCTTGCGGTTTACGCTGCGCCGGACGGCCTCGTCTCCCCGGTCCCCACCGGTAGAACCAGTATGGCTGCCAACGATCTTCGCGCGCCAGTCGTCTCACTCGATCGTGGGGCGCACGAGTTGCCGCCGTGGGGTACCTGATCAACGATCCGGTGCACAACAGCGCGCACCACCCGAATCGCGGCGCGATTCGGTGCGTAACACCTAGAGGGAGTCGTCATGGGCCAGCAACTGAAGGACGGGCTCGGGCAAGCGTGGAACCTGGTCGCCACGTTCGTCCCGAAACTCGTCGGATTCCTGATCATCCTGCTGATCGGCTGGCTGATCGCGAAGGCCATCGCGAAAGGGCTGAGCCTCGTTCTCGGGAAAGCCGGCTTCGGCAAGCTGATCGAGAAGACCGGCCTTTCCGCCAGCATCGGCCAGCAGAAGATCGACGCGGCCGGAATCCTCGTGAAACTGGTCTACTACTTCGTCCTGCTGATCGCGCTGCAGCTCGCGTTCGGCGTGTTCGGGCCGACGAACCCGGTCAGCCAGCTGCTCAACGACATCATCGCGTTCCTGCCGCGGATCGTGGTCGCGCTGGTGCTGATCGTGGTCGCCGCGGCCATCGCGAAGGTCGTGCGTGACGTCGTCTCGTCGGCGATGTCGGGCCGCCCGGCCGGCCGTTACCTGGCCACCGGCGCCTACTGGCTGATCATGGCGTTCGGCATCATCGCCGCGCTCGGACAGGTGAACATCGCGACCGCGATCACCGGCCCGGTGCTGATCGCCGTGCTGGCCACCATCGGCGGCGTCATCGTCGTTGGCTTCGGCGGCGGCCTGATCAAGCCGGCGCAGGACCGCTGGCGCGGCTGGATGGCGAACATGCAGCAGCAGATGGCCGAGACGCCGCAGCAGCGCACCGGCGAGATGGGCCGCAGCGAGGCCCCGCGCGCCACGGTCGGCGCCGACAACACCCCGACCCCGCCGGTGGGGACCCCGCGCCCGCAGCTCTGAGCGGAAGCGTGACGAGACGGGCCCGGCAGGCGAGGAAGCTGCCGGGCCCGTCTCGTTAACCTGGGGCGCATGGGGGTCGTGCGGGCGCTGTGGCGCTATCCGGTGAAGTCGATGCGCGGCGAACGGCTGGCCGCGGGCGAGTTCGGCGAACGCGGCCTCGACGGCGACCGGCTGTACGCCGTCCGTGACCCGGACGGCAAGTTCGGCAGCGGCAAGAACACCCGCCGGTTCCGCCGGATGGCGGGCCTGCACGAGTTCGCCGCGCGCTACGACGGCGACGTGCCGGTGGTGACCCTCCCGGACGGGCGCGCGGTCCGCGGCGACGCCGCCCACGCGGAGATCGCCGCCGCGCTCGGCCGCCCGGACGTCCGGCTCGTGCGCGAAGCCGAGGTCCCGCACCACGACGAGGCCGCCGTCCACCTGCTGACGACGTCGTCGCTCGCCTGGCTGGCCGAACGGGCCCCCGGCGTCGAGATCGACGAACGGCGGCTGCGGCCGAACCTGCTGCTCGACACCGGCCCGGCGCCGGAGCTGGCCGAGGAGGCCTGGCTGGGGGAGCGGGTCCGGATCGGCGGGGTCGAGCTGGAGATCCTCCGCCGGGCCGTCCGCTGCGTGATGGTCGGCCTGCCGTGGGACGGCCTCCCGGCCGCGCCCGGGCTGCTCAAGACGATCGCCGAGACCAACGACCTGAAGCTCGGGGTGCACGCCCGCGTCGTCCGCGGCGGCACGATCCGCGTCGGCGACGTCCACGAGGTGGGATGTTCCGCGCCTCACAGTCCCTAGGGAATGTGCCCCTCCCGGAGCATGTTGGACAGCGGTAGGACGAAAGGGGCGTCACGTGAACTACCTGCTGGAACACGGTTTCCGGGTGCTCGGTCAGTGGATCTCCATCGCCGAGTTCGCCGGGCAGGTGTTCGCGCTGGCCGTGGTGTTCCTCGCGCAGCGTCGCACCTTGTGGACGTGGCCGGTGCAGGTCGGCGCCACGGTGCTGCTGTTCGCCGTCTACGCCTCCGCGCACCTCGGCGGGCTCGCCGCCCGGCAGGTCGCCATCCTCGCCATCTCCGTCTACGGCTGGTGGGCCTGGACGCGCCGCAAGGACCCGGTGTTCGGGGTCGTCGTGCGGCAGGGCCGGCTCACCGAACGGCTGGTCATGCTCGGCGCGTTCGTCGCCGGGACGACCGTGATGGCCCTGGTCCTGGACGCGCTGCACGCGTCGTGGGCGCCGTGGCCGGACGCCGCGATCTTCGTCGGCACCCTCGTCGCCTTCGGCGCGCAGGGCGCGGGACTGGTCGAGTTCTGGCTGGTCTGGCTGGTCGTCGACGCGATCGGCGTGCCGCTGCAGATCTCGTCCGGCCTGTACTTCTCGGCCGCGATCTACATCGTGTTCGCCGGGCTGGTCGTGCACGGCTGGTGGACGTGGAACCGCTCGGCGAAGCGCGTCGCGGCCCGCGATCACGGGGTCATGGCAGCATCCAGCTGAGCACCGGCGTGCTCTGCCCGAGCACGATCAGGCACATCACCAGCAGCAGGCCCAGGCTCCACGGGAGCACCTTCCGCAGCAGCTTGCCTTCTTCACCGGGCAGGTTCGCCGCGACGCAGGCGATGGTGAGGTTCTGCGGCGAGACCATCTTGCCGAGCACCCCGCCGGAGCTGTTGGCCGCGGCGAGCAGGTCCGCGGGCAGGCCGGTCTGGTGGGCCGCCGTCACCTGCAGGGCGCCGAACAGCGCGTTCGCCGACGTGTCGGACCCCGAGACGGCGACGCCGAACCAGCCGAGCACCGGCGACAGGAACGCGAGTGCGGCGCCGGCGGCCGCGATGAACGTGCCGATCGTGCTGGTCTGGCCGGACAGGTTCATCACGTAGGCCAGCGCGAGCACACTGGTGACGGTGAGGATCGCGAAGCGCAGTTCCTTGACCGTGGCGAGCCATTCGCCGGCCGCACCGCTTGCCCCCACCGCCAGTATCACCGCCGTGATGATCCCGGCGATGAGCACGAGCGTGCCGCCGGTGTTGAGGAACGGCAGCGAGAACGTGTTGCCGGACACCGGTTTCCCGTTCGGCCCGGCGACGTTCAGCCCGGGCCAGTGGAACTTCCAGGTCGCCTTGTCGAGCAGCTTCTTGATCGGCGGCAGCACGGCGAGGGAGAAGATCACGATGATCAGCGCGTACGGCAGGTAGGCCTTCACGACGTCGCGGCGTGAGTCCTCGGGCGGGGCTTCGGCGGTCGTGGTGCCGCCCATCCCGACGCGGACGGCTTCGGGCACCGCGCGGCGGGTCTGCGGCAGCGCCACCAGGGCGGCCGCGCCGGCGAGCGCGGCACCGATGTCCGCCAGCTGCGGCGAGACGTAGTTGGACGCGAGGAACTGCACGAGCCCGAACGCGACCCCGCAGACCAGCGCGGGCAGCCAGGTGTCCTTCAGGCCGCGCTTGCCGTCGACGATGATCACCAGCAGCAGCGGCACGACCAGGGCGAGCAACGGCGTCTGGCGCCCGACGATCGAGGAGACCTGCTCCAGCGGCAGGCCGGTGACCTGGGCGAGCGTCACGACCGGGGTGCCCATGGCGCCGAACGCGACGGGCGCGGTGTTCGCGACCAGCGCGACGACGGCGGCCTTCACCGGGTGGAAGCCGACGGCCACCAGCATCACCGCGCTGATCGCGACCGGCGCGCCGAACCCGGCCAGCGCCTCCATCAGCGCGCCGAAGCAGAAGGCGATGATCAGGGCCTGGATGCGCGGGTCGTCGGAGATCCGGCCGAACGAGCGGCGCAGGACGTCGAAGTGCCCGGTCCGCACGGTGAGCCGGTAGATCCACAGCGCGTTGACGACGATCCACATGATCGGCCACAACCCGAACGCGGCGCCCGACAGCGCGCCGGAGACGGCCTGCACGATCGGCATCCCGAACGCGGCGATCCCGACGACGAGCGCCACGAGCAGCCCGATCAGGGCGGCGTGGTGCGCCTTCATCCGGACGACGCCGAGCAGGACGAGGACGGTGGCCAGCGGCAGCACGGCGACGAGCGCCGACAGGCCCAGCGAGCCGAGGGGAGTCACGTCTTGCACGAACACGGGCGACCTCCGTTTTCCACGATGCGAAAACGGCCTTTCGGCGAGTGCCCGTGATCCTCCTCACAAACCGGGCGGTCCGTCAAGAACTTGAGTCCACTCGGCCCAACGAGTCAGGGCTTCACGTGATCCCAGGGTCGACACGCGTGTCTGAAGAGTCGACACGCGTGATCAGAGGGTCGACACGGCGTAAGAGGGTTCGGGAGTCGTGTCGGCGTGGCAATCACGCGAGTTGGCGTTTTAGCGCAGGGTCGCGTGCGAGGGGGTGAGGTCGGCGAGGGTGCGGACGCCCAGCAGCTGCATCGTGCGGACCATCTCCGTGCGGAGGATGTCCACGCAGCGCTGGACACCGCGCTCGCCGCCGGCCATCAGGCCGTAGAGGAACGCGCGGCCGACCAGGACCGCGTCGGCGCCGCGGGCGATCGCTGCCACGATGTCGCCGCCGGAGAGGATGCCGGTGTCGATCCAGACCTCGGCGCCGCCCTGGATCTCGTCGAGCACCGCCGGGAGCAGCTCCAGCGGGGTCGGCGCGCGGTCCAGCTGGCGGCCGCCGTGGTTGGAGATCAGCACCGCGTCGGCGCCGTGCTTGACGACGTCGGCGGCGTCCTGGACGTTCTGCACGCCCTTGACCACGAGCTTCCCGGGCCAGGTGCGGCGCACCCAGTCGAGGTCGTCGTAGTTCAGCGTCGGGTCGAAGAGCTTGTTGAGCAGCTCGGCGACCGTGCCGCCGAAGTGGTTGAGCGACGCGAACTGCAGCGGCTCGGTGGTGAGCAGGTTGAACCACCACGCCGGGTGTGTAGCGCCGTCGAGGAACGTCTTGAGGGTCAGCGCCGGCGGGATGGTCAGGCCGTTGCGGACGTCCCGCAGCCGCGCGCCGCCGACTGGGGTGTCGACGGTCAGCATGAGCGTGTCGTAGCCCGCCGCCCACGCGCGATTCATCAGATCTTCGCCGGCGCCGTGGTCGCGCCAGACGTAGAGCTGGAACCACTTGCGGGCCTCCGGCGCCGCCGCGGCGAGGTCCTCGATCGACGTCGTCGCCATCGTCGAGAGGCCCATCGGGATGCCGTTGCGCTGGGCCACGCGGCCGACCGCGGCCTCGCCCTCGTGGTTCATCATCCGCGTGAACCCCGTGGGGGCGAAGGCGAACGGCAGCGCCGACGTCTTCCCGAGGATCTCGCGCGTGGTGTCCACATCGGACACCCCGCGCAGCACGTTCGGGTGGAACTCGACCCGCCGGTAGGCCTGGCGGGCGCGCAGCAGGCTGTCTTCGAGCTCGGCCGCGCCGTCGGTGTAGTCGAAGGCCGCCCGCGGGGTCCGCTTGCGCGCGATCGTCCGCAGGTCGGCGATGGTGTGGGCGGTGCCGAGGCGCCGGTCGGTCGGGTTGAGCACGATCGGCTTGGGCCGCAGGAGCTGCTTCAGCTCGTCCGGCTTGGGCAGTCGGCGCTTCGTCACCTTCATCAACTCCCTAGCAAGCGGGACCCGGCAGACATCGGATGTCTGCCGGGTCCCTTTCTAGCACCAGGTCACGCGCTGCCGGAATCCGACGTCTGCGGCCCGGCGGCCGCGATGTCGTCGAGCCGGTACTTCGTGGCCGCTTCGAGGACCTTCGCCTGGTCGACCTCGCCGCGCTTGGCCAGGATCGACAGCGCGCCGACGGTGATCGACTCGGCGTCGACCAGGAACTTCCGCCGCGCCGCCGGCCGGGTGTCGGAGAACCCGAACCCGTCGGTGCCCAGCGTCAGCATGTCGGTCGGCACGTACGGGCGGATCAGGTCCGGCACCGCGCGCATCCAGTCCGACACCGCCACGACCGGGCCGTTCGCGCCCTGCAGCTTCTCGGTCACGTACGGCACGCGCGGCTCGCTGCCCGGGTAGAGCAGGTTGTCGTGGTCGATCTCGACGGCCTCGCGCCGCAGCTCGGTCCACGACGTCGCCGACCACACCGCGGCCCGCACGCCCCACTCCTCGGCCAGCAGCTTCTGCGCCTTGAGCGCGTCCGGCATGGTGACGCCCGAGACCAGGATCTGCACCTCGGGACCGTCGCCCGAGGGCGCGTCCGCGTACTTGTACAGGCCCTTCAGCAGGCCGTCGACGTCGAGGTTCTCCGGCTCGGCGGGCTGCTGGTACGGCTCGTTGTAGATCGTCATGTAGTAGAAGACGTTCTCGCCGTTGCCGTCCGGGCCGGTCTCGCCGTACATCCGGCGCAGGCCGTCCTTCACGATGTGCGCGATCTCGAACGACCACGACGGGTCGTACGCGACGGCCGCCGGGTTGGTCGCCGCCAGCAGCAGCGAGTGCCCGTCGGCGTGCTGCAGGCCCTCACCGGTCAGCGTGGTGCGGCCGGCGGTGGCGCCGATGACGAACCCGCGGGCCATCTGGTCGGCGGCGGCGTACAGGCCGTCACCGGTGCGCTGGAACCCGAACATCGAGTAGAAGATGTAGATCGGGATCATCGGCTCGCCGTGCGTCGCGTACGACGTGCCGACGGCGGTGAACGACGCGGTCGAGCCCGCCTCGTTGATGCCCTCGTGCAGCAGCTGACCCTTCTCGGACTCCTTGTAGGCCAGCATCAGGCTCGCGTCGACCGACGTGTACGTCTGGCCGTGCGGGTTGTAGATCTTGGCCGTCGGGAACATCGAGTCGAGGCCGAAGGTGCGGGCCTCGTCCGGGATGATCGGGACGACGCGCTTGCCGATCTCGGAGTCCTTCGCCAGCTCGCGGACCAGCCGGACGAACGCCATCGTCGTGGCGACCTCCTGCTTGCCCGAGCCCTTCCGGACGCCTTCGTAGACCTTGTCGCCGGGCAGCACGAGCGCCTTCGCCGACTTCGGGCGGCGTTCCGGCAGGAAGCCGCCGAGCGCCTTGCGTCGGCCGATCAGGTACTCGATCTCGGGCGAGTTCTTGCCCGGGTGGTAGTACGGCGGCAGCTTCGGGTCGCGCTCGAGTTCCTCGTCGCTGATCGGGATCCGCTGCGAGTCGCGGAACAGCTTGAGGTCGTCGAGGGTGAGCTTCTTCATCTGGTGCGTGGCGTTGCGGCCCTCGAACGCCGGGCCCAGGCCGTAGCCCTTGATCGTGTGGGCCAGGATCACCGTCGGCTGGCCGTGGTGCTCCAGCGCCGACTTGTACGCCGCGTACACCTTGCGGTAGTCGTGGCCGCCGCGCTTGAGGTTCCAGATGTCGGCGTCGGAGAGGTCCTTGACCAGGTCCTTCGTCCGCGGGTCGCGGCCGAAGAAGTGCTCGCGGACGAACGCGCCGTCGTTGGCCTTGTACGTCTGGTAGTCGCCGTCCGGCGTGACGTTCATCAGGTTGACCAGCGCGCCGTCGCGGTCGGCGTGCAGCAGCGAGTCCCACTCGCGGCCCCAGATGACCTTGATGACGTTCCAGCCGGCGCCGCGGAAGTACGACTCCAGCTCCTGGATGATCTTGCCGTTGCCGCGCACCGGGCCGTCGAGCCGCTGCAGGTTGCAGTTGATCACGAAGGTCAGGTTGTCGAGGCCTTCGCCGGCCGCGATGTGGATCAGGCCGCGCGACTCCGCCTCGTCCATCTCGCCGTCGCCGAGGAACGCCCAGACGTGCTGGTCGTTCGTGTCCTTGATGCCGCGGTCGCGCAGGTAGCGGTTGAACCGCGCCTGGTAGATCGCGTTCATCGGGCCGAGGCCCATCGACACCGTCGGGTTCTCCCAGAACTCCGGCATCAGCCGCGGGTGCGGGTACGACGGCAGGCCGCCGCCCTCACCGGCGTGCGAGTACTCCTGGCGGAAGCCGTCGAGCTGCTGCTCGGACAGCCGGCCCTCGAGGAACGCGCGGGCGTAGATGCCGGGGGAGGCGTGCCCCTGGATGTAGATCTGGTCGCCGCCGCTCGAGTGGTCCTTGCCGCGGAAGAAGTGGTTGAACCCGACTTCGTAGAGCGCGGCGGACGAGGCGTACGTCGAGATGTGGCCGCCGACGCCCACGCCGGGGCGCTGCGCCCGGTGCACCATGATCGCCGCGTTCCACCGGATCCACGCGCGGTAGCGCCGCTCGATCTCCTCGTCACCGGGGAACCACGGTTCGTTCTCGGTGGGGATGGTGTTGACGTAGTCCGTCGAGGTCAGCGCGGGTACACCGACGTTGCGTTCACGGGCGCGCTCCAGGATGCGCAGCATCAGATACCGGGCCCGCTGCTGACCACCCCTGGCCAGCGCCTCGTCGAACGAGTCCAGCCACTCGGCGGTCTCCTCCGGGTCGATGTCGGGCAGGTGCGCAGCCAATCCGTCTCGGATTACGCGTACGCGTGCCGGGGTCTCCTTGCCGGAGGCGCCGTCGTTCTGCGGGGCCAAGGGGTCTCCTTGCGAAAAGTTGTAGCCGGTGGCGCTCGTACTCGGGGGTGTACGACTCTCCATCGTCGTCTTCCGTCCCGGCTTCCGCACCGCTACCAGGCGGTAACATCGGCTGGCCCGGTCGAGCCACTCCCCGCGCGCGGTGTATCCGCGCGCGCGTTTTCTTCCTCCCCACCCTAGGGGACGCCCTCCGGCGGGGTGCCAGACCGGTCCCGGAGGCACCCGAAACGCCGTCGCGGCGGGTGCCCGGCGCCCCGTATCCTGCGACACGAGTTGTCAAAGATCCGGTGTGGACGGTTGCGCGCAGAGCCGCACCAGTGTTCGCTATCGGCAACCGGGTATCCGAGTGTGGCGCAGCCGTACCCTCCACGAGGGTGCTCGAGCGCCACGCTCCGTCGTAGTTGGAGGAGTGAAAGCAGTGGTCGCCGCGGGAGACGCTGATCAGACCGGCGTCGCCGAGAGGCTCGGCATCAAGCCCGAGATGGTGGTCCAGGAGATCGGCTGGGACGAGGACGTCGACGACGACGTCCGCGCGGCGATCGAGGAGCAGATCGGCGGGGACATCCTCGACGAGGACGCCGACGAGGTCATCGACGTGGTGCTGCTGTGGTGGCGCGAAGACGACGGCGACCTCGGCGACGCGCTCATCGACGCCAGGGGCCCCCTGGAGGAGACCGGCGTGATCTGGGTGCTCACCCCGAAGACGGGACAGCCCGGGCACGTCGAGCCGAGCGAGATCGCGGAAGCGGTGCCCGTCGTCGGGCTGGCCCAGACCGCCAACATCAGTGTCGGCGCGAACTGGATCGGCACGAGGCTGGTGTCCCCCAAGTCGAAGTCGAAACAGCGCTGAACCGGCTCCGCCCGGCTGACACGATAGGGTTGTCGTCGCAGGCACGTGTCCGTACGGGAGAGGAAACGCGGTATGACCGTCGAGGTCGGTTCTGAGGCCCCTGACTTCACGCTCAACGACTACAACAAGCAGCCGGTGCAGCTGTCGTCCTTCCGGGGTGACAAGCCGGTGCTGGTGGTCTTCTACCCGTTCGCGTTCAGCGGCATCTGCACGGGCGAGCTCTGCCAGCTCCGTGACGAGTTCGCCGACTACGACAACAAGGGCGTCCAGGTCCTGGGCGTCTCGGTCGACACGCCGTTCTCGCTGAAGGCGTGGGCCGAGAAGGAGGGCTACCAGTTCCCGCTGCTGTCCGACTTCTGGCCGCACGGTGACGTGGCCCGGTCCTATGGCGTCTTCAACGAGCAGGCCGGCCTCGCCGTCCGCGGCACCTTCCTGATCGACAAGGAAGGCGTGGTCCGCTTCGCCGAGGTGAACGCCCCGGGCGAGGCGCGCGACCAGCAGGGCTGGAAGAAGGCCGTCGCCGAACTGGCGTGAGGCTTCCCGGCGGCGGTCCCCTTCGGCGGGGCCGTCGCCGTCCGGGCGCATAGCTCAGCGGAAGAGCACTCGGCTTACACCCGAGCGGTCGCAGGTTCGAACCCTGCTGCGCCCACCAAACCGTGCTTATTCCAACCCCATCCGGTGATTTCCGGACCGGATGGGATGACGCCATTCTCGCCGCCCAGACCCTCCCTGACGTCGTCGAACGTTGTCGGGGAGCATTCCCCCGGTCGACGCCGGTCGGCGGTGTCTCCGCCCATCTCAGCGGCCTGGTCGCGGATGCCAACGACGTCCGCACCGCGAGGGCTGTCGAGAAGTGCGGCAAACGGCTCAGTGAGGACGCGGCCAACCACCGATCCGTCCTCCCCGATGTGCAGCTTCTCGAAAGACCCCTGGTTGATCTGCCGCCGGATCTTGTCCGGCGCGCTGCTGTAGGCCGCCGGGCATTGATCGGCTGCGGCAAGCGCCTCGTGCAAAGTCTGCTCGATGTCTGCGGTTGTGGACTGGGCACTCCGGATCTCGCGGTCGGCTTCGGCCAGTTGGCGGGTGAGCCGCTGCATCTCAGTCGCGAGCAGATCCTCGGGCACGGCGCCGGCGTAGTGGGCGCGCAAGAGCTTTTGTCGCTCGTCTTGGGCTTGCTCCTGCTGACGGTGGGCTCGCTTAAGGTGGTCGCTCGCTTCGCGTTCCTGCTGGGCCAGCTCGCCGCGGATCGCCTGCTGAATGTGGGCACTGAGCGCTGGGTTCAAGCGGAACCGCAGGTAGAAGGCCTCAATGGCTTCCTCGATGCGCTCGACCCGGACGGCTGGCCGGGTGCAGTTGGTCTCCTTGGTCTTCTTCTTGACGCAGCAGTAGTACTCGTACAGCCCGCCTCGTCCTCTGGACTGGGAGTAGACGAGTCGGCCGCCGCACTCTGAGCAGTAGATGGTGCCGCGCAGGTAGTGAGTGTGCTTGCGATCTTTCTCGCCAGTGTGGTTGTGGCTGGCGAGAGTGTCTTGGATCGCCAGCCAAGTCTCCGGCTCGATGAGCGGCTGGTGCTTCCCCTCATAGTGGATGCCCTGGTAGGCGACGACCCCCATGTAGTACGGGCTGCGTAGCAGGTGATGCATGCCGTTGACCGATATGGGCTGGCTGGGCCGCTTCGGCGACGGTCGGGAGCTCAGGCCTTTTGCGCGAGCGGCAAATGTGAGGTCCGCCACAGTCCACTCGCCGGTGGCGTACTGCTCAAGGCACCAGCGGACAAGGTCGGCGCGCTCCGGGTCGAGCACGACCGTGGCGGCCAGTACGCCGTTGATCGGCTGGCGGACGTTCAAGTAGCCCGTCGGCGCGCGGAATGGTGTTCCGCCCTCCTCGGCTTTGCGGACGAGCCCCTTCATGACCTCAAGGGCGAGGTTGCCGGAGTAGAACTGGGCGATCTCGGCCATGAGGCCGTACAACAGCCGGCCGCTGGGGGGTGTCGTCGATGTTCTCGGTGCACGAGACGAGCTTGACGCCATGCTTCTTGAGCGCGAGGTTTATCGCAATGTCGTCTTCACGGTTGCGGGCCAGCCGGTCGATCTTGTGCACGATGACGTAGTCCGGTCGCAGCTTCCGCACATCCACGAGCAGACGTTGCAAGTCGTCGCGGTCCGCAGAGCGGGCTGACTCGCCAGCGTCGACGTATTCCGCATGCACGAGTGCGCCGAGTTGAGCGGCCTTGGCGTGGCAGCCAGTGCGCTGAGCGGGGATGGAGTACCCCTCGGCACCGCCGCCGGTGCGGGCTTGCTCTTTGGTGCTGACGCGCAGGTAAATGAGCGCGATTGGCAGACCGTCCCGTTCGCTGCTTTGCTGGTTCACGGTGGCGCTACGAGACTTGGTTGTGGGACGCAAGGCGGCAGCTTCGAGTGCGTTTCGTCGGGCGGAGTTCGTGTCAGACATCCTCGGTTCGGTCACCTGAAAGCCACCTCCTCAGTGTTCGTCTGTGTCTGCGAGCAGAGTCGTAAAGCGCTTGACGGTCTCGACGCCTGTCAGGGTGACGATGGACGACTCGACATCGCGTAGTCGACGCTCGACATCATCGATTTGATCCATGGTTTTCCCGACGCGCGAGTAGTGCCACGTCACCACATAAGCGGCGTCGTGCTGTCGCGCCAAGTTCTCTAAGAGCTGAAGAAGTGCAGTCTGGCGCTCCAGAACGGCCGGCCTGCCGATGTCAGCGTACTCGCGAATGATTTGAAGCCCGTGCTTTGCGGCGATTTGCCTGCAGCCTTGGCGCTGAAGGTCAAGGATTTTTTGATCCTCTGAATGGGCTGAGCCGACGCGCAAATACATCACAGCCCGGTTTTGGCGATTGGGTACTACGTTCATGGCGAAACTCCTTCGCTTCTTGGAGGCTGTTCGTCTTAGAACGTCCCTTCGTCTCGTATTTTTTCAGCACATCTTGCTTGTGCCAAGAAAGGACAGGCTGCCCTAAAGTTGAGCTGGTTTAAGCGGATTCTCGTTGTTCGTTTTGACAGCTAAAATGACAGCAGCTACGCCGAGGAACCATGTGCGCTGTTGTTCTTGTGCTGCCTCCTTGACCTCTGTAAATCGTTCACCTGTGATGCAACCACTTCGTCTTTTCATCCCGGCAATCGGGGTTCGATTCTCCGCGATCACCAAAGAAGTTATAGGGGAGAAGGCGGCAGTTTGGCGTCTTTTTCTGCTTTTCGTCAAGACTTACTACTCCTGCTGACAGCTGGACGCGGGCAATCAGCTGGTCGAGGTCGCCAGACGAACTGACCAGGATCGCCGGCTCGCCCTCGGCGTAGTCGTTCTCCGGCTCTTGGTCGTACCAGACCTCTAGCGTGACCACGGGTTCATTCCTCCAGTGAACGTCTTGCGGTAGTTCGGCGCGTGGACCGTCACCGAATAGCCAGCTGGGAACATAACGGGCAGCAGGCTGTCACAGCCGAACGTGCTGCGGCAGGGCCGGTTGTTCAGTACCACGTCGACATGCTGGCGACCTTCGTCGACCATCTGCGCGGCGAGCTTCTGCTCGACGTGGCTGACCGTGACGGGTGCGGCCTTCAGGGGGATGCCCTGCTGCTGCAAGATCGTCCAGGCCGCGGCCGAGTTGGCGTCGTTGCCGCTGACGATCTCGTGGGCCTGGCCGTTCTCGTCGACCCAGCGGCCGTGCGTCTTCTGTCCCGTACTCCGTACCACCGGCGGCGGTAGCTGCGCTCGCAACGCTTCGCTTGCTCGCGGGTCAGGCGTTGGCCGTTCGGCGCCGCGGCAGCCGGCGCGGAAGCGGCTGGCGGCTGTGTCGGTGTGCTGGCCGAGCTGCCGCTCTGCTCCGGTGGGGCGTTTGCCCCGATGCGCTCGAGGTAGTCCGTGAGCGTGCCGTCGATCCGTCCGACCAGGCCCGACACGTCGCCGATACCCCGCTCAGCCTCACCGAACCCAGAGAGGGCGGTCTGCACCTCGTGCTGCTGCGAGCCGGTCTGGATAAGCGCCTGTGCGGCCTCTCCGAGGAGCCCGGCGGCTTCGGTGAGCTTGGCGGTGGACAGCTTGCCGAGCGCTATGCGCACGGCTGCTGCTAGCTCCTGCACTCCCGCCATGATCGCCCCCTGCGCCCATCTTGGCTGGTCAAAGGCGTGTTGTCAGCTGCTGGTGCTTTGGTGTACCGCGATGGGTGGTGAGTAGGGACTGGTAGTTATCAGAAGTGTCTGTCCCTTCCGGTGCTTGTCATCGTGAAGGCGAGGTAATTAAGGATTCCGGCCGGTCTTGTTTTCCAGCCTCTTTCTGGCCAGCTGACCCATTTCTTTCCGGCACTGTCAACTACTAGTGCGCATTCTATGCGAGCGTCGACTCGCCATTCGCCAGACCCAAAAATCTTAGCTACTCTACTGCCGCTATTTACGAGCTCCTCAGGATGTACGGTGCAGTCTGGGGGTATATTTTCACACACCCATACCCGATAAATTCTGGAGAATACCTGAAATTTGACCTTTCCATTCCATCGTCTGTACAGGCAGTACTGAACCATGAATTTTCGGACTGGCAGCATGCTTGAATTTGTTATGCGTAAATTTACCTTGAGCCAACGCTGGTCTATATTCTTGCCTAGAGCATCTTGTCCAAATGTGAGAATCTTTGAATTACGCCAAGCCGCCACTTCGTCCACCTGACGTCGCTGGTAGCGCCGATGGTCTCTGGCGTATACCGCAGCGGCGACGATCAACGAGCCGGCGGAGGCCCAGGATGGGACATTGCCCCAGTCGAGATGACTCAACCACTCTATGAGCACTTGTTGATCACTATAGGCGTCCAACCTGCAGCATCTCCCCAATTGCCGTCGTGTTTTCGCTAGGGGGAGTCTAGCTAGGGTTGTAGTGACTTCCTATACGTCGATATGTCCGATCGGCAGGCTGAGCGACGCACATCGCTGGTCAGCAGCTCAAGTCTCGTCCTCCAGCACCCACACGAACGCAACACCTGCTCGTGGAAAGATCTAGCCCTCGAACTTGACGTCGATGGTTTTCGTCGGCGTTGACGCCGGAGATCGATCAATCTGCGCGCTGTTTGGACTGGCGAAGTAGTCGAGAACGGTCACGTAGCTGATCGGAGCTGCGGTGTAGTCGAATCTGGTGTAGAAGCCGTGGGTCGGTCGAGGCAGGTCGAGATAGAGGACGTGTCCGTGACGCTGGACCAGCGTGCGGTACGTCAAGGCCACGGTGACCTCGTCGGCCGCCGTCACACGGCCGAGGTTGACCGCGTAGATCTGAGACCCGCGCCGTTCGGTGCGTCGGATGGTCTTGCGTTTGCCGTCGATACTCAAGTCAAGCAGCTCGAATGCCTCGCGGTCGGCAGCGTCGAGTCCGGTGGTCGAGTCGAAGTGCCATACCGAGGCGACGGTGGGGTCGCGCAGAAGTTCCCGGTATTCCACGGCCTCAGCGACGCAGGCGAAGCGCATTGTCGAGGTCGCAGGCTGTACTTGGTACTCCCACCGGATCGTGGCGGTGAACATCGAGCCCTTACCGGAAGCGGGGCCGACTGACCACGGGGTAAGCGACACCAGGACATCGACGTTGCGCCAGCGCTCCGGCGATTGAATGACCTGATCCCGCAGGTTGGCATAGGCCTCGGCGGCAAGCCGTTCATCACCGAGTCGTAGGCCGATCGCGTTGGTGGCGATCCGATCCAGCGTGTCGGTGGAAGCGATAGTCCGCAGGGTCTCGGGCCGGAAGGCGAAGCTGTCGAGAACGGTATCGCGGATGACCGGTGCTTCGTGGCGGATGGCCTGCCGCAGATGCTGGCTGGTGCGCTCGTCCGCCTCCTTGCGGGCGTAGTACTCGAAGATGGTGGCGATGACGCCCGCACTGAGCAAGGTGGTGCCGATCTCGTCCGTCGGCCACCCGACGAGCCAGTGCCAGGCCGGCGAGGACGGCGCCGCACCCGATACGACCAGAAATCCGATGCCGAGTACTGCGCTTACTAGCCCGGCGAAGCGGAGTTTGGTCTTGTACAGCCGGTCGAGCAGGCGACCCATATGACCTTATTGTATCAGGCATTGTGCATGTTGCAGAGTGCAAAGGAGCCCCCAGGCGTGAACATACCTGGGGGCTCCTCCGGGGCTGGTGGGCGTCAGCCGCCGCCACCGCCTCCGCCGCTGTGCGGACGCATAAGATCACCTCCTTCGCAGGACAGAGCCTGCGGAAATCGCAGGTCAAACGCTGGGGGAATCGGTCGCAGGGGAGCTACCGGCGCTTCCGCTATCGCGACTTCTGCGGCCCGTCAGCTGCCGTGCGGTTGTGCTAGCCAGCGCGGGCGACGTCGTAAATCCACTGCCGGTAGTCCGGCACGCTCGTGTACACCGAGGTGTCCGCGCCCGGCACCCGCCGACGCGCCCCGGCTGCAGGTGCCCACGAGCTGCGGCACGCCGTCCACCAGCTGCACCGCCGGGCCGCCGGAGTCACCGTTGCCCGGCCCGTCGGTGCCGTGCGGGTTGTCGGTACAGAACTCCCCAGCGGACTGGAAGGCGTTCGCGCACCGCGCGGCCGGTACTACGGTGGTGTCGAGCTGCATGGGCACGCCGAGCTCGGCCAGGACGCGGTAGACGGTGCTGTAGGAGACGCCGAGGGCGCGGGCCAACGTGTTGGTGCTGGCACCTCGGAGGTATGCCGCAGCAATGGCGGCCTTGTTCAGCGGCAGCTTCACTATGTCGTCCGGTGGACGGCAGTCATCGTTGAGATGACGCGATAACCGGCTGGTGTAGCCCCCGGACAACCCATGAGCCCGCGCGATGGTGGCCACGCTGGCACCACCGCGCCGCTGTCGCAGCATGGTTTCGTTGCGGGCCGCAATGGCCTCATCGGTCATAGGTCGCGCAGTCCGTTCAAGATGCGTTGCAGAAATTCGGCGTCTGGGCCTGGTTGAGGTCGGCGGGGATAGGGCGTCGGCCGCTGGATGTACTGGCGAACCCGCTTCGGTAAGGGCAGGACGCCGCTGAACACGCCCTCTTGCAAAGGGTCAGATGGCGACGGCTTGCGGGAGCTTGGGAATGACGTGGGTGTCTTCGATGGATAGCTCGCATTCCACCCGCTTGCGGATGCTGGTGACTGAGCGCTGCGGGTAGCGACGAAGGAACTTGCGACGTCGACGATTGCTCTCCTGCTCCCGGTAGATCCAGACCAGGAGCACGACGAGCGGCACGGCCACGACAACCAGTGAGAAGAGCCCCCACGCAATCATCAGTCTGGGGACGGATCGCGCAAGGCATGGCGGCCGCCGGCTGGCGTCGGAGGTTCCGGCTTGGTGGACGCCGTCTCCTGGTTGTCGGCGTGTTCGTCGAGCAAGTCGGCCAGCTGGCGAAGCAACGTGGCGTACTCGCGTTGTTTCTCCGGTGTCATCTGCCGCACCATGAGGGCGTTGGCCGTCGGCTCGGCGTGTCTGCTGACCGCCCGCAGCGACTCAATGAGGGTGACGAAGTTGTCGGGCATGGAGTCGTCCTTCAGGCCGTTATCGGCGGCGGGTCGTCAGGTGGCGGTGGGCGTCGCGGCTGGCGGCTCAGCTCGACGAAGTCATCGGTGAAGCGGTGCACCAACTCGCCCAGCGCGCCGAGCAAGTTGCCGAGTAGGACCAGCTCAGGCGGCGGTTTCGGGTAGCGGTCGGAGATGTCGAGCACGCGCGCTGACGGGTTTTGCTGTTCCTCGTACATGTAGGCGTGCACGCGCAGCACGTTGGCCAGCTCGGTGAGGAAGTCGGCGTAGTCGCGTTCGTCTTTCGGCGACCGGACACCGATGTGCAGCTTGGTGGCGAGCGCATCCGTACCGCGGCTGGCGGTCTGCAGGAACTCGACGAGTACCGACGTCTCGGGTTTCATCATTTTGCGGCCTTGCCGTCCTCGAGGTCGTCAGCCACGACGCGCAGGACGGCGCTCGTCCGGCGGACTTCAGCGACGAGCTGCTTCGCCACGTCTTCGTCATCGGACAGGTGGCTGTGGTCGATGACCAATCCGAAGGCGGCCTCCGGCAACCGCAAGGCGTCGAGGAAGCCGGCGAATCCCGGCCGCGCGGTGCTGATGCTGTCGTAGCCGTTGTCACGGAAAACCACGCCGAGCCGCCACCCGGCCGCGGTGCACCAGGCCTCCAGCAGGTGGGCACAGGCCTTGATGTAGCCGGTGTCGCGGT
Organism: Amycolatopsis heterodermiae; assembly: GCF_034929455.1. Classification (NCBI taxonomy): domain Bacteria; kingdom Bacillati; phylum Actinomycetota; class Actinomycetes; order Pseudonocardiales; family Pseudonocardiaceae; genus Amycolatopsis; species Amycolatopsis heterodermiae. The sequence continues at coordinate 201,660 of NZ_JAYFSI010000015.1, forward strand.
CGTTGCTGCGGACATAGCCGTACGCCAAAACGGGCAGCTCGGGCATGGTGGCACTTCGCGGCTCGGTTTCGAGCTTGGCGGTCAGGCTCTGTAGCCGGGCAATGTTGCTCATCTGATTTCGTTTCTCGGGTGGTAGTTCGCGGTCGGCTGTCATCACTCGATCGCCGTTCGAAGACGCATCGCGTGGACGTCGGCGCAGGCGGCCAGCTGCAGCCGCTCGCACATGGCTTTCTGGAGCAGCCTGTTGTGGGCGAGGTGCCGCAAACTCGGCACCACCACGTGCCGGGCCTCGGCTCGCACGAGTTCAGTGACGAGATCCTCGAAGCCTTCACGCGAGCCGCAGTGGAACTCGAAGAAGAACGACACGAAATAGAGGCCTAAGCCTTCGGCGAACTGGATGACCTCCTGCTCCAGGTCGCGCACCTTCCGATCGGGCACGTCGGCCGGTACGCGCATGTAGCCGTAGGCCATGGCCGAAAGCGCGGGCAACCGAGGTTCGGCTTCCAGCTCGGCCGCCCGGTCGTCGAGCTGAGCAAGGCCGCTCATGGCTGCCATCCCCGGTAGGCGGCGGTGCGAGCCTCAAGGAAGCCGAGGCCGGCGGCACGCAGATGGAATGCAGCCAGATCGGCGGCGTCCCGGGCGATGATGTTCCGGGGGATGGGCAGGCCCGTCTGGAGCAGGTCACGGAGCTGGACGAGCAGCTCGGCGCGCATGAGCGGTGTTTCGGCGGCGCTCAGATGCAGGAATACGGCTGCCACGCCGACCACCTCGAGCAGCGGATCGTCGTCCGGTGCGATCCACGGGGTGGCGGCGGCTACCGCCATGTCCGTGGTGGCGACCAGGTAGAAGAGGTGCGCACGAGGGCTCTGCCACCCGCCCACGGTTTGTTCGCCACGGCTAGCCAACAACATGGCCTGCCGCTCAACGTCGGTAGCCAACCGCTTGAGCACCACGGCCCGCTCAGTTGCCGTCTGGCTAACGGCGAGCATGTGCTCAAGCTGCCCGATGCGCCAGCTCAACCTGTTGAGCTGCAGCCTGGAGATGGAGGAGCGCACGGTCAGAAGCCCTCACGCAACCGGTAGGCCAGCCGCACCGTGTCACACGGCCAGGCCGCCGCGCAGCTTTCGCACTGGCTAGTGGTCGGATGCTGGGGGTGCAGGCTCAGCGCCAGCAGCACCAGGGAGTAGAGCTGTGCCGGTTCCGGCATCCGCGGTTCCTGTACCGGCACTAGCGCGTTGTGACCACGCTGCCAGTGGCGCGGCACGACCGATGGACGCTTTTGCACCTCTACCGTTCGGACTGTCACGGCTGTACTCCGTTCGTATCCGAGAAACGTGGGCGGCACCCGCCAGCCGGGACGTGGACGCCGCTCGGTTGGGGGGCGTGCGTGCGGGAATACCGGCCGACATCGGGAGGCGGAGATGTCTACCGGTTGGCGGGTGCCGTATTTGACCTTGGACTTCGGGCGTCAGATCCGGAACAGAGCCGAGGACGTAGGCCTGGACGACGGTTGACCAGGTGTTTTGTACGGAGACCACCCGGAGAATTACCAGGAGGATTGCGGCGCGATCGGTGTTTCTGGCCGTTCCCCTGTTACCCTCGGTTGCCATTTCATTGCAGAAAGGACGCCCCGTGCACCCGGAACCGAACGACCTCTTGCGCATGGCGCGGGATGCCGCCGGGTTGACACAGGCACAGCTCGCCGAACAGGCAAACCAGCAGGTCGCGCCCGGTACGGACAAAACGGGCGCCATGGATGCCGACTACATCGGCAAGCTGGAACGAGGCGTCCATCGCTGGCCGAACAAGGAGTACCGCCGCGCCCTGCGCATCGTGCTGCAGGTCGCATCGGATGCGGCTCTCGGCTTCTTCAGTACGCGTCACCGTGCGGTTACCGTGGTAGGTAGCCCTGAGCGCACGAGCGGAGGTGACGACGTGGAACGCAAAGCCTTTCTGCGGGTTCTCGCTGGCAGTGTGGCTGGCCTGGCCTTCACTGACCCGGTGGCCGACTTCCTAGCAGGCTCCGGCAGCCAGCAAACGGTGCGCCGCGTCGGCCTCCCCGAGGTTGAGCAAGTGCGGCATGCCGCCCGCATGTTCGCCAACCAAGACCACCTTTTCGGGGGCGGCATGGCTGCTCAAGCTGCCTTGACGCAGCTGTCGGCTTCCGCGCAGCTGCTCGACGGCCAGTTCGCCACCGCAGCCGCCCGTCACGCCCTGTTCGCCGCAGTCGGCGATCTGGCTGACACCGTGGCCGGCATGTGCTTCGACGCCGGACTGCATACCGAGGCCGAGCGGTGTTTCCGCTTCGCGGTCGGCTGCGCTACTGAGGCGGCCGACTGGTCAATTCGTGCGAAGGCACTGTCGGGCATGGCCAACTTGGCCGTTCACCAGCAGCAGCCCGACGACGCGTTGAGCTACGCTGAAATGGCCCTCGTCCGCGCCGACCGCCTCTCGCCCATGGTGCAAGCCGTGATGCACAGCCGCCACGCGCGTGCTCTGGGCGCGGTCCGCCAGGAGCGTGAGATTGACTGCCTGGCTGCGGTCGGGCGAGCGGAAGAAGCGTTTGCAGGCAGCTCCGGCGATGAGCCGGAGTGGATCCGCTACTACGACCAGTCACGGCTAGAGCGGGACAACGGCCGGGCGCTGCTCGGCCTGGCTCTCAATGGCGGCACACCCGGTGAAGCCGAACGACGACTGCGCAGCTCCATCCAGGCGTTCCCCGCCGGCCACCACCGGGGCAAGGCGCTTGCGATGGCGAACTTGGCGACGTTGACCATGGCTCATGACGACCCGCTGCACGGCGCTGAGCTGGGCCGGGATGCGCTAGCGGCGGTCGGTGCGGTGCGCTCTGATCGGGTGTTCGACGCCTTCCGCCAGCTCCAGACCGCTGCCGTGCCACACCGACAGCTGGCCGCGGTACGGGAGCTCAACCAGGACATCCGGCGGCTGGTGCTGAGCTAGTTATGTGGAGTATTTGCGGCGGCACTGCCGATGCGAGACAGCTTTGGTCGAGCGGGCGATGTCTCGACCTGCCGGTCGCGTAGGCCAACTTCGGTCTATTCAGGGAGTCATGACCCCTAATCTTCGCCCACTATGACGGAAGCCTCATCGCCGGCTGTTGCTCGGCAGGGCGACTCGGCAGCGATGAGGGCTCTACTTTGTTACTTTCTAACATGCTCTCTTGAGCTGCGGTTTCCTGATCTGAACCGGTGCAGAGGCTTGCTCGTGTGAGTTACTGAAGTAGGAACTTGCGCTCATTGCAAATTTCATGATCGGTTCTTGGTTACTCCCTGAAACAGATCGTTTACGAAGTTCACCCAAGAGGAGAGAGCTTGGCTGCTACGGTTCTAAGGCTTGATTTGGTCACGGATGGGTTGCAGTGAGGAGGTGGGCGTACTAGATCATCGCATCCGTACGACTCAGTCGCTGTGCGTGTTGGCGTCGATGACAGCAACACGCACAACAGGCAGAGCCTAGCGAGGTGTGCAGATTAGGTGGGAGACATGAACCAACAGGAGAAGGCGCGACGTCGCCGTGTGATCATTGTGGTCATTGCTCTACTGATCATCGGAATGGTCGGGTATGGAACTCTGGTGGATACCTGGGTTTCTGCCGTGGTGCGCGCCCTGCTGCTGATCATCATGGTCCTCCTGCTCTTCTTGGTTCTGAAACCTATGGATCAGAAGGCCTGCACTATGCGGCCTACGCCCTTCGGCGAAGTTCACCAAGTAGGTGATGACCAGATCGAAGAAGCACAGAAAAATGCGGGAACGTTGCAGCTAGTTGACCTCAGGCAAGCCAAGCTTTTCGCTCTGGCAATTACCGCACCCTCAGATGTGCGAAAACGAGTCGTTGATAGCTACTCGCTAGGTGAGCGGTCCGTTCGTCAGACGGCGACCATCGAAGCCTTCGTTAGAAAACAGTTTAATGGAGGCTCTAACGGATCTAATAGCTCTTTTGCTCCGGTGCTATTCCCGATCTTGACGCCGCCAAAGGGTCGTCTACTTGATAATCTCGAAGTAGTGGGGTCTGACGGGGAGGCCCTTCCGGTATTGACGTATCGAGAGTCCGTCTATGTGGCAATCAGTGTTCTGCGCCTACTTCTGACGAGTGCATGCAAGGGCCAAATCGATGTCGATGCGGCGGGCATGACGCCGGCTGCATTAAAAGCTGAGCGCAATGCAGTTAAATTAATAATTACAAGGAACACGCAAAGCAAGAAAATTAGTGCAGAAGACATCAGAAAAGTAAGAGTTGAAATTCAAGCACTGTCGGATCCGCCGCAGCAGGCTCAAGGTTCCGTAAAGGCTGCCACGCTCGCCCGAAAGTTGGCGGCCGGCTTTGTGGAAAAGGTGGCCGCGCACTACGTGATTATTGCTTCGGTTAAGCCTGGTGACGATGGTCGGTTTGTAATCAGGGCTTCCCAGACGCTCATACCAGACTTGCAGCTGCAACCTACCAAGTTTAAGTGGCTGCATAAAAGTGTTGGCAGTATCACCGTTGCATTGGGTTCCCGGCCGGTCGATATTACTATCGACATCGAAAACGCAAGTACCTGCCAAAGCTACCACTTGCGTGTTGAAGGTGTCGATGGAATGTATGTGGCCGAGCAAGAGGCAATTGAGATTTCTGAGACACTTGATAAATGGGCGGACGGTGCCCCGACAAAGCCGCATCCTCGATTCCAGAAGCGGCTAGGTCAGGCGGAAGGTCATTTCTATGTAAGGTACTTTCCGCAACCAGCGCAGAATGAACGTCCGCGAATTCGTTTCAGGTATTCGGAGACGCCGCCGGGTTCGCTTTTGCGGGGTGCTGTTACGTCGGCAGCATGCCTCTTCTTGGTATGGCTCATTGGAGCCATAACGAATTTCAATACGGATCCAGGTACTGATGCTCCAGCTGTCCTGTTGGCGTTTCCGGCGGTAGCGGCCACTTGGCTGGGTTTCGATCGGCGCGGCGGGAGACTTGTGGAGGGAACTTTTGAAGCTCGGCGCGGTCTACTCTACAGTGCCCTCATATCTATCGGTGCTGCTGGTCTTTTCATGGCGCATAAGCAAATCGATAACTTCGGTACTCCGCTGCCCTGGAGTGCAAATCTTCTAGGTGTTCAAGACTTGTACTGGGCGATGCTACTGTTGTTTGCGATTGCGAACTTCATAAATCTAGGCTATAAATGCATGGTGGATACGTGGGAATATTGCGAACTTGCCGGTCGCCCACAGGTTGGCAATCCGATAGCTAGAAGGGGTTAAGTATGAAGGGACTTTTATGAAGAAGATGAATGTTGGTGATGAAAGAAATCCCGGCTCAAGTGAGGAAGGGGAGGAATCGGAGATGGTGGATCTTTTAGGTGCAGTCCGGGGATATAGTCGTGCGGGTGAGCGCCAGAAATCTTCCCCTGCCGGATTGATTTCCGAAGAAGCGAGAGATCCGGGATACTACATCAGTCCTGGAAACTGGAACGTTCATGCGACAGCCGAGACGGTAGCCGTAGAGGGCATCTATGAAGTGTTGTCGACATTTGACGACCTCTACGAGCCGGCGATGAAAGGTCTAGCTCGAGTCGGATCAACAGACGCCTCTGACTTAGAGCGCTGACGCCATCCACGTTAGCCAGTATGTCTAATTTGCAAGCATCACGACTTGGTCGGGTAGTGCGTGGCGGCTCCAGCCGCTGCTGCCACTCCACTGCAAGTACCACCTGCCGAACATCGACACCAACCATAGGTGTGACACGTCGCCTAAGTTTGGCGGCTCAGTGGGCACTTCATCTTCGTCGCCGACGATCCAAGCGAAGTCATACGAGGGAGCGGAGTAGTCCACGAGCAGGTAGAGATGCTGTTTGGAGACACCAGACTCAGCTAACTTGTCGAGCTTCTTGCGGATCTGTGAGCCGGCGGTGCTCGCCTGCTCGGACAGTCAACGCGGCGCAGCCTCTGGGTTGCCGACCGCGCCGCTACGCCCTCTGTCGTGACGTTGATTGTCCCGCGGTGACGCCTCTTGTGCTGCGGATCGTCCGACACGTTCGTGTGACCGAAGACGCGCAGCTGATGCTTCTCGAACCACTGCAGCGCCGGCGACGAGGCGACTACGTGACGCGACAGGCAGACGTCAGGGTGGATGGCTCCGTGCTCCTAGATCAGTCGGAACGTCTTCGCGAAGTGCTGGTTGAACTGCTTGAGTGGTGTCTTTGGGTGCAGCCCGACCGTCCACGACAGCTGTGACCCCGGCAGATGCCACTTGTTGCCGCGCTTCTGCAGAAGGCGCCGCAGCTCGGCTTCGTCCGGGCCGCAGAGGATGCTGACTTCGAGGACGGCGTCGTTGCCGCTCGGGTACATGAGCAGCGCATCCACCTGCCCGGGTGCTTGCTGCTCAAGGCTGCTGTTCACGGTCACGCCTAGTTCGGCGCTGATCAGCGCAAAGGCGAACTTCTCCTCGCGCGTCGGCTCCAGGCGCATCCTGTCCGTCCTTAGTCATCTAGAGGCTACTGGTACTCGTTGGCGCTGCGTTACATCCGGCTTGGCCAAACTGAGTCCTCGACTGCCAGTAACAGGCGAATGGCCTGAGCGACTATCTGCGTTGAGAAGGTTCTGAAGTGACACGCGATGATCTGAGCGTAACCGTCAAAAGTGATGGAGCACGGTAGTTATGGTCAAACCTGGTAGGTCGCCGGGAGCCGGCGCGAGCCTCGTGACGGCACTGTTGCTGCTCGGCTGGACACTGTGGCGGGTGCGTCGGCCAAGAGAAGTGGGCCAGGTGTCGACGCCGACGCTCGAACCAGCTGCGGCAGCACTTCCGCAACTGTCTGACCGTGCTTCGCTGGTGCCGGGGCGCGAAGATTTCAGCTTCCTGCTGGCGATCCTTACTGGAGTGGCACTTAGCGTCGGAGTTGTTGCGTTGCAAGAGCTTGTAAGTGTCTTCGCTCTGACAGTCAGCTTCGCCGAGCTTCTCATGTTTTGGCTGACCAGCTTTGGCGCTGTCGCACTTATCTACTTGTCGGTCAAGTATGGAGCCGTCTTTATTCCTGGCAGGATCGATGCCATCGAGAACGTAATGATGATGGTTGTAACCATCGCCGAGTGTGCGATGTTTATCGCTGTGGCGCTCGGGCCAGGAGAGCTCCTTGCGATGCGTTGGTTTATAAGTCTTGCAGCGTTTGCATTCTCTGCGGGGATCACGACGACCATCGTGTGGCGGCGTTTGTGTCGATCGATCGAAGCGAAAGTCGCCGATGAAGAGACAGTCATTTATGCAAAGTCGCTTACGTCGGACATTGCTTCAGCTTGCGGCCTGTTCGCGGCAACCGTCTTGTTCGTCTGCTTGTGGCCCAAGCCTCCAGTGTTTGTGGGACTGTGTGGAGGTTCGGTTGCGTTTTTGATCTGCGTTAGTGAAATCATGAAGCAACGCAAGACCAGACAGAATGTGTTGTAGCTTGGTGTGGCTCCATTAGTCGAGAAGAAGGACTATCAGCCGTGCTGGCGAGCGAACCTCGCATCGTTAGTGAGCTGGCGACACTGGGGGTGATCCTCTCTTTGAGAAGATCGGCCAGTGTGTAGCCTAACTACCGTGGCGGATGCCCCAGCCGGCTCGAACGCTTCGACGGAGTAGCCTCTCGGGGCTCGACTAGTTGATTGATGTTTGCGACTGATTTCTTGCCCGTTTGTACCGAGGTGCAGTCCGATATGTGGATGGTCGTCGACTTTGATCCGCCGTGCGAGGTGCTGCGGGGCAAGTCGTCCGGCGCATCGGCGCGGTCGTAGGCTTCAGTGGACGAGCCGGACTGCTTCGGCGAGGCGACGGTCTTGAAAAACAGGATTGCGGACATGATCGCAGTCAACACACTTACTAGGAAGCTGCTGATGCCCGCGTACTGCGACGCCCTTCCCACATCGATGGCCGTGTAGAAGAGGACACCCAGTCCCACGAACGCGACGGTGAGAAGTACCAGCAGAAGTGCTTTCCAGCGCGTGTGTCTCACGTCAGCTCCTTCTTTTAGAGTCCACGGCCGCGGACGCCGAAGCTGCGATTACGGGCGCCCGGCTGCGGTGTATGAGATGGAGTCCGACTGTGTCTAGGGGCGTGAGATGGAAGCTCTGCCGCTGGGTCGCTAAACGTCAGTGTTGATCTTTGCTGCTCGACCGTCGGAACGGCGCGGGCTCGTAGCGGAGGCGTCAGGTCCTGGTCTTCGATGCTGGTTACGCGGTGGCGCACTGTGTCGAGATCTGCCAGAAGCGTTCCGGACTTGAACTTGGGAGTGTCAACGCGGAACTTGGTTGTCAACGTGTTGCCGATGCCGAGCATCACAGCGGAAGGGTGGTTGATCTGGGCCAGTCCAAAGAAGGCCCAGATGGACGTGCAGGGCCGGTCGAGCTCGCGGATGTCCTGCGAAATTTGAGTAAGCATGGCGAGATCGTCGGAACGGCCAGCAGCTTTCAACGTGTCGTTGAGGAACGTGCTGGATAGTGACGCGTCATGGGGAGACCTCAATGCCATGGCGAACGAGGACACGAGATCAACGTCGTGAACAAGCAGATCGGCCAATTGAAACGTAGTTTCCTCGACGACACAGTGTGTTTTGATGTTCATGCGGGAGTGGTCGCCGAGCTGTACGGCCGCCCCATGTCGAATGATGGTGTTGCAGTATCGGCTTACCGAGAGATCGGCTTGATTCTGTCCTTTGTCTAGCTGCGGTCTGGTGTAGGGCCGTAGTGCATTTCGAAACTCACGATTACTGCGCGGGTTATCGGGTTCGCGAACGAGATCACCCAGGATCCTCCCCAGCCGGTTCGGCATAATGAGTAACGGGCCCATGTCGATCGATGCCCGGCGGACATGGTAGTGATCCTCTTGCGTCGTTCGGCAGTAGTTCGCGACGGTCACGCCATAAGCGCCCTCCATTGATGCGTGGTGCGCCGGGAGCCAATTCGCGAGGCCGGACACTTCAACGCTCGTGTGGGCGGCCGAGGAGACCTGCAATCTCGCGAGGCGCCAGGGATGCTCGTTGTAGAGCGGGTGTTTGGTGCCGTCGGCCATGTCAATCATGATCAGCTCCTGCCTCGGCGAGCTGGTGGAAACACTCAACGCTGACAGGATGACGACCGAGTCGCTAGCTCCAAGCTGAGATTGTTACCGCATCCGCCCGATTCATTGGCGGGTGTCGCGCGCTTCTCACCCGTCTGGCCTAAGCTTGTCGTGACCCTGAGGCATCAGATGAGAGGTGAAACGCATGGCACAACGCATGCTTGTTGAGATGGTCGACGACATCGACGGCGGAGAGGCTTCCCAGACGGTGTCGTTCGGGCTGGACGGCGTATCATTCGAGATCGACCTGTCGGACTAGAACGCGGAGGCTCTGCGTTCAGAGCTCGAGCGCTTTGCGGCAGCCGCCCGCCGGACCGGCGGACGCAAGACCCGGACTGCTCAGGGTGGTGCTTCGAGCAGGTCGACTCACACCCGCGAGCACAATCAGGAGGTGCGGGCCTGGGCCGCGTCCAACGGCTATGAACTCTCAGAACGCGGCCGCATCTCAGCCGATGTTCTGGCGGCGTTCGAGGCCCGACATGATGTGCCTGCGGAGCCGGAGCCTGTTCCTGTTGAGCCTGCGGAGCCGGAAGCAGCCGCCAGGCTGGCGCGCAAGCGGGCTCCGCGTAAAACGAAGACGGACACGGCGTAGGGTCGCTCAAGCCTGTCGAGGCGCATCTCTTGGTGCGTGTGTGAGTGCTTGTCATTCCTGAGATAAACGCGCATACTAAAACCCAGTTATGGCTACGCAAGAAGAACTATTCCAAGACCTAAAACGGTTTATCCAAGCTACGATCACGCAGCAGACGTCGCATTTAGCGACGAAGGATGATATTGCTCGTGTTGAGGGACGCGTTGACGCGCTTGACCAGAAGGTCGATGCACTCGATCGCAAAGTGGACGCACTCGATGCCAAAATCGACACCGTTCAAGCATCCGTCGCTGATGCCCTCGATCACGTAGTCGAAGCGCGGACAGCAGCGAACACGTCAAGGACTTGGAGCGCCGGGTGACCCGGCTGGAGCACCAGCGGGCAGCTTAAAAATCGCGATCGCGGCTTGCACCGCCAATCGCCTACTGCAGCCGCTAGCGCCAGTCCGCCGGCTACTCATAGCCCTCAGGTCGTGTGCATCTCAACGGTCAGCCTTATCTGCATGACCGCGGTGCCCGTGAAGACCAGCATGAGTACCGGTCAGGCCGCTTGGGTTGTGATATGAAATCCTTCTGTTGTTGCCGTCCTTAATCGTCTCTGATGCCAGTCCAGTTGCTCAGCCGAAGTGTTCGTCGACCTAAAGCTGATACAGGCGATGGCGGCCGGTCCTTTCGATGAGGTCATCAAAAGCTTGCGTGGCACGATCAAGTGAGCCGCCGAATAGTCCGGCTTGTAGTGGTGACCACCTCGCGCCCTGTTCCTTCAACTCAGCCTGCATCTCGCCCTCGGCGGTCGATGCGTTGTAACGACGGCGCCACGTAAAAGATCCAATCCAAGGACCGTCTGCGTAGGTTTCGGGTATCTTCTTAAGGTCGATGGCCAGGGCGGATAGCAGTACCTCGAGCTTATCGAATGCTTCGGTATAGTCGTCAGGATCCAAGATTAGAAAAGAGAAAGTTTCGTGCAGGCTGTCGTGGAGATAGTCGGATACTGGGGTGTATTTTCCGCCGATTCGGTCAGCGGATAAGTCGTCAAACAAGGCGTCAAATTCAGGATAACTTTCAGGTGGCTGAGAAGCTTGGATTGCTAGGATGTTCGCCAGTAGCTTGTTATTTTCAAACGGTCGTGCAATGTGACTTCTAGCAAGCAGTGGCACGTCGACTCCGTAGTCCGTCCGTACCTTTGTGTCGATTGTAACGGCACGCAGCGCGCCGTAGTTCTGGCCGTACACTGCGGCAAGGCCGGCCGCGTAGAGAGCTACAAGCGGCGGGAAATAGCGTAAGTTGAGCAGCATGGTTTTCCCGCTTGCTGGCTTGACAAGATTGGCGATGCCGCGAACGGTACTTGACCATAAGCGCTCATTGCTAGCCTCGCCCCAGGTGCATCCTGCGGCAAGAATTTCAAGAACGGGCTTTGTGACCTGCCAGTACTGTTCGACGCGCGCGACCGCGGCTCTGGTGATTTCCTTGCCGGTTCCTTCTAGTGTGAACGGGAACTGATCTTCGTCGCTTAAGGTTGTGCGGCACTTGTTCGCGATGCTAGTAACAAGATCGTGTAGTTCGATGCGGCGCGTCGGGTCGAGTAACATCTCCTTAACTTGCGCTACCGCTTCGGATGATCCATCGAGTTTAGCTGTGATCGGCATGCCTGGTGTTGCAGTGCCCAAGCTGCGAATCACGGCGCCGACCAGTCGTGATGCGGCGTTTTCACGGTCCTTGCCGAAGAGGTCAACCATCTGCAGTGAGTCAAGCATCCGTCCCGGCGCAATCTCGTACTCGGGGATCTCGCAGTCATCGAGGCGGACGGGGATAAGCCACGGCGTGCCGCCTGGCGGACGTCTGCGGAGCTGCTCGACCGCCAGGTTGAGCTCCTCGTTCTGATACGACACATCGCGGGCGCTGCTGTTCTTGGAGAAGCACGCGATGAAGACCAGGCTTTCTTTCGTGATCGCGCGGCGGATCTTTAGCCGCCAGTCCTCGCCTGGCCACAGGTCCTCCTTGTCCAGCCAGACCGGGACACCTGCAGAGCTGAGGATTTTCTGCAGCTTGGCTACGGCGTCACGATCTTGGTGGACGTACGAGATGAAGGCGTGTCCAGCGCGGGAGTCGTCGGGCGAGTCCGTCATCTGGCAGACGATACGTCCTACGTGGAACAGAGACCTGCAGCGCCACGACATTGATCGCGGCTGTAACGATGTTATCCGCCCACCGAGCAGTCGTGCTCATCTGGCAGTCAGACGAACTATGTGGTTCACCCGACGCGGCCGCCGACTGCTTACAGCCGGTCGTTGATGTCACCTGTACAGAGCAACCTCGGTGACGTTATGGATACGGCAGCCTCTAGGTTGTAACAGTCAGCAACAGTATGACGAACGGTGAGGTAATCACTTGCTGCCGGTCGCGACTTGGGTGGCCATGGGGCCGAGTCAGAGGGTGGCCGTCGAGGCCGGCGGTCACGTTCACTGGCCAGCTTGCAGCGGGCACGATGGACGAGAGGGGCTAGCTGATGGAGTCTGTGTTCGAGTTCCCGAACCTGGACGACGACCCGCGTACTCGCGTGTACATGCTCGAGGAGTTGGAGCTTGACGTGTCGACGGGCCAGCTCTACCCAAGCAGGCGTCTGACCAATACCGGCTCGCACGCGTGGCCCGGTCTGCTGCGCGAAACAGTGGAGCGCCACGAACCCGGCTGGCTGGAGCGCCAGAGCCAGCAATCCGGCTACTGGCTGGAACGCGAACCCACGACCACGCGCTCTGGTCAACCGAGTTCTCGGAAGGTGCCGCCGGATGCGGCACAGACCCTCGCCGAGGGACAGTTCATGCGCTACTACCTGCGAGCCGTGGCCCGGCGCGCTATCGACGACGGGTTTGCGCTCGAGGTGCGTCGCCTGAAGGATGTGGCGAGTCCGCGGTCGATCTCGGTCCAGCTGATCGGCACGCGGGTTGACCCGGCGCAGTTGCTGGATGACCTGCGGCGCAACCAGGGCATCGAGACGTTCCTCGACATTCCGCCTGGGCCGAACTCCGGGCTCGGCGTCGTTATAGTGCCGAACTGATTATTCCTCTGCCGTTGGCGCTGGTCGAGGTTGTGCCTCGTTTAGGGTTGACGCGGAGACTTGCGACCGGCGGCGTACTGCTTGCCGGAGAAGTCGCCGGTCCAGAGATCTTCGTTGAGTAGGAGAAGCACGTCGTGCTCGGTCTCCTTATTGATCACCAGTTGTCCGTCTGGCATCAGTTGCTTAGCATCGAGACCGTGCGCCGTGATCTTATCGCGCAGGACGTTCGGCGTCAGTTGTGCGAGATAATCGCTGCGGAGAATCCCCTGCACCTTCCGGCGAAGAATACCGGTCTTGCGTAGTCGCTCCGCGAGCCACTCTATGCCCTCGGGTGTGATTGGCAATTTCTCGCCGAGACTTTCAGCCCACTCGGTGGTCTTTGCTAGTACTGCTTCACTTTCCTTGAAAAGAGCTTCAAACTTCACTTGGTCGAGGATGTGAACACCCTGCGGGTAGATGATCAAATCGTAGTACTTGTCGAAGGCTAGCAAGGGATTCGTGACACGAGTCAGGGTTCGGTCGAAGGTGGCAAGCACACCCTTCGACGCGAGGCTGACCGGATTGCCGCGCCGCACGAAGGCTGTCAACCTGCCGGGGTCTTTGCCGACGACCAAGGCGTATAATGCGAGCCTTTGCTCCTTCAGTTCCCGCTCAGTTGCCTGCGGCAGTGATGCTGCCGTCAGGATCTGCTCAAGCAGTGCAGTGTCAAGAAGCTCGTCGCGATCGGCTACCAGGTAAGCGTCTTCGTCGCCCTGTTCGTCGTTGGGGTCGTAGGGTCGCCCCGTTGCTGTTCGCACCTTCTCTAGAGCTGACCCGGCGTAGCCGCGGAGTGCTTCCGTAACGTCACCGCCAGCTTTTACTGCGCGTCCGATGGCCCGCTGCCCAGATCGCCACACGACGACCACTGTGGCAGGTGCCGTCATATCAAGTTCTGAACTGGCCAAGAGGACTCCAACTAAGGCGTGCGGTCGATCAGCACGTCGTCTCGAAGTCGCGTCGCGATGATCGTTTCATCAGATCGAAGGTCCTTCCGCCGTGTAACTAGGTAGGCTTGCAGGCCCTTCGTGTCCACCACACTTAGCACACGGTAGCCAAGAAGGTAAAGTAGCGGGTTGATTTGAACCACGGACGAGTGAAGATAGACGGTGCCTGCTACTGCAATGAAGGCCAGATATGCGATTACATCGCGGAGCGTTGGAGTCGAGACTGTCAGGAAGGGTAGTAAGTAGGCCCCCATGTAGGCGCCTGCTTCGGCGCCGGCGTGCTTGACCTCCTTGAGTTGATGTGCACCAGGGCTGGCTCTTCTGTCCAGGCGGAAGAGCGTGAAGAGTGCGGCGACACCGACGACGGCCAGGCCTGCGCACGTAAGGCAGAGGGGGAGAGGCTCGAACCGAATCGCAAGAAGCGCGAATAGTGGAGCGTACGAGGTGAAGAACAGCAGCGGCTTGCCGAGCATCGCACCTTCCCGGGTAGCGCCCAACATATTCGAACACGTGTTCGATCTTACGAGGTCTTGGTCAGTTCGCCAAGCTTCCGGTCGTGTCTACTCTCGATGAAAGCGTCAACGTTGGAAACTTGACCGACGTAGAGCCCAGGTGGCGCGCGTCTCCCGCGGGAGACCCATGGCTGAGGAGTTGTCGTCCTTAGGTGGTGTTCGTGAGGGCCACGCATCTTGACTCCGAACTTCATCAGACTCGTGCGAAGAGTCTCTGCCGAGATGTCGTACTTGGTGGCGATGCGAGCTAACGACCAACCGGCTTCGTAGAGCTTGGCGGCCGTCGACAGCAGCTTTGGATCGATACCCGGTGTCAGGTCGATGCCGCGTGCTCTGAGATGTCGAGCCACCGTCTGGCGATGAATGCCGAAGTGCTCGCCGAGTTCGTAGGTGGACGCACCGGCTTGTTGAGCGGCTACGAGCTGATCGATTTGGTCTGCCTGGAGCCTTGGTTGCGTGCGGTAGCCGGGTAGCTTGTACTGGTTGCTGTAGGTGGAGGACGGCAGGCTTGCAACAACCCTGTACAGGCGTTTGTTCTCTTCGACCCTTTGGAAAGGGCTTCGACGCCTCCCACCAGATCCCCTGTGAAAGGACCCGGCTGAACGCGTGCACGGTGCGGCGGGATGGGTCCTCTTGGTGGCCGGCGCGATCGAGGCGATCGCGGGCGCGGCCTGGCTGTCGTTGCGGCGGTGGTCCGCCCGTGGGGTGCGCCGGTATCGCGTGACGGCCGTGCGACCACTGCCGGCGGTCTTCCGGGTTTCTCCCGTGGCGGGCACCGTCGTCGACGACGTCAGTGGTGTGGAACGGGAACTCCTGCGGACGACCGTGCCCGTGCTGGTGGACGACGTCGTGCGGTGCGGACCGGCCGGCGGCGGCCGGGTCCGGTTGCTGCCGACGCCCCGGACCGCGCTGCCCGCCGCCTTCGCCGTGCGGGGTGTCCTGCTGGTGGCGTTCGGCCTGGCCGCCGGCCGGCTCGGTCTCGGTCCGGACGTCACCGCGTCGTACCTGTTCGTGGCCTGGATGTTCACCCTGTTCGGGGCGCTGTCCGCGGGGATCGCGGCGGGGCGCCTGCGGTTTGCGGCGCTGGCCCGCGAGATAGAGGGTGACGTCGTCGACGAGCGGCGGTGGCTGAACCGGGCGCCGAGTGAGCCGAAGGTCCGGTACACCGTCTACGGGCGGACCCGCTCGGCGTGGGCCGGGCGGTACACCTTCGTGTCACCCCGTGTCGGGAAGACCGTCGCCGTACTGCTCGACCCGCGCGCCGAGGCGTCCGTCCGCCGGGTGGGCGGCAGCTTCGGGATCTACCAGTTCCTGGGTGCCCTAGCGGGCCTGCTGGGCGTCCTGCAGTTCCTCAACGCGCTCGGCTGACGTCCGCATCGCCGTCACCAGGACCGCCAAGCCTGCGAAGAGCACCGTCGCGATCACGCCCGTGACGTTCAGCGCGCTCGTGAACGCCTCTTTCGCCTGAGTCGCCAACTCCGGGTGGGTGACGTCGGCCGCCAGGGTCGTGCCCGCCGGGAACACCCCGTGGTAGACGGCCGCGGCGGTCAGGCCGATGAAGGCCAGCCCGAGGGAGCCGCCCAGGTAGTTGCCGGTGTCCGCCATCGACGCGGCCGAGCCGGCGCGCTCCGGCGGCACGGACCCGACGACCAGGCCGATGCCCAGCGCGAACAGCGGACCGGTGCCCAGGGTCAGCACCGCGATGCCCGCCACGACCAGGGGAAGGCCGTCGGCGAAGACCAGGAGCAGGCTGCCGGCCGCGGACACCACCAGGCCGCCCGCGATCGCCGTGGCCGGGGGCAGCCGGCGGGCCAGCGCGGGGGCGATCGTCGTGCCCGCCGCGACGCCGATGCCCATCGGGGCGAACAGCAGCGCCGACACGAGCGGGGAGTACCCGAGCACGTCCTGCAGGTACTGGGTGACGAGCAGGCCGACGCCCGCCATCGCGACGCCCGCGAACACCAGCGCGACCAGCACGGCGGTGAACGGCCGGTTCCGGAACAGCCGCAGGTCCAGCAGCGGCTCCGGCCGGGTCAGCTGCCGGCGGGCGAACACCACGCCCAGCACGCTCCCGGCGAGGATCGCGCCCAGCGGCACGAGCAGGCCCGCGCCGGTGGTCAGCTGCTTGAGCCCGAACACGAACAGCAGCACGGCGGCCAGCGAGAGGGCGACGCCGCCGAAGTCGAGGCGTCCCGGCGCCGGCGTGCGGAACTCGGGCAGCAGGATCGGGCCGGCGACCAGCAGCACGGTCATGGCGGGCACGGCGATCAGGAAGATCGAGCCCCAGGCGAAGTGCTGCAGCAGGAACCCGGCCAGCACCGGCCCGAGCGAGCCGCCGGCGAACTGGCAGGTGGCCCAGATCGAGATGGCCTTCCCGCGCTGGCGCTCGTCGCGGAACATGTTGGTGATCAGGGCGAGCGTCGACGGCATGAGCGTCGCCCCGGCGATCCCCAGCACCCCGCGGGCCACGATGAGCATCCCGGGGCTGGTGGAGAACGCGGCGACGACGGAGACGGCCGCGAAGGCCGCACCGCCGGCGAGCAGCAGTTTCCGCCGGCCGATCCGGTCGCCGAGGGTGCCCATGGTGATGACGAACCCGGCGACGAGGAAGCCGTAGCTGTCGGTGATCCACAGCTGTTCGGTGCTGCTCGCGCCCAGCTCGGCGCTCAGTTGCGGCAGCGCGAGGAACAGCGAGGTCATGTCCATCGCGACGAGCAGCGTGGGGAGCACGAGCACCAGCAGCCCCAGCCACTCGCGCCGTCCGGCCGGCTTGTCCATGTCGACTCCTTCTCGGTGATGCGTTCACCGAGGGGTCGGAGCGGCAGCGGGGGACCGGACACGGCTTGGTGAGACCTGGGTCACACCGATTCGCGCGGGGTCCCGAACCGGGAATCGGGCTAGCGTCGGAAGCGTGAAGATCGTCGTGCTGGGGGCTACCGGGCTGGTCGGCCGGGCCGTGGCCGCAACTCTCGGGCCGCGACACGAGGTGGTCCGCGTTTCGCGGTCCTCGGCGGTCCGCGCCGATCTGGCCGACCCCGCGTCGCTCGAGGCGTTGTTCGCCGAGCCGGTCGACGCCGTGGTGTGCTGTGCCGCCAACGTTCCGCTGCGGCCGCTGGCGGAGCTCACCGGCGAGCAGGTGCTCGACGACCTGCGCGGCAAGCTGCTCGGCCAGGTCGCGCTCGCGCGGCTCGCAGCGGAACGGCTGCCCGACGGTGGCTCGGTCACCCTCACCGGCGGGACGTTCACCGAGCCGCTTCCCGGCAGCGGCCTCGGCGCGCTCGTCAACGCCGGGCTCGAGGGCTTCGTCCGGTCCGCGGCCGCCGAGCTGACGCGCGGGCTGCGGATCAACGTCGTCAGCCCCGGCTGGATCAGCGAAACCCTCGAAGCCATGGGGGAGGACGGCGCCCGCGGGACGCCCGTCGCCGTCGTCGCCGAGGCCTACCGCGCCCTCGTCGAGGGCGACGCGAACGGGGCGACCGTCATACCGCGGTAGCGTGCCAGGTGTGGTCCGCGAAGACCTCGTCCAGCGGCGCCGCGGTCAGGCGGTTCGCGAACGTCGACAGCGTGTACGTGCCGATGCCCAGCACCACTTCCAGCGCGTTGCGTGACGTGTAACCCGCGCGGGTGAACGCCGTCAACGCATCGGGCGGGACGTCGCCCGTCGTGTCCATGACCGCGTGCACGAACACGCGCAACGCCTCCAGCCGAGGCGAGGGCAACGCCGACTCCGCGCGCAGCGCCGCCACCAGTTCGGGTGAAGCGGACAGGCCCAGCAGGGACGCCGTGTGCATCGCGACGCAGAGGTGGCAGCCGTTGCGCGCGGCGACCGTCATGACCAGCACTTCGCGGTCCAATGCCGGGAGGGTCGTCGACTCGAAGATCGCGTTCAGCTTCAGGAAGCCGTTCAGCAGTTCCGGTGACGTCGCCATGCGGGCGACGGCGGCCGGGACGTGGCCGCCGAACTTCTTCGCGGTGGCCGCCATCGCCGGGCGGGCGGCGGACGGGGCAGACTCCGGGGTGTGATCGGGGAACAAATCGGGGAGCAAGACGTCTCCAGACGTAGTGTCGACAACGTGGTTGTCGAAACCGTAAACCTGGTTGTCGAATTTGGCAAGGGGTCATGACCGACGCGCCCGGCTACGAGCTGCCGTTCCTGCTCTTCGGCGGGTTCCGCACGCTCATCGACCGCCTGCACGCCGAGCTCGCGCGCCGCGGGCACCCGGACGTCCGCCCGTCGTACGGGTTCGCCATGCAGGCCATCGGCGTCCAGGGCGCGACGGCGTCCGAGGTCGGCCGCCGCCTCGGCGTCTCCAAGCAGGCGGCCGGCAAGACCGTCGACCGGCTCGAGGCGCTCGGGTACGCCGAGCGCGCCGACGACCCGGCCGACGCGCGCCGCAAGATCGTGCGGCTCACCGCGCACGGCGTCGACGCGCTCACGAAGTCGGCGGAGATCTTCGACGACCTGCGCGCCGACTGGGCGCGGACGGTCGGCGCCGACCGCATGACCGCGCTCGAGACCGACCTGCGCGCGGTCGTCGGCCCTGCGGCCTACCGCCTCGACGCGGCGGGCTGGTTCACGAGCTAGAAGTCGCAGCCCGGGTTCGGCGCGTCCTCCGAGAGCGGGCTGCCCGCCGGGAGCACGTACAGGACTTCGAGGACCAGCGGTGTCGTCCCGAGGTTGCGGCCGATGTGCACCTGGTCGGGCTGCTCGGTGAACGCGCGGCCGGTGCGGTAGAGGCCGTCGAGGGAGCAGTCGGCCTTGTTGTGCGTCAGCGTCCCGGCCTTCACGTACGCGTAGAGCGTGCCGTCGTGGAAGTGCCAGCCGGTGTAGCCGCCGGGCTGGATGGTGATCTCCCGGAGCGTGTAGTCGGTGTGGCCGATGGTCTTCTGCGTGAGGATCGTGCCGGTGACCCCGCTGCCCGGCGTCGCGGACGCGGTGGCGGGCAGCACCAGCAGGGCGGCGAGAACGGCGGTGGTGACGGCGATCGGCTTGCGCATCGGGAGTCAGTCCTTCCGTAGGGTGCGGCGCAGCATCTTGCCCGATTCGGTCCGCGGCAGCTGCTCGGTGAAGTCGAACCGCTTGGGCGTCTTGAACCCGGCCAGCGCGGCCCGGCAGTGCTCGGCGAGCCGCGCCGCCAGCGCGTCGTCGCCGGAGACGCCGGGGATCGGCTGGACGACGGCGATCACGCGCTGACCCCACTCGTCGTCCGGCTCGCCGATCACGGCCGCGTCGGCGACGTCCGGGTGCGAGAGCAGGCGCGCCTCGATCTCGGCCGGGTAGATGTTGACCCCGCCCGAAAGGATCAGGTCGGTCCGGCGGTCGAGCAGGAAGACGCGGCCTTCGGCGTCGCGGTAGCCGAAGTCGCCCACCGTCAGGAATTCGCCCGATCGGGCGGCCGCCGTCTTCTCCGGGTCGCCGAGGTAGTCGAGCGCGGTGTGCGCCGAGCTGAAGTAGAGCGTGCCCGGCTCGCCGTCCGGCAGTTCGGCGCCGTCCTCGTCGACGACCTTCAGCCGCACCCCGGTCAGCGTCCGGCCGACGGTGCCCGGCGCCTTCAGCCAGTCCGACGCCGTGACCCCGCAGATCAGGCCCTCCGACGCGCCGTAGTACTCGTGCACCACCGGGCCGAGCCAGTCGATCATCCGCTCCTTGACCTCGGGCGGGCACGGCGCCGCGCCGTGGATCACGCTGGTCAGGCTCGACAGGTCGTACCGCGCGCGGACGTCCTCGGGCAGCCGCAGCATCCGGTGGAACATGGTCGGCACGAGGTGGGTGCCGGTCACCCGGTGGCGTTCGACCAGCCGCAGCGTCTCCTCGGCGTCGAACTTGTCCATCAGCACCGCGGAGTGCCCGAGGTGCATCGCGTTGACGGCGAACGAGCCGGGCGCGGCGTGGTAGAGCGGGCAGGCCACGAGGTGCACCCCCGGCCCCGGGTGGACGTCCATCATGGCGAGCAGGTCGCGGTGGATCGCGTGCAGCGACGGCGGTTTCCCGCTGAGCGCCCGGCGGACGCCCTTGGGGCGGCCGGTGGTCCCGGACGTGTAGAGCATCGTCTGCCCGGCCGTCCGCGGCTCCGGAGGCGTGGACGACTCGTTCTCGCCCCAGGACGCGTAGTCCTCCCAGCCGTCCGCCGCGCCGACCGAGAAACGCGGCACGTCGAGGGAGCATTCCCGCGCGATGTCGGCGTCCGCGACGACGACCCGGGCGCCGCTGTTTTCCACCACGTAGGCGATTTCCTCGGCGGAGGACCGGTAATTGACCGGCGTGAAGTACATCCCGGCCTGGAGCGTGGCGAACAACAGCTCGAAGTAGGGGAGTCCGTTGTGGACGATCGCGACGACGCCGTCGCCCTCGCGCAGGCCCAGCCGGCGCAGTGCGTGGGTCAGCCGGTTCGCCCGCGCGGCCAGCTCGCCGAAGGTCGCGGACCGCCCGTCCGGGGCGAGCACCGCGAGCCGGTCCGGGTGCGCTTCGGCGACGTCGTAGAAGGTGCTCACGCACCGCACGCTACCGGGTACGGTGCGACGCATGGACGCGGACGTTTTCGGCCAGGTGCTCGGGGCGGTGCGGGAGTTCGTGCGCAAGGAGGTCGTCCCGCGCGAAGCGGAGATCGACGAAACCGACGAAATCCCCGCCGGGATCCGGGAGAAGGCCGCCGAGCTGGGCCTGTTCGGCTGGGCCCTGCCGGAGGACTACGGCGGCCTCGGCCTCGGCATGGCCGAAGACGTGAGGCTGGCGATCGAGCTCGGCTGGACGACACCGGCGTTCCGGTCGCTGTTCGGCACCAACAACGGCATCGCGGGCCAGGCGATCGTGCACTACGGGACGCCGGACCAGCGCACCCGCTGGCTGCCCCGGCTCGCCGCCGGCCAGGCGATCGCGTCGTTCGCGCTCACCGAAGCCGAAGCCGGCTCCGATCCCAGCGGGCTGACCAGCCGCGCGGTCCGCGACGGCGACCGCTACCGGCTCTCGGGCACCAAGCGGTTCATCACCAACGCCCCGCTCGCCGAGGTCTTCGTCGTGTTCGCGCGCACCGAACCGGACAGCGCCGGCAGCCGCGGCATCTCCGCCCTGCTCGTGCCCGCGGGCGCGCCCGGCGTCACCGTCGGCCCGCACGACGCCAAGATGGGCCAGGCCGGCGCGTGGACGTCGGAGGTGGTCTTCGACGACGTCGAGGTGTCGGCGGACGCGCTGGTCGGCGAGGCGGGCCAGGGCTTCGGCATCGCGATGGCCTCGCTCGCCCGCGGCCGGCTGCACATCGCGGCGCTGTGCGTCGGGATGGCGGAACGCGCGCTGGCCGAAGCCGTCGACTACGCGCGCACGGCCCGTCAAGGCGGCCACCCGATCGGGGAATTCCAGCTGGTGCAGGCGTTGCTGGCGGAGTCGCACGCCGAGCTGGCCGCCGGGCGCGCGATGGTGCACGAAGCCGCCGCGAAGTACGACACGGGCGAGGACCGCAAGCTCGGGCCGTCGTCGGCGAAGCTGTTCTGCACCGAGATGCTCGGCCGGGTCGCCGACCGCGCGGTGCAGGTGCACGGTGGCGCGGGCTACGTCCGGGGCGTCACGGTCGAGCGGATCTACCGCGACGCGCGGCTGTTCCGGATCTACGAGGGCACCAGCGAGATCCAGAAGCTCGTGATCGCGCGGCAGCTGCTCAAGGGTTGAACTTGCGCTGGAGTTCACTCCAGCTCTTAGTGTCGAAGACATGACCACTGCACAGCACAAGATCGGCTCGGGCTTCGGCGCCACCAGCACGGCGTCCGAGGTCCTCGCCGGCATCGACCTGACCGGCAAGCTCGCGATCGTCACCGGCGGCTACTCCGGCATCGGCCTCGAGACGACGCGAGCCCTGACGCAGGCGGGCGCGCACGTCGTCGTCCCGGCCCGCCGCCGCGCCACAGCGGAAGAAGCGTTGCGGGGCTGGGAAAACGTCGAGATCGACGAGCTGGACCTCGGCGACCTCGACAGCGTCCGCGCGTTCGCCGAGCGGTTCGCCGCCTCCGGCCGCGGCATCGACGTCTTCATCGCCAGCGCCGGGATCATGGCAGCGCCCGAGACCCGGGTCGGCCCGGGCTGGGAAGCGCAGTTCGCGACCAACCACCTCGGCCACTTCGCGCTGGTGAACCGGCTCTGGCCGTCCTTCAACCCTGGCGCGCGCGTCGTGTCGGTGTCCTCGCGCGGCCACCACTTCGGCCCGGTCCGCTTCGACGACCTGAACTTCGAGCAGGGCTACGACAAGTGGCTCGCCTACGGCCAGGCGAAGACGGCGAACGTCCTCTTCGCGGTCCAGCTCGACAAGCTCGCGCAGGACCGTGGGGTCCGCGCCTTCGCCCTGCACCCGGGCCGGATCCTGACCGACCTGGTGCGCCACCTGGACCGCCAGGAGCTGATCGACTCGGGCATGCTCGACGAGAACGGGCAGGCCACCGGGGCCGGGGCGAAGACGCCCGAGGAGGGCGCCGCCACCCAGGTCTGGGCGGCGACGTCCCCGCAGCTCGACGGCCTCGGCGGCGTCTACCTCGAAGACTGCGACATCGCCGAGCCCGCGCCGGCGGATGGTACGCGCGCGGGCGTCAAGGACTACGCGATCGACCCGGCGCTGGCCGAGCGCCTGTGGACGGTGTCGGCCGAACTGACCGGCGTCAACGCCTTCTAGAGCTTTTCGACGGCCTTCACCAGCAGGTCGATCTCGTCCTCGGTGTTGTAGTAGTGCACCGACGACCGGACCAGGTCCGTCAGGTCGCGCGCGGTGAAGTCGAACTGCGCCGACGTCCGGGACGACACCGAGACGTTGATCCGCAACTCGGCTTCGGCCAGCCGCGCCTTGATGTCGGCGGCCGGGGTGCCCTCGACGCTGAAGGTGACGATGCCGCACTTCTTCACGCCGAGGTCGTGCACGCGGACGCCGATGCCGGCCAGCCGGGTGCGCAGGGTGTCCGCCAGTGACGCGACGCGGGCTTCGATGGCCGGCATGCCCCACTCGAGCGCGTAGTCGATCGCCGCGCCGAGGCCGAACACCGCGGCGAAGTCCCGTTCCCACACCTCGAAGCGCTTGGCGGTCGGGTCGACGACGTACTCGTCCGGCGCCGTCCAGACCGCCGAGTGCAGGTCGAGCATCGCCGGCTCCAGCCGCTCCCGCAGCCGCGGGTGCGCGTAGAGGAAGCCGGTGCCGCGCGGGCCGCGCAGGTACTTGCGGCCGGTCACCGACAGCGCGTCGCACTTCAGCCGCCGGACGTCGAGGTCGACCTGGCCGGCGGACTGGCACGCGTCGAGCAGGAACGGGATCCCGGCCGCCTCGGCGACCGCGCCGATCTCCTCGGCCGGGTTGACCAGGCCGCCCTGGGTGGGCACGTGGCTGACGGCGATCAGCTTGACGTCGCCGTCGACCCGGCGGCGGAGGTCCTCGACGTCCAGCTGGCCGGACTCGTCGTCGCCGACCACCTCGACGACGGCGCCGGTGCGCTTGGCGACCTGCAGGTACGCGATCGCGTTGCTCGCGTACTCCGCGCGCGAGGTCAGGATCCGGTCGCCCGCGGTGAACGGCAGCGCGTAGAAGATCGCCTGCCAGGACCGCGTCGCGTTGTCGGTGATGGCGATGTCGTCGGCCTCGCCGCCGACCAGTCTCGCCGCCGACGTGTAGACCGCGGCCAGCCGCTCCTTGGCCTCGGCGGCCGCTTCGTACCCGCCCACCAGCGCTTCGTGACGCAGGTAGTCGACCACCGTGTCCGTCACGACGGCCGGGGGAAGCGCGGAACCCGCGTTGTTGAAGTGGACCACTTCCGCGCAGCCGGGGGTTTCACGGCGGGCGCGGTCGACATCGAAACCGGCAGAGGTCATGCAAACTGAATACAGTACGACCAGATTGCATGCAATACTGCCCGCATGGGCCGGACTCCGCTGCGCAGCGACCTCATCGAGGAGATCACCACCCGCGTGCTCGACGGGCGGCTCGCCGCCGGCGCCCGCGTCAACGAGGTGCACCTGGCCCGTGAGCTGGGCGTCAGCCGGACGCCGCTGCGGGAGGCGCTGATCGGGCTCGCCGGCCGCGGCCTGCTCGTGACCGAACCGGGCCGCGGGTTCCTCGTGCCGCCGTTCGACCCGGACGAGGCCCGCCGGCTCTACCCGCTGGTCGCCGAGCTCGAGGCGCTCGCGCTGCGCTGGACGTCGCCGCTGGAGCTGGCCGGGCTGCCCGACGCGCTCGACGTCGTCGCCGACGAGATGGCCGCGGCGCTGGAGCGCGGTGAAGATCTGTCCGAAGTGGACGATCGCTGGCACGCGCTGCTGCTGTCCCGCTGCCCGAACCCGCACCTGCTGCGGTTGATCGAGCAGACCAAGCCGCTGCTCAAGCGGTACGAATCGTGCTACTTCGGCGGCGCGGGCCGCGCCGGGGAGAGCATCGGCGAGCACCGCCGGATCGCCGCGGCGCTGCGCGAGGGCGACCTGCCGGCCGCGTCCGCGGTGCTCGTCCGCAACTGGGTGAAAGCCCTGGCGTACCTGGGGAAGGACGAAAGATGATCATTGCGCACCTGAGTGACCTGCACCTCGACGACGGGCCGCGCGCCGAAGAGCGCGTCGCGGCCGTGATGGCGTACTTGGACGAGCTCGCGGTCGACGCCGTCGTCGTCACCGGCGACATCGCCGACCACGGCGCCGCGACGGAGTACGCGCGCGCCGCGGAACTGCTCAAGCACCCGGCGCCGGTGCTGGTCTGTCCCGGCAACCACGACGTCCGCGCGGAGTTCCGCGTCGGCCTGCTCGACCTGCCCGCGTCCGACGGCCCGATCGACCTCGCCCGCGAGGTCGGCGGCGTGCTGTTCGCGCTGTGCGACTCGACGATCCCCGGCCGCGGCGCGGGCCACCTCGCCGACGAGACCCTCGACTGGCTCGACGGCGTGCTCTCCGGCGGCGACGGCCCGGCGTTCGTCGCCTTCCACCACCCGCCGGTCGAGGTCGGCGTCCCGCTGGTGGACGGGATCCGGCAGTCGGGGGAGGAACGGCTGGCGGCCGTGCTGGCCCGCCACCCGCGCGTGGCGGCCCTGCTCGCCGGCCACGTCCACACGGGCGCGTCGACGACGTTCGCCGGCGTCCCGCTGCGCATCGCGCCGGGCGTGGTGTCGACGTCCCTGCTGCCGGTCGAGCCGGGCGCCACCCGCGGCTGGGACGAGGGCGGCCCCCTGGAGTACGACCGGCCGCCGTCGCTGCTGCTGCACGTCCTGCACGACGACGGCCGGGTGACCACCCACCACCGGACGGTCCCGTTCGTCTCCTAGCGGCTAGTGGCTGAAGACCGGCAGCGTGATCCGGGACGGGCGGGCCGCGTCGTGGAAGATCTCGAAGTGGTTCGGCTTGCCGTCGACCGCCGCGGTGACCGGCTCGCCCGTGCCGTGGTTGCGGGCGAAGCGGGGGAACGCGCCGCCCGCGACCTGGACGCGCAGGCGGTGGCCGCGGCGGAAGCGGTAGGCCGTCGGGTCGAGCACGACCTCCGCCGTCACCACGCCGCCGGCGTCCGCCTCGGGGACGCCCGGCCGCAGCCGCAGGATCCCGTCGGTGACGTTGCGGGAGACGCCGCCCGCGTCGACGTCGCAGAGCCGGACGTAGACGTCGGCGTGTCCGAGCTCGGTGCGCACGTGCACGGTCGCGGTCACCTCGCCGATGACGTCGAGGTCCGACGGCAGCGGCTCGCCGGTGAACACCAGCACGTCCGGCCGGGCCTCGACCTCCTGGTTGTCCTTCTGCTTCCAGTCGCCGGTCAGCAGCGGCCCGCCGACCGCCGGGGTCGGGTCGGCCGGGTCGTAGGTGAACGTCGTCGGCCGCGCCTCGTCGCCGACGGCCTCGCCGAGCCCGCCGATCGGCCGCAGGTGCGACTCCGTCGCGGTCGAGGGCGGCGGCCACGTCTCGAAGTCCAGCCAGGTGCCCGCGCCCTGCAGGAAGATCCGGACCGGCGCGCGCTGCAGGAAGGTGCGGTCGCCGAGCAGGTGGGCGCGCAGGAACCCGAGCTGGTCCTGGATCATCGGGCGCATGCTCGCCGGCTCGCCGTGCGCCCACGGGCCGATCGTGAGGCGCGGCTTCTTGCCCGCCTCGGCGAGCCGCCGGAAGTCCTTCAGCTGCGAGGCGACGAACAGGTCGTACCAGCCGGTGACCATCGACACCGGGACGTCGAGCTTCTCGACGTCGGCGCTGTGGTCGGACATGCCCCAGTAGGTGTCGTCCGGCACGAAGTGCTCGGTGACGTCCTGCAGGAACCTGACCGGCTTCCCGATCGCGGCGACGTCGGCGCGGCTCAGCGGCAGGAACGACATCGCCTTCCGCGTCTTGCGCTTCTGCAGCGGGTTGGGCAGCGCCGCGAACCGCTCCTCCTGACGGCCGATCATCGCCGACCACGACACCATGTTGTCCGCCGCGAGCACCCCGCCCGGGTAGAACGTCGAGATGAACTCCGACGCCGTCACGCCGAGGCACATGGCCTCCAGCGGCGGGTCGAGGTAGGGGCCGACCGCCCACTGCGTGTGCCCGAGGTAGCTGGCGCCGGCCATGCCGAGCTTCCCGTCGCACCACGGCTGCGCGCGCAGCCACTCGGCGGTGGCGATGCCGTCCTCACGCTCGAGGTGGAACGGCCGGAACTCGCCGCCGGAGCCGAACGAGCCGCGGGTGCTCTGGATGACCGTCTGCAGGCCGTGCCGGGCGAAGGTGTCCCCGAACAGCTTCGAGAGGATGCCCTTGCGCCCGTACGGCGTGCGGATCAGCACCACCGGCGCCGTGGTCGTGCCGACCGGGGCGTAGCGGTCCGCGAGCAGCGTGACGCCGTCGGGCATCGGCACCGGCAGGTCGCGCGTGACGACCGGGCCGGGGCCTTCGGCGGGCGGAAGTCCGAGAAACTTGTCGACAAGCCGATTCAGCACGGGTGCCCCGCCTTCCGAAGTGGAGTCCTACCTTCCGGATTCGACGGTACCCCAGGTCACGCCCCCGGCAACCGGAGCGCGAGCGTCAGTGGCTGGCCACGCCGAGCGCCTCGGCCAGTTTCCCGGTGACGCGCAGGTTTTCCGGCCCGGACGGCACGCTCACCCCGCACAGCTTGAGCGCCGCGGCGAGCACCGGCAACCGGGCCCGGTCGCCGCCGTCGGCGATCTTGGCCGCGATCGCCGTGCCGTCGGGCAGGGCCGCGACCTGGACGGCCTCGAAGCCGTCCTTCGCGATCAGCCCCGGAACCGCGCGCATCACGGCGGTGACGTCGCGGCGGCTGCCGCCGACCAGCTCGGGGTGCCGGCGGATCCCGTCGGCGACCAGGCCTTCGGGTGTTCCCGGCGCGGCCGCGGCGATCTTCGACACGGCGGTGGCGAGGCCGCGCAGCGTGGTGGCGAACAGCGGCGCGCCACAGCCGTCGACGGCGACCCGCTCGATCGCGCGGCCGGTCAGGTCCTCGACGGTGGCGGCGATCAGGCGCTGCAGCGGGTGGGCCGGATCGAGGTAGCCGTCGGTGCGCCAGCCGTTCAGCTCGCAGGTCGCCAGCATCGCCGCGTGCTTGCCGGAGCAGTTGTGCGCGAGCCGGCTCGGGGCCCGCCCGGCCGCCACCCAGTGGTCGCGTTCGACCGGGTCGTACGGGAAGTCGGCCGGGTTGCCCAGTGCGTCCGCGGACCACCCGCCGAGCACCGCCGAAACGGCGTCCAGGTGCATCGGCTCGCCGGAGTGGCTGGCCGCCGCGACGGCGAACCCGGCGGGCGGCAGCCGCAGCCCGAGCCGCGCCATCGCCGTGGCCTGCAGGGGTTTCGCCGTCGACCGCGGGTACATCGGGGCGTCCGGCGCGCCGACGCCGAACAGCGTCGTGCCGTCCGGGGCGAGCACGATCACCGAGCCGTGGTGCCCGCCCTCGACCATGCCGTCGCGCACCAGCTCGACCAGGAGTTCGTGGTTCACAGCCCCGCCTCGTCGAACGCGCGCATGTCGATCCGCTTCCGCACGGCGAACCAGCCGGCGACCAGCGCGGCGGCGATCACCGGCAGCGCCATGAGCGTGATCCGGCCGGTCTCGTCGAAGCCCATCAGCACCACGACGGCGGCGAGGAACACGAGCGTCGCGATCTCGGTGTACGGCGAGAACGGCAGCCGGAACGACGGCCGCTCGAGCCCGTCCCGCCGTGTCCTGCGGACGAACAGCAGGTGGCAGAGCACGATGATGGCCCAGGTGGCGAGGATGCCGATCGCGGCGAAGTTCAGCACGATGTCGAAGGCCTCCTTCGGCACCAGGTAGTTCAGCCCGACCCCGAGCACGCAGACCGACGCCGTCAGCAGGATCCCGCCGTAGGGCACCTGGTTGCGGTTCATCACGCCGGTGAACCTCGGCGCGGAGCCGGCCGTGGCCATCGACCGCAGGATCCGGCCGGTCGAGTACAGCCCCGAATTGAGGCTCGACAGCGCCGCGGTGAGCACGACCAGGTTCATCACGCTGTCCGCGGCCGGCACGCCCAGGTGCGACAGCACGGTGACGAACGGGCTCTGGTCCTTGGTGTAGGAGCTCCACGGCAGCAGCATCGCCAGCAGCACGACCGAGCCGACGTAGAACACGGCGATGCGCCACATGATGGAGTTGATCGCCTTCGGCATGATCTTCTCCGGGTGCTCGGTCTCGCCCGCGGCCACCCCGACCAGCTCGATCGACGCGTAGGCGAACACCACGCCCTGCACGATCATGACCATCGGCAGCAGCCCAGCGGGGAAGATCCCGCCGTGGCCGGTGATCAGCTGCGGCCCGCCGGCGACGCCGTCGATCGGCGTCCGCGTGGCCAGCAGCACGATCCCGATCACCATGAACAGCACGAGCGCGGCGACCTTGACGATGGCGAACCAGAACTCCATCTCGCCGAACAGCTTCACCGAGACCAGGTTGAGCGTCAGCACGACGGCGAGCGCGATCAGCGCGAGCACCCACTGGGGGATCGGCGTGAAGAACGACCAGAAGTGCGCGTAGAGCGCGATGGCCGTGATGTCGGCGATGCCGGTGGTCGACCAGTTCAGGAAGTGCATCCAGCCGGCGACGTACGCGCCCTTCTCGCCCATGAACTCCCGCGCGTAGGAGACGAACGCGCCGCTCGAGGGCCGGTACAGGATGAGCTCGCCGAGCGCGCGGACCACGAAGAACGCGAAGAGCCCGCAGACGGCGTAGACGATCGCCAGCGCCGGCCCGGCCTGGGCGAGCCGCCCGCCGGCGCCGAGGAACAGGCCGGTGCCGATGGCCCCGCCGATCGCGATCATGTTCACGTGGCGTGGCTTGAGGGCCTTGTTGTACCCGGCGTCGCCGGCGTCGGCGGTCGCTTCCGGGGTGAGGGTCTGCTCGGTCACTGGTCCCCGTTCACGATGCTGGTGAGCGTGTCTTCGACGTGCTGCAGGTGGGCGGTCATGGCCGCGACGGCGGCGCTCTCGGAGCCGTCTTCGATCGCCGTGACGATCGCCCGGTGCTCGACGTTCGACCGCCGCCGCCGTCCGCCGAGCTGGTTGAGGAACGCGGACTGGCGGGCCAGCGCGTCGCGGATCTCCTCGATCACCTTCCCGAACACGGGGTTGCCCGACGACTGGGCGATGGTGATGTGGAAGAGCGAGTCGAGCGCGACCCAGGCGGTGTTGTCGGTCTCGGCGTCCATCCGGTCGACGAGGTGGGCGAGCAGGTCGAGGTCGTCCTGGCTCCGGCGCAGGGCCGCGTAGCCGGCGACCGGGATCTCGACGTGCCGGCGCACCTCGATCAGGTCGCGGGCGGAGTAGGGCCCGAACGTCGGGTGCTCGGCGGGCCCGGTGGCGGTGACGAAGGTGCCCTTGCCCGTCTTGGACTCGGTCATGCCGAGCGCCTGCAGCCCGCGCAGGGCCTCCCGGACGACCGACCGGCTGACCTCGAACTCCCTGCTCAGGGCGGCCTCGGAGGGCAGCTTGACGCCCACGGCGTACTCGCCGTCTTCGATCAGCCGCCGCAGGTGGGCCAGCACCGCCTCCATGGCGCTCACCCGCCGGGGACCGCCTTGTCCGGCTGTCTGGCTGTCGGACAGGTTCATCCGGCTGATGCTCGGTGCCGCGGGGGGTGGTGTCAACGCGAGCGAGGGCCGCTGTGGCTCACTTCACCGGCGTCACCGGACCCGTCCGGGTGACCGTCCGGCAGCACCGCGTGGCGTGATCACCACCGCCCGAAACGGTGGCGCGTCGTGCCGCCCGCCGCGCCCTCCCGAGGGGCACAATCGAGCCCGGCGAGTGCGGGATAGGCTGGGGGACCCGGGCGCGCCGGCCCGATCAACACAGGGGAGGTTTCCGCTGGTGTCGAACGATTCCTTCGTCCACTTGCACGTCCACACCGAGTACTCGATGCTCGACGGTGCGGCGAAGATCGCTCCCCTCTTCGCGGAAGCGGCGCGCCTCGGCATGCCCGCGGTCGGCATGACCGACCACGGCAACATGTACGGCGGCGACGAGTTCTACCAGCAGGCGAAGAAACACGGCCTCAAGCCGATCATCGGCATCGAGGCCTACGTCGCGCCGGAGAGCCGCTTCCACAAGAAGCCGGTCTTCTGGGGCCAGCAGAACCAGCGCGGGTCCGACGAGCTGGGTGAAGGCGGCGACGTCTCGGGCGCCGGTGCCTACACCCACATGACGATGCTCGCGCAGAACGCCACCGGCCTGCGGAACCTGTTCAAGCTGTCCTCGCTGGCCAGCATGCAGGGGTACTACCGCAAGCCCCGGATGGACCGCGAGCTCATCTCGGAGAACCACTCGGGGATCATCGCGACGACCGGCTGCCCGTCCGGCGAGGTGCAGACCCGGCTGCGGCTGGGCCAGAAGGAGGCGGCGATCCAGGCCGCGTCCGACTACAAGGACATCTTCGGCGCCGACAACTTCTTCCTCGAGCTGATGGACCACGGCCTGCCGATCGAGCGGTCGGTCCGCGAGGGCCTGCTGGAGGTCGGCCGGCTGCTCGACCTCAAGCCGATCGCCACGAACGACTCGCACTACGTCACCAAGGACCAGGCCGACACCCACTCGGCGCTGCTGTGCGTCCAGGCCGGCAAGACCCTCAACGACCCGACCCGGTTCAAGTTCGACGGGGACGGCTACTACCTCAAGTCCGCCGCCGACATGCGCGAGTACTGGGACCGGGAGGTTCCCGGCGCGTCGGACAACACGCTGCTGATCGCCGAGCGCGTCGAGTCCTACGAGGACGTGTACGCGCACAAGGACCGGCTGCCGTTCTTCGAGGTGCCCGAGGGCTACGACCAGGGCGGCTGGCTGCGCGAAGAGGTCGCGAAGGGTTTGGCGTGGCGCTTCCCGGGCGGCCCGCCCGAGGGGTACGACGCGCGGATCGAGAAGGAGCTCGACGTCATCATCGGGAAGGGCTTCCCGGCCTACTTCCTGATCGTCGCCGACCTCATCAGCTACGCCCGCCGCGTCGGCATCCGCGTCGGCCCCGGCCGTGGTTCCGCCGCCGGCTCGCTGGTCGCGTACGTGCTCGGTATCACCAACCTGGACCCGATCCCGCAGAAGCTGCTGTTCGAGCGGTTCCTGAACCCCGAGCGCGTCTCGATGCCGGATATCGACATCGACTTCGACGACCGCCGTCGCGGCGAGATGATCCGGTACGCGACCGACAAGTACGGCTCGGACAAGGTCGCCCAGGTCATCACCTTCGGCACGATTAAGACCAAGGCGGCGATCAAGGACTCCGCCCGCGTCCACTTCGGCCAGCCGGGGTACGCGATCGCGGACAAGATCTCCAAGGCGCTGCCGCCGCCGATCATGGCGAAGGACATCCCGCTCTCGGGCATCGTCGACAGCAAGCACGAGCGCTACGGCGAGGCCGCCGAGGTCCGCGCCCTGGTCGAGACCGACGAAGAGTGCAAGACGATCTTCGACACCGCCCGCGGTCTCGAGGGCCTGATCCGCAACGCGGGCGTGCACGCCTGCGCGGTCATCATGTCGTGCGACCCGCTGACCGACGCGATCCCGCTCTGGCAGCGCGACGACGGCTCGATCATCACCGGCTGGGACTACCCGTCGTGCGAGGCCATCGGCCTGCTGAAGATGGACTTCCTGGGCCTGCGGAACCTGACGGTCATCGGTGACGCGATCGACAACATCAAGACCAACCGCGGGATCGACATCGACCTCGACACCCTGGGCGTCGAGGACAAGGAGACCTACAAGCTGCTCGCCCGCGGCGACACGCTCGGCGTGTTCCAGCTGGACGGCGGGCCCATGCGTGACCTGCTGCGCCGCATGGAGCCCACGGTCTTCGACGACATCGTCGCGGTCGGCGCGCTCTACCGCCCCGGCCCGATGGGCATGAACGCGCACAACGACTACGCCGACCGGAAGAACAACCGGCAGAAGGTCAAGCCGATCCACCCGGAGCTCGACGAGCCGCTGCGGGAGATCCTGGCCGACACCTACGGCCTGATCGTGTACCAAGAGCAGATCATGCACATCGGCCAGAAGGTGGCCGGGTACACGATGGGGCGCGCGGACGTGCTCCGCCGCGCGATGGGCAAGAAGAAGAAGGAAGTCCTCGACCTCGAGTACGAGGGCTTCGAAGCCGGCATGAAGGCCAGCCCCCTGCTCGACGGCGGCTTCTCCGCCGAGGCCGTCAAGGCGCTCTGGGACACGATCCTCCCGTTCGCCGGGTACGCGTTCAACAAGAGCCACGCGGCCGCGTACGGCCTGGTCTCCTACTGGACCGCGTACCTCAAGGCGAACTTCACGCCGGAGTACATGGCCGCGCTGCTCACCTCGGTCGGTGACAACAAGGACAAGTCGGCGGTCTACCTGTCCGAGTGCCGCCGCCTCGGCATCAAGGTGCTCCCGCCGGACGTCAACGAATCCGCCCTGCGGTTCGCGGCCGTCGGGGAGGACATCCGCTTCGGCATGGGCGCGGTCCGCAACGTCGGCGCGAACGTCGTCGAGTCGATCATCAAGACCCGCGCGGAGAAGGGCAAGTACTCCTCCTTCACCGACTTCCTCGACAAGTCCGAGCTCGTGGCCTGCAACAAGCGGGTCATCGAGTCGCTGATCAAGGCGGGCGGGTTCGACTCGCTCGGGCACACGCGGCTGTCGATGATCCAGGTCCACGAAGACGCGGTCGAAGCCGTCGTCCCGCTCAAGCGCCAGGAGGCGATGGGCCAGTTCGACCTGTTCGGCTTCGGCGGGGAAGACGGCGACGAAGCAGCGCCGTCGTCGTCGCCGCTCGCGCACCTGAAGTTCGGGGAAGAGGAGTACCCGCGCAAGCAGCTGCTCGCCTACGAGCGCGAGATGCTCGGCCTGTACGTCTCGGCCCACCCGCTGGACGGCGCCGAGCGGATCCTGCGCAAGCACGCCCCGAGGCCGATCGCCGGCATCCTCGCCGACCCGCCCAAGGAGGGCGAGCTCGTCATCTCCGGGCTGATCACGTCGCTCGAGCGGCGGGTCAACAAGAAGGGCGAGCCCTGGGCGATCTGCACGGTCGAGGACATGGACGCCTCGCTCGAGGTGCTGTTCTTCCCGAAGTCGTACGCGCTGTTCGCGGGCGAGCTGATCGAGGACAACGCGGTGCTGGTCAAGGGCCGGGTCAACTGGCGCGAAGACAAGATGTCCATCTTCGGCGGCGGCCTGGCGACGCTGGACCTGTCCGAGGTCGGCACGGGCAACGGTGACGACGAGCCGCCGCTGGTCCTGCTGGCCGCGGCCGAGAAGATCGACCAGTCGGTGGTCAGCGAGCTGCGGTCCACGCTGCTCGCGCACAAGGGCGAGACGATGGTCCACCTCAAGCTGGTGGGGCGGAGCCAGACGGTGTTCGCCCTCAACGACTACCCGGTGAAGGTCAGTTCGATGCTGATCGGCGAGCTGAAGGGCATCCGCGGGATCACCGCGTCGACCTAGCGGCTTCCCGCGAACGGGCCGGGCCCGCGTGCACAACGCGCGCGGACCCGGCCCTTCGTGTTTGCTGAGCAGGATGACTTCGTACGAGCCCGACCCCCGCCGCTGGAAAGCGCTCGCCGTCTCGCTGACGGCCGGGTTCATGGGCCTGCTCGACGTCAGCATCGTCAACGTCGCGCTGCCGTCGATCCAGCGTGACCTCGGCGCGAGCAGCGGCGGGATCCGCTGGGTCGTCTCGGGGTACGCGCTGGCGTTCGGCCTGGTCCTGGTCACCGGCGGCCGCCTCGGTGACGCGTTCGGCCGCCGGAAGATGTTCCTCGGCGCCCTCGCCGCGTTCGTCGCCACCAGCGCGCTGGCCGGCGCGGCGCCGAACGAGACGACGCTGGTCATCGCCCGGCTCGCCCAGGGCGTGGCGGCCGGCATGCTGACCCCGCAGAACACCGGCCTGATCCAGGACCTCTTCCGCGGGCCCGAGCGCGGGCGCGCGTTCGGCATGTTCGGTGCCGTCGTCGGCATCTCGACGGCGGTCGGCCCGATCCTCGGGGGCGTGATCCTGGCCGTCTTCGGCGATCCGGACGGCTGGCGCTGGGTGTTCTACGTCAACGTCCCGATCGGCGTGCTCGCGTTCGTCCTGGCCCTGCGGCTGCTGCCGCGCAGCGAGAAACGGGAGATCCGGCTGCGGTCGGAGATCGACTTCGTCGGGATCCTCCTGCTCGCGGTGGCGGTGCTCGGCGTGCTGCTCCCGGTGGTCGACTCCGACCAGGGCGGCATCGCGCGGATGTGGTGGCTGTTCCCGATCGCGGTCGTCTTCGGGGTCGCGTTCGTCCGGTGGGAGCACCGGCTGGTCCGCCACGGCCGGTCGCCGTTGCTGGACACGCGGCTGTTCACCGGCACCCCGGGGTACGCCACCGGCGCCGCGGTGGGCGCGCTCTACTTCTGCGGGTTCGCCGGGATCTGGCTGGTCTTCGCGATGTTCTTCCAGCAGGGGCTCGGCTACACGCCCCTGCAGTCCGGGCTGTCGGTGACGCCGTTCGCGATCGGCTCGGCGGTGGCCGCGGCCGTCGCCGGCCGCCTGGTGCCGCGCTTCGGCCGCCGGCTCACCGTCACGGGGCTGTCGCTGGTCGCCGTCGGCCTGCTGGCCGTCGCGCTGCTCGCCCAGCTGGTCCCGGCGTCGGCCGCGGGGTGGGCGTTCGTCGTTCCGCTGGTGGTGGCGGGGATCGGCGGTGGCATGGTCATCTCGCCGAACACGACGCTGACCCTGGAGTGCGTGCCGGTCCGGATGGCCGGCGTCGCGGGTGGCGCGCTGCAGACCGGGCAGCGGATCGGCACGGCGATCGGCACGGCCGTGCTGGCGTCGGTGTTCGGCACGGTCCTCGTGTCTTCGCGGGACCAGCAGCTGGCGCTCACCGTCGCGCTCTGCTGCGCGGCCTTCCTGACGTGCGGCGCGCTGGCCCTCGCGGTGGCCGAACTGCGGGCCCGTCGCCACCGTGCGCAACTTTCCGAGCACGAGCGGGACACCCGGACGGCCGAGGCGTCCGCCGCGGACGTCCACCGGGGCTGAGACACTACTTTCCGCAGATTCGCGATGCTCCAAACGAGTGACGCGAACGGAAAGGCTCTGGTGCTACGCAGAGCGACCGGGTAGATCTTATGGGGCCTTCACTGCGCGGCTTCGGCTACCGACAGTGGCAATCAGTCGGCCTCCCGGGGATGGGGTGACCGGCTTGAGCGACCGAAGCGTCCGGAGTACGAGGGAATGGACACACTCGGTCACCTTCCGTCCAGTGAGTGTCGGCGTCCGCGGGGGACCGTCCGGCACTTTGCGGAAGGGCTGCCCATCGGCCGGCCGGCAGCGCGCGTGACGGCGGCGGGCGGGCCCGGGTGAGGGGGAACCGGGCCCGCCCGTCCTCTTTCGCCCGTGTCGCGCTTTCGCACCGCTCGTGATCATGTTGGGATGACCGCGTCCGACAGGCACGAGCCGGGAGTGTCGATGACCGAGCAGCCGATGCGTCCCCGACACCGGATCCGCGTGTGGTACCGGCCGATGCAGTCACGCGACCGGGGTGAGAACCACCGCGTCGCGACCCCGCTCGAGCTGCTGTTCGACCTCTGCTTCGTGGTCGCCGTCGGCCAGGCCGCCGCGCAGCTGCACCACGCGCTCGCCGAGGGGCACGTCGGGCACGGCGTGCTCTCGTTCGTGCTGGTGTTCTTCGCGATCTGGTGGGGCTGGCTGAACTTCAGCTGGTTCGCCTCGGCGTTCGACACCGACGACGTCCCGTACCGGCTGGTCACGCTGGTGCAGATCGCCGGTGGCCTGACCGTGGCGGCCGGGGTGGAACGCGCCTTCGACGGCGACTTCCGGGTGATGGTCGCCGGCTACGTCCTGATGCGGCTCGCGATGGTCGTGCAGTGGCTGCGGGCCGCGCGCTCCGACCCCGGCTGCCGCCCGGCCGCCCTGCGCTACGCCGCCGGGATCGTCGTCTGCCAGGTGTTGTGGGTCAGTTACTCGTGGCTCGCACGGCCTGCAGCTCGTCGCGTGGCTGGTGTTCGCGGTGCTGGAGATGGCCGTCCCGGTCTGGGCGGAGAGCCGCGGGGGCACCACGTGGCACCCGCACCACATCGCCGAGCGGTACGGCCTGTTCACCCTGATCGTGCTCGGCGAGGTGATCCTCAGCGCGACGAACGCGATCAAGGAAGGCACCAGCGAGCCGGGGCACATCGGCGCGCTGATCTCCCTGGCCGCGGCCGCGCTGGTGCTCGTGTTCTCGATGTGGTGGCTGTACTTCGACCGGCCGGGGCACGCACGGCTCGTGCGCCGCCCGACCATGTTCACGTCGATGAGCTGGGGTTACGGCCATTACTTCATCTTCGCCTCCGCCGCGGCCGTCGGCGCGGGCCTCGAGGTGGCGGTCGCCTACGACACCCACACGCTGCACGACGTCGGGGGCATCGCGGCGGCCATGGCCACGACGGTCCCGGTCGCCGTTTTCCTGCTGAGCGTCTGGCTGCTGCACATCGGCCCGACCAACGAGTGCCGCCCGATCGCCATCGGCTTTCCGGTGACGGCGGTGCTCGTCCTCGCGGCGTCGTTCACGCCGGCGCCGATCCACATCGCCGCGGTGCTCACGGCCGCGCTCGTCGCCCTCACGGTCGTCTTCACCCACGGACAGCCGCAGGAGTAGATCGACGCAGGTCAGCGGCCTGGCGCGGTAAAAGGGGACCCCCCTGTGCGAGGCCGTTCCGGGGCATGTAAAGTTCTCCAAGTCGCCAGGGAAACCGGGCGGCCGCCGGGGCCACGAACCAAGCTCCCACGAAGGTGGTAGAGTGGGTGGTCCTGAACCGAGGTGATAGCCTCGGAACAACAAAGGCTTGAAACAATCGCCGAGGTTGAGCCCGCCGATAACGCG
>NZ_JAYFSI010000016.1:0-214442 GCF_034929455.1 Amycolatopsis heterodermiae
GGCCGGGGCGCTCGAGCTGGCGGACGAGCCGGTGTCGCTGCTGCCACACGCGGTCAGGGTGAGGGCGGCGGCCGCGGTCAGGCCGATACCGGCAATACGAAGCTTGTTCACAAAAATCACTCCAGTGAATGCGGATTTCAGTTCGCTGCGGGGACTCCGCGGAACTCGTTCTCTCGATGGGTATTCGGGGCTCGGGGAGAACCGGATTGGTCCTTCCCGAAGTTTTTCTCAGGCCGCGGTGAACGTGACGTTGTGCCAGCCAGTCGCGCCGTCGGGCACGGTTCCCGCACGCATGTCCGTCTGGGTGTAGCCGGACTTGTCGGTCGCGCGGCAGAACACCTGGTGCACCCCGGTGGGCAGGTCGACCTCGGTCCACCACATCCGCCAGGTGTTCAGGTTGACCTCCTGCGACAGCATGGTTTCCTGCCACGGGCCCTGGTCCACGCGCACCTCGACCTTTTCGATCCCGGTGTGCTGCGCCCAGGCGACCCCGGCGACCCGCGTCTTTCCCTGGGGAACGCTGGCGAACCCGCGGTGCGAGTCGAACCGCGACTCCGTCTTGATCGGCGCTTCCTTGCTCCAGCCCCGCTTGAGCCAGTACGCCTGGCGCGCGGCCCACGTCGTGACCTCGATGTCGACGACCCACTTCGTCGCCGAGACGTACCCGAACAGACCGGGCGTGACGAGACGCGCCGGGAACCCGTGTTCCAGCGGCAGCGGTTCGCCGTTCATCCCGATCGCGAGCATCGCGCCGCGGCCCCGATCCTGGGCCGCCGCGACCGGCGTCCCGGACGTCCAGCCGTCCACGCTCGTGCAGAACAGCTGCTCGGCGCCGGGTTTCACGCCGGCCTCGGCCAGCAGGTCGGCCAGGTCGACGCCGATGAAGTTCGACGTCGACACGTAGTCGCCGCCGACCTCGTTGGACACGCACGTCATCGTGACGGTGCGCTCGACCAGCGGGCGGTTGCGGATGTCGTTGTAGCTGAAGCGGACTTCACGATCGACCATGCCGTGCAGGCGCAGGCTCCAGTCCTCGGTCCGCACCTGCGGCACCGACAACGCCGTGTCCACGCGGTAGAACTTGTCGTTCGGCGTCAGGAACGGCGGGGTGCCGAGCTTCGAGAAGTCGGCGTCGGCCGGGATCATCGGCGCGGTCCGCGCCGGGATCAGCTTGCCGACCGCTGCGCGGGACGCCGTGGCGTCGCGCGACGAGCTGATCAGCTGGCCGCCCAGGCCGGCCGCGCCGGCTCCGACGACCACTCCGGCGCCGCCGAGCAGGAACGCCCGCCGTGACGTGCCGGTCTTCTCGTCCGTGTCCGGCTCACGCCACACGCGTGGCGCGATCCGGTGCAGCAGAAGGAAAACCGCGACGCCCACGACCAAGCTGGCGATCGGGGCCAGCAGCGCGACGACCGTCAGGTCCGGCCGCTGGTACACGGCGAACGCGCCGACCAGGCCGAACAACGCGATGAGCACGGTGCCCGGCACCGGCGACCGTCGCGAAAGGACACCCGCGAGCGCCGCCACCCCCACCATGACCACGGCCATGCTGCCCAGCAGCACCAGCTTGTCGTAGGTGCCG
Source organism: Amycolatopsis heterodermiae (assembly GCF_034929455.1). NCBI lineage: Bacteria > Bacillati > Actinomycetota > Actinomycetes > Pseudonocardiales > Pseudonocardiaceae > Amycolatopsis > Amycolatopsis heterodermiae. The sequence goes on from NZ_JAYFSI010000016.1 coordinate 1,583, forward strand.
AACGTGCGGACGGCGAAGTCCTTCAGCTCGATCGGGGTGAGGTCGATGGCGCCGTTGCCCACCGCGAGGTAGGGCGAGGCGTTGATGCTGATGAACCCCGCGACCAGGTGCCCGGCCGCCAGCGCGGCGGCGAGCGCGAGGACGCCGGTGAACGCGGCCGCGAAGAACCGCAGCCGGGTCCGCTGCGGCGGAGCAGGACTCTCGGGCGGAGTGGTCAATTTTGTCGCGGCCATGAACAGCATTCGGCGCGGCGTGGCCACCGTATTGGCTCCGACACCTCGCCGAGACCCAAGTCACCCGTTCCGGTGACAGCGGCCACCGGCGGGAAACTCGGACCAATACGCCGGGCGCCGACCGACGAAACACTCGTGACAGCCCGCCAGGCAGCGCACTCCGCCCGCTGCGGAGCGCGGGCTCGGCTTCGGCCGGGAAGGACTCACCATGGCCGCCGCGCGAGCCACACTAACCGCTCTCCGACCACCACCCCACGGCGCCCCCGCCGCACCTCCGACGCCCGAAGAACTCATCGGCCGGGCCGCCCTCGGCGACGAACAGGCTTTCGCCGCGCTCTACGACCAGCTCGCGAGCCCGATCTTTGGCACCGTGATGCAGGTCCTGCGCTCCCGCGCGCAGTCCGAAGAGGTCACGCAGGAGGTCCTGCTCGAGATCTGGCGCAAGGCCGCGCAGTTCGACCCGGCCCGCGCCAAGGTCACCACCTGGGCCCTGACCATCGCGCACCGCCGCGCCATCGACCGCGTCCGCTCCGAGCAGTCCGCCCGCGACCGTGAGGACCGCGTCGAACTGCTGGACTTCCACCGGCCCTACGACGACGTCGCCGAAGCCGCACTGTCCACAGAGGAGCACCACCTCGTCCGCGAGGCCCTGGCCACGCTCACCGAACTGCAGCGGGAATCCATCCTGCTCGCCTACTTCCACGGACTCACCTGCCGAGAGGTCGCCGAAAAGCTCGGCGTCGCCATCGGCACCGTCAAAACCCGCATGCGCGACGGCCTCGTCCGCCTGCGGGACGCCTTAGGAGCAACCCGATGACCACCGCCGAAGTCCACACCCTGACCGGTGCGTACGTCCTCGACGCGGTGACCGACCTCGAGCGCGCCGATTTCGCCCGGCACCTGGCCGAGTGCCCGACCTGCGCCGGCGAAGTCGCCGAGTTCCGCGAAACCGCCGCCAAGCTCGGGGCGGCGATGACCGCCGACCCCGGCAACCGCCTGCGCAGCAGGGTGCTCACCGAAATCGCCACCACCCGGCAGACACCACCCACGGTCCGCAGCGAAACCCGTACACCCCGCTCGTGGCGCACCCGCACCGCCGGCATCGTGGCGGGCGTCGCAGCCGCGGCGGCGGTCCTCGTCGGCGGAATCAGCATCGGCTCCCTGCAGTCGGAACCGGCACCGGCGGCCCAGGTCGCCGTCTCGGACGCACCGGACGCGAACGTGCTCCGCGCGGACGGCACAGCCGGGGGTTCCGCGGTGGTGACCATCTCGCGCCAACGAGGCGAGGCGCTCATCGCCACGCAGAACCTGCCCCCACTCGACGCCGGCCACGCCTACCAGGTCTGGGTCATCGGTTCCCGCGGCGCCCAGTCCGCCGGCCTGCTGCACGCCGGCTCCGGCATCCTCACCGTGCCCCTCCCCGCCGACGCCAACCGCATCGGCATCACCACCGAACCCGCAACCGGCTCACCCCAGCCCACAGCACCAGCCGTCGTCCGGGTCCCCCTCGCCTGAGACAGGACGCGGGGCCGGCCGGCGCCGGTAGACTGGGCGTTCGGCACCGGACGAGGGGCGGCGGGCGTGGACTACGGCGACAAGCTCTTCTGGCTCTCGGTCCTGATCCAGCGGCGGTACGCGCAGATCTGCGCCGAGTACGACCTGACCTCCCTGCAGGCCACGCTGCTGTGCGCGATCAAGGACGAGCCGCGGCAGATGGCGTACCTCGCCGCCGCGCTCGGCATGACCAAGAACGCGCTGAGCCAGCTCGTCGACCGCACCGAGCGGCGCGACCTGGTCAGCCGGGCGAGTTCGGAGCAGGACCGGCGGGTCATCATGCTCAGCGTGACGCCCACGGGGAAGGTGCTCGCCGAGGCCGTGTTCGCCGAGACCACCAAGCGCCTGCCCGACGTCGCGGAGAACCTCGACGCCGACGACCAGCGCGACCTCGAACGTCTCGCCACCGCCATCGTGGACGCCTCGGGCGTCTCGGCGTCCACCTCGTCCTGACCTGCCGCGCGGCCCTCCTCGGCACCCCCCAGGCCTTGCATTGGTTCACGCCATGAACTAATATGGTTCACGGCATGAACCAATGAGAGGTGGACGACATGGTCACGCGGGAAACAGGTGCGATCGCGGTCTTCGGCGCGACGGGACAGCAGGGCGGGGCGGTCGTCGACGCGCTGCTGACCCGGGGAGCGCGGGTGCGGGCCCTCGTCCGCACCCCCGGGTCCGATCGAGCGCAGGCGCTTGCTGCCCGAGGCGTCGAGCTGGCGACCGTGCGGATCGACGACCCGGCGTCGACCGTCGCCGCGCTGGAAGCGGTCGACGCTTTCTATTTCATGACCCCGGAGGCGAACAGCCTCGAGGAGATCGAGGAGGAGGTCCGGGTGGGCACCGCCCTCGTCGACGCGGCGGCCGCGGCGCGCGTCCCCCACGTCGTGTTCAACTCGGTCTTCGGAGCGGATCGCGAAACGGGCGTCCCGCACCACGACTCGAAGCACCGGATCGAGGAACACCTGAAGCTGTCCGGCCTGAGGGCCACGATGGTTCGCCCGACCGCGTTCATGGAGAACTTCGCGACCGTGATGGCGCCGAGCCTGGAGGACGGCACGATCGTGGTGAGGCTGCCGCTGCCGGACGACATCGCCCTGAAGATGATCTCGATCAAGGACATCGGCCAGGTCGCCGCCGCGATCCTGCTCGGCACCGCGGACGTGCCCGGCGGAGCCATCGAGGTCATCGGCGACGAGCCGACGGGCCCCCAGATCGCCGCCGCCTTCGGCGCGCGCGCCGGGCTGCCGTCACGCTACGAGGCCCTGCCGCTGAGCGTCCTCGGCAACGACCTCGACAAGGCGATGTTCCGCCAGTTCGCCGAGGCGTCCGCACACCCGTCGGACCTCGCGGCGGTGAAGGCGATCGAGCCGACCACCCGGGACCTGGCCGAGTGGATCCGCTCCACCGGCTGGACCGCACCCGCGGACCGGGTCCGTTCCTGAGCGCTGCACGCCTGCGGCGGACGGTTCGTACACCCACCGCGCCGAGCTTCCCTTCACGACCGCCGCCGGGTCCGGACCTCCGGTGGGCTCAGACTCATCGGCGCGTCGCCACCGAACCGACCCTCCAGCGCGGGTCGGTCACCAAGACTGGCGCTTCCGGACAAATCGAACGCTCGATCCGGCCCACAAGGAACTATTCGGGCAACACCGTGGATCACACGCGCGGCGGTGACCTCCGCTGCTAGCGTGCCGACGTGAGCAACCCGTTGATCGCGCAGACCCAGGACTCGACGAAGGCCTACTCCGGCATCTCGCTCCTGGAGTCCGCCGCCGACCTGAAGTCCGCGATCGAGAGCGGTGACTGGGCCTCGGTGGCGATGGGCGCGGTCGGCACGGCGCTCGACGCCCTGTCGATGGCCATGGACCCGTTCGGGGCGATCCTCGCCGCCGGCGTCAGCTGGCTGATGGAGCACGTCGGCCCGCTCAAGGACGCGCTCAACGCGCTCACCGGCAACGCCGACGAGATCAAGGCCCAGTCCGAGACCTGGGCGAACGTCGCCAAGGAACTCGGCAGCGTCTCCTCGGACCTGACCGACGCCATCAAAGCCGACCTGCAGTCGTGGTCCGGGCCGGCCTCGGACACCTACCGGCAGCGCGGACAGGACGTGGCCACGACCCTGCAAGCGGCGCAGAAAGGCTGCGAAGGGGCTTCCAGCGGCGTCAAGACCGCCGGCGAGGTCGTGGCCGCGGTCCGCACACTGGTGCGCGACATCATCTCCGAACTCGTCGGCCACCTGATCAGCTGGGCGCTGCAGGTCATCTTCACCCTCGGCATCGGCCTCACCTGGGTCGTCCCCCAGGTCGTCACCGCCGTCGCGAAAACCGCCTCGAAGATCACCGACCTGGTCACCAAGCTCGTCAAGGCACTCAAGGCCCTGGTGCCGCTGCTGAAGAGGGCGGGCACGCTCTTCGAGGACGCGGGCAAGGCGCTCAAGAACATCAAGGTCGGCAAGACCGCCCCGCCGCCCAAGGTCGGCGACATCGGCGGGACCCCGAAGGCGCCACCGGGGAAGACCCCCGGTGGCGACGGCGGCGGCGCCCCCAAGGACCACACGCCACCCCCCGGGAAGCCGGCCGGCGACGACAGCACGTCGGCCTCAGGCGACCACAGCACCCCGAAGGACCCCCCGCCGCCGCCCGGCAAGACCGGTGGCGACGACTCCGTGAAGACCTCGGGCGACCACGGCACCCCGCCGCCCCCCGCGAAGGGCGACCCGCCCGGAGGCGGCGGTGGCGGCGCCAAGGGGCCGGCGGACACGCCGCCGCCCACCCCCAAGCCGGACAACCCCCGCGACACCGCGGTCGGCAAGGACAACCTGGTCTGCAAGTCCGACCCGGTCGACGTCGTGCGCGGCGCCGTCGTGCTGGAGCAGGTGGACCTGCGCCTGCCCGACCCGCTGGTGCTGGAGCGGCTGCACCTCTCGACCTACCGCGCGGGGCAGTGGTTCGGCCCGACCTGGACGTCCACTGTGGACCAGCGCCTCGAACTCGACGCGCGCACCGCGACCTTCTACTGCGCCGACGGCACGGTCCTCGTCTACCCGCTCCCCGCGGCCGGTTCCCCGGTACAGCCGGCGGAGGGTCCGCGCCGCCCGCTGAGCGTCGGCGAAGACGGCACGTACTCGATCACGGATCCCCTGCGGGGCACGGAGTTGCGGTTCGGCCCGCTTCCGGGCCGGGGCGGCGAAACCCTTCCGGTGTCGGCGATGATCGGCGCCGGGCGCGACCGGGTCGACGTGGAGTACGACCGGTTCGGCGCGCCGAAGCTCCTCAGGCACACGGGCGGCTACCTGGTCGAGCTCGACTCGGCCGCCGGGCGGATCACGGCGATCCGGGTGGTCGACCCGAAGAAGAACCTCACCGTGCTCGCCCGCACCTTCGGCTACGACGAGCGCGGCCGCTTGACCCGGGTGATCAACTCCTCGGGCCTGGCCGAGACCTACGACTACGACGCGGAAGGCCGGATCACCGGCTGGCGTGACCGCAACGGCGTCTGGTACCGCTACGTCTACGACGCCGAAGGCCGCTGCGTGCGGACCGTGGGCGACCGTGGGTTCTACGACGGCCAGTTCGCCTACGACCGCGAAAACCGCGTCACCACCTACACCGACTCCCTCGGCCACCGCACCGAGTTCCACCTCAACGAGGCCGACCAGGTCGTGCGCGAGGTCGGCCCGCTCGGCGAGACGACGGTGTCCACGTGGGACCGCTACGACCGCCTCCTGTCCCGCACCGACGCGCTCGGCCGCACCACGGCGTTCGAGTACACCGCGGAAGGCCTGCTCACGGCGATCGTGCGGCCGGACGGGACCCGCGCCGACGTCGAGTCCGGAGTGGACGGTTCACTGACGCTCACGGTCACCGAGGGCGCCCGTACTCACCGGCGGGTGTACCCGGCCGGGACCGCACCCGACCTGCTCGCGGTGCGCTCCACGGCGGACGCCGAGTTCCGGCAGGACCGGCAGTGGCGCGCGGAGGTCGCGCCGGCCCCGGTCGCGGACCCGGTGGAGCGGGACCTGTTCGGCCGTCCGCGCGTGGTCACCGACGCCTCCGGGGCCCGGACCCGGCTCGACTGGACCGTCGAGGGCCGCCGCGCCCTCCGGATCGGGCCGACGGGCCGGCAGGACAAGTGGCGCTACGACGCCGAGGGCAACGTCGTCGAGCACGGCGGCGACCGCTACGAGTACGGTCCGTTCGACCTGACCGTCGCGAAGGTCGACGCCACCGGAGCCCGGACCGCCTACGAGTACGACACCGAGCTGCGCCTGACGCGCGTCACGAACCCCGCGGGCCTGAGCTGGTCCTACACCTACGACGCCGCCGGGCGCACGGTCTCCGAGACCGACTTCGACGGCCGCGTGCTGCGCTTCGAGTACGACGGCGCCGGCCAGCTCGTGAAGTCGGTCGACGGCCTCGGCGCGGCCACGACGTTCACCTACGACGCCCTGGGCAACGTGGTCGAGCGCCACACCGCCGCGGGCGTGACCACCTACACCTACGACCCGGTCGGTTTCCTCGTGCGCGCCACCGAAGGCGACAGCGTGGTGGAGATCGACCGGGACGAGTTCGGCCGCGTCGTGCGGGAAACCGTCGACGGCCGGGCGATCGCCTACGCCTACGACGGGATGAACGTCCGGCGCCGCACTCCGTCCGGAGTGGACAGTGCGTGGAACTACGACGCCGACGGCACCCCGGTGTCGCTGCTCGTCGCCGGGCAGGTGGTCTCGTTCCGCCACGACGAGGCCGGCCGGGAGATCGAGCGCACCACCGGCGCCGGCGCCACCCTGACCCAGGCGTTCGACGCCGAGCACCAGCTGACGCAGCAGACCGTGACCGCGCGCGACACCGCCCGCGTGGTCCAGCAGCGCGGCTACCGCTACCAGCCCGACGGCGGCCTCGTCGGCGTCGACGACGCCCTCTCCGGGCCGGTGCGGTTCCGGCTCGACCCGGCCGGTCGCGTCACCGACGTCGCCGCGCGAAGCGGAACCGAGAGCTACCGCTACGACGCGGCCGGCAACATCGCCGACGCGCAGCTGCCGGCCATCGAGTACGGACCGCGCCGCTACACCGGCAACACGCTGGCCGCCGCGGGCGCCGTCCGGTTCGGCTACGACGCGCAGGGCCGCCTGACCACCCGCAGCGACCCGGGCGGCACCTGGACCTACCGCTGGGGCCCGCTCGACCGCCTCCTCGGCGTCCGGACGCCCCAGGGCGCCGAGTGGCGCTACCGCTACGACCCGCTCGGCCGTCGCACCGCGAAGCAGCGCCTGGCGCCGGACGGCAGCGTGGCCGAAGAAGTCACGTTCGCCTGGAGCGGCCAGCTGCTCGTGGAGCAGGTGCACCGCGACGCCCACGGCCGCGAGCTCGTGCTGACCTGGGACCACTACCCCGCCAGCACGCGCCCGGTCACGCAGACCGAACACCTCGGGACCGGGGTGCGGTTCTTCTCGTTCGTCACCGACCAGATCGGCACGCCGGTCGACATGATCGACGCCCACGGGGTCGTGGCCTGGCACGCCACCACGTCGCTGTGGGGCCGCGTGACGCCCGGTCGCCCGGGCGGCGCGTCGACGCCGCTGCGGTTCCCCGGCCAGTACGCCGACGACGAGACGGGCTTGCACTACAACGTCTTCCGCTACTACGACCCGGGCACCGGGCGGTACCTCAGCCAGGACCCGCTGGGGCTCACCCCGGCGCCGAACCCGATCGCCTACGTGCCCAACCCGTTGCTCGAGGCCGACCCGCTCGGCCTCGGCTGCACCAGCAGCAAGCTGGCCGACGACACCGACACCCCCGCACCACAACCTCACCCGGCGCCGCCGCCGCACGCCAACGCCGGCAACGACGCCACCCACGTCCAGAACTCCAACCCGTCGCCACCACCGCCTCCCCCGCCGCCCCCAGGGCACGGCTCGACCAGCGCACCGCCTCCCCCGCCGGGCCACGGCGACACCGGCGCACCACCGCCACCGCCTCCCCCACCGGGTCACGGAACCGGCGCACCGCCGCCCCCGCCGGGCCACGGCACCACCAGCCCACCGCCGCCTCCCCCGCCACCGCCGGGCCACGGCACCGGTGCGCCCGGCGGCGACCACACCGGCGGTCACAGCGGCACCGGCGGCGACCAGTCGCACTCCGGTGGCAGCCAGAACCAGCACACGCCCGTCGACTACGAGCCCGCGGGCCCCGACCACCCCGGGCACAACCGGCCGCCGAACGACGACCGGCCGTTCGGGGACAAGTACGACGGCTACAAGAACGAGCTGGGGATCGACGGGCCGCAGAAGACCCTGAAGATCCCGGACGACCCGAACGTCAAGCTGAACACCAAGATCGAAGACCTGCCGCCCGGCGTGGCACACGGTTTCGGCCCGGCCGACCACGGCAAGACGGTCGGCCACTACATGGGCTACGACGAGAACGCCGTCGCCGGGGAGTTCGGGCACAACAAGGCCCACGACGCCCTCGACCTCCAGGGCGGCGGCGGGTACAACCACCAGTCCGGCACGATCAACCTCGGTGCGGGCCAGCCCGACAAGACCCTGTACCACGAGATGGGCCACATCAAGCAGGACCAGCTCGGCTACAACGGCTCCAACACCAACCAGTCGGTCATCGAGTACCACAACGTGCTGCACCACGAGAACAAGTTCAACCTGAACGATCCGCCGCGGACCTCGTACACCCTCGACGACATCCCCGGCAAGGCGAACAAGACGAAGCACAGCTGGGAGGATTTCCAGAACGACGTCAACAACCTGCCCGCCGACCACCCGAAGAAGACGCAAACCCAGAACGCGGTCCAGGACATCGAGAACGTCCTGAACACCGACCCGCGTTATGCCGGGCTCTCCGACCAGATCAAGAAGAACCTGGCCAACGAGTACTTCTGGGGCAAGAAGCAAGGGCGGGGTTGAGCGGCACGGCAGCCGAGCGGGTGGCCCGCGATGCGAACGCGGGCCACCCGGGGTTCACGCTTGGTCGAGACGATCCCGGACCGCGCGCTCGACCAGCACCGGCAGGAAGCTGCGAACCTCGGCCTCGTCGAGCCGGCGTCGCTCCGCGGCGACCGCCGCCTCCACATCGTCGCGTCGCCCGGGCCCGTACTCGTCGATGAGCCGCGAAGCCAGCGCTTCGAAGCTCTCGTCCTCGCCCTTGGTGGTCAGTTCGTCCATGTCGGGGTGGTGCGCCATGCCACAGCCTCCGTGCGTCGACGAAACCTGTCCATGGACTGCCCGGCGAGCCCGCGGCTCAAACTCTGGGGAACTCAACGACGCCGCGGCCGGATCCAAAGGTCAGCCCCGGGACGCTCCGAGGAACCGCAGCACGGCCAGGACGCGGCGGTGGTCCGCGTCGACCACGGGCAGGTCGAGCTTGGCGAAGATGCTGTTGATGTGCTTCGCCACGGCGCTCTCGCTGACCACCAGCGCCTGCGCGATACCGGCGTTGGAGCGCCCCTCGGCCATCAGGCCGAGCACCTCTCGTTCGCGCGGGGTCAGCCGCGCGAACGGGTCGCTCTCGCGCCGCAGCAGCAACTGGGCGACGACCTGCGGGTCCAGGGCCGTGCCCCCGTCCGCCACCCGCCGGACCGCCGCCACGAAGTCGGCGACATCGGCCACCCGCTGCTTGAGCAGGTAGCCCACACCGCTGGTGTTCGCCGACAGCAGGTCAGCCGCGTACCGCTCCTCCACGTACTGCGAAAGCAGCACCACCGGCGTCCCCGGCCAGCGCCGGCGGATCTCCATCGCCGCCCGCACCCCCTCATCGGTGAAGCTGGGCGGCATCCGGACGTCGATCAAGGCAAGTGCGGGCCGGTGCTCCGCCACCGCCGCCAACAGCCCCTCCGCGTCGCCGGTTTCCGCCGCGACCTGGAACCCGCCCGTCTCCAGCACCTGGATCAGGCCGACCCGCAACAACACCGAATCCTCGGCGATCACCGCACGCACGGCAGCTCCGCGGTGACGGTGGTGGGCCCGCCGACAGGGCTGCTGACGTGGAAGGCCCCGTCGAGGGAGCCGACCCGCTTGGCCAGCCCGGTCAGCCCCGTGCCGCCGGCGGCGTCGGCACCGCCCAGCCCGTCGTCGGTCACGCGCACTCGCAGCACCTCCCCGACCTGACGGACCATCACCTCCGCACGCATCGCGTTGGCGTGCTTGGTCGCATTGGTCAGCGCCTCAGAGATCACGAAGTACGCGACCGACTCCACGTTGGGCGCCACCCGCTCCTCGAGATCGACCCTCAACCGCACCGGCAGGGGCGTGCGGGCGGCCAGCCCGGACAACGCCGCGTCGAGACCCCGGTCATCGAGCACGGCCGGGTGCAGCCCCCGCACCAGGTCGTTGAGTTCGGCGATCGCCTCCTTCGCCTCGGAGTGCGCTCTCGCGATCACCTCGCGGGCATCACCCGGGAGATCCGGACGGGTGGCCATGGCCAGGCCCAGGTTGACCGCGAGGGACACCAGCCGCTGCTGGGTGCCGTCGTGCAGGTCGCGCTCGATCCGGCGGCGCTCCGCGTCGACGGCCTCGATCAAGTCGGTCCGGCTCACGGCCAGCTGGTCGACCCGCTCCTGAAGCCGCTGTTCTCGGCTGGGCCCGAGCAGGCCTGCCGCGAGCCGCGCCTCGGCCCGGGCAACCGCCCGGACGGTCCAGGGCAGGACGCACAGGACGAGGAGTCCAGCCGCGGTGTAAGCCGGCAGCTGGGTCAGGTAGCCGAACCAGTCCTGGCGGATTCCGGTCGGCAGCGCCCAAGACCAGGCGTAAGCGCTGACGCCCGCCAGGCACGCGGCCGTCACCGTGAGCACCAGCAGCTCCAACAGCGCGAGCAGCGGGCCCAGCAGGAGGTGGTAGCCGATCTTGCGCCACGGCCGCGTCGCCGCGAGCCACCGGGCGGTCGAAGCCCACGTCCATCGTCCCGGCGCGGTGGGGGTGAGCCGGGGGACGTCCACCCCGATGAGGACCCGGTAGCGAGCCCGCTGAACGGCCGTCAGCGCCGGGGTGCCGAGCAGGACCAGGACGGCCGAGAGGGAAACCGTGAAGAGCCAGTTCCCCGTCCTGGCGGTCGTCGTCGCCGCCCACGCCCACACGGGCATCAGCCCCAGGTGCGGCAGCACACCGGCGGCCAGGAAGCCGGTGTCCCGCCGCGCCCGGAGGACCGTGCGTCCCAGTCCGGCCGGAATCGTCATGGCACGACGCTAGGGCACCGGAGGCGGACGGTGCCATGAAGCCTGCACCCGGACCGGTGCGGTAACAGGCACCACCACGAAGTCGGAACCACGGGCTACCGACCTCGGCCGGTTCCGGCGGCAAAGTTCTGCCGCAAGGCTGCCCGACGTTCAGTGGAGGAATTCATGACCGTTCAGACGATGCCCTTGCTGCCCTGCCCGGCGACGTCGCCGGGTGCCCGGCCCAGGTGGGTGCCCGGCGTGCTGGGCGCGGTGGCGGCGGGCCTGGTGCCGTGGGTGTTCGTGCTGGGCCGGACCCTGCCCGAGACCACCCAGGTGCGGCACTGGCCGGCCGTGTGGATCGGACTCGACCTGGCCATGGCGCTCGGCTGCGCGACCACCGCACGGTGGTACCACCGGGGCGACGCCCGCGCCCGCCTGTCGGCCTCGGCGGTCGCGGCACTCGCGGGGATGGACGCCTGGTTCGACGTCCTCACCGCCCTGCCCGGCACCGAATTCACCCAGGCCCTCGTCTGCGCGGTCCCGGAACTGACCCTGGCCGGACTGTGCACCTGGCTCGCCCTGCGCGATACGGAAAGGCTGTCGTGAAACGAGAACTTCGGCGAGGTGACGGACGGCCGTCAACTGCTCGGTGAGGTCTGCGGTGGCAGCGCGAGCCAGTCCTGCCAGGTGATGTCGCGCCCCAGGAAGCGGGGCCGGCGGAAGGGCCAGTCGGCGGAGATCCACTGTGGCACCAACGTGTCGAGCGCACGCTCCGCTTCGCTGCCGACGAGGTCGTCCACCACCCACCACGCCACCTCGCCGTCGGAACCGGTGCGCTCGGGCGGGTCGATGTACACGCAGCCGAGGATCGCGGTCTCCGCTTCGTCCAGCAGCGCATAGTTGAACGACTGGTGCGCGGCTATCTCCTTCTCGTGCCGCAACAGGTCGACGCGGTCCTCCTCGTACGTCATCGTCTCCCTGGGCCAAGACCAGGCCGGACCGAAGATTCCCCACAAGCGCTCCCGGGAGCCCATCACAGCGGGGTAATCGAGAGCGGTGTCCGACTCCCGGATCGGCCGCAGGTGAAGCCCGGTGCCGGGCACGGGCGCGTGGACGGGGTGGACGAAGTCGTCGGGCAGCCAGCTCATAGCCACCAACGCTACACACCTGATCACCGTGTCAACTGCGCGATCATCACACGCGCTCATGCCGCGATGAGGGTCGTGGCCGATCCCCAGGTAAGCTGGAACCTGGCCAGGACCCGGCACAATCGGAGGTTCTCCAGGTGAGTGGTGCGCTGGTGAAGCGAGCCGCGAACGTGGCCGGCGCGCTGGCCATCACCTGGGGTACCTGTTTTCTGATGACCTTGCCGTTCGGTCTCAGTGATCTCGGGTTTTCCCTGATCTTCGCGACCGCACTGACGGCGGCGATCCACCTCGTCGTCGGCGCCGGAATACTGGTCAAGCGAGGCTGGGACGCGCTGAAGAGGCGATGGGCAGCCACCAGCTGACCTACGCACAGGACCGGCCGCGCCTCGTCGTGAGTGTCCGGTCGACTTCCGGCCCGACCGAACCCTCACGACCCCACCCGATGAACCTGGTGGCCACGACACTAAGCGGTCTTGCCCAGCTCTTCGGCTTCGTCGATCAAAGACCCAGCAGTCGTCTCGTAGCGGCTCGCGAACAGTGGCGGGTGGGCCGCCCGGATGCCCTCGACCACCAGCTCGTACGGGAAGTCGTCGAAGTCGCCGTAGTCGTGCAGGAACTCCATGTACCGGCGGCCCTTGCTGTCGTACGGGTGCGACATGCTGTCCGCCGTGCCGTCGAACTCGAGGGGGGTGATGCCGTACAGCCGGCACAGCAGCTTGTTGAACACCGGCGTGGCGCGGACCCACTTGCCGTCCAGGTACACCGAGTTCAGCGCGTGGAAGCGGAACACGTCCCCGCCCACCAGCTCGCGCAGCCTCGGGGAGGCCAGGTGGTTGCGGACGTCCGTCAGCGCGATGCGGCTCGGGACGCCCACCGCCCGGCAGACCGCGGCGTACACGATCGACTTGTGCACGCAGAAACCCCGGCCACGGCTGATGATCGCGCTGGCCTTGAGGCCGGAGCGGCTCAGTGCCGCGCCGTAGACCTCGTAGTGCAGCTTGTCGCGGACCGCGTAGTACAGCGCCACCGCCTTCTCGGTCCGGGTGCGCTCGACGTCGCCGAGCGCCTGCTCGACGAACTCCTGCACGACCGGGTGGTGGTGGTCGAGGAACTGCGTTACCCCGAGCAGGTCTTGCGGAGGCGTCTCGGCCGCCATGTCGTCCTTCTTCCGGTTTCCGGCGCTGTCAGCGCACTCCGAGCATTCTGGCGACCTTGTCCCGCTGGACCTCCGACGTGCCCGAGTAGATCGTGCCGCCGGTGGCGTCGCGCAGTTCCTTCTCGATCCCGAACTCGCTGAGGTAGCCGCGACCGCCGAAGATCTGCACGGCGTTGGTCGCGGACCGGACGTTGGCCTCGCTGGCCAGCACCTTCGCCATGGCCACGTCGACCATCACGTCCTCGCCGGCCTCGAACCGCCGCGCGGTGTCGTAGAACCAGTTGCGGGTGGTCTCCAGGTCGATCTTCATTTCCACGATCTTGGCCGCGATCAGCTGGCAGGACGCGATCGGCGCCCCGAACTGCTTGCGGGTCTTCGCGTAGTCGATGCTCTGCTCCAGGCGGAACTCCATGGCTCCCAGGCTGATCGCGAAGGACAGGAGCACCTCCCACTTCATCACGTGGTCGAGCAGCAGGAAGCCCTTGCCCCGGCGGCCGACCATGTTCGCCGCGGGCACCACGCAGTCGGTGAACGTCAGGTTCCCCAGTGGCGACGTGCGCAGGCCCATCTTGTCGACCGCCGGGCCGGCCTCGAACCCCGGCGTGCCCCGCTCGACGGCGAACACGCTGATGCCGAGCGGGCCGGTGCCCGGCGACGTCCGGGCGTACACCAGGACGACGTCGGCGACGGGGCCGTTGGTGATGAAGCACTTCCGGCCGTTGACGACGTAGTCGTCGCCGCGGCGCTCCGCCGTGGTCTGCATGGCGGCCGCGTCGGAGCCACCGTGCGGCTCGGTGATCGCGTGCGCGCAGATCACCGAGCCGTCGACCACCCGCGGCAGGAACCGGTCCTTGACCTCCTGGCTCCCGAAGCGCTGGATCGGCACGCCGGTGCTGACCAGCTGGGTCGAGATGGAGAAGTTCAGCCCGCCGTCGCGGCAGTGGTAGCCGAGGCCTTCCAGCGCGTGCATGGTGGTCGGCAGGTCGTGCCCGCCGCCACCGTGCTCGGTGCCGAAGGGCAGGCCGAACAGCCCCGACGCGCCGATCTCCGGCCAGAGCCCGCCGGCGAACTCCGCCTCGCGGTCGCGCCGGAGGTGGTCGGCGCCCCACGCCCGGAAGACTTCGGTGTAGCCGTCCCGCAGCGCCCGCTGCTTGTCGGTCCACTGCTGCATCGGGGGAGCTCCGGGTCAGTAGTTGGAGTACTCGGACTCGAGGTCGTGCGATTCGTCGCCGATCAGGGCCGGCGTGAACATGCAGACCAGCACCATGTCCTCGTGCGGCGAGGCGATCAGGTGGTGCGGGTCGTGCTTGTCGAGAGCGTAGATCGTGCCGACCTCGATGACGTGCTCGTCACCCGCGGAGTCGATGACCTTGCCGCTGCCGCCGATGCAGTAACACGCCTCGAGGTGGTTCCGGTACTCCAGAGCCGAGTCGGTGCCGGCCCGTACGACGGTGTGGGTGACGGTGTAGCCCATGCCGTCGCGCAGCGTGAGGAAGCGGTGGCTCAGGCCGTTGCCCCACTCGACGCCTTCGGTCTCGGAAAGTTTACGAATGATCACGGTTCAGGCCGCCTTTCCCAGAGAGTCCACATCGGACCGGCCGGCCGCCGAGTGCCGCTCGACGAACCGGGTGATCGAGGTGAGGGTGGTGAAGTCCTGCTCGACGAGCTCGACCTCGTCCATCGGGATCTCGAACTCGGCCTCCAGCCAGGTGATCACCCGCAGCAGGCCCAGGCTGTCGATCACGCCGTTGGCGCGCAGGTCGTAGTCGGCCTCCAGCTCCTCGGGGCCGACGCCCGGCAGGAACTCGTCGAGGACGTAGTGCTTGATCCGTTCGGAACAGCTCATGTCAGCTCCCGTTCAACAGGTCTCGGAGGACGGCTTTGCGGTCGGTCTTGCCCGTCGACGTCGTGGGCAGCGGGTCGTCGACCACGCGGATCGTGGTGGGCAGCGCGGCCCGCACCAGCCGCTGACGGCAGAACTGCCGCAGCGCGAGCACCCCGAGCGGCTCGGTCGTGTCGCGGCGGACGACCGCGTGGATGACGAGCCCCGCGACGTCGTCGGGCACCGCGACCACCGCCGCGCCGGCGATCCGCTCGTGGCCGAGCAGGACCTGCTCGATCTCCTCGAGGTTGACGCGCACGCCGCGGACCTTGACCTGGGAGTCGTTGCGCCCCACGAGGGTGAACACGCCGTCGGCGTCGCGGTGGACGAGGTCACCCGACCGGAAGTAGACCCGGCCGTCGGCGCGTTCGACGAACTTGTCCGCGCCGCCGCCGACGGCGTACCCGGCCGTCTGGAACGGCGTCGACACGAGCAGCTCACCGGTGGCCGGGCCGTCGGCGGCCACGCCGTCGGCGTCGAGCACGAGCGCCTCGACGCCGGGAAGCGGACGGCCGATCGGCAGCGGGCCCGCGGCGGTCAGGTCGCCGGTGATCTCGTGGATGAAGCTGTCGTTGGTCTCGGTGGCGCCGTAGACGTTGTGGTACCGGGCGTTCGGGAACAGCCGCGGCAGCTCCGGCAGCAGCTTCGCCGGCATCTTGTCCCCCGTCACGATCACGTGCCTCACCGTCTCGAACGGCTCGCCGTCGTAGGCGTCGGCCAGGAGCCGGTAGAGCATCGGGACGGACTGGACGACCTCGACGGACTCGGTGCGGATCAGCTCCGCGAGGTACTTGCCGTTGGTCGCCCGCTCGGGCTCGACCAGCACCGCCGTACCGCCGGCCTTGAACGTCGCGCGCAGGTCGAGCAGGCACAGGTCGAAGTTGAACGGCGCGTAGTTCAGCACCACGGTGCCCGGCCGGAGGCGGAACTTCGTGATCGCCCACTCGGTGAACCGTTCCACCGCCTGAAAGCTCAGCGGCACCACCTTCGGCAGCCCGGTGGAGCCGGAAGTCGTGAAGATGAACGACGTCGCGTCGGGGCTGACGTCGGGACCGGTGATGCCGTCGAGCCCGCCGAGGTCGCCGTCCGGCGGGACGGTGGCGGTGTCGATCTTGTGCACCCGCAGCCTGCCGGCGTCCGCGCCGGGCTCCGTGGTCAGCACGTCGGTGCAGTCCGCCTTCTCCAGCAGCTCCTGCAGCGCCGTCGTCCCGAGTTCCGTGGAGGGCAGCATGAACGGGCGGCGCGCGAGCAGGCAGGCGACGATCAGCGCGACGGTGCGCGGTGTCTTCGCGGCGTGCAGCGCGACGCGGGCGTCGGACGGCAGCTGCAGCGCCGTGAGCCCGTTGTAGGCCGACATCGTCATGGCGCACAGTTCGGCGTTCGACACCCGGTCGCCGCCCATGACCAGCGCGGTCGACTCCGGCCGGTTGCGGGCGAAGTCGGCCAGACAGCCGAGCAGCGAACGCGAGTACGGCACCATGGTCTCCAACTCAACCGGGCGCCCAGCGACCACCATCGCGCGCCAACCAGTCACCCCAGCTCCCCCACGGGGAGTCCACTTCGAACTCCGGCGGTGCCCGGCCCGGGCACCGCGTGGACACCACCGTAGCTTCGGGCCGGAGTGAGTGGCTTCTCGCGCAGTGCGGCTCCACTCGGCCCGGTGAAGTCCCGTGCAGACAAGGAGCCTTCTCCCGCGTTGCCGATCCGGAAGAGCACGTATTGAGACGGCTGCCACAAACAGGCGGAGCACTCTGGTGGTCGACGAGCTCTACGCGAGCCCAGGACAGAAACCAGCGGCAAGACGGAGCACGATGACTGAGCCAGGTGAGTTCCCGTCCAACGCGATCGACGCGCCGGCATGGCGCGACGCGTTGTCGGAGTCGATCGAAGACGTCGTCGCGACGCAGGTCGCCGATCTGCGGGAGGGATTCGACACCTGCCTGCGGGAGCTGCGTGCCACCCGGCGGGAGCTCGAGGACCACGCCGCTTACTGCGCGCAGAACGAGCTGCCGGTGGACGGTCTGGCCCTCGCGCACATGACGACGTCCGCGGAGCAGGTCTGGCTGCGGCTCACCAGAGCGCAACGCATACTGGACGAAGTGTCCATTGCGGACTCGGCGGCGCAGCTGTCGGCCGCCGAGGCGGTGCTGCGGTTCGGCCTGTCCACGCTTTCCTACGTGCGCAACGGTCTAGAGTGGACGGCCAAGTCCTACGGCCAGTCGCGGCAGGTGCAGTTCTTCGGGACCCAGCAGGAGTCCTGGCCCACGATGAACTACGACCGCAACGGCGCGCACGCGTCGGTCACCCGGGTGGAGCGCCAGCTGCTGGGCGTGCTCGGCCTGTCGGGCGAGGACCACGGCATCGGCGTGACGTCGTCCGGCATGGCGGCGTACACCTGGATCGAGGCGTTCCTGCTGCGTTACCGGCTGAACGCCGGCGACAGCATCCTCCTGGCGCCCTACATCTACTACGAAGTGGCACAACAGCTGACCGCGCTGCCGCACATCAGGTCGGAGCGGGCCGGCGGCTACCTGGTCGAGGAGATCGTCGCCGACGTCGTGCGCCACCGGCCCAAGGTGGTCTTCGTCGACCCGCTGGCCAACAACGTGCGGCAGCGGATGTTCGACCTGCCGGAGCTCTACCGGCGCCTGCGCGAGGTGGTGACCGATCGCCTCACGGTCGTCGTCGACGGCACGATGATCGGCGCGTCACTGCAGACGGAGCTCTTCGCGAGCGACGACCGGCTCGAGATCATCTACTACGAGAGCTGCACCAAGTACCTCCAGCTGGGCATGGACTTCGCCCTCGGCGGGCTCGTGGTATACCCGGCGGAGCTGACCGAGCTGTTCGACATGCTCCGCCGCAACACCGGCGCGGTTCTGGCGCGGCACAACGCCGAGCTGTTCCCCCGGTACGAGACCGCCCTGCACCGGCGCCGGATGCGCCGGATCTGGGCGAACGCCGAGCACCTGGCCGAGTTGCTGCTGGCCGACCCCCGGGTCGCCGCGGCGGGTGAGGTGCACCATCCCGCGCTGGCGCACCACCCGGACGTGCGGCTCGCGCACAGCCTGCCCTACGGCAGCGGGATCGTGACGTTCCTCTACCACGAGCGGGACCGCAACGACTGGAACAACCTCAACGCGGTGGTCGACCAGATCCTCGTGCACGCGGAGAAGTCCGGGGTGCAGGTCACCAAGGGTGTCAGCTTCGGGTACTCCGTGCCGCGCGTCTGGGCGCAGGACGTGGGAACGACCGCGGCGGAGCGCAAGTACGTGCCGGCGACGGACGACGAACCGCTGTTCCTCCGGCTCTACATCGGCGACCGGGCCATCCAGCTCGAGGGCCTGGCCGACGCCATCGCTTCGGCGATCGCCGGCTGAGCAGCCGATGCCCGCGGGCGCCGGGCGCACCCGCGCCCGGCGCCCGCCCGCGCCGATGCCGCGAGGTGACGTTCCAGGGGACGTTCCTCAACCTGCCGTGGTCGTGGGGGTCGTGAGGTCAGGCGTGCATGTCATCGGTATCGCCTCGGCGACGCCGCTACCCCTCCGACCGCACCGAAGCGGAGTGGGCGCTGCTGCTGCCTTTGCTGCCCCGGCGCGTCGACTGGCGTGGCGGCCGCAAGGGCCTGGGTGGCCGCCCGGAGAAACACTGCCGCCGGATTGTCGTCGACGCCATCCGCTACCTGGTCAAAGAAGGCATCACCTGGCGAGCCCTGCCCGCCGACTTCCCACCCTGGTCCACCGTCTACAAGTACTTCCAACGCTGGGCGGACCTGCTCGCCCTCGACGACCTGCACGACCGGGTCCGGATGACCGACGACCGGCCACCGTGGCCGACCGCAGCGATCATCGATTCGCAATCGGTGAAAGCCGCCGAAACCGTTCGTGATCGTCACCGACGCCTCGGTCCAGGACCGCGACGCCGCCCGCCCGCTGCTGCGGCTGCCGGGCAACCTGTTCGACCACATCAGCCTGATCTGGGCTGATGGTGGCTACGGCGGTGTGCCCTCCAGGGCGGTCAGGCGTCGACGGGCTCGCGGGTGGCGAGGAGCCTGCTCGGCAGGTTGCGCAGCAGGACGACGCACACGACCGCGACGGCCGCGACCACGGCCATGACGAGGAACGCGGACGTGCCGAGGCCGGCGTACGCGACGGCGCCCAGCACCGGCCCGACGATGAACCCGATGTCGGACACCAGGCCGAAGGCGCCGAACGCGCGCCCGAGCTGGTGCCTCGGCACCAGGTTCACGCCCTGCCGGGCCACCAGGTACAGCACGGGCTCGGCCGTCATGAACAGCAGCAGTCCGGCGCACATCGCCACCACGCCGTCGAACAACCCGACCGCGGTCAGCCCGATCGCCTCGGCGCCGAACGCGTACGCCGAGATCACCAGCAGCGGCCGGGACTCCACGAACCGGGCGCACGTCATGGCCACGGCCATGAACACCGCCAGCCCGGCGGTGTAGATCACCGACGTGTAGGCGACGCCGTTGCCCGTCACGTCGTCGAGGTGCAGGGGAACCACCGGCTCGAGTGCCGCGAACAACGCGTTGTTGACCAGGTCGACGACCGCGAACAGGCCGACCAGCACCACCAGCGTCCGCACGGCGCGACCACGGCCGGCCGGCACCGGCGGCGACGCCACGGGCTCCGGGGCGACCCGCAGGCCCAGCAACAGCACGCCACCGGTCATGGTCACCGCCGCGCCGGCCAGGAAGACGCCCGTGAAGCCCAGGAACGGGTGCAGCAGGCCGACGACCGCGGGCCCCAGCACCATCCCGGCCGTGCAGCAGCCGCCGAACCAGCCCATGACCCTGGCCGTGCCGAACCGCGACTTGGCGCCCAGTGAGCTGGCCAGCTGGTACAGCACCGGCATGGTGATGCCCTCCGCCACGCCCCACGCGAGCCGCCAGCTCAGCACCTGCCAGCCCGAGGTGGCGAAGGCCAGGCCGACCACCGTCACGGCCGTCAGGGTCAGGCCGACGAAGCCGATGACCTGCGGCCGGGACGCGCGGTCGACCAGGATGCCGCCGATGGGCTGCGCCAGCGCCTTGGCCAGCGCGAACCCGCTGAACGCCGCGGCCACCTCCAGCGCCGACATCTGGAACCGGCCGGTCAGTTCGGGCACCAGCGGCACCAGCATCGTGTACGCGACGTTCATCATCCCCGCGGACAGCAGCAGGGCCGCGATTCCGGACTGCCGCGGGGCGGTCACGGACACTGCGCCAGCCCTTCGTATCCGGCCACGGTGACCAGGCCGTCGTGCACGGCCGTCAGCCGTGGGCCGTAGACCTCGGCGTCGCCCGGCTCGGCCGAGTACCACAGGCCCCACAGGTGGAGGCCGCCGAAGCCGTGCTGCTTCTTGAACCGGTCGTTGCCCCGGCCGAACTCGACGATGTCCCAGCCGCGGTCGACGCCCTGCGCGAGGATCTCGTACAACATGAACGGGTACGCGCTGACCTCGCCGTACACGGACGGGTCCGTGCCGCCGGCCCACAGGTACAGCCGGCGGTCGTACTCCAGCGCGACGAACGCGCCGATCGTCGCGCCCTCCCACTCGGCGCGGATCACGCTGGCGTACGGCGTGGCCAGCACGGCCGCCAGCGTCGGGGCGTCGTACAGCCCGGGCCAGCCGTGCTTGACCGCCGAGCCGTTGCACAGCTCGAGCACCCGGTCGATGTGCGCGGCCGCGGCGGGGCCGGTCTCCTCGACCAGCTTGACGTTCTTCTCCGTGGCCCGGCGCCAGCGGCGGCGCCAGTCGGTGCGCTTCCGGCGCGGCACCTCGCCCATCACCGGGTCCGGGCCGCTGCCCGGGTTCTTGTAGTACGCGGTGTCCAGCCGCGCGAAGACGTCCGGCCGGCGGACGGCGGCCCACTGGCGGGCCGGCTCGGGCGGCAGGTTGAACACCAGCACGCCGGCCGCGCCCAGGTCCCGTGCCTGCGCGCGGGCGTCGTCGACCAGGGTCGCCACGGCGGCGCTGTCGCCGGCCAGGTACGCGGGGCCGTAGACCGAGTAGACGGAGCCGATCGTGAGGACCGGGCGGTCGAACACCGGCCCGCTCTCGGTCTCGTCCTCGTAGCCCTGCCAGAACGGGGAGTGCTCGAGCAGGTAACGCGGTGCGCGGCCGGGGTCGATCACGCGCTGCCGCTCGATGGTCGCCCGCGTCCACGCGTCCAGCCACTCTTCGGTGTCGAACACCGTGCGCGGATAGGGCTGGGCCCCCAGGTTCCGGGCGAGCGTCATCGAAGCTCCTCCGTGCGGTGAACATTCCTCACCCGACGGTAGGCCCGCCCGGCATCCCGGGCGAGGGTTGACCACCAGGAGTGCATTCTCGGAGAAGCGACGACGACCCGCACGGCTGAAGATGCCCAGCAGATCGGTGGCCTGCGACGCTGGGCGCATGACGCGCTCCATAGCCTGGCAGGACGGTGCCATCACGGCCGTCGACCAGTGCGCGCTGCCGCACGAGTACCGGATGCTGCGACTGTCCACTGTGGATGAAGTCATCGACGCGATCCAGCGCCTGGCGATCCGTGGCGCGCCCGCCATCGGCGTGGCCGGCGCCCTTGCCGTGGCGCTCTCGGCCCGTGCGCACACCCGCGACGGCGTCTGCGACGAGATCGCGGTCCGGGCCGAGGCACGGCGGATCGCCGACGCGCGGCCGACCGCGGTCAACCTGAGCTGGGCGGTGCGCCGGGTCCTCGGCAAGCTCGACGGCGGCGCGGACGCCGTGCTCGCCGAGGCCGGCACCATCCTCGTCGAGGACGAGGAACGCAACCGTGCCGCGGCGGGCGAGGCCGCGAACCTCGTGCGGCGGTTGTGCGGGCCGGAGCCGCTGCGGCTGCTGACCCACTGCAACACCGGCCGGCTGGCCACGGTCGCCTGGGGCACCGCGCTGGGCGCCATTCGCCTGCTGGCCGGTGAAGGACACGTGACCGAGGTGCTGTTCGGCGAGACCCGGCCGCTGCTGCAGGGCGCGCGGCTCACGGCGTGGGAGCTGGCCGAGGCGGGCATCCCGCACCGGATGCTGGTCGACTCCGCCGGGCCGGCCGCGCTGGCCGCCGGCATGGTCGACTGCGTGCTGGTCGGCGCCGACCGCGTGTGCGCCAACGGCGATGTCGCCAACAAGATCGGCACCTACTCGCTGGCGCTGGCCGCGTCGCGGGCCGGGGTGCCGTTCGTGGTCGTGGCCCCGGAGTCCACTCTGGACACGACGTTGCGGAGCGGCGCGGACATCGTCATCGAGGAGCGCTCCCCGGCCGAGGTCACCGCGTTCGGCGGCGTCGAGGTCGCCCCGCCGGGCACCCGGGTCTTCAACCCCGCGTTCGACGTCACGCCGGCCGAGCTGGTGACCGCCGTGGTCACCGAGTCCGGCCTGTTCCGTCCTAACGGGACGGTCGAGGAGCGGGCCTCATGAGCGGCGCGGAGCTTGCCGGGACCGCGGCCGGACTCTACGCGCGCGGCTGGCTGGAAGGGACCGCCGGGAACCTGTCGGTCCGGCTGTCCGGTGACAGCGCGTTGATCACCGCCAGCGGCGTCAGCAAGGGAAGGATCACCGCGGCCGACGTGGTCGAGGTCGGCATCGCCGACTCGCGGCCGGTGCGCGAAGGCGCGCCGCGCCCGTCCGCCGAGACCACGATCCACACCGCGCTGTACCGGTTGTCGCCCGGCTCGCACGCCGTCGTGCACGCGCATCCGCCCTACGCCACCGCGATCGCGATCCTGTCCGCGCGGCGCGGCGCCGACACCGTGACGTTCACCGACCTCGAGATCATCAAGGGCCTCGGGCTGACCGACCCGTCCAAGGTGGTCGTCCCGGTGTTCGAGAACCACGCGCACGTGCCCGCCATCGCCGACGACGTCACCGAGCGGCTCACGGCCGACGCGCCACCCGTCATGCTCATCGGCAACCACGGCGCGACCACGTGGGGGCCGACGCTGGAGATCGCCCGCAACCGCATGGAGTGCCTGGAAGCGTTGTGCCAGCTGACGTTGCTGGTCGACCGGACCGCTGCCTGACAAGGAGAACACGATGACCCTGCTCCAGGTCATGCCGGCGAACGACGCCGCGAACGTGCTGGTGCGCACCGAGGACCTCGCCGAGATCGCCGCGGAGCTCGCCCCGCACGGCATCCGGCTCGAGCGGTGGGCGACCGTGCCGCTCGCGGACGGGGCCGGGCAGGAGGAGGTGCTCGCCGCCTACGCGTCCGAAGTGGAGCGTGTGTCGGCGGAGGGCTCGTACCCGCTCGTCGACGTCGTGCGGATGGTGCCGGACGACGCCGACCCGGACTGGCCCGCCAAGGCCGAGGCGGCCAGGACGAAGTTCCTCGACGAGCACACCCACGACGAGGACGAGGTGCGGTTCTTCGTCGAGGGCAGCGGGTGCTTCTACCTGCACCTGGCCGGCAAGGTGTACGCCGTGGTCTGCACCGCCGGCGACCTGATGTCCGTGCCGGCCGGCACGACGCACTGGTTCGACATGGGCACCAAGCCGTACTTCTGCGCCATCCGGTTCTTCCAGGAGGAGGACGGCTGGGTCGCCGGCTTCACCGGCAACCCGATCTCCGCCGGGATGCCGACGCTCGAAGAGCTCGTCGCACCGGAGCCGAGCTCGTGACCCTGGCGGTCGTCCTCGACATCGAGGGCACGGTCAGCCCGCTGTCGGCCGTGCACGACGTGCTGTTTCCCTATGCGCGCGAACGTCTCGAGAGCTGGGTACGCCAGGAGCGGCCCGGCACGCCGGACGTCGTCGACGGTGTGCGGGCGACGCTGGGCGGGCACGCCGGTCTCGACGACGTGGTGCGGACCCTGCTCGAGTGGCACGACGGCAACGCGAAGCACAGTCCACTCAAGACACTGCACGGACTCGTCTGGGAACGGGGTTTTCTCGACGGCGAGCTGTCCGGTGTGGTGTACCCGGACGTGCCACCGGCGCTGGCCGAATGGCGCCGGCGCGGGACACGGTGCTGGATCTACTCCTCCGGCTCGGTGCTCGCCCAGCGGCTGTGGTTCTCCCGCAGCGACCACGGGGATCTCCGGGGTTACCTGGACGGCCACTTCGACACCCTGACCGGCGGACCGAAGCGGGATCCCCTTTCCTACCAGCGCATCGGGCGGGCGATCGGCACGCCGGCCCGCGACGTCCGCTTCCTGTCCGACAGCCGGGCCGAGCTGGACGCCGCCAGGACCGCGGGCTGGGAGACCATCGGCGTGCGCCGGCCGGGCTGCACCACCGACTTCGGCACGCACCGGGCGATCGCCGACTTCACCGAGTTCGGCCCCGCACGGGAGGTGGCCTGATGAGCGAGGACCCGCTCGTCGGAAAGTTCGCCCCGTTCCGCAGCACGATCTTCGCCGAGATGACCGCGCTCGCCCACCGCACCGGCGCGATCAACCTCGGCCAGGGGTTCCCGGACAGCGACGGGCCGCCGGAGCTGCTCTCCGCCGCCGCGGAGGCGGTGCTCTCCGGGCACAACCAGTACCCGCCGCTGCCCGGGGTGCCCGCGCTGCGCACCGCCATCGCCGAGCAGCGTGCCGCCGACTACGGCACGCCGTACGACCCCGACACCGAGATCCTCGTGACCGCGGGCGCGACCGAGGCGATCGCCGCCGCCGTCGCCGCGCTGGTCCCGGCCGGTGACGAGGTGCTGGTCTTCGAGCCGTACTACGACTCCTACGGCGCGGCCATCGCGCTCGCCGGCGCCGTCCGCCGGACCGTGCGGCTGCACCCGGTCGGCGACCGGTTCACGTTCGACCCCGGCGAGCTGGCCGCCGCGGTGACGCCGCGTACGCGGGCGTTCCTGGTGAACACCCCGCACAACCCGACCGGAACGGTGCTGTCGGCCGCCGAGCTGGCGGTCATCGCCGAGATCTGCGAGCGGCACGACCTGATCGCCATCACCGACGAGGTCTACGAGCACCTCGTCTTCGACGGGGTCCGGCACATCCCGCTGGCCTCGCTGCCCGGGATGGCGTCACGGACGCTCACGATCTCCTCCGCCGGCAAGACCTTCAACGCCACCGGCTGGAAGGTCGGCTGGGTCTGCGGGCCGGCGCCGATGGTCGCGGCCGTGCGAACGGTGAAGCAGTACCTCACGTTCGCCGGTGGCACGCCGTTCCAGCACGCCGTCGCGGCCGTGCTACCCGACCGGCACCGGTGGCTGGACGGCCTGCGTACCCGGCTGACCGCCGCCCGCGACACCCTGCGGGACGCGCTCACCTCGACCGGCTGGCGGTGCTTCGCGTGCCAGGGGACGTACTTCCTGCAGGTGGACGCCAGGTCGGTCGGTTACGGCGACGGCACGGCACTGTGTCACGACCTGGCCACCCGGGCCGGGGTGGTCGCCATCCCCAGCGGGGCGTTCTACGCCGACCCGGCGAGCGGCCGGGAGCTCGTTCGCTTCGCGTTCTGCAAGAGTCCCGCGGTGATCGCCACCGCGGCCGGCAGGCTGGCCGGATTCGCCGCCGGCGCACATCGGGAAGGAGCGGCGTGATGGGCAACTCACCAGTCGGGGTGATCGGTGGCAGCGGACTGTACGAACTGCTGGAGGACGCCTCGTACGTCGACGTCTCGACGCCTTACGGTGAGCCGTCCGATTCGCTGGTGCGCGGGGCGGTCGGCGGCCGTGAGGTGGTGTTCCTGCCCCGGCACGGCCGCGGCCACCGGCATCCGGCGCACGTGATCAACTACCGGGCCAACATGTGGGCGTTGCGGTCGCTCGGGGTGCGGCAGGTGCTCGGGCCCTGTGCCGTCGGATCGCTCCGGGCCTCGCTCGGCCCGGGGACCTTCGTCGTGCCGGACCAGGTGGTCGACCGGACTTCCGGGCGGGTCTCGACGTACTTCGACACCGGCGCGGTGCACGTCGGGTTCGCCGACCCGTACTGCCCCGACGGGCGTGCGGCCGTGCTGAAGACCGCCGGGGAGCTGGACCAGGCCGTTGTCGACGGCGGAACCATGGTGGTGATCAACGGGCCGCGGTTCTCCACCCGCGCGGAGTCGGTCTACTACGCTCGGCAGGAGTGGGCGTTGATCAACATGACCGGGTTGCCCGAGGCCGCGCTGGCGCGTGAGCTGGCCATGTGCTACACGTCCATCGCGCTCGTCACCGATCTGGACGCCGGGCTCGACGAGGGGAGCGCGGTGGAGCAGGAGTCGGTGTTCCGCGTGTTCTCGGAGAACATCTCGCGGCTGCGGGAGCTGGTGTTGCGGACTGTTGCTTCACTGGGTGCGCAGGAGGACTGCCGGTGCGCACACGCGCACGACGGGCTCGAAATCCCTACAGACCTGTTCTGAGGAGAAGGTGTTGGACTACAGCCAGTTCGTCAAGGGTTTCGACATACCGGACGGCTCCGTGCCGGCCAAGCTGAGCTTCGAGGACATCGAGATCCGGGCGATAACCCGCGCGGACCTGTCCGAGGACGTGCGCGGAATCAACGCCAGTCTGGACATCATCCGACGGACTCGGGGTGGAAACTGGCCCACCGAGGCCGTCACCGAGGAGTTCAACTACGTCGATCTCGTGTGGCACGAGTGCGAGTTCCGGGACATGGGGTCCTTCGCCTACTGCATCTGGGATGCGAACGGCCGGTACCTCGGCTGTTGTTACCTCTACCCCATGGGGCGGCGGACAAAGCTGACCGAGGAACTCCTCGAGCACGACGTGGACGTCAGCTGGTGGGTCACCCCGGATGCGTACGAGAAGGGGTACTACGAGAAGTTGTACCGCGCGCTGAAGCAGTGGATGCCGGAGCTGCCGTTCAAGCAGCCCTACTACTCCAACAAGCAGATTCCTGAAGCCTGAGCGAATCGGCCCCACCCCTCCTCGGCTCCGCCGGTGGAGGAGGTGGGTCCGTCTCGTGATCGGCAGTCGGCCAGCCACCCCATCGAAGCTACTCGCATGGTCAGTCGTCGCTCAGGGCGACGACGTCGGAGACAGCCGGTCTGGCCGACGTTGGACGATCGTCAAGATCGACACCGAATCGCCCCTACCCCAGGCAGCAAAAAAGCCCAGGTCGTTGACCTGGGCTTTGCTCCCCCGCTTGGACTCGAACCAAGAACCCTCCGGTTAACAGCCGAATGCTCTGCCAGTTGAGCTACAGGGGAATGTCGCTCTTTTCCGGTGCCGCGCTCTCGCCCGACCAGAAGAACTTTAGACCATCCCCGCAACCCGGTTCGCACCACCCCCCACTTAGCGCAACCGCCCCCTGCCGGCCGTTTTCCTGGACAATGGACAGTCGGACGACCTACCGACGAGAGGCGTGGACACGGATGAAGAAGTTCCTGCTGGGAGCGGGCCTGGGGTACGTGCTGGGCGCCAAGGCAGGCCGGGGGCGGTACGAGCAGCTCGTGCGCACCTACCGCCGGGTCGTCGACCATCCGATGGTCCAGGGCGCCGCCGGGGTGGCGCGGGCCAAGATCAGTGAAAAGGCCGGGCGCCGGCGTTAGACCTGGGCGACGACGAACACGCGGCGGAACTCGAACCACGTCGTGCCGTCGGGGCGGGTCGGGTACGCCTGGTCGAGGCGGGGGGCCAGTTCTTCGCGGAACTGGTCCCAGGCCTCGTCCGAAAGGGCCGCGCGGACCGGCCGCAACGCCGTTCCGGTGATCCACTCCAGTACCGCCCGCGAGCCGCGCAGGGGCTGGACGTACGTCGATTCCCAGGCGTCGACGCCGCAGCCGGCGTCGGCCAGGAGGTCGGCGTAGAAGACAGGGCTCGACACCGCGTCGTCCTCGCGCAGGACGACGTCGGCCAGCCGGGACGACCAGGCCGGGGACGCCGCCAGCTCGCGGGTCAGCGCGTGTGACGGCGCGTCGAAGTTGCCCGGGACCTGCACCGCGAGCCACGCGCCGGACGGCAGCCGGCCGGCCCAGCGCCGCAGCAGGTCGCGGTGCTCCGGCACCCACTGCAGGACCGCGTTCGACACGACGACGTCCGTGTCCGGCGCCGGCGTCCAGTCGTTGACGTCGAGCACGGTGGCGTCCAGGCCGCGGGCACGGGCGGCCGCCACCATTTCGGGTGAACTGTCGCTGCACTCCAAGGCGGCGTCGGGCCAGCGTTTCCCCAGGTCGACGGTCAGGTTCCCGGGGCCGCAGCCGAGGTCGACGACCCGCCGGGGCAACACCGCGCCGATCCGGGACGTGAGGTCGTGGAACGGCCGGGCCCGCAGGTCGGCGTAGTCGAGGTACTTCTCCGGATCCCACACGGTCGCCTCCCGAACAAACAGTACGCCTGTACTGAGTACGAGCGTACTGCTATTCGGCGGCGTGGGCCAGCTTCGCGGCGACCTGTTCGGCGATGGCCGCCACCAGCGTGACGTCGGTGCCCGGGTCCGGGCGGACCTGCAGGACGGTGCCGTCGCGGCCGGGGACCTTGCGCTGGACGAACCACGCGCCGCCACCGGGGTCGATCTCCTGACGGTGGCGCGACCGCACCGAACCGTCGACGCGCCGCCGCACGTGGTGCGGCACCTTGGCGGGCTCCGGCAGGCCGAACCGCACCGGCGCGAGGTCGGTCAGCACGACGGCCGACCCGGCGGTGCCGGACTCCGCCGACTCGGTCAGCGTGAAGACGCCGTCCTTCCAGGCCGCCTTGCCGATCAGGTGCCAGCCGACGCGCCGCGCGCCGCCGGAACCGTCCGGGATCCACAGGCCGAGCGGCGTGACGACCAGGTGGCCGCCGCCCTCGACCGGGGCGCTGTCCACGACGTCCTCGCCCGCGTCCAGCGCACCGGCGAAGCCGTCAGGGGTGTGGTCGCCGAGCAGCCGGCGCAGAAAACTCATGACTCAGCCCCACGCGCTGGCGGACGCCTGCTCGCCCAGCGACTTCTTGTACTGCTCCAGCGCGACGAGGTCGCCGAACAGGGCGCGGTAGTCGTCCGGCGCCTCGACCGGCGACAGCCGCTGCAGCTTCCCCTTGATCTCCGCGATCTGGCGCCCGACCAGGCTTTCCTGCAGCCGGGCGAGGATCGAGGAGATGTAGCGGGAGTCGACTTCGTCCTTGGCCTGCAACGGTTCCACGGCCAGCTCGGAGAGCACCCGCCGGACCGTCCCTTCCGGACAGTGCGGGGCGGCCGCGTCCAGCAGCGCCGGGCCGGTCAGGCCCGAACCCGCGCCGCCCGCCTTGAGCACGGCTTCGTGCACCGCGACGTACACCGGGTGCGTGAACGCCTCCAGCGGCAGCGCGTCGTACTCCGGCCCGGCGATCGCGGGCTGCTGCAGCGCGGCTTTGAGCGCCTCGCGCTGGATCGCGAACCGCGGGTCCTTCGGCGCGGGGCGGGCGACGTCGGTCTCCGGGGCCTTCACCTCGGGGGCGCCGACGCGCGCCGGCTGGCGCAGGGGCGCGCCGCCGCGCTTGTCGGTCGCGCCCGCGCTGCCGCGGACCCGGTTGACCACCTGCGCGACGTCCTGCCAGCCCACCCACCAGGCGAGCTTCGACGCGTAGCCGTCACGCGCGGCGCGGTCCTTGATCGACGCCACCATCGGCACGGTCTTCTGCAGCGCCGCGACCTGGCCGTCGACCGAGTCGAGGTCGTAGTTCTTGAGCGTGCTGCGGATGACGAACTCGAACAGCGGGGTCCGCCGCGCCACCAGGTCCTTCACCGCGCTGTCACCCTTGGCCAGGCGCAGCTCGCACGGGTCCATGCCGTCCGGTGCGACGGCGATGTAGGTCTGCCCGGCGAACGTTTGGTCGCCTTCGAACGCCTTGAGCGCCGCCTTCTGGCCCGCTTCGTCACCGTCGAAGGTGAAGATCACTTCGCCGCGGAAGGCGTCGTCGTCCATCATCAGCCGGCGAAGCACCTTCATGTGGTCTTCGCCGAACGCCGTGCCCGAGGACGCCACGGCCGTCGGGACGCCCGCCGCGTGCATCGCCATCACGTCGGTGTAGCCCTCGACCACGACGACCTGGTGCCGCTTCGCGATCTCGCGCTTGGCCAGGTCGAGGCCGAACATGACCTGGGACTTCTTGTAGATCGGCGACTCGGCGGTGTTGAGGTACTTCGCCGAGATCCGGTCGTCGTCGAACAGCCGCCGCGCGCCGAAGCCGACGACCTCGTTGCCGACGTCGCGGATCGGCCAGACCAGGCGCCGGTGGAAGCGGTCCATCGGGCCGCGCTGGCCCTCCTTGGACAGCCCGGCCGTCAGCAGCTCCTTGACCTCGAAACCGCGCGTGAGCAGGTGCTTGGTCAGCTTGTCCCAGCCGCCGGGGGCGTAGCCGCAGCCGAACGTCTTGGCCGCGGCGGCGTCGAACCCGCGCTCGGACAGGAAGTCCCGCGCGGTGCGCGCCTCGTCGGTGACCAGCTGCTCGGCGTAGAACTCCTGGGCGGCGCGGTGCGCCTCGATCAGCCGGCTGCGGCTGCCGCGGTCGCGCTGGATCGTCGCGCCGCCGCCTTCGTAGGTGAGCCGGATGCCGACGCGGTCGGCCAGCCGCTCGACGGCCTCCACGAACGTGATCAGGTCGATCTTCTGGACGAACTTGATCACGTCGCCGCCCTCGCCACAGCCGAAGCAGTGGAAGGTGCCGTGCGTCGGGCGGACGTTGAACGACGGGGTCTTCTCGTTGTGGAACGGGCAGAGGCCCTTCAGGCTGCCTCCACCGGCGCGGCGCAGCGCCACGTACTCCCCGACGACCTCGTCGATCCGGTTCCGCTCGCGCACCTCCGCGATGTCGCTCTCCCGAATCCGTCCTGCCACGCCACCCACTCTAGCCGCGCCGTTTGCGGCACACTCGGGGCATGGCCTCCACGCCCACCGCCCAGGACACCCTCGCCGCGCGGTTCGCCGAGCACCGCGGTCACCTGATCGGCGTGGCCTACCGGCTGACCGGCACCCGCGCCGACGCCGAG
Organism: Amycolatopsis heterodermiae; assembly: GCF_034929455.1. Lineage (NCBI taxonomy): Bacteria > Bacillati > Actinomycetota > Actinomycetes > Pseudonocardiales > Pseudonocardiaceae > Amycolatopsis > Amycolatopsis heterodermiae. The sequence continues at coordinate 32,563 of NZ_JAYFSI010000016.1, forward strand.
GACGCCGTCCAGGAGTCGTGGCTGCGGCTGGCCGGGCTCGACGACGCCGGCCGCGACGCCATCCGGGATCTGCGCGGCTGGCTGACCACGGTCGTCGGCCGGATCTGCCTCGACCGGCTGAAATCGGCCGCGGCGCAGCGGGAGCGCTACGTCGGCCAGTGGCTGCCGGAACCGGTGGTGACGCCGTTCGGGCAGCCGGTGAGCGAAGACCCGCTCGAGATCGCGGTCCGCGACGACGGGCTGCGGATGGCCGCGCTGGTCGTGCTCGACAAGCTGACCCCGGAGCAGCGCGTCGCGTTCGTGCTGCACGACGCCTTCTCGCTGCCCTTCGCCGAGATCGCGGACATCCTCGGCTGCTCCGCCGAAGCCGCGCGCCAGCACGGCTCCCGCGGCCGCCGCGCGCTGGCCGACGCGGACCCGGCGCCGCGCGTGCCGCTCGACGACCAGGCGAAGATCCTCGAGAAGTTCGTCACCGCGCTGCTCGCGGGCGACATCGGGGCGGTCGTCGAGCTGCTGCACCCGGACGCGGTGCTGGTCGGCGACTCGAACGGCAAGGGCCGCACCACGCGCCAGCTCATGCTCGGCGCCGACAAGATCGCCCGCTTCTTCGTCGGCCTCATGCGCAAGTACGAGCCGGAGAGCGTCAGCCGCGGCGCGCCCGTCCTGGTCAACGGCGACCTCGGGTTCTACCTGCCGCCGATGCCGGGGCGCGAGGGCTTCCTGGCGCTCGACGAGCACGTCCAGGCCATGAGCGTGCGCGACGGGAAGATCGTCGCGATCTACGACGTCGTCAACCCGGACAAGCTGACCCGGATCACGCGTCCCGGCGGCGCACCTTCGTGATCCCGGCGGCCAGCAGGAGCAGGGCGAAGGCACCGAAGTAGGCCAGCGCCCAGCCCTGGCCCAACGGCGAGTCCGACAGCACGGTGGCGTTACCACCGTCCCGCCCGGCGTTCGCCTCGCCGGTGCCGGTGAGGAACTTCGTGACGGCGTTCAGCGGCAGCCAGCGGTGGATCGCCATCCCCACCCGGGGGATCAACGTGACGACGTTCTCCGCCATGAGCGGGTACACGACGAGCAGCGCGACCACGCCGGCGGTGTGGCGCACGAGCAGGCCGGCGCCGACCCCGCAGACCGCGGCCAGCGCGAACACCGGGCCGGTGCCGGCGACGATCGTCCAGTCCGCCGGGCTGTTCAGGGCCAGGTCGGCCTCCGGGGCGAGGACGCGCGCGGCGAACCAGGCAGTGAAGGCGCCGGCCTCGCCGATGACGAAGCCGTACCCGGCGGCGACCGCGGCCTTCGCGACCAGCACCGGCGTCCGGCTCGGCACCGCCTGGAAGGTGCCGTGGATCGTGCCGGACTGGTACTCGCTGGTCACGGCGAGCCCCGCCAGCAGCAGAACGGCGACCATGGCGAGCTGGTAGCCGAACTGGGTGCTCGCGACGGTCGGCGGCAGCCGGGACTCGGTGGCCGTGAGCGCGGTGAGCACGGCCGGCGCGACCAGCGCGACGACCGCGAAGAGGCCGCACACCCAGGGCGTGGCGATGCTGAAGAGCTTGATCCGTTCACTGGCGACGAGGTGCATGCCGGAACGGTCCCGCGGAGGGCCCCTCCGGCGCGTCCGACCGGGGTCTGGTTCCCGGGGTCCTACGGGAGCGGGACCCGGCAGGCGTCGCCGGAGGTGAAGCCCTGGTCGGCGATGCCGAGCGCGCTGTTCATCCGGGCGCGGGAGTTCTCCAGCCCGATCTGGTAGGTCAGCTCGAGGACGCCTTCGCGGCCGAACTCGCGCTCCAGCTCGGCGACCTGCTCGTCGGTGACCGTGACCTGCTCCCCGGACATCGCGTCGGCGTAGGCGATCGCGAGCCGTTCCTGGACACTGAACGCCGGCGACGTCGCGTAGTCGTCGATCTTCTTCAGCCGTTCGACGTCCAGGCCGTCGTGCTTCTGCAGCATGGTGCCGAAGTCGACGCACCACGAGCAGCCGATCCGGGTGGCGACGCGGTAGACGGCGAGCTCGCGGACGTTCGCCGGGAGCTTCGTCGACGCGCGCTGCACCATCAGCTCGTGCACCGTGTTCGCGCGCAGCAGGCCCGGGTGGTGCGCGCCGACGGCCATCGGCTCGGGCACCGCGCCGTACTTCCTCCCGGCGACGCGGTAGAAGAGCTTGAGCAGCGGGCCGGCGTCGGTGGTCTTCTTCGCTTCGATGCGGGGCATGTCCGTCTCCTTCGTCTCGGTCAGGAACGGAACGAGACGGCGTCCGCCGATGTGACGCGCGGCGAGGTGACCCACGCCACCAGCATCGTCACGGCCGCCGCGCCGAACACGACGGCCAGCCCCGGCGCGGCCAGCCCGCCGGTCGTGACCAGGGCGAGCCAGCCGAACACCGCGGCGCCGGCCAGCCCGCCGGCCTGCCGGGCGAAGGTCAGCGAGCCCATCGTGACGCCCATCAGCTCGCGCGCGGCCCGCGTCTGGCCGAGCACGGTATAGGCGGACGTGCAGACGGTGAACGCGGCCCCGACCGCGAACAGGCCCGGCACGAGCAGCCAGCGCACTCCCCCGGCGGCCACGGCGATCGCGGCGAGCCCCGCGACCCCGAGGGCGCAGCCGAAGCGGCCCCAGGTCGTCATGTCGGGTCGTTTCCTTGCCAGGGCGGAGAAGGAGACCGAGAGCGCGAGCTGCCCGGCGGTCATCGCGACGAGCAGCAGGCCGGTCCCGGCCGCGCCGGCGCCGAGGGCGGTGACCAGCGCGACGTAGGTGAACGTGCCGTAGAGCGCGGCGCCCGCGAGGCCGTTGACGACGACCGCACGCGCCAGGACGGCGTCCGCGAACACCTTCGGCGAGATCAGCGGGCTCGGGGTGCGTTTCTGCCGTCGCACGAACAGGAATCCCGCCACCGCCGCGACCACGACGAGCACTGGCGTCCACAGTGGACTCCGGGCGAGCGCGTCGACGGTGCCGAGCGCGACCACCGCGGCACCCGCGACGGTCAGGAGTCCGCTGCTCGCGACGTCGAAGCTTTCCTTGGTGTGGCGTGGTTTCGAGGCCAGGCCGCGCAGGCCGAGCAGCAGCGCGGGCACGCACAACGGCAGGTTGACCAGGAAGATCCACCGCCAGCCCGGTCCGGCCGCGAGCAGCCCGCCCAGCGGCGGCCCGCCGAGGGTCGCGGCCGCGAACACCGCCGTCTGCCAGCCCTGGCGGCGCAGCAGCTCGTCGCGGTCGAACAGCTCGCCGAGCGCACTCATCGCGTTGACGATCAAGCCGCTGCCGCCCAGCCCCTGCAGCGCGCGGGCGGCGATCAGCGAGCCGACGTCCGGCGCGGCGGCGCACCAGGCCGAGCCCGCCGCGAACACGAGGATCGACACCACGAAGGAGACGCGGCGGCCGTGAAGATCGCCGAGCCGGCCGTGCAGCGGCGTCGCGACGGTGAGCGTCAGCAGCCCGGCGGCGGTGACCGCGACGAGCCCGGTGCGGGCGTGCAGGTCGGCGCCGATCGAGGGCAGCGCGGCGGTGACGACCAGCCCGTCCAGCTGGGCCATGGCCATGCCGAGCAGCAGGCCGGCGAAAGCGAGGTTGCGAGGCGCAATTGCGTGCATAAAGCACACGTTATAACGTGCCTTATGCACACATCAAGCCCGGGTGACGGCGGTCCCGCGCTGTTCCGGCTGGTCCGGCACTGGGCCCGGCAGCAGGCACCGGACGTCGTCCAGCGCTTCGCCGCCGACGCCCCGCCGACCTGGACGGCGCCGAACCTCTTCGTCATCCAGGCGATCGACGGGGCCGCGAGCGGCGAGGTGACCGTCGCGGACGTGGCCCGTCAGCTGGGCATCGACCGCTCGGTGGCCAGCCGGATGGCCAGCGAGGCCGTGCACGACGGTTTCGTGACGCGCGAAACGTCGACCCGCGACGCCCGGCGCGCCGTGCTGACCCTCACCGAAGAGGCGAAGGAGTTCCTCGAGACGTCGCGGGCCTACCAGCGCCAGGCGTTCGAGGCGCTGGTAGGCCACTGGCCGGAAGAGGATCGCGAACGCTTCGCCGGCTACCTGAGCCGGCTCGCGGGCGAGGTGCTCGGCTAGCCCATCTCGTTCAGCGCTTCCCAGGCGTGCCACGCCCGGGTGACGCCGAACTGCGCGAGGAACCGCAGGGCCGCGCGGACGTCTTCCGGCGTCGCGCCGCCGCGCCGCGCGCGGCCGACGTGGATGCGGAAGGTGTCGCGCAGCGTCTGGTAGTGGACGTCGACGCTGAGGCTGACCAGGCCGCGCTCGCGTTCGGTGAGCGTGCCGGGGCCGTGCCCGGTCCGCATCCGCGACTGCAGGTCGAAGTACTCGGCGAAGTGCGGGTCCAGCTCGGCCAGCCGGGTGCGCGTCGGCTCCGGCAGCGGGGTCGGCGCGGCGTCCGGGCCGGTCGACACCAGCTCGTCGGCCAGCAGTTCGGCGTCCGGTGTCTCGATGCCCAGCTCGGCTTCGAGCTGGGCGATCCGCTCGATGGCCGCGGAGGCCGCGTGGTAACCGCAGTCGTACGAGACGAACCGCAGCAGCGCGCGGATGTCCGAAGTGGACACTCCGGCGGTGATCCCGGCCCGGACGTGGGCGGTGAGCGCCAGGCCGAGGCTGCCCTGGCAGACGTCGGCCGTGACGGCCAGGAAGGTCTTCTCGCGGTCGGTCAGCTCCGGGACCTCGCGGAGGAACCGCGCGGAGGCGCCGACCATCTGCGCGAAGACGGGGTCGAGCGCGGCCAGCCGGTCAAGGCTCGCCGGGGTGGCGGTGGTGGTCAAGGTGGTGCTCCCTCAGTAGCTGGACGTTCGTAGCGCTACAGCTGTAGTGCGAGTGACGCTACACCTGTAGCGCAATAGGTGTCCAGCTACACTGGGACGACCATGAACGAGACCTCCCGCCGCCGTCCCAACGCCCGTGGCCAGGGCGAACTGCTCCGCGACGAGATCGTCGCGGCCGCGGTCCGGATGCTCGGCGAGCTGGCCGACGACGAAGCGCTGTCGCTGCGGGCCGTCGCGCGGGAGGTGTCGATCGCCGCGACGTCGGTGTACCTGCACTTCCCGGACCGCGACGCGCTGGTGCTGGCCGCCATGCAGCGCTGCCACGACGAACTGGTGCGCACCGGCGACGAGGCCGCCGATGCGGCGCCGGACCCGGCGGCCGCGTTGCGCGCCCGGATCCTGGCGCAGGCCGGGTGGGCGCAGGCGCACCCCGGGCTCTACAAGGTGCTGCACGAAAGCAAGGTCCACCGGAGCCACGGCATGCCGTTCAAGGGCGTCATGGTCGCCCGGACGACCGAAGCGATCCGCCGGTGCATGGAAGCCGGGCAGGCGCCCGAGGACGACCCGGCGATCGTCGCCATCGACCTGCGGACCGCCGTCAACGGCATGCTGGCGCAGCGGATCAACGAGCCCGACCTGCCGTGGCCGCCCGCGGTCGAGCAGGTCGACCGGTTCCTCGTGAAGCTGGTCGGCCTGAAGCTCTGACTTGTGTTCATGCTCCGGACGGGCTTGGGTGGGCCGGTATGAGCCAGGCGTACCCGGCGGTGACCCCGCGGATGGTGGTGAGCGACCTCGTCGCGGCCGTCGCGTTCCTGCGCACGGTGTTCGGCGCGACCGGCGAGGTGGAGAGCGGCCGCCCCGCCGACCTCGACATCGGCGGTTCGCGCGTGCTGGTGTCCGCCGAAGGCGAGCGGGAGCTGTTCCCCGCGTTCCTCTACATCTACGTCGCCAACGCGGACGCGACGTACCGCCGAGCCCTCGACTGCGGCGCGACAAGCCTGGAGGAACCAACGGACACCCCGTACGGCGACCGGCGAGCAATGGTCCGAGACCCGTTCGGCAACGTCTTCCAGATCGCACATCCCCGCGCCTGAACGGTTTCGCCGGGGTTTCCGGGAATCGGTGACTGTAACGCGGCACCGGCCGTCCAGCGACTGTGCGACGTGACCTCGGAATTCGGGCCGTACCGGATCGAACGGCTGATCGCGCGCGGCGGGATGGGCGAAGTGCTGCGCGCCTACGACACCCGGCTCGACCGGGTCGTGGCGTTGAAGGTGCTGTCGCCCCACCTCGCGGCCGATCAGGACTTTCGCGAACGCTTTCGCCGCGAAGCACATTCGGCGGCCCGGCTCCGCGAGCCGCACATCGTTCCGATTCACTCTTTCGGGGAAATCGACGGCCGGCTCTACCTGGACATGCAACTCGTCGAAGGCGAAGACCTGGCGACGCGGCTGAGCACGCGCGGGCCGATGGATCCCGCCGAGGCCGTCGCCGTCGTCGGCCAGATCGCGCAGGCCCTCGCGGCCGCGCACGCCGAGGGCGTGATCCACCGGGACGTCAAGCCGTCGAACATCCTCCTGACCCCCAGCGGGTTCGCCTACCTGGTGGACTTCGGGATCGCGCGCTCGCAGGAAGCGGCGACCGGGCTGACCGGCACGGGCGCGGCGATCGGCACGCTCGACTACATGGCGCCCGAGCGGTTCACCGGTGCCCGGCCCGACCAGCGCGTCGACGTCTACGCCCTGGCCTGCGTCCTGCACCAGTGCCTGACCGCCACCAAGCCCTTCGCCGCGACGACCGCGGCGTCCCTGCTGAACGCCCACCTGAACCAGCCACCGCCCCGACCGAGCCTGCTGCGGCCCGGCACGCCCACGGCGCTCGACGGCGTGGTGGCCCGGGGCATGGCGAAGAGCCCGGACGACCGCTACCCCACCGCCGCGGCGCTCGCGGCGGGAGCCCTCGCCGCGCTGGGCTCGCGTAGCGACTTCGCCGCTCCGCCTCCGGAAACCCGGACGTTCACCCGGGTCGAGCCGGCCGCCGCGCCCCGGCGCACGGCGGCGCTGGTGATCGCGCTGACGGTCGTCCTGCTCAGCGGCGTGGGAGCGATGCTCGCTCTGCCCGGCCTGACCTCGCGGACTCCGGCCGCCGCACCGACGTCGGCACCCGCGCCGGTGACCACGTCCGTCCCGGTCCGGGTCACCACTCCGGCGACCACGGTTCCCGTCGCGGTGACGACGGCCGAAGCAAGCCGGCCGTCCCCCGGCGACCTCTCCGGGTTCGTCGTGCACTACTACGGGCTGATGCCGGACACCGACTCCGGCTGGGAGCTGATCGGCCCGAACCTGCGGCTGCGCACGCGGGACAGCTACGACAAGTTCTGGAGCAGGTTCAGCGGGGCCGAGGTCGTCGGCACGCCGAGCGTCGACGGCGGCTCGGTGACCGCGCGGATCAAGTTCCGGTACGCCGACGGGCGCCCGGACCTCACCGAGACGCACGTCCTCGGCGTCGCGATGTGGGACGGCCACCTGTGCATCGACTCGGATTCGGTGGCCAAGAACCGCTGAGCTACTCCCCGGTGCTGCCGTCCACCGACTCGCGGATGAGGTCGGCGTGGCCGTTGTGGCGGCTGTACTCCTCCACCATGTGGACCAGGATCCAGCGCAGGTTCGGCTTGCGGCCGTCCGCCCAGCCGCGTGCGGCGACCTGCGAGAGGTCGCCCTGCTCCAGTGCCTTCGTGAGCAGCTCGCGCGAGCGTGCGACCGTTCCCTCCCACAGCTCGCGCAGCTGGTCCGGGGTGTCCTCGACGGCGGAATCCCAGTCCCAGTCCGGGGCGGCCGCCCAGTCCACCGAGTTCCACGGCTCCGCCCGTTCGGCGCCGGTCAGGACGCGCGAGAACCAGTGGTCCTCCACGTAGGACAGGTGCTTGAGCATGCCGCCCAGCGTCAGCGGGGACGGGCCGACGGTCGCGCGCAGGCCCGCCGCGTCGAGGCCGGCGCACTTCCACGCGAGCGTCGCGCGGTGGTACTCGAGGAACCCCAGCAGGGTCCCGGTTTCGTCGGCGTCGACCGGCGGTTCGGCCCGGCCCTGCTCGTCCACGATGGTCATGGGCGCGCACTCTACCGATTTCACCGGCGTTGTCCGCTGGGTTTTCAGGGCGTCAACGCGCGGACGTCCCAGATCCAGACGCCGCCGACGAACTCGGCCGGTTTGCGGAGCAGCAGCTCCACTGTGGACTTGAGCGCTTCCTGGTTCTGGCGCGGGCCGACCACCAAGACGTCCGCGTTCCACTTGCGCAGGTCCGCCAGCGCCTGGGTGCGGTCGGACTCGGTGACGTCCGCGGTCTGGCCCGTGCGCTCGACCTCGGCGAACAGGTCCGACGTCGGGAGCGGGACGGCGCCGTAGCGCCCGCGGCGGTCGTCCGCGGACGTCGGGCCGACGAAGTAGCCCTCGGGCATCGGGTAGCCGAGGCCGGCGTCCACCTGCCAGTGCAACGGTTCCGCTTCCCCGGTGCTGGGCAGCGGCACCGGCACGAGCGAGCCGCCGGGGGCGATGTACTGGCGCCAGATGCCGTCGGCGAAGAACGGCGGCGACAGCGGGCGCTCGTGCGTCACCAGCTCCGTCGGCGCGATCGGCAGCAGCACCGCCACCACCGCGCCGACCCAGACCAGGCGCAGCGGGACGCGCTGCTTTTCTTCCGTGGCCAGGGATTGCTCGGCCGCCGCCGTCCAGACGCGGTGCGTCGCGATGGCCAGGAGCCCGCCGACCACCGGGATGCAGCCCATCGCGAGCCGGGATTCGAGCAGCGAGTCCAGCAACGGCAGCTGCCCCAGCCACTTCCACAGCCCGGGGACGCCGGTGTCCTGGTGCGCCACCGTGATCTCGACGCCCAGGGAGAGGAACGCCATCAAGTACATGGTGATCGCGAACGCCCGCGCCGTGATGTCACGCCACAGCCAGATCGTCAGCACCACCATGAGCACGATCAGCGGCCAGCCGAAGAACGCGTTCTCCTCGGTGCGGTTCATCGAGACGTCCGCGGCGGACTCCGGCCAGCCCGCGATCGACTGCGTCGCGAACCGGGTGAACGCCGCCGTGTCGTTGCCCGCCGGGCCGTGCAGCAGCGAGTGGAAGCTCTGCGGCCCGAAGAACTGCCAGTACAACGGGAATCCCGCGATCAGCAGGGCCACGACGGCACCGACGCCGACGCCCCTGGCCAGCGGCGCGAGCATGCCGCGGATCTCGGCGCGGTGCGGGACCAGGTAGGCGACCACGAACACCAGGAACGTGAGCCCGAAGATCGCCAGCGGCTCTTCGCCGAGCAGGATCTGCCACGCGACGAGCAGGCCGAGCACGACGCCGTTGCGCACCGGGCGTTCGCCGTGCGCGATCTGGATCACCTTCAGGGCGATGAACGGCAGCACGAACAGCACGACGAAGTTGGGGTGCGCGTTGCCGTGCGAGATCATCGGCGGGGCGAACCCGCAGAACGCGGCGCCGATCGCGGCGGCCGTGCGGTTGGGCACCAGGTGCCGCGAGAACACCCAGTACCAGCCGATCGCGGTGCCGGCGAGCCCGGCGGTGAGCACGATCGCCCAGGTCAGCGTGGCCCCGAAGGTCAGCGTGATCGGCGCGAGCGGGATGTTCAGCCCGAACATCGCCGCGTTCGCCGCCATGTTCACGCCGTACGGGTAGTTCTGCAGGTCCGTGGTGAACGGGTTCTGGAAGTGCAGGACGGACTTCGCGACGACCGTCGAGTACCACTCCCACTGGCTCTGGTCCGACGCGCCGTTCCACAGGTAGCCGCGCTTGAGGTCGAACCACAGCCCGTTGTAGAGCAGGATCGTGAACAGCAGGAAGCCGCCCATGATCGCGGAGTCCTGCCACTCCCAGCGTTTCGGGCCTGCGGGCGGGGCTTCGGGAGCGGGCGGAACGAGCTCGGGAACGGCTTCGGACTTCAAGCTCACGGCTCGACCACCCTGGCGAAGAAGTAGAGGGCCCCGGTGCCGGCGTGCCGGACCAGCACCAGGAACGGACGGTCCACCGTCACGGCGACGGGGTCGGACGTGATCATCGAGGTGAGGCGCATGGTCAGCGCCGTCGCCGCGGCCCCTTCGAAGCCCTGTTCGTCGACCCGCAGCACGGCCTGGTGCAGCACCTCGGACACCGTGAGCCGCGGGTCCGGGGAGAGCCCGCTCAGGTCGGCCGCGCCGGTGAACATCGTGCGCACGCCCAGGCCGCGCAGCACGCCGGTCAGCGTGCTGGCCACGTCGAGGGAGATCTTGGGGAGCGCCAGCTCGACACGCGTCGACCGGATCTCGCCGAGCAGGCCGGTCAGCGCCGCTTCGTCGAGCGACGCCTCCGCCTCGGCGAGGTCGCCGTCGGGCAGCAGCACCACGGTCTGCAGGCCGCCCGCCGCGACCAGCCGCACCGCCTGCCAGCCGCCGGTGTGCGCGTAACCGACGTTCTCGCCGAGCCACATGGTCGGGACGTCGCGGGTGCCGGACGGCGCGTGGAACGGCGCGTCGGTGGTGTTGGCCTCGCGGAACGGCAGCTTCCACGCGGACTTCAGGTACAGCGCGTTGACGAGCACGGCGGCGATGCCGGCGTCGATCGAGCCCGGCGGCAGCAGCTGCGGGATCAGGCCGTGCGTGGTGCGGCCGACGTCGTCGTTGATCAGCGCGCGGGCGCGTTCGGGGTCCTCCTCGAACCGCGCGCTCTCGACGTTCGCCCCGGGCCACCCGGCCAGCTCGGTCTTGAACCCGTCCTCGAGCGGGAGGGTGTCCGCGGCCCACAGCGTGTTGGCGACGGCGAGCTCGGGCGGTTCGGCGCCCCGGCCCTCCTCGACGAGCTCCGTGGCCGCCCGCAGCAGCTCGGCCTGTGCGGCCGGCTCGCCGAGCAGTGCGACCAGCTCTTCGCGGGTGGCCCCCCGGGCGGCGAGCGCGGCCAAGGTCAGCGCGCCGGCCACCGAATACGGCGAGAAGCAGGAGTTCCCGCCCTCGGCGCCGAGGGCCCCATGGACGGCGAGGGCGAACCGGAGGTGGCTGTCCGTGGCCATGCGGGCGAGACTACCGGAACCCGTCACCCCACCGGGCGGCCACGCGAAACTCCCCCGACGGGTGACAAATCCGGCACCGGCCGCGTGCCACGGTCACCTGGCTCGGGTGCGGGAAAGCCCGGTACACGTGACCAAAGGCCCGGTTCCCGTGATGGAAGAGTCAACTCACGTGATCGAAGGGTCGACACACGTGATTGAGCAGTCGACACGCGTGATTGAAGGGTCGACACGGCGGGACCGGGGCCTGCGGCCGTGTCGGCGTCTCAATCACGCGTGTCGGCGTTCTGATCACGCGTGTCGGCGTTTCCGTCACGTGGGGAGGGCTCAGTGGTGGCGGGTCACGTGCCAGGAGTGCCAGACGTGGGCTTGGGCGTCGGTCAGGGAAGCCACCTGGTCGACGACCACGCGCAGCAGGCCCGCGTCGTCCTTCGCGGTCTGCCACGCCGGGACGAACAGCGGGTCGAGGGACTCCGGGGCGCGCCGGGCCAGGGCGTGGACCAGCTCGCCCAGCAGCTCGCGCTGGCCTTCCTGCATCGCCAGGCGGCGCCGGTCGCTCATCACGTACCGCAGTGCCAGGGCCTTGAGCAGGGCCACCTCGGCGGCGACCTGCTCGGGTACGGCGAGTCTGGCCCGGTAACGGCTCAGCGGGCCGTCGCCGAACTCCGCGCGGGTGCCGGTGACGGCGGCCGTCGCGAAGCGGCCGACGAGCTCGCTCGTCAGGCGTTTCAGCGCGACCTGGGCGCCCGGCGAGCCGTCCGGCCCCGCCTCGATCACCGACGCCACCACCGGCAGCGCCAGCAGTTCCTCGGCTGCTCCCTCCAAAGTGGACACCGACTGCCCGGAGAAGTGCTTGGCCGCGGCCTCCGCGACGGCGGCCCGCTCCTCAGGGTGCGCCAGCACGCGCAGCTTGATCCGGCCGGCAAGCACGCCGTCCTCGACGTCGTGCACCGAATACGCGACGTCGTCGGCCCAGTCCATGATCCGGGCCTCCAGGCAGGTCTCCTCCCCCGGCGCGCCTTCCCGGACCCAGGCGAAGACCTCGGCGTCGTCCGCGTAGACGCCGTACTTGCGACGGCCCGGCTTGCGCGGCCACGGGTACTTCGTCGTCGCGTCGAGGCAGGCGCGGGTCAGGTTGAGCCCGGCCGTGACGCCGCCCTCGCCGACGAGCTTCGGTTCCAGCCGGGTCAGGATGCGCAGCGTCTGCGCGTTGCCCTCGAACCCGCCGCACGCGGCGGCCACCTCGTCGAGCGCGCGTTCGCCGTTGTGCCCGAACGGCGGGTGCCCGATGTCGTGCGCCAGCCCGGCGGTGTCCACCAGGTCCGGGTCGGCGCCCAGCTCCTCGGCGATGCCGCGGCCGATCTGGGCGACCTCCAGCGAGTGCGTCAGCCGGGTGCGCGGCACGCCCGTGACCTCGGCGCCCTCCCCCGGCCCGACCACCTGGGTCTTGCCCGCGAGCCGCCGCAGGGCCGCGGAGTGGAGCACGCGGGCGCGGTCGCGGGAGAACGCGCTGCGCCCGTCCGCGCGCGCCCCGGCCAGCGCGGCGCCCTTCGCCGCCTCCGGCCGGAGGCGGGCGGTGTCGTGCTCGGAGTAACCGTCGTTCACCCGGCCAGCTTAGGCGCGGGTACCGACAAAACGCTCAGCCCAGGAAGGTGGCGAAGAGATCGTCGGCCGGGGTCTTCGTCAGCCGGTAGTACAGCAGCGCGCCGGTCTCGCGGACGATGTAGCGGACCTGCGTGACGCGCTCCTGGACGATCGGCCCGCTGTGCGTCGGCGCGGTCCAGGCGTCCAGGCCCAGGTCGTCGGCCATCGTGCGGGCCCGGAACGAGTGCCACGGGTCGCTCACCAGCACCGCCGTGTGCCAGTCGCGGGCCTCGACCTGCTCGGCGACCGCGCGCAGGCTGCGCAGCGTGTCGCTGCCTTCGCCGACGGCCAGCGTCGCCGTCGGCGGCACGCCGTGACGGGTGAGCCACAGCTGCCCGGCCCGCGCCTCGGTGAAGTTGTCCTCGGCCTTCTTGCCGCCCGCGGTGACGATCGTCTTCGCGACGCCCGCGTCGTAGAGCTGCTTCGCCTTGGTCAGCCGCGCGGCGTAGATGTCGGACGGCTTGCCGTTGTACTGGGCCGCGCCCAGCACCACGATGACGTCGGCCTGCGTCCGGTCGTTGTCCCGGGCGACCTGCCAGATCCGGAACGCGGTGCCGCCGACGAGGGCGAGCAGCACGAGGACCGTGCCGAGCGCGATCCGGCGCGCCCAGCTCGCGCGCGTCGGTTTCGTGCGTTCAGCGGTACCCACCCGCCCCATCTTGTCAGAAGGTCACCGGCCGCTCACAGCCAGCCGCGCTCCTCGGCGACGCGGACCGCTTCGGCGCGGGTCCGGGCGCCGGTCTTGCCGATCGCGGCGGACAGGTGGTTGCGGACGGTGCCTTCCGACAGGTGCAGCGCGCGGGCGACGTCGGCGACCGTGCTGCCGTCCCGCGCCTCGCGCAGGACGTCCAGCTCGCGGGCGGTGAGCGGGCTCGCGCCGGTGGCCAGCGACTCCGCGGCCAGCGCCGGGTCCACCACCCGGAGTCCACTGTGGACGCGCCGGACGGCCTCGACGAGCTGCTCGGGCGGCGCGTCCTTGACGACGAACCCGGCAGCCCCCGCGGCCATCGCGCGGGCCAGGTAGCCGGGCCTGCCGAACGTGGTGCAGATGATCACCCGGCACGACGGCAGCGCGGCCCGCAGGTCGGCCGCCGCCTCCAGGCCGTCCTTGCCCGGCATCTGCACGTCCAGCAGGGCGACGTCGGGCTTCAGCTCGCGCGCGGCGGCGACCACCTCGTCGCCGGAGCCGACCTGCCCGACCACCTCGATGTCGGATTCGAGGCCCAGCACGGTGGCCAGTGCCCCGCGCACCATGGCCTGGTCGTCGGCCAGCAGTACCCGGATCAAGCGAGTCCTCCCGCGGGTTCGGCGCGCACGGCCGGCGCGGCCGCTCGCGGTTCGGGCAGCGGGATCTCCGCCCGCACCACCAATCCTCCCCCGGACCGGACGGACGTCCGCAGGGTGCCCCCGGCCGCGGCCAGCCGCTCGGTGAGCCCGCGCAGGCCGTTGCCCGGCACGACCTCGGCGGCCGTGCCGTCGTCCTCGATCTCCACCCAGTTCTTCCCCAGGTGCACCTTCACCTGCTTCGCCCCGGAGTGCCGCAGCACGTTCGTGACGGTCTCGCGCAGCACGTAGCCGAAGACGTTCTGGAACTCCGGCGCCACGTTGTCCACCGCGTGCGGCAGGTCCGTGTCGATCTCCGCGGCCCGCAGCGCCGCGCGGGCGCCGACGAGCTCGGCCGACAGCGACACCTCGCGGTACTCCGACACGGTGGCGCGGACGTCGGACAGCGCGCTGCGGGTCAGGCTCTCGACCTCGCGGATCTCCTCGACCGCGCGCGGGATGTCGCCCGCGCTCTCCAGCACCCGCCGGGCCAGCCCCGCCTTGACGGTGATCGTGGTGAGGCTGTGCCCGAGCAGGTCGTGCAGGTCGCGGGCGACGCGCTGGCGCTCGTTGGTCACGGCCAGCGTGGCGATCTCCTTGTTGGCCAGCTCCAGCCGCCGGATGGCGCGGATCAGGTTGGCCATGAAGAACATCGCCAGCGTCACCGAGCCGACCGTGATCAGGTCGCCGTAGTCGTTCTGGAACCGGCTCTGGACCAGCAGGATCAGCGCCCCGACGGCCAGCGCCGCGAGATCGACGATGACCGACCACGCGGCGGGGGCGAGGAACACCATCACCGCGGTGCCGTAGAGCAGGATGAACGGGTTCGCGTGGACCCCCGCGACCACGCCGAGCCCCAGCACGACCATCACGATCCCGAAGCCCAGCTTCAGCGGGCGGACCTGGCGGAAGAAGAACGGGAACAGCAGGTAGCAGGCGGCGTAGGCGTAGACCAGGAGCCAGCTGAGCACGACCGGCACGGTCACGACGGGCGCGGCCACGAGCGACTTCGTGATCGGGATGAGGAACGGCAGCAGGAAGACCACGCCCATGATCGGCCAGCGCACGGTGTCCGGGCCCTGGTTCTTCCCGTCGGGCAGCGGGTCGTCCCACCACCCTTCCCGCGTGTTCAGCCCGAACCGGCGGTTCGTGTCGTCGCTCGCCATCGCCGTTCCTCGTCCCCTCCGGCCCTCAGACGCGGGCACTGTCCTTACGGTAACGCCTGATCACCAGGGCCCCCAGCACGACCGTCCACGCCGCGAGCACGCCCACGGCGGTCGGCAGCGACACGACCATGTCGGTGGTCACCGCGGGCCGCGCCAGCTGCAGCACCCAGTACGTCGGCATGATCTGGGCGACGTCGTGCATCCAGCCCGGCATCGTCTCGATCGGGATCCACAGCCCGCCCAGGAAGCCCATGCCGAGGGTGACCAGCATGTTGATCGGCTGCATCGACTCCGGCGTGCCGAACTGGCCGAGCAGCAGCCCGAGCAGCACCAGCGGGATCGTGCCGAGCCAGACGCCGGCGAAGATCCGGACCCAGCCCGCGGCGTCGAGGTGGACGCCCTCGCCGAGAATCGCGAGCGCCGGCACGAGAATCAGCGCGGGCAGCCCGACGAGCAAGCCGGAGATGCCCTTGCCGGCCAGGTAACCCGTCCCGGTCAGCGGGGTCAGGCGCAGCTGCCGCTGCCAGCCCGCGGCCCGCTCCAGCGCGAGCCGGGCGCCGCTGTTGGTCGCGGCGGCGAACGCGCCGAACGTCATCATGTTGATCATGATCACGGCCACGATCTGCGCGTGCTCCGGATCGGACGACTTGGTGAAGACGTTGGCCTGCAACAGGAACATCAGCACCGGGAAGGCGACGACGAAGATCAGGAACCGCGGCGCCCGGAAGTTCCGGCGGATCTCGGTGGCCAGGTAGGTGGCGTTCATCGGACGGACTCCGCGGTTTCGTCGGCGGTCAGGGACAGGAAGGCGCCTTCGAGGCCGACGGCGCTGATCTCGATGTCGTACACGGCGGGAACGGCGGCCTTCAGCGCCCACAGCGTCGCGTCGGAGTCGCCGCTGGAGATGGCGACGCGGTCGCCGCGCAGCTCGAACTCCTTGACGCCGGGCAGCGCCGCGATCACGGCTTCGGTGGCACCGGGGACGGCGGCGCGCAGGCTGCGGCCCCCGGCCAGCGCGCGGACCTCGGCGACCGACCCGTCGGCGACGATCCGGCCGCGCCGCATCAGCACCACCCGGTCGGCGAACTCCTCGGCCTCTTCGAGGTAGTGCGTGGCGAACACGACCGTGCGGCCGGACTCGGTGAACGAGTACATCGACTGCCAGAACTCCCGGCGGGTACCGACGTCCATCGCGGCGGTCGGCTCGTCGAGGATGAGCAGGTCGGGGTTGCTGACGAGCGCGACGGCGAAGCGCACGCGCTGCTTCTGCCCGCCCGACAGCTTGTTGGCGCGGCGGCCGGCCAGCTCTTCGACCCCGGCGGCGCGCAGCGCTTCGGCCACCGGCATCGGCTCGCGGTGCAGCGCCGCGACCATGCCGACGGTCTCGGCGACGGTCAGGTCGTCCATCAGCGCGCCACCCTGCAGCATCGCGCCGATCAGGCCGGCGCGGACGGCGTCGATCGGCTTGCGGCCGAAGACGCGCACCTCGCCGCTGTCCGGCGTGCTGAGGCCGAGGATCATGTCGACGGTGGTGGACTTGCCCGCGCCGTTGGGGCCGAGCAGGGCCACGACCTCGCCCGGGGCGATGGTCAGGTCGACGCCGTCGACCGCGTGGACGTCACCGTAGTGCTTCCGCAGGCCGGTGAGGTGGATCGCGGCCCCCGCCGCCACCGCCTGGATGTCTGTTTCTCGCATGCCCCCAGGCTGCCGCCCGGGAGGCCCGGGTCCCCAGACCGTGCGTCACGACCTGACCGTGACAGGTGTCAGGGGTACTGTGCCGATCGTTACTGATCCGACCGGCAGCCACGGCGGAAATGGATCCCTACAGCGAATCAGCTGCGGTCCGTATCCGCCTTCTTTCGGCCGGATCAGTAACCGGACCCCGGGTGGTTCAGCAGCCGATCAGGCGGCCGGCCAGGTAGGACTCCAGCTTGTCGATCGCGACGCGCTCCTGGGCCATGCTGTCGCGGTCGCGGACCGTGACGGCGTCGTCCTCGAGGCTGTCGAAGTCGACCGTCACGCAGTACGGCGTGCCGATCTCCTCGTGACGGCGGTAGCGCTTGCCGATCGAGCCCGCGTCGTCGAAGTCGACGTTCCAGTGCTTGCGCAGCAGCTCGGCGACGGCCTTCGCCTTCGGCGTGAGGTCGGCGTTGCGCGACAGCGGCAGCACCGCGGCCTTGAACGGCGCCAGCCGCGGGTCGAGCTTCAGCACCACGCGGGTGTCGGTGCCGCCCTTGGCGTTCGGGACCTGCTCCTCGAAGTAGGCGTCGACCAGGAACGCCATCATCGACCGGCCGACACCCGCGGCGGGCTCGATGACGAACGGGCGGTACCGCTGCTTCGACGTCGGGTCGAAGTACGACAGGTCCTGACCCGAGTGGTTCGAGTGCGTGGTCAGGTCGAAGTCGGTGCGGTTGGCGATGCCCTCCAGCTCGCCCCACTCCTGGCCGGCGTTGAACGCGAACCGGTACTCGATGTCGACGGTGCGCTTCGCGTAGTGCGAGAGCTTTTCCTTCGGGTGCTCGAAGTGGCGCAGGTTGTCGGCCTTGATGCCGAGGTCCGTGTACCACTTCGTGCGCTCGTCGATCCAGTACTGGTGCCAGGTCTCGTCCTCACCCGGCTCGACGAAGAACTCCATCTCCATCTGCTCGAACTCGCGCGTCCGGAAGATGAAGTTGCCCGGCGTGATCTCGTTGCGGAACGACTTGCCGATCTGGCCGATGCCGAACGGCGGCTTCATCCGCGAGGTCGTCTGGACGTTCGAGAAGTTGACGAAGATGCCCTGCGCGGTCTCCGGGCGGAGGTAGTGCAGGCCCTC
This sequence comes from Amycolatopsis heterodermiae, assembly GCF_034929455.1. Taxonomy (NCBI): domain Bacteria; kingdom Bacillati; phylum Actinomycetota; class Actinomycetes; order Pseudonocardiales; family Pseudonocardiaceae; genus Amycolatopsis; species Amycolatopsis heterodermiae. The sequence goes on from NZ_JAYFSI010000016.1 coordinate 50,337, forward strand.
TTCGGACTCCACCGGGCCGAGGTAGGTCTTCAGCATCATGTTGAAGTCCCGCGGCGCGGTGTACTGGCCGCGCGTGCCGCAGTTCGGGCAGGGGACGTCGGACAGGTCGTCCTCGGTCGTCTCCTTGCCGCTGCGCGCCGAGTACTCCTCGGCGAGCTGGTCGGCACGGAACCGCTTGTGGCACGAAAGGCACTCGATCAGCGGGTCGGTGAACACGTTGACGTGCCCTGAGGCGACCCACACCTGGCGCGGCAGGATCACCGAGGAGTCGAGGCCCACGACGTCGTCGCGGGCCTGGACCACGGTCTTCCACCACTGGCGCTTGATGTTGTCCTTCAGCTCGACCCCGAGCGGCCCGTAGTCCCACGCCGAGCGGGTACCGCCGTAGATCTCTCCGCTGGGGAAGACGAAACCACGGCGTTTGCACAGGCTGACTACGGTCTCAATGGTGTTCGTGGGCACTCCACGCTCCGGAAGCATGCGGGGACGGTTATCGGACTAGAACCTCAAGGGTATCCGCCGGGGTCCACCGCTTTCCGCCCAGGTGAACCTACGGCCGCGACACCAGTGACGCCGTCACCACGCGGTTGTCCTCGTAGCCCTCCTTGCCGCCGACGTACTCGCCGCCGCAGGTGACCAGGAGGAGCTTGTGCGGGCCGTCCGGGGAGAACAGCTGCTCCGACCGCCCGGCCAGCTCGGACTTGTGGATGGTCTCGGCCGCGTCGACCTTGTAGACCCAGGCGCCGCCCGCGGCGTCGGTCAGCTTGACCTCCTGGCCCGGCTTGACCTGCCACAGCTCGTTGAACGGGCCCTTCTTGCCCTTCCAGTTCACGTGCCCGGACAGCAGCGCGACGCCGTGGTCGGCGCCCAGTTTCGCGCCCCACCAAGCGGCTTCGTCGAGTCCCTCGGGGATCTTCAGCGCGCCGTCGGCGTCCAGGTCCTCCTGGACGAGCTTCGCCGCGCCGCCACCGGGCAGCGCGAGCTGCGCCGGTGCCTGGCCGGTGTCCTGCGGGGTGCCGTTGCTCTGCGCGGACGTGCCGGTCGCAACCGGCGTTCCTGTGCCGTTCGCGCGGGCAGGTTCATCCTTTCCGGTGAAGACGAGCAGGGTGGCGACCAGCGCCGCGATCACGAACGCGCCGGCCACGCCGACGATCCACCAGCGGCCGGGGCCCTTCTTCCGCTCCGCCGGGTTGTGCTCCTGCATGCGCCTGCGCTCCTTCGCTCCGTGACCAGTGCACAGACACACATGCCGCGGCGGGCGGAGGAGGTTGCACCGAACTCGGTCAGCCGGTGGGGCGGGTCACCAGGGTCGCGGTGACCAGGCGGTTCTGGTCGTAGCCCTCGGTGCCGCCGACGTAGTCGCCGCCGCAGGTCACCAGCACCAGCCGGTGCGGGCCGTCCTGGCCGAACCAGCGGGCGGCCTGCGCGGGCAACGTCTCCTTCGGCAGCGTCACGACGTCGTCGACGCGGTAGACCCAGCGACCGCCGCGCGCGTCGACCACGCTGACGTCGTCGCCGTCGCGCATCCGCCACAGCTCGTCGAACGGGCCCCGCTGCCCTTCCCAGTTCACGTGCCCGGACAGCAGCGCCGCGCCGCGGTCGGCGCCCAGCTTGGCGCCCCACCACGCCGCCTCACCGAGGCCGCGCGGGATCGGCAGCACGCCCGTGTCGGTGAGCTCGGTGCGGACCAGCCGCGCGGTGGCGCCGCCGGGGAGGCGGACCGTGCCCGGGCGCTGCTGCGCGGTGGACGAGCTGTCCGCGGGCAGCACGGCCGGGGCCGCGTTCTCCCCCGGCAGCGTGCCGGGGGCGGGCGCGGCGATCGACACCGGCTCGGGCGGCAGCCACGTCAAAACGACGACACCGGCCGCGAAGGCGGCCACGGCCAGGGCCCCCGCGACGGCGGCCAGCCCGCTGCGCAGCACCTAGTCCGTCCCGGACTTGCGCCGCCTGCCCAGCAGCAGGGCGACGCTCCCGAAGAACACGCCGCCGAAGAGCAGCCCGATGCCGAGCGGGACGCGCGAGCCGTCACTGCCGGTGTCCGGCGCGGCCGCGCCGAGGTAGCCGGCCGGGACCTGGGTCGGCACGGCGGGCTGCGTCGCGGTGGCGCCGCCGCCGGTGCTGCCGGCGGACTTCGCGACGAACCCCTTCGGGATCGAGCAGCTGACGCCGCCGAGCACGATGTTCGTCTGGACGTCCTGCAGCGCGGCGCCCTGCGCGTCCTTGACGTGCGTGGTGATCTCGGCCCGCCAGCCGGCGACCGCGGTGTAGTCGCCGCCGCGCCAGCCGTCCTGGCGGATCAGCTGGTCGAACGCGGCGACGCGGGTCAGCTTGAGGTCCGAGACCGTGGTGTCCTTGCTGGCGTTGGTCAGGTCGCCGGGCGGGCCGAGCCGCAGGTTCTTCAGCTGCAGGCCCGCGTTGCCGCCGGGCATCGGGACGATGCCGAGCGCGCCGCCGGCCTGGCGCACCCACAGCCGTGTCACCGTCGACGTGCCGGTGAGCTTCGCCGGGCTGGTGCAGTCCACCGCGGTCTTGGCGCCTTCGAGCACGAGCACGGTGTCGTCCACCGCGTTGGCCCCACCCTGCCAGGTGTCGCGCAGTGCGTAGTTGGTCTCGGCGACGGCGGTGGGCACGGTGGTCGCCTGCAGCGCGGCGACGACGTTGTGGTCCCGGCTCGCGACCCCGGCCGGGTACGGGTTCTGCGACCCGCTGTAGCGGCCGAGGTCGATCGCGTAGTGCCCGCCGAACGTGGCACGCTCGCCGTCGTCCTTGGGCACGGTGACCCGGTCGGTGCCGAGCTTCGACTGGCCGGGCAGCAACGGCGAGCGCTGGGTCTCGGTGATCAGGGAGCCGCCGTGCTGGCCTTCGCCGCCGATCCGGACCGATGCCACGTTCGCGAACGAAACCGGCCCGGTCTTCTCGTCGACCGCCTGGCTCTGCGCGCCGGCCACACCCACCCCGGCCAGCGGGAACAGGACGGCCGTCAGTACGGCTGCCTTCGTTGCGAAACGGGTCATGTCTCCCCACTGCGTCTGCTCGGGCGGGTCGCCAGCGTACGAGAGGCGACAAAACGCTCCGCGACAACCTTGCACCGTCGGCCACTACATGCGAAGCCGAAGAGCCAATATCCCACGAACTCACCCGAATGGACCAATGGCACCCGCCGGACCCCGCAGAGACGGTGACGGAGCCGGGGCCCGGACGGGGGAACACTAGGATGGGCCACGCCGTTATCGGCAATGACTACGGAATTCATGGTCTCAGGCGGCGACGAGGCGGAGGCGGTTATGGCGACGGTGGCGGGCAGCGGCGTCGCGGACGAGGCCGGACCGCACACGCACGAGCCCGAACGGGACCGCGCGGCGCCGTCCGTGCCCCCCTCGAAGCACCCCTCGACCGCTGTGCTGGCCGACGCGGGCGACCTGCTGCGCGCGCTGGCCGCCCCGGTCCGGATCGCGATCGTGCTGCAGCTGCGCGAGGCCGACCGGTGCGTGCACGAGCTGGTGGACGCCCTCGACGTCGCGCAGCCCCTGATCAGCCAGCACCTGCGGGTGCTCAAGACCGCCGGGGTGGTGCAGGGCGAACGCCGCGGCCGCGAGGTCGTCTACCGGCTCGCCGACGACCACCTGGCGCACATCGTCGTCGACGCCGTCGACCACGTGCAGGAAGGAAAGCAGTGATGACTCCCGTCGCGCCGCGCGGGCAGGCCCCGGTACCCGGGCGCCGATCGACCAAGCAGCGGGCCGCGGTCGTCGAGCTGCTGAGCACCGTCGACGACTTCCGCTCGGCCCAGGAACTGCACGACGAGCTGCGCAAACGCGGCGACGGCATCGGCCTGACCACCGTGTATCGCACCCTGCAGTCCCTGTCGGAGGCCGGCGAGATCGACGTCCTGCGCACCGATTCCGGCGAGGCCATCTACCGCCGATGCTCGGCGCACCACCACCATCACCTGGTCTGCCGCCTGTGTGGGCGCACGGTGGAGGTCGAGGGCCCGGCGGTCGAGCGCTGGGCGGAGAAGATCGCGGCGGAGCACGGCTTTTCGGAGATCTCCCACACGGTGGAGATCACCGGCACCTGCGCGGAGCACTAGTACTCATACGGGTCCTTGGGGGCCGGGACGGTCGCGACCGAGGCCGCGGTGAAGTCCGGTGTGTAGCTGTTGGCTCGCGTGGCCGTGCCCGGCACCACCTGGCCGGTCACCTGGATCCAGGCGTCGCTCGCGTACCGGGCCGCTTCGGTGCCGGTGAGGCGGACCGTGACCGGGAAGGCGTCGGCCGCGCAGCAGCTGATCACCAGGCGGGCCAGCAGGGTCCGGCCCTCCGCGTGGACGACGAACCCGGTCAGTGAAACGGTGCGCCCGTCGAGCGTGCCCGCCTTGTCCCAGCCCGCGCGGCTGACGAACTCGTTGACCGACAGGGGCACGACGTTCCCCGCGGGCAGCGGCGGGAAGGCCGCCGCGTTGGCCGCGGCCGCGCTGGCCGGGACGCGTGCCTCGGTCCGGATCACCGAGTCGGCGCCCAGGGCTGGTGGCGCGACCAGGAAGACGGCCAGCACGGGAACCAGCAGCAACCAGGCGGGCCGGGCGGAGTGCGTGTGGTCGTGGCTGTCGTGGCTGTCCTTTGCGGGCACTTTCGCGGGCGCTTTCGCCCGCGCGGCCAGCAGATCCCGCACGACCGCGACGGCACCGAGCACCACCATGACCGCCCCGCCGGCGATGATCCACGGCTGCTGCGCCGGTTTGACGTACCGCAGGTAGTCGCCGTTGACGGCGATCTTGACCAGCGCGCCGCCGAGCAGGATCAGCAGGATGTTCTGGGTCTCCCGTTTCACGCCGGCACCACGTCCTTTCCCGGTTGCGCAAGCAGGATGCTCTGCCGCCGAGTGGTCGCTTCGCCACCGGAAGCCGATACACCGCCGACCACGAGTCCCGCACGGCCCGCGACCCGACCACCGCCGAATCGCCTTTTCGCGGCCAGGAGCGCAGCCGCCCGCCGCCGACCGCCGGACGCCAGGCTCAACGGCCGGACCTGTTCCGGCGGTGCACCAACAGACACGAGACCCACGCCGACTCGCCTCCTCGCCGCCAGAAGCGCGGCTGGGTGCGGTCGTCGGCCGCTCGAAGCCGAGCTTGGCTGCCGGGATCGCCGCTCGGGATCGGGTCGGTGCTCGATCACAAGCCGCCAGGAATGCTCGTGGACGGGTTGCCTGTTCGGGTTCATGCCAGACCCACCACCAGTCCGGTCACCACTGCGCACGCGGCCGCCACCACGAAGGTCACCGGGGCGAAGCGGACCGCGAACGACCTTCCGAACGTGCCCGCCTGGAGGGCGAACAGCTTGACGTCGACCGCCGGGCCGACGACCAGGAACACCAGCTTCGGCAGCAGGGGCAACGCCGTCAGGGACGCTGCCACGAAGGCGTCCGCTTCGCTGCACAGCGCCAGGACCACGGCCAGCACCGCCATCACCACGATGCCCAGCACCAGCTGGTCCCCGAGCACACCGAACCACTTCGCCGGGACCAGCACGTTCAGCGCCGACGAGATCAGCGCGCCCAGCACCAGGAAACCGCCCGCCTCGACCAGGTCCGTCCGGGCCGTCTCGGCGAACACCCGCCACCGCTGGCCGCCCTCGACGTCCGGGAGGCGGCGCAACGCGCGCTCGGTGATCCATTCGAGCTTGCCCCAGCGGGCCCACAGCCAGCCCATCACCATCGCCGTGGCCAGCGAACCCACGAAGCGGGCCAGCACCATCTCCGGCTTGCCCGGGAACGCGACCGCGGTGGCCACCAGCACCACCGGGTTCACCGCCGGCGCGGCCAGCAGGAACGTCAGCGCCGCGGCCGGGGCCACGCCCTGGCCCATCAGCCGACGCGCCACCGGCACGGACGCGCATTCGCAGCCCGGCAGGGCGACCCCCGCGAGCCCGGCGACGCCGACCGCGGCACCGGCCCGCCGCGGCAGCACCTTCTCCAGCACGCGCGCGGGCACGAACGCGGCGATGGCACCGCTGATCAGCACGCCCAGCACGAGGAACGGCAGCGCCTGCACGCACACGGCGACGAACACGGTCGAGCCGGTGCGCAGCGCGGGCACGTCGAACAGCTGCTGCAGCCAGCCCTGGCCGAGGATCGCGACCAGCAGGATCGCGCACAGCACCTCGACCGAGCTGATCCGGAACCGGCGGGTGCGCCGCCGGCCGGTCTCGGCAGAAGGTTCGGAAAGGGTGTCCACGACGGCGATGATGCCAGGGCGCCACGACTCCACGAGACCCGCACGGGCCGCGAACGGCCGGATACGGTCCGTTTGCGACCGGCTTCGACCGTTCGCACCGAAAAAAGGCGGCTACTCCGCGGGCAGGATCCCCGGCAGGTCGGTCCGCAGCTGCGACGCCGTCGACACCACGAGCATCAGCAGCGTCCCCAGCGCCGCCTCGTCGAGGCCCGCCGCCGGGAACGCGTAGCGCAGCGTGACGTCGACGCCGTTGTCGGAGTGACCGACGCCGAGCGTCCCGAACAGCCCCTGGCCGGCCCGCTCGGCGACCGCGATCGCCAGCTCCGGCGCGTCCGCCAGGTCCCAGCCGACCACGCAGGTCAGGCTCAGCACGGTGAGCCCCTCGCCGAGCCGGGTCGCCTGGATCACGCACGGGACGTCGCCGTGGGAGAAGGTCAGCGCGCCGTCGTCGTCGACGTGGACCTCGAGGTAGCGCTCGAGGGCGCCCTTCGCGCTGGTCAGCAGCTCCGCGGTCTCGGCCGCTTCGGTGGCGCTCATGACGACGACGCCTGGTCGACGGCCGCGCCGAAGCGGCGGTCGCGCTTGGCGAACTCCAGGCAGGCCCGCCACAGGTGGGTCCGGTCGAAGTCCGGGAACAGCGTGTCCTGGTAGACCATCTCGGCGTAGGCCGACTGCCACAGCAGGAAGTTCGACGTCCGCTGCTCGCCCGAAGGCCGCAGGAACAGGTCCACGTCCGGCATGTCGGGCTGGTACAGGTACTTGCCGATGGTCTTCTCGGTGACCTTGCCGGGATCCAGGCGGCCGTCGGCGACGTCGCGCGCGATCCGCTGCATCGCGTCGCCCAGCTCCGCGCGGCCGCCGTAGTTGACGCACATCGTCATGTTCAGCGCCGTGTTGTCCTTGGTCTTCTCCTCGGCCGCCTGCAGCTCCTTGATCACCGACGCCCACAGCTTCGGCCGGCGCCCGGCCCAGCGGATGCGCACGCCGATCGAGCCCAGGTAGTCGACCTGGCGGCGGATCGTGTCGCGGTTGAAGCCCATCAGGAACCGCACCTCTTCGGGGCTGCGCTTCCAGTTCTCCGTCGAGAACGCGTAGACCGAGAGCCACTTGACGCCGATCTCGACGGCGCCGGCGGCGACGTCGATCATCACCGCCTCACCGCGCTTGTGGCCTTCGATCCGCGGCAGGCCGCGCTGGTTGGCCCAGCGGCCGTTGCCGTCCATGACCAGCGCGACGTGCTTCGGCACCAGCTCACGCGGGATCTCCGGCGGCACCGCGCCGGACGGGTGCGGATCCGGGGCCCGCAGCTCGTATCGCGACGCCTTGTTCTCGCGTCCCCTGCGCAACACGGCGGGCCTCCCTGGATGGGTGAAAATCGATCAGGTTCGACCCTACTGCCCGCGCACCACGGCCTCCCGGGCACGTCGCTCGACCAGGGGAAGGGACCGGAGCTGACGCTCCAGATGCCATTGCAGGTGGGCCGCGACCAGGCCACTCGCGTCGCGGCGGGTGCCGGGCAGGGTCGACTCGGCCATCGTCCATTCGCCGTGCAGCAGGGCGGTGAGCAGGTCCAGGACCTCGGGTGCGGGGTGCACGGAGCCGGGGACGCGGCAGTCCTGGCACATCGAGCCGCCGGCCGCGACGCTGAACGCGACGTGCGGGCCGGGCAGGCCGCAGCGGGCGCACTCGGTGAGCGCGGGCGCCCAGCCGGCGTAGGACATCGCGCGGAGGAAGAACGCGTCGAGCACCAGGGAGGCGTCACGCTCCCCCGCGGCGAGCGAGCGCAGCGCGCCGCAGACGAGGAGGTAGAGCTTGAGCACCGGCTCGCCCTCTTCGGCCGAGAGCCGGTCCGCGGTTTCGGCGATCGCGCTGGCCGCGGTGTAGCGCTGGTAGTCGGCGACCAGCGGCAGCTGGAACGCGTCCACGGTCTCGACCTGGGTGATCACGTCCAGGGTGCGGCCGGTGTAGAACTGCACGTCGACGTGGCCGAACGGCTCCAGCCGCGCCCCGAAGCGGGACGACGTCCGCCGCACGCCCTTCGCGACGGCACGCACCTTGCCGTGCCGCCGGGTCAGCAGGGTGACGATCCGGTCGGCTTCACCCAGCTTGTGCGTGCGCAACACCACCCCGGTGTCGCGGTAGAGGTTCACCACCCCGACATCGTCCCACTTGCGGGCGACGCCGGGGTGGACCGACCCAGTTTCAGCAGTAGTAGCCGTAGCAGCGGCTGACCGTCGTCGCGGTGGCCGCGACGATGATGAGGATGATCGCCGTGACGCAGCCGATGCCGCCGAGGATCGTGGAGATCAGGCAGAGCGTCTTGGTGGTGCGCGACGCCTGCTCCGCCATCATGTAGTTGCCCTGCATCTTGTACGTGCCGACCTCGTTGGACTTCATGATCGCGAAGATCCCGAGGATGAGCCCGCCGAGGAAGAGCGACGCGATCGCCCAGCCCTTGTAGTCCTTGATGCCGTTGATGTCGCCCCCGGGCATGCCGTAACCCGGGGCACCGAAGCCGCCGGTGGGCGGCTGGCCGTAGGGCGCGGGCTGGCCGTAGGCGGGCATGCCCCCGGACGGCGGGCCGTAACCCGGCTGCTGCGGGAACCCACCCGACTGCGGCTGCTGACCGTAGGGCGGCTGCTGCTGCCCGTAGGGATTGGTCATGAACGTGTACCCCAACTACTCGTGAACTTCCGCCGGAAACCCGGCGGTGGTGCGGAAAGTCGAGCCGCGGCTACTGCTGCGGCGGCTGGCCGGGCTGCTGCGGCGGCTGCTGCCCGAACTGGCCCGGCTGGAGCTTCTGGGTCGCCTCGGCCTCACCTTGGGCCTCGGGACGCAGCATCTGGGTGCGCTCCGCGCCTTCGCCGAACGGCGAAGCGCCACTGTCCGGCCCGGCGCCGGGGCGGAGCATCTGGGTGCGCTCGGCACCTTCGTCGAAGGCACTCTGGCCCGGGGGCGGCGCCAGCGGCTGGCCCGGCTGGCCGAAGCCGCCGGACTGGGGCTGCTGCGGGAAACCACCGGACGGCGGCTGGCCGAAGCCGCCGGACTGCGGCTGCTGCGGGAAGCCACCGGCCTGAGGCTGACCGGGCTGGCCGAAGCCGCCGGACTGCGGCTGCTGCGGGAAACCAGCGGACTGCGGCTGACCGAACTGGCCGGGCTGCCCCGCCTGCGGGTAACCGCCGCCGAACGGCTGCGCGCCGGGCTGGCCCATGCCGGGCTGCCCGTACGGCGAGGGTGCGTCGTCGGCGTTGACGACTACGGTGCTGAGGATCTTGTCGGAGAAGGTCTGGGACTTGTCGTCCCACAGCGGCCACAGCCAGCCGACGTAGCAGGCGAAGCTGTCGACGGCGTGGGCGAGGTCGCGCAGGAAGGCCATGCCGGCGCCGATCGGCTGCCCGGTGGCCTCGCTCACGAGCTTGATCTTCGCGACGCGCTTGCCCAGCGACTGGCCGGTGTTGCCCTGCTGGATCCAGCGGTTGTAGATCGTCCAGCCGAGCCAGGCGAGCCCGCCGAGGAGACCGAGCAGCGACCCGATCTGACCGCCGGTGATGGAAAGCGGGATGACGATCGCGTAGAGCAGCACGACCGGCCCGATGTCGATGAGCCAGCCCAGGGCGCGCTGGCCCCAGTTCGCGTAGTTCTGCGGCGGTCCGAAGGGAGCACCCTGCTGGCCGAACGGCGCCGGCTGCCCGAACGGTGCCTGCTGCCCGTAGGGCGCCTGCTGCCCGTACGGCGGCGGCGCCTGCCCCGGCTGCGGCTGTCCGAACGGCTGCTGGCCGCCGGGCTGCTGCCCGAAGGACGGCTGGCCGTAGGGATCGGTCATGTGGGTCTCCCCCTCGCTGGTCACTCCACCCGCACACCTCATGCGGAACCGGCCCGAATGTACGGCACGGTCCGCGGGAGCGTACTCGGTTCGCGTTCGCCCGCGCGTGTCAGGCGTCCACTGCCCGGGTGAACGTAGCGAAGCTCCGACGCGTTACACGGCGCGCCGGTTCCCCTCCGTCGCGCATCAGACGCGCAAACCGGTGAACGGGGCGAACGGGAGGTTGCGCACGACGAACCAGACGACGAACACGAGGCCGACGGCGAGCGGGGTCCAGCGCCAGTGCAGCCAGCTGTTCACCCAGCGGCCACGCAGCCGCCCGACGGTCCAGGCGGCGGTGCTCCACACGAAGAGGAGGACGAAGACGAGGGAGACGGCGTTGTAGTGCAGGGCAGCGGAGAGGTCGCCGTGCATCAGGCTGTAGGCCATCCGCATGCCGCCGCAGCCCGGGCAGTCGATGCCGAGCAGTGCCTTGGTCGGGCAGACCGGGAGCCAGCCGCCGGGGGTGGTGGGGTCGCCGATCCAGACGGCCGCGCAGCACAGGCCGAGCCCGCCGACGACGGCCATCGGGGCGCTCAGCGCGCGCAGCGTGGCCTTGGCCCCCTGGGCCGGGAATCCCGTGTAGACGGTCGTCACCTCGCCAGCCCCCAGGCCGAGACGCCGACGAACACGAACATCACGACGACGAACACCAGGTAGAGCGCGATCAGGATGCCGAAGGAGATCGCCGACCACATCGCCCACTTGCGGGCCTCGTCGGCGGCCCGGTGCGCCTCGGCGTGGTAACCCTGGAACCACAGGGTGTTGACCTGGTTCGCCTTCACGATGGCGACGATACCCAACGGCAGGCAGCACATCACCGTCGCCAGGATCGCCCAGACCAGGTTGTTCTCCGGGGGCGGCCCGTAGTTCGGCTGCCAGCCGTACGGGGGTTGCTGCGGGTACGGCTGGGTCACCGGGTTCTCCTCCTGCTGCCGACGTTCCTCAGTGGGACGCGGCGTCGTCGAGCAACGTTCCCAGCAGCAGGACGCCGCCGACGACCACGAGGACCCAGAGCACCACCCCGACGACGGCGCCGATGATCGCCCAGCGCCGCGCGGCACCGGCCGCGTGCCGGGCGGCGTCCGGGTCGCCCTGGGCCCAGAGCCGCTCCACCTTGGCCGCCTGGAAGATCGAGACGATCCCGAAGGGCAGGCAGATGATCGCGGCGACGATGCCCCAGGCCAGGTTGCTCGAGGGCGGGGGCCCGGGGTTGTAGTCGGCGGGCGGGCGCGCGGGCTCGGTCACGTCAGAACCCGAGCCGTCGCAGCTGGCGGGGGTCGCGCTGCCACTCCTTGGCCACCTTGACGTGCAGGTCGAGGTAGACCTTCGAGCCGAGCAGCGCCTCGATGTTCTTGCGGGCGGTGGCGCCGACCTCGCGCAGCCGCTCGCCCTTGTGCCCGAGGATGATGCCCTTCTGGCTGGGCCGCTCCACGTAGAGGAACGCGTGCACGTCGATGAGGTCGTCGCGGCCTTCGCGGGGCAGCATCTCCTCGACGGTGACGGCGATCGAGTGCGGCAGCTCGTCGCGGACGCCTTCCAGCGCCGACTCGCGGATGAGCTCGGCGACCAGCGTCTGCTCGGGCTCGTCGGTGAGCTCGCCGCCCGGGTAGAGCTGCGGGCCTTCGGGGAGCCGCTGGACGAGCAGGTCGGCGAGGGCGCCCACCTGGAAGCCGTCCACGGCGGAAACCGGGATCAGCTCGGCGAAGTCCATCACGCCCTGCAGCGCCAGCAGCTGCTCGGCGACCTGCTGCGGCTGGACCAGGTCGGTCTTGGTGACGATGCCGATGACCGGGGTGCGCTTGGCGATCTTCTGCAGCTCGGCGGCGATGAACTTGTCGCCGGGGCCGATCTTCTCGTTGGCCGGCACGCACAGGCCGACGACGTCCACTTCGGACCACGTCGTGTGCACGATGTCGTTGAGCCGCTCGCCGAGCAGGGTGCGCGGGCGGTGCAGGCCGGGGGTGTCGATGAGGACGAGCTGGGCGTCCTCGCGGTGCACGATGCCGCGGATCGCGTGGCGGGTGGTCTGCGGTTTGCTCGAGGTGATGGCGACCTTGGTGCCCACGAGCGCGTTGGTCAGCGTCGACTTGCCCGCGTTGGGCCTGCCGACGAAGCAGGCGAAGCCGGACCGGTGTTCCGTCATCGGTTCAGCACCTCGATGACGGAGCCGCTCGGGTCGGCCAGGATGATCGGCGCGTACTTCGCGATGTCGCGGATCGCGTGCCGGGAAGCTTCCTTGAGCAGGCCTTCGCCGGTGACGACGGCGGCCGCTTCGATGCCTTCGGCACCGCTGGACAGCGCGGCGGCGACGGCGGCCTGCAGCGCGGTGAGCTTGAACGACGGCTGGTCGACCGTGCCCGCCGCGTAGGTGCGGCCGTCGGTGTCGCGGACCGCGGCCCCTTCGGAGGCCTGGATCCGGGCGCGCGAGGACCGGGCGAGGGTGACCAGTTTCTGGTCCTCCGCCTCGAGGTCAGGCATGTTCGACGCTCCTGTCGCGTTCGTCGGGGTGGGTCAGGCGCGTGCGGCGCCGGGTGGTCCGGTCCGCCGGGTCGGTCATCGCCTCGGCGGTGACCGGGTGCACCACCACGGAGGTGATGCGCATCCGGCCGCGCCGGTCCTTGCCCCCTTCGGCGAACAGCCGAAGACCGGCGACCTCGGCTTCGGCCCCCGGTAGCGGGACCCTACCCAGTCGTTCCGCGAGCAGCCCGCCCACGGTCTCCACGTCGTGGTCTTCGAGGTCGATGCCGAACAGCTCGCCGAGGTCGTCGACCCCCATCCGGGACGACACGCGGACGGCGCCGCCGTCGAGCTCCTCGACCTCGGGGCGTTCGTCGGCGTCGGACTCGTCGGTGATCTCGCCGACGATCTCCTCGAGGACGTCCTCGATGGTCAGCAGCCCGGCGGTGCCGCCGTACTCGTCGACGGCGATGGCCATGTGGTGGTGCGAGCGCTGCATCTCCTTGAGCAGGTCGTCGAGCCGCTTCGAGTCGGGGACGAAGGACGCCGCGTTCATCACGGTGTCGACGACGGTGCTCGGGCCGTCCGGGTCCAGGTACCCGGACATGAGGTCCTTGATGTTGACGACGCCGACGATGTCGTCGACCGACTCGTCGATGACCGGGAGCCGGGTGAAGCCGGTGCGCAGGGCCAGCGCCAGCGCCTGCCGGACGGTCTTGGTGCGCTCGATCCAGACGATCTCGGTGCGCGGCACCATGACCTCGCGGGCGATGGTGTCGCCGAGCTCGAACACCGAGTGGATCATCTCGCGCTCGGAGTCCTCGACGACGCCGCGTTCCTGGGCGAGGTCGACGAGCTCGCGCAGCTCGACCTCGGAGGTGAACGGGCCTTCGCGGAAGCCCTGGCCGGGGGTGATGGCGTTACCGATGAGGATGAGCAGGCGGGACAGCGGGCCGAGGACGGAACCGAGGACGCGGACGGGCCCGGCGACGTAGCGACCGATGCGGTAGGGGTGCTGGCGGCCGAGGGTGCGCGGGCCGACGCCGATGAGGACGTAGCTGACGACGATCATCACGACCGCGGTGACCAGCACGGCGATGCCGAGCGGCGCCAGCCGGGTGCCGACGAAGACGGTGACCAGCACGGTGGCGGTGAGCTCGCAGCCGAGGCGCAGCAGGAGCAGCAGGTTGATGTGCCGCCGGCGTTCGGCGACGACCGCGGCCAGGTGCCGGGCGCCGGGCAGGCCCATCCGGGCGAGGCCGTCGGCCCGGGCCTGGGACACGGTGCTGACGGCGGCGTCGGCCGCCGCGAACACGCCCGCGAGCAGCACGAGCGCGATCGCGAAGAGGAGCTGGACCATGGCTGACGCCTAGGGCGTTTCTCCCGGCGGCGCGGGGCTCGGCTCGGCGCTCGCGTCGAGCCCGGCGATGCCGAGGACGCGGTCGTCGGTGTTGCGCTGGGCGTTCTGCTTCTCCAGCGCGGCGACGGCGTCCTGGTACTCGCCGAGGATGCGCTTCTGGAGGCCGAACATCTCGCGTTCCTCGGCGGGCTCGGCGTGGTCGTAGCCGAGGAGGTGGAGGCAGCCGTGCACGGTGAGCAGGTGCAGCTCGTCGATCAGGCCGTGGCCCGCCGTCTTGGCCTGGTCCTTGGCGAACGCCGGGCAGAGCACGATGTCCCCGAGCAGCGCCGGTGACGCGTCGGGCGCGTCCGGGCGGCGGGAGGAGTCGAGCTCGTCCATCGGGAAGGCCATGACGTCGGTGGGGCCGGGCAGGTCCATCCAGCGTTCGTGGAGGTCTTCCATGACTTCGAGGGTGACGAGCAGGATGGACAGCTCGGCGAGCGGGCTGACCTCCATCTTGTCGAGGGCGTAGCGGGCCGCGGAGACGATGGACGTCTCGTCGACGTCGACGCCGGACTCGTTGGCGATTTCGATGCTCAACGCCGGTTGCCCTTCCAGCCGTTGCCCTGCTGCTGGTCCTGGGCGTCCTGCACGGCCTGCCACTTCTCGTAGGCGTCGACGATGTCGCCGACGAGCTTGTGCCGGACGACGTCCTGGCTGGTCAGTTCCGAGAAGTGGAGCCCTTCGACGCCGCCGAGGATGTCGCGGACGACGCGGAGGCCGCTGCGCTGCCCGTTGGGCAGGTCGACCTGGGTGACGTCACCGGTGACGACGATCTTGGAGCCCTGCCCGAGGCGGGTGAGGAACATCTTCATCTGCTCGGGCGTGGTGTTCTGGGCCTCGTCGAGGATGATGAAGGCGTCGTTCAGGGTGCGGCCGCGCATGTAGGCGAGCGGCGCGATCTCGATGGTGCCCGCCTGCATGAGCCGGGGGATCGACTCGGGCTCGACCATGTCGTGCAGCGCGTCGTAGAGCGGCCGCAGGTAGGGGTCGATCTTCTCGTTGAGGGTGCCGGGCAGGTAGCCGAGGCGCTCGCCGGCTTCGACGGCGGGCCGGGTCAGCACGATGCGGGTGACCTGCTTGGCCTGCAGCGCCTGGACGGCCTTCGCCATGGCGAGGTAGGTCTTGCCGGTGCCGGCCGGGCCGATGCCGAAGACGACGGTGTGCTTGTCGATGGCGTCGACGTAGCGCTTCTGGTTGAGCGTCTTGGGCCGGATGGTCTTGCCGCGGCGGGAGACGATGTTGAGGCTGAGCACTTCGGCGGGCGAGGCGTCGCCGGTGCTGAGCATGCCAATGGTGCGGCGGACCGTGTCGGGTCCGACCTGCTGGCCGCCGGTGGCGAGGGTGACGAGGTCGGCGAAGACGCGTTCGGCGAACGCGACGTCGGCCGGGGTGCCGGTCAGGGTGACCTCGTTGCCGCGCACGTGCACGTCGGCGGCGAGGAGTTCCTCGGCGACACGCAGGTTCTCGTCGCGGGAGCCGAGCAGGCTGAGGGCGGCGGCGTCGGGGATCGGGAACCGGGACTGGGCCGCCTGGGCGGTGGTGTCGTCGGTCTTGGGGACGTCTCCGGGGACGTCGGGTCGGGCGGCTCCACCCGGTGCGGTTCCGGCCACGTGGCCTCGGCCCTGCTTTCTCGGTGAGGGACTACTGACCCTCCCGATGCTACTGGCACCCCCCGACAAGACGCAGGCCGGTTTCCCGACTCACCCCTCGTGAGCTCCGAAGAAGCCGAGAGGCTCCCCGCCAAGCACATGAGCATGCACGTGGAACACGGTCTGCCCAGCATCCCCATCAGTGTTGAAGACAACCCGATACCCACTGGAGAGGATGCCCTCAAGCTCGGCAACCTTACGAGCAGTAGCAACAACATCACTCAGCAGCGACGGATCAGCAGCAGCCAACTCAGCAAGGTTCCGGTACCGCTTCTTGGGCACGACGAGCACATGAACCCGAGCCTGAGGCCGAATATCCCGAAACGCAAAGGTCGTCTCATCGGAGTACACGACATCGGCAGGGATCTCACCAGCAATGATCCGCTCGAAGAGCGTCTCGTCCTCACTCATGAGAAGAACCCTAGCGACCGGCCCCCAAAGGCAGCCACACAGGCGAAGGGCCGAAGGCCCGAGCAAGCCAACACGCCTTTTGGAGGACAGCCAGACAAAAGCCGCGGGGGTCCGGGGCTTGCCCCGGCTGGGGGTCTGGGGGTTTGACCCCCAGAAGACACAACGAACGCGAAGCGGCCGAAGCGAAGCGAGGCAAGCGAAGCGGAAGATGCCGCGCAGCGGCGGATCCTGGGGGTCGATCCGCCGCTAGCGCGGCTCCGCCGGACCGAGGGGGGAGGTGCCCGGCGGGGTCTGTGCTTTCCCAGTGGCGCGCCGAAACACTGTGTGGCGCGTTAGTAAACGAGAGTAACGGGTCGGAGTGTGATCGCGCCATAACTGGGCGCAAAATCCAGCCCCTTTTTTCGGGGTGATCTTTTCAGTGCCGGTCACTGCCACCGGGTGGTGAGGGCGCCCAGTGCGCCGAGGGCGACGGCGGCGGCGGTGGAGGTGCGCAGGACGGTGGTGCCGAGGCGGACGGCTCGGGCGCCGGCTTCGCGGAGGGTGTGGAGTTCGTCGTCGGTGATGCCGCCTTCGGGGCCGACGACGAGGAGGAGGTCGCCGGTGTCGGGCAGTGCCAGGTCGGTGAGCCGGTCGGGGACGTCGGATTCGAGGACGATGACCAGCGACATCGTGCTGGCGAGGCCGGCGAGCTCGCGGGTGCCGACGGGTTCGGTGACGTCGGGGACGTGGGCGCGGCGGGCCTGTTTCGCGGCGGCGCGGGCGGTGGCGCGCCAGCGGGCGAGGGCCTTGTCGCCGCGGCCGCCGTCGTCCCACTTGGCGACGCTGCGGGCGGCGCGCCAGGGGACGATGGCGTCGGCGCCGGCCTCGGTGGCGAGTTCGACGGCGAGTTCGCCGCGGTCGCCCTTGGCGAGGGCCTGGGCCACCACGACGCGCAGTGCGGGTGGTTCCTCGGTCCAGCTCTCCTCGACCGTGAGGTTCAGCAGGGCGTCACGGCCGGGCTGGACGGCGTCGACGACGCAGCGGGCCATGGTGCCGGCGCCGTCGGAGAGGACCAGCCGCTCCCCCGCGCGCAGGCGGCGGACGGTCGCCGCGTGCCGGGCTTCCTCGCCGTCGAGGACCGCGGTGCCGCTGGTCGGCACCGCGGAGGCGAGGAAGACCGGCAGGGTGGTGTCGGGCACAGCGCAGCTCAGCGGTGGTTCTTGGCGCGCAGCTTGGAGAACAGGCCGCCGTGCTTGTTGCCGTTGGACGCCAGCGTCGGGACTTCCTCGCCGCGCTGCGTGGCGAGGTCCATGAGCAGCTCGCGCTGGGCCTCGTCGAGCTTGGTCGGGACGACGACGTCGATGTGGACGTGCAGGTCGCCGCGGCCGTCGACGCGGCCCGAGGAGCGCAGCCGGGGCATGCCCTTGCCGGTGAGGACGAGCTCGGCGTTGGGCTGGGTGCCGGGTTCGACGTCGAGTTCGTAGTCGCCGTCGACGAGCGTCGCGATGGGCACGGTGGCGCCGAGCGCGGCCGTGGTCATCGGGATGCGGAAGTTGCAGTGCAGGTCGTGGCCCTGCCGGACGAATACCTCGTGCGGCGTCTCGTCGATCTCGACGTAGAGGTCGCCTGCCGGGCCGCCGCCGGGGCCGACCTCGCCCTGGCCGGACAGCCGGATGCGCATGCCGTCGCCGACGCCCGGCGGGATCTTGGCGGTGACGTTGCGGCGGGCGCGGATGCGGCCGTCGCCGCCGCACTGGCGGCAGGGGTCGGGGATGACCTCGCCGTAGCCGCGGCAGACCGGGCAGGGGCGGGCCGTGACGACCTGGCCGAGGAAGGACCGCTGGACGGACTGGACCTCGCCGGCGCCGCCGCAGGTGTCGCAGGTCTTGACGCCGGTGCCCTCGGTGGTGCCCGCGCCGCGGCAGAGGTCGCAGACGATCGCGGTGTCGACGGCGATCTCCTTGTCCACGCCGGTCGCGCAGTCCTCGAGGGACAGGCCGAGCCGGATCAGGGCGTCGGAGCCGGGCTGGACGCGGCTGCGCGGGCCACGGCCCCGCCCGCCGCCCCCGCCGGCCGCACCGAAGAAGGCGTCCATGATGTCGCCGAGGCCGCCGAACCCGGCGAACGGGTCGCCGCCGCCCGCGCCGCCGCGGCCGCCGCCGTCCATCGGGTCGCCGCCGAGGTCGACGATCTTGCGCTTCTGCGGGTCGGACAGCACCTCGTAGGCGGTCGTGACCTCGCCGAACTTGTGCTGCGCGTCCTCCGACGGGTTGACGTCGGGGTGCAGCTCTCGGGCCAGCTTCCGGTACGCGCGCTTGATGTCCTGGTCGCTCGCGTTCTTCGCCACCCCGAGGATGCCGTAGTAGTCCCTCGCCACCGTCTCTGCTTCTCCTTCTGCTCTGCCCGGCTCAGCGGCCGGACAGGATCTGACCCACGTAGTTGGCGACCGCGCGCACCGCGGCGATCGTGCCGGGGTAGTCCATCCGGGTCGGGCCGACCACCCCCATGCCGCCGAGCACCATGTCCTGGCCGTAACCGATCGAGACGACCGAGGTGCTGCGCATCTGCTCGTCCTCATTTTCCTCACCGATGCGCACGGTGATCGCACCGGGGTTGCGGGTGGCGGCGAGCAGCTTGAGGACGACGACCTGCTCCTCGAGTGCTTCGAGGACCTGCCGCAGCGAGCCCGGGAAGTCCGCGACGTTGCGGGTGAGGTTCGCCGTACCGCCCAGGACCAGGCGTTCTTCCGGGTGCTCGGCCAGTGACTCGACCAGGACCGTGCAGACGCGGATGAGCGCGTCGCGCAGGTCGCCGGGCGACTTGTCGGGCAGTTCGGCGACGCGCGCGGCGGCCTCGTTGAGCCGCCGTCCGGACATCGCCGTGTTGAGCACCGTGCGCAACCGCGCGACGCCGTCCTCGGTGATGACGTCGCCGAGATCGACGGTCCGCTGGTCGACGCGGCCGGAGTCGGTGATGAGCACCAGCATGAGCCGCGCCGGGGTGAGCGGCACCACCTCGAGGTGGCGCACCGCGGCGTTGGTCAGCATCGGGTACTGGACGACGGCGACCTGCCGGGTCAGCTGCGCGAGCAGCCGGACCGAGCGGCGGAGGACGTCGTCGAGGTCGGTGCCGCTGTCGAGGAACGTCGTGATCGCGCGGCGCTCGGCCGCGCTGAGCGGCTTGATCTCGGACAGCCGGTCGACGAACAGGCGGTAGCCCTTGTCGGTCGGGATCCGGCCGGCGCTGGTGTGCGGCTGGGTGATGTAGCCCTCTTCTTCGAGGGTGGCCATGTCGTTGCGCACGGTGGCGCTCGACACGCCCAGGTTGTGCCGTTCGACGATCGTCTTCGATCCGACCGGCTCCTGGTTGGACACGTAGTCGGCGACGATCGCGCGCAGCACGTCGAAGCGGCGTTCGTCCGCGTTGGCCACCGGTTCCTCACCCACTTCGCTCGCTGCTCATGCCGAGTTTACGGAAGCCTGAGCCGGTCGTGCTCAACGCGGCCCGCTCGGGCCCGGGTAAAGAACGGACAAATGAATTCCCATGCGTTGTTTTCCGGAAAAAACTTCGGGTTGTCGGCGGAACCGAAACGGGGTTTGCTGCCTCTGATCCGCATGCCCTCCCCCGACATTCGAGGTCGCCGTGAACACAGTTGAACCCGCTTCGGCCGGTATGCCCGAAATCGTCCGGCGCGCCGCCGAGGCGAAGGCGCGGCTCGAGCACATCTCGGCGACGGCCACGAGCGCCGACGGTGTCGTCACGGTGACCGTCAACACCAGCGGTGCGCTGCAGGAACTCACCTTCGGCCCGCGTGCCGACGAGCTGCCCCGCGCCCGGCTCGCGGCGGCCGTCGTGGCCACCGCGAAACGCGCCCAGCTGCAGGCGGCCCAGCAGCTCACGAGCGTGATGGCGCCGGTGATCGGCGCGGACAGCGACGCCATGAAATTCCTCCGGGAACAGATTCCGGAGCCCGAGCTGCCCGAAGAGGAATCACCCCGGGAATTCGCCCGTAAACCGCCGCCGCGGCCGGGTGACGACGAGGACTTCGGCGGCCCGATCCTGCGCCGGGGGCTGTGATGACCGCCATGAAGGTCGACTTCGACGTCCTCGGCGGCCACGAGGACGAGATCCGCGAGATCGCCGGCAAGGTGCAGCAGGCGCTCGACGCCGCGGGCAGCGCGCAGGCCCTCGACTTCGACGCGTTCGGCATCGTCGGGCAGGTCTTCGCCGTCCCGATCCAGGCGTGGGTCGACACCGCCGACGGCTTCCTCGGCTCGGCCGTCGAAGCCGGGCACGACGTCGCGGACCGGGTGAAGACCGCGCACGCGGCGTTCAGCGAGCACGAGCAGAACACGAAGAACCTGATCGAAGGCATCGGCAAGGAGCTGCCGGCATGACCGAGACGCAGGAGAACCCCCTGGTCGCGACGAGCGAGTCTTCCGGCGGCTTCTGGAGCGGGATGGGCGACGGCTCGAAGGGCGAGCTGGACAACGTCAACGCCCAGACCGGCGGCGCGGGCATCTTCAGCGACGCCGCGTCGACGCTGACCGACGCCCGTAACGGCGACTGGGGCAACCTCGCCATGGACGTCGGCACCGACGCCCTCGACCTGCTCGGCGCCGCGATGGACCCGCTCGGCACGCTCGCGAGCGCGGGGGTCGGCTGGCTGATCGAGCACATCAGCTTCCTCAAGGACGGCCTCGACAAGCTCGCCGGCAAGCCCGAGGCCGTCACGGCCAAGGCCGTGACCTGGTCGAACATCTCGAAGCAGCTCACCGAAACGGCCGAGCAGTACGAGCAGCAGGCCAAGAAGGTCGGGCAGTCGTTCAGCGACTGCGGGTCCGCGGAGGCCTACCAGCGGACGGCGGAGAGCTACGTCAGCGTCCTGCGCGGCGCGGCTTCCCACGCCGGGGACGCGTCGACCGCGATGAACGTCGGCGCCGCGCTGGTCGGCACCGAGCGCGGGCTGATCCGCGACATGATCTCGTCGTTCGTCGGCGAGCTGATCGTCAAGGCGCTGGCCGCGCTGGCCGCGTCGTGGTGCACCTTCGGCGGCACGATCGCGGCGTTCATCGCCGACACGGTCGTCGAGGGCGGGGTGCTCGCGGAGAAGATCAGCACGCGCATCACGAAGATCGTCGAGAAGCTGGAGAGCCTCGCGAAGGGCGCGGGCAAGTCGAAGGCGGCCCTGGAGGGCGCGGCGAACGCGCTGAAGAAGGTGGGCAAGGGCGTCGACAAGCTGGTGGACAAGAGCGTCGACACGGCGGCCGGCATCGAGCGCAAGGCGAACGAGCTGAAGCAGGCCGGCAAGGAGGCGAAGTCCGCCGAGGAGACGGCCAAGGGCTGGAACGAAGCCGCCGAGTCGCACGTCCCCGGCCGCGAAAAGCTCGAAGGCGCGGGCGACAAGTACTCGGAGGACGGCCGCAGCGCGCTCAAGCCGGCGGAGTGGCAGAGGGCCGGCGGCTATCCGGGGTGGAGCACCGCGGACACCGTCGGTGTCGTGACCGAGGGCCGCCGCCAGGAGAACGAGCAGATCGACCGCTACCACGAAGGCCAAGAGGCCTACGAGAAGGAACACCCCGAAGGCGAGGCCGAGTGATCGAGCAGGCCGAGGTGGAGCTGGCCAACCGCCACGGCCGGCTCCACCCCTCGCAACGCGGGAAGCTGCTCGACCTCAACTTCTGGGTCGCGGCCGTCCTGGTCGCCGCCGGTCTCGTGGTGACGGTCCTGCTCGCCGCCGTGGCGGAGACCGCCGCCGAAGTCCTCGGCACCCTCGTGCCGATCCTGGCGATCACCGCCTGGTTCGGATTCGTCTGCTGGCGCCGGCTGGCGGACGTGCGGAGCGGGCAGCTGGTCGCGACCGCGGGCTGGACCCACGACTTCGGCAGGCAACGGCCCGGCGACGAGTACCCGATCGCGCTCTCCACCCGGCTCAGCCAGGGCTACAACGAGCACTACTACCTGAAGGCGGGCGGCCGGACCTACCCGCTGGAGCGGAAGCTCCGCGAGCGGATCCGGCCGGACCGGGTCAACACCGTGCTGGTCACGCCGCGCAGCAAGCAGCTGATCAACGTGCTCCCCGCTTAGGCGGCCGCCGCGCTCAGTGCGTCGAACTCGGCGTCGGTCAGCTCGATGTCCGCCGCCGCGATGTTGTCTTCGACGTGCGCGACCGACGACGTGCCGGGGATCGGCAGCACCACCGGCGAGCGCTTGAGCAGCCAGGCCAGCGCGAGCTGCGACGGCGACGCGTCGTGCTCCTTGGCCAGCGTGCTCAGCGGGCTGTCCGGGCCGGCCAGTGCGCCGGTGGCCAGCGGGAACCACGGGATGAACGCGATGCCGTGCCCGGCGGCGTGCTCCAGCAGCGGCTCCGCGTCGCGCTTGGCCAGGTTGAACATGTTCTGCACGGACACGATCTCCGCGGTCTTCTGCGCCTCCTGCAGGTCCGCCACGCCGACCTCGGACAGGCCGATGTGCCGGATCTTGCCCTCGTCCTGCAGCTTCTTCAGCTCACCGATCTGCTCGGCCACCGGGACCTTCGGGTCGATCCGGTGCAGCTGCAGCAGGTCGATCCGCTCGAGGCCGAGGTGGCGCAGGCTCAGCTCGACCTGCTGGCGCAGGTACTCGGGCCGGCCGACCGGGATCCATTCGTTCGGGCCCTGCCGGGTGAAGCCGGCCTTCGTCGCGATGACGAGGTCGTCGGCGTACGGGTGCAGGGCCTTCTTGAGCAGCAGGTCGGCGACGAACGGGCCGTAGACGTCGGCCGTGTCGATCAGCGTGACACCCAGCTCGACGGCGCGCCGCAGCACGCGGACGGCCTCGTCGGGGTCCTTCGGGTCACCCCACACGCCGGGCCCGGTCAGCTGCATGGTGCCGTACCCGAGCCGGGTGACCGGCAGGTCGCCGCCGATCGTGAACGTGCCTGAGTTCTTCGCACTCATCTTTCGTCCCATCGTTGTCCAGGGGTGCTCCACCGGGTGTCAACCCGCGGAGCACCCCGGACAATCCCGGATCACGTCAGGAGTTGCGCGGGAACCCCAGGTTCACCCCGGCGTGGGACCGGTCGGGCCAGCGCGAGGTGACGACCTTGGTGCGGGTGAAGAAGTGGAAGCCCTCCGGCCCGTACGCGTGGCTGTCGCCGAAGAGCGAGTCCTTCCAGCCGCCGAAGGAGTAGTAGCCGACCGGCACCGGGATCGGGACGTTCACCCCGACCATGCCGACCTCGACCTCGTTCTGGAACCGCCGCGCGGCCGCGCCGTCACCGGTGAAGATCGCCGTGCCGTTGCCGTACGGGTTGGCGTTGATCAGGTCCAGGGCGTCGTCGTAGGACGCCGCGCGCGCCACCGACAGCACCGGGCCGAAGATCTCGTCGGTGTAGATCGACATCTCCGGGCGCACGTGGTCGAACAGCGTCGGGCCGAGCCAGAAGCCGTCGCCGGGCACCTCGACCCCGCGGCCGTCGACGACCAGGGACGCGCCCGCCTCGACCCCGGCGTCCACATAGGACTCGACGCGCTCGTGGTGGGCGCGGGTGACCAGCGGGCCCATCTCGGACGCCGGGTCCCGGCCGTCGCCGACCTTCAGCCCCGCGATCCGCTCGGCGATCTTCGCGACCAGCTCGTCGCCGACGGGATCGACGGCCACCACGACCGACACGGCCATGCAGCGCTCCCCCGCCGAGCCGAACCCGGCGGACACCGCGGCGTCGGCGGCCAGGTCGAGGTCGGCGTCCGGCAGCACGATCATGTGGTTCTTCGCGCCACCGAGCGCCTGGACGCGCTTCCCGTTGCGGGTACCGGTTTCGTAGACGTACCGCGCGATCGGCGTCGACCCGACGAACGAGATCGCCTTGACGTCGCGGTGTTCCAGCAGCCCGTCGACCGCGACCTTGTCGCCGTGCAGCACGTTGAGCACGCCCGCGGGCAGCCCGGCCTCGGCGAACAGCTCGGCGAGGAACACCGCCGCCGACGGGTCCTTCTCACTCGGCTTGAGCACGACGGTGTTGCCGCAGGCCAGCGCGTTCGGCACGAACCACAGCGGCACCATGGCCGGGAAGTTGAACGGCGAGATCACCCCGACCACCCCGAGCGGCTGGGCGATCGAATAGACGTCGACGCCGGTGGAGGCGTTCTCGCTGAAGCCGCCCTTGAGCAGCTGCGCGGCGCCGCAGGCGTACTCGACGTTCTCGATCGCGCGGGCGATCTCCCCGGCCGCGTCCGACTCGACCTTGCCGTGCTCGCTCGTGACGATCTTCGCCAGCTCGTGCTTGCGCGCCGAGAGCAGCTCGCGGAAGGCGAACAGCACCCGCGTCCGGCCGGCCAGCGACGTCCCGCGCCAGCCCGGCAGCGCCGCCGTCGCGGCCGCGACGGCCTCGTCGACCTCGGCCTGCCCGGCGAAATCGACCTGCGCGCGGACCTGCCCGGTGGCGGGGTCGAACACGTCGCCGGTACGCGCGGGAATGCCGGTGAACAGCTTGCCGTCGATCCAGTGGGTGATGCGGTCGGTCACGACGGGCACTCCTTCGCTCGGGGACGTCCCTGCGAGTGTCCGGGCGGGCGCCACGCGGACGCCATCGGCAACGTGTACGCCAGTTGGCTTCCGGCCGTACAGTCTGTCCCTGCCGATCATGCCGGGGAGGTTTCCGTGTACCCGACCGTGGCCGAGGTGCTCGCCCTGCCGGTGCTGCGCCAGGGCCGCCCGCACGTCGTCGCGGGTGCCGCCGGGCTGGACGCGCCCGTGCGCTGGGCGCACGTCGCCGAGGTCGCCGACATCGCGCACCTGCTGCGCGGCGGTGAGCTGGTGCTGACCACCGGCGTCGCGCTGCCCGACGACGGCCCGTCGCTCGCCCGCTACGTCGCGGACCTGGCCGGGGTCGGCGCCGCGGGCGTGGTGATCGAGCTGGTCCGGCACTGGAACGACAAGCTGCCCGCGGCCCTGGTGGACGCCGCCGACCGGCACGGGTTCCCGCTGGTCACGCTCTCGCGCGAGACGCGGTTCGTGAGCGTCACCGAGGCGGTCAACGGCCAGATCGTCGACGCCCAGGTCGCCGAGCTGCGCGCCGCCGAGCGCGTCCACGAGACGTTCACCGCGCTGACGGTCGCGGGCGCCGAACCCGGCGTCGTGCTGGGCGAGGTCGCGCGGCTCACCGAGCAGCCGGTGGTGCTGGAGACGCTCTCGCACGAGGTGCTGGCCTACGACGCGGCCGGCACCGACCCGGCCGAGCTGCTCACCGGCTGGCCCGCGCGGTCGCGGGTGGTCCAGGTCGGCGAGCGCACCGGCTACCACGCGGGCGCGGGCTGGCTGGTCACCGTCGTCGGCGCGCGCGGTCACGACTGGGCGCGGCTGATCGTCGTGTGCGCCGACCAGCCGCCGCACCGCCACCGCGTGGTCGCCGAGCGGGCCGCGTCCGCGCTCGCCGTGCACCGGCTGGTCGCGAAGGACTCCGACGGCCTCGAGCGACAGGCCCACCGCGCGGTGCTGGCCGAGCTGCTGAGCTCGCCCGCGCCGTCGGCGGAGCTGCTGGCCCGGGCGTCCGCGCTGGCCGTGCCGCTGACCGGGCGGCAGCTGGTCGGGGTGGCCGTGCGGCCGCGGCTGACCGGCACCGCGCGCCCGGCGTTGTCGACCCCGCCGGTGCTGCGCGAGCTGGCCGAGGCGACGGCGCTGGCCGCGCGCCGCGCGAAGGTGTCGGCGCTGGTGGCGACCGACGACACCGGCGTCCGGGCGCTGATCGCGCTGTCCCCCGAGGCGAACGCCGACGCGGTGCTGCAGCGGCTCGCCACCGACGTCCACGACGCCCGCTCGAGTGCGCCGGGCGTGCTCGCCGTCGGCACCACGGTGCTGTCACCCGCCGAAGCCGGCCGGACGCTGCTGGAGGCCGGGCAGGTCGCGGCCGCCGCGCTGGGCGCGGGCGCGGAGCGGGTGCTGCACCGGTTGTCCGACGTCCGGCTGCGCGGCCTGCTGCACCTGCTGTCCGGGGACGAGCGGGTCGCCGCCTTCGCGACCCGTGAGCTGGGGCCGCTGCTGCAGCGGGACGCCGCGTCGGGCAGCCGGCTCGTGCCGGCGTTGCGGCACTACTGCGAGCAGGGCGGCAACAAGTCGGCGGCGGCCGCGGCGGCCCACACGTCGCGGACGGCGTACTACCAGCAGCTCGCCCGGATCGAGCAGGTCCTGGGCGTCCGGCTGGAGGAGCCGGAGTCGATGCTCTCGCTCTACGTCGCGCTGCTGGCGCTGGACCTCACCCGGCCGGGCGAAGAAGACTCACCCGGACGTGCAGCACAGTGATCGACTTCGGCCTGCCGATGAGATCGATATGGCCTTGTTCCCGGTTGCCGCCTGCCTGCTGAGCCTGACCTGTCTCGCGCCCGCGCCGCCGCCGGCGTCGACCCTGCAGCTGACCAGCCACGACAACGCCGGCCGGATCGGCTCGGTCGTCCTGACCTGCGAGCCGGCCGGCGGCACGCACCCGAAGCGCGAGCGCGCCTGCGCCGTGCTCGAGGGCGTGAACGGCGACTTCGCCCGGATCACCGCGCGGCACCAGGCGTGCACGCTGATCTACGCCCCGGTGGAGGTCACGGCCGTCGGCACCTGGCGCGGCAGGCCGGCGTCGTACCGCACGACCTACGGCAACCGCTGCGAAGCCGACCGCGACTCCGACGGCGTCTTCGGTTTCTGACGCGGTTTTCGCGCGCGGGAGCCGCCGGGCCGCCCCCACGACGGCCCGGTGGCTCCCGCTCGACGTAGGGACCACGCGCGAGCGGCCCGTTCGGTTCAGCCGCAGCGGCCGACGGGGACGTCACGGGCGGCGGCGCGGCTGAGGTTCCAGGCGGGCCAGCCGTCCGTCGTGTCGTGGCCGAGCATCTGGCGCAGCCCGCACGAACGCTCCGGCTCGGGCAGCCGCGCCGCGACGACCGGGACGGCGTCGGCGGAGAACCCGTACAGGTAACCGTGGTCCAAGGGCTTCCCGGCGGCGGCGCGGTCGAGGTTGGCCTCGGCGATGAGGCGTTCCGGATCGAGGATCGCGAGGACCAGCAGCGCGGCGGCGGCCGTCCCGATCGCGGCGCGGGGCAGCCATGTCGAGCGCAGCTTGACCAGCGACGCGCCCACCAGCACGAAGACCGCGCCGAACCAGAATTCGCAGACCTCGACCAGCAGGCGGAGCACGGTGAAGCCGTAGGCCTGCTGGTAGGTCCACATGCGACTCAACGCGGACCCGACGAGCACCAGGCTCAGCGCGCTGAGCGCCCCCAGCAGGACGCGCTGGCGGAGGCGGTCGCCCTTCGTGACGTCCGGGGCCCAGCGCAACGCGGCGGCGACGATGGCGAGGGTCAGCACGGTGACCGCGCAGAGCTGCCAGAAGCCGCCGCGGGCGTACTCGGCCGCGGTCAAGCCGACGGTGCGCAGGACGTACGCCGTGCCACCGAACAGCACGACCAGCCGGACCCCGACCCAGACGCTGAAGATCAGCACGAGAACCACGAGCGGGACCGTCCACTCCAGACCGTATTTACTCTGATGTGGACGGTCCGCCGTCGCCCGCGCCGCTGGCGCGGCGAGGAAGTAGCACGCCCCGGCGACGAGCAGCGCGGCGACGAGGAAGACGAGACACCACCGCACGACGGTCCCGAAGCTGAGTTCGGGGATCATCGCCTCGACAAGGGCGGCGAAGTCGGGATCGGCACTGGCCAGCAGCGGCACGAAGACCGCGACGAGCGCGGCGGCGGCCAAAACGGCGAGCGCGATCCGCCGCGCGACACCGTCCCGCCGCGCGGTGAACTTCCCGATCCCCCGGCCGGCCCACGGAATCGCCCGCAGGGCTTCGAGCGGGACGGCGAACACGTCGTAGAGCACGGTGTGGACGGTCCGTTTCCCCACGACCGCAAGCGACCCGGTGAAGACGGCGGCCAGCACGCAGAGGACGAACAACCACCCGGACGCCCGGACGGCCCCCATGCCGAGCAGCGCGAGGGAGAGCGCGGCCCACCCGGCGTTCCCCCAGCTCAGGGCACTTGCTTGCCCCTCCCGCGCCCGCCGATCGGCAACCACGACGGCCCCGACGACGGCGAACCCGGTGAGCAGCCACCCGATGCCGGGCCGGTCGACGGGCAGCAGGAGCGCCCCGGCCACCCCGGCGACGGCCGCGGCAGGCAGAACGCCGGGCGGAAGAGGAACAATGGCGGACTTGGCCGGAGGCAGCGGCCGCATCAACACGGGCGGCGCAGCCACGGCCACCCCACCGCGCCCCGCCGCCCCGGGTTCCCCCGCCGGGCCGGTCCCCCGCCGCCCCGCCATCCCGGACCCCCGCACCGCGGCACCCTCCCCAGCAGCGACGTCCCCCACGAACCCCGCCGCACCACGGACTCGCCTGGCCGCACCACGCCCCGCCACCCCGGACCCCCGTCCTACGGCATCGCCCTCCCCAGCAGCAACACCCGCCCCGGCACGTGCCGAGTCGAACCCCTGCCCGGCGACACCCGCCTCCACATCAGCGGCGTCCCCTCCGGACCGCGCCGCGCTGCGGGCCCGCCCCGCCGCACCAGGCCCTGCCACCCCGGATCCCCGTCCTTCGGCAGCGCCCTCCCCAGCAGCAGCATCCCCTCCGGACCGCGCCGCACCGGATGCGCCACCTCCCGCCGCGACCGGATCCGCGCTCTCCGGCCCCCGGGACGCGGCCGTCCGCTTACCCCGCGGCACCCCACCACCAACACTGGACTTCGGCATTTCGCCCGCCTTCTCGAGTTCCCACGTTCACGTTCGCAAATGTCAGACGCCGCTGTGCTCGGCTGGTCGTGAGTGGGAAACCGGGTTAGAACACTGCTTCCCACTCACGAGCCCGGCACTCAGCTGGTCGGGAGGGTCACCCGGATCCGGCCGCCAGTGCCGCCGATGCCGGAGGGCTCGACCACCCCGATCGTCCCGCCGTGCAGCTCCACCGCCCACCGCGCGATCGCCAGGCCCAGCCCCGTGCCGCCGCCCGTCGGGCGCTCGCCGCGCGTGAAGCGCTCGAACACCCTCGTGCGGTCCGCCGGGGCGATGCCCGGGCCCTCGTCGCACACCTCGATGCGCACCTCGCCGGCACGCAGCTCCGCGACGACCCGTACCACGCCGCCCGCCGGGCCGTGGCGGGCCGCGTTCTCCAGCAGGTTCGCCACCACCTGGAACAGCCGTCCGCGATCGGCCGTCACGACCGCGTCCGCCGGGGACACCGACACCTCGAAGCTCACCCCGCGCACCAGCGCCGCCTCGGACACCGCCTCCGACAACAACGCGGACAGGGAGAACGTCGTCTTGTGCAGCGGAATCGCCCCGGCGTCCAGCCGCGACAGGTCCAGCAGCTCCTCGACCAGCGTCGCCAGCCGTTCGGTCTGCTGCAGCGCCGTCTTCAACGTCGCCGGGTCCGCGTCCTCGACGCCGTCCACGAGGTTCTCCAGCACCCCGCTCAACGCCGTGATCGGCGTCCGCAGCTCGTGCGAGACGTTCGCGATCAGCTCGCGCCGCTGCCGGTCGGCGTCGCCGAGGTCGCCCGCCATCAGGTTGAACGCCTGCGCGAGCTCGCCCACCTCGTCGCGCGTGGTGGCGCGGACGCGGCGCGTGTAGTCGCCCTTGGCCATCGCCCGCACCGCGCCCGTCATCTCGCGCAGCGGCCGGGTCATCCCGTGCGCCAGCACCTGCGACAGCACCAGCGCCAGCAGCACCGCGGTGATCGTCGTCTTCGGCGGCAGCCAGCCGATCTGCCAGTTGAAGAACGCGAACGCGACGCCGCCGGAGGCCACCATCAGGATCGCCAGCTTCAGCTTGATCGACCGGACGCGGTCGAGCGGCCGCGGCAGCAGCTCGGCGACCTTCACGACGACCCGCTTCACGATCCCGCCTCCAGCGCGTAGCCGACGCCGTGCACGGTGCGGATCAGGTCCGCGCCGAGCTTCCGGCGCAACGCCTTGATGTGGCTGTCCACGGCCCGGGTGCCCGCGGACGTGCCGTGGACGTCCCAGTCCCACACCTCCGACAGCAGCCGTTCCCGCGGCTGCACCACCCGCGGCC
Organism: Amycolatopsis heterodermiae; assembly: GCF_034929455.1. Taxonomy (NCBI): domain Bacteria; kingdom Bacillati; phylum Actinomycetota; class Actinomycetes; order Pseudonocardiales; family Pseudonocardiaceae; genus Amycolatopsis; species Amycolatopsis heterodermiae. The sequence continues at coordinate 80,366 of NZ_JAYFSI010000016.1, forward strand.
GCCGCGCGAAGTGCACCAGCAGGTCGAACTCGATCGGCGTCAGCTGCGCCGCCACCCCCGCCCGGGCGACCCGCCGCTGGTCGACGTCGATCTCGAGGTCACCGAGCACGATCCGGGCGCCCTGCCCGGAGGAAGACCGTTCGACGCGGCGCAGCAGCGCGTGCACCCGGGCGGTCAGCACCCGCATCGAGAACGGCTTCGTGAGGTAGTCGTCGGCGCCGACGCCGAGCCCGACCAGCATGTCCGTCTCGTCGGCGCGCGCGGTCAGCATCAGCACGGGCACCGGACGCCGGCCCTGGATCCGGCGGCAGACCTCCAGGCCGTCGAAGCCCGGGAGCATGACGTCCAGCACCACCAGGTCCGGCTCCCAGGACGCCTCGGTCTCGACGGCGGCCGGCCCGTCGTGGGCGACCTCCACGGTGAACCCCTCGGCCCGCAGCCGCGCCACGATCGACGCGGCGATCGTGACGTCGTCCTCGACGACCAGCACCCGCCGCCCACCCAGTTCCATGGCGCCGACTCTAGGCACCGGAGGTGGAGACGGTCCGCGCGAAGTGTGGAGATCCTGTGTAGAGGTTTCACGCGCTTTGCCGGAATGTGACCGCCGAACGTGTGACGCAGGTCATGCACCGCGACGGCGTCAACGCAATCGACAGTCTGCGTTCCGACGCCGCGAACAGTGAACAGTCTGCCAATGCCACCTCCGCGCGCCGGGCGCGCAGGATTCCGCAATGGCGCCGACACCCGCAGACCAGCGCGTGCACGACGACGGCCGGGTCGAGCTCGACCCGGGTGACGTCGGGTCTCTCGAAGGCAGCCGGTTCTTCAACGACGAACTGGCACCCGTCCCCGTTGCGAAACGGACCTGGACCACCTACAACTACTTCGCGCTCTGGATGGGGATGGCCCACAACATCCCCAGCTACGCCCTGGCCGCGTCGCTGATCGCGCTCGGCATGAACTGGGTCCAGGCGCTGATCACGATCACCATCGGCAACCTGGTCGTGCTGGCGCCGATGCTGCTCAACAGCCACGCCGGCACGAAGTACGGCATCCCGTTCCCGGTGTTCGCCCGCGCGTTCTACGGCATGCGCGGCGCCAACCTGGCCGCGCTGCTGCGGGCGTTCATCGCCTGCGGCTGGTTCGGCATCCAGACCTGGGTCGGCGGCGAGGCCATCTACGTCATCCTCGGCCGCCTGCTCGGCTCGTGGTGGCGGGACGCGCCGGAGATCGCCGGGCAGCACTGGACGCTCTGGCTGTCGTTCGTGGTGTTCTGGATCGGCCAGATGCTGATCATCTGGCGCGGCATGGAGGCCGTCCGCCGGTTCGAGAACTGGACGGCGCCGCTGGTGTCGGTCGGCTTCCTGATCCTGCTCGGGTACGTGCTGGTCAAGGCGGGCGGGCTCGGCCCGATCCTGTCCGACGGCGGCAAGCTCGGCTGGGGCCCGGACTTCTGGAAGGTGTTCGCGCCGTCGCTGATGGCGATGATCGCGTTCTGGTCGACGCTCTCGCTCAACATGCCGGACTTCACGCGCTTCGGCGGCAGCCAGCGCAAGCAGGTCCGCGGCCAGATCCTCGGCCTGCCGACGACGATGACGTTCATCGCGATCGTCGCCATCCTGACCACGTCGGGCGGGCACGTGCTCTACGGCGAGGACATCTGGGACCCGGCGCAGCTGGCCGACAAGTTCACCAGCCCGGTCGTGGTGGTCGTCGCGCTGGTCGCGCTGGTGCTCGCGACGATCTCGGCGAACCTCGCGGCCAACGTCGTCAGCCCGTCCTACGACTTCTCCAACGCCTTCCCGAAGAGGATCACCTTCGCGGTCGGCGGCGGGATCACCGGCGTCATCGGCATCCTGATCCAGCCGTGGCGGCTCTACTCCGACCCGAACATCTACATCTTCGCGTGGCTCGGCTTCTACGGCGGCCTGCTCGGCGCGGTCGCCGGCGTGCTCGTCGCCGGGTACTGGGTGATCGCCCGCACGAAGCTCAAGCTGAAGGACCTCTACACACCCGATGGGGTGTATTGGTTCAGCGGCGGCTGGAACTGGCGCGCGCTGGTCGCCACGCTGGTGGGAGCCGTTCTCTCGGTCGGCGGTGCCTATGGCGGGCCGTTCCCCGACGGCGGGCTGATCCCGTTCCTCAAGCCGCTTTACGACTACAACTGGGTGGTCGGCTTCGTCGGCGCGTTCGTCGTCTTCGCCGCCCTGTCCGCGTCATCGAACAAGGAGGAAGCAAGTGAGCGTCGTCCGAGCCGGATTGATCCAGCAGCGGTGGACGGGTGACAAGGAGTCCATGATCAAGGCGGCGGTCGACCACATCGCCTCCGCCGCCTCGCAGGGCGCCCAGGTCGTCTGCCTGCAGGAACTGTTCTACGGCCCCTACTTCTGCCAGGTGCAGGACACCGAGTTCTACTCCTACACCGAGGGCATCCCGGACGGGCCGACGACCAAGCTCATGCAGGAGGTGGCCGAGCGCCACGGCGTGGTGCTGATCGTGCCGATGTACGAGGTCGAGCAGCCCGGCGTGTACTACAACACCGCCGCGGTGATCGACGCCGACGGCACCTACCTCGGCAAGCACCGCAAGAACCACATCCCGCAGGTCAAGGGCTTCTGGGAGAAGTTCTACTTCCGGCCCGGGAACCTGGGTTACCCGGTGTTCGACACCGCTGTCGGCCGCATCGGCGTCTACATCTGCTACGAGCGGCACTTCCCGGAGGGCTGGCGCGCGCTGGGCCTGGCGGGCGCGAAGATCGTGTTCAACCCGTCGGCGACCAGCCGCGGCCTGTCGCAGTACCTGTGGAAGCTGGAGCAGCCGGCGGCCGCGGTGGCGAACGAGTACTTCGTCGGCGCAATCAACCGCGTCGGCGTGGAACCGCTGGGCGAGAACGACTTCTACGGCCAGACGTACTTCGCCGACCCGCGCGGCCAGCTGATCGGTGACGCCGCGTCCGACACCGACGACGAGGTCGTCATCCGCGACCTCGACATGACGCTGATCGACGAGGTCCGCGACCTGTGGGCGTTCTACCGCGACCGCCGGCCGGACACCTACGGCCCCCTCACGGAGGCCTGATGACCACCCTGATCAAGGGCGGCCAGGTCGTTTCGCCGTCGGGTGCGCTCCTGGCGGACGTGCTGGTCGACGGCGAGACCATCGCCGCCGTCGGCGCGCCCGGCACGCTCACCGGCGACGAGACGATCGACGCCACCGGCAAGTACGTGCTGCCCGGCGGCATCGACGCGCACACGCACATGGAGATGCCGTTCGGCGGCACGCATTCGGTCGACACGTTCGCGACCGGCACCACGGCGGCGGCCTGGGGCGGCACGACGACGATCATCGACTTCGCCGTGCAGGCCAAGGGGACGTCGCTGCTGTCCACGATGGACAAGTGGCATTCCAAAGCGGACGGCAACTGCGCGATCGACTACGGCTTCCACATGATCGTCTCCGACGTCAACGACCAGTCGCTGAAGGAGATGGAAGCCTGCGTCGACGCCGGGGTCGGCAGTTTCAAGATGTTCATGGCCTACCCGGGCGTGTTCTACTCGACCGACGGCGAAATCCTGCTGGCCATGCAGAAGGCGCGCGAGATCGGCGCCACGATCATGATGCACGCCGAGAACGGCATCGCGATCGACCAGCTGGCCGCGCAGGCGTTCGAGGCCGGGAAGATCGACCCGGTGCAGCACGGCCTGACCCGGCCGCCGGAGCTGGAGGGCGAGGCGACGTCACGGGCGATCCAGCTCGCGAAGGTCACCGGTTCGCCGCTCTACATCGTGCACCTCTCGGCGTCGCAAGCGCTTGCGGCGGTGGCGGAAGCGCGCAACGACGGCCAGAACGTGTTCGCCGAGACGTGCCCGCAGTACCTCTACCTGTCCATTGAGGACCTGGCCAAGCCGGACTTCGAGGGCGCCAAGTACGTCGCGTCGCCGCCGCTGCGGGAGAAGTCGCACCAGGCCGACCTGTGGCGCGGACTGCGGACGAACGACCTGTCCGTGGTGTCGACCGACCACTGCCCGTTCTGCTTCAAGGACCAGAAGGAGCTGGGCCGCGGCGACTTCCGGGCGATCCCGAACGGCATGCCCGGCGTCGAGCACCGGATGGACCTGCTGCACCAGGGTGTCGTCGCGGGTGAGCTGACGCTCGGGCGCTGGGTCGAGACGTGCTCGGCGACGCCGGCGCGGATGTTCGGGCTGTACCCGCGCAAGGGCGTGATCGCCGCGGGTTCGGACGCCGACATCGTCGTCTACGACCCTTCCGCGAAGCAGACCCTGTCGGCCGAGACGCACCACATGAACGTGGACTACTCGGCGTACGAAGGGTTCGAGCTGACCGGACGCGTGCACACGGTGCTTTCGCGTGGGCGCGTGGTCGTCTCGCCCGACGGGTTCACCGGGTCGACGTCCCACGGCAAGTTCCTGTCCCGCGAGCTGAACCAGTACCTGAACTAGGAGCGGGCCATGGACTTCGGGATCGTGCTGCAGACGGACCCGCCCGCGCGGGACGTCGTGCGGCTGATGAAGGACGCCGAGGACGCCGGGTTCCGCTACGGCTGGACGTTCGACTCCTGCGTGCTGTGGCAGGAGCCGTTCGTCATCTACTCGGCGATCCTGGCCGCGACGTCGTCGCTGGTGGTCGGGCCGATGGTGACCAGCCCGGGCACCCGCGACTGGTCGGTGATGGCGTCGACGTTCGCCACGCTCAACGACATGTACGGCAACCGGACGGTCTGCGGCATCGGCCGCGGCGACTCCGCGCACCGGGTCGTCGGGAAGCCACCGTCCACTTTGGCCACCGTGCGCGACTGCATGCACGTGGTCAAGGAGCTGGCCGAGGGGCGCGCGGTCGAGATGAACGACACGACCGTGCAGATCCCGTGGATCCGCAACGGCCGGCTCGAGATGTGGATGGCCGGGTACGGGCCGAAGGCGCTGAAGACGGTCGGCGAGCACGCCGACGGCTTCATCCTGCAGTGCGCGGACCCGGCGATCACGCGCTGGACGATCGGCGCGGTGCGGGACGCGGCGCGGGCGGCCGGGCGCGACCCGGGCGGCATCACGATCTGCGTCGCGGCCCCGGCGTACGTCGGTGACGACCTGGCGCACCAGCGCGAGCAGCTGCGCTGGTTCGGCGGGATGGTCGGCAACCACGTCGCGGACCTGGTCGCGCGCTACGGCTCGTCGGGCGCGGTGCCCCGGGAGCTGACCGACTACATCCGCGAACGGGAGGGGTACGACTACAGCCACCACGGCAAGGCGGGCAACCCGTCGACGGAGTTCGTCCCGGACGAGATCGTCGACCGGTTCTGCCTGCTGGGCCCGGCGTCGGCGCACGTCTCCCGCCTGCAGGAACTGGCGGAGCTGGGCGTCGACCAGTTCTCGCTGTACCTGATGCACGACGACCGCGAGGCGACCCTGGCGTCGTACGGGTCGCAGATCATCCCGAAGCTGACCGCGTAGGGCTCGCCCTACCCCGGTTCCGGGGGTGCGCACCAGCGCGCCCCCGGTCCCGGCGGCGGGACGATCGGCGGATGAAATCTCCGAAACTCCGTGCTGTGCTGGCTCTGGGGGCCGCGGCGGGTGTGGTGGCTTTGAGCGCACCCGCAGCAGTGGCAAGCCCCGCCGGAATCGTCTGGGAAACCTGTCCGGCCGGGTCGCCGGGCGGGTACGACTGCGGCCGGCTCGACGTCCCACTGTCCTATCAGGACCCCTCGGCCGGGACGGCCACGGTGGCGATCGGCCGCCTGCCGGCCACCGACCAGGCCCACAAGCTGGGCACGATCTTCTACAACCCGGGCGGCCCGGGTTCGCCCGGCCGCTTCGCCCCGGCGTTGACACCGGCGTTACACGCCCGTTACGACATCGTCGGGATGGACCCGCGCGGCGTCGGGGCCAGCTCGAAGATCCACTGCTTCACCGACCCGTCGCAGCTGGAGGTGCTGCAGCGGGCGCTCGGGACGTTCCCGCTTTCCGCTGAAGCCGAACAGCAGCAGATCGCGGACACGAAGACCATCACGGACCTGTGCGAGCAGAACGCGGGCCCGCTGGCGAACCACCTGTCGACGGGCACGATCGCCCGCGACCTCGACCGGCTGCGCGCCGCGTTCGGCGAGGCGAAGCTGCGCTACTACGGGAAGTCGTACGGCACGTACCTCGGCGAGACGTACGCGAACCTGTTCCCCGGCCGCGTCGGCACGCTGGCCCTGGACGCCGTTGACGACCCGTCCCGCTGGGCGACCGGCCCGGGCCCGATGAGCTACCGCCTGGCCGGCTACGTCGACGGCCCGCGCGCCCTTCAGTCCTTTTTGGACGCCTGCGCCGCGCGCTGCACCTTCGACTATTCCGCCATCCTCGACCGCCTGGCCACCGGCCCGATCACGGTGACGGACACCGCGGGCCACCAGGTCACCGTCACGTACCAGAGCGCGATCGCCCAGATCCACACCTACCTGACGGACGCCCAGGCGGCCCCGCAGCTGGCGGCGTACCTGCAGTCTCTGGCGAACCCCGCGTTGCCGATCCCGGCCTCCGCCGGCGGACCACCGGACGTCGACTCACTACTGGGCGGCGGCGCAACCCTGTGCTCGGACGCGGCCAACCCGCACGACCCGGCGGTCTGGGCGGGCTACGCCCGCGCGGCCGACCGAGTCGGCCGCGGCTTCGGCCCGTACGACGTCTACAAGACACTGCCGTGCGCGACTTGGGACGTCACGGACACGGGCCGCTACACCGGCCCGTGGAACCGCCCGACAGCGCCGATCCTCCTGCTGGCGAACAAGCAAGGAGACCTGGAAACCCCGTACGACGGAGCGGTCCGAACCGAAAAGCTCCTGGCCAACGCGCGACTGCTGACACTGGACACGTACGGCCACGGCTCCCGCGGCAAGAGCGCATGTGTCGACAAGTCGCTGGACACGTACTTCCTGACGGGCGCGGTACCTGCGCGAGGCGCGGTCTGCGCACCGGACAAGGGCCCGTTCGGCTGAGCCTTGCCAGGGCAACTCGCTGGATCGATCCGACGTCCACAAGTCCGCCAGGGCATGTCTGGCAATCCCCGGGCCTCAATCAGGCAACACCGGAGGGAATGGCTCGAATAGGTTGCTCGCCTCATCAAAGGTGAACGCCGTCCACGTACCGTGTCCCGGGGAAGCCAGGCGGGCACCAAGTGCCACCGCAATCGCGACAGGCCCATTGAGGAAGATCGCGTGTCGTCCTGCGCGCGCCCCAACCGGGAAAGGAGCATCTCTCCAAGCGCGGAAAGTCTGCTCGACCACCCCGACCGAAGTGATGCGGTTCTCAGGAAGATCGGCCGGACTTTGGATCGACAGCAGGTATCCGATGTTGTGCTGACGGCATGCCGCTGTGACTTGATCGAAGAACTGGTCTCCGTGTCCCTGCAGGTCCAAGGCCAGGGCAACCGCGCGTGGATCACCACCATCGATAGCTCGGAGTCGTTCGACGGTCAGCGGTTCGACATCTGCATCCATTGCCCGGAGGGACGTCGCAGGGAAATACGCAGGCGTCCCGTTCGCCTGCCGGAGCGCGTGCACCACCACCTCGCGGGCATGTGTATACCCCAACCTGGAGCCGAACCAGAACGCGACATTCAGCGGCATCGTGGGAATCAAGTTGATCTGACCTGCGTCAGGAGTCAATCGTTCGGCTAATGTCATCGCCGACAACGTTTCGTCAGCAAGAGCACCGACAAGAGCCTGATTCCACCCACCGCCGTCAGACAATTCGACGCCAGCCTTCAGCGTGACCATGCAGGCGCCTCGACTGAAGGCTTCCGCCTGTTGCTCTAGCTGACGAGCGCGCATCAGACCTCTGCGTGCATCCATCGCAGAGACCACGACGCCGACACGCATGCGGCGGCGGGATCGACGCCGGAGCCATAGGCCGAAAACGACGCTAGCGAGTCCAACGCCGCTCGCGAGGACGGAGGGCCAGCCCATCGTCGGACCCGAGCCCATGAACAACTTGACAGCGTCGACGCCGAAGCCTCCCCCGACTACGCCACCCAGAGTCATATTGGCAGTACCATCAGTGATCATGGCTCGTAGAGTCCATGCTTCCCGCCCGATGGCTCCAGCCCCAGCCACGGTCAAACGCGGCGAAGCGGAACCCTCTGAATTAACCACCGCCACCATCCGTTCGGGTACCGACTCCCCGAGGGCGACCGGCTGTCGACTCACCCGACAGGGCGACCCAACAGCCGGCGTCCACGAGCACGCAGACCTGGGGCGATCAGTATGCGTTTCCCGTTTCCTCGATGTCAAGACTGGGAAACATCGTCGTCATCAGGCACAATGATCCAGTGTTGGACGGAGGCAGGATGGCTCGCACGTCGGGACGAGGAACAAGGCCGGAGTTCGGCCCCGAGCTGCGACGACTACGCATAGCCGCAGGCCTGTCGATGCATGGACTCGGCGAGCTCACCAAATTCAGCAAGGGATACATCAGCAAGGTCGAGACCGGCCAGAAGTCGCCGAGCTCCCACTTCGTGCGAGTCACGGACAGTGCACTGTCCGCGAGCGGCCAACTGATAGCACTCGCCAAGGACGTTCCCCAAGAAGCAGCAGACAACACTGACGGCGTTGCCACTTCGGACAACCCTCAAGCTCACGACCCACCCCGCGCGGGGCGCACAGCCACTTTCAAGCCCACCGCGACAGTCTCAGACGCTGACGCCAAATACGCGCTCGACGGTTTTCGAGCCATCCTCGCAACACTTCGAGACCTGGGACAAGCTCTGCCTCCGTCTTCAGTAGCAGAGATGATCAAGCCGCACATCTCCGCACTCAGGAACATGGCGGTTCACACAACACCACAGTTATCCAGGGAAACACTTCGCCTTGCCGCTCACTTTGCGGATTTCACCAGCTGGATGACACAGGAGTCGGGCGACGACGTCACCGCCCTTCGATGGATAGACCTCAGCGTCGAACTCGCCGAGGAAATAGGCGACAACGATCTTATTGCCAACTCATACTTGCGTCGAGCAAATATTGCGATGTATCAGCAGGACGCTTACGGAACGATCCGATTTGCGAAACAAGCCCAGGGATTGAGGCCCGGAGACCGCGTCAAGGCTCTGGCCGCACAACGCGAAGCCCAGGGCCACGCACTGGCGGGCGACTACGACAAATTTCAGTCATGCATAGATCGCGCACGCTCCCTGATGCCGAAAAAAGATGCAAACGCCTCATCTAGTCCAGTAATCGGGCCGACAAGGATCGCAGATCCAGTCGCACTAGCAAGAGGGTGGTCACTATTCGATCTCGGGCGCTGCACCGAAGCCATTGCAATCTTGGAACCACTACTGGAGCAGACTTCAAGAGAACGAAGTCGTGCATGGGCGAGAATAGCAGCCCGACTGGCGCTGGCGCTGGCCAGCATACGCGAGGTCGACCGAGCTTGCGTTATCGCCAATGAGATAATTTCACTCACCCCGGTAATACAGTCAGCAACGATCCGCAGCGACCTGCGGCAATTAGCCAGAATTCTCAACAGGTGGAACTCCAGCTCCGCCGTCCGAGAACTCACGCCTCAACTTTCGGCCGCACTGCTTCCGGTGGCAGAAAAATCCATGCCCGCTCGATTCGAAACACCGGGACAGTAATCCGATGAACAAAGTGTTCTTGTGCTACCGCTCCGGAGATGACTCCTACGCGGCTACCCTTCTCGACGAGAAGCTATCCGACATACTCGGACGAGAGAGCGTCTTCCGTGCGAGTCGATCGATCAGTCCAGGCGAAAGCTACTCGCAAGCCATAGAGACCGCTCTCGAAGCCTGCGAGACGGTACTAGTCATCATTGGCCCAACCTGGCGGGAGCGAATGAAAACTTCGGACAGTCCACTCAGCTCCCCACCCGAAGATTGGGTTCGCAGAGAGATCGTCATCGCTCTGCGACTCAACAAGAGAATCATTCCCATCCTTTTGAGCCGAGCAACAAGGCTTACAGTAGAAGATTTGCCTGCGGACATATCCGAGATCGCCTACAAGCAATACCTGAGATTCGAGCATCGCAACATCGAATTAGATCTCAAGCTTCTAGCACAAGCGTTACACACTCCACAGTCTCATGTCGTCCAGAGTTCAGAAAAAACAATGCCACCACGAATCGCAAAAGAGTTCACCGTTCGCCAAGAAAGGACACAAACAGGAAGGCTGGAACTTGATATCCTCCAACGAGGCTTCGATGGTGCCATTATTGGCCGGTTAACAGGTCGCGGAACCACAGAAGGCCTCACACGAATGGTCAACCTGATCAATCAACTCACCTCTGCAGTCAGAGAGGAGGCAACACCCGCTGCTGACACTTGGGACTCGGGCCCCAAAGAACCGAAGCAACAAGACTGAAGGTCATATCAGACCGGCATCCCTTTCACACGAACACAGCTGCGCACCGATGTGCAGCCCGACTGACGGAGTTGCGCCACGCGAACTTCAGCTCTAAAGATGAGCTCGTCTGATCAGTCCACCAGTGCTTGGTAGACCAGCTGCCGCAGCTGCGGTCGCAGCCGGTAGGTGCTCGACGGCAGCAGCTGTGTGTAGAACCCCACCGTGATGTCCTCGTCCGGGTCCACCCAGAACGCCGTCGAAGCCGCGCCGCCCCAGGCGAACTCGCCGGTGGACGCCAACGTGCGGGCCTTCACCGGGTCCTCCAAGACCGAGAACCCCAGGCCGAAACCGTGCCCGTCGAAGGGCATTTCCGCGAACAGCGGACGGCCGTACGCCTCCAGGTCGACGTGGCCCGGCAGGTGGTTGCTCGCCATCAGTGACACCGTGCGGGGAGACAGGATGCGGACGTCGTCCAGGACGCCGCCGTTCAGCAGCATCTCCGTGAAACGCCAGTAATCCGCCGCCGACGACACCAGGCCGCCGCCGCCCGAAAGACACGTCGGGCGGGACTTGCCCAAGGAGCCGAACGCGTCGTTGCGCGTGATGCCGCCAGTCGCGGGGTCTGGGATGTACAGCGCGGCCAGGCGATCGGTGTCAGTGGTGAAGAAGCCCGTGTCCGTCATGCCCAGCGGGTCGAAAATGCGCGACCGGAAGAACTCGTCCAGTGGCTGGCCCGACACCACCTCGACGACGCGGCCCAGGACGTCCGTCGCGATCGAGTAGTTCCACTCCGCCCCGGGCTGGAACAGCAACGGCAGTGAAGCCCATTGCTCGGAACACGCCGCCAGATCCAGACCCGGCGGCGTGCCCCACTCGAAGCCGGCCGCGCGGTAGATCGCGTCCACCGGGTGGCCGTGGTGGAAGCCGTACGTCAGGCCCGCCGTGTGCGTCAGCAGGTGCCACACCCGGATCGGGCCCGTCGCCGGTTCGGTCAGCGGCTTGAGCGCCGAACCCTTGACGTACACCCGCGGCGACGCGAACTCCGGCAGCCACTGGGAGATCGGGTCGTCCAGTTCGAGCAGGCCCTCTTCGGCCAGGATCATCGCGGCGACCGACGTGATCGGCTTGGTCATCGAGAAGATCCGCCAGAGCGTGTCCGGCTCGACCGGCAGCCCGGCCTCGACGTCCCGCTGCCCGCCGCTGCCGACGTGCACGAGCTTGCCGTGCCTGCTCACCACCGCGAGCCAGCCCGGCAACCGTCCATTGTCGACATACCGGGCGAAGTGGTCGTCGATCCGCTTCAGCCGCGCCGCGTCGAAGCCGGCTTCGGCCGGGTCGACGTCCACCTTGAGTTCCATGCAGCGAGGTTACTTCTCCCGCGCGCGCTCGGCCGCTTTCTCTTCGCGCCAGGCTTCGTCGTCCTTGCCGACGCGCCAGTAGCCGGAGATCGACAGCAGCTCGCGCTGCACGCTCCGCTCGTCGAGCAGGTACCGGCGCAGCTCGCGGACGAAGCCCGCCTCGCCGTGCACGAACGCCTGGACGACGCCCTCACGCCACGGCAGCGCCTTCACCGCCGAGGCGACGTCACCGCCCGACGCGCGGTGCAGCCAGGTGATCTGCGCGTCCGCCTTCGTGACCAGCGCCTGCTCTTCGCTCTCGTCCTCGACCAGGATCACGGCCTGCGCCGGGACGCCGGGCGGGAGCGCTTCGAGGGACGCCGCGATGGCCGGCAGGGCGCTCTCGTCACCGGCCAGGAGGTGCCAGTCGGCCTCCGCGCCCGGCGCGTACGCCCCGCCCGGGCCGGACAGCAGCAGCTCGTCACCCGGCTTCGCCGCGGCCGCCCACGGGCCGGCGATGCCTTCGTCGCCGTGGTGGACGAAGTCGAAGACCAGCTCGCCGGCCTGCGGGTCGAAGCCCCGCACGGTGTAGGACCGCATCCGCGGCCACTGCTCGCGCGGCAGGGTGGCCCGGATCTCCTGGACGTCGAACGGCTCCGGGTACGCGACGCCGGGCACCTTGAACAGCACCTTCACGTAGGCGTCGGTGAACGCGTTCGCCGCGAAGTCCTTGATGCCGTCGCCACCGGCGACGATCCGGATCATGTGCGGGGTGAGGCGCTCGGTGCGCAGCACACGCAGCTTCACCGCGGGCCGTCCGGACCGGCGGGGCGCTTCGGCCATCGGCCATCTCCTTGCTCAGTACTAAGGCTTGCCTAACTCACCCTACGCGCCGGAGCGCACCCCCGGCCAGTCCGGGCGGTCCAGCTCCGCCAGCAACCCGGCGAATCCGGCCGCCACCTTTTCGCGGTACCCCAGGAAGAACCGGTTGGCCAGCGGTACTCCCCAGCGCCCCCACTCGGCCGCGTTGACCACGCGGTGCTCGACGCGTGACCCGGCCGGATCGGCGGTCACGCGGTACTCGCCGCGGTACCACCAACCGCCCTGCACGGCGACGAAACCGCGATCGGCATCGACGTCCATGCGCATCGGGTACCCGCCCGAGGTCAGCCACACACGCAGCCGCTCGAACACCTCGCCCGGCGGCCGGGGCACCACCCCGGCCGCCTCCGCAAGCGCTTTCACCCGCGCGGATCCGACACACGGGTGTTCTGGAACGCCGTGATCAGCCACTCGCCGTTCTCCTCCACCAGCACGAAGCTGACGGTGGACTCGCGGCCCGCGTCGGGGGTCTCACCCCCGCCGAGCGAGGAGCCGCCGCCCACCACGGCGACCGCGACGTCCGGGCGGACGAACCGCACCTTGGTCTCGGCGCCGAGGTTCCCGGTCAGCTTCGAGCCCTTCAACGGCCCCTCGAAGAGCGCGCGGTGCCCGCTCTCGATGGCGGCCCGGCCGGGCATGTTCAGCCCGAAGAAGGTGATGTAGTCCGCGTCCTCGGTGAAGAGGCGGCCGTACGCGGTGGCGTCGCCGTCGTTCCAAGCCTGCGTGAGCCGGTCGAGCACGGCGCGGACGTCGGTATCGGCGGTGGTCGTGGTCATGGTATCCCCTTTGTCGAACGCTGTTCGTCTTACGAACACCGTTCTACATACGAACGCCGTTCGCGTCAAGTACAGTGTTCGTGACCGAGGAGGTTCCGTTGACCGTTCCCCCGCCGCCGTGGCGCCGCGCCCCGCGCCGCCGCGCCGCGAAGCCCGCGCTCTCGCAGGAGCTCGTCGTGAAGACGGCGCTGGAGATCCTGGCGAAGGAGGGGTTCGACGCGGTGACCATGCGCCGGGTCGCGCAGGAGCTGGAGACGGGACCCGCGTCGCTCTACGCGCACGTGTCGAACAAGGACGAGCTGGCGGAGCTGATGCTCGACGCCGTCCTGGGCGACCTGCCGCTGCCGGAGCCCGACCCGGCGCGCTGGGACGAGCAGGTGAAGGACCTGGTGCACGCGCAGATCGACGCGATGGTCGCGCACCCGGGCATCGCGCGGGTGGCGTGGAACATCGCGGTGCCGGTCAACCCCAGCTCACTGCACCAGGGCGAAGCGATGCTCAAGCTGCTGCGCGCGGGCGGGCTGGACCTCAAGCAGGCGAGCTTCGCCGGGGACGCGCTTTCGCTCTACGCCAAGGCGTATGCGTACGAAGCGAGCGGCTGGACGTGGGGCGAGATCGACGCCGACGACGTCTCCGAGCGTGGCGAGCAGATGCTGGCCTACATGCAGTCCCTGCCGGCCGACGCGTTCCCGAACATGCTGCGGATGGGCGAGTTCTTCACCGAAGAGACCGCCACCGAACGGCTGGATTTCGCGCTCGACGTGTTCCTGGCCGGCCTGAAGGTGGTCGCGGCCAGGAACACGTGAGGCTCAGGGGACCAGGACGATCTTGCCGCGCGTGTGGCGCTGGGCCAGCTCGCGGTAGGCGTCCTGCACCTCGGCCAGCGGGTACACGCTCGCGACGGGCACCTCCAGCAGGCCCTTGGCGACCAGGGTCGCCAGCTCGCGCAGGACGTCCGCCGTCGACGCGGCCGCGCTGCCCTCGGCCTTGACGTTGTACTTCTCCGCCGCGGCGAAGTCGATGATCGTGTTGATCCGGCCCGCGTACACCCCGAGCCGCAGCGCCAGGTCGACGTACCCGTCGCCGTAGGTGTCGATGAACGCGTGGACGCCGTCCGGCGCGGCCTTCTCGATCCGCTCCTCGACGCCCTCGCCGTACTCGACCGGCACGACGTCGAGCTCGCGCAGCCACGCGTGGTTCGCTTCGCTCGCGAGGCCGATCACGGTGGCACCGGACAGCTTCGCCAGCTGGACGGCCAGCGAACCGACGCCGCCTGCGGCCCCCGACACGACGACGGTCTCGCCTTCGCGCGGGTAGACCGCGCGCACCGCGGCGTAGGCGGTGGCGCCGGCGACGTACAGCGAGCCGGCCGCCTCCCACGACACGCCGTCCGGGCGCGGCGTCAGGTTCTCCGCCGGCGCCACGACGAACTCCGCCTGGCTGGACCGGGTGTGGACGAAGCCGATGACCTCGTCGCCGACCTCGATCTCCTCGACGCCCTCGCCGAGTTCGGCGACCACACCCGCGAAGTCACTGCCCTGGCCCGACGGGAAGGTCGCCGGCCAGCGGTCGTGCAGCAGGCCGCGCCTGATCGAGATCTCCCCCGGGTTGATCCCGGCCGCGCGGACCTCGACGAGCACCTGGCCCGGTCCGGGCGCCGGGCGCGGGACGTCTTCCACCCGCAGGACGTCCACATCGCCGTACTCGCCGAACCTGATCGCGCGCGCCATGGGCCCTCCTCCAACGTCGTTGCTTGATGCAAGTAACGACGTGGTCCGGAGATTTATGCCCGCGGCGGCGTGTTCGGCAACCGGGAGGACGACACCGGCCAGCCGACTTCAGCCGCCGGTCCGCCGGCGGGCCGCGCCGTCGAGCAGTTCGCCCACGGTCCGGCGGGCCGGGGCGCTACCGGCCGAGTCCGGCGCGGCGATCGCGAGCAGGTCGTCGTCGAGGCGGAGGAAGCCGGCCAGTGCCCGCTGCGCCGCGGTCAGCGAGCCGAACCCGGGCGGAGCCGGGGGTTCGAGGACGTCGTCGGCGTCCCTGCCGAAGGCCTCTTCGTCGCGTTCCCAGTTGCCGTAGGCGGCCAGCCAGCCGAGGTAGAGCGGCCGGAGTTCTCCGCCGACGAGCTCGGCGCGAACTCCGGCGATCTCCGGCAGCAGGCTATCGGGGTCGTGGTCGATGTCATCGGCGTCGTCCTCGCTGACGAAGTCGACCACGACGAACTCGCCCGCACGCGCGATGTCGAGATAGCCGGCCACGTGGTGATCCTCGACGACGCCGGGATCGAGCAGGTCGCCCGGCAGGCGGAGCATCACGCGGCGGGTGCCCCAGTCGGCCAGGTACAGGTGCGCGTCGTAGTAGTTCTCGACCAAAAGGCGCGGATCGCCCTTGAAGTCTCCCCAGTGGTAGTCGTTGACGAAGCTGGTTTCCGTGATCGTCGCCCGGGTCGACAGCGACCGGACGGCGGCTTGTTCCGCTCGGTCCAGCGGACGGTCGATCGCCAGGAACTCGTAGTACTGGTACTCGCTCACCGCGGCGGCGTCATCCCGCAAGCCGGCGGACGACACCGTCGGCCAGCAGGCGTCCGCGGTCGGTCAGCACCGCGCGGCCCCGGGAGTCCAAAGCGGACGGGTCGAGCAGGCCCTCGGCCGCCGCCGCGCGGGCTTCGGCCAGGCCTGGCGCGTCCAGGACGTCGAGCGGGAGTCCTTCGGCGACGCGGAGTTCGAGCATGATCCGCTCGAGGTGCTGGTCGTCGTCGGTGAGCACCTCGCGCCCGCCCGCGGGCGAGTCCCCCGCGGCCAGCAGCGACGCGTAGCGCGCCGGGTGCTTGACGTTCCACCAGCGCACCCCGCCGACGTGGCTGTGCGCGCCCGGACCGGCGCCCCACCAGTCGTCACCGCGCCAGTAGGCGAGGTTGTGGCGGCAGCGGGCGGCGTCCGTCGCGGCCCAGTTCGACACCTCGTACCAGCGCAGGCCGGCCGCCGACAGGGTCGCGTCGATCATCTCGTAGTCCGCGGCCAGCACGTCGTCGTCCGGCGCGGGAAGCTCGCCGCGGCGCACCCGGCGGGCCAGCGCCGTGCCCTCCTCGACGATCAGCGCGTACGCCGAAACGTGGTCGACCCCGGCGGCCAGCACGGCCTCCAGCGTCGCCCGCAGGTCCTCGCTGCGCTCGCCGGGCGTGCCGTAGATCACGTCCAGGTTCACGTGCTCGAACCCGGCCGCGCGCGCCTCGGCGGCGGCCTTCACCGGACGCCCCGGCGTGTGCACGCGGTCGAGGATCTTGAGCACGTGACGCGCCGCGGACTGCATGCCCAGCGACACCCGCGTGTAGCCCGCCTCGCGGATCCCGGCGAAGAACTCCGGCGACGTCGACTCCGGGTTCGACTCGGTCGTCACCTCGGCGCCGGGCGCCAGGCCGAAGACGTCGCGGACGGCGTCGAGCACCGACTTCAGGCCGTCCGCACCGAGCAGTGACGGGGTGCCGCCGCCCACGAAGACCGTCTCGGCGGCGGGCGGCACGACCAGCACGCGCGCGGCCAGCTCCAGCTCGCGGCGCAGGCCTTCCAGCCACGACTCCGGCGACGAGCCGGAGTCCAGCTCGCCCGCGGTGTAGGTGTTGAAGTCGCAGTAGCCGCAGCGGGTCGCGCAGAACGGGACGTGCACGTAGACGCCGAAAGCTCTGCTGCCGAGGCCCTTCAGCGCGCTTTCCGGCAACGCCGGGTCGATCGGTGTGGCGGGGTCGGGACGCAGCACGGGCACCCCCGGATTGTCCACCCCGCCACCGCCCCGGCCGCGCCGAGGGCCCGATCGGGTTAACGGTGCTTACGACGCCGAGGTGTTCGCCGCGACCCACTCCGGGTCGGCCGGGATCATCTCGATGACGTCGAGCAGCACGCCGTTCGGGTCCGCGACGTAGAAGTGCCGCTGCCCGTAGACCTCGTCGACGACCGGCGCCACCAGCTCGACGCCGGCCTCCGTCAAGCGCCGGGCCTCGGCCGCGGCGTCCTCGACGACGAGCCCGAACATCAGCCCGGCCGTCTCCCGCGCCCGGTAGCCGTCCGGCACCGACTCGTGCCCCCGCTGCACGAAGCTGATCTCGTAGCCGGGAGCCCCGGCGTTGACACTGGCGAACCAGTCGAGCTCCACCGTGACGGCCAGCCCGACGACGTCCGCGTAGAAGCGGGTGGTCGCGGCGACGTCGTCGACCAGGTACCCCGCCCCGAAACCCTTGACCTGCATCCCCAGACCCTCTCGTTCAAACCACTGTGTTCGTAGTACTCTAACCGTAGTGGTTTAAATCGGGCAAGGAGGATTCGGCGTGAGGCAGAACACCGAACGGCGGACCGCGCTCACCGACGCCGCCGTCGAGGTGCTGGCCCGGGACGGCGCCCGCGGGCTCACCTACCGCGCGGTGGACACCGAGGCCGGGGTCCCGCCGGGGACGACGTCCAACTACTTCCGCGACCGCGACCAGCTGCTGGCCGAGGCCGGCGCACGCGTGCACGTCCGGCTCGCGGCGGCCGACGAGGTCCTGGCCGACCCGCGCTCGGAACCGCCGTCGGCCGGCCGGGTCGGCGCGCTGCTCGGCGACCTGATGACGCGGCTGACCACCCGCCGCAGCGCCTACCTCGCCCTGCTGGAGCTGCGACTGGAGGCGAACCGGCGCCCGGAGCTGGCGGCGGCGCTCACCGCGACCGTGCGCGAGAGCTTCGAGCTCAGCGTCGGCTTCCACGAAGCCGCCGGACTACCGGGCGGGCGCGACGAGGTGCTGTTGCTCTATCTGGCCCTGACCGGGCTGACCGTCGAGCGGTTGACACTGCCCGAGGCGTTCTCCGGCTACTCGGACGCGCAGGTGGTGGCCCTGCTGATCGACCGCATTCTCCCTGGCTAGTGACCCTTCTCCCACCATCCGGGCACCGCTGGACCACATTGTGGACGCGTGGCACGCTGAGCGCGTGACTTCTGCCGGTGTTCTCCTCGTGGCGCGCCGCCACGTCGACCTCCTGCGGGTCGCCAGTGCCCTCTGCGTGCCCGTTCGCTGACTCCCGATCACCACCACCTGCCACGAACCTGGACAGCGGTGCCGGAGGGAAGGTCGTCTTCGCGTCCTCCGGTGCCACGAAAAGCCTCTCGGAGGACGCCCCCATGGCCTCGCCCACGCGTGACACCCCCGCCCGCCCCGCGCGCGTCAAGCAGAAGCGCGGCGAAGGGCAGTGGGCGCTCGGTTACCGGGAGCCGCTGAACCCGAACGAGCGGTCCAAGAAGGACGACAACCCGCTGAACGTGCGGGCGCGGATCGAGACCATCTACGCCCACCGCGGGTTCGACGCGATCGACCCGGGCGACCTGCGCGGCCGGTTCCGCTGGTTCGGCCTCTACACCCAGCGCAAGCCCGGCATCGACGGCGGCCGCACCGCGACGCTGGAGCCGGAGGAGCTGGACGACCGCTACTTCATGCTGCGGGTCCGGCTCGACGGCGGCGCGCTGACCACCGAGCAGCTCACCGTGCTCGGCGAGATCTCCCAGACGCACGCGCGGGACACCGCCGACATCACCGACCGGCAGAACATCCAGTACCACTGGATCCGGATCGAAGACGTGCCGACGATCTGGGACAAGCTCGAGAAGTCCGGCATGACCACGATGGAGGCCTGCGGCGACAGCCCGCGCGTCATCCTCGGCTCGCCGGTCGCGGGCATCGCCGCCGACGAGGTGATCGACGGCACGCCGGCGATCGAGGAGATCAAGCGCCGCTACATCGGCGACCCGGCGTACTCGAACCTGCCGCGCAAGTTCAAGACCGCCATCTCCGGTCAGTCCGACGTCGCGCACGAGATCCACGACATCGCGTTCGTCGGCGTCAACCACCCCGAGCACGGCCCCGGCTTCGACCTCTGGGTCGGCGGCGGCCTGTCCACCAACCCGATGATCGGCCAGCGCCTCGGTGCCTGGATCCCGCGCGACGAGGTCCCGGACGTCTGGGAAGGCGTCATCTCGATCTTCCGCGACTACGGCTACCGGCGGCTGCGCGCCCGCGCCCGGATCAAGTTCCTGGTCAAGGACTGGGGTGCCGAGAAGTTCCGCCAGGTCCTGCAGGACGAGTACCTCGAGCGCGAGCTGATCGACGGCCCGGCGCCGGAGACCCCCGCGCAGCCGATCGACCACGTCGGCGTGCACCCGCAGGTCGACGGCAAGTTCTACGTCGGCGCGGCGCCGATCGCCGGGCGCGTCTCGGGCGGCACGCTCGTCGCCGTCGCCCAGGCCGCCGAGCGGGCCGGGTCGCAGCGGGTCCGGCTCACGCCGCAGCAGAAGCTCGTCGTCCTCGACGTCCCCGAGGCGCGGGTGCCGGCGCTGCAGGCGGAGCTGGCCGAGCTGGGGCTGGACACCAAGCCGTCGCCGTGGCGGCGCGGCGTGATGGCCTGCACCGGGCTGGAGTTCTGCAAGCTCGCCATCGTCGAGACGAAGGCCAGGGCGCAGCAGCTGGTCGCCGACCTCGAGAAGTCGCTCGCCGACATCCAGGCCCAGCTGGACACCCCGGTCAGCGTGCACCTCAACGGCTGCCCCAACTCCTGCGCGCGGATCCAGACCGCGGACATCGGCCTCAAGGGCCAGATCGTCACCGACGCCGACGGCAACCAGGTCGAGGGCTTCCAGGTGCACCTCGGCGGCGGCCTCGGCCTCGACGCCGGGTTCGGGCGGAAGCTGCGCGGCCACAAGGTGACCGCGTCGGAGCTGACCGGGTACGTCGAACGCGTCGTGCGCGCCTACGTCGCCGGACGTGAGCCCGGCGAACGGTTCCCGCAGTGGGCCGCGCGTGCCGAAGAGAGCGTCCTGCAGTGACGAGCACCGAGCGCGCCACGCCGTTCTACTGCCCGTACTGCGGCGACGAGGACCTGCGCCCGGAAGAGAACGGCGGCTGGCTGTGTTCCGCCTGTCGCCGGGTCTTCTCGGTGAAGTTCCTCGGACTGTCCCTTCCGGAGGTGTCCCGATGACCGCCACAGCCGACTACAAGACCCTCGCCGAACGCGCCTCGAAAGAGCTCGCGGACGCGACCGCGGACGAGGCGATCCGCTGGACCGTCGACACGTTCGGCGACGACTTCATCGTCGCGTCCAACATGCAGGACGCCGTGCTGATCGACCTCGCCACGAAGGCGAAGTCCGATGTGGACGTCCTGTTCCTGGAGACCGGTTACCACTTCCCGGAGACGATCGGCACGCGCGACGCGGTGCAGGCCGTCTACCCGAACGTGCGCATCGTCAACGCGCAGGCCGAGCAGAGCGTCGCCGAGCAGGACGCCGAGTACGGCGAGAAGCTGCACGACCGCGACCCGACGCTGTGCTGCAACCTGCGCAAGGTCGTGCCGCTGCGCAGGACGCTGGGCAACTACTCGGCGTGGGTCACCGGCGTCCGCCGGGTGGACGCGCCGACCCGCGCGAACACCCCGATCGTCACCTGGGACGACCGCAACGGCCTGGTGAAGGTCAACCCGATCGCGGCGTGGACCGACGACGAGTTCAACGGCTACATCCACGAGCACGGCATCCTCGAGAACCCGCTGGTCTCGATCGGTTACCTCTCGATCGGCTGCGCGCCCTGCACAGCCCGCGTGGAGCCGGGCCAGGACCCGCGCAGCGGCCGGTGGGCCGGGCAGAGCAAGACCGAGTGCGGACTGCACGGCTAGGAAGGGACGCATGACGACCTTGGAGCCCGCGACCGACGCGGCACAGGACAACCTGGCCGCTCTGGAATCCGAAGCCATCCACATCTTCCGGGAGGTGGCCGGCGAGTTCGACCGCCCGGTGATCCTCTTCTCCGGCGGCAAGGACTCGACGCTGCTGCTGCACCTGGCGATCAAGGCGTTCTGGCCGGCGCCGGTGCCGTTCCCGCTGCTGCACGTCGACACCGGGCACAACTTCGACGAGGTCATCGAGTTCCGCGACCGCGTCGTCGAGCAGCACGGGCTGCGCCTGGTCGTCGCGAAGGTCCAGGACTGGATCGACGACGGGCGGCTGGAGGAACGCGCCGACGGCCTGCGGAACCCGTTGCAGACCACGCCGTTGCTCGACACCATCTCGGAGCACAAGTTCGACGCCGTGTTCGGCGGCGGCCGCCGCGACGAGGAGCGCGCCCGGGCCAAGGAGCGGATCTTCAGCCTCCGCAACGCCTTCGGCCAGTGGGAGCCGCGGCGCCAGCGTCCCGAGCTGTGGAACCTCTACAACGGACGGCACCGCCCCGGCGAGCAGGTCCGCGTCTTCCCGCTGTCCAACTGGACCGAGGCGGACGTCTGGAACTACATCGCCCGCGAGAAGGTCGAATTGCCGTCGATCTACTACGCGCACCAGCGCGAGGTGTACCTGCGCGACGGCATGTGGCTCGCCGAAGGCCCGTGGGGCGGCCCGCGGCCGGGCGAAGAGGTCACCGAGCGGACCGTGCGCTACCGGACCGTCGGCGACGGCTCGTGCACCGGCGCGATCGAGTCCACCGCGAGCACCGTCGAAGAGGTCATCGCCGAGGTGTCGGCCTCGCGGCTCACCGAGCGCGGCGCGACCCGCGCCGACGACCGGATGTCCGAGGCGGCCATGGAAGACCGCAAGCGTGAGGGGTACTTCTGATGTCCAGCCTACTGCGGCTCGCGACGGCGGGCAGCGTCGACGACGGGAAGTCCACGCTCGTCGGGCGCCTGCTCTACGACACGAAGTCCGTGCTGGCCGACCAGCTGGACGCGGTCACCCGCGCGTCCGTCGACAAGGGACTGTCCACACCGGACCTGTCCCTGCTCGTCGACGGCCTGCGCTCGGAACGCGAGCAGGGCATCACCATCGACGTCGCCTACCGCTACTTCGCGACGCCGAAGCGGTCGTTCGTGCTGGCCGACACCCCGGGGCACGTGCAGTACACGCGCAACACCGTCACCGGCGCGTCCACCGCGCAGCTGGCCGTGCTGCTGGTCGACGCGCGCAAGGGCGTCATCGAGCAGACCCGGCGGCACGCGGCCGTGCTGGCGCTGCTCGGCGTGCCGCAATTGGTGCTGGCGGTGAACAAGATCGACCTCGTCGCCTACGACGAAGCGACGTTCACGGTGATCGCCGAGGAGTTCGCCGCGCACGCCGAATCCCTGGGCTACCCGCGGGGTTCGGTGCTGGCGGTCCCGGTGTCGGCGCTGGAGGGCGACAACGTCGCGACGCGCTCCGAGCGGACGCCGTGGTACTCCGGCCCGAGCCTGCTGGAGCACCTGGAAGACGTGCCGGTCGCGCCGGACCCGCACGACTCGGCGCTGCGGTTCCCGGTGCAGTACGTCATCCGGCCGCGCACGCCCGAGTACCCGGACTACCGCGGTTACGCGGGCCAGATCGCCGCGGGCACGGTCCGCCCGGGTGACGAGATCGTCGTGCTGCCGCAGGGGATCCGCAGCCGTGTCGAGCGGATCGACACCGCCGACGGCCCGCTCGAAGAGGCGGGTTCCGGGACGTCGGTGACGCTGCTGCTGGCCGACGACATCGACATCTCCCGCGGCGACCTGATCGCGGCCGCGGACTCGCCGCCGGCGGTGACCGACGAGATCACCGGCACGCTGTGCTGGCTGTCGTCGAAGCCGCTCAAGCCGGGCGCGCGGGTGCTGGTCAAGCACGGTGCCCGCACGGTGCAGGCGCTGGTCGGCGAGCTGCACGCGCGGTTCGACGAGCAGAAGCTGGCCAGCGTGGCCGCGCCGGGTTCGCTGGAGCTGAACGACATCGGGCTGGTCACCTTGACGCTGGCCGAGGAGCTGAGCGTCGACGACTACGGCGTCAGCCCGCGCACCGGCGCGTTCCTGGTGATCGACCCGAAGGACGGCGACACCCTGGCCGCCGGTCTGGTGGGTGAGCGGTTCTCGTGACGCCTCCCCTGGTCGCCGTCGCGCACGGCAGCCGCGACCCCCGCTCGGCCGCGACCGTGCGGGCGCTGGTCGACGTCGTGCGCGAGCGGGCGCCAGGGCTTTCGGTGCACGAGTCCTTTTTGGACCTCTCGGCTCCCCTCGTCACCGATGTGCTGCGGGGGTTGTACTCGGCCGGACACCGGACGGCGGTCGTCGTGCCGCTGCTGCTGGGCAGCGCGTTCCACGCCCGAGTCGACCTGCCGGCTTTGGTGTCCTCGGTGACCGCCGCGTGCCCCGGTTTCCGCGTCCAGGTGTCGGACGTGCTCGGCGCGGACCCGGCATTGGAAGCGGTTGCCCTGGACCGGCTTTCCGCGGCCCCGCGGCGGCGCGGAACGGGTGTACTGCTGAGCGCGGTGGGCTCGTCCAACGCGTCAGCGAACGCGGTGGTCGCCGCGATGGCCGCGCGCTGGAAGTCCCGGCTCGGGCTCCCGGTGAGCGAGGCGTTCGCGTCGGCGGCCGAGCCGGACATCCCCGCGGCGGCCGCGCGGCTGCGGGAACGCGGGGCGAAGCACCTGGTCGTGGCGTCGTGGTTCCTGGCGCCGGGCCTGCTGCCGGACCGGATCGCCCGGCTGGCCCGCGAGGCGGACCCGGGTGCGTTCGTCGCCGCACCGCTGGCGGACGACCCGCGCGTCGCGGACGTCGTGATCGGCCGGTACGCCACCGCCGTCACCGAACTGCTGCGCGCCGGGGCTCCCGTCTAGACCACTCTGGGTGGTCCGGAACGATCATCCCCGAAGATCACCACCGCCAAAAGGCGAGTCTTATTCACATTTTTGTTACCCAGGGTGCCTGGGAACGGTAAATCCTTGACGGTCTTGTTAACTTGCCGGTAACTATCTAAGCGCTGCGCAGCTCTCTTTCCTCCCCTCCAAAACCGCAGGTAGGTGGATACAGATGAAAGCGCTTCACTTTTCCCGGCTGGCTGCTCTGACCGCGGCCGCGGCTCTCCCGCTGGCCCTCGCCGTCCCGGCCCAAGCGGCCACCACCACCATCGCCTTCGACTGCCAGGCCGACGCCCCGATCATCGGGCCGCAGCAGGTCTCGCTCAACCAGGACGCCGACGTCACCGCACCCGCGACCGTCGCGCCCGGCGGCGCCTTCGACGTCGTCATCGACCCGGCGCCGAACCAGGTGCCCGGCCAGGTCAGCGGGAACACCGTCAAGAACATCAACACCTTCGCGCTGAAGTTCCCGATCCCGGCGAACTCCACCTACGTCGGCGCCGACCTGACCGGCGGCTCCGGCCTCGGCAGCACCGCGCCGGCGATCGCCGTCGCGAACGGCGTCGCGACCCTGAGCTTCCCCGGCCCGATCGCCGGCGGCGCCACCTTCGAGCTGCCGACCATCACCGCGCACCTCACCGCGGGCGCGTCCGGCACCATCGAGACGAAGCTGTCCGGCACCAGCTACAGCGATCCCGGCCTGACCTTCAAGGCGGTGGCGGGCACCATCATCGGCGACATCACCGCGCCCACCTCCTGCTTCCCCAACCCCAGCCCCGTCTTCACCACGACGACCATCGGCTGATCACGTGCCGTCAAGGCCACCTCACGGGCGTCTGACGCCCGTAAGGTGGCCTCAACGGCACTCTTGGGAGGCACTCACTTGGGGTACGAACTCGCAGAAGTCAACATCGCCCGCATGAAAGCACCGATCGACGACCCGTCCTTCAAGGATTTCGTCGACGCGCTCGAACCCGTCAACGCCCTCGCCGACGCCGCACCGGGCTTCGTCTGGCGCCTGCAGACCGAGGACGACAACGCGATCTCGATCCGCGCCTTCGAGTGGGACGTGCGCGGCACGTCCGGGCTCCTGATCAACATGTCCTCGTGGACGTCGGTGGAGGCTTTGGCCGCCTTCACGTATTCCCCGGGGCACCTGGCGATCATGAGGCGCCGGCGTGAGTGGTTCCACCACGTCAAGGACGTGATGACCGCGCTGTGGTGGGTGCCGGCCGGCTACCGGCCGACACCCGCCGACGCCGAAGAGAAGATCCAGCACCTGCGCGACCACGGGCCGACGCCCGAGGTGTTCACGCTGAAGCAGCACTTTCCCGCCCCGGACGCGGCCGTCGTCGAAGCCCGCGAAGGCGACCCGGACTGGCTCTGCCCGGCCTGAGTCAGGGCAGCAGCAGTCCCCAGTAGAAGGCCCACGGCAGGAAGACGAGACCGGCGGCCACCGGGAGCACCCGGCGGCCGTCCGGTTTCGCCACCGTGAAGCCGAACACCACCACCGTCGCGACGGCCAAGGCCTGCAGGACCAGCCACGGCAGCGGACGGCCCAGCAGCACCGGCCCGAAGTCCTTCATCCCCGACGCCTGCGCCCAGCCGAACAGGCCGAGGAACCCGGCGACGGTCGCCAGGCCGAGACCGCCCAGCCAGCGGGCCCGCCGGACCAGCGCGACCACGAACCCGGCGAGCAGCACCAGCAGCACGATTCCCTGGGCCCACGCCGATTCCCACCACGCCAGCGGTGCGAGCGGCTCGGTCGGGCGCTGGGTGAACGACGGCGTCTCGACGTGCACGCCACGGCGGTCGGCCAGCCACGCCGCGACGGCCGCGGGGTAGCCGGGCACGACGCGCGGCAGCCGGTTGAACCCGGCGTCGGTGGTCGCGTAGAGGTCGGGACCGCCGCCGGGGACGAACCGGATGGTGTGGTCCGGGTTCGCGCGCAGGGCGTCGGCGAAGATCCGCGAGCTCTCGACCGGCGCGTGGCTGATGTCGAGGTCGCCCCACAACGCCAGCATCGGCTGCTTCAGCCGTTCGAGCACCGGCACCGGGTCGTAGTACGCCTCGGGGAACAGCCCGGCGCCGACGGCGAAGCGGGTGCCCTGCACCGGCAACGTCCGCAGCAGCGAACCGGAGATTCCTTGGTGGCGCAGCACGTTGCCCCAGTACCACGACGTCTGGCGCGCGCCGCCCATCCCGGCGGAGCCCTCGGTGATCACGTAGGCGACGGCCGCCGAGCGCGTGGCGGCCAGCGGCGCGACCCAGCCGCCTTCGCTGACGCCCCAGACGCCGACGTCCGCCGGGTCGACGCCCGGCTGGGCGCGCAGCGCACCGACGGCCGCGACGAGGTCGTCGGCGAGCATCCCGTAGTCGCGGCTGGTCTTCGAGTACCCGATCGTGCGCCGGTCGTAGACCAGGGTGGTGACGCCGAGGCTGGTGAACATCTCGGCCTGCACGCGCAGGTCGGCGCGCACCTGCCAGTCCGACCCGCCCTGCAGGACGATCGCGGACTTCGGTGTTCCGGCCGGGCGGAACACCGTGGCGTGCAACGGGATCCCGCCGGCGCCGGTGAAGGTGATGTCGTTCGGTGGCTGGGCGGACGCCGTTCCCGGCGTGACCGCGCACAGCACGAGGATCGCGGCGGCGAGCCGCGATTTGCCCCAGGGCAGCATTGAGTGTTCTCCTTGCTTCGGGAGATCGTGAGCGGTTTTCCGTTTCCTGGGTGCCGAGTGGCCGCTCGGCACCCAGGGCCTTCCTTCGTCAGTCCAGGCCGTCCTCCTTCTCGGCCGGCGCGGGGAACGCGAGCAGCCGCGTCTCGACCCGGCGCGCGTCGGGCGGGGTTTCGCCGTCCGGGCGCTGGTAGCGCCGCAGGAGCGCGAGGTAGGCCTCGAAGAAGTCGGCGAGCTCCTCGAGGGTGACGCGGATCGCGCCGCGTGAGTACGGCACGGCGTCGGCCCACTCGCCCAGCGACGGCCGTTCCCGCTCGAACCGTTCGTACAGCTCGGTGTCCCCGGCGAGCCAGAGCCGGTGCAGCTCGCCGATCGCGGCCTTCGCCGGGTCGTCCTGGTCGGTCGGCGACGGCAGGCGCAGGTCGTGCTCGACCGCGCGCCACCAGCGTTCCCGGCCGTGCGCCCGCTCCGGGATCTCCGCCACGAAGCCGTTGTCCGCCAGCACGCGCAGGTTGTAGCTCGTGCCGCCGCTGGTGACGCCGAGCTGCTGGGCGAGCGTCGTCGACGTCGCCGGGCCGCCGGCCGTGAGCAGTTCGAGAATCCGCTGGCGCAGCGGGTTCGCGAGGGCCTTCAGCGCCTTGAGATCGGCGGTCCGCGGTTCGGGCATACCGCCACCATAGCCTTGCACGAGTTTTCGTGCACGTATTTTCGTGCAAGTGCCCGGCGTCACAGCGGCCGCACGGCCCGGGGTGTGTAAAGGTGTCGGTCATGGCTGACGAACTGGTGCACTACGACGTGGTGGGCGGCACCGCCACGATCACCTTGGACTCCCCGCACAACCGCAACGCGCTCTCGGCGCAGCTGCGCCGCGAACTGTCGGAATCCCTGGTGAAGGCCGCCGTGGACGACGCCGTGCGCGTGGTCGTGCTGACCCACACCGGACCGGTGTTCTGCGCGGGGATGGACCTGAAGGAGGCCCGCGGCGCCGGGGCGGGCGACCAGGGCGTCAACGAGTTCCCGAAGATCCTCGAGCAGCTGTGGAGCAGCCCGAAGCCGGTCGTCGCGCGGCTGGCCGGGCCCGCGCGGGCCGGTGGCATCGGCATGGTCGCCGCGTGCGACATCGCGGTGGCCGTGCCGGAGGCGACGTTCGCCTTCTCCGAGGTCCGCATCGGCGTCGTCCCGGCGGTCATCTCGCTGACCGTGCTGCCGCGCCTCAACGCCCGCGCCGCACACGAGCTGTTCCTCACCGGCGACACGTTCGACGCGCGCCGCGCGGTCGAGATCGGCCTGCTCAACTCCGCCGTCCCGGCCGGGGAA
Organism: Amycolatopsis heterodermiae; assembly: GCF_034929455.1. NCBI lineage: Bacteria > Bacillati > Actinomycetota > Actinomycetes > Pseudonocardiales > Pseudonocardiaceae > Amycolatopsis > Amycolatopsis heterodermiae. Next base: position 108,345 of record NZ_JAYFSI010000016.1, read on the forward strand.
CTGGACGGCGAGGTCGCCCGGTTCGTCAAGGCACTGGCCCAGGGCGGCCCGAACGCGCTGGCCGCCACGAAGGCCCTGCTGAGCCGTCCCCGCCCGGCGACACCGTCGGACGGCTTCGACGACATGCTCGGCCTGTCGGCGAAGTTCTTCGCGAGCGAGGAAGGCCAGGAGGGCATCCTGGCCTTCGCCCAGAAGCGCAAGCCGAACTGGGTCCCGCAGGACTAGCCGGTACGGCGTTCGGTGCGGCCACCGCACCGAACGCCGGCCGCGCGAACCGTCAACCGGCGAAGAACGCGGCGAGGTGCTCCGCCACCGCCCGCGGGGCGCTCTCGTCGGGGGCGTTGTGATCCGCCCCGTCGAGCAGCTCGACCCGCGCTCGCGGGATCACGCGGCTCAGCGGCTCGAGCACCCCGAGCAGGTAGGCCGGGGCCTTGGTGCCGCCGAGCAGCAGTGTCCTCGCCATGACCTCGGCGTACGTCGCGCCATCGGAGTCGTACCGCGCGACCTCGGTCAGCTCCGGTGGCGTCGTGGGCATGAGATCCCGCATCTCGGCGCCGCTCCGGCCACCCACCAGGAGAGCGGCGAGCGCGAGGAACACGACCCTCGGAGTCGAGCCGGGCAGCGGAGTCAAGTGCGTCCGGTGCAGGAACAGGGCCATGGCGCGGGTTCGCCGGCCGGCCGCGAGCAGCCGCTCGAATTCAGGCAGGAACGACAGGTCGAACGAGCCGTTCAACGACACCGCCGGCTCGTACACCACCAGCCGGTCGAGGGACCGGTCCGCGCGCGCCGACTGCAGGGCCACCAGGCCGCCGTAGCTGTGGCCGAAGACGAGGTGCGCGTCTTCGGCGCGCTGAACAGCGCGAAGATCCTCGATCTCACGCTCGAGGCGGTAGTCCGGGCCCTGCGGACCGCTGGCCCCGCGCCCCCGGCGATCGATCACCGAGACGGCGAACCGATCGGCGAGTTCGCCGGCCAGCCGGTCGTAGTTGTGCGCCATCCGGTTGTTGCCGGGGACGATCACGAGCCCCGGCCCGGCACCGCGATGGGTGTAGCCGATCGCGGTGCCGTCGAGCGAGTCGATCGAGCGATATTCGGTCACGCGCAAGTATTCGCAGCCGGCCCTGGTACGACGCTGGTACCGCGCTGTCAGGCACAGTCAGGCCCTGTCAGGCGTCCGGGAGCACGACCGTGAGCCGCCACGAGCCGGCGTTCGGGCCGAGGGCGCGCTGGGCGTCCGACAGCACGCTGCGGATCGCCAGGTAGGTCTTGGGTTCGGCCTTGCGCAGCGCCTCCGAGCCCGGCCAGATCAGCACGTGCTCCCCCGGCGGCAGCCACGACAGGTCGGTCAGGCAGTCGTAGAGCGCGTCGAGGTTGTGGCCGAAGTAGTCCGGAAAGGACAGTGCGGCGGCGAACGCGCTCAGCGTGCTGGCCTTGTCCACGGTCGGCTGCGAGTTCACCAGGTGCGGGTACGCGCCGCGCGCGAAGGCCTCTTCGGCGGCGTCCTTCGCCTGCTCCCCGGCGGTCATCGGGCCGGGTCCACGACGACGAACGACGCGTAGTGGTCGCCGGTGTAGAACAGCTCGTGCGCCTGGCCGGAGATCAGCCGCCGCGCGCCGCGGTCGGCGCTGCCCGGCGTCTTCACGGTGTACTCGTGGTAGTAGCCGGATTGCTTGCGGGGCAAGCGCTTCTCCCGGTTCTCGAACACGACGTCGTCGTTGCGGGGGTAGGGGAACGGGCCGCCCGCCTCGATCAGCTTCCACGTGTCGGCCGCCTGGGGCGGCAGCGTGGACAGTCCCTTGACCGGCAGGCCGGAGTCCGTGCCCGGCAGGGCCGAGCCGCCCTTGGCGGGCGCGGCGGACCCGGCACTCGTGGAGGGTGCGGCCGGGGAGCCCGACGAGCCGCCGAGGTTGTCCTTGACCAGCCAGCCCCCCAGCACCAGCACGAGGAGCCCGATCAGCGCGGCGGTGATCCGCCTTCGGTTGAACATGGTTCGCGACCCTATGCCGACCCGTCGGACCGGTCGTCGTCACGCCCCGGAGAGAGCCGCTTCGCGAAGAGCCCGACGAGCTTGTCGAGAACCCAGGCGGCAGCCAGGCACAGTGGCACGACGACCACCATCACCAGCACGAACTGGACCGGGAACCACGCCTGGGCGAGCCACAGCTCGACCCCGTCCCACCAGTCGGCAAGCCCGTTGAACACGGTGTGAGCCTACGCGCGCCTCCCGTGCCGCCGCGTCCCAGGGGCGGTACGTTCTGGACATGTTCGCCGTCTACGCGCAGGAACCCAACGCCGAAAGCCCCCTGGACTCGCTCGTCGTCGGCGAGCGTCCCGAACCCGACGTGCCGGACGGCTGGGTCCGCGTGCACGTCAAGGCCGCGAGCCTCAACATGCACGACCTCTGGACGCTGCGGGGGGTCGGGATCAAGCCCGACCAGTTCCCGATGATCCTGGGCTGCGACGGCGCCGGCACCCTCGACGACGGCTCCGAGGTCGTCGTCCACTCGGTGATCAACGCGCCGGGCTGGCAGGGTGACGACACCCTCGACCCGAAGCGCACGCTGCTCACCGAGAAGCACCAGGGCACCTTCGCCGACCAGGTCGTCGTGCCGGCGCGCAACGTCGTCCCGAAGCCCGCCGGATTGAGCTTCGCCGAGGCGGCCACGATGGGCACGGCCTGGCTGACCGCCTACCGGATGCTGTTCGTGAAGTCCGGGCTGCGGCCGGGGCAGACGATGCTCGTGCAGGGTGCCTCCGGCGGCGTCGCGACGGCGCTGGTGCAGCTCGGCCGCGCGGCCGGGTTCCGGGTGTGGGTCACCGGCCGGAGCGAGGAGAAGCGCGCGCTGGCCACGAGTCTCGGCGCGCACCAGGCGTTCGAGTCGGGCGCGCGGCTGCCCGAGCGCGTCGACGCGGTGTTCGAGACCGTCGGGAAGGCGACCTGGTCGCACTCGGTGAAGTCGCTCAAGCCGGGCGGGATCATCGTGGTGTCCGGCTCGACCAGCGGCCCGGACGCGAACGCGGAGCTGCAGCGCGTCTTCTTCCTGCAGCTGCGGGTCTCCGGATCGACCATGGGCACCCGTGACGAGCTCGCCGATCTGCTCGCGTACCTCGACCTGACCGGCGTACGACCGCAGATCGGCGCGGAACTTCCGTTCACCGAGGCGGCCAAGGGCTTCCAGGCGATGCTCGACGGGGACACCGCCGGGAAGATCGTCTTCACCCGCTGACCGCCGTGACCTGGGTGGATGCGCCCGCAACCCGCCCAGGTCACCGCTTGTACCGGCTAGTTCGTGAATTGTCAACGGACTCTTATCGAGATCTGGTCGTTAGCACCAAAGTTCCACCGGAACTCCACTGTGGCCAGCTAATCTGTAGTCATGACCGCAACGAAGCGGCCCGCTCCGGCTGTACCGGGCGGCCGGCCCAGCAGCGACCCGGACCCCGTCCGGGTCTCCTTCCGGCGCTACGCCGGAGTCCGCACCCGCGTCCTCGAGGTCGGCGACCCCGCCGGAGACCCGGAGCCGTCCGCCTCGCGCCGCTCGTTGCGCCGCCGGGCCGCCGCACCGCACGTGCGGCCGTCCGCGCCGAGACTGGTGCTGCTGCACGGTTACTGCGACAGCGCCGACACCTGGCGCCCCGCGCTGGAGCAGCTCGCGGCCGCCGGGATCCCGGCGATCGCCGTCGACCTCCCCGGGTTCGGGGACGCCCAGCCGCTGCGCCCCGGCCCGATGCTGCCGCAGCTCGACGCGTTCACCACCGCCGTCGTCCGCGAGCAGGCCGTGCTCGGCTCGGTGGTCCTGGCCGGGAACTCCCTGGGCGGCACCATGAGCCTGCGGGCCGCGCAGAACGCCCGGCTGCCGCTCTCCGGCGTCGTCTCGATCGCCGCGCCCGGCTTCGTCGACTCCTGGCTGATCCGCACGGTCGCGCGCTACCCGCTGCCGCTGCGGCTGTACTCGTCCCTGCCGCTCCCGGTGCCGGGTTTCCTGGTCCGCAAGGTCGCCGAGCAGGTCGTCCCGCGGTTCCTCTACGCCGACGCGCACGCGGCCGACGCGACCCAGGTGCAGCGCTTCACCGCGCTGTTCCCCGACTACCGCGCCACGAAGAGCCGCCTGGAGCAGGCCCGTCAGCTCGTCGCCGAACTGGCCGACGCCTACCGGCTCGACTCGGTGAAGGTGCCGCTGCTGGTCGTCGCCTGCGGCAAGGACAAGCTCGTCACCGCGGCGTCGGGGCGGCAGCTGCACACGCTCGTGCCGCACAGCAGGCTGCTGGTCCGCGAGGACTGGGGGCACTGCCCGCAGCTGGACGACCCCCAGGAGATCGCCGAGCTGCTCACGTACTTCGCCGCGAGCGCGGTCCGGACCACGCAGGCGAAGCGCGCGGCGGCGAGCGCCGCCGACGCCGTGGGCGAGGACACCGCGGCGGGCTGAGCGCTCGCGCTGTAGCCCGGCGGGGTTGGCGGTAGGTTCCCCCGTTGGGTCCGTGATCCGGGCCGTTCACCGACGTTCGGGAGACGATGATGTCCGCTCCAGGAGGCCTGGGCAGCAGCTCCGGCATCTTCCGGCGCAAGCCGATCGACCAGATCCCCGACGCCTCCGAAGCCGCGGGCCTGAAACGCACCCTGGGCCTGTGGCAGCTGACCGCCATCGGCATCGGCGGCATCATCGGCGCGGGGATCTTCGCCCTCGCCGGCAGCGTCGCGCACGGCGACGACTCGGCGGGCATTCCCGGCGTCGGCCCGGCCGTGCTCATCTCGTTCCTCATCGCCGGCGTCGCCAGCGCCGCGGCCGCGTTCTCCTACGCCGAGTTCGCCGGCCTGATCCCGAAGGCCGGTTCGGCCTACACCTACGGCTACGCGGTGCTCGGCGAGGTCGTCGGCTGGTTCATCGGCTGGGACCTGCTGCTGGAGTACACCGCGATCGTGTCGGTGGTGGCGATCGGCATCTCCGGCTACTTCAGCTTCCTGCTCGGCCAGCTCGGGCTCGACCTGCCGGCGTGGATGCTGGGCGCGCCCGGCACCGGGCCCGGCCACAAGGTCGACCTGTTCGCCGCGCTGCTGTGCCTGCTGATCGCGTTCCTGCTCAACCGCGGCATCCGCAGCGCCGCCCGGTTCGAGACGGTGATGGTCGGGATCAAGGTCCTGATCGTGCTGGTCGTCATCCTGGTGGGCTTCTTCTACGTCAAGACCGGCAACTACACGCCGTTCGCCCCGGCCGGTTTCGGCGGCGCGGTCACCGGCGCCGCGACGGTGTTCTTCGCCGTGTTCGGCTACGACGCCATGTCGACCGCGGCCGAGGAGTCGAAGGACGCGCAGCGGCACATGCCGAAGGCGATCATCTACTCGCTGGCCATCTCGATGGTGCTGTACGTGCTGGCCTGCCTGGTGCTGACCGGCATGCAGAAGTACACCGAGATCGACCCGAAGAGCGGCTTCTCGACGGCGTTCAAGTCCGTCGGCCTCAACGGGCTGGCCACGGTGATCGCGATCGGCGCGATCGTCGGCATCCTCACCGTGCTGTTCACGTTCCTGATGGGCGCCACCCGCGTCGGCTACTCGATGAGCCGCGACGGCCTGCTGCCGAAGTGGTTCGGCAAGACCCACCCGGAGCGCCAGGTGCCGAGCCGGATGACGTGGATCCTCGGCGGCGCGTCCGCGATCATCGCCGGGGTGCTGCCGATCGGCGAGGCCGCCGAGCTGACGAACATCGGCATCCTGCTCGCGTTCGTCGTGGTCTGCGTCGCGGTGATCGTGCTGCACTACAAGCGGCCGGACCTCAAGCGCACGTTCAAGACGCCCGGCATGCCGGTGGTCCCCGCGATCGGCGTGGTGTTCTCGATCTGGCTGATCACGTTCCTGCAGCCGGCGACCTGGATCCGGTTCGCCGTCTGGTTCGTCATCGGCATGATCATCTACTTCGCCTACAGCAAGCGGCACTCCCTGATGAACCGCACGGACTCCGCGCCGCGGGACTAGCGGATCCGGTCGAGGCGTGCGGCGGCTTCGCGCGCCTCGGCCTCCAGCCGTTCGACGATCACGGCGGCCGAGGCGTCGTAGGCGAGCGGGTAGGTCTGGCCGGCCCAGAGCGAGATCGCTTCCGGGTCACCGGCGTTCGCCGACGCCTTGCGCACCGGCCCGGCCATCCGGTTGATCTGCGGGTACGCCGCGGGCGCGCCCTCGGACAGCTCGTCCATGAACCGGTTGACCAGCCCGCGCGCCGGGCGTCCGCTGAAGGCGCGGGTGAACGCCGTCTCGCGGTCGGCGAGGACCAGGGCCTTGCGGTGCGCCTCGGACGTGCCCGCCTCGTCCGCGCGCAGGAAGACCGTGCCCAGCTGGGCGGCCGCCGCACCGGCGACGAGCACGGCCGCGACGTCACCGCCGTGCACCAGGCCGCCGGCCGCGATCAGCGGCACGTCCACGTGGGCGGCGACCAGGCGCAGCAGCGCGAGGACGCCGTATTCGGCGCCACCGCCGGGCCGGCCGGCGTCGTCGGTGAACAGCGACCGGTGCCCCCCGGCTTCGAAACCCTGCAGGACGAGCGCGTCGACACCGAGATTCGCCGCGCGGACGGCGGCTTCCGGCGTGGTGACGGTGACGAGCACCTTGCTGCCGGCCTCGTGCAGCCGGACGACGTCCGACGGCGACGGCGTCCCGAAGGTGAACGACACCACGGGAACGCGCTTCTCGAGCACGACGTCCAGCTTCGCGGGGTACGCGTCGTCGTCCCACTCCGCTTCGCCGAGTTCGACGTCGTATTCGCGGGCGACGGCGAGCAGGCGCTCGCGGTAGGCCGTGAGGTCGGCGCCGGTGTCCGGCTGCGGGACGAAGAGGTTGACGCCGAACGCCCCGGTGGTCAGCCCGGCGGTCCGGTCGATCTGCGCGACCAGCGCCGCGGGTGTGAGCATCCCGGCCGAGAGGAAGCCGAAGGCGCCGACCTCGGTCACCGCGGCGACCAGCTCGGGCGTGGTCGGGCCACCGGCCATCGGCGCGGCGATCACCGGGAACGTCAGCTCGTCGAACATGCCTCCGAGCCTAACTTCCTCAGTCCGGCAGCAGCATGGTGTAGAGCTTCTTGATGCGCCCGTCCTCGACGAGGGCGACGTCGATCCCCCGCACCACCGGCGGCGCGCCCTCCGGGCCGAAGGCCCAGGCCAGGTGCCCCAGGTCGTGGTTGACCAGCGCCGGACCGGCCGCGGCGAACACGAACCCCGGCGACTGGTCCAGCAGGCCCTTGGCCTTGGCGTCCAGTTCGCCGTGCCCGGTCGCCACCCCTTCGGGGTCGGCGAACGTGACGTCGGCCGCATAGGTCGCGGCGATCGCCTCGGCGCGCCGCTCGTCGTCACGCTCGTTGAACACCTGCAGCAGGTTGGCTTCCATCAGCTCGGCCACCGTCGCCATCGCGCACCCCTTTTCTCGAGCGCCATATTACGTGAAACGTCACGCAACTGCCGTCAGGGGTGGTCCGCCGGCCGGGGCAGGCTGCCGTGCTCGACGAGCGCGTCGAAGACCCGCTCGAGCGAGGTCGCCAGCCGCGCCATCTCCCCGGGCTCGAGGGCGTCCAGGAAGGCCTTGCGCACGAACTCGACGTGGTCCGGCGCGGCCTCGCGCAGCGTCTCCCAGCCGGCCTCGGACAGCACCACGTCGACGGCCCGGCGGTCCCCGGGGTTGGCGCCGGTTTCCACCAGGCCGCGCTCGCGCATCCGCTTCAGGTGGTGCGAAAGCCGGCTGCGCTCCCAGCCGATGCGGATCGCGAGGTCGGTGACCCGCATCCGGCCGCCGGGCTCGCTCGTCAGGGCGACCAGCACGTGGTAGTCGGCGAGCGAGATGCCGCTGTCGGCCCGCAGCTGCCGGTTCAGCTCGTACTCCAGGCGCAGGTGCACCTTCATGTACGCGTACCAGACGGCCGTCTCGCCGCCGGAAAGCAGCGCGAACGGCGATCCCGGCTCGAAGTCCCGCGGCACGGCGCGAGCTTAACCACCCGCTCTGGTCTAGACCATCGTCGGCAGAAATGCGACGATCCGGGCAGGCGCGACGGTGATGTCGCGCCCTTCCCGCCAGGAGGTCCCCGGTGAAGACATCCCGCGCACGGCGCCTCGGCCGCGCTCTCGCCGTGTTGGTGCTGGTCGGGGCCACCACGACGGCCGCCCAGCTCACCCCGGTCGCCACCGCGGCCACCCCCGCGCTGCAGTCGATCGTGCCGGTGCCGGTGTCGGTGACCCCGGCGGCCGGGGTCACCTTCCCGCTGGTCGCGACGACGAAGATCGTCACGGAAGCCGGCTCGGCGCCGGCCAAGGACGTCGGCGACTACCTGGGCGGTGTGCTGCGCCGGTCGACCGGCTACGCGCTGCCGGTGTCCGACGCCCCGACGTCCGTACCGTCCGACAGCATCGCGCTGCTGCTGAGCGGCGCGCCCGCTTCCGTCGGTCCGCAGGGTTACCAGCTGGTGTCGACGGCGTCGTCGGTCACCGTGCGGGCCCAGACGGCGGACGGGCTCTTCGCCGGCGTCCAGACGCTGCGGCAGATGCTGCCGGGCAGCATCGAGAGCGCGACGGCGCAGCCAGGGCCGTGGAGCGTCCCGGGCGCGACGATCGTGGACTACCCGCGGTTCGCCTACCGCGGCGCGATGCTCGACGTCGCCCGGCACTTCCACCCCGTGTCGACGGTGAAGCGGTACATCGACCAGCTGGCCCAGTACAAGATCAACAATCTGCACCTGCACCTCGCCGACGACCAGGGCTGGCGCATCCAGATCGACAGCTGGCCCCGCCTGACGACGGTCGGCGGCAGCACCCAGGTCGGCGGCGGCGCGGGTGGCTACTACACGAAGGCGCAGTACACGGACATCGTGAACTACGCGCTCTCGCGGCACATCACGGTCATCCCGGAGATCGACATGCCGGGGCACGTGAACGCGGCGCAGGCGTCGTACGCGGAGCTGACGTGCAACGGCGTCGCACCGGCGCCGCGGACGGACACGGCGGTCGGCTACAGCTCGCTGTGCATCTCGAAGGACGTCACGTACACGTTCATCGCGGACGTCCTGCGCGAGCTGGCGGCCCTCACCCCGGGCCCGTACCTGCACATCGGCGGCGACGAGGCCTCCTCGACGTCGGCGGCGGACTACCTGACGTTCGTGAACAAGGTGCTGCCCCTGGTGGCGGCCACGGGCAAGACGGCGATCGGCTGGCACGACATCGCGAAGGCGACGCTGCCCGCGTCCGCGACTCCCCAGTTCTGGGGCACGTCCACGTCGGACGCGGGGGTGTCGGCGGCGGTTTCCCGTGGCAGCAAGGTGATCCTGTCGCCGGCGAACAAGGCGTACCTGGACATGAAGTACAACAGCTCGTCCCCGATCGGCCTGTCGTGGGCGGGCTACATCGAGGTCCAGGACGCGTACAACTGGAACCCGGGCGCCTACCTGTCGGGCGTGGGCGAGTCCGCGGTCCGCGGCGTGGAATCCCCGCTGTGGGCGGAAACGGTGGTCACCCCGGCCGACATCGACTACCTGGCGTTCCCCCGCTTGGCAGCCCACGCGGAGCTGGGCTGGTCCCCGTGGTCAACACACGACTGGACGGCGTTCCGCACCCGCCTGGGCGCCCAGGCACCGCGCTGGGTGGCCCAGTCGATCAATTTCTACCGTTCGTCACAGGTCGCCTGGGACACGGGCGGTACGACCAACCCGGGCACGTGCACGGCCCCGGCGTGGAGCGCGTCGCAGGTGTACACGGGCGGCAACGCGGTCTCCCACAACGGCCACAAGTGGACGGCGGGGTGGTGGACCCAGGGCGAGGAGCCGGGAACAACGGGCCAGTGGGGGGTGTGGACCGACAACGGCCCCTGCTAGAACGGCCTGCCGGGCCTGCCCGTACCCGCAGGCCCAGCAGCCGCATCATGCGTGATGTTCTTACCAAAATCGAGCAACGGTTGTTTATGCCCCCACCAACGAGGCCCGGGGATTATCCACCACCGAATGAAGTTATTCGAAGAATTGATCCACCCTTGCCAGAAACCGTGACCTGCTGAACCATGGAGCTCATGGACGGGGCCACAGCCAGACACATCATGGCCGAGCAGGACCAGAACGTTCGCGATGCTCTCCGACTGTTCACCCTGAAACTGAGCCGGGAAGCTCGCGCGGCAAGCACAAGCCTCACCCCGTGGACAGCAAAGGAACAGATCAGCCGGCAACGAACGTCACCAGCCAGCTTCGATGCCGCAACGGAATACGAAGCAATTATGGCCAAACAGCGGGCCAGATTCCGACCTCCACCACCGCCCGATCCCGCAACAGCTCCCGAAGCCGTCGCACCGGAGCTTCAACTCCGTCTTGCCGATGCCGGTAGCTGGCTGGCAAAGGCGTGCGCCCTAGCTGACCGGTGGAGCGGGCTCGAGAACTTCGACGGCTGGGTCAGCTTCAATGTGGACAGCGATTGCGGCTACCTGCTGGGACAGGCGCTACAACCGGGGGCAACATACAGCCGCAAATACCTCATGGCCAAAGTGAAGGACATCAGCGAAGGGCTGAACTCGATCAGCGTGAGTCTCCACGAATTCCAGGTACCCGGCTCGCTGATCAAGGTTCCGGAGGTCGTTCACGCACCCCGCTTCGCTCGCCTGAACCCTGGGATTCTCGCCCGCCTCCTCTCAGAAGATCTGGCGGCCCGGATCGAGGCTGGCCGGGAACTGGAGAAGACCGCTGAGACAGCGGGAGTCATGTCACCGCCGATACAGAAATGGGTCGAGGAGGCAAGCGATGTCCTCGGCGGCCTGAGCCCGGAAGTGCTGCACGGCTTCACCCGGCTGGTCTCGGGTTCGGCAGCCTGCGGCTGCCTGGGTGTTACCTCCCCCATCGAACTGGCGCGGGCTTACCTGGCGTTGGGACTTGACTACTTGGAAGAGGTGCGCGAACGCATGCCTGACTACGCGGAAGCATCCGGTCAGCTGGCCCCGGAACCCCGAGTTTCGATGACCTTCGAAGGCGGGACCTTCAACGGCGCCCAGTTCGCCGGCACGATCTCGAACGTCGACTCGACGATCGCAGGAGTCGTCAATCAATCGGGATCGGACACGGCTGCTGCCTTGAAAGCCCTCGAACAGGCAGTGCTTTCCGAATCACGCTGGAGCAAGGACGAGAAGAGGGACCTGCTTGACAACGTCGAGTGCCTGGCGGAAGCAGCCGAGAAACCTCCCGAGAAGCGTAACCGCGGGATGCTCAAGTCGGTCCTCTCGGCGTTGACTGCGGCAGCAGCGGGTGGCACCGCGGTGGGCAAGGTGATGGACTCCTGGGGAGACGTGCTGCACAAGATTCTGCCTTGAGGACACACCAACTGCCCTGGCGCCTCACTTCAACCTGACCTTACGGCTGTGCGGTGTCCCTCCCGGCCATGATCGTCGCGGCCAAGGCGATCCGGTGATCCTTGGTCCACGGTGGGCCGAGCGCCGCGCGGAGGCCGTGCAGGACCTCCTGGGCCCGCGGGCCCAGGAGCGCCGCTGCCTGGCGTTCCACCTCCTTGGCCTCGTACAGGTGGACCGCCCAGCCGCGAGTCTCAGCCAGTTCGGCGAGCACCTGGCGGTACATCACCGAATCGGCGCGGGCCTCGTACGGCACCCGGCGCTGGGTGGCGAGGTCGGCCGGGAAGTCCGGTGGCCATGCCCTCAGCGACATCGACACGATCGGTTCGGGCAGCTCGGCCGCGAGCCGGTCCAGCTCGGCCGATGCCGCGCGGACCGCCGATGCTCGCACCTTCGCCACCAGGTCCGCCGCGGCGGTGTCGTCGAGGTCTTTGCCGTCGTGGTGGATCGGGGCCGCCGCCACGCCGGGCTCGACCAGTTCGATCCGACGGCGGTCCGCCACCCGGTGGTCGGCCGTCGCCGTCACTGCCACTGCCCACCCGAAGTGGTGCGCGATGCCGAGCCGCATGGACCGAGGTTTCCCCGGCCACTGCGGACAGTCAAGGCCGCACTCCACCCGGTGAAACCGGAACACCGGGCGCGCCCACCGGGTTAGCTTGGGGCATGAGCGTTGATCTCGAGCAGGTTCGCACGCTGTCCTTGCAGGAAAACGGCCTCGCCACGGTCTCCACGACGCGCGCCGACGGCACCGTCCACTCCTCCGTGGTCAACGCCGGGGTGTTCGAGGACCCGGTGACCGGCGCGCCCGGTGTCGCCTTCGTCGCCATGGGCAAGGCGCACAAGCTCGCGCTGCTGCGCCGGGCCGGGCACGCCACCGTGACCTTCCGGCGCGGCTGGAACTGGCACTCCGTCACCGGCGCCACCCACCTGATCGGCCCGGACGACCCGGACCCGGCCTTCGACGCCGCCGGGCTGCCGAAGCTGCTCCGCGACGTCTTCATCGCCGCCACCGGCACCCACGACGACTGGGCCGAGTACGACCGCGTGATGGCCGACGAACGGCGGGTTGCCGTGTTCGTGACGGCGGACCGGATAATCGGCAACCGCTGAACCCCGTCCAGCCCAGGAGCCGTCCCGTTGTCCGAGTCCCCGCCCCGCCTCACCATCCCGGCGAAGGTCCTGATCGGCCTGCTCGTCGTCGCCGACGCGGGCTTCGGCGCGGCTCTCGCCCTCGGGCTGGTGCGCGGCCCGTCCATCTGGCTGACCGCAGGTGCCTACGCGGCGACGGTGCTCCTCGCGGTGCTCGTCTACCGGGTCTCCCGCGCCCGCGTGCTCAAGCGAGGCTTCGACGGGCTGCGCGACCTCACCCTCGGCGACGAGGGCATCCGCCTGCCCGCCGGCACGATGAGCACCCGGCTCGTGCCGTGGGCGGAGATCGCCGACGTCACCGCCCGCCGCTCGGCCCGCTTCGGTGACGGCTACCTGCGCGACGCGATCTGGCTCGACCTGGTCACCGGCGAGGGCGTCGAGAGCTCGGTGCAGTGCTTCACGCCGCGCAAGCGCCTCGAACCGGCACCGCCACGAAGACGGCAGTTCGAACAGACCGCGATCCTGGATCCGGCCCTGTTCGACGCCGTCGTCGACCGCCTCCGCCGCGAACTGCGCCACCGCCGGCTGCACGCCGACACCCGCGGCGAACCCCGCCCCCGGCGTCGCTGACGCTCAGGCATACTTCCGCCATGAGCGAATGGCAGCGCATCTCACCTCCCGAGGCGCACCGGCATCTCGCGAAGCGCAACGCCGTCGTCCTCGGCGCCATCGGACTCGCCCTGACCTGGGTGTCCTTCTCCCTGGGTCACGTTTCTCAGGCCATCTTCCTCCTCGTTTTCATCGCCCTCGCCGGCATCGTGATGGCGCTCAACGCCCTCTCGGGGATCCAGGCCGGTCCGGACGGCCTTCGCCTCCGGCGGCTCCTGACCGTCCGCGAGCTGCCGTGGTCCGCAGTCGCCGACGTCACGACCGCACCCGCGCAGCACCTGGGCGCCGACACCTCGTACACCGCGCTCTGGATCGTCACCGCCGACGACGAGCGGATCCAGACCCAGGTGGTGCGCTACGACCACCCGCCGCAGGGCGAGCGGGTGAGCACCCGCAGCTGGCTCAAGCTCGGGCCGGCCGAGTTCGCCGGAGTGGTCGAGGAGCTGCGCGACGCGGTGCGCCAGGCCCAGGAACAGCCGGGCTCAGCCGAGCCGGCCCAGTAGCTCCCGCGGCACGATCCGCACCGGGAACGGCCGCTGCGCCTCGAAGACCTCGTCACCCGCGGCCTTGGCCACCTGCTGGTAGTTCCCGTCCACGTCCAGCTCGAACACCGTCAGCGCGGGTTCGGCCGGGTCGATCACCCAGAAGCCGGCGGTACCGAGCCGCTCGTAGATCGCCTTCTTCAGGTTCCAGTCGTAGATCGCCGTGCTGGGCGACAGCACCTCGACGGCCAGCAGCGGAGGCGCCGGGAGATCCTTCTCGGTGAAGTCCTCGTCCCGGCCGACCAGGACGTCCGGCTGCAGTTCGATCTTGTCGCCCGAGTGCACCGCGAACGGTGCTCCGACGACGTAGAACTCAGCTGGACACACGGACTCGAGCACACCATAGAGCCGATACCCGATTGTCTGATGTCTGAGACCAGGCGCGGGGCTCACGACGAGCACCCCGTCGATGAGTTCGTATCTTCGCCCGTCACCCGGCATCCCCTCGAGGTCCTGCACCGTCAGGGGACCCGAATCGGCGGGATGCTCGATGTCAGCCATGACCGTCATGGTGCTCTCCTTTCGCTCTTCGCACCAGAGCACACCAGAGGGCACCGACAGAAACGGCGTCGAACACGGGTTCGGCGCCTGCATTCACACGGAAGCGTGAATACAGGCGCCGATGTCACATCAGCGGAACACTTACTTCTTGTTCTTGCCGGAGTCCTCAGTGGACAGTGCGGCGACGAAAGCCTCTTGCGGGACCTCGACCCGGCCGACGGTCTTCATCCGCTTCTTGCCTTCCTTCTGCTTCTCCAGCAGCTTGCGCTTACGCGAGATGTCACCGCCGTAGCACTTCGCCAGAACGTCCTTGCGGATCGCGCGAATCGTTTCGCGCGCGATGATCCGGGCTCCGATGGCCGCCTGGATGGGCACCTCGAAGTTCTGGCGCGGGATCAGTTCGCGCAGCCGGTTCACCATGCGGTTGCCGTAGTTGTAGGCGTCGTCCTTGTGCACGATCGCGGAGAACGCGTCCACACCCTCGCCCTGCAGCAGGATGTCCACCTTGACCAGGTCCGCCGCCTGCGCGCCGGCCTCTTCGTAGTCCAGCGACGCGTAGCCGCGCGTACGCGACTTCAGCGTGTCAAAGAAGTCGAAGATGATTTCACCCAGCGGCATGTTGTACCGCAGCTCGACCCGGTCCTCGGACAGGTAGTCCATGCCGAGCAGCTGCCCGCGCTTGTTCTGGCACAGCTCCATGATCGTGCCGATGAACTCCGACGGCGCCAGGATGCTGACCTTGCTGACCGGCTCGAGGACCTTGTCGATCTTGTTCCCGGTCGGCCAGTCCGACGGGTTGGTGACGTGGATCTCCTTGCCGTCGTCCAGCACCACGTCGTAGACGACGTTCGGCGCCGTGGAGATCAGGTCGAGGCCGAACTCGCGCTCGAGCCGGTCGCGCGTGATCTCCAGGTGCAGCAGGCCGAGGAAGCCGCAGCGGAAGCCGAAGCCCAGCGCCACCGACGTCTCCGGCTCGTAGTCGAGCGCGGCGTCGTTCAGCTGGAGCTTGTCGAGGGCCTCGCGCAGCTCGGGGTAGTCGGAACCGTCCACCGGATACAGTCCGGAGTAGACCATCGGTTTCGGCTCGCGGTAGCCGGCCAGCGCGTCCTTGGCGCCGTTGCGTTCGGACGTCACGGTGTCGCCGACCTTGGACTGGCGGACGTCCTTCACCCCGGTGATCAGGTAGCCGACCTCGCCGACGCCGAGTCCCTTGCTGGCCTTGGGTTCCGGCGAGATGATGCCGACTTCCAGCAGCTCGTGGGTGGCCCCGGTCGACATCATCTTGATCTTCTCGCGCGGCGTGATCTTGCCGTCGACGACCCGGATGTAGGTGACGACGCCGCGGTAGGTGTCGTACACCGAGTCGAAGATCATCGCGCGGGCCGGCGCGTCCGCGTCGCCCTGCGGCGCCGGGACCGACTTCACGACCTCGTCGAGGAGCGCGCCGACGCCCATGCCGGTCTTGGCCGAGACCCGCAGCACGTCGTCCGGCTCGCAGCCGATGATGTGGGCCAGCTCACCCGCGTACTTGTCGGGGTCGGCCGAGGGCAGGTCGATCTTGTTGAGCACCGGGATGATCTGGAGGTTGTTCTCCAGCGCGAGGTAGAGGTTGGCCAGGGTCTGGGCCTCGATCCCCTGCGCGGCGTCGACCAGCAGGACCGCGCCTTCGCACGCCTCCAGCGCGCGGGAAACCTCGTAGGTGAAGTCGACGTGGCCCGGGGTGTCGATCATGTGCAGGACGTGGTCCCGGCCGTCGACCTGCCACGGCAACCGGACGTTCTGGGCCTTGATCGTGATCCCGCGCTCGCGCTCGATGTCCATCCGGTCGAGGTACTGCGCGCGCATGGCCCGCTCTTCCACGACGCCGGTGAGCTGCAGCATGCGATCGGCCAGGGTGGACTTGCCGTGGTCGATGTGCGCGATGATGCAGAAGTTCCGGATGAGCTCCGGAGGCGTGAAGGTGGTGTCGGCGAACGTCGTCACTCGAATGAGTCCTCGGAAAGTCGGGGATGGCCACCTCTATGCTCCCATGGCGCTCCGGGTGCGGGTGGGGGTCATCCCCGATGCGAGCCCACGTGATCCGTGGTGCCCTCGAAGTATGAGCACTTCGCACCAGCCGGCACCACCTCCCCAGCCGGATCCGGATGGCTTCAGCCGTGTCCTCGACCGTGCCTTCGGTCACCCTTCGGGCGTGCTCGGCCGCCTCGGCGGCTGGGTCATGGCCCGCGGCAACTCCGCCACCGAACACCGCGTCGTCGACCTGGCGAAGCTCGAGCCGGACGAGACCGTCCTGGTCGTCGGGCCGGGCCCCGGCGTCGGCCTGCACGCCGCCGCCCTGCTGGCCGGGCGCACGATCGGCGTCGACCCCTCCCCCGAGATGCTGTCGCTCTGCCACGAGCGCTGCGGCGACCGGGCGGAGCTGCGGGAGGGGTCCGCGGCGCGCACCGGCGAGCCCGACGGGTCCGTCGACGTCGTCCTGACCGTGAACAACGTCATGCTCTGGGACGACCGCGCGGCCGGCTTCGCGGAGCTGTTCCGCGTCCTGCGCCCGGGCGGGCGGCTGCTGCTGTCGGCCCACGAGAAGTGGCTGCCCGTGAGCAGGCACGTCCTGGCCGACGAAGCCGCCGAAGCGGGCTTCGCCGACCTGCAGACGTGGACCTGGGAACCGCCCGGCTTCGCCGCGCTCGCCGCGCAGCTGCGCGCCGTCAAGCCCGCTTAGCGGGTGTCCGTGCGGATCGGGTGCCCCTCCGGGACCTCGACCAGCACGATGCGCGTGCCGTCCGGATCGGCGATCCAGGCCTCGTCGAGGCCCCAGGGCTCACGCTGGGCGTCCCGCACCGGCGTCAGGCCGTTCGCCTCGAGCTCGGCCAGCGTGCCGGCGAGGTCCCGCACCTGCAGCCAGAGCACCAGATCGGGTGACGCGCCCGCCTCGCCCCGGCCGGAGACCTCCACCGAGCCGTGGCCGAGGAAGAACACGGTGCCGCCGGGGAACTCACGCTCCACGGCCAGGCCGAGGGTGTCGCGGTAGAACGCGGTCGTCGCCTCGACGTCCCGCGGGCGGATCAGCAGCCTGCTCTTCAGGACTTCCATCCGACCATCCCTACCCGAGGTGCTCAGGCCGCCGCAATCGCGGCGATGCCGGACAGCACGATGACCGACCCCGCCAGCCGCCGCACGGCGTCCCGCTCGCCCAGCACCAGCCAGGCGGCGAGGCCGCCGAGCACGATGCTCAGCTCCCGGGCGGGCGCGACCAGGCTGACCGGCGCCATCGTCAGCGCGAACAGCACGAGGATGTAGGCGATCGGCGACAGCAGCCCGACGATCAGCACCTCACGGCGCTGGTCGCGCCAGAGCCGCGTCACCTCGGCACGGCCGGTCCGCGCGCTCGGCAGGAGCACGCCGCTCTGGATGAGCGTGCCGAGGCCGAGGTAGACGATCGGCGGCATGCCGATGCCGGTCACGGAGTGCGCGTCCCAGAGCGTGTAGCCGGCGATGACGGCCCCGGTCAGGACGCCGTAGAAGATCCCGGCGCGCCGGGCCTTGGCGGCGGCCGGGTCGTGCGCGGCGGCGCCCCGGCGGCCGGTGCTGATCACGAGCACCCCGGTGATCACCAGGAACGCGCCGAGCAGGCCTAGCCAGCCGGGCCGTTCGCCGAGCACCAGGACGGCGGCCAGCACCGACAGCAGCGGCCCGGTGCCCCGCGCGACGGGGTAGACGACGGAGAGGTCGCCGACGCGGTAGCCGCGCTGCAGCACGATGCCGTACGCGACGTGCAGCACCGACGTGCCCGCCGCGGCCAGCAGCCAGCTCCACTGTGGACGCTGCGGTTCGACGACCAGCAGCA
The DNA here is from genome assembly GCF_034929455.1 of Amycolatopsis heterodermiae. NCBI lineage: Bacteria > Bacillati > Actinomycetota > Actinomycetes > Pseudonocardiales > Pseudonocardiaceae > Amycolatopsis > Amycolatopsis heterodermiae. Next base: position 126,337 of record NZ_JAYFSI010000016.1, read on the forward strand.
CGGCCGTCACCGGCAGCAGGGCGACGGCGGAAACCGTGTAGTAGAGCCAGACGAACTGGGTACCGCCGGACTGGATCCGCTTGGCGGCGAGGTTCCACGCGGCGTGCACGACGGCCGCGACGACGACGAAGGACAGAGCGGTGGTGTTCACAGGACCCCTTACGGGTTTTCACGCGCGCGAAAACCCGGGTCCTCCAGGCTTTTGTCCCGTGAGATGAACGGCAGGCCTTCCGGACCCGCCGACGGTGCCGCTCGGACCAGGCCCACCGGTTCCTGGTTGTCCTGCTGGCTGGGGCGGACCGGTGACGGAACCCTAGGCACTACCGCCGTCCACCGTACCCCCGGTGATCCGCGCCTCGCCGGACGCGGTCGCGGGCGGTCCGAGCTGGGCTGTTAAGGTTGACGCTCGTTGCCGTGCGGCATTCCGTCATGGAGGAAACCCGCTTTCGCGGGGCCACACGAGCGCGGCGGCGAATCTCACCGAGTGAAAGCAGGAGCGCCTCATGGCCAACATCAAGTCGCAGATCAAGCGCATCACCACGAACGAGAAGGCGCGTCAGCGCAACCAGGCGATCCGGTCCTCGGTGAAGACCGCGATCCGCAAGGTCCGCGAAGCCGCTGACTCCGGTGACAAGGCCAAGGCCGTCGAGCTGCAGCGCGACGCCGCCCAGAAGCTGGACAAGGCCGTCTCGAAGGGCGTCATCCACGCCAACCAGGCCGCCAACAAGAAGTCGGCGATCGCGAAGCGCGTCAACTCGCTCTGAGCCGACCGACTGATTTCTGGAGAAGCCCCGGCTCCGGCCGGGGCTTTCTTCATGTTCAGCGATCGCCCTTGGCCGCCGCCACCTGCAGGACCGCGCGCTCCAGCGCGTAGCCCGGGTCCGCCGCGACGCCCTTGACCTCGGCGTTCAGCCGGGCGACCACCCGCATCGCCGTGGCGAGGCCGTCCTGGTTCCAGCCGCGGGACTGGCCCTGGGCCTTGCGGACCTTCCACGGCGGCATGCCCAGCTCCCCGGCCAGCTGGTTCGGGTTGCCGCGGCCCGCGCCGGAGACGCGGGCGATCGTGCGGACCGCGTCGGCCAGCGCGTCGGCGACCAGGACGTGCGGGACGCCGAGCTGCATCGCCCAGCGCAGCGACTCCAGCGCCGCCGAGCGGTCACCGCTCACCGCCTTCTCGGCCACCGCGAACCCGGTCACGTCGGCCCGGCCGCGGTGGTAGCGGTGGACGGCGTCGGCGTCCACGACGCCACCCGCGTCCGCTACGAGCTGCGTGGCCGCGGAAGACAGTTCCCGCAGGTCGGAGCCCACGGCGTCGATGAGCGCGGCGACCCCGGCCGGGTCGATCTTGCCGCCCGCCCGGCGCACCTCGTGGCGGACGAACTGCTCCCGCTCGGCGGGCTTGGTCAGCTTCGGGCACTCGGTCACCTCGGCGCCGGCCTTCTTGAGCACCGCCGGGAGCGTCTTGCCCGCCTTGCTGCGCCCGCCGCCGGTGTGCACGACGACGAGCACGACGCCGTCCGCCGGGTCCTTCAGGTACGACGCCACGGCGTCGGACAGCTCCTGCGAGATGTCCTGCGCCGACTCGAGGACGATCACCCGGCCCTCGCTGAACAGCGACGGGCTGACCAGTTCGGCCAGCTCAGGCGCTGTGAGATCGGACACCCGCGCCCGCGTCAGCTCGGCCGTCGCGTCCACCGCGCGGGCGGCGGCGAGCGTGTCACGGACGGCCCGCTCGATCAGCAGTTCTTCCTCACCCAGTACCAGGTGCAGCGGGGCCGGGGCGGTGGCTTGCGCGGTCACCCCGGAATCCTCTCACTTGCGCAATCGTGCGCCCGCTCCGGTGATGTCGAGCGGCCACCATGGCACGGCCCGAGGGCCATGTCGTACGGTGTCTTCGAGGCAGCGCTCGTTCCGGTGCGCGCCGAAAACTGAATACCGCTCATCCAGAGGGGCAGAGGGAACGGCCCGACGAAGCCCCGGCAACCGGCGTACAGCCTGTCATCCCGCGATCGCGGGGTAGCTGACGACCACGGTGCCAATTCCGGCCCGCTTCGGCGGGGCAGATGAGGAAAGGAACCTCGCGATGACCGCAACCCTCGGCACGACCTCCACCACCAAGACCCCGGATCTCGGCCCGGCCGTCGAACTGGTGTCGAAGGAAGAGGGCCACCGGCAGCCGCTCGCCCCCGAGTTCGTCTCCGCCGAAGACTTCTCGCCGCTCGAGGTCGCCTACGACTTCGGCCGCGTCCGCCGCGAAGACATCGAGGCCGGCCCCAAGAACATCTGGCGCTACAAGAAGCTCCTCCCGGTTCCGTCCAACGTCGAAGAGATCCCGAACACCGAGCCCGGCGCGACCCGGCTGATCCGCGCCGACCGCCTGGCCAAGGCGCTCGGCCTCAAGCGCGTGTGGGTCAAGGACGACACCGGCAACCCGACGCACTCGTTCAAGGACCGCGTCGTCGCCGTCGCGCTGGCCGCGGCCCGCGAGTTCGGCTTCGAGGTGCTCGCCTGTCCCTCGACCGGCAACCTGGCCAACGCCGTCGCCGCCGCCGCGGCCCGCGCGGGCTGGAAGTCGGTCGTGCTGATCCCGAAGACCCTCGAGCGCGCCAAGATCCTCACCACCGCGGTCTACGACGGCGACCTCATCGCCGTCGACGGCAACTACGACGACGTCAACCGCCTCGCCACCCAGCTGGCCGGCGAGCACCCGAGCTGGGCCTTCGTGAACGTCAACGTCCGCCCGTACTACTCCGAGGGTTCGAAGACGCTCGCCTTCGAGGTCGCCGAGCAGCTCGGCTGGCGGATCCCGCCGCAGATCGTCGTGCCGATCGCCTCCGGTTCGCAGCTCACCAAGGTGGACAAGGGTTTCCGCGAGCTGGGCCAGCTCGGCCTCGTGGACGCCAGCCCGTACAAGGTGTTCGGCGCCCAGGCCACCGGCTGCTCGCCGGTGTCGGCCGCGTTCCGCGCCGGCCACGACGTCGTCCAGCCGGTGAAGCCGGACACCATCGCCCGCTCGCTGGCGATCGGCAACCCGGCCGACGGCCCGTACGTGCTCGACATCGTCAACCGCACCGGCGGCTCGATCGAGGACGTCACCGACGAGGAGGTCGTCGAGGGCATCCGGCTGCTGGCCCGCACCGAGGGCATATTCACCGAGACGGCCGGCGGGGTCACCGTCGCCACGGCGAAGAAGCTGGTCGAGACGGGCAAGCTGGACCCGGACGCCGAGACGGTGCTCCTCATCACCGGCGACGGCCTCAAGACCCTCGACGCCATCGAGAACCACGTGGGCCCGAAGGCCACCGTGCCGGCGTCGGCCGCGGCCGTGAACGAGGCCCTCGGCTACTGACGTCTCCCCCGCCGGGGCGAGCCCAGGCTCGCCCCGGCGGGAACGCGGTGCGGGACAACGGAAGTCAGTGAGGCGGGCCGCGTGGCTCACCTCGGCGGGCTATCGCCGGGCCTGACGGGTCCGGCACCACCGCTGTGTCGCCGTCCACGTCGGTCCGGGTCACCAGGGCTCCGAGCGCTGTCAGTGTGTCCACTGTGGACTTGCTCGGGTGGCCGTAGGTGTTGCCCGCGCCCACGCTGATGAGCGCCGTCCGTGGGGCCACCGCGGCGAGGAACGCCGGCAGCGAGTAGCGCGAACCGTGGTGTGGCACCTTGAGAACCTCCGCTTTCAGGTCGCCGACATCGGCCAGGAGATCGGCCTGCGCCGCCAGCTCGACGTCGCCTGTCATGAGCACGCGACCGGCCGCCGTCTCCGCCCGCAGGACGACCGAGCTGTTGTTGATCGTCGTGCCGTCCTGCGCGCCGGCCGAGCGCGACGGCACGTAACGCGGCCCGAGCACGTCGAGTGCCAGGCCGGGTAGGTCGACCCGCTCTCCCGGGCTCAGCTCCACCAACGGCACCCCTTCGCGGGACGCCTCCGCGGCCACCTGCCGCCACGCCCAGTCCGGCGCACGCCCCGGCCCGACGGCGATGCCGCCGACCGACCGGCCGTCGAAGACCGACGCGAGCCCACCGATGTGGTCGGCGTGCAGGTGGCTCAGGATCAGCAACGGGATCCGGTCGACCGACAGCCGGTGCAGGCACTCGTCGACCGGCCCCGGCTCGGGCCCGGTATCCACCACGACCGCCCGCCCCGGCTCCGACGTCGCCAGCACGACGGCGTCACCCTGGCCGACGTCGCACTCGACCATCGCCCAGCTCCGCGGCGGCCACGCCGGTGCGAGCACCCGCACCGGCACGAACACCAGCAGCGCACCGACGACGAGGATCGCCAGGAGCACCCGGATCCGCCGGTATCGCACAGCGAACACCAGGACCGCGAGCACGCCGGCCGCGAGCAGCGCGCCCGCCCAGCCGCCGGGCCAGGCCACGACCGCGCCCGGTGCCCGCGCGCCGTGCCGCGCCACGAAGATCAGCCACTCGGCCTCCGGACCGGCGAGGTGCACCAGGAACGTCCCGGCTCCCGGCCACCAGGGCCCGGTGACCGTCGCCAGCACCCCGAGCACCGTGGCCGGGGCGACGACGGGTGCGGCGAGGATGTTGGTCACCACCGACACCAGGCTCACCGTGCCCGCCATCCCCGCCAGCACCGGCGCCGTCACCACGAAGGCGGCGAGCGGTACGGCCAGTCCTTCGGCGAAGCCCGGTGGGACGCCGCGACGGACCAGCACCCCGGCCCAGCGCGGGGCCAGCAGCACGAGCCCGGCCGTGGCGAAGACCGACAACGCGAACCCGAAGTCCGTGGCCATCGCCGGGTCCGCCACCACGAGCACGCACACCGCGAAGGCCAGCGCGGGCAACGCCGAACCCCGCCGTCCCAACGCCAGGGCCAACAACGCGACCGCCGCCATGACCCCGGCGCGCAGCACGCTCGGTTCGGGGCCGACCAGGACCAGGAACCCCACCAGGCACAGCCCGGCCGCCACGGCCGACAGCCGAGGGCCCAGCCGAAGTACGCGCAGCAGGAGCAGGACCGCACCACACGCGACGGCGAGGTTTCCCCCGCTGACCGCGGTCAGGTGAGCGAGGCCCGCCGTGACGAACTCCTGCTCGATCCGGGGTGACAACGCGCTCGTGTCGCCCAGGACCAGGCCCGGCAGCAGGCCCGCGGGTTCATCCGGCAGGCTCTGGCTCAGGTCGTGCAGGCCGGATCGCAGCCCGGCCGCGGTCTCCTGCCACCACGGCGCCGGACCCGGCTCACCCGGCGGACCACGCACGGACAGCACCGCCACGGTGAGGTCCGGACCACGCGGCGGCATCAGCAGGCCCGCCACCCGAACCTCCCGGCCCGGCAACATGCCCGCCCACTCCGCGACCGGTGCGAGCAGCAGGACCCGCCCGGACGACACGACGGACTGCCCGTCGACGGACGCCGTGCGCACGTCGGCGGAAAGCACCACGGACCGGGCGCCTGCCTGCTGATCCGCGTAGCCCGCGCTCCGCACCGGCCTCGGCCGTTCCGCGACGACCACCCTGAGCGTCGCGGGCAGCCCCTGGGCCGAGGCCGCGCGCAGGGCGTCCTGCTCGGCGTCGCGGATCCGCGAGGCGACCGGACCGGCGGCGACCAGGCCGAGCACCAGCAGGGCCGCTGCCGCGCCGAGCGCCCGTGACCGGCCACGAGCCCACCAGAGCACCACCCCGGCCAAGGCTGCCGACGTGAGGCCGACGGCGACCGCCGTCCACCAGCCGAACAGGAGCCCGGACAGGGCGGCTAGCCAGCACGCGAGGGCCGCCGGGACCAGCCGCATGTCCTGCCGGGTGTCGGTCGTGGGAAGTGTGCTCATCCGACCGTCACCTGCTCGCGGAGCTTCTCGAACTTGCTTTCGCCGATGCCGTCGACGTCGCGCAGTTGCTCGACCTTCGTGAATCCGCCGTGCTCCGTGCGCCACTGGACGATCCGCTTGGCCATCACCTCGCCGACACCGGGCAGCGTGTCCAGCTGGTCCGGGCTCGCCGCGTTGAGGTCGACCTTCCCGCCGCCGCCTTCGGGGACGCCGGGTGGTGCCGCGGGCGCCGGGATCCCGACCGCGAGCTGTTCGCCGTCGGTCACCTTGCGCGCGAGGTTCACCGCGCTGAGGTCCGCGCCGGGGTCGGCTCCCCCGGCGGCCCGCAGGACGTCCGCGACCCGCGAGCCCTGGGGCACGGTGACCAGGCCGGGCGACCGGACGCGGCCGATCACGCTGACGACGAGACCGGCCTTCGGCGCCGCCGCCGCTTCACCCGCGGGTCTCGCGCTCGGCAGCGGAGGCGGTGGCTCGGGGGCCGGACGGCCGCCCAGCAGCGCGACCGAGCCGAGGACGAGCAGCACGACGGCCGCGAAGACACCGGCGATCGCCCAGCGGCGACGGCCGGCGCCGGTCGCTCCGCCCGGCAGCCAGCGCCGGACCAGCCGGCCGCCCGGCCCGACCGTGCTCGCGTCGGGCGAGAGCTGGTCGGCCAGCCAGGCGAGCCGGTCGTTGACGGGGAGGCCCGGATCCCGGGCGGGCTGCTCGAACACACGATCGACGTTAGGGGTCGCGGGGAGGCGTCGACAGGGGCGCCGCCGCGTCCTGTGGACAACCGGGGTGTTGTGGATGGATCCCGCCGGCCCGGTCCGGGTGCGGCCGTTTTCGTCGTACCCGGATGAGATGCTGGAGGGTCAGGCGTCCGGCCGGGCCGGCACCGTGCGCTGCACCACCACACCCAGCACACCGGGCCCGGTGTGCGCGCCGATCACCGCACCCAGCTCGGAGACCACGCAGCCCCCCGACCGGGGCACTGCCTCCTCCAGCCGGTTCGCCAGCTCGACCGCCCGGTCCGGCGAGGCCAGGTGGTGGACGGCGAGCTCGACGTCGTCGTCGTCCGCGGCCCGGGCCGCCAGCTCGACCAGCCGCGCGATCGCCCGGTTCATGGTGCGGACCTTCTCCAGCGGCAGGATCCGGCCGTCGGACATGTGCAGCACCGGCTTCACCGCCAGCGCCGTCCCGAGCAGCGCCGCGGCCGGGCCGATCCGGCCCCCGCGGCGCAGGTACTCCAGGGTTTCCACGACGAACAACGTCGACGAGCACTTGGCCGCGGTCATCGCCGCCGCCTCGACCGCCTTCGGATCCGCTCCGGCCGCCGCGGCGTCCGCGGCGTGCAGCGCGGCGAACCCGAGGCCCATCGCGGTCGTGCGCGAGTCGACCACGCGCACCCGGTCCGGCCCGACCTCCTGCGCCGCCAGCACCGCCGCTTCCCAGGTGCCCGACAGCTCGCGGGAAAGGTGGACCGAGACGACCGCGTCCGCGCCGTCGGCGAACGCCGCCCGGAACTCCTTCGCGAACTCGGCCGGGGTCGGCCGGGACGTCGTGACGATCTTGCGCTGGCTCATCGCCTCGGCGACCGCCGCCGGGCCGGTCTCCACGCCGTCGAGCGACACCACGCCGTCGACCAGGACGTGCAGCGGCACCACCCGGACCTCGTGCCGTTCGGCGAACCCCTCCGGCAGGTGGGCGGTGGAATCCGTGACTACGGCGACCGACACGCCGTCAGCCTACGTGGCCGCGGGCCGCCACCGGCGCCAGCAACACGGACATGGCCCGGCCCACCGCGGCGTGTCCCGCCCAGCCCCAGTGCATGCCGTCGGGGTTGCCCGCGCCGCTGAGCACGTGCTCGCCGACTACCTCTTTCAAGTCCAGCAACGGAACGCCGGCGCGCTCACCCCAAGCTCGCATCGCGGCCTCGGCGGCCGGACGCGCGGTGTGCACGCCGCCGTAGGCCGCGGCCCGGTGCACCGACGGCAGCATCCCGAAGATCGGCAGCTCGGGACGCAGGACGCGCAACGCTTCCACGGCGTTGTCGAGGTACTGCACGGTGAGCTTCACCGGCAGCACCCGGGGACGGCCGCGGAACGCGACCGACAACCGGGGCTGCGCGGCGAGATAAGCCTTGCGCACCACCCGTCGCAGCGGGTCGGGCCGCAGGTACTTCAGTCCCGATCGCAGGTAGGTCGGCAACGGCGAAGGCAGCGTGTCCATGCTCCCGATCGCCAGCACGACGGCGTCGGCGTGGTGCAGGTCGGCCCAGACGCGCGGATCGCCGGTCAGCGACCACCACACGTCGCGGGCAGTCCAGCCGATCCCCGCGACCAGCTCCGCGGTACCGCCGACGGCCGCCGCGGCGACGTTCGGCCACAGGCGCGGCTCGTCCGCGGCGCAGGGCCCCTCGGGGCCGTGAAAGCTCAGCGAATCGCCGAACACCAGCAGGCGTGGCCCCATCGGCTAGCCGGTCATCCCCGCGTTGTAGGCGTGCAGCCGCCACTTGCCGTCGCGCAGGCCGAGCTCGACCCAGTGGCAGTTGGCGATCCCGCCGAGGGACGGCCAGATCTCGACCGGCAGCTTCAGCAGGCCGGCCGTGAGCGCGATGATCAGCCCGCCGTGCGCGGCCAGCAGGACGGTGTCGCCGACGTCGGAATTGGCCTGCTGCAGATCGGACACGACCTCGCCGGCGCGCTCGGCGACGTCGAGGCGGTTCTCGCCGCCGGGCGGTGCCCAGGTCGCGTCGGTGCGCCAGCGGGCGCGTTCACCGGGGTACTCGGCGTCGACCTCGGCGCCGGTCTTGCCCTGCCACTCGCCCAGGTGCGTCTCGCGCAGGCGCTTGTCGATGCGCAGCGGGACGCCGATGGCGTCGGTGAGGACGGTGGCGGTGTCGGTCGCGCGGCGCAGGTCGGAGGCGATCACCAGGTCCGGTGAGAACCGGGCCAGTGCGGGGACGGCGAAGCGGGCCTGGTTCCAGCCGACCGGGGTCAGCGCCGAGTCGAGGTGACCCTGCATCCGCCCGGCGGCGTTGTAGTCCGTCTCGCCGTGGCGCCAGAGCACCAGCCGCCGCGGGCTCACCGGGCGTCCGCGTCCTCATCGGCGGGCGGCTCCTCGAGACCGGCCACCTCGATCCGCGGGCAGTCCTTCCACAGCCGCTCGAGGCCGTAGAACGTGCGCTCCTCGACGTGCTGGACGTGCACGACGACGTCGACGTAGTCGAGCAGGACCCAGCGGCCTTCGCGGGCGCCTTCGCGGCGGACCGGCTTGTGCCCGCTCTCCCGCAGCTTCTCCTCGACGTTGTCCACGATCGCGCCGACCAGGCGCTCGTTGGACGCGGAGGCGATGACGAAGGCGTCGGTGATGACGAGCTGCTCGGACACGTCCAGCACGACGACGTCGCTGGCCTTCTTGTCCGCCGCCGCGTGTGCGGCAGCTACGGCCAGCTCTCGTGCCTCGGACGTGGCTGTCACAGTGCTCCTTTTCGGATCGGGTTCGCCCGAGAAGGGTACCCGCCGCGACCAGCGGTGCTTCAGTCGCTCTTCCGGTAGAGATCCTTTTTGGTGATGTAGCGGACGACGCCGTCGGGAACGAGGTACCAGACCGGCTCCCCGCGCTCGACGCGGTCACGGCAGCCGGTGGACGAAATCGCCATCGCGGTGACCTCGACGAGGCTCACCTTCCCGCTGGGCAGGTGGTGCGAGTTGAGCCGGTAACCGGGCCGCGTGACGCCGATGAAGTGCGCGAAGTCGAACAGCTCCTCGGCCTTGTGCCAGGTGAGGATCTGCTCGAGGGCGTCGGCGCCGGTGATGAAGTAGAGCTGGTCTTCGGGGTACTCGGCGTGGAGGTCGCGCAGGGTGTCGACGGTGTAGGTCTGGCCGGCGCGGTCGATGTCCACGCGGCTGACCGAGAAGACCGGGTTGGACGCGGTCGCGATGACCGTCATGAGGTAGCGGTCCTCGGCCTTGGTGACCTGGCGGTCGGTCTTCTGCCAGGGCTGGCCGGTGGGGACGAAGATCACTTCGTCGAGCCCGAACCGGGACTGGACCTCGCTGGCCGCGACGAGGTGGCCGTGGTGCACGGGGTCGAAAGTGCCGCCCATGACCCCGATCCGCCGTGGTGACATGAGACCCGAGCCTATACATCGGACCGGCGGGCCGTCCGGTCCAGCAGCACACCTCGCCCGACCGTGCGGAGTTTGTGATTCAGATCACATTACGGCCGGTATTCGACACGAACGGTCCGTTCGCGACGCCGCCGATTCCCGGTTCGTCGGTGCCATGGGGTAGACGTGGGGACGTGGACACGACCAGCACCACCCCAGCACTCCGCGAACGCGCCGAGACCCTCCTCCGGGCCCTGGCCGGCGATTCGGCGAAGCTGCGCGAAGACCAATGGACGGCCATCGAGGCCTTGGTCGCGCAGCGGCGCCGTGCGCTCGTCGTGCAACGCACCGGGTGGGGCAAGTCGGCGGTGTACTTCCTCGCCACCGCGCTGCTGCGGGAACAGGGCAGCGGGCCGACGGTGATCGTCTCGCCGCTGCTGGCGCTGATGCGCAACCAGATCTCGGCGGCGGCGAAGGCCGGGATCCACGCGGCGACGATGAACTCCGCGAACCCGCAGGAGTGGGAGCAGGTCCAGGCGGCGGTCGCGGCCGGCGAGATCGACGTGCTGCTGGTCAGCCCCGAACGGCTGAACAACCCGGACTTCCGCGACAACGTGCTGCCGAAGCTGACCGCGAGCACCGGGCTCCTGGTGGTCGACGAGGCGCACTGCATCTCCGACTGGGGCCACGACTTCCGGCCGGACTACCGGCGCCTGCGCACGCTGCTGGGCGACCTGCCGGACGGCGTGCCGGTGCTGGCGACCACCGCGACGGCGAACGACCGCGTCGTCACCGACGTCGCCGAGCAGCTGGGCCTGGGCACCGGCGGCGACACGCTCGTGCTGCGCGGCACCCTCGACCGGGAGAGCCTCCGGCTGTCGGTGTGCCGGCTGCCGACGTCGCAGGCGCGGCTCGCGTGGCTCGCGGAGCACCTGGCCGAGCTGCCGGGGTCGGGGATCATCTACACGCTGACGGTCGCGGCGGCGCACGACGTCGCGTCGCTGCTGAAGGATCGCGGTTACCCGGTGGCGGCCTACACCGGCAAGACCGACCCGGCCGACCGGCAGGCGGCGGAGGACGATCTGCTCGGCAACCGCGTCAAGGCGCTGGTCGCGACGTCCGCGCTGGGAATGGGGTTCGACAAGCCGGACCTCGGGTTCGTCGTGCACCTGGGCGCGCCGTCGTCGCCGATCGCGTACTACCAGCAGGTCGGGCGCGCCGGGCGTGGCGTGGAGCGCGCGGAGGTCGTGCTGCTGCCCGGCGAGGAGGACCGGGCGATCTGGGCGTACTTCGGGTCGCTGGCGTTCCCCGACGAGCTGCGGGTGACCCAGGTGCTGAACTCGCTCGCCTACGCCGACCGTCCACTTTCGACGGCCGCGCTCGAGCCGTCGGTGGAACTTTCCCGCTCCCGCCTGGAAATGGTGCTGAAGGTGCTGGACGTCGACGGCGCGGTCCGGCGGGTGAAGGGCGGCTGGGAGAGCACGGGCGAAGACTGGCAGTACGACCGCAGCCGCTACCAGCGGGTCGCCGAGGCGCGTGATCGCGAACAAGAGGCGATGCTCGGTTACCTGGCGACCGACGGCTGCCGGATGGAGTACCTGCGGCGCCAGCTCGACGATCCCGAGGCGACCCCGTGCGGGCGGTGCGACAACTGCACTGGCCAGTACTGGGACACGTCGGTGGCCGACGAGGTCGTCGACGCGACGCGGGAACGCTTGCAGCGTCCAGGAGTCGAGGTCGCGCCGCGGAAGCAGTGGCCCACCGGAATGTCCTCTTTGGACGTCCCGGTCTCCGGCCGGATCGGCGCCGACGACCAGGCCGAGCCGGGGCAGGTCCTCGGGCGGCTGACGGATGTCGGCTGGGGCAACCGGCTGCGGGAACTCGTCGGCCCGGCTGCGCAGGACACGGACGTGCCCGACTCGGTGTTCAAGGCGTGCGTGCAGGTGCTGGCCGGGTGGCAGTGGGCGGAGCGGCCGGTGGCGGTGGTCGCGGTGCCGTCGTCGACGCGGCCGAAGCTCGTCTACAGCCTGGCGACGCGGCTGGCGGACATCGGCAAGCTGGACTTCCTCGGCGCGCTCGACGCGGACGGCCCGCCACCGCGGCAGGCGAACAGCGCACAACGGCTGGCCGACCTGTGGCGGCGGCTGAGCATGCCGGCCGACCTGGCCTCGACGTTGCCGGCCGGGCCGATCCTGCTGGTCGACGACGTCATCGACACCGGCTGGACGATGACGCTGGCGACCCGGCTGCTCCGGCGGGCCGGGGCGCCCGCGGTGCTGCCGTTCGCGCTGGCCAGCACGGCCTGATCCGGGCCGCTCGGCGGGTTCCGTCTGCGGGGTGGGTCGGTTGGCGGGGCCGACGTGCGTGGATGGGCCGATGTCGCGTGATCGGCGGCGGGATTCGCGTGATTGAGCGCGGATCCCGTGTGCTTGAGGGCGGGACTCGTGTGATCGGGGGCCGGACTCGCGTGATTGGGCGGGCGTCTCGCGCGCTTCGAGGGGCACCACCCGTGATTGGGCGGGCATCTCCCCTGATTGGAAGGGCATTACGCGTGATTGAGCGGGCATTACGCGTGATTGGGCGGGCATCACGCGCGATTGAAGGGGCATCTCGCGTGATTGGAAGGGCATCACGCGTGATTGGGCGGACGACACACGAGTCTGGAGGGACGACACGCGTACCCAGGTGGACGACTCGCCTACCTGGAGGGACGACACGCGTGCCTGGGGATGATCCGGTGGCTGCGGAAAGGGATGGTGGGGATCTTTCGTACTGCGGGAGGATGTGGCAAAGTCGCGTCCACCTTCGGGGGACGTGGAGGCTGCCATGACCGTGCAGGTTCAGCACCGGCTGCCCGTGCGCAAGCTGTTCGCGGCGAGCGCCGGCAACGCGCTGGAGTGGTTCGACTGGACGATCTACGCGACGTTCAGCATCTACTTCGCCGGCACGTTCTTCCCCTCCGGCAACGACACCCTCGCCCTGATCAACACGTTCGCCACCTACGCGCTCGCGTTCTTCTTCCGGCCGCTCGGCGGCGTCCTGCTCGGGCGCTTCGCCGACACCCGCGGCCGCAAGCCGGCCATGATCCTCACCATCCTGCTCATGGCGGGCGGCTCGGTGGCGATCGGCGTGCTGCCGACGTTCGCGCAGGTCGGCTGGCTCGCGCCGCTCCTGCTGCTGCTCGCCCGGATCGCGCAGGGCCTCTCGCTCGGCGGCGAGGTGTCCAACGCGTCGGCCTACCTGGGCGAGATCGCGCCGGCGGAGCGGCGCGGCCGGTACTCGGCGTTCTTCTACATCTCGACCGGCTCCGCGGTGCTCGTCGCGACCGTGCTCGGGTTCGTGCTCGCGCGGACACTGGACAAGGCGCAGCTCGCGTCCTGGGGCTGGCGGCTGCCGTTCCTGCTGGGCGGCGTCTTCGGCCTGGTCGGGCTGTGGCTGCGCCGCAGTCTCGCGGAGACCGAGCTGTTCGAGCAGACCAAGACCAAGGCACGGAAACTCGAGCGGCCGCTGCTGACCACGTTGACGCACCACCGCAAGGCCGTCGGCCGGCTCGTCGGGTTCTCCATGCTCTCGACGCTCAGTTACTACACGTTCTTCAGCGCGCTCACGTCTTTCGCGGTGAAGAACCGCCACGCCGACGCCGATGCCGTGTTCCTCGCGCTCTCGGTCGGCACGGCGTTGTTCATCGCGCTGCAGTACCCGATGGGCGCGCTCGCGGACCGCGTCGGGCGGAAGCCGCAGCTGCTCGTCTGGTCCGCTGCCACGGCGGTCGTCATCGTGCCACTGTCCACTTTGATCGGCCCGAACATCGGCGGCCTGCTCGTCGTGTTCTGCGTCGGGCTCGGGCTGTACACCGCGATGACGTCGATCGCGCCGGCCATCATGAGCGAGCTGTTCCCCACCGAGCTGCGCGGGCTGGGGATCGGCGCCTGGTACAACCTGACCGTCGCGGTCTTCGGCGGCACCGCTCCCCTGCTCATCACGGTGTTCGGCGCGATCTCGCCGACGCTCTACTTCTGGTACGTCGCCGCCGGGGCCGCGATCGCGTTCGCCGTGATCCTGACGCTGCCGGAGACCAAGGGCAGCGAGCTGGGGTAATCCCTTCGTCGCCGGCCGGTGGCGCTCGCTAGGCTGTGATATCCGGGGCTCCGCCCCGCGCCGGGGGCTTCGCCACCCGGACCCCCTCAAGCGGTTGAGGCTCCGCTGACCGAGCCCGAAGGAGGGACACCGTGCACACCGCCGACGTTACCGAGGAGCTGGCGCGCCGCGTGGTGGCCGCCGCCGGCCGGGCCCTGGACGTGGAGCTGACGCCGGAGCAGGCGCTGATCCAGGCGTCGCCGCGTGACGGCGTCGACTACCAGGCCAACCTCGCGATGAGCCTCGGCAAGAAGCTCGGCCGGCCGCCGCGCGAGGTCGCCACGCTGATCACGGAAGCCCTGAAGCTGGACGGGATCGCCGAGGCGCCCGAGGTCGCCGGGCCCGGGTTCCTCAACTTCGTGCTGCGCAAGGACTGGCTGGAAACGCGCACCGCCGAAGTGCTCGGCGATCCGCGGCTCGGCGTGCCGCAGACGGCCGGGCCGCGCACGATCGCGCTCGATTACAGCAGCCCGAACGTCGCGAAGGAGATGCACGTCGGGCACCTGCGCTCGTCCGTGATCGGCGACGCCCTAGCGCGCCTGCTGCGCTTCGCGGGTCACGAAGTGCTGCCGCACAACCACCTCGGCGACTGGGGCACGCCGTTCGGCATGCTCATCGAGCACCTGCTCGACGTCCCGTCCGGCGAGCGCGCGATCGCCGACCTCGACGCGTTCTACCGCGAAGCACGCCGGAAGTTCGACAGCGACGAAGCGTTCGCGACGCGGGCGCGGAACCGCGTCGTGCTGCTGCAGAGCGGCGACGAAGAGACCCTCGCCGTGTGGCAGACGCTCGTCGACGAGTCGACCCGGCACTTCAACGAAGTCTACGCCCTGCTCGGGATTTCCTTGACGGACAAGGACATCTACGGCGAGAGCTTCTACAACCCGTACCTCGCCGCGGTCGTCGACGACCTGGAGACGGCCGGGCTGACCGAAATCAGCGACGGCGCCGTCTGCGTGTTCCCCGAAGGGTTCCGCAACCGGGACGGCGACCGGCTGCCGCTGATCGTCCGCAAGCGCGACGGCGGCTACGGCTACGCCGCCACGGACCTGGCCACCGTCCGGTACTGGACGGCCGAGCGTGGCGCGACCGACCTGCTCTACGTCGTCGGATCGCCGCAGGCGCAGCACTTCGCGATGGTGTTCTCGGCCTGCCGCAAGGCCGGCTGGCTGACCGGGCACGCCGAGCACGTCGGCTTCGGCACCGTGCTGGGCGCCGACGGCAAGACGATGCGGACCCGGGCCGGCGAGACGATCAAGCTGGTCGACCTGCTCACCGAAGCCGTGACGCAGGCCGCCGTGGTCGTCGCCGAACGCAGTGAGCTCGACGCGGCGGGGCAGGCCGAGGTCGCCCGGGCCGTCGGCATCGGCGCGGTCAAGTACGCCGACCTTTCCGGTGACCGCGAGCGCGACTACGTCTTCGCCTGGGACCGGATGCTCGCGAAGGAGGGCAACACCTCGGTGTACCTCCAGTACGCGCACGCGCGGACGCGGTCGATCCTGCGCAAGGCGGGTGGCGAGCCCGAGGGCACGCGGATCCTGCTGGACGAGCCGGCCGAACGCCCGCTCGCGCTGAAGCTGCTGCGGTTCGGCGAGGCCCTCGACGCCGCGACGAACGCGTACGCGCCGCACAAGCTCTGCACGTACCTTTACGAGGCCGCAGTCACCTTTTCCCGGTTCTACGACGATTGTCCGGTCCTCAAGGCGCCGACCCCCGAGCTGCGCGCGTCCCGGCTGCGGTTGACTACGCTGACGGCGAACACGCTCGCGCTCGGGCTCTCCCTGCTCGGCATCGCAGCGCCCGACCAGCTGTAGTGGAGACCACTGTGGAACTGCCCGGCGACCTTCTCGCCCTGCTGCGCGAGCCCAGCCTCTGCTTCCTGGCGACGTCGATGCCGGACGGCTCGCCGCAGCTCACCCAGACCTGGGTGGACACCGACGGCACGCACATCCTGGTGAACACCGTGCTGGGCCACCAGAAGCAGCGCAACATCGAGCGTGACCCGCGGGTGGCGCTCAACGTCGCCGACCGCGAGCGGCCGTCGCGCTACTACGCGATCCGCGGGCAGGTCGTCGAGATGACCGAAGACGGCGCCGTCGAGCACATCGAAAAGCTGGCGCAGCGTTACCTCGGCGGCCCGTACCCGTGGTGGGGCGGGCGCGACCAGACGCGGCTGCTGCTGACGATCAAGCCGGACCGGATCAACCCGACGTAGGCGCCAGCAGCGCCACCAGTTCGCCGGCCATTTCCGGGCCGATCGGCTCGCGGGTCGCCAGGAGCCGGTACCAGAGCGTGCCGAACACGACGTCGATCACCGTGCCGGGGCCGACCCCGGCCGGGAGTTCGGCGCGCTCGCGGGCGCGTTCGACGATCTCGCCGAGCGCGTCGCGGCGGCGGAACAGGAAGTCCTCGCGGAACCGCTTGCCGAACTCCGGGTCGATCTGCGCCTGCGCCATCAGCGCCCGCAGCGTGTCCGCGACCTGGGACTTCGTGCCCAGCGCGTAGGTGCGGTCGAGGAACAGCGCGAGATCGGCGCGGAACGACCCCTCGTCGGGGATCGGGACCTGCAGGTCCGCCTTCGTCGCGAGCGCGTCGAGCAGGACGTCGGCCTTCGACGGCCACCAGCGGTAGATCGTCTGCTTGCCGACGCCGGAGCGTGCCGCGATCCCCTCGACGGTCAGCGCGCCGTAGCCCGCTTCGGCGGCCAGTTCGAGCGTCGCGACGAGGATCGCCTGTCGGCTCTGCTCACTGCGCTTGCGGCCGGGACGGGACTGGTCGGTCATGGGATCCGATGGTACCGTCGATTTCGAAACGAGACGTACCGGTTCGAAATGGGGAAACATGAGTATCGCTCTAGTCGCCGGCGGCACCTCGGGCATCGGCCTGGCGACCGCGCGGCGCCTGCACACGCGGGGCTACGACGTCCACATCACCGGGCGCGGCAAGGAACGCCTCGACGACGTCGCCGCGAGCGACCCGCACCTGACCGGGCACCAGGCCGACGGCGGGGACGCAGTGGCGATGGCCGCGCTGGCCGAGTCGCTCGGCACGGTCGACGTGCTGGTGGTGAGCTTGTCCGGCGCCGAAGGTCTGGGGCCGATCGCCGAGCTGGACCTGGCGATGCTGCGCCGGGCCTTCGACGCGAAGTTCTGGGCGCACCTGACGACGATCCAGGCCGTGCTGCCGCACCTGGCGGCGGACGGCTCGATCACCCTGCTCGGCGCGATCAGCGCCCGCGCCTCCATGCCGGGCACGGCCGGGATCGGCGCGCTCAACGCGGCGGTCGAAGCCCTGGTCAAACCGCTCGCGGTCGAACTCGCGCCGCGACGAGTCAACGCGGTCTCCCCCGGCGTCGTCGACACGGCATGGTGGAGCGGCTTCCCGGACGAGATGCGCGAAGGATTCTTCGCGCAGACGGCGGCTTCGATCCCGTCCCGCCGCGTGGCGACGGCGGACGACGTGGCCGAGGTGGTCGCCCTCGCGGCGACGAACCGCAACCTGAGCGGCACGGTGCTGGAAGCCGACGGCGGGGCGCACCTGGTTTCGGTGGGCTGAGCCGGATCACGTGAGCCGCGGGGCATCACCCGTGATCAGACGGGCCTCACGCGTGACTGGAGGGGCATCACACGTGACTGGAGGGGCATCACGCGTGATTGGAGAGTCGACACGCGTGATCAGGGAGACGACACACGTACCCAGGTGGACGACACGTGTACCTGGATAGACGACACGCGTTCCTGGGCGGACGACACGCGTACCTGCGTGGACGACACGCATGCTCGGAGAGGCATCGCGCGCGACTGGGAAGTCGACACACGTGCCTGGAGAGGCGACGCACGTACCTAGGCGGACGACACGCATGCTTGGAGAGGCATCACCCGTGATTGGGAAGTCGACAACCGCACCTGGATAGACGACACGTGTACCTAGGCGGACGACACGCGTGCCTGGGCGGACGACACGCGTACCTGCGTGGACGACACGCGTGGCCGAAGAGGCATCGCGTGTGACTGGGGAGTCGACACGTGTGATTGAGGGGTCGACGCGCGTGATTGGGTGGACGACACGCGTGGTGGGAGGGGTGTTGCGTGTGGCGGGGGGGGGGCGACGTGTGGGGTTGGGGGACGGTGCGGTGGGTTAGCGGCGTAGGGGGACCAGGTCGTCGGCGTGGACTACCTCGCGGCGTTGTTCTGGCGGTAGCTCGGGGGTTGAGCGGCCGATCAGGTCCGGGAGCTCTGTCGCGTCGAAAGCCACTACGCCGCGGGCTACCGCGCGGTCGTGGGCGTCCACCAGGTCGACCACGTCGCCCGCCTGGAAGTCGCCGTCCACGCCGGTGATTCCGGCCGCCAGCAGGGAGCGACGGCGGCGGACCACCGCCGTCACCGCGCCGTCGTCGATGCGGAGCTTGCCTGTCGTGTCCGCCGCGTAGCCCAGCCAGAACCGGCGGGCCGACAGGCGGGTGTCGGCCGGGGCGAACGCCGTGCCCGGCGACGCCGTCGTCAGGGCCGCCGACGCCTCCGAAGCCGCCGCGAGCAGGACCGGGATGCCGGCGCCGGCCGCGGTGCGGGCGGCGGCCAGCTTGGACACCATGCCGCCGGTGCCCAGGCCGGAGCTGGAGATCCCGACCGAGATACCGTCCACATCGGACTCCGAGAGCACCTCGGTGAGCTTGCGGGTGGCACCCTCGCGCGGGTCGCCGTCGTAGAGACCGTCCACATCGGACAGCAGGATCAGCGCGTCGGCGCCGATCAGGTGCGCCACCAGGGCGGCCAGCCGGTCGTTGTCGCCGAAGCGGATTTCCTCGGTGGCGACCGTGTCGTTCTCGTTGACCACCGGGACCGCGCCGAGCGCCAGCAGCCGCGAGAAAGTCCGCTGCGCGTTGCGGTAGTGCGAACGCCGCACGACGTCGTCGGAGGTGAGCAGCACCTGCCCGACGGTCAGCGAGTACCGCCCGAACGACTCGGCGTACGCGTGCGCCAGCGCCAGCTGCCCGACGCTCGCCGCCGCCTGCTGGGTGGCGAGGTCCTTCGGCCGCTTGCCCAGCGAAAGCGGCGCCAAACCGGCGCCGATCGCGCCGGAGGAAACGAGCACGATCTGCGTGTCCCGGGCGACCCGGGCCGCGATCGCGTCGACCAGCGCGCCGAGCCGGACCGGGTCGAGACCGCTGCCCGCGGTGGTCAGCGCCGAGGAACCGACCTTGACCACCAGCCGCCGGGCGGCGGCGATGGCCTCCCGCGTGCCGCTCACGCGTCCAGGTCCACGTCGGCGCCTTCCGGCTCGTCCGGGCCGTCGCGGCGGATCCGGCGGGCTTCCTTGCGCTCGGCCGCGCCGATCCGGTCGTGGTTCTCGAGGCGGACGTCGGTGCCGCGCCCGGACAGGTGCATCGCGACGCTCGGCGTCGACGGCTCCCACTCGAACTGGACGTCGCCGATGGTGACCGGGCTGCCCGGCCGCGCGCCGAGCTTCGCCAGCTTGTCCTCGACGCCGAGGCGGTTGAGGCGGTCGCCGAGGTAGCCGACGGCCTCGTCGTTGCCGAAGTTCGTCTGGCGGATCCACCGCTCCGGCCGCGAGCCGCGCACGATGAAGGCGCCCTCTTCCTCGGGATCGACCTCGACGGTGAAGCCTTCGTCGTCGACGGCCAGCGGCCGCAGCACGATCTTCTCCGGCTCCAGCACCGGCTGCATCTCACGGTACTGTTCGACCACCTTGGCGAGCGCGAAGGTCAGCTCGCGCAGACCCTTGCGCGACGCCGTGGAGATCTCGAACACCTGCAAGCCACGGGCTTCGAACTCCGGGCGGACGAAGTCGGCGAGCTCGGCGGCCTCCGGGACGTCGATCTTGTTCAGGACGACCACGCGCGGGCGCTCTTCGAGCTTCCCGCCGAGGCCGGGCGTGTACTTCGCCAGCTCCAGCTCCAGAGCGTCCACATCGGACACCGGGTCGCGCCCGGGCTCGAGGGTGGCGCAGTCGACGACGTGCACCAGCACCGCGCACCGCTCGATGTGACGCAGGAAGTCGAGCCCCAGGCCCTTGCCTTCGGACGCGCCGGGGATCAGGCCGGGGACGTCGGCCATCGTGAAGACGGTGTCGCCGCCGGTGATCACGCCGAGGTTCGGCACCAGCGTGGTGAACGGGTAGTCGGCGATCTTCGGCTTGGCCGCGGACAGCACCGAGATCAGCGACGACTTGCCGGCGGACGGGAAGCCGAGCAGGCCGACGTCGGCGACCGAACGCAGCTCCAGCACGAGGTTGCGGGCCTCACCCGGCTCACCCAGCAGCGCGAACCCGGGCGCCTTGCGGGCCTTCGACGACAGCGCGTGGTTGCCGAGACCGCCGCGGCCGCCCTGGGCCGCGACGAACGTGGTGCCGGGGCCGATCAGGTCGGCGACCATCTCGCCGTCCTCGGTGAACACGACGGTGCCGGACGGCACCTTCATCACCAGGGTCTCGCCCGCCGCGCCCGCGCGGTTGCCGCCCTGGCCCAGCTTGCCGCTGCCCGCCTTGGCGTGCGGGCGGAAGTGGAAGTCGAGCAGGGTGTGCACGTTCGGGTCGACGACCAGCAGGACGTCGCCGCCGTTGCCGCCGTTGCCGCCGTCCGGGCCGCCGAGAGGCTTGAACTTCTCGCGGTGCACCGAGGCGCAGCCGTTGCCCCCGTCACCGGCGGTCAGGTGGATCACCGCGCGGTCCACGAAACGGGACGCCATGACTTGCCTCTTTCATTCGCGAGCGGGGGATACACAAAACAAACGAGGGGTGGCACCGGATATTCCGGTCCCACCCCTCGTTCGAGGTCTAGCGTCGAGAACCGAAGACTCAGGCCTCGGCTGGCACGACGATGTTGATCGTCTTGCGACCACGCTTCTCGCCGAACTGGACCGCACCGGCGGCCAGCGCGAACAGCGTGTCGTCGCCGCCACGGCCGACGTTCACGCCCGGGTGGAACTTGGTGCCACGCTGGCGGATCAGGATCTCGCCGGCGTTGACTTCCTGGCCGCCGAAGCGCTTGACGCCGAGGCGCTGCGCGTTCGAATCGCGACCGTTGCGGGAGCTGGACGCACCCTTCTTGTGAGCCATGGCTCAGCCCTTCTTTAAAAAGACTCGGTCTGAAAAAGCAGATCCGGAGAAGTTCTTACAGGGAGATGGCGGTGACCTCGACGCGGGTCAGCTTCTGCCGGTGACCCTGACGCTTGTGGTAGCCCGTCTTGTTCTTGAACTTGTGGATCCGGATCTTCGGACCCTTGGTCTGCTCGACGACCTTGCCGGTGACCGAGACCTTCGCCAGCGCGTCGGCGTCCGTGGTGACATCGCCACCGTCGACGTACAAAACGGCGGGGAGAATGTGCTCGGTGCCCGGCTCGCCCTCGAGCTTCTCGACCTCGACCACGTCGCCGACGGCAACCTTGTACTGCTTGCCGCCGGTCTTGACGATCGCGTACGCCGACACGGAAGTCTCCTGCATTACTCGACAATGGGTGGGGGCCCCGCGCGATCGGCCCGCCTCCGGGAAGGCGGTCCTGTTCTCACGCAGGCGGCCTACTCTGGTGGTAGGCCGTACTACAGGTTACGTGGGGTGCCCCGGTGCGTTACCACCGGGGTCCCCTAGTCGTTCAGCTTGCGCTCTGCTCCGAGGCCTTGACCGGCGGCCCGGCCGGGCGTGACGCGGCCCGGCGCGGACGGCGCCGGGTGGAGCGCACGGCCGGTTCGGGCACGCTGACCTCGGGTTCGGCGACCGGCTCAGCGGCCTCCGAAGACTCTGTGACGGGCTCTTCCGCCGGCTCGGGTGCCGACGAACGCTCGACGGACGGCTCCTCCAGCGGCACCGGCGTCTCGTCCGCCTCGGTGGTCACCGGGACGTCGGCGACCTCCGAAGCCGGCACCGGGGCCACGACGGCCTCGTCCGGCGTCTCGGTGGCCTGGGAGGCCTCCGCCGTGTCGGTCACCTCGGGGACGGGCCCGTTGCCGTTGAGGGCACCGTGCTCGTGCGGCTGTTCCTTGACGGCCTTGGACGCGTTCGCCATGGCCGCCACCGCGGACGCGATCGACTCGCGCTTCTCCGGCGGCGGAACGACGTGCACCTCGTCCTTGACCGCTTCGGCCGGCTGCGGCGCGGCTTCCTCGCCCTTGCCACCACGGCCGCGCGACCGGCGGGAGCTCTTCTCCCCGCCGCCACCGCCGCCGTTGCCACCACCGTTGCCGCCGCCGCCGTTGCCCCCGTGGGAGTGGCCCGTGCCGCCGGCCGTGCGCTGCGGCTCGGTCGAGACGACGACGCCGCGGCCCTTGCAGTGCTCGCACGGCGTCGAGAACGCCTCGAGCAGCCCGGTGCCGATCTTCTTGCGGGTCATCTGGACCAGGCCCAGCGAGGTGACCTCGGCGACCTGGTGACGCGTGCGGTCGCGGCCGAGGCACTCGGTGAGGCGGCGCAGCACCAGCTCGCGGTTGGACTCGAGCACCATGTCGATGAAGTCGATCACGATGATGCCGCCGATGTCCCGCAGTCGCAGCTGGCGGACGATCTCCTCCGCCGACTCCAGGTTGTTGCGGGTCACCGTCTCCTCGAGGTTGCCGCCCGAGCCGGTGAACTTGCCGGTGTTGACGTCGATGACCGTCATCGCCTCGGTGCGGTCGATCACCAGGTAGCCGCCCGAGGGCAGCCAGACCTTGCGGTCGAGGGCCTTGGTGATCTGCTCGTCGATCCGGTGGTCGGCGAACGCGTCACCGGTGCCGGTGTAGCGCTTGACCCGCTCGGACAGCTCCGGCGCGACGTGCCGGACGTAGTCGTTGATGGTCTCCCACGACCGGTTGCCCTGGATCTCCAGCTTGGCGAAGTCCTCGGTGAAGAGGTCACGCACGACCTTGACCAGCAGGTCCGGCTCTTCGTAGAGCATGGTCGGCGCGCCGCCCTTGCGGCCGGAGCCGGCGTCGGCCTTCTCCTTGATGACGTCCCACTGGGCCTTCAGGCGGTCGACGTCGCGGCCGAGCTCCTCCTCGCCGATGCCCTCGGAGGCGGTGCGGATGATCACACCCGCGTCCTCCGGGACGATCCGCTTGAGGATGTCCTTGAGCCGGCGGCGCTCGTTCTCCGGCAGCTTGCGGGAGATGCCGGTGGCGCCGCCCGCGGGGACGTACACCAGGAAGCGGCCGGGCAGCGAGATCTGCGTGGTCAGCCGGGCGCCCTTGTGCCCGACCGGGTCCTTGGTCACCTGGACCAGCACGGAGTCGCCGGTGGAGAGCGCCTGCTCGATCTTGCGGGCCTTGCCCTCCAGGCCGGCGGCGTCCCAGTCGACCTCACCGGCGTAGAGCACGGCGTTGCGGCCGCGGCCGATGTCGATGAACGCGGCCTCCATGCTCGGCAGCACGTTCTGGACACGGCCGAGGTAGACGTTGCCGACGATCGAGCCGGAGCCCGACTGCGTCACGAAGTGCTCGACCAGCACGCCGTCCTCGAGCACGCCGATCTGCGTCGACTCGCCCTTTTCGACGACGACCATCGTGCGCTCGACCGCCTCGCGGCGGGCGAGGAACTCGGCCTCGGACAGGATCGGGGCGCGGCGGCGGCCGGCCTCGCGGCCGTCACGGCGGCGCTGGCGCTTGGCCTCCAGGCGCGTCGAGCCGCGGACGCTGCGGACCTCGTCGCGGGCCGGGCGCTCGCGCTCGGCCTGCTCGGCCTTGGCCTGGCGGACGTGGGTGACGGTGTTGGGCGGGTCGTCGGTGCCGGTGTCGCCGCTGTCGTCGCCGTCCGAGCCCTTGCGGCGACGGCGGCGGCGACGGCGCTTGCTGCCGCCTTCACCGTCGTTGTCGCTGTCGTTGTCGGAGTCGTCTTCGGGCTCCTCCACGGTGTCCGGCTCGTCCTTGACGGCCTTTTCGTCCGTGTTGCCGTTACGGGAGCGGCGGCGCGCGGGCTGCTGCTGCGGCTGCTCCTCCTCGGCCTGGGCGTCGTCGCCGTCGTTCTCGTCACTGCCGTCGGCGCCCTTGCCGCGGCCGCGGCCACGGCGGCCGCGGCGGCGACGGCGGCGGCTGTTGGCGTCGTCACCGTCGTCGTCACCGGAGTCGGTGGCCGGCGTGGTGTCCTCGGCCTCCTCTTCCTCGGCGACCTCGGGCTCGGGCTGCGGGTGCTTCTGCTGCTTCACCGGGGCCGGCGGCTCCGCGAACGGGTCGGCCGGCTTGCGGGCCGGCTTGGTCGCGGCGGGCTCGGGCGGCAGGAAGACCGGCGACGGCGCGGCGAACACCGGCAGGTGCGCACGGGTCTTCTGCCGCGGCCGCGGCTTCTCGGCCTCGGCGGCCGGCACCTCGGGCACGGCCGGCGCGGCGGACCGCTGCGGCTCGGGCTCGGGCTCGGCCCGCTCGGCCGGGGCCACCTCGACGTCACCGCCGGAGGCCGGGGCCGCTTCGACGTCGCCGCCCGAGAAGGCCTCGGCGACCTTGAGGGCCACTTCCCTGGTCACGCTCGACTGCGCGCTGCGGACGCTTTCGCCCAGTTCGGCCAGCTTCGCGAGGACGTCCCGGCTGTGCGACTCGAGCAGCTTGGCCAGCGCGTGCACCCGGATCCGGGCGGGCAGGTCGGCCAGCGGGCCGGTCGTGGGTGTGGCGGGATTCCCGCCGGTGTGCTCGGCGGGTGTTTCCGCGTTCGACATGTGTCTCCTCCGCCCCCGGGCGCGTCTGCCGGTTCAACCCGGCAGGGACGCGGCCGCGCAGGGGCCCCTTTCTGTTCGTTCCGCCGTGGTGGTCACCAGCGGCGGGAATCCTTGCCCGACGACCGGGCGCCGCACCATCGACTCCCGATGGCGCGCAACCCGGTCAAAGGTCTGCTCGGCGGCGTGCGTGCCCAGGCCTCACGGCCCCCGGGCCGCCCGCCACGTCGTCCAGCCACCCGGCTCGCGGGCGGCGACGCGCGTGGTGCTGGTTCATGCACTTCACCGGGCCACCGCTCCGCAGGCAGCACCTCTCACGTGCGCCCCGCGGCCCAGCGGCCATCCGCAGTATCCCACACCCGGTGACTGCTCCGGTGTACTCGGTACCTCCGGCAGGCCGCCCGGGCGCGCCGCGAGGGCACCGGCCGGGCGAACTTGGCCGAAGAGCTTGTCCGCCGGGCGCGCGGTGGCTAGCGTGCGGCTCGGGGTGGCCGGGCGCGCACGCGCCGGCACCCGCGGTTCCTGCGTCCGGTGGGAGGTCAGGTGTCCCTGCTGGCGCGGCCGATGCGGGCGGCCGTGTGCACCGTCCTGGTGCTTTCGGGATGCGTCACCGCCGGTCCGGCGCTGGCCGACGAGTCGTCCTGCGCCCACGGGCGGACCCTCCGCTACGTCGTCACCTTTGACCGCGGCACGGACGAGACCGCCGCACGTTCGGAGATCTCCGGCGCCTGCGGCGCCACGACCGTGTACTACCCGCAGATCGCCGTCGCCGTGGCGACCTCCGGCGATCCGGGGTTCGGGTCGCGCATCGGGCTGGACCGGACGTTCAGCGCCCAGGGCGAGCGGCTGGCCGCCCAGCACGCGACCGACCCGGTGAAACCGCAGCCCGCGCGGGCCGCGCTGCCGGCGACCGACCCCGCGGCGGTGCCCGCCGCGGACCTGACCGACCGGCAGTGGGACATGCAGGCGATCAACGCGGGCTGGGCGCACAAGGTGTCCGAGGGCAGCCGCGACGTCGTCGTCGGCGTGCTCGACTCGGGCATCGACCCGGCCCACCCGGACCTGACCGCGGCGCTGGACCGCGACGACTCCGCCGGCTGCCTCACCGGCGCCCCCGACCAGGACCTCGGCGCGTGGGCGCCGACGACGTCGGTGCACGGCACGCACGTGGCCGGGATCATCGCGGCGGCCGACGACGGCCACGGCGTCACGGGGGTGGCGCCCGGCGTGCGCGTCGCCTCGGTCAAGGTGATCGACGACCGCGGTTACGCCGACCCGGAGGCCGCCGTGTGCGGGCTGATGTGGGCGGCGTCGCGGCACATGCAGCTGACGAACAGCAGCTTCTTCGTCAACCCGTGGTCGCTGTCGTGCATCCGCGGCGACGACCGCGGGGTGGTGCACGAAGTGCTGGCCAGGGCGGTGGAGTACAGCACGGCGGCGGGCACGCTGAACGTCGCGGCGGCGACCAACGAGGCGGTCGACCTCACGCCGTCCGCCCGTTCGGGCACCCCCGGCGCGGGCACCGGCTGCGAGGCCCTGCCCGCCGGGCTGCGGGACGTCGTCGCGGTGTCGGCCGTCGGCGCGGACCGGGTGAAGGCGGGGTACAGCTCGTACGGGCTGGGCGTGATCGACGTCACCGCGCCCGGCGGCGAGACCGGCCAGTGCGTGCTTTCGACGGTCCCCGGCGGGTACGCGCCGCTGTGCGGGACGTCGATGGCGGCCCCGCACGTCGCCGGGGTGCTCGCGCTGCTGGCGTCGTCGCATCCCGGAGCGGGCCCGCGGCAGCTGCGGCGGATCCTGGACGAGCAGGCGACGCCGATGCCGTGCCCGGCCGACTACGACCTGACCGGGGACGGCACCCAGGACGCGTACTGCGCGGGCTACGAGGGGTTCAACGGCTTCTACGGGCACGGGATGGTGGACGCGATGGCGGCGGTGGCGCCGCGGAGCGGGCGGCCGGACCCGGCTCGCTGAGCCGCCGTCATGTCAGGTCAGCAGGAGCTTTGCGATGCGGCGGGTCGACGCCCAGAGGCCCACTCCGCCCAGGGCCAGCAGGTAGGCGAGGTTGCCGAGCATGCCCGTCGAGAGGATGCCGGTCGCCAGGCCGCGCATCAGCTCGATCGCGTGGTAGAGCGGGAAGCAGCGGACCACCCACTGCAGGGGCTCGGGGTACACCGTCAGCGGGAAGAACGTCGTGGAGAACAGGAACATCGGCATCAGCACCAGCTGGATGTAGTCGAACTGGGCCGTCGACTTCACGAACGTCACCAGCGCCATGCCGATCGCCGAGAAGGCCAGCCCCACCAGGAGCGCCGCCGGGACCATCAGCAGCGCCCACCACGACGCCAGCAGGCCCATCGCCGCCGCGATGCCGAGGAACGCCACCGCGTAGACGCCGCCGCGCAGGATGGCCCAGCCGATCTCGCCGAGTGCGACGTCGAGCGGGCCGATCGGGGTCGCCAGCATCGCGTCGTACAGCTTCGCGTAGCGCAGCTTGAAGAACAGGTTGAACGTCGACTCGAAGACGGCGCCGTTCATCGCCGACGTCGCCAATAGAGCCGGGGCGACGAACGCGACGTAGCTCATCGGGCGGCCGTCGGGGCCGGTGACCTCGCTGACGAGCCTGCCGAACCCCAGCTGGAACGCCAGCAGGTAGAGGAACGGCTCGGCCGCGCCGGACAGGAAGATCAGCCAGCTGTTGCGGTAGACCATGGTCGCGCGCTCGATCAGCGCGCTCGCCCGGCCGGCGTACAGCCCGGGCGGGAGGATCCGCAGCAGCAGCCCGACGCGCCTCGGTGGGGCCTGGACGTTCACCATCAGACCACCAGCCTCTCGTAGAACGCCCGGTGCGCCAGCGCCCACCCGGCCGCGAACAGTGCCGCGAGCACGGCGAAGTGGCCGAGCATCGCCCAGCCGCCGACCCCGCCGACGCTCACGCCGCGGGCCAGCTGCGAGCCGTGCCACAGCGGGGAGAGCCAGGCCAGCCAGCGGATCGCGGCGGGCAGCTGGGAGATCGGGAAGAACGTGCCGGAGAACAACGTCATCGGCATCACGACGAAGCGGAAGATCAGCCCGAACCGCTGGCCCTCGTCGGAGGTGCGGGCGGCCAGCGCGGTCATCGGCGTGGTGCAGGCGAGCCCGGTGACCGTGCCGGCGACGATCACCAGCAGCACGCCGGGCCCGGTCCAGGCGCCGAAGAACAGCGCGACGAACGCGTAGATCGCGCCGGCCAGGGTCAGCCGCAGCGCCGACCAGATCAGGTGGCCGCCGAGCACCTGCCCGGGTGACACCGGCGTGGCGGTGACGGCCAGGTAGTCCTTCTGCCACTTGAACCCGGAGAGAACGGGGTAGCTCGACTCCCCGACCGCCTGCTGCGCGGCACCGGCGGCGAGCAGCGCGGGCGCGATGTACTGCAGGTAGGAGAGGCCGCCGGTAACCGCGCCGGGCCGCACCTGCGACCCGAAGCCCAGCCCCATGGCGGCGAGGAACAGCACCGGCTGGAGGCCGGTGGAGTACAGGGTGGTCAGCCAGTGCCGGCGGTACCAGGTCCAGTGCCCTTCGACGCGCAGCCAGGCACCGTGCCACTTGCCGACCACCCGGCCGGAGGACTCGACGGCAGTCATGGCCGCCTCCTGCCGCGGGTGTGGCGGTTCGGGAGTGGGTGAGCCGGTGCCGAGGGGCCGGAGGGAGCGTGTGTCGGCTCTGGCCGCCGGATCGACCTGGGCATGCGCTGGTGGGTGGCGATTCGGCCAGCGATGGAGCGATAGGCAAAGGCGGTGGCGGCGCAGCCCGCGGTCGCGGCGCAGCCCGCGGTTGCATTGGCGGCGCGACCGGCAGTGGCAGCGGCGGCGCGACTGGCAGTTGCGATGGCGGCCCAGCCCGCGCTGCCAGTGGCGGAGCGACCGGCAGTGACGACGGCGGAGCAACCCGCAGCGGCGATGGCAGTGCAGCTCGCGCTGCCGGTGGCGGAGCGACCGGAAATGGTGGCGGCGGTGCGGCGGGCAGTGGCGAAGGCGGTGCAGCTCGCGCTGCCAGTGGCGGAGCGACCGGCAATGGCGGCGGAGCGGCGGCCCGCGCTGCCGGTGGCGGCGCAGAGAGTGGTGAGCGGCCGGGAGGCGGGAACCGGCCGGTGGCCGCGATCGGCGGGGGCGGGCGCCGGCCGAAACCGGTCGGACGGTGGGGCGGTGGGGTGGGCCGGGCGGGTCGGTTCGGTTGGCATCAGTCCACCAGGGTCCGGCCGGTCAGTCTGAGGAAGACGTCCTCCAGGGAGCTGCGGCGTACCAGGCTCGACAGCGGCCGCAGGCCTCGGGCGTGGGTGCCTTCCAGGGCCGCCTCGCCGTTGTTGCTGTAGAGCAGTACCCGGTCCGGTAGCACCTCCACCCGCTCCGCCAGGCCCTCCACCTGCGACGCCGCCGACTCCTGCTCCCCCGACGCGAACCGCAGCTCGACTACTTCGCGCGTCGAGTAGCGGCTGATCAGCTCGGCAGGCGAACCCTCCGCGGCGATGCGGCCGTGGTCCATCACCACCAGCCTGTCGCACAGCTGCTCGGCTTCGTCCATGTAGTGCGTCGTGACGATCAGCGTGGTGCCCTGGGCCTTGAGCCGGAACAGCCGGTCCCACAACAGGTGCCGCGCCTGCGGGTCGAGACCCGTCGTCGGCTCGTCGAGCAGCAGCAGCTCCGGGTCGTTGACCAGCGAACGCGCGATCGTCAGGCGCCGCTTCATGCCGCCCGACAGCGGGTCGACCTTGTCGTCCGCGCGGTCGGTCAGCTGGGCGAACTCCAGCAGCTCCGCCGCTTTGCGACGAGCAGAAGCCCGGGACAGCCCGAAGTAGCGGGCGTACACGATCAGGTTCTCCCGGACGGTCAGCTCGACGTCCAGGTTGTCCAGCTGCGGCACCACGCCGAGGCGCGCGCGGATCCGCGGGCCCGCCGCGTCCGGGTCCAGGCCGAGCACCCGCAGGTCACCGTCGGTCCTCGGCGACACGCACGCGATCATCCGCATGGTCGACGACTTCCCGGCGCCGTTCGGGCCGAGGAAGCCGAACGCCTCCCCGCGCCGCACCTCGACGTCGATCCCGCGCACGGCTTCGAACTCGCCGAACCGCTTCACCAGTGCCTTGGCCTGCACCAGCGCCGGCTCCCGCTCCTCCGTTTGGTCCACGTCCCGAACACTAGGACCCGCCACCGACAAAAACCGAACGGTTTAGCCGCGAACGGTCGAAACCAGCGTTTTCGTCACCCCGTTGACCGTTACCGACAACCTCGCGACCCCCGGGCGCAGCGCCGTCAGCACGCCGGTCGACGGGTCGAACGACGCGACGTCCCACGGCGCCGGCGGCCAGCCGCCCGAGGCGATGTGCGTGCCCCACGCCCCCGTCCAGTCCGCGCTGACCGGGTACGACACCGGGACGTCGCGGGTGCCCTGCCGCAGCGTCGCGCGCACGTCGGCGCGGGCGCCCCGGGCAAGCTCCGCCGGACCCGCCACCGTCAGCGAGTCGACGTTCGGCCGCGTCTCGAACCGCACCGGCTGCGCGCGGTCGGCCGGGTCGACGCGCAGCAGCGTCCAGCCGACGAACCCGCCGTCGCCCGGCGCGGCCGCAGGCGCCTTGCCCGAGTTGCCGTTGACCAGGTACGGCACACCGTCCACACGCGACAGTGAGAACACGCCCGCGTGCGAGGCGATCGACGCCGCGGGTTTGCCGGACGCCTGCTCGAAACCGGTCAGCCAGCTGGTCAGCAGCGCGGCTTCCTTCGGGTCGGCGAGCTGGGAGTTCCCGGTCGGGCTCGGGTCCTTCACCGGGTGGTGCATCGCGACGACGACCCCGCGCACGTTCCGGTCGGCGGCCGCTGAGTCGAGCGCCGAGCGCAGCAGCCGGACCTGGTCGAACCCGCCGGCCCGCAGCGAACCGCGTGACGAGTCGAGCAGCACCAGCCGGATCCCGTGCAGGTCGACGACGCGGTGGGTGACGCCGAAGACGGCCTGGAAGTTGGCCAGCCCGTTGCCGCCCTCGGCCTCGTGGTTGCCCGGCACGTAGTACCACGGCGCCTTGCCGTCCAGCTCCTCGGAAATCACCTGCCGCGCCAGCGTGAAGTCGGGCGGGGTGCCGCGGTCGACGAAGTCGCCGTTGATCAGCACCAGGTCCGGCTTCGCCGCGACGGCCTCGCGCAGCGCCCGCCGCGCCTGCGCGACCAGCGGGCCCGCCGGGTCGTCCGCGGTGAACTGCGCGTCGCTGACGACGGCGACGCGCAGGCCGCCGGCGAGCGTCCCGTCGGTGACCAGCGCCGGGTCGTGCGGCGCCGGGTCCGCGGGCACCGTCGCCGACGGCGCCACCTCGAACGTCAGGTCGTCGAACACCAGATGACCCTCGTACTGCTGGTCCGGCACGTTTTCGACGGCGTAGAAGCGCGCCAGCCGCTGGCCGTCGGGCAGCCCGGCGGGCACCGTCGCGGCGACGTACCGCCAGCCCGTCCAGTCCACGTTCAGCGAGAGGTCCACAATGGACGCGACGTTGGCGCCGTCGCGCAGTTCCGCCCGCAGCCAGGCACCCTTGCCGTCGCCGTTCACCCACAGGCCGATCTTCTGCGTGCCCTTCGGCACCGGCAAAGCCGCCGACGGCGTCACGTAGGCGGCGCGGGTCGCGGTCGTGCCGGTGAGGCGGTAGTCCAGCGCGAGACCGGCGCCGCCGTCCCGGCCGGGTGCCGCGGACAGCGCCGCGCCGACGACCGCCGGGTACACCGTGGCCGCCCAGCCCGCCGGGCCGTCGAACGGCGCCGCGACCTGCGCGACCGTGCCGACCGAGGCTGCCAGGTGGGTGGTCAGGCCCGCGGCCGTCGCGGTGATCGCGGAGGCGCCGGACGCGGTCAGCGCCGTCACCGAGTAGCCGTCGCCCGCCGGGGTCACGCGCACGACCGAGTGGTCGTAGTCGAGCTTGACGTCGCCGGGCTCCAGCCAGGTGCCGTACCCGTCGGCGTCGTAGCCGTAGACCTTGAACGTGCTCGTCGCGCCGGCCGCCGACAGGGCCACTTGCTCGGTGCTCGTGCCGAGCCGGACCGGCTTGCCCAGCACGGAAAGCGCCGTCTTCCCGGACGCCCGGCCCGACTTCGCGACGACGTCGACCCCGCCGGGGCTGTGCCCGGTCACGACCCCGTGCGTCACGGTCGCCCGCCGGAGGTCGGACGTCGTCCAGCGCGGGTCGGCGGCGACCGCGGCACCGGTCTCGTCGTGGCCGTCGGCGACCAGGTGCCGGGTCAGGCCGGACAGGACGCGGGTCGCGTCGGCCGTCGCCACCGCGGGGGCGGGCGCGAAGGCGGTCAGCCGTCCGCTGCCGGGGACCGTGCCGAAGCCGATCCCGTTGGGCACCAGGCGTTCCCCGCCGTCGGAGGGTGAGTTGCGGATGCTCGGCGCTGCCTCGCCTTCGTTGCGCGCCAGGAGCGTCGACGAGCCGCCGCCGTCGAGGTTGATCGCGTCGTCGGCCCCGAGGCTCTTCATGTGCCGCGCGAGTTCCAGCTCGGTCATGCCGCGGCTGTCGGCCTGCCGTCCGTCCACTGTGGCCAGCCAGAGCTTCGTGCCGTCGGCGGAGAACCCGACCGCGGTCCGCGGGTGCATCGCCACGTTGTCGACGGGCTGCACGACGCCGTCGCGCAGCAGGACTTCGTTGCCGCCCACCGCGACCGCGATCTTCCCGGCGTCCGTGCGCGGCGCGTACGCGACGCCGACCGCGTCACCCGGCTTCAGCGCGGCGAGCGCGTCCGCACCGGACTCGCGGGCCAGGAGCACGGTCGTGCCCGCCGCGATCGGGCCGTCCGCGGGCGCCGTGCGGACCTGCGTGACGACGCCGTCGCGCAGCTCGACCTCGAGCACCCGGGACGCGCCGGCCACCGACGTCGCGCGGCCGGAAGCGCCCCACAGCGGCGTGTAGACGCCGATCGCGTCCCGGTCGAGGACCGGGCTGTTGAAGTTCGCAGCCTTCACGGCGGTGCCGCCGGGGAGCGTGACCGTGGCTTCGAGGAAGACCGACGCGAGACGCGCCTTGCCTTCGTCGGTGATCGACGCCGTGAGGTTGTGGCCGGCCGCGGGCGCGGTCTGCAGCTGCCCGTGGTCGACGCCGACGCCGATCGGCGCGCCGGTGGCGTTGATGTCGAAGAAGTCGCCGTTCACGCCGGCGACCGCGCCGGCGCGCGCGACCTGCTGCGAAAGCGGCGTGCGCGCGGAAACCGTACCCGGGCTCAGGTAGGTGGGCTTGAGCACCTTGCTGTGCAGGTCGACGGCGAGGGTGTCCCCGCGGATCCAGCCCGCCGGGTCGTAGCGGTCGAACTGGGTGAGGTTCAGGCCGGGGGCGACCTCGGTGGTCGCGCTGCCGGTGACGAGGCCGTCGTCGGGGTCCGCGGCGGCGAACGTGACCGGGCCTTCGTGGGCCGACGACGCGGCGGGCGCGGCCTCGATCGGCGGGGTGCCGAGCGGCGCGTACAGAGGGTCGGCGTGGGCCGGGACGACGATCGCCGACGCGAACAGCGCGACGAGCGCGCCGGAGAGAACCGTGCGTGACTTCTTCACCGGGTACCCCAGTATCGAGTGAGAGAGTGAGCCGGACCAGCACAGCGCAGCGGCACGGCCACGGGAAGGCTTCCCGGTGAACGCCGCCTGAATGGTCTAGAACAGCTACCGGGTCAGGGGGTGAGCGGTGCGGCGAGCAGGGCGGCCGCGGCGGCGCCGTCGGTCCGCGGTGCCGGGCCGGTGCGCTTCCACAGCCGCAGCAGGAGATCCCGCGCCGGGGCTTCGACGGTCGCGGCGCCGTCGGCGGCCGGGCCCAGCGCGGGCGGTTCGCCGGGGTGGACGGTCCAGACGTCACCGGTGTCGGTGGCGCGCAGCGCGACGGGCCCTGGCAACTGGGGCACGGGGTGCCAGCGGGTGACCCGCGGCATCAGGACGGCGAGGACCTCGTCGACGCCGTCGGCGGCCACGGCCGGGTCGAGCGCGAAGTCCTGGCCCGCCGCGTGGCGGGCGTCGGCGAGGTGGACGGCGGTTTCGTGGACCTGGCGGCGGTACCAGAACGCCTTGGTCTTCTCGGCGCCGCCGAAGTGCCAGCAGCGGTCTTCGGGGTCCGCGGCTTCGAGCGCGTCCAAGAGCTGCTGGGCACTCGATGCGTACCAGGACGCGAGGTCGGTGCCGGGGCCGTTCGTGAAGCTCTGCCGCTGGGATTCGCCGGTCGTGACGACGGAGGCGGCCCAGCGGTGGACGTTCCCGAGGTGCGTGCCGAGGTCGGCCAGCGTCCACGCGCCGCAGTCCGCCACCGGGGCGGCGGGGTCGGCAGTGCGCAGGACGCCGGTGAACCCGCCGGTCAGCTCCCGCAGCACGGGCAGGTAGTCGCGGGCCGGGAACGGCATCGTCGTCACGGGGTCCTCCGGGAGGGAACCGGGGCCACGCGCGGCGTGGCCCCGGTGTCGATCACAGGTCGGGGAACCAGAGCTTCAGCTCGCGCTCGGCCGACTCCGGCGAGTCCGAGCCGTGGACCAGGTTGTACTGGGTCTCCAGGGCGAAGTCGCCGCGGATGGTGCCCGGGGTGGCCTTCTCGACCGGGTCGGTGCCGCCGGCCAGCTGGCGGAACGCCGGGATGGCGCGCGGGCCCTCGACGGCGAGCGCGACCAGCGGGCCCGAGGTGATGAACTCCAGCAGCTCGCCGAAGAACGAACGCTCCTTGTGCTCGGCGTAGTGTTCCTCGGCCAGGGCCTGGGGCACGGTGCGCAGCTCGAGGGCGACGAGCTTGAGGCCCTTGCGCTCGATCCGCGAGACGACCTCGCCGACGAGGCCGCGCGCGACGCCATCGGGCTTGACCAGGACCAGCGTGCGTTCAGTCACGACGGTGTTTCTCCTTGTTGCGGTTGCGTGTCGGTGCGCGCGAGCCTAGCCGACCCCCTCGACGGCCTTCGTAGTCGACGTCACAAACCGGGCGGGCGGGCCCGGCGACCGGCGTCAGCGGCCCTGTGGGTGCAGCTTCTTGGACCACAACGACGCACCGGTCGCGTCGCGCAGGTCCACCGTCAGGTCGCCGCTCGGGCCGTCGACGTTCAGCTCGCCGAAGTGCTGGAAGCCGTCGATCGGGGCCGTGTTCGCGGCCGGTGGGGCGTGGACGAACACCGCTTCCGGGCCGAACGTCGGGTCGAGGGTGTTGGGGCCGAACGCGCCCGCGTTCAGGGGCCCGGACACGAACTCCCAGAACGGGTCGAAGTCCTGGAACGCCGCGCGGTCCGGCGAATAGTGGTGCGCCGCCGTGTAGTGGACGTCCGCCGTCAGCCAGACGACGTTGCGGACCCGGCGGCGCTGGATCTCCCGCAGCACCCAGGCCAGCTCCGTCTCGCGGCCGCCGGGCGCGCCCGGCAGGTTGTTCGCCACCGCCTCGATCGCGGTGCCGTCCGGGACGACCAGGCCCAGCGGCATGTCCGCCTGGACGATCTTCCACGTCGCCGTGCTGCGGCCGAGCGCGTCGGCCAGCCAGCGGGCCTGGCGGTCGCCCAGGATGTAACCCGGCTTCGTCTGGTCGGCCGTGTTGGCGTTGCGGTAGGTCCGCATGTCCAGCACGAAGATCTCGGCGCGCGTGCCGTACTTGAAGCTCCGGTAGACGCGGCCGTCCACCGCCTGGCGCGAGTCGATCGGGTGCCACTCGTGGAACGCCTGGTACGCCCGCGGCGCCAGCACGTCGACGCGCTTCTCGGTGTACGCCGGGTTGTCGAGGATCTTGCCCGGGTACCAGTTGTTCAGGACTTCGTGGTCGTCCCACTGGACGTACGACGGCACCTGCGCGGCAAAGCGGCGGAAGTGCTCGTCGAGACGGTTGTACGCGTGCTGGCCGCGGAACTCCGCCAGCGTCTCGGCGACCTTCGACTTCTCGGTCGTCACGACGTTGCGCCAGGTGCGCCCGCCCGGGAGCGTGACGGTCTCGGTCAGCGGGCCGTCGGAGTACACCGTGTCGCCGCTGTGCAGGAACACGTCCGGGCGCCGCGCGGCCATCGCGGAGAAGATCGTCATGCCGCCCAGGTCCGGGTTGATCCCCCAGTTCTGGCCGACGACGTCGCCCGACCACAGGATCCGGGCGCTGCTGCGGCCGACCGGCGCCGTGGCGAACGTGCCCGTCAGCGGCTCGCTCGTGGCGCGCCCGTCCAGCGACTCCGCCGTGACGCGGTAGTGGAAGTCGGTGCCCGGCGTCAGCCCGGCGACGCGGATCCGGCCAGTGCCGTCACTGTCCGGGCCGACGAGAGGTCCGGTGACGCGGCGGGCGTGCCGGAACGACGGGTCCCGCGCGATCTCGACGACCAGCCGCGACGGCCGGTCCGCGCGCGACCAGACGACGGCGGACCCGGGCGTGACGTCCCCGGACTGGACGCCGTGGGTGAGCACGGGCCGGTCGCGGCGCACCAGCGGCGTCGCGGCGAAGGCGGTGGACGGCAGCACGAGCGTGGCGGCGGCGCCGGTCAGGCCGGCCTTGAACAGCGTGCGGCGGGAGTGGCAGGTCGGTTCGGTCATGGGCGGATCAAACCCCGCCCCGGCCAACGCCGGATGGCGCGCGGGTGAACGGAATCCGGGGGATTTCCCCCATGGCGGACGTCCTCGCCGTCGGTAACGTGGCGATCACGACAAGGGGGTCAGATGAGACCATTCAGGAAAACCCTGGCTGTGCTGACGGCCGCGCTCACCATCACCACGCTGGGTACCGGGATCGCGGAAGCGGGCCAGGACGGCGCCAAGGCCGTCCTCCGCTACACCGAACACGGCATCCCGCACATCGTCGCGAAGGACTTCTCCGGACTCGGGTACGGGTACGGCTTCGCGGCGGCGACCGACAACGTCTGCGAGCTCGCGAACATCTACCTGACGGTGAGCGCGCAGCGTTCGAAGTACTTCGGCCCCGGCGGCGAGGGCTACCCGTCGCTGTCCGAAGCGGGCAGCAACCTGCACAGCGACCTGTTCTTCCAGCAGCTCAACGACTCCCACGTCGTCGACCGGCTGGTCGCGCAGCCCGCGCCGCAGGGGCCGCGGCCCGAGGTCCGCGAGATCGTCTCCGGGTACGTCAAGGGCTTCAACGCCTACCTCGCGCGCACCGGCCGGTCCGGGATCTCGGACCCCGCCTGCCGCGGCGCCGACTGGGTCCGGCCGATCACCGAGCAGGACTTCTACCGGCACTACTACGCCATCGCGATCACCGGCGGGCAGGGCGTCTTCACCGAAAGCCTGTTCACCGCACCGCCGTCCGGCGCGACACCGGCACCGGGGACGGCGGGCCAGCTCTCGGCGAGCGTCCGGCAGGCGCTCGGCGGGAGCGGCCTCGGCAGCAACGGCATCGCGATCGGGTCCGAAAGCACCGCTGCGGGCCAGGGCAGCGTGCTGCTCGGCAACCCGCACTACCCGTGGCAGGCCGGCCGCCGGTTCTGGCAGAGCCAGCTGACCATCCCCGGCCGGTTCGACGCCGCCGGCGCGAGCCTGCTCGGCATGCCGTTCGTCCAAATCGGGCACACCGCGGACGCCGCGTGGACGCACACGGTGTCCACCCCCGTCACGTTCGGCTTCTTCGAAGTGCCGCTGCAGGCGGGCGACCCGACGACCTACCTGGTCGACGGCACGCCGGAGAAGATGACGTCCCGCGACGTCGCGGTCCAGGTGCGCCAGGCCGACGGCTCGCTGAAGCCGGTCCGCCAGACGTTCTGGTCGACGCGCTACGGGCCGGTGATCGGCGACTTCCAGGGCATTCCCCTGCCGTGGACGGCGAAGTCGGCGTACACGGCGCGCGACGCCAACGCCACGAACCTGCGCGGGCTCAACACCTGGTTCGAGCTCGACCAGGCCCGCAGCACGGCCGACGTCTCGCGCGCGCTCAGCAGCACCCAGGGCGTGCCGTGGGTGAACACGATCGCCACCGACCGGGCGGGCCACGCGCTGTACTCCGACGTCCAGGTCGTACCGCACGTCACCGACGAGCTGGCGGCGAAGTGCAGTACTTCTTTGGGGCAGCAGACGTTCCCCGAGGTCGGACTGGCCATTTTGGACGGTGGCAAGTCGTCGTGCGGCTGGGGCTCCGACCCCGGCGCGATCGAGCCGGGCATCTTCGCACCCTCGCGGCTGCCGCAGCAGCAGAGCCGGGACTACGAGCTGAACACCAACGACAGCGCCTGGCTCGCGAACGCGAAGACCCCGATCACGGGCTACCCGCGGATCGCCGGCGACATCGGCACCGAGCGCAACCCGCGGACCCGGGAAGCGTTGCTCACGGCGGAAAAGGGCGGGTTCACGACGGACTCGATGAAGAAGACGCTCTTCGCCGACCACAGCCTGATCGCCGATCTGGCGGCGGCGGACCTGGCGAAGCTGTGCGCGTCGTTCCCCGGCGGGCAGGCGCCGTCGTCGTCCGGCCCGGTGCCGGTCGGGCCCGCCTGCACGGCGTTGGCGAGCTGGGACCACACGTACTCGCTCGACAGCCGTGGATCGCTGCTGTTCCAGCAGTTCGCCGCCAGGCTCGGCGCGCTGCCCCGCTTCACCGTGCCGTTCGACCCGAAGGCGCCGGTCACCACGCCGAACACGCTCAACACCGGGAACGCGGACATCCGGAAGGCGTTCGGGGACGCGATCACCCAGCTGCGCACCGCGGGCCTCGCGCCCGACGCCCGGCTGCGGGACGGCCAGGCCGTCACCCGCAACGGCGAGCGCATCCCGATCCACGGCGGGCAGGGTTTCCTCGGCGTGCTCGACGTCGTCACGCCGCAATGGGATCCGGCCCACGGGAACACCGAGGTCGTGCACGGGTCGAGCTACGTCCAGGTGGTCGGGTTCAGCGGGCGCGCGTGCCCGGACTCCTCGACGTTGCTGACGTACTCGCAGTCGGCGAACCCGAAGTCGCCGTACTACAGCGACCAGACGAAGCTCTTCAGCCGGGGCGAGTGGGTGAAGGAACGCTTCTGCGAAGCCGACATCCTGCGCTCCCCCGCGCTGCGGGTGGTCGTGCTGCGCTGACGTCCGCGGCGGAGGCGGACGCTCAGGCGCCCGCCTCCGCCGTGAGGCCGCGGAGATCGGCGAAGGTCTCGTCCAAGTGCTCGTCCAGGGCTCGCGAAGAGTCGTCGAGCCAGGCCTGGACGGCGTGGTGGCAGGTGGCCCAGCCGGTCTGGGCGGCCAGGCCGGCCAGCCGCTCACCGACTCCGCGCCGCCGCAGTGCCTCGGCCAGCGCTTCGGTGAGGTACGCGTGCTTGGCCAGCTCGCGCTCGCGCAGGGCGGGGGTCGCGGCGATGACGGCCAGCCGCGGTTCCGAGAACGGGCGGTTCCGCTCGAGGATCTCCCCGGCCTTCCGGAACGCGCGGAGCAGGACGTCGAACGGCTCCAAGCCGTCCGGCGCCGCGGCCACCTCCCGCACCATCGCGTCCCGCAGGTCGGCTTCCCCACCGAAGAGCACTTCGCGCTTGTCCGAGAAGTGGCGGAAGAACGTGCGCTCGGTGACGCCCGCGCGGGCCGCGATCTCGGCCGTCGTCGTCCGGTCGAACCCACGTTCGCCGTACAGCTCCAGCGCCGCCTGCTGCAGGCGGCGGCGCGCTTCTTCTCCGCTTCGTGGCACCCCGTGAGCCTACCCGGTAGCGCCAGTCACTGACGCTACGAGGTACGGTTCGTAGTGTCAGTCACTGGCACTACGCGGGAGAGTCCCATGCACGTCTTCGTCACCGGCGGTTCCGGCCTGACCGGCCCCGCCATCGTCACCGAACTCGTTTCCGCTGGTCACAGCGTTACCGGCCTGGCCCGTTCGGACGCCTCGGCCGCCCGGCTCGAGGCTCTGGGCGCCATCCCGCACCGCGGCTCGTTGGACGACCTCGGCAGCCTGCGCGCCGGCGCCGAAGCCGCCGACGGCGTCGTCCACATGGCGTTCGGCGGCGACTTCGCCGACCCCGACGACATGATGCGGCGCGACCGGACCGCGATCGAGGCGCTCGGCCAGGCCCTGGAGCACACCGGGAAGCCGTTCGTCAGCACGTCCGGCACGCTGGTCATGCCCGCCGGCCGGGAGAGCACCGAGCGGGACGAGCCCGACGCGACCGGGCGGGGCGCGTTCCGGATCCCCGGCGAGCGGGCCTGCCTGGGCTTCGCCGAACGCGGTGTGCGGTCGAGCGCCGTCCGGCTGGCCCCGACCGTGCACGGCCCGGGCGACTACGGCTTCATCGGCCTGCTCGTCGACACCGCGCGCAAGACCGGCGTCTCGGCCTACGTCGGCGACGGCGCCAACCAGTGGCCCGCGGTCCACCGCCTCGACGCGGCGGTGCTGTTCCGCCTGGCCCTGGAGCAGGCTCCCGCGGGCAGCGTCCTGCACGGTGCCGCCGAGAACGTCGTCTTCAAGGACATCGCCGAGACGGTCGCCCGCGGGCTCGGCCTGCCGACGGCCGCGCTGACCCCGGAGGAAGCCTCGACGCACTTCGCGAGCCCGTTCCTGGGCACGGCGTACGCCTTCGACGCACCCGTCTCCAGCACGCTCACCCGGGAGCTGCTCGGCTGGTCACCGAGCCACCCCGCCCTGCTCGACGACCTCGAGCGGGGCGACTACCTCTAGGCCTGGGGTTGCTGCTGGCTGGCCAGGGTGCCAGCCGCCATCCGGCGGGCGACGTCCTTGCGCAGCCACAGCAGCCACAGCCAGACCGCCAGGAAGATCACGCCCAGCACGGCGATCGCGGGCAGCCAGAACACCAGCACGATCAGCACGACCTGCAGCGCGAGGAGCACCGGGACCGTCCACGGGCGCTTGACGAACCCGCACAGGACGACGTGCAGGAGCGCGACGGCCAGCACCGTCCAGCCGGTCGCCGTGCTGATGCCGCCGCCCAGCTTGTTCACCACCGGCAGCGCCAGCGCCACCGTGATGCCCTCCAGGATCAGCATCCCCGACATCACGCCGCGGAACCCCTTCATCGGGTCCTTCGGCTTCGGCCGCGGGGCCGGGGTTTCCTCGCTCACGACGGCTCCTTCCCGAACAGCGTGCGCGCCTCGCCCGCGGTGACGACCGAGCCGGTGACCAGCACGCCGCCGCCCGCCAGCGGCTCCTCGGGATCGTCACTGGTCTCCACCAGCGCGATCGCCGTCTCGACCGCGGTCTCCAGGTCGGTCTCGGCGACGACGCGGTCCTCACCGAAGATCGAGATCGCCAGCTCGTTGAGCTCTTCCAGCGGCATCGAGCGCGGGGACGAGTTGCGGGTGACGACGACGTCCGACAGCACCGGCTCGAGCGCGTCGAGGATGCCGCGGGCGTCCTTCTCGGCCATCACGCCGACGACGCCGACCAGGCGGCGGAAGGCGAACTCCTCGGCCACGGTCGCCGCCAGCGCGCGGGCGCCGTGCGGGTTGTGCGCGGCGTCGAGCAGCACGGTCGGCGCCGCGCGGACGCGCTCGAGCCGTCCGGGGTTCTCGACCTCCGCGAACGCTTCGCGCACGGCCTCGACGACCAGTTGCTTGTCCTTGCCCGCGCCGAAGAACGCCTCGACGGCGGCCAGCGCGAGCGCGGCGTTCGCGGCCTGGTGGGCGCCGTGCAGCGGCAGGAAGACCTCGTCGTAGACGCCGCCGAGGCCCTGCAGCTTCAGCATCTGCCCGCCGACGGCGATCTCGCGCTCGAGCACGCCGAACTCGCTGCCGGCGCGGGCGACCGCGGCGTCGACCTCGACGGCGCGGTCCAGCAGCACCTTCTGGACCTCGGGGTCCTGCTCGGCGATCACCGCGACGGAACCGGGCTTGATGATCCCGGCCTTCTCCTTCGCGGCGCCGAGGATGTCCGGGCCGAGGTACTCGATGTGGTCGAGGCCGATCGGCGTGATGACGGCAACGTCGGCGTCCGCGACGTTCGTGGCGTCCCAGGCCCCGCCCAGGCCGGCCTCGATGACGGCGGCCTCCACGGGCGCGTCGGCGAAGGCGGCGAACGCCATCCCGGTGAGGATCTCGAACTTGCTCATCGCCACGCCGTCGGCGGCGGCGCCGTCCACCATGGCCACGTACGGCGCGAGGTCGTGCCACAGCTCGGCGTAGCGCGCGGCGGAGATCGGCCGGCCGTCCAGCGCGATCCGCTCGGTGACCAGCTGCAGGTGCGGGCTCGTGTAGCGGCCGACGCGCAGGCCCATCCGGGTCAGCAGCGAGTCGATCATCCGGGCCGTGGAGCCCTTGCCGTTCGTGCCGGCCACGTGCAGCACCGGGTACCCGCGGTTCGGCTCGCCCAGCAGCTGCACCAGCGCGGAGATGCGGGTCAGCGACGGCTCGATCTTCGTCTCCGGCCAGCGCTGGTTCAGCTCGGCCTCGACGGCCATCAGCTCGCGGCGGGCCTCCGGGCCGTCCGGGTGGCCGTACGCCTCGGGTACGCCCTGGTCGTCGAGCTCGTGCAGCTCGGCGTCCTCGGCGGTGATCATGTCGGGCACCGGGCCGGTGGCGAGGTTGTCGCCCAGCTGGCCGATCCCGCCGATCCCGCCGCGCGAGCCGCCGCCCGCGTCGAACGCGGTGTCCCGCGCGTCCAGTTCGGGGTCGGTGTCGTCGTCGTCCTCGTACCCCTGGGCGCCCAGTTCGTCGACGCCCGCGAAGCTGTCCAGATCCGACAGGTCCGGCCCGCGACCTGTCTCATCCTGCGGCACTGAATCTCCTCCGGCCTGGGGTTTTCGCACTTGCCTTGCGAGTCTACGTGCGTGATTGGTGGCACTCTCGACGCATGCCGTTCAACCACAACGACCACTACCACCCGCTGCTGCTGGACCAGCTGCCGCCGGGGCCGGGGATCGCGCTGGACGTCGGCTGCGGCACCGGCCGGTTCGCGCGGCGGCTGGCCGCGACCGGGATGGCGGTGGAGGCGCTCGACGTGTCGGCGGCCATGGTGGAGGCGGCGTCGGGCCTCGGGTCGCCGGGCCCGGGCAAGATCGTCTACCGGCAGGCGGACGTCACCACCGACGACCTGCCGGAGCAGCACTACGACTACATCTCGTGCCTGGCGTCGCTGCACCACGTGCCGTTCGGGACGGTCGCCAAGCTGCGCCGCGCCCTGGTGCCGGGCGGGGTGCTCGTCGTGCTGACGCCGGCCCGGCCGAGCGGCCCGCGCGACTGGCTGCGGGAGCTGGCGGCCGTGCCGGCCAACGCGCTGGCCCGGCTGGTCGTCTACGCGGGCGAGCGGCTCAACGGCGGCGGGGACGACGGCCCGCAGGCGCCCACGCTGTCCCGGTTCCCGGCGATCGGCGAGGTGCGGCGCGACGCCGCCCGGCTGCTGCCCGGCAGCACCGTCCGGCCGCTGCTGTTCTGGCGCACGCTGATCACTTACCGTGAGCCAGAGGACGATCACCCGTTGTGACACCACGGGCGGGTGAAGTCCGCCCCCGCACCACCCCGTGCTCGCTAGATGTGGAGGGAGTTTTCCGAACGGAACGGGGTCTTCATGCGCATCACCCGGCTGCTCATCGCCGTCGTCTCGGCAGCCACCGTCCTCACCACCGGCGTCACCGCGGCTTCGGCCGCACCGCGCGTCGGCCATTACGTCGCACTCGGCGACTCCTACACCTCCGGGCCGTTCATCCCGGTCCAGCGGACCGACCCGCTCGGCTGCGGGCGGTCGAGCGCGAACTACCCGTCGGTGCTGGCGGACTCGCTCGGCGTCGGCGACTTCGACGACGTCAGCTGCGCCGGGGCCGACACCACGAACATGACCCGGCCGCAGTCCGTGCCGTTCGGCGGCACCAACCCGCCCCAGCTGGGCGCGCTGCGGATCGACACCGACCTGG
This sequence comes from Amycolatopsis heterodermiae, assembly GCF_034929455.1. NCBI lineage: Bacteria > Bacillati > Actinomycetota > Actinomycetes > Pseudonocardiales > Pseudonocardiaceae > Amycolatopsis > Amycolatopsis heterodermiae. The sequence goes on from NZ_JAYFSI010000016.1 coordinate 169,742, forward strand.
TCACCCTCGGCATCGGCGGCAACGACTTCGGCGTCTTCAGCGGCGTCATCTCGACGTGCCCGGGCCTGCGGAAGGCCGACCCGACGGGCAGCCCGTGCCAGGAGCACTTCACGAAGAGCGGCGTCGACACGGTGAAGACGGCGATCGGGAACATCGAGCCGCGGGTCGAGGCCGTCCTGGCCGCCATCCACCAGCGCTCGCCCGGCGCGCGGGTGCTGGTCGTCGGCTACCCGCGGATTGCCCCGGCGAGCGGCTACTGCCCGGACATCCTGCCGTTCGCCGACGGCGACTACGCCTGGCTGAACGAGGTGGAGCAGGACCTGAACCAGACCCTCGAGAACGCCGTCGACGCGGACGGCAACGCGGCCTACGTCGACACGTACGGCCCGTCGCGCGGGCACGACGCCTGCGCCCGCGGCGGCTCGGCGTGGATCAACGGCAAGGACCAGAACGTCTTCGTCGCGGCGGCCTACCACCCGCTGAAGGCGGGCATGGCCGGTATGGCCGCGGTGGTGCTCAAGCAGGCCCGCTGATCGCGCGTGAGGGGCACCCGCTCGGCTGCCCCTCACGCGCTTTCAGGCGAGGAAGTCCAGGACCAGGCGGGCGAATTCGTCCGGTAGCTCGGCCGGAGCGCCGTGGCCCGCGTCGATCGTGGCGGCGCGGGCGCCGGGGATCGCCGCGACCAGGTCACGCTGCTGCCCGGCCGTGACGATCCGGTCGTGCGCGCTGCCGAGCACCAGCGTCGGCGCGGTGATCAACCCCAGGACCCGCCGCAGGTCGACGTGGCGGTCGGCCTCCGTCTGGCGGTCGGTGCCCGGCTGGACCAGCTTCGTGAGGTCCGTGACGAGCTGCTCGTTGCCGGCCGTGGTCGCCGTGGCCCAGTAGCGCGGGCCGAACGCCATCAGCGGCAGCATCCGGGCGAACGCCGCCGGGCCGTCGGCCAGCAGCTCCAGCCAGTAGCGGAACTCGGCGTCCTGGCGGACGTCGGTGACCGGCCAGGCCGCGTGCAGCACCGCGGAGCGCACCCGGTCCGGGTGGGTGCCGGCCAGGTGCGCGGCGACGACGGCGCCGAGCGAGTGCCCGACGACGTGCGCGGCCGCGACCCCGGCGTCGTCCAGCACGGCCAGCGCCTCGGCGGCCAGGTCGGCGACGTCGACGGGCCCGCCGTGGTCGGTGGTCAGCCCGGAGCCGGAGAAGTCCGGGGCGAGCACGGTGAACCGGTCGCGGGCGAGCGCCGTCAGCGGCCCCCACTGTTCGCGGGACGCGGCGGTGCCGTGGAGCAGGAGCAGCGCGGGGCCGGTGCCGTCGACGTCGTAGTGCACGGCGGCGTCCCCGCCGGCCAGGGTCACGGGGACCGTGGGCATGTGTGTTCTCCTTCAGGCGAGGACGGTCCGGAGCGCGGCGGTGAACGCGCGGGGGTTCTCCTGGTGCGGGATGTGGCCGCAGCCGGCGATGACGTGCACCCGGGCGCCCGGCGTGGCGGCCGCGCAGCTGCGCGGGACCTCCAGGGGGATCTCGGTGTCGAGCTCGCCGTGCAGGTAGGTGATCGGGACGGTCAGCTCCGGCAGCCGCGGCCGCGGGTCGTACTTCGTCACCTCGGTGAACAGGTCGTCGCTGTAGACGCTCGAGTCCGCCAGCTGGCGCACGGTCCAGTCGACCAGCCCCGGCGAGACACCCGGCGCAAACCAGTTAGGCACCCACTCGGCCAGGGTCCCGATGCGGTCGTCGGCCATCCGCTCCCGCAGGTCGAGGACCTTCTCCAGCATCGCGTCGGCCGGCCAGTAGGCCGGGCCGTCCACCGCGACGACGTGCTCGACCAGGTCCGGGCGGGCCAGCGCCAGCTCGGTGGCGAAGACCGCGCCGAACGAGGAGCCGACGACCACGGGCTTGTCGAGGTCCAGCGCTTCGATCACGGCGGCGACGTCGCCGGTCAGGCCGTCGATCGTGTTGCCCTCGAGCGGGTGGTCCGACCGGCCGCACCCGCGCCAGTCGAGGGTGACGACGCGGTGGTCGCGCACCAGGTCCGGCAGGCACGACTGCCAGACGAGGCCGCTGGTCCCCCAGCCGTGCAGGAGGAGCAGCGCGGGGCCGTGGCCGGCGTCTTCGTAGTGCAGGCGGGTGCCGCGAACGTGCAGGTAGGGCATGTCCTGGTCCTTTCTTCCGGCTTCCAGCCAACCGCCCGGGCGCGGCTTTTCCGAGGGGCACTCCGCTCCTACACTGATCACGAACGCTGATGAATGGGGGCGCGGTGGAGCTGCGGCAGGTGCGGTACTTCCTCGCGGTCGCCGAGGAGCTGCACTTCGGGCGGGCGGCGGAGCGGCTGCACATCGTCCAGCCCGCGGTGAGCCAGCAGGTGCGGCGGCTGGAGCGTGAGCTGGGGGTCTCGCTGCTGGACCGGACGACGCGTTCGGTGTCCCTCACCGAGGCCGGGCAACGGTTCCTCCCGCACGCGCGGGCGGTGCTCGCAGCCGCCGACCGCGCGGCCGATTCGGTGGCGGAGTTCCGCGTCCCGGGCACGCTGGTCCGCCTGGGCACGAGCGAGGGCCTCGGCGACCGCTTGGATCCCTTGCTCGGCGCGTTCGCCCGTCTCGCACCTTCGGCTGCTTTGGAGCTGGTCCACGCGCCGACCACCCAGCGCCTGCAACGCGTCCGCGACGGTTCCCTGGACGCCACGATCGTCCGCGGCTCGTGGCCGGGTTCGGGGCTGGACTTCACTCCCCTGTGGACGGACGAGGTGATGGTCGCCCTGCCCGCGTCGCACGCGCTGGCTGCTTGTGACGTGGTTTCCTTCGCTTCGCTGGCTTCACTCCCGGTTCGTCTGAGCCCGCCGTCGCGGAATCAGCCGTTGTACGACCTGGTGGTGTCGTGCTGCCGGGAGGCGGGCTTCGAGCCGGTGCTGGGCAAGGACTTCACGACGGCTCAGGACACCTTGGGCACGCTGGGCTACGGCCGTCCACACTGGACGGTCTTCTACCGGGCGCACGCGAACCTGCTGCCGGTGCCGGGGGTGGTGTTCCGGCCACTGCGGGATCCATCGCCGGTGATGCCGACCTACCTGGCGACCCCGGCGGACCGCCGGGTGACTCCGGAGCTGGTGGCGCTGATCGAAGCCGCGCGGGAGACCGAATCGCGCTGAGCAGCCCCCGTTTTCCACGCTATCGAAAGGGTACGACAGTCCTGGCCATTCCCGGCGACGCGAACGGGCGGCGGCACTTTCACGTGAAAGTGCCACTTGGGAGGCGTGTCGGCGTGCAGCCGCACCACCTCGGCACCTTTCTCGAGCAGGTATCCGCCCGCGCGGCCAATTGTGACGAGCCCCTATGGAGCGCACTCGTTCCACGACGAAGCCCGGCACTCCCGAAGGAGCGCCGGGCTTCGGTCGGCTACCTCAGGCGCTGGGCAGGGCCGCCAGGCGGGCCGTGATGCGGTCGATGTCCGCGACCGCCGTTTCCTTGCGGACCTTGATCTTGTCGATCACCGGGGCCGGGGCCTTCGCGATGAACGCCTCGTTGCCCAGCTTGGCCTCCGTCTGGGTCAGCTCCTTCTGGGCCGCCGTCAGGTCCTTCTCCAGCCGCTTGCGCTCCGCTGCCACGTCGACCGTGCCCGAGAGGTCCAGTTCCACCGTGACCACGCCGTCCGCCAGGGCCACCTCGAGGGACGCGCTCGCCGCGAACTCTTCCGCGGGGGCCGTCAGGCGCACCAGCGAGCGGATCGCCTCTTCGTGACCGCCCGCGTAGCCGGCGAGGCGGGCCGCGACCTTCTGGCCCGGCTTGAGGCCCTGGTCGGCGCGGAAGCGGCGGATCTCCGTCACCAGCTTCTGGACGTCCGCGATCCGGGCGTCGGCCGTCGCGTCCGCGTAGCCCTCGAAGGCCGTCGGCCACGAAGCGATCACCAGGGACTCGCCGCCGGTCAGGGCCGTCCACAACTTCTCGGTGATGAACGGGATGAACGGGTGCAGCAAGCGCAGCACCGTGTCCAGCACGTGGCCCAGCACCGAACGCGTGGCCGAGACTCGCGCGGAATCCCCTTGGTACAGCTGGACCTTCGCCAGTTCCAGGTACCAGTCGCACAGCTCGTTCCAGGTGAACTGGTAGAGCGCGCCCGCCACCTTGGCGAACTGGAAGTCCTCGAACAGGCCGTCCACTTCGGACACCAGCGCGCCGAGGCGGCCGAGGATCCAGCGGTCCGACTCCGTCAAGTCGGCGGCAGCAGGCAGCGGAGCCGCGACCGAAGCGCCGTTCATCATCGCGAACTTGGTGGCGTTCCACAGCTTCGTGCAGAAGTTGCGGGAGCCCGCGGCCCACTCGTCGGCCAGCGCCATGTCCGCGCCCGGGTTGGCGCCGCGGGCCAGGGTGAACCTCGTGGCGTCCGCGCCGTAGGCGTCCATCCACTCCAGCGGGTCGATCACGTTGCCGCGCGACTTGGACATCTTCTTGCCCTGCGCGTCACGGATGAGACCGTGCAGGTACACGTGGTCGAACGGCTGCTTGCCATCCATCTGCTGCACGCCGAACATCATCATCCGGACGACCCAGAAGAACAGGATGTCGTAACCGGTGGACAGCACGCTGGTCGGATAGAACTTGGCCAGGTCCTCCGAATCGGAGGGCCAGCCCAGCGTCGACATCGGCCACAGGCCCGAGGAGAACCAGGTGTCCAGGACGTCCGGGTCCTGCGTCCAGCCCTCACCCGCCGGCGGCTGCTCGTCCGGGCCGACACAGACGACCTCGCCGTCCGGGCCGTAGAAGACCGGGATGCGGTGGCCCCACCACAGCTGGCGCGAGATCGTCCAGTCGTGCATGTTGTCGACCCAGTCGAAGTACCGCTTGCCCAGCTCCGGCGGGTGGATCTTGGTGCGGCCGTCACGCACCGCGTCGCCGGCCAGCTTGGCCAGCTCCTCGACCTTGACCCACCACTGCAGCGACAGCCGCGGCTCGACGACCGTGTCGCAGCGCGAGCAGTGCCCGACGGCATGCACGTACGGCCGCTTCTCGGCGACGATCCGGCCGAGCTCGCGCAGCGCCGCGACCACCGCGGGCCGCGCCTCGAACCGGTCCAGCCCCTCGAACGGGCCCTTCACCGTGATCTCGGCGCGCTCGTTCATCACGGTGAGCATCGGCAGGTCGTGGCGGCGGCCGATCTCGAAGTCGTTCGGGTCGTGCGCCGGGGTCACCTTGACCGCGCCGGTGCCGAACTCCGGGTCGACGTGCTTGTCCGCCACGATCGGGATGCGGCGGCCGGTGAGCGGCAGCTCGACGGTGGTGCCGACCAGGTGCGCGTAGCGCTCGTCGTCCGGGTGGACGGCGACCGCGGTGTCGCCCAGCATCGTCTCGGCGCGGGTGGTGGCCACCACGATCGCGTCGTCACCGTCGCCGTAGCGGATCGACACGAGCTCGCCGTCGTCGTCGTTGTGGTCGACCTCGATGTCCGACAGCGCGGTCTGGCAGCGCGGGCACCAGTTGATGATCCGCTCGGCGCGGTAGATCAGGCCCTCGTCGAAGAAGTTCTTGAACACCGTCTGGACGGCCTTCGACAGGTTCTCGTCCATGGTGAAGCGCTCGCGCGACCAGTCGACGCCGTCGCCGAGGCGCTTCATCTGGCCGAGGATCCGGCCGCCGTACTCGGCCTTCCACTCCCAGACGCGCTCGACGAACTTCTCGCGGCCCAGGTCGTGGCGCGAAAGGCCCTCACCGGCGAGCTGGCGCTCGACGACGTTCTGCGTCGCGATGCCGGCGTGGTCCATGCCCGGCAGCCACAGCACCTCGTAGCCCTGCATCCGACGGCGGCGGCTCATCGCGTCCATCAGGGTGTGGTTGAGCGCGTGGCCCATGTGCAGCGAACCGGTTACGTTCGGCGGCGGCAGTACGATCGAGAACGGCGGCTTCTCCGACGAGGCGTCGGCCGTGAAGTACCCGGCCGCTACCCAGCGATCGTACATCGGTGCTTCCTCGGCGGCCGGGTCCCAGGCACCCGGAAGGTCGGTGGTCTGCTGCGGAGCGTTCTCGGTCACAATGGACAAGTCTACGAACCCGTCACGGCGGGTCACCCAGGGGGAAGGCACTCGGGATGGCACAGCCTCAGCAACCGCAGGATCCGGACGACCGGCGCCTCGAGACGCACCCGGACCTGATGAACCCCGACTGGCAGAAGTACGCCGAGCGGGACGCCTGGCTGGGCGCCAAGAAGGACCTGAGGAAACGCCGTAAGCGCGAGAGCCGCACCGGCGGCACCCAGCGGCCCGGCACCAGCCGGTGGCCGGGATTGCTCGCGCTGCTGCTCGTCGTCGTGCTGGTCGCGGCGGCCGTCGTCGTGCACCAGGTCCAGGGGGTCGGCGTCAACGAAGACCCGTTCATGTTCTTCGGCGTTTCCGCGTAACGAACTGTCCCTGCTGTCGATGATCAGGCATCGACTGTGGGGGAAAGCACGTGGACGAGGACGATCTGCTCGAATCGCACCCGGACCTGATGGACCCGGAGTGGCGCAAGCACGCCAAGACCGACGCCTGGCTGGGCGCGAAACAGGACCGCAAGAAGGTCCGCAGGCAGCAGCGGCGCAGCCGCCCGCGCAATCCTCGACGCCGGTGGTGGGTGTTCGCCGTGTTCGTGGCGATCCTGGCCGTCGCGACCGGGGCGATCGTGCTGGTCGGGCACCGTTCGTCGGTCGCAACGCCCCCGCCGCCGAACCCGACGAAGGTGTCGCAGTACGCCCACGTCGACCTGGCCCGGCCGTACGCCAACACCCCCGCCGACACGTGGCCGAAGGGGATCGACGGCATCACTTCGCCCGCCCCGGCGGCCATCGGGTCGTTCAAGGCCGAAGCGGTCGCGGACGCCTACGCGAAGGCCCGGCAGGCCATCACCGCCTCCGGGCTCGACCCCGCGGTGCTCGTCGCGCACGACCCGAAGGGCTTCCTCGCGCTGTTCGCCCCGGACCAGCGTGACCAGCTGGCCCCGCGGCTGGCGCGGAAGCCGTCGAAGGACGACGGCGGTTTCTCCTCGTACCTGACCGAGATCGCCGACGGCTACCACCTGCTCGACGCAGGCCCCCGCACGTTCGGCACGCTCACCGCGCGCGCCGGCGACAAGCCCGGCGAGCTGGCCGTGGACGCGAAGTACGTCATCGCCTACGCCTTCGACAACGTCCACCCCGAGTCGCTGACCAGCCCGAACGAGATCGTCAGCTTCCTGCGCGCCGACCAGACCTTCGTCGTCGCCACCGGTCCCCACTTCACCGACGCCAGCCACGGCCTCTGGATCGACGGCGGCCAGAGCGCGTATTCGGCGGTCGGCTGCGCCGCCGCCCGGGAGGGCTACCTGGCCCCCGGCTACGCGAACCCGCCGACCGGCACGGGCACGGGCGGCGACCAGGACGCACCCGGCTACTACGACCCGAAGTACCCGGTACCGACCCTGGACGGCTGTCCCGCCTGACCCGTCGCACGTGGCCCGAGGCCGATCTCGCGTGATCGGGAACGAAACCCGCGTGGTTGAAGGCGGAACTCGCGTGATCAGGCGGGCATCACGCGTGCTTGAGAGGGCATCTCGCGTGATCAGGCGGGCATCACGTGTGATTGAAGGGGCATCACGCGTGATTGGGAGGGCATCACGTGTGATTGGCGGGACGACACGGCGTGAGCGCGGTCGCCAAGGCCGTGAAGGGCACCTTCACGGTGTTCGTCACAGCCAGATGCACAGGCTGGACTGAACAGTTAGACTGTGTGTATGGGCGAAGTACCTGCACACGTGGCCGAGAGCGCCGGCTGGATCCGGGGAGTCGTCGGGCAGCTGCACCGGCGGCTGCGCCAGGTCGACAACGCCGGGATCCTGACGCCGTCGCAGTCGGCCGTGCTCAACCGGCTCCACCGCGAAGGCCCCGCCACGCAGGGCGAGCTGGCCGCCGCCGAGCACGTGCGGCAGCAGTCGATGGCCGCCACCCTCGGCGTCCTCGACGAGCTGGGGTACCTCGCCCGCACCCCCGACCCGGCCGACCGGCGCCGCGTCGTGATCAGCCTGTCCGAGGCCGGCATGTCCACCGTCAGCGGCGTCTTCCAGCACCGCGACGAGTGGCTCGCCCAGGCACTGGCGGACGAGCTGACCCCCGCCGAGCTCGAGGCCGTCACCCGCGCCCTGCCGCTGCTGCAGCGCGTCGCCCAGCACTGACCCCGAAGGAGTCCCCCACGGCCACCGTCACCGCGCCCGCCAAGTTCGGCGCCCGCCTGGTCACCCCGCTGGTGGCCGGCGCGGTGCTCAACCCGATCAACTCGACGCTCATCGCCGTCGCGCTCGTGCCGATCGGGCGGAGCTTCGGCGCCGGCCCGGGCCAGACGGCCTGGCTGATCTCGGCGCTCTACCTGGCCACCGCGGTCGGGCAGCCGGTGGTCGGGCTGCTGGTGGACCGCTACGGCGCCCGCCGGGTGCTGCTCGGCGGCGCGGTGCTGGTGATCGTCGCCGGGATCGCCGGCATGATCCCGCTCTCGGTCGGCTGGCTGACCGGCGTGCGGGTCGTCCTGGGCCTGGGCACCTGCGCCGGGTTCCCGGCGGCGATGGCCGTGCTGCGCCACCACGCCGAGGCGAGCGGCCAGGGTGTGCCCGCGCGGGTGCTGTCGCTGCTGTCGATGTCCGCGCAGACGGTGATGGTCGTCGGCCCGACGCTCGGCGGGCTGCTCATCGGCCTGTTCGGCTGGCCCGCGATCTTCGCCGTGAACATCCCGCTCGCCGGGTTGTCGCTGGTCCTGGCGCTGCTGTGGGTACCGGAGGACGACCGCGGCGCACGCACCGCGCAGCCGATCGACGTCCTGGGCATCGCCCTGTTCTCCGCGACCCTGCTGGCGCTGCTGTTCTTCCTCATGAACCCCGGCGCCGACCTGTGGCTGCTCGCCGTCGTCGCCGCGCTCGGGACCGCGTTCACGCTCGTCGAGCTGCGCCGCGGCACGCCGTTCCTCGACCTGCGGATGCTCGCGGCCCACCGCGCGATCCTGCACACCTACCTGCGGCAGGCGCTCAGCTTCATGGCCATCTACGCGATCATGTTCGGCTACGTCCAGTGGCTCGAGACCGCGCGGCAGCTCAGTGAGGAGGCCGCCGGGCTGATGCTGCTCCCGATGTCCGGCACGGCGGTGTGCGCCGCCGCCTTCTCCGGCCGCGGCACCGGGATCAAGGCCCGGCTGGTGACGGTCGCCGTCGCCCTCGCCGGCGGCTCGGTGCTGCTGCTGTTCGTCCACGACGGCACGTGGATCGGCGCGCTGCTGGCGCTGGCCGCGCTGTTCGGCCTGGCGCAGGGCCTGACCAGCGTCGCGAACCAGACGACGCTCTACCGCGAGGCGCCCGCCGAGCAGATGGGCACCGCCAGCGGGCTGTTCCGGACCGCCCAGTACCTCGGCGCCATCGTGGCGTCGACGCTCATCGCCCTTTGTTACGGCCCGCACGCGGACTCGGCGGGCCTGCACCGGCTGGCGATCGCGCTGATCGTCATCAGTGCCGTGCTGCTCGTGGTCACGGTCGCCGACCGGGGCCTGCACACCGCCGGAGTGAAGTCCGCGTGAGGCGATGCCTCTTTCCTGGGGAAAGTGACGTCTCGCGGGGGCGCCGGCGCCTCTTTCTCGGGGAAAGTGGCGTATCGCGGGTGTGACGAACCCCCTGTTCGCGCGAACGATCATCGGGGCGCACCATGGGCACATGACCCGTGAAGCGCCGGCGCAGGACGTGGACGAGGCCCAGCTCGAAGTGGGCAAGCCGAAGGGCTGGGCGGCCGGGATACCCGGGGTGGCCGTTTCGCTGCTGCGCAGCGTCGAGCAGATGGGCACCGGCCGGACCGTCAAGGCGCTGCGGCTGCTGAACCAGCGCCAGGGCTTCGACTGCCCCGGCTGCGCGTGGCCGGAACCCCGTGAGGTCGACGGCGAACACCGCAAGCTCGCCGAGTTCTGTGAGAACGGCGCCAAGGCGGTCGCCGAAGAGGCGACGAAACGGCGGGTGGGCCGGGAGTTCTTCGCCGCGCACCCGATCGCCGAGCTACGCGAGAAGACCGACTACTGGCTGGGCCAGCAGGGCCGGATCACCGAGCCGTTCGTGCTGCGCGAAGGCGCGTCGCACTACGAGCCGATCTCCTGGGACGACGCCTTTGAGCTGGTGGCGGGCGAACTGAAGGCCCTCACCGACCCGAACGAGGCGTTCTTCTACACCTCGGGCCGGACCAGCAACGAAGCCGCGTTCCTCTACCAGCTGATGGTGCGTTCCTACGGCACCAACAACCTGCCGGACTGCTCGAACATGTGCCACGAGTCCTCGGGCGCGGCGCTGCAGGCGACCACCGGCATCGGCAAGGGCTCGGTGAGCCTGGCCGACATTCACAAAGCCGACCTGATCGTCGTCGTCGGGCAGAACCCGGGCACCAACCACCCGCGGATGCTCTCGGCGCTGGAGGAGGCCAAGGGCAAGGGCGCGCAGATCATCGCCGTCAACCCGCTCCCCGAGGCCGGGCTGATGCGGTTCAAGAACCCGCAGAACGTCCGCGGCGTCGTCGGCAAGGGCACGCCGCTGGCCGACGAGTTCGCCCAGATCCGCCTCGGTGGCGACCTGGCGCTGTTCCAGGCCGTCGGGCACCTGCTGCTGGCCTGGGACGAGCAGGCGCCGGGCTCGATCGTCGACTGGGAGTTCGTCCAGCGCTCGACCGAGTACTTCGACGACTACGCCAAGCACCTGCACGAGATCGACTGGCCGGAGGTCGAGCGGGCGACTGGCCTGCCGCGGGAGCAGATCGAGCGCGTCGCGCGGATGATCGCGTCGTCGGAGCGGACGATCTACTGCTGGGCGATGGGCCTGACGCAGCACAAGCACGCCGTCCCGACGATCTCGGAGATCGCGAACCTGGCGCTGATGCGCGGGATGATCGGCAAGCCGGGCGCCGGTCTGTGCCCGGTGCGCGGGCACTCGAACGTCCAGGGCGACCGGACGATGGGCATCTGGGAGAAGATGCCGCAGTCCTTCATGGACGCCCTGGCCGGCGAGTTCGGCATCGACGTCCCGCGCGAGCACGGCCTGGACACCGTCGACTCGATCCGCGCGATGCGCGACGGCCGCGGCAAGGTGTTCTTCGCCGTCGGCGGCAACTTCGCCTCGGCGACGCCGGACACGGAGACGACCGAGAAGGCGCTCCAGTCGTGCTCGCTGACCGTGCACGTCTCGACGAAGCTGAACCGCTCGCACGTCGTGCACGGCCGCACGGCGCTGGTCCTGCCGACGCTCGGGCGCACCGAGCGCGACGTCCAGGCCTCGGGCGAGCAGTTCGTGACCGTCGAGGACTCGATGTCGCAGGTGCACGCCTCGCACGGCCGCCTGAAGCCGGCGAGCGCGCACCTGCTGTCCGAGGTCGCGATCATCTGCCGGCTGGCGGAGAAGCTGCTTGGCGCGGGCCACGCCGTGCCGTGGCGGACGTTCGAGGGTGACTACGACCTGATCCGCGACCGGATCGCGCGGGTCGTCACGGGGTGCGACGACTACAACCGCCGCGTCCGCGAGCCGGACGGCTTCGTGCTGCCGAACGCGCCGCGCGACTCCCGCGAGTTCAGCGGCACGAGCACCGGCAAGGGCAACTTCACGGTGTCCGAACTGGAGTACCCGCAGGTGCCCGCGGGCCGGCTGCTGCTGCAGACGATGCGCAGCCACGACCAGTACAACACCACGATCTACGGCCTGTCCGACCGCTACCGCGGCATCGAGAACGCCCGCCGCGTGGTGCTGGTCAACCCGGACGACCTGGTCTCGCTGGGACTGGCCGACGGCACGATGGTCGACCTCGTGTCGGAGTGGCGCGACGGCGACCGCCGGGCCCCGGCGTTCCGCGTGGTGTCCTACCCGACGGCCCGCGGCTGCGCGGCGGCCTACTTCCCCGAGGCGAACGCGCTGGTGCCGCTCGGTTCGGTGGCCGACAAGTCGAACACGCCGGTGTCGAAGGCGATCGTGGTGCGGCTCGAGCCTCAGCCCTGATATTCGCGCCGCAGCGTGCCCATCATGTCGGTGACCATGGCCTGGACGTTGTCGAGCGTGGCCGCCGGGATCAGTGCCGCTTCGGTGCCGCCGTCGGCGATGGTCACGCCGAGCACGACGTTGCCGGTGCGCACGGCCGCCCACTGCTCGGAGAACCCGGCCTCGTCGCCGACGCCGGTGGCGAGGCGGACGCCCGAGTGGTCGCCGAGCGCGTCGGTCATCAGCTGGGTCGCCTTGGCGGCGGCCTCGGCGTCGTCCGAGCTGGTGAACCGCACGACGGCGATCGTCACGAGCCGGTAGTCCTGCAGGTTGGGTTTGCCGCCGCCGAGGTCGCGGGCGAAGAGCCGCTTGCAGCTGGTCAGCTCGTTGTCCGTCTCGGAACGGTCTTCGGGCACGACCTTCGCGTCGGCGGTCTTGACCGAGTTCGACGGGATCTCGACGGTCCCGGGCGCGAGCTGGGCGGGAGCGTTCGGGCCGGGCAGTTTGCAGGCATCGACGGGGTCGGGGTAGTGCACCGACGTGGACGACGACTGGCAGCCGGCGCACAGAACGGCGGAAGCGAGTATCGGAAGTGCCCACCCCCATTGGCGGGCAGAGCTTCTGCGCATTCGGTTTTCCTGGGACGAAAGCGACGGAAATCGGTTTTCCCGATGACCACCGGTCCGGTGATCATCCACTGGTGGAGCGGCGCGCGAAATCATTCGACACCCGGGGTTTCACGGTTTGGAGAACACTGCCTCACCAGTGCGGCAAGGTCAAGGACCACTCTGGAAAGTGGTCCACTGTGGTCCGGTCCCCGACAGGAGAAAACGTCTTCGCGCCATTCCCGGAAAATGACCGGCGCGGGCGCTGTTTTGATCAACTTCGTGCGGCCTGGTACCGGAAGACTTGTCGAACATGAGCACACGCGGCGGGCCGGTGCCACGCCGCTCCCCGTTTCGCTGTCCGCGTTGGACGGCTCAGTCGACGCAGACGACGCCGCCCGAGGTGATCGGTTCGTCGCCGCCCGGTGCACCTCCGCCGCCTGCTATTCCGGGGCCCGCGTAGACCGAGCCCAGCAACACCTCGATGTGTCCGGGCGGGACCGAGGACGTCTGCTGGGTCGTCAAGCCGCCCAGGAGCTTGGCCACCTCCGCGCCTCGGTCCGCCAGGTCCGGGCCGAAACGGACCAGGGACGTCCGGCGGGAGCCGGTGTTGCCCGTCGTTCCCGGGGTGAATCCCTTGTCCCGCAGGACGTCCGCGACCCGGGCGGCCAGGCCCGCGTGCGCGCTCGCGTTGGAGACATCGACCACCGGCGCCGGCGCGGCGGGCGCATGCGCGCCGATCAGGCCCGCCGCGAACGCCTTCACCTGGGCCGGATCCACCTGCACCGCGGTGGCCTTCGGGTTGGCCGGGTCGTAGCGGTAGTCCACGTTGACCGTCGGGATCGTCGCGAACTCGATGCCGCCACCCGAAATGCCGCGCATCTGCCCCACGAAGTCCAGCAGGTTCCACGAGCCGTCGAGGACGACCGAGCGCTTCACCGCGTCGATGAGGTCCGACAGCTTGCCCGGGTCGCTCAGCGTCCCCGACGACAGCACCTGCTTCGCCAGCCCCGCCAGGAAGACCTGCTGCCGCCGGGCGCGGCCCAGGTCGCCGCCCTTGACGTTGTCGCGCTGGCGCACGAAGGCCAGCGCGTCCGCGCCCGCGATCCGCTGGGGGCCCGCCTTGAAATCGGCGCCCGAGTTCCGGTCCTTCGTGTCCGTCTTCAGGCAGACGTCGACGCCGCCGACCGCCTTGCTGATCTCGGAGAAGCTCAGCAGGTTGACCTCGGCGAAGTGGTCGATCGTGACGCCGGTGAGGTCCTCGACCGCCTGCCGTGTCGCGCGGCGGGCCGCGGTCAGCGCCTCCTGGTCGATCTTCGCCTTGTCCGTCTCCCCCGCCGCCCGGCGGTTCCGCGCTTCCGCGGCCTTGGCGCGCCCGAACGCGGCGTTGATCTTCCCCTTGCCGCCCGGCATCGAGACGTAGCTGTCCCGCGGGATCGAGAACGCCTTGACCTCCTTGGTGCCGTTCGGGATCCGCAGCACGATGAGGGTGTCGGTGAGGTCGTCGCCGTTCGGGCCCACGCGCAGCTCGCGCAGCACGTCCGCCGGCAGCGGGTTGCCCTGCAGGTCGGTCCGCGAGTCGCGGCCGACCAGCAGGATGTCCAGCGAACCGTCGGCCGGCTGTTCGCCCGGTTTCGCCTCGGCGCCGATCACGTCGTCCCGCGTGACCTCGTCGAGCGAGCGCAGGTTCGCGTAGCCGTAGGCCGTTCCGCAGAACACGACCAGGGCGACCCCGGCGACGACGACCTTCCCCAGTGGATGCACGCCCTCCAGACGCCCCCGCCGCCGGATCTGCTGCACGGGTGAGCCACGTCACGTCCGCAGGTGGGACGCCCCGTTGAGGTCGAGGACCGCGCCGGACGCCCAGGTCGCCTCGGCCGAGGCCAGGTACAGCACGGCCGCCGCGACCTCCTCCGGCGTGCCGACCCGGCCGAATGGGCTCTGCGCGCGCAACGCGTCGTCGATGCGGTCCAGCTGCCGCTCGGTGGCGGTGAAGCCGGGCGCCACGGACGTCACCGCGATCCCGTGCGGCGCCAGGGAAACCGCGAGGGACTGGCCGAACGCGTGCAACGCCGCCTTGCTCGCGCCGTAGGCCGGGTCGTCCGGCTCCCCGCGGAACGCGCCGCGCGAGCCGACGTTGACGATCCGGCCCGGGGCACCGCGCGCGATCAGGTGCCGCGCGACGCAGTAGCTGAGGTTCGCCGCGCCCAGCAGGTTGACGTCGATCGTGTGCCGCCAGATCCGCTGCCAGTCCGCGTAGGACACCGCGTCGACCGGGTGCGCGGTCTCCGGGGTCGGCGCGACGCCCGCGTTGTTCACCAGGACGTCGACGCCGCCGAGGCCCGCTTCGGCCGTGTCGGCGATCCGCTGGACGGCCGCCGGGTCGGCGAGGTCGCCGGTGACGAGCAGGTGCCCGTTGCCGGGCAGCGCGGCGAGCGTCGCCTCGGCGTCGGCCACCCGGCTTCCGTAGTGGACGGCGACCCGGTACCCGTTCGCCGCGAAGGCGCTGGCCACCGCCCGCCCGATCCCGCGGGACGCGCCGGTGACGAGGACGCCCGTCATCGCGCGAACAACTGCGACTCGTCGCGGAACGCCTTGAACTCCAGCGCGTTCCCGGCCGGGTCGTGCAGGAACATCGTCCACTGCTCGCCGGGCTCGCCGGCGAACCGCCGGTAGGGCTCGATGACGAACTCGGTGCCCGCGTCCCGCAGGCGCCCGGCCAGGGCGTGGAAGTCCTCGACGGTCAGCACGAGGCCGAAGTGCGGCACCGGGACGTCGTGGCCGTCGACGGGGTTGCGGCCGGCCTCGGCGCGCGCGCCGGCGACGACGTGGGTGACGACCTGGTGGCCGCGGAAGTCCCAGTCGACCCAGTGGTCGGCGGAGCGGCCCTCGCTCAGGCCGAGCACGTCACCGTAGAAGGTGCGGGCGCGGCCCAGGTCGTCGACGGGGATGGCCAGGTGGAAGGCGGGACGGGTCACAACGGGCCTCCAAGGGGTCGGATGGTTCCACCTTGGAGGCCTGATGTCGCAATGTCAACATTGCGACATCCTTGTCTCAGCGGCGCACCTTGAACCCGAGGTGCAGCACCCCTTCGCCCTGGATGACCACGTGGGGATCCTCCAGCAGGTGCTGGCCGTCGACCTTGCCGAAGTAGCGCCGGCCCGAGCCGAAGACCACGGGCACCAGGTCCATCGCCACCTCGTCCACGAGACCGGCCGCGAGGACCTCGCCGGCCACCTCGCCGGCGTTCAGCGAGATGACGCGGTCCCCGGCGAGCTCCTGGGCCTTCTCGATCGCTGCCGTCACGCCGTCGACGAAGTGGTACGACGCCTCGGGGTGCCAGCCTTCGGGCTTCGGGCGGTGGGACACCACGACCACGTGCTCGCCGACGGGCGGGTGCCCGTCCCAGCCGTTCATCAGGTCGAAGAGCCGGCGGCCGATCACGAGCGCGCCGATCGAAGCCCACATTGCGCTGATGTACTCCGCCGAGACCCGGGAGACGCTGAAACCGCTGGCCCCGTCGATCGGGGTGTCCCCGTTTTCGTACCAGTCGTGGAGCGGCCCGACGCCGTCCTTCTCGTCGGCGATGAAGCCGTCCACCGACATCGCACTGTGCATGATGACTGAGCCCACAGGTTCTCCTCGAGGTTCTCGCGCGTTCACCACGATCCTGCCGTCCCGGGCGCGACCGTGCTTGTAGGAAATCACTCGGCGGGCACCGGCGGGAACGCCTGGTCGGCGGGGAACCGGCGCCGCAGGGCAAGGTACTCCGTCGGCGTCAGGCCGGTGAAGTCCTTGAACTCCTTGCTGAGGTGCGCCTGGTCGAAGTAGCCCGCCGTGTGCGCGAGCTCGGCCCAGTCGACCGGGCCCGGTGCTTCCACGGCCAGGATCAGGCGCGCGAAGCGGTAGATCCGCGCCACCCGTTTCGGGGTCACCCCGACGTGTGACTTGAACTGCGCGGCCAGGTGGTTGCCGCTCACCCCGGCCGCGTCGGTCAGCGCCCCGACCGGGACCGCGCCGTGGGAGGTCGCCAGCTGCCCGCCCGCGTGCTGGACCAGGTCGAGCCCGCGCGAGGGCGCCCGGGCGAGCCGGGAGCGCAGCTCCTCCTCGAGCACCCGCAGCGTCGCGGCCGGCGACTCGAGGTCGCCGGCCGCGTCGCAGATCCGGTCCAGGGACCGCTGCCAGGCCGCGTCCACCGGCACCCAGCGGTCCCGCAGCTCGGTCGCCGGCCGGTCGACGAACGGCGAGATGCCCCACGGCTTGAAGTGCACTCCCACCAGCCGCACGCGGGCGGGGTACTCGACGTGGAACCGCCGGGTCCACACGCCCATGAACCACCCGCCGGTGAACACCGCCGACGGCACCGAGAGGTCGGAGTCCCACAGCCGGACGGGCGCGCCGAGGTTGACGAACAGGTGGGCCGAGGGCATCGGCGGGACGGTCACCCGGCGGTGGTCCGGCACCCCGGTCAGGCAGTAGACGTCGTCGACGTACCGGTCGAGCGGCGGAGCGGGCACCCGCCCGACGTAGTCCATGGGCCCAGTGTGACCGACGCGGTCCCGGGGCGGTCGCGACCGCCCCGGGCGCGACCGGTCAGCCGAAGAGCTGCACCAGTTTCAGGAACAGCTCGTAGACGCCGTAGGCGAAGGGCAGCACGACCCACGCCCAGGCCAGCACGATCAGCGGGACCCGGTTGGGCCGGGCCTCCGGTTCGTTCGTCACGCTTCGCTCCTCGCGGTCTCGGCCGCCACGGCGGGCTCGTGGAACTTCTCCTTGACCGGGCGCACCAGCTCGTTGGCCACGAAGCCGACCACGAGCAGGCCGATCATGATGTAGAACGACGTCGCGTAGAGGTCCGGGCCGGACTTGCCGGCCGACTTCTCGCTGTCCGCGATCGCGTTGACGATCAGCGGGCCGAGCACCCCGGCCACCGACCACGCCGTGAGCAGCCGGCCGTGGATCGCGCCGACCTGGTAGGTGCCGAAGAGGTCCTTCAGGTACGCCGGGATCGTCGCGAACCCGCCGCCGTAGAACGACAGGATCACCATGGCGCACAGGATGAACACGAGCTTCGACGAATTCGACGTCAGCGCGATCACCAGGTACAGCGCCGCCCCGACGCCGAGGTAGGTGCGGTAGATGTTCTTGCGCCCGATCAGGTCCGATGTGGACGACCAGACGAACCGGCCGAGCATGTTGCACAGCGACAGCAGCGCGACGAACCCCGCCGCCGCGGCCGCGCCGACCGGGGTCGAGGTGTTCTTGAAGAAGTCCACGATCATCGGGGACGCCTTCTCCAGGATCCCGATGCCCGCGGTGACGTTGAAGCACAGGACGACCCACAGCAGCCAGAACTGCGGCGTCTTGATGGCGTTGGCCGCCGAGACGTTCGCCACGGAGATCATGGCCTTGCCGTGGTCGGTCTTCGGCTCCCAGCCCGCCGGCTTCCAGCCTTCGGCCGGGACCCGCACGATCAGCCAGCCGAGCGACATGAACACCGCGTAGACGACGCCGTGGATCAGGAACGCCGTCGCGATGCTGCCCGTGGTCGGCGTGGTGCCGATCATCGACGACGACCACGGCGACGCGATCAGCGCGCCGCCGCCGAAGCCCATGATCGCGATGCCGGTGGCCATGCCCGGGCGGTCCGGGAACCACTTGATCAGCGTCGAAACCGGGGAAATGTAGCCGATTCCGAGGCCGACACCGCCGATCGCGCCGTATCCGACCACGACGAGCCAGAACTGCCCGGTCGCGACGCCCAGCGCCGAGACGAGGAATCCGGTGGCGAAGCAGCACATCGAGACGAACATCGCCCAGCGCGGGCCGTTCTTCTCGACGAGCGTGCCACCGAACGCCGCGGACAGCCCGAGCATCACGATGCCGAGCTGGAACGGCAGCGAACTCTGCGTGCCGGTGAGGTGCATCGTCTTTTCGAGCGGGGTCTTGAAGACGCTCCACGCGTAGGCCTGCCCGATCGACAGGTGCACCGAGAGGGCCGCCGGGGGCACCAGCCAGCGTGTCCAGCCTGGGGGTGCGACGATCCGGGAACGGTCCAGGAAGCCGAGAGCCATCGGATCCCTCCGTAGAGTGGGGATGATGGAGGGAATGTATTACTAAATACCCGGTGTTGCACCATGCGAGTGTCAAACTTTCCGGCGGAGAAGGGTGCGAACGATGGGCAGGGTGACCGTGCGCCGTCCGGTGCGGCGGATCTCCGCGACCGGGGACCGGCGCCGCCCGGACGCGCTGGCCGCCGAAGAGCCGCTGGAGCTGCGCGTCGGCGGCCGCGCCCTGGCGGTGACCATGCGCACCCCGGGCCACGACGTCGAGCTGGCCCAAGGCTTCCTGCTCTCCGAAGGCGTGATCGGCGGCCGCGAGGACATCGCCGCCGCCCGGTACTGCGACGGCGTCGACGACCAGGGCCGCAACACCTACAACGTCCTCGACGTCGCGCTCGCGCCCGGCGTGCCGCCACCCGACGTCGGGATCGAGCGCAACTTCTACACGACGTCCTCGTGCGGGGTCTGCGGCAAGGCCGCGCTCGACGCGGTGAAGCTCAAGACCCGCTTCTCCCCCGCCGCCGCGCCGTTCGCGGTGAAGAGCGAGACGCTCGCCGCGCTGCCGGAGGCGTTGCGCGCCAAGCAGAAGGTCTTCGCCAGCACCGGCGGCCTGCACGCGGCGGCGCTGTTCACCCCGGACGGCGAGATCGACGTCGTCCGCGAAGACGTCGGGCGGCACAACGCCGTGGACAAGGTGCTCGGCTGGGCCGTGATGGCGGACCGGATCCCGGCGCCCGGGCACGGCCTGCTGGTGTCCGGGCGGGCGTCCTTCGAGCTGGTGCAGAAGGCCGCCATGGCCGGGATCGGGCTGCTGGCCGCGGTGTCCGCGCCGTCGTCGCTGGCCGTCGAACTGGCCGAGGAGAACGGCATGACGCTCATCGGCTTCCTGCGCGGCGAGTCGATGAACCTCTACACCGGCGACCACCGGGTCCTGACCTAGGAACACCCGCCCGGGTCGCAGAACGAGACCTCGGGATTCGCCGCCGACGGCCCGTCCAGCACCGGTTGTGGCCGGTGCCGCAGGTGCAGGTCGAGGAACGCCCGGGTGTACTCCCGGGTGAGCTCCAGGCCGCGGGCGCCGGGTGTGGTGGCGCCGTCCGGGATGCCGAACTCGTCGGTCAGCAGGGCGAGGTCGCCGAACGACTGGTGCACCGCGCCGTCGACCAGGATCCAGCGCTTCCAGCCGGTCAGCTGCGCCCAGGTCCGAGCCCAGGACGCGGCCGGCCCGCCGGATCCGGGGGTGTACTGCCCCGCCCGGCCCAGGAGCAGGAACGGCCGGGACAGCTCGCCCTGCGGCGGGTTCGTGGTGCCGTCGAAGTCGATCCCCGCCTTGATCCGGGGGTCCGCCAGCATCGCGGGGACGGCGGCCGCGCCGCCGGCCGAGTGCCCGGCCATCGCGATCCGCGACCGGTCGATCAGGCCCGCGCCCGCCCACTTCGGCCGGGGCCCAGTCAGTTCGCCGAGCACGAAGGAGACGTCCTTCGCGCGCACGGCGTCCACCTTCTGCCAGAAGGGCTCGTCGTGCACGGGGACGTCGCAGGCGGCGCAGGTGGTGACCCGGCCGCCGGGGAAGCTCGTGCCGACGCTCTCGTAGGTGTGGTCGACCGCGGCCACCACGTACCCGTGGCTCGCCAGGTCCTCGGCCAGCCCGGTCAGCGTGCCGCGCCCGTGCTCGAACCCGGGCGAGAGCACCACGAGCGGCAGGCTGCGCGCGCGGCCTTCCGGCCGGACGTCGGTGAAGGCGTTGGTGCGGGTGGTGCTCAGGATGTCCGCCGGCAGCGTGGTGATCCCGCCGTCGGCCAGGAGCAGCCGGGACTCCTCGGGGGTCATGTACGGGGCCCGGTGCCGTCCCGGCGCGGCCGCCGGGTACCAGACGGACACCATCAGCTCGCGCGCTCGCACGCCCGGGACCCAGGGGTCGGGGCGCGAGGTGTCGGTCAGGTCGAGGGTGGTCAGGCCGACCGGGTGGGCACCGGTCGGCCGCGGCAGGTACGGCGTCGCACTCGCCGACGCCGGTGCGGGCAGGGCCAGAAGTCCCGTCAGCACGGCCAGAACCGCTGTGGATCGCATGTCGTCCCCCTTGTTCGGTGCGGGTGAGGCACCGACGTTAGGAGCGCGCGACGGCGGGCCGCGTCGGCCGCGGGATGCATTCGGCCCGCGGCGTCGTCCTCAAGGCGTAGTCGGCACCCAGTTGCCGTGGAAGCCGTTGGGGACCCGGTCCGGCAGGTGGATCGCGGCCACGGTCTCCATCGTGCCCGCGTCGAGCAGCGTCAGGTCGCTGCGCCGCGTCGCCGGGTCGAAGACGAAACCGATCAGGACGCCGTCGTCCTCGGCCGCGTCGTCGTGGCACGGCACGAACACGAACTCGCCGGGCTGGCGGCCCGCGCCGAACGCGCGTTCCTGGCGCGACCCGGTGTGGAAGTCGTGCTTGAACAGCGAACCGCCCGGGTTCGCGCCGCCGTCGGCGGACATCGTGTAGCCGAAGCGGTGGCGGCGGCCGACGAGCCGCTCGTCGACGCGCGGGAACTCCTGGCCGCGGTCGTCGAGCCGCTCCTCCAGGACCTTCCCGGCGACCAGGTCGACGGTCCACCGATCCAGCGTCGGGTTGTCCTCGCCCGGGCCGTGCAGCTCGCGGTCGAACATCCGCGCGTGGCGGACGACGTCGAGCACGACGCTGTCGCCGTCGTCGTAGGCGTTGAGCGGGTGGAAGACGTAGCAGGGTTCGACGTCGAACCAGCGGACGTCGCCGTTGCCGCCCTCACGCGGCATCACGCCGATCCGCGCCGGGTACTTCGGGTCCCAGCGGTAGGGCAGGCCGCCGTTCGCGCCGATCTTGCGCGCCATCATCGCGGTCATCGGGTCCGGCACGCGCACCTTGCCGACCATCGCCGAGAGCACCAGCTTCGCGGGCGTGCGCAGCGCGCTGGGCACCCCGGCCGCGACGGCCATCTCGGCGTTGAACGTCACCGGCAGGTCGTAGAAGATCACGTGCCGCTCGGTCAGGGAGAAGTCGTGCATCATCGGCGAGCCGGTGACCTCGATGTCGACCGTGCGGCGGGCGCGGCCCCCGGCGTCGATCACCGAGTACTGGACCTTGTTGCCCATGCCGAAGAAGTACGAGACGGCGTGCAGCTCGCCGGTGCGCGGGTCACGCTTCGGGTGGGCGGTGTAGCCGCCCCGGAGCGTGCCGTCGAAGTCGCAGACGCCGGTGGTGTCGAGCTCGTCGGTCAGCTCGTAGATCGGCGCGCCCGCCTCGACCAGGGCGAGCGTCTTGCCGGCGTGGCCGATGACGTTGGTGTTGGCGCCGAGCGCGTCCAGCCCGCAGAACCGGCTCGGGCCCTCCCCCTCCAGCACCGCCGTGACGGCCGGGTTGCGCACCCAGCGGTTGCGGTACCACTCGGCCTTCCCGTCGCGCAGGCGGACGCCGTGGACCATGCCGTCGCCCATGAACCAGTGGTAGGCCGCCGGGTCCACTTCGGACAGCGGGTTGGGGCCGTTGCGCAGGTAGCGGCCGTCGAGGAAGTCCGGAATCCGCCCCGTGACGGCCAGTTCGGTGATCGTGTGCTCCCGGCTGACCGGGGCGAAGTTGCCCTCGAGGAACTTGTTGCCCATGGCTGACCCCTCAAATACATAACTCGGTTATGGATCCATTTATAACAGGGTTATGAGATACTGGCAAGCATGAGCCCGAAACCTCGCGCGACCGACGTCAAGGCGCGGCTCGTCGAAGCCGCCATCCGCCTGCTCGACGACGACGGCCCCGAAGCGCTGCAGGCTCGCAAGCTCGCGGCGGAGGTCGGCGTCTCGACGATGGCCGTCTACACCCACTTCGGGGGCATGGCGGCGCTGGTCGACGAGGTGGCGCGCGCCGGGTTCCTGCGCCTGTCCGCGTGGCTGGCCGAGGTCGGGGAGACCGACGACCCGGTGGCGGACGTCTTCAGCCTGGCCCGCACCTACCGGCAGGCCGTCGCCGAGCAGCCGCAGCTGTTCGCCGTGACGTTCGGGCAGTCCGCGCCCGGCGGCAAGCGGGCGACGCTGTCGGACCTCACCACCGAGGAAGGCCGCGAAGCCGCCCAGGAGGGCCTGGTGGCGTTCGAGCACATCGTCCGGGCGACCGAGCGGGCCATCGAGGCCGGGCGGTTCCGGCCGGTCGACAAGTACCAGGCGGCGTCGCAGCTGTGGAGCGCGCTGCACGGGTTCGTCACTCTGGAGGCTTCCGGGCATTTCGGGCCCGGTGAGCAGGGAATTGACCACATCTTGATCCCCCTGGGCGTGACCCTGGCGGTCGGTCTCGGGGACACTGTGGACCGGGCCCGTCGCTCGGCCGGGGCAGCTGTCGCGACTTGGCGAGCGCGGAACGGAAACGCCGGGCAAGGTGGGAACGATTGACCCGGCGGAGGCAGGACGCGGGGGAACGCGGAGCGGGTGCGCGGCGTCCTAGGTGCAGCAGGCGGGGGACGGAGACAGGTGGACGAGAAGGACGGGGACCGGGGCGCGACCCCGGTCACACCGGGTGAGGTGAAGCGGTCCGAGGACCGGGTCCACCCTCCGGCGACCCTGGGTGAGCCCGAGACCCAGGACGGGGCTCCGGAGACGCCCGGCGCCGCGGCGGTGCGGGACGCCCGGCGGTGGCTGAGCCGCCGCTCGGTGCTGATCGCGGGCGCGTCCGGGCTGGCCGTGACCGGCCTCGCCGTGGGCACCGCCACCGGCAAGCTCCCCTTCAGCCCGGCCCTGCAGCGGGCCGTCGGCGTCGCGTCGTCGAACCCGACGACCCAGCTGGGCAGCACGCGCGTCGAGCGCGTCTACTCCGAAGCCCGCGGCCGGATGGTCGACCTGGTGTTCCTGCTGCCGTCGAAGACCCCGCCGCGCGGGCTCCCGATGTCGCTGATGCTGCACGGCCTGCACGGCAACGCCCGCAGCGCGGCCCCGACCGGCACGCTCAAGCAGCTCTCCAGCGACGTCGCCCGCAAGGCCGTCCCGGCGTACGGCCTCGTCGCCGTCGACGGCGGCGACAACTACTGGCACCAGGTCCACCCGAACGACGACCCGATGGCGATGCTGCTGGAGGAGGTCCCCCAGTGGCTCCGGGCCCGCGGCTTCGCGGGTGACACGGGCCAGCCGTTCGCCTGCACGGGCGTCTCGATGGGCGGCTTCGGCGCGCTGCTGTACACGCGCCGCCGGGTGGAGCGCCGCCAGCCGCCCGCGGCGGTCGCCACGCTGGCGCCGGCCCTGATCACGAACTGGCCGGAGATGGCCAAGCGCCACATCTTCACGGGCATGGAGGACTGGGTGTCCCTCGACCCGCTGCGCCACATCGACGAGACGAAGGGCGTGGCCAACGCCATCTGGTGCGGCACGGAGGACTCGTTCATCACGGGCGTCCGCCGCTACATCGACGCGGCCCACCCGGCGGTGGCCCACACGGCCCACGGCAAGCACGGGGACACGTTCAACAAGACCGTGGTGCCGAGCCTGGTCAGCTTCCTCGGCAAGCACGTCCCCCGGACCACCGTCTAGGGGCGTACGCAGAGGGTCGGCTCCCGGGCCGACCGTGCGGAAGCCCTCGGCGGCGGAAGCGGACCCTGGGTCGTCGCGCGGCCTGGCAACGCACCGCGCCCGCCCGAGGGTTCGCCTCGTGCGGCCCGGCAGGCCCCGAGCACCGAGAACCCGGGCACCGCGGCGCCCAAGGGGTCGACTCCTGCGGCCCGACAACACGCCCCTAGGCCCGAACCCACCGAAGCCCAGCGGGCAGGCATGCGAGACCAGGCGCCCGCGGGGTCTAGCGGAGGAAGTGGACCCGGGTCGTCGTGCGGCCTGGGACCCAGTACGTGCGGACCAGGTCGGCCAGGCGGTTGACCAGCAGGAGACCGCGGCCGCCTAGGCTTGCCGCCGGGGGTGGGACGCGGCCGGCCAGTGGCTCGGTGATCGTGCCGTCGTCGGTCACCTCCGCCACGACGTGCTCGTCCTCCGCCCACAGCCGCAGCACGCCCGTGCCGCCGCCGTAGAGCACGCTGTTCGTGGTCAGCTCGGCGACCGCCAGCGCGAAGTCGTCGCGGCGCGGGCGCCGCAGGCCGTGGCGGGCGGCCCAGATCTCGGTGAAGCCGCGCAGCGTGGCCAGCTGGGCGACGTCGAACGCGCGCTCGACCGCGGCCGCCGGGGGCTCGAGGGGCCTCGTGAGGTCGGCGCGGACGCGGTCGGGGTCGTAGTGCGGGCTGGCCGAACGGCCCGCGGGCGCCCACAGCTCCGGGTGGGTGCGCCCGGCGTCGGCCAGGACCTCGGGCGACAGGGCCGCCGTGTCGTACGGGCAGAGCACCGCAACCGGCCGGCCCGCGAAGGCCGTGTTGATGAGCGCTTCGTGCAGCACGCACGCGGGGTATTCGGCGGCGGAGCGACCGGGCCAGACCGGCTCGACGGCGATCCGCACCGGGCCCGCGTGCTCGCCCGCGAAGGCGAGCAGGACCGTCGGCAGGATCGCTCCGGGGTTGCGGCCCGCCTGGTGCAGGTCGATCAGCCGCACCTCGCCCGAGCGGGGACCGAGGGCCTTCTCCACGAGCAGGAGGTTACGGCCGGGGACGGCGACGGCGACCGGTTCGCCTCGGTCGAGCCCTTCGTCCAGGAACGGAACGAGGCCGTCCAGGTACTCGGTGTCACCGCGGTAGAACAGTGCCGGATGCCGAAAGGGTCTGAGGGCATCTACCACGGGTGGGTCCTACCCAGCACCCGTGAACTTCAAACGGTCCGGACGGCGGAAGCCGGTCACTCCACCCAGCGGCCGACGACGGAGATCAGCCAGAACCCCACCAGCGTGGCGAGGGCGAACAGGAGCACCCAGTTGAACAGCTGCCGACGGTCCTCGACGCCACGGGCCTGCCAGAGGCCGTACCCCGCGACGAGGAACAGCGGCACCGGGATCAGCGGCAACGGCGACAGCCGCGACACCACCGCCACCACGCAGGTGCCGGTGCACACGGCCAGCACGCCCATCAGGACGCGGTTCAGCCACCGGTACCGCTCGAAGACGGACGCGATCACGCGCTCGCTCAGCTCACGGAACCCGAGCGTCGTCCCGGCCGGGGCGTCCCCGGCGGGCACCGGGGCAGGCTCCGGCGGAGGCGGTGCCTGCACGCCGCCGCCGGTGGCCGTGGCCCCGGTACCCGGGAAAGAGTCAGCAGTCATTCAGCTTTCCTGTCGGTCTCCGAGCCGGGCGGCCCGGAGACGCCCGGGGTCAGGCCGACTTCTCGCCGCGCTCGCTGCGCGCGCGCCGCGTCGGCTGCCGGGCGACGATCGTCGGGTTCACGTTCTCCCGGACGGTCTGCTCGGTGATGACGACCTTCGCCACGTCGTCGCGGCTCGGGATGTCGTACATCACCGGCTGGAGCACTTCTTCCATGATGGCGCGCAGCCCGCGGGCACCGGTCCCGCGCAGCACCGCCTGGTCGGCGATGGCCTCGAGCGCGGTCTTGGTGAACTCGAGCTCGACGTTGTCCATCTCGAAGAGCTTCTTGTACTGCTTCACCAGGGCGTTGCGCGGCTGGGTGAGGATGCTGACCAGCGATTCCTTGTCCAGGTGGCTGACCGTCGCGACGACCGGGAGCCGGCCGATGAACTCCGGGATCAGCCCGAACTTGATCAGGTCCTCGGGCATGGTGTCGGAGAAGACGTCGCTCTCCTCGATCTCGGACTTGGTGCGGATCTCCGCGCCGAAGCCGAGGCCGCGCTTGCCGACCCGCTCGTTGATGATCTTCTCCAGCCCGGCGAACGCGCCGGCCACGATGAACAGCACGTTCGTCGTGTCGATCTGGATGAACTCCTGGTGCGGGTGCTTGCGGCCGCCCTGCGGCGGGACCGAGGCGGTGGTGCCCTCG
Organism: Amycolatopsis heterodermiae; assembly: GCF_034929455.1. Classification (NCBI taxonomy): domain Bacteria; kingdom Bacillati; phylum Actinomycetota; class Actinomycetes; order Pseudonocardiales; family Pseudonocardiaceae; genus Amycolatopsis; species Amycolatopsis heterodermiae. The sequence goes on from NZ_JAYFSI010000016.1 coordinate 196,234, forward strand.
AGGATCTTCAGCAGGGCCTGCTGCACGCCCTCGCCGGAGACGTCGCGCGTGATCGACGGGTTCTCCGACTTGCGGGCGATCTTGTCGACCTCGTCGATGTAGATGATCCCGGTCTCGGCCCGCTTGACGTCGTAGTCCGCCGCCTGGATGAGCTTGAGCAGGATGTTCTCGACGTCCTCGCCGACGTACCCGGCTTCGGTGAGCGCCGTGGCGTCCGCGATCGCGAACGGCACGTTCAGCAGCTTCGCCAGGGTCTGCGCGAGGTAGGTCTTGCCGCACCCGGTGGGGCCGAGCATCAGGATGTTCGACTTGGCGAGCTCGACCGACTCCTCCTTGGAGTCCTTCGGCCCGGCCTTGTCGTCCGCCTGGATCCGCTTGTAGTGGTTGTAGACCGCTACCGCGAGGGTCCGCTTGGCGTCGTTCTGGCCGATGATGTACTGCTCGAGGAACTCGTGGATGTCGGCGGGCTTGGGCAGCTCGTCGAGCTTGACGTCGCCGGCCTCGGCCAGCTCCTCCTCGATGATCTCGTTGCAGAGGTCGATGCACTCATCGCAGATGTAGACCCCGGGGCCGGCAATGAGCTTCTTCACCTGCTTCTGGCTCTTCCCGCAGAAAGAACACTTCAGCAGGTCTCCGCCGTCACCGATCCGTGCCATGGCCTGTGACCTCGTCCCCTCCGGCGCGGTTGTCCGCGCCTGACGTGTGTTGCGACGGTGCGGCCCCGATCACGGACGACCGGGCGGAGCCTCACGCATTGCCACTGACGGTACCCGTCCGATGCCGTGGGCGGGAACACCCACGGCCACCGGGAGCACGTCAGAAGGACGACCCTAAACCAGAGTGCCGGTGTATGTCGTCTTCTCGGCATACACCGGCCTGGCGGATCTAGAGAGCCGACGCCTTACGGTACGGCAGCACCTCGTCGATGATGCCGTACGACTTGGCCTCGTCGGCCGTGAGGATCTTGTCCCGCTCGATGTCCTTGCGGATCTGGTCGGCGTCCTTGCCGGTGTGCTTGGCCAGGATGACCTCCATCTGGCGCCGCACCCGCTGGATCTCGTTCGCCTGGATCTCCAGGTCGGAGACCTGGCCGTAGGTGCCCTCGGTGGCCGGCTGGTGGATCAGCACCCGTGAGTTGGGCAGCGCGTAGCGCTTGCCCGGGGTGCCGGCCGCCAGCAGCACGGCGGCCGCGGAGGCGGCCTGGCCGAGGCAGTACGTCTGGATGTCCGGGCGGACGAACTGCATGGTGTCGTAGATCGCCATCAGCGAGGTGAACGAGCCACCCGGCGAGTTGATGTAGATCAGGATGTCGCGGTCCGGGTCCTCGTGCTCGAGGTGCAGCAGCTGGGCCATCACGTCGTTGGCCGACGCGTCGTCCACCTGCACGCCGAGGAAGATGACGCGCTCCTCGTACAGCTTGTTGTACGGGTTCGACTCCTTGACGCCGTAGCTGGTGCGCTCGACGTACGACGGGAGGATGTACCGCGACTGGGGGACGGTCGGTGCCCGGAAGTCACCCGGGAGCCTGAAGTTGCTCATGGAACTCTCCTTGGTGCTTCGGCTCAGTTCGAGCCCGGACGGGCGATGTCGGCGGTCAGGACGTGGTCGACGAACCCGTAGTCCTTCGCCTCCTGCGCGGTGAACCAGCGGTCGCGGTCGCCGTCCGCGATGATCTGCTCGACCGTCTGCCCGGTCTGGTCCGCGGTGATCTGGGCCAGTTCGCGCTTCCACTTGTTGAACAGGTCCGCCTGGATCGCGATGTCCGACGCGGTACCGCCGACGCCCGCCGACGGCTGGTGCATCAGGATCCGCGCGTGCGGCAGCGAGTAGCGCTTGCCGGGCGTGCCCGAGGAGAGCAGGAACTGCCCCATCGAGGCCGCCATGCCCATCGCGTAGGTCGCGACGTCCGGGCGGATGAGCTGCATGGTGTCGTAGATGGCGAACCCGGCCGTGACCGAGCCACCCGGCGAGTTGATGTAGAAGCGGATGTCGGACTCGGCGTCGTCCGCGTCGAGCAGCAACAGCTGCGCGGTGATCCGGTTGGCGATCTCGTCGTTCACCTCGGAACCGAGGACGACGATGCGCTCCTGGAGCAACCGCTCGAACACCGAGTCGGTGAGGGTGAGCCCTGCGGTTCCGGTCCGCGCCTCGGGCGTGTGCTGCGTCACGTCTGCCTGCCTTTTCGCCGACGGCGGTCCCGTACCGGCGACCGCCGCTGTCGTTTCAAGTGCTTGAGATCTTGCAATCGACCCTAACGAACTTGGGCGGCGCAGAATGCCTGACACCGCCCAAGTTCGCTCACAGCTTCACTCCGCGGGAGTCTTCGCCGCCTCTTCGGTGGCCGGCGTCTCCTCGGATGCGGCGTCGGCGGCCGGTTCCTCGGCGCCGAACAGCTCGGAAAGGTCGACCTCGGCACCCGAACCGTCGGTGACGGCGGCCTTGCGGACCACGGAGGCCAGGGCCTTGCCGCGGCGGACGTCGGCGTAGATCGCGGTCAGCTGACCGGACTGCTGGGCCCGCTGGACGTACTCGTCCGGGCTGATCCCGAAGCGCTGGGCCTGGTAGATGATCCGCTCGGTGAGCTCTCCGTCGTTGACCGAGACCTGCTCCTTGTCGGCGATGGTGTCCAGCAGCAGCTGCGTGCGGACGGCCTTCTCCGACTCGGTGCGGGTCTCCGCGTCGAACTCCTCCAGCGTGCGGCCCTCGGCCTCGAGGGCCTGGGCGAACTGGGCCTCGTCGTGGTCGAACGGGTGGATCGCGTCGTGCTTGCGGTTCTCGATCTCGGCGTCGAGGACCTTCTCCGGGATCGGCACCTCGGTGCGCTCGAGGAGCTCTTCGAGCACCTTGTCGCGCGCCTGGACGCCCTGCTGCATCTTCTTGACGCGGCCGAGCCGCTCGCGAAGGTCGCTCTTCAGTTCGTCGATCGTGTCGAACTCGCTGGCCATCTGGGCGAACTCGTCGTCGGCCTCCGGCAGCTCGCGCTGCTTGACCGACTGGACGGTCACGGTCACCTCGGCGTCCTTGCCGGCGTGGTCGCCGGCGACGAGCTGGGTGGTGAACGTCTTGGTCTCGCCGGCGTTCGCGCCGACGATCGCCTCGTCGATGCCGTCCACGAGCTGGCCGGAGCCGATCTCGTAGGACAGCCCCGAGGTGGCGGCCTCCTCGACGGCCTCGCCGTCGACGGTCGCGGCCAGATCGATCGAGACGAAGTCGCCGGTCTCGGCCGGGCGCTCGACGCCGGTCAGCGTGCCGAAGCGGGCGCGCAGCTCGTCGAGCTGCTCGTCGACCTCCGCGTCGGTCAGCTCGACGTCGTCCACGGTGACCGTGAAGCCCTCGAGGTCGGGCAGCTCGATCTCCGGGCGCACGTCCACCTCGGCGGTGAACTCCAGGACGTCGCGGTCCTCGAGCTTCGTGACGTCGAACTCCGGGTTCCCGAGCGTGCGGACCTCGTTCTCGCGGACCGCCTCCATGTACTTGGCCGGGATGGCCTCGTTGACGACCTCGTCGAGCACCGGGCCACGCCCGATCCGGCTTTCCAGGACGCGAGCGGGCGCCTTGCCGGGCCGGAAGCCCGGGATGCGCACCTGCTGGGCGATCTTGCGGTAGGCGCGGTCGAAGTTCGGCTTGAGCTCCGCGAACGGCACCTCGACATTGATCTTGACTCGCGTCGGGCTCAGCTGCTCGACGGTGCTCTTCAAGGTCTTCTCCTCGAGCGGTAACGATTGTGGTTGGACAATCCTGCGGAAATGGCCCCGGTCACGTGCAGACCGGGACGTCCGAGTCTAGGCCAGTGGCCCGCGCCGCCCGGGCGGGGGCCACCTGCGGCGTCAGGCGCCGAGCATCCGGCCGATCACCCAGCGCGTCTGGCCGCTCGCGTGCTCGGCCGAGCCGCTGGGCTGCACCAGGTGGGACAGCAGCAATCGCACGAAGGCCTCGACCGCGACGGCCCACTCCGACGCGGTCAGCGGGGCCTCGGGGTAGGCGCGCGAGAACAGCGCCGCGACCGTCTCGACGGCCCGGCCGAGCACCGCTTCGGGCCGGGAGGTGAGCAGCGGGAGGAAGTCGTCGCGGCCACCCTGCGCGCCGCCGAGCGCGATGGCGGCCAGCGGGTTGCCGCGGGCGGTTTCGAGGGTCTCCCGGAACGCGGCGGTGACGCCGTCGACGGCCCGGCCGGGGTGAGCGGCGACGACCTCGCCCACGTGCGCCACGAACCGGTCGGTCTCGCGCAGGATCAGCAGTTCGGCGAGCTCGGCCTTGGAGCCCAGTTCGTTGTAGACGGTCTGCCTGCTGACGCCGACCTCGGCGGCCAGCTTGCCCATGGTGACGCCTGCCCAGCCGTCCACCCGGGTCAGCTCGGCCGCCGCGGCGAGCAGCCGCTCCCGGGTGCCGGCGAGTCCGGAGTGCGTGACGGCGTTCACAGGCCGATCTTAGCGTTGCACAGCGTTCTGCAGGCCGGTGCCTTTTTTCGAAGCGTGCCAGAACGTTTACAAACGACGACGCGTTGTCTACGGTGACTCCCGCCTGGCCAGGAGCTTCTCGACCGAGGAGACCGCTCGATGCCCGTCGTCGACACCCCGGCGCGCGGCTCTCTCGAATCTGCGGAGTCCGCGCCCGGACTCCCGTTCCCCCGCGCGGTCCCCGCGCCGCGGGTCCCGCTGCCCGCGGTCTCGCTGCCCGCCGTGCTGCTGTTCGCCGTCACCCTCGCGGTCTGGGCCGGGTCGACGTTGCTGCTGCTGGCCGGGCTCGTGCCGGCGGCCGTGACGGTGGTGCTGAACACCGCGGCCACCTTCGCGATGTACACCGTGGTGCACGAATCCGCGCACCACTCGGCCGGGAAGCTCACCTGGGTCAACGAAACGCTCGGCCGGCTGGCCGTCCTGTTCGTCGCGGCGTACGCGTCGTTCCCGTCGCTGCGGTACGTCCACGGTGCCCACCACCGCCACACGAACGGGCCGGTCCGCGCCGACCCGGACGCCTGGGTCCAGCGCGGCCCCCGCTGGCAGCTCCCGCTGCGCTGGCTGACCCTCGACTTCTCCTACGCGCGCTGTTACTTCGCCCGGCTGCGGATCCGGCCGCCGCACGAGCTGGCCGAGACGCTGGTGGTGCTGTCGGTGGCCGTGTTCGCCGGAGTGGCGCTGGTCGCGTCCGGCCACGGCCCCGAACTCGTGCTGGTGTACCTGCTGCCGCAGCGGCTCGGCGTGGGGCTGCTCGCCTGGACGTTCGGCTGGCTGCCGCACCACGGGCTGCCCGCCGCCGGGCCGCTCGGGCGGTTCGGCACCACCCGCGTCCGCGTCGGCCTCGACCGGCTGCTGACCCCGGTGCTGCTGGCCCAGAACCTGCACCTGGTGCACCACCTGCACCCGGCCGTCCCGTTCCACCGTTACCGCCGGGTCTGGCTCGACAACCGCGAGGCCTACCTGGCCCGCGGCGTCCCGATCGCCACCGTGTGGGGGCAGGAGCTGACCGTGGCCGGATACCGGGCTTTGGCGGGCCTCGACGATGTCCCGGACGACGTCGAGCCTGAGCCCGAGCCGCCGTCGCCGCTGCGGCCGAGCCGGTTCCACCGGCTGCGCGTCTCCGCCGTGCGGCCGCTGACCGCGGACGCCGTCGCGGTGAGCCTGGCGGTGCCGCCGCAGCTGGCGCGCGAGTTCCGTTTCACACCGGGACAGCACGTCGCCGTGCGCGCGGTGCTGGACGGGCGGCCGGTGCGGCGGACGTACTCGATCTGCGCGCCGCCGGACTCGGGCGAGCTGCGGATCGCGGTGAAGAAACGCGCGGGCGGCGCGTTCTCCGGCTTCGCGACCACGACGCTGGCGGCGGGCGACTTCCTCGACGTGCTCCCGCCTTCGGGCGGGTTCACGCTCGTCCCGGACCCGGCGCGGACGGCGCACTACGTCGCGCTGGCCGCGGGCAGCGGCATCACGCCGGTGCTGTCCATCCTGGTCAGTGCGCTGCGCGCGGAGCCGCACAGCCGGGCGACCCTGTTGTACGTCAACACTTCCGGCGCGACGACGCTCTTCGCGGCGGAGCTGACGGCGCTCGCGCAGGGGTTCGGCGGGCGGCTGCACGTCGTGCACTACCGCACCGACGAGCGCGACCCGGACCTGCACGCGCACCGCCCGGCCCGGACCTTCGACACGGTCGGCGAGGCGCTGGCCATCTCGCACGAGCGGTACCAGCGCGGCCGCCTCGACGGCACGCGGCTGCGGGCGCTGCTGCAGAACCGCCTGCACCCGGCGAAGGTCGACGAGTGGTTCCTCTGCGGACCCCGCGGCCTGACCGACCTGGCGCGGCGGACGCTCGCCGACGCGGACGTCCCGGAGGAGAACGTCCACTTCGAACTGTTCCGCGGCGCGGCCCCGCTGCGCGACCCGGCCGGGTCCCCGGCGAACGTGGCCGTGACGGTGGGCGGGACCACGACCGGCGTACCCGCCAAGGCCGGCGAAACGGTGCTGGACGCGGCGTTGCGGGCCGGGTTCGAGGTGCCGTACTCGTGCACGGGCGGCGCGTGCGGCACCTGCCGGGCGACGCTCCTGCACGGCCAGGTCGAGATGGACGTCCGCTACGCCCTCACCGAGGACGACGCCGCCGCGGGGCGGATCCTGACCTGCCGCGCCCGCGCGACGACCCCGGAGGTCGCGGTCGACTACGACCGCTGACCGTCAGCCCGTCTGCGCAGGAGCGCCCGCGGGCGGCTGGCCCTGCTGGCCCTGGCCGGCGCCGGTCGTGCCCTCGGTCACCGACGTCGCCGTCGCCGCGTCCCCCGACTCCGTGGCCACCACGGTGACCGTGTCGCCGGACGCCACGCCCGTCGCCTGGGCCGAGGTGATCGTGTAGGTCTTCGAAAAGCCGTCGTCGCTCTGCGCGGTCAGAGACGTCGCGCTCAGCGCCGTCACCTTGCCGGTCTGCATGATCTTCGTGACGTAACCGCCGTTCCCGTCGGAGGAGACGTACTCGCCGTGCAGCGCCGAACCGAGCGCGCCGGCGCCGCCGGGGCCGCCCCGCATCCCGCCCGCCGCGCCGCCCGGGCCCGCTGCGGTGTCCGTCGTCGCGGACGACGACGAGGCGGCCCAGATCGCCGCTCCTCCGCCGGCCACGATCACCGCCGCGACGGCACCGGCGGCGACCTTCTTGCCCGTCGGCCAGCCCGGCTTCCCGGGGGCCGGCGCGGGCGCGCCGCCCCAGCCGGCTTCCGGCGCGGCACCCCACGCGGGGTCCGAAGTGGACGGTGTCTGCTGCGGGGCCTGGGGTGTGGTCATGGTGTTACTCCTTCACGGGATGTGCTGCCGTGGTCCACGTTCCGGCTCGTCGCTGTGTGCGGACTGTGCCGGCCGTCAGCCGTTCCTGTGACCGGAGGAACCGGACACAGCGCCACCCGTCGATCACCGCACAGCCGCCTCACAGGCAGCACACAACTCGCGCACACGGCCCCGGCGGACGCTGAAGCCATGGCCGCGCGCACCCTCACGCCCCGCCCCCACCGGTCCGCCCGGCCGGGGCGGCTTTCGCTGCGCGCGAAGCTGACCGGCTCGATGGTCGTGCTGCTCACCGTGGTGTGCCTGATCGTCGGGGTGGTCAGCGAGCTCGCCCTCGACGTCTTCCTCACCCGCCAGGTCGACCAGCAGCTGTCGGCCGCGGCCACCCGTTCCCAGGTCTTCGCGAGCAACGCCGGACGGCAGAACGGCCAGCCCCCGCCCCTGGGCCAGAACGCGGGCGAGCACCCGCTCGGGCAGAACGTCGGCACGGTCAGCGGCACCTTCGCCGGGACGCAGCTGGTGCACGACGACAGCATCTCCGAGCACGGCGACCGGCTGCACCTGTCGGCGGCCCAGCAGTCCGTGATGCTGTCGGTGCCCGCGGACGGCAAGCCGCACACCGTGTCCTTCGCCGACCTCGGCGAATACCGGCTGATGGCGCTGCCGGTCACCGGGTCGTCCCAGGTCGTCGTCACCGGCCTGCCGATGAAGCCGGTCACCGACACGCTGGTCACCGTCGGGCTGATCCTCTTCGGGGTCGCCGCGGCGGGTGTCCTGGGCGCGGCGTTCCTCGGCGCGTTCGCGGTCCGCCGCACGCTGCGGCCGCTCGAGCGTGTCGCCGCCACGGCCGGGCGCGTCACCGAGCTGCCGCTCGACCGCGGGCAGGTGGCGCTGTCCATCCGCGTCCCGGAGTCCGACACGGACCCGCGGACCGAGGTCGGCCAGGTCGGCTCGGCGCTGAACCTGATGCTCGGGCACGTCGCGCAGGCCCTCGAAGCGCGGCACGACAGCGAGCTGCGCGTCCGGCAGTTCGTCGCGGACGCCAGCCACGAGCTGCGCACGCCGCTGGCCGCGATCCGCGGGTACGCCGAGCTGGCCGCGCGCGGCCGTTCCCTGGTGCCACCGGACGTCGCCCACTCGATGACCCGGATCCAGTCCGAGGCCGTCCGGATGTCCACGCTCGTCGAGGACCTGCTGCTGCTCGCCCGGCTCGACGCGGGACGGCCCCTGGACGTGCGCGAGGTCGACCTCACCCGGCTCCTCGCGGACGCCGTCGGCGACGCGCGGGTCGCCGGGCGCGACCACCGGTGGCAGCTCGCGCTGCCGCCCGACCCGGTGCTCGTGCTCGGGGACGTCCAGCGCCTGCACCAGGTGCTGGCGAACCTGCTGGCCAACGCGCGCACGCACACCCCGCCCGGCACCACGGTGACGGCCGCGCTCGACCGCTCGGCTGACGGCAGCGCCGTGCTGACGGTCACCGACGACGGCCCCGGCATCAACCCGGACCTGCTGCCGGACGTCTTCGAGCGGTTCGCCCGCGGCGACACGTCCCGCTCGCGCAACGCGGGCAGCACCGGGCTCGGGCTGGCGATCGCCTCCGCCGTCGTCGTCGCGCACCACGGCTCGATCGAGGTGCACAGCCGCCCGGGCCGGACGGAGTTCGCGGTGCGCCTGCCCGTGGCCGTCCCCGCACAGCGCGTGCACAGCGTCGGCACAACCCGGCCCCAGCTGGGCACCGGAAGCTGATCTCATGACCGCACTCGCGTCGCGCGAACCCGCCGTAGCCCCTCCTGAGGGCGCCTCTCCCCCCGCCCGCTCCACCTGGCACCGGCCCGCGCTGGCCGGGCTGCTGCTGGCGACGGCGGTGCTCTACCTCTGGGGTCTCGGCGCGTCCGGCTGGGCCAACGCGTTCTACTCCGCGGCCGCGCAGGCGGGTTCGCAGAGCTGGAAGGCGCTGTTCTTCGGGTCGAGCGACGCGGCGAACGCGATCACCGTCGACAAGACCCCGGCCGCGCTGTGGGTGATGGGGCTGTCGGTGCGGGTGTTCGGCGTCAACGCGTGGGCGGTCCTGGTCCCCCAGGCGCTGATGGGCGTCGGCTCGGTCTGGCTGCTGTACGCAACCGTGCGCCGGACGTCCGGCCCGGCCGCGGGCCTGGTCGCGGGCCTGGTGCTGGCGCTGACCCCGGCGGCGGCGCTGATGTTCCGCTTCAACAACCCGGACGCGCTGCTGGTGCTGCTGCTGGTCGCGGCCGCCTACTGCGTCGTCCGCGCGATCGAGAAGGCCGGACCGGGCTGGCTGGCGCTGGCCGGCGTCGCGGTCGGTTTCGGGTTCCTGGCGAAGATGCTGCAGGCGTTCCTCGTGCTGCCGGCGTTCGCCGTGGCCTACCTGGTGGCCGCGCCGGTGTCGGTGGGCAAGCGGCTGCTGCACCTGCTCGGCGCGCTGGGCGCGACGGTCGTGGCCGCCGGCTGGTACCTGGTCGTCGTCGCGCTGTGGCCGGCCGCCGACCGGCCGTTCATCGGCGGCTCGCAGACGAACTCCCTGTGGGAACTGATCTTCGGCTACAACGGTTTCGGCCGCATCACCGGCGACGAGGTGGGCAGCGTCGGCGGGGGCGGCGGTGGCGGCGGCTGGGGTTCGACCGGCCTGACCCGGCTGTTCGGCAGCGAGATGGCCGGCGGCATCGCGTGGCTGATCCCGGCGGCGCTGCTCGCGCTGGGCGCGGGCCTGTGGTTCACCCGCCGGGCGCCGCGCACCGACCGGTCCCGCGCGTCCCTGATCGTCTGGGGCGGCTGGTTCCTGGTGACGGCCCTGGTGTTCAGCTACATGGGCGGCATCATCCACCCGTACTACACGGTGGCCCTGGCCCCGGCGATCGGCGCGCTGGTCGGCACGGCGGCCGTCCAGCTGTGGCGCCTGCGGTCGCGCCCGTCGGCGTCCGGCCTGCTCAGCGGCGGAGTGGCGTTGACGGCCGTCACGGCCTATCTGCTGCTGTCGGGATCGACTTGGCAACCGTGGCTGGCCCCTTGCGTGCTCATCGGCGGCCTCCTGGCGGCGGTGGCCCTGTTCTTCGCGGCCCACCTGACCCGCTGGGCGGCAGCTGCGGTCGCCGCGTTCGCCTTGGTGGTGCTGCTGGCCGGTTCCGGCGCGTACACCCTGGCCACGGCGGCGACAACACACAGCGGCGCGATCCCGTCGGCCGGCCCTTCTTCAGGTTTCGGCGGCCGCTTCGGTGGCGGCGGCCCCGGAGGCTTCGGCGGTCGCGGCGGCGGCCCCGGCTCCCTGCTTTCGACCACCTTGCCGGGCGCCCAGCTGACGGCGTTGCTGAAGCAGGACACGGCGAAGTACACGTGGACGGCGGCCACGGTGCTGTCAAACGCGGCGGCGGGCTACCAGCTGGCGAGCAACGCCCCGGTGATGGCGGTGGGCGGCTTCAACGGAACGGACCCGTACCCGACGCTGGAGCAGTTCCAGCAGTACGTCGCGAGCGGCCGCATCCACTACTTCCTGGGCGAGGGCATGACGATGCGCGGCAGCACCGGCTCGGACGCGGCCCAGCAGATCGCCGACTGGGTGGCCGCGACGTACCAGTCGACGACGGTGGACGGCGTGACCGTTTACGACCTCACCACGGCCGCCTGAGGAACGGCCCGACGAAAGCAGGGTGAGGGCCGGATGACCTGGTCAACGCCGTGCCGCCTCCGGCACTATGGAAGTAGCCGGAGAACGGAGTCGCTGCAGATGACCGAGCCCCATGTAGGGCGGGCCCGATCCGCAGACCTGATTCCGTTCGCGACGGCCCTCGACGACGACGGATTCCTCACTGATCGCCTGGCGCGCCAGGACAATCATCAGGGCGTCCTGTTCTTCGGGTGGTGGGGTACCCGCCCGGCCGGCACCGTGTACCTGTGGCTGGAGGAGGCCGAGGAGCCGCCGATCCAGGCCCACCTCCCCGGCGTCGCGCTGCTCACCCACCTGCAGGTTCACGCGGAACTGCGCCGACGCGGCGTCGGCACGGCCCTGGTCGGCGCGGTGGAGCAGCACCTCGCCGAGCAGGGCCGCGAGCGGGTCGCCCTGGCGGTCCGCACGGACAACCCGGCCGCGGCCCGTCTGTACGACAAGCTCGGCTACCGGGACTGGGGCCACGGCACGGTGACCTGCTACGCGCGGGTGACCTTGCGCAACGGCGGTGTTCTCGAGGTGCCGGAACTCTGCCATGTGCTGGTCAAAGACCTGGAAGTGGTCACACCCGCACCAAGGGCGGAGCCGAGGATCGGCGCTTCCCGCCGGTGTTGACGCGGCCGCGAGCCTGCACGCCGATTCCCAAGGTGACCAGAGCTTCTTCGAGGCCGACTCCGCTGGCGTGCAGGCCGGTGTGTTCGCACCAGCGCGCCCGGTCCCGCTGCCACGCGCCCAGGTACTCGACGCACAACTCCGGCTTGATCAGGTAGTTGCGCCCGACCGCCGCCTTCAACGAGGCGACCATCCGCGCTTTCTGCGCGGGTCCGATCCCCGACTCCTGCACCTGGGTGATGGTGTTGCTGATGATCCGCCGCCGCTCGGGTAGGAACTCGCGCCAATACTTCTCATCGGCTTCCGCCAGCCCGAGACCGTTGTCCAGCAGGCCGTACACCCCCTCCGCGAGGGTGTCACCCAGTTCCTCACCACGGGCGCGCACGGGGTCGCGGTACGGGTCGTAGTCCTTCTGGACCGCCGTGCCCGTCACCGCGGGTGATCTCAGCTTCCGGTCGTCCAGCAGGAAGAACCAGTCTTCGTTGTAGATGTTGGGGAAGAACGAGCTGAAGGCCGGTTCGCCGACCACCAGCGCACCTCCGCCGATGAAGGTGTCCTGGGCGGCGCCGATGTCCCGGAGGGCGTGGCACACGACGGAGTTGTCCGGCATGCCGGCGTTGCGGAGACCCACCACCTGGTGTTCACCGAGGAGTCCCGCCGCCGCAGTCAGATCCGCCAGGTCGGGCAGGTCGATGTCGTCGTCGAGGAAGAGAATCCGCTCCCAGCCCGCGAGCCGCGCGATGAGCAGGCCGAGGTTCCGCTTGAGACTGGTGTCCACCTTCCGGTGGAACCGGCTCCGCCGAAGCAGCTTGTCGGTCTCGAACCCGGGCACGGCCCAGTCGGGGAGGCCGGCCATGGTGATGGCCGTTACCCGGACGCCGGCGATTCTCGCCGCGAAAGCCGCGCTGTCCGCGTCGGCTCGCAGGCTGCACAGCAACAGCAGGTGCGCATCGAGTTCCTTCGCCGCCGCGATCGCCTGCCGCAGGTAGGGAGCCGGGCGCCCGTTGGGCACGATGATCGCGTCAAGACCCGCTTGCGGGGCCCTGCCTGCTCGCACCTGGGTCAGCAGATCCTTGTGCGACTGGTGTTGCAGTCCGGTCATGTGGTCTCGGGCCACTCGTGCAGGCGGTTCTCCGGCAGCGTCCAGTCCGGGGTCAGGCCCTTCCCCGCCACCACGGGTACCCGGCTGATGATGCTGAACGACTCCTCGTCGGCGAAGCGCTGCCGCAGGTAGTCCCAGTTCCGGTCACGGAACCGGACGTCGGTGAGGGCGCGAACCGCGCCGAGGGTGCCACGTCCGTACATACCATTGCACACGGTCACCGTGCGCTTTCGGTTGAACGGACTGACCCCTCTGTAAAAGTGCGCCACGTCTTCCAAGAGGTGACCTTTGCTGTCCAGCTGCGGGGGAAAGAGCACCGACCCGCTCTCCTGCTCCACGCGGAAGCCGCCAGGTTCTCTGGTCGGTGCCGCGTCGTTGCGTACGACCTGGTGCACCGGCAGCTCGACCCGTTCGATGACGTCGCGGGTGACGGTGTTCCAGTCGACGCCACCGAGCAGGACGAGGTGGGTCGTGTAGTCGTCAGGCGTCAGCTCTTCCGTGGTGTGGAAGGTGACCTGGTTCTGGGGGTTCACGGACCTGATGTGGCCGAACAGTTCGATCAAGGCGTCAGGATCGGCGTAAGTGTACAGAGACGTGAAGTCGGCGCTTTCGGGGTCCGCATAGGACAGATGCTGGCGCAGCTCCGCCGGGAGCAGCGCGCAGACGATGGTGATGTCCTCGTTCTCCGGGAACTGCCAGGCATCGTCCGCGGAGTCGGCCGCGGCCCACTCGCGCCCGTCGCGGAGCCAGAGCAGCTCCTCCAGCAGGTCGTCGCGATCGCTGCGCTCGTCGTCCGTCAGTTCTTCGAGTGGGAGGACCCGCAGCGTTCCGTCGTTCTCGGACCGGCGCGTGGCGAACAACGTCGCGTACGCCTCGAGCCGCCGGACCGGCGGCCGGACCGGCCGGTCGGTGTTCTCCCACGACGAGATCAGGGAGATGCTCAGCGGCTTGGTCCCCCCGAGAGCTTCGGCGAGCTGAAGCTGGGTGATGCCCGCATCGGGCCAGTGCGTCTCCCGCAACGCCCGCAGGCGGCGAGCGAGGGCAGGCCGCGGCGCAACAGGGGACACGACTCCCGCCACCCTTCAGTAAATTTCAGTACTGCGAGCGAGTGGATAGATCGTACTCCCGAGCCCTGGAGACTCGGTCGTCGACCCGCCGAAGCGAGGACTGAAACGTTACGCGACGCCGAACTTCCTCACACCAAACAGATAACGGCGATTCATCTCAGTTGTTCCAGGGTACTCCAGGGCCTACAGTCAACTTGACTGAACTTCAGTTGACACCTGAAGGCAGGAGCAGGCGCCATGAGAACACCCACGGACATACCCCGGCACCGGGCCATCGTGGCGGTCGACATCGAGGGGTCGACCAGCAAGACGAACTCGGTGCGCGCCCTGCTCCGGAACGTCCTCTTCCAGCTGCTCGACGAGGCCTTCACCACCGGTGGGGTCGAACGAAGGCACCGGGAGCCGTTCGTAGACCGCGGCGACGGCGCACTGTGCCTCGTCCGGCCCTTCGACCAGGTGCCCAAGACCCTGCTGCTCGCGACGGTCGTCCCCGCGCTGGCCGATCTGCTCGACAAGCACGCCCGGAACCTGCCCGACCTCGCCTTCCGGCTCCGCGTCGCCGTGCACTCGGGCGAGGTGCACCGCGACAAGCACGGGCCGTACGGCGAAGACGTCGACATCGCGTGCCGGCTCCTCGACGCGCCCGAGCTGAAGCGGCGGCTGCGCGAGACCGCCGAACCACTCGCACTCGCCGTGTCGCAGGAGATCCACCGCGCGGTCGTGCGGCACGGCTACCCCGGGATCGACGGTGGTGCCTTCACCCAGGCCGTCCAGATCAAGCTGGGCGGAGAACGGCTCAGAGGCTGGCTTTACACACCCGAAGCCGGCCGGCCCGAGGAGGGTCTCACCGCTTAGACGCCGGACGACCAGAGGAGGTGGGGACATGGGAACAAGTGGCTTCTGGGACGAGCTGGATACCGCCGATCGAGACGTGCTCACCCGGTCCGCGCGCCGGCGGAGCTTCCCGCGCGGGGACACGGTCTGCCGCGAAGGCGACCTCTCCACCGGGGTGCTGCTGGTGCTGGCCGGGCACGTCCGGATCGTCAACGGCACGCCCGACGGCCGCGACGTGGTCGTCGGGATCCGCGGGCCGGGCGACGTCGTCGGGGAGCTCGCGGCGCTCGACGCCCTGCCCCGCTCGGCGACCATCGAGGCGCTGGAAGACCTGGACGTGCTGGAGATCCCCGGCGACCGGTTCGTCTCGCTGTGCCGGACGGAGTCCCGGATCTCGTGGGCGCTGCTGCTCGTGCTCAGCTCACGCCTGCGTTCGGTCGGCAGGCAGTGGCTGGACCTCGGCAGCGGGGCGGCGTCCCGGCGGGTTGCGGCGCAGCTGATGCAGCTGGCCGTCCAGCACGGGGTGCGGCGCGGCGACGACATCGAGATCGCCGTTCCGGCCACGCAGGCGGAGCTGGCGATGACCGCGGCGATCTCCCGCGAATCGTGGGCGCGCGCGACGCGGGAGCTGCGGCAGCAGGGCGTGATCAGCACGGGCAGGCGCCGGGTGACGATCCACCGCCTGGGCGAACTTCGACGACTGGCGAGCTGAATTCTTCCTTCTGTGTCAGCTGACACAGAAGGAAGAGCGCGCCGGAGGTTTCCTGGATCCACGGCAGAGGAGGGCTTTCATGGACCCGTACACCACCGCTCCACGCAGCAGCCGCTGGCGCAGGGGCGTCTACGCGGCCGGTCTCGTCATCCCCTTCACCGCGTCACAGCTGTGGGCGCTGCTGGTGCTGCTGCGGCTCGCGCCCCTCGACGGCCTGGTGGGGCAGGCCCTGGTGCTGGTCCTGCTGGGCTCCGTCGCCGCGATCTGGGCGGGCTGGCGCTGGACCTGGCGGCTCGGCCGGGACAAGGACGTGCAGCCGGCCCCGAAGACCCGGATTCCGACATGACCGCGTTCGCCGTCGTCTTGTCGGCCGTCGCGGCCGGACACCTCTCACACCACTTCGGCGGCCTCCTGCGCCGCCGGTTTTCCGGAAGGAGCAAGGAAATGACGACTCGGCAGGTACCCTCGCCGTTCCCGATGCGGGTGTACCACTGGCGGTGGGAGCTGCTCGCCGCGACGCTGCTCCCCTTCGGCCTGGTGATGTTCGCGGTCTGGGCGGGCCCGGCGTGGTCGTCGGCGACGCTGGCCGCCGTCCTGCTCCTGGCCGTGCTGCGACGCCGCCAGGTGCGGACCCGGCTCCAGGCGGTGCTGGTGCAGCACCGCCTGCGCGCGGCGTTCCCGTCCCTGCGCCTGCCCGGCGGCCACCCGGCGATCCTCTGGACCCGCCCCCGCGGCGGCGACATCGTGGTCTCGCTGTACGGCCGCGAGGCGTTCGAACACCTCCACCGCCACCGCTCGGTCCTCGCGGCCGCGTGCTCGGTACCGGAGGTCTACGTGGACCGCCACCCGCGGTTCGCGAGCCTGGTGACGCTGACGATCAGCCCGGTCGCGGCCTACCATGAGCCGGGACGCTCGGTGCTGCCGAGCAACGTGGTGCCCCTGCGGGTCCACAGCTGAGCTTCAGCGCGCCTTGAACATGTCGGTGATCAGAGTGGACGGTTCGCCACCGTGCCACGAGCTGGCCGAGAACCGCTCCTGCGCGATCCCCCGCCAGGGAGCGGTCTCGGGCCCCAGCGTCAGTTTCCCGTCCGCGGTCAGGGTCCCGATCTCCTGAGCTGTGACTCCTTCTTCTCGCAACGTCTTCAATGCCAGTCCGACGTCCGCTTCGCGGACCGCGACGACGAGTCCCCAGTCGCCCCAGGTCTGGGCGAGGTCGAAGGGGAGCAGGCCGACCTGGCCGGCCACCGCGGCCACCAGCTCGTCCAGCTCGAACTCCGTGCTGATCGCCGCGCCGAGGCCGTTCGCTTCGCAGAGCGTGCGCACCGTGGCGAAAAGGCCGTCGGAGACGTCCATCGCCGCCCTCGCGAGCCCGGGCGTGGCCAGCAGCTGCCCGGCCTTCAGCTGGGCCATGGGCCGGCACGCCCGGCGCCAGATCTCGTCCGCCTCGGGCGCCGGGAGCGTCGCCTGGCCGGTCTTCAGCAGCGCAGCTGCCCAGAGGTGACCGGGCGAGCCGACCAGCAGAAGGCGGTCTCCCACCCGGGCTCCGGACCGCCGGAGCCTGCTGCCCGGAACGCACCGGCCGATGGCCGTCGCCGTCAGCTGGACGACCTCACCGTCACGGATGTCGCCGCCGGCCACGTGGGTGCCGTGGGCGGCGCAGCAGTCGTCGACGCCGTCCAGGAGCCGCTCGAAGTCCGCCACGGTGGTCGTCTTGGGCAGCGTGTAGTTGACGACCAGGCCGAGCGGCTCGGCGCCGGCGGCGGCCAGGTCGGACAGGTTGATCGTGGCCAGCAGCCAGCCCGCGTGGTAGAGATCCGGCTCGCCGAGGAGGTTCACCAGCGGTGTCGGGCAGCTGTCGGTGGTCGCGACGAGTTCGCTGGGCGAATCCACCTTCGCGAGCAGCGCGCTGTCGTCGCCGAAGCCTTCGGTACCCGCGTACCGCGGTTTCAGCACTCGCTCCTGGATCCCCCGCTCGCCGAGGTCACCCAGGCACAGCTCAGAAGCTCCGGACATGGTCAGCCAATCGGGACGCGGCGACCGCGTGGTCGCTCGAGTAGTTGTGCGGCATGACGTCGTAGGGCTGCTCGCTCCCGGTCGAAGCGAACAGCATCAGGTTGCAGATCCGCGTCTCCGGATACAACAGCACCGGGTGCCGGAGGTGGTTGACGATCTCCAGCGTGATCACCGCGAGCTTGCCACGGCCGAAGCCGGGACTCACCTGACCGCACAGAACGACGCTGATGCCGAGCCGCGCGTAGTCGCTGGTGCCGTCGACCAGTCCGACCAGGTTTTCGGAAAGACCGATCTTCTCCAGTGTAGGGGCCAGCACGACTTCGCCGGGCTCGACGACGAGGCGTCCCCTGGCATCGAGGTCCTTCGGCACCAGGTCCGGGTACGTCGACCGGTCGGCGATGTCGACCGTCCCGCGGCTCTCCAGCCCGAACGCCTCGTGCCCGAGCCGCAGGCTCAGCGCGGCGGGGCGCACGAAGGCCGCGTCGAACGGATCGACCCGCAGTTCGCCACTGCTGTACGCGCGCCGGATGGCCCGGTCGGTCAGCACACCGCGACGGGCTCGCCGGAGCGGGATTCGCCACTTCCGGACCTGGGATTCCTGCTGCACCCACGTCATGGTGAGACCGTCCGGTCGAGGCTCGAAAGGACTTCGCTCACGAGCCCGGTGAAATCCGCCTCGGTGAGGTCGAGGTTCGGCTGGTCGTCGCTGTCCCCCGGCCTGCAGTAGACGACGGTGGTCGGTGTCCGGCGCGGGCCTTGGACCACGACGGTCGCGGTGAGGCCGGCGTCGACCGGCCGCACGGTGTGCACGATCGACGTGTCGCACTCGTACACGTCGCCGTCTCCGACGTGGCGCACCAGGACGGGCTTGAGCCGCGTCTCACCCTCGGCGACCAGGGCGGCCGGGTTCGCCGGGTCGGTGCCGTACCGGTAG
>NZ_JAYFSI010000017.1:0-187339 GCF_034929455.1 Amycolatopsis heterodermiae
CGTTGCGGCCAGTGCGAGGCCCAGGGCGATGAGGATCGTGCCCACGACGCGGTTGAGGGCCGGTTTCGCGTGCTCGTACCAGCGCTGGGTGGCCGGGGCGGAAAACAGCAGGGCCACGCTCAGGTGCCAGGCCGTGGACGCCACGACGATCAGGGCGACCGCCGCCGCTTTGACACCCGCCGGTTCGCCCGGCGGGAGCGTCGCGGTCAGGACGCTGCCGAAGAACGCCGCGGCCTTCGGGTTGGTCAGATTGCTGACGACGCCCTGGCGGAACGCGCTCCCGCGCGCCTCGGGCGGGGCGGATTCCGGCGCGCGGGCGCGCAGCCACAGCCGGATCCCGAGCCAGGCGAGGTAGGCGCCGCAGACGACGCGCAGGGCCGTGGCCAGCCACGGCGTGCGGGCCAGGAGCGTGCCGAGCCCGAAGACGGCGACCGCGGCCAGCAGCCCGCCCGCGGCGACGACGCCGAGCGCGACCGCCAGCGCGGCGCGCCGGTTGCCGGCCGCCGCCGTGTGCGCGATGAGGACGAAGTTGGGGCCGGGGGAGACAGTGTCGTCCAGCGAGGTAGGCCAGCAGCACCGTGCCGAGGGTGGCGGCGGCGCTCACGCCGCCCGGCCGCCCCCGCCGACGACCTGGTCGCGCACGGACCGCAGGGCGTCGTGGTCCACAGTGGACGGTTCGGCGGCGAGCCATTCGCCGATCTCGTACAGGAACGTCTCGGGCGTCATCGGCGGGGCCGCCTCGTCGTCCGGGTCCGCGGTGGTCAGCTCGCCGCTGCGGCTGGGGTAGACGATCATCGCGCCGCGCAGCGCGACGCCGGGCAGCAGGTCGCGGTAGGCGGCGAGGCTCTCGGCGAGCCGGCTGCCGCCGCCGCGGAACGGCCGCCCGTTGCGCAGCAGCCTGCCGTCCTCGGCGGTCTCGTAGTGCCCGGGCAGCCACAGCTTCGATTCGATGAGCACCAGGCGCTTCCCGCACAGCACGGCGTGGTCGACGTCGGCGAACACCGAGCCCGGCCAGGCGAGCCCGTGGAAGATCCGCGCGCCGGGCAGCCGGGTCAGGTAGCGCTCCAGCAGCTCGGCGGTGAGCCGCTCGGCCAGCTCGTCGCGCTCGGTGCCGGGCGCGCCGAAGACGGTGCGGCCGCCGAACTCCTCGGCGAAGGCGTCCCGGGCGCGGGACGCGCGCAGGTAGCCGCGGGCCAGCCGCTGCACCAGCAGCGCGGTGCCGGCGGTGAGCACCAGCCAGGCGACCAGCACGGGCGGCGAGAACTCCACGCCGCTGACCAGGGGCAGCAGCACCAGCACCATGCCGCCCACCGCAGCGACGACCGGGGTGTGCCCCGGCCCGCGGCGGCGGCCGTGCCGCATCCGGGTGTCCTCGCCCGCGAAGTGCCACCAGTCGAGGTCTTCGGCGTCCAGGTCGGGCAGGTCGGGGACGAAGCCGGGCTCGTCGCCGAAGCGCCGCCGGGGTCGTGGCCGCACCGGGACCGGCACGACGGTGGCGGCCCGGGAACCCCGGGCGTCGTAGCGGTCGCGGCTGACCGGGTCGCTCAGGACGTCGTAGGCCTCGCGGAGCAGCCGGAACGTGCCGACCGTGCCGCCGGCGTCCGGGTGCAGGGACTTGGCGAGCCTGCGGTAGGCCGTCTTGACGTCGGCCGCCGTGGCGTCGCGGTGGACGCCGAGCACCTCGTAGTAGTCGACCTCGGGCACGCTGGCGTTCACCTCCGGATGGCTGCGCGAAGACTTTATGGGGTCGGGTCGCGGGGCCGGTCACCGCCTCCGCGGCACGGCAGGGTGATGGTCCCGCGGGCCTGGTCAGGGCGGTGTCAGGAGTTCTACCGCTCGCCTGGTGTGCCGTCACCGGCGCGCTCTGCCGACTCGCCGGGGTGCATGACGTGGCCCCGTCCGGGGCGGGCGTCACGTTTCCGGTGCTCCATTAGTGTCCACTGAGGACTGTTTGTCGCTCGAAAGTGGTGTAACGGCCGGGTTTTACCGGGGCGCGCTGACGTTGCGTAGCCGGAATCCACCCGGATGGACGCGAACAGGTGTTCGATTATCCGGGTATTGTTGTGGCATGTCCCCGGTTCCCCACGAACGTGACGGGCTCACCGCCACCCCACCTCGGCAGCGGGCCCGTCACCCCTCCCTCAGCAGGAAACGCTGCAGCTTGCCGCTCGCGTTGCGCGGCAGCGCGTCGACGAATCGCACCCGGCGCGGGTACTTGTACGGCGCGGCAACGGCTTTGGCGTGCTCCTGCAGGGCGTGCACGAGGTCCGGCCCCGCCTCGGCGCCCGGCCGGGGCACGACGAAGGCGGTCACCACCGAGCCGCGGTCCGGGTCGGGTGTGCCGACGACGGCGCAGTCGGCGACGTCCGGGTGCGTCAGCAGCACCTCTTCCACCTCGGGGGCGGCGATGTTGTAGCCGGAGGACACGATCATGTCGTCGCTGCGGGCGACGAACCGGAAGTAGCCCTCGGTGTCGCGGACGTAGGTGTCGCCGGTCAGGTTCCAGCCGTCGCGGACGTAGTCGGCCTGCCGGGGGTCGCCCAGGTAGCGGCAGCCGGTCGGCCCCTGCACGGCGAGCAGTCCCGGGGTGCCGTCGGGCACCGGCCGGCCGTCGAGGTCGAGCACGGTGGCGCGGAACCCGGGCACGGCGACCCCGGTCGAGCCGGGGCGGGCGGCCTCGTCGGCGGCGGAGATGAACACGTGCAGCATCTCCGTGCTGCCGATGCCGTCGATGAGGGGCCGTCCGACGACCTTGCGGTACCGCTCGGCCACGGCGGCCGGGAGGGCTTCGCCGGCGGAGACGGCGCGCCGGACGCCGGCCAGCAGCGGGCCGTCGCCGGAACCGAGGATCGCGCGGTAGGCCGTCGGCGCGGTGAAGAGCACGGTCACCGCCTGCTCGGCGACCGTCGCGGCCAGCTCCTTCGGGGTGGCGCGCTCGAGCAGGAGCACGGCCGCGCCGGCGTGCAACGGGAAGACGAGGAGGCCACCGAGGCCGAAGGTGAACGCGAGGGGAGGGGTGCCGCAGAAGAGGTCGTCGGCGGTGGGCTTGAGGACGTGCCGGGAGAACGTGTCGGCGATGGCGAGCAGGTCGCGGTGGAAGTGCATGGTCGCCTTCGGCGACCCGGTGGTGCCGGAGGTGAAGGCGAGCAACGCGACGTCGTCGGCGGCCGTCGGCACGTCGTCGAAGGCCGCCGGGTGCCGGGCGCAGCGACCGGCGAGTTCGGTGCCGTAGGAGACCACCGGCAGGCCGGGCGGCAGCTCGTCGAGCAGGCGCTCGTCGCAGAGGGCGACGCTGGGTTCCGCGCGCTCGACGATCTTGTCGAGCTCGTGGCGGCGCAGCATCGGCATGGTCGTGACGGCGACCGCCCCGGCCTTGAGGACGCCCAGCCAGCACGCCGCGAGCCAGGGCGTGTTGGTGCCACGCAGCAGCACACGGTTCCCGGGCACGACACCGAGATCGGCGGTGAGCACGTGCGCGATCCGGTTGGCGCGCGCGAGCACGTCGCCGTAGCTCCACGTCTCCTGCGGCGACCGCAGGCACGGCCGGCCCGGCCCGAGCCGCGCGACGGTGCCGTCGAGCAGTGCGGTGGCGGCGTTGAGCCGATCGGGATACCGCAGCTCCGGCAGGTCGAACACCAGCCGCGGCCACTGCCCCACGGGCGGCAGCCGGTCGCGGCAGAACGAGTCGATGTGAGCGCTGGGCGAAAGCGGCATCACGGCTCCTCGGGTCGGAACGACCTGCACCAGGAGAAACGTAGCACTGGTTGCGACCGTCGAGAAGACGCAATGCCGCACCCATGACGGCGACAACAAGAAGACGATGCCCCTGTGTTCACCAGGAACCGCACACAGTGACCACCCCTCGAGGAGGCGGCTGATCACCGACGCACAACAGACGGTCACCCGACCACAACGCCCCGGGCGGCGATGGTCGCAGCCACCACCGCGCGACCCGCGCGCGCCGAGAAGGCTGCCGGGCCGTCGGCGGCAGCCGGTCGCGCTTGCCGAGGCATTGTCGGGTCGCCTGTGGCAGTCGGTCGCGCGCTGAGGCTGTTGCTGGGCCCTGGCAGCAGCCGGTCGCGCGTGCCGAGGCGGTTGCCGGGCTGCCCTTTGCAATCGGTCACGCACGCCGAGGCTGCTACCCGGCCCCACCGCCCCGCTGCGGCCGATCGCTCGCCAGGGCGGCTACCGGGCCGCCCCCCGGCAGCCGACCACTCAAGCCGATGCGCAAACCGGTGGCCACCCGGTCCACGATGATGGTCGCGGCCCGCCACCAGTCAGCCTGTGGCAATCGGTCACGCGCGCTGAGGCTGCTGCCGGGCCTCCGGCGGCGGCCGGTCGCCTGCGCCAAGGCGGTTGCCGGGCGGTCGGTCACGCCCGCCAGCGCTGCCCCGGGTGAGCCCACGGTGGCGGCACCCCCAAGCCGGGATGCGGGCTGCGCCCAGCCACAGCCACCGCCGAAGCCACTCCGTCGGCTTCCCCCAGCACGGGGCGGATCGCCGAAACTCAGGCTCCCGAGTCCCGTTCCAAGTCCAGTTCCGAGGCCCTGAAGAACGCCGCCGGGTTGTCCGAAAGGCTCTCGAGCACCCCGTGCCGGACCCGGGCCGAGAGGGCGGCGCTGCCGACGGCCCACACCGCGATCACCATCACCACGGCCGGTGCCGACAGGACGTGGCGCAGCAGAGCCAGGTTCACCGTGGTGGCCAGCGCCGCTATCTGGAGCACGTTCACGTACCACTTGCGCGGCTGCATCGAGAACACGCGCGTTCCGCTGAGGTAGGCCGTCAGGCCGGCCGTGACGAACCACGCGGCGGAGGTCGGCGGGGACTCGTGCAGCGAAAGGTCCACCCCGGCCGCGACGAGCAGCAGCGAGAACGCCGGGAACAGGTGCCCGCCCGCGTACAGGAAGTAGGCCAGCGCCGGGTTCCCGCCGGAAAGGCCGAGCATGCGCTCGTAGATCTCCGCCGCCGACGTGAAGTACACCCACCACAGCGCGCCGGCGAGCACCAGGCCGCCGATCAGCGCGAGCCAGTAGCCGAGGTCGTCGGCCGGGCGGTCGAGCGCCGCGCCCCCGACCGTGATCACCAGCTCGCCGAGCAGCAGGATCATGAAGAGCCCGAACCGCTCGGACAGGTGCCCCGCGTCGACCGCCCGCCCCGGGGTGCTCGTCGGGGCGAGCAGCGAGCGCATCTTCGCCTCCCGGGACGGCCGGGGCCCGTCGTGGCGGTCGCGACGCCAGTCGTCGCCCTTGTCCAGCAGCAGGAAGCCCGCCTCCTGGATCAGCGCGAACGCCCACAGCACGAACACCCACGGCCGCGGGACGAACGCCGAGACCGCGAACACGGCCGCCGCCGCGGCGTAGCCCCAGGTGATCCGGCGGACCCCGGCCTTGCCCCGGCCGGACCACCAGTGCGCCACGGCCAGGATCAGCCGGACGCCGGCCAGCGCGCCCGCGAAGCCCGCCGGGTGCCCTTCGAAGACGTGGTGCGCCTGGGTGGCCGCGATCGCGCAAGGCACCGTCCCGGCGAGCACGAACAGCCGGTCGGTGACGCGGGTGTCGTCGCCGACGCGGTTGTAGAGCAGGGCGAAGCCGATCCACGTCCACCACAGCGTGGCGAACAGGCCCAGCGCGGAGGCGACGTGCGCCCAGCGCGGATCGGCGACGATCGCGTGTGTCACCTGGCTGACGGCGAAGACGAAGACGAGGTCGAAGTACAGCTCGACCCATCCGACGCGTCTGCCGTGCTCGGCGCTGTCCTGCTCCTCGGTCACAGCCGAAATTGTGCACTGTGCCTCGGACAGGGGGATGGGCGCGTTCCACCACCCGCCGTTTCTGTAACGGCGGAATGGGGGCGGACGACTCCCGCATTGAGCGGTTGCCTCGATGATACTACGGCCCGTAGCATCATCGACGCGGAATGCGACCCTGACGCGGAGTGTGATCGCATGAGCACCTGGACGAAGCCGTCCCCCGGTCGGCGTAATGTGGGTGCCGGAGAGTGGTATCCGACCCTCTCTCCAGAACGCCGTGCGATCGTCCTCGCAGACGGAACCGGTACGCGGCGCGAAAGGGTGTGCTGACGCCATGGACATCGACACGGCGGCTCGCGAGCAGGAAACCTCGCCGACGTCCGAACCGGGTGAGCCGATCATCGGCCAGTCCCCGCGGCGCAAGGTCGGGAGCTCGGTGTACGTCACCGTCCCCGGACCGGTGCCGATGATCAAGGCCAAGCAGAAGAAGAAATAGCTCAGCCGAGGTTCATGGCGTACTGCGCGGCCTGCTGGAGACTGCCGAGCAGGTAGTTGTAGCGCTCGGAGTCCAGCTTGCTGATCAGGGACAGGTGCCGGGGTGCTACCCGTTCGCCGTTCGCCTTGATGACGTAGGTCGAATTGAGGGTGATCGCGCCGACGGTGAGCACGTCCGCGGGAGCCTTCCCGACCATCCTGTCGCTTCCCGTCCCCGAAATGAGGATGGGGGCCGCGAGAATGCCCCGCCAGATCTGCGCGATCGGTGACGGTGTGAGGTTCGCGGCCTGCAGGTTGCCGGTGAAGATGGCTTGGGCGGCGGCGAAGTCGGAGCCGCGGTCGATGTTCACGTGGTGCCGGAGCGACCACTCCTCTCGGTGGGTGTACACCGAGGTCCCCACGAGGTTGATGGTGTAGCTCCGCCCGCCGTTCTCCTGGGTCCTGCTCCGAAGCCAGAGGAACAAGCCGAAGTTCTCGCCGTCGTTGCCGCCGAGGACGTGGTTGCCGTACTCGGTCGAGAACCGGTTCAGTACGTCCAGCGGACCATCGGGGATGCTCAGCGCTTTGTGCAGTCTCGTGGTGAGGTCCTCCGCGGCCTGGCCTGCGGGGATTTCGGCTTTCGGTGAGCAGCCGACGGCTGTGTAGCAGACATCGAGCGCTCTGGCGAACCGCCGGCTGTAGACCAGGGAATCGCCGACCGCATCGTCCAGCCGGTACCGCTCGGGTTCCAGGACGGCGAGGGTCAGGTCGGAAATCGCCTGGTTCAACTGCGAATACGACTTGAGGAAGATGGGCCTGAGGCCCAGTTTCTGCTCGAGGTAGCGAGCCGAGTTGATGGCGTAGGTCGCCGCGAGGGTCGGCGACACCCTGGGTACCGCGGGCGGGACCACGAGAGAAAATCGCGGCGAATTCGCGGGAGCACTCTCGTAGAGGGGGCCTACGAGGTTCGGGTCGGACATGCCGAGCCCGATGAAGATCGTGCAGGAGTCCTTCAGGGAGTCGGCGAGGATGGCCCGGACCTGAGCACCGTACTTGAGGAATTGCGACTCGGTGAGGAGAATCGGTTCCTCGTGGCCCGCTGCTTGCCGGATCCGGCCGTGCAGGTGCAGGACGCCGATTTGACCATCCCGGTTCCAGTCCTTCCATGCGCCCGTTTGATCGGACGGGACGGAGAAGGACTTCACATCGGCTCCGGCGAAGTAGGCCAAAAGCGCCTCTTCGAGGACGATGTCGAAGTTCGTGGTGAGCAAGCGGCTGTCGGTCCGCCGAACGTAGGCCAGCCGCGCGATCGACTCGGCCAGCAGGCCCGGTGTCACCTGCAGATCGCGCTGGTAGAGCGCCTTCCGGATGACCTCGTGCTCCTGGATGTCGCCCTTCGCTTCCTTGAGCAGCTGAAGGACGATCTCCGCCTTGCGCATCAGATCGGACTTGTCAGCCCTGGCGATCCGCTGAATGTTCTTGTCTGAGATCTCGTCAGTCATCTTCTCGATGAGGGACTGCCACGACGGCAGGCCGGAGTTCATCGAGACGCCCGCGCCGACCACGATCGTCAGCGGGAGACTGCGGTCTCGGACCGTTTCGAACAGTTCCGTGAGGTAGGTCTGCGTTTCAAAGGAAAAAGTGTCTCCGTCGTCGAAAGCGCTAGGATCGACGATTTTCGAGACGAATCCCTCTGGCATGCCCGTCCTCACGCGTCACGGCTGTGGTGTCATCTTGGCACCCGTGCGTCGTGAGGTCGGGCCGCGTGGTGAACTTGTTACGCCGTCCGGGAAGATCACGCTAATGGCCGAATGGGTCGTTACTCCGCGTTCCCGGAATTTGTCATTCTTTTGTCAAAGAAAGGGGCAGGTCGGCGCGGATCAGTTCCGCTTTCGCCATCGTGTCGTTGAGGAACGCGGGCAGGGGACGCCGGTAGCGCGCCGCGAGGGCGTCCGCGATGTCGGTGGTGACCCGCCAGCCCTGGCCGTCCAGCCAGGCCGCCGGGTCGCGGCGGGGCTCGGTGTTGAGCAGGCCCGCCATGCTGATGCCCAGGCGTTCGGCGGCCCGCATCGCCTCCATGCTCCGGTTCATGCCCTCGACGTCGCCGCCGGGGACCTGCTCCACGCCGAACCGGCTGCCGGGCGCCGAACGGGCGTGGACGAGGTCGAACAGCTCCTCCTCGGCCCGCGCGGGCAGGTACGGCAGCAGTCCCTCGGCGAGCCACACGGTCGGCCGGGTCCGGTCGAAGCCCGCCCCCTCCAGCGCGGCGGGCCAGTCGTCGCGCAGGTCCGCGGCGACGGGACGGCGGTGGCAGTGCGGCAGCGCGCCGAGGTCGTCGAGCACCTGCTGCTTGAACTCCAGGACCCGCGGCTGGTCCACCTCGTAGACGTCGCGGCCGTCCAGGTCGAGCCGGTAGGCGCGGGCGTCGAGGCCGGCGGCGAGGATCACCACCTGCGGGGCGCCGGAGGTGACGACGACCTCGTCGAAGAACCGCGACCGCAGGCCCATGTAGGCGGCCATCGAGCGCCACATCTCGTCGCCGTCCACGTCGGACGGGCCGGTCGGCAGCGGCTTGGGCGGATCCGCCGCGCGGACGAACTCGGCCGCGAACGGGTCGTCGACCAGGCCGCCGGCGGACTCCGTCGCGACGGCCCGCGCGGCCGCGACCGCCAGTGCCGTCAGGCCGACGCTGGTCACGATGTCCCACTGCCGGTGCGTCATCCGCGGGCCTCCCCTTGATCACTCGATCACCCCAGCATGACATTGCGCGACGGATCGAGTGCGTGGCGTGAGCGTTTTGCCCGGAATCGGAGTGTGTGGCGTGCGTCACCGGCTGTGATGTTCGGAAGTGTGCGCCGGACTCACGGTGCGTGCCGGAAATTAATAACGAACAACGCCCGGCGCGCTTTGTCAAATTGTGCCGATGTAGCGATCGGGTAACGCTGTGGGTAATTCTGCCGACGCCGGAAAAGATCCTTTCGGGAACATCGTGAGCCGGGCTAAGCACCGCGCGGAGCTGCGCGAACAGGGTTGTACGGTGTGCAAGGCGGAGTCGGCGGGACACGATGCGTGATATGTGCGGGCGTGTCGGAAAGTATTCGCGGTGCACTGTCGAAAATGTCGGTGTCAGGCTTGACAGGGGTGCTGGAGTTGATGTTCTCTGCAACCCGGCTCGGTCACGCCACGTCATTGGGAAAGCCGCAATTTCACCGGTTCGGGTGCCGGTGCTCGATCGTTCAGGACGTTCCGTGATCGGCCCGGGGGTCATCTCGTCCTGTCCGAGTTCGACGTCAGCCGCGCGCCGGCTGGGAATCGAGCGGTTCCACCATGCTTGACCGAGGCTCCAAAGCGCCCAGAGGGTCCATGCCACACCGGCCGGCCGACTCCCCGTGGTGGCCTGCGCACTGGAGCGTCCGCACCAAGATCAGCGTCGTCCTCCTGCTCCCCGTCCTGGTCGCCGTCGCGCTGGCCGTGGTCCGGATCCAGGGTGAGCTCGACCGGGCCACGACGCTCAGCGCGGCGCGCGACCGGCTGCCGGTGCTGCACGACACGATCGACCTGACCGCGTCGCTGAGCCAGGAGATGGTCGCCGCCGTTGCGGTACCCGGCGGCGCGCCGAACACCCTGACCGCCGCGGTCGACGCGAAGGTGAGCGCCATCCAGCGCGAAACCGGGTTCGCGCCGCTGACGGCCGACACCGGCCGCGCCCTCAACACCGCGCTCGGCAAGCTCGCCGGGATCCGCGCGGCCGGCGCCGCGAACGGCGACGTGCGCACCAAGGCCGCGGGCTACAACGACATCATCGCCTCGCTCGGCGACCTCGTGCCCGCGCTCGTCCCCGCCGACGTCGGCAGCGAAACGGCCGTCGCGGCCGACACCGCCCGGCTGCTGGTGCACCTGCGCGGCGAGCTGGCGACCGAGGAGACCTACGTGCGGGCGGCCGCGGCCAGCCCGGACGACGCGTCGCTGCGCCCGGCGGCCGTGTTGTCCACCGCCGAGCAGACCGTGCTCGGCGAGCAGGCCGGCCGTCAGCTGTCCGGCGCGCTGAAGACCCGGTTCGCCGCCGCGATCGCGCCCGCCCAGAACCGGCTCGGCACGCTGCAGGATCCCGACAGCACCGGCGCGTCGGCCCTGCTGTCGTTCCTCCCGTCCATCACCGCGGAAGTGCCCGGCGTGACCGGCGTGCTGAACGACGTCGCCACGCAGCTGGCCGGCAACGTGTCCGACGCGGCCGACCGCGCCCGTGCCGACTCCCTGCGCGACACGGCGCTCGTGCTCGGCGCCCTGCTCGGCGCGCTCGCGATCGCCCTGCTGGTCGTGCGGTCGCTCGTGACGCCGGTGCGGCGGCTGCGTGCGGCCGCCCTGCACGCGGCCAACGAGCAGCTGCCGGAGACCGTCCGGCAGGTCCGCGACGGCCAGGAGGTCGACTGGCGCGCCGTGCCGCCGGTCCCGGTCCAGACGGAGGAGGAGATCGGGCAGCTGGCCCGTGCCTTCGACGACATGCACCGCCAGGCCGTCCGGCTCGCCGTCGAACAGGCCGAGCTGCGCAAGCAGGTCAGCGAGATGTTCATGACGCTGTCGCGGCGCAGCCAGTCGCTGGTCGAGCAGCAGCTGTCGATCATCGAAGACCTCGAGTCGGGGGAGCAGAACCCGAGCCGGCTGGAGGAGCTGTTCCGGATCGACCACATCGCCACCCGGCTGCGCCGCAACGGCGAGAACCTGCACGTGCTCGCCGGTGGCCGTCCGGTGCGCCAGGGCCGCGAGCCGGTGCCCACGCGCGACCTGCTGCGGGCCGCGACGTCCGAGGTCAAGGACTACCGCCGGATCGCGATGGGCAACGCGCCCCGCAGCTCGGTGCAGCCGGAGGCGGCCGCCGACGTCGTCCACATCCTCGCCGAGCTGCTGGAGAACGCGACCCGGTTCTCCCCGCCGGAGCAGAAGGTCGCGCTGACCGCCGACCGCGGCGCCGACGGCGGCCTGCTGATCGAGGTCGTCGACCAGGGGCTGGGCATGACGGCCGCGGAGCTCACGGCGGTCAACGAACGCCTCGCCGCCGCCGGCACGGTCGGGCCCGAGACGACCCGGCGGATGGGCCTGTTCGTGGTCGGCAGGCTCGCCGCGCTGCACGGCGTCACGGTGCGGCTGCGGGCGACCGGGCCGGGCGGGCGGCACCAGGGGGTCACCGCCAGCGTGCACGTCCCCGGCGCGCTGGTCCTCGCCGACCTGGCGCGGCCGATCGGGGCCGGCCGGCCGGTCGAACCGGTGCGCCGCAACGGGTCGCACCGCCCCGTGGTGGTGCCGCCACAGGCGCCGACGCCGATCTTCGAGCAGGTCGTCACGAGCTGGTTCACCGAGCCGGTCGACCCGCCGCCCGGCCGTCCGCCGGTCGCGACGCCGGCCCCGGCGCCCGCCCCGGCACCGGCCGCGAAGCCGCAGCCGTCGCCCTCACCGGCCCAACCGCCGTCACAGCCGCAGCCGGTCGCCGAGTGGGCGACCCCGGCGGCGGAGCAGGCGCGCCACGCGGCGGAAAGCGCTCTCGAACCGGCGGCGGCGCCCCAGCTGACCGACGCCGGCCTGCCGACCCGGCGGCCCGGTGCGCAGCTCGCGCCCGGCGCGGTCGTCCCGCGCGTGCGCGAGCAGAACGGTGGCGGGTTCCGGGACGCCTCCGCCGTCCGGAACAGCCTGTCCCGGCACTACCAGGGAATGCGCGCGGCCCGGCGGCAGACCGCGTCGCGCACCGAAGAATCCGGAAAGGACGAAGTGGATCCGCGATGACGGAACTGCCCGAGGTTCACCACCACCGGCGCGCCCCCGGCGCCGACTCCGCGACTCGCACGCTGAGCGGCACCCTGGGGGTCTTCCCCGCGACGGCGCCACCGCCCGAACGGGCGGCCACGCTGAACTGGCTGGTCAACGGGTTCGTGCAGGACGTCACCGGGGTGGCCCACGCCGTGCTGGTGTCCGCCGACGGGTTGCTCGTCGCGGCCGACGAGACGCTGCCGCGCGAGCGCGCGGACCAGCTGGCGGCCATCGCGGCTGGGCTGTCCAGCCTGTCGCTCGGCACCGCCGAGCTGTTCACGGCGGGCCGGGTGGTGCAGTCGGTGATCGAGATGGAGCAGGGGTTCCTGCTGCTGATGAGCGTCGGCGACGGCTCCAACCTGGTCGTGCTCGCCACGACCGGCTGCGACATCGGCCTGGTCGGCTACGAGATGACGATGCTGGTCGAGCGGGTCGGGCAGAAGGTGGACGTGCCCGCGCGTGAGATGCCGGTGGCTCAGGACCGCCTGTGACCGACTACCCGCCGTTCGGCCCGGCCGGAGAGGAGCCGCGCCACGCACCGTCGCTCGCGCGGCCATACTCGTGGACCGAGGGCCGGACGGCGCCGGTGGTCGAGATCGCGGTCGAAGCGCTCGTGGAGACGACGGCCGCCGGCCGGAACGAGGCCTACCAGTCGACGAGTGCGCTGGCCCAGGTCATGGAGCTGTGCATCCGGCCGCGGTCGCTGATGGAGATCGCGGCGCTGCTGGTACTGCCGCTCGGCGTGGTCCGCGTGCTGGTCGCGGACCTGATGGAGGACCGGCTGGTCATCGTCCGCGACACCCTTTCGGACACCTCGTCCTGGGGCGAGCGCCACGACCTGATGGAACGCGTGCTGCACGGCCTGAAGGACCTGTGAGTCCCGCCGTGCCCCGGAGGAAGGACTGACCCATGGACCACGCGGAGAACTTCGCGCTGGGACGCTGGCTGCTCGTGCTCGCCTACCTGACCTCGGTGGTCGGCTGCGTGCTCGGCCTCGCCTGCGCCGTGCAGGCCCGCCACGCGGCCGACCCGCGCCACCGGCTCCGATGGCTGGTCCTGGCGTCGGTGTCGATCGGCGGCGTCGGCATCTGGCTGATGCACTTCGTCGCCATGCTCGGCTTCAGCACACCGGGGATGCCGGTGCGCTACGACGTCTTCCGCACGGTGCTGTCGGCGCTGCTGGCCGTGGCCGCGGTGTTCGTCGGGCTGCTGGTGGCGGGCAGCCAGGCCCGGATCGGCTGGCGGCTGCTGCTCGGCGGGCTGATCACCGGGCTCGCGGTCAACGTCATGCACTACACGGGCATGTCGGCCCTGCGCGTGAAGGGCGGCTTCACCTACGACACGCCGCTGGTGGTGCTGTCGGTGGTCATCGCCGTGGTCGCCGCGACGGCCGCGCTCTGGTTCGCGATCGTCCTGAACCGCCTGGTGCTGCGCGTGGCCGCCGGGTTCGTGATGGCCATCGCCGTCACCGGCATGCACTACACGGGCATGGCCGCGGTCCGGATGCAGATGGACATGGGCGCGCCGGACCCGTCGGGCACGGAGGTGTTCTCGTTCCTGTTCCCGGTGTTCGTCCTCGCGGCGATCGCGATGGCGGTGCCGCTGACGGCGGTCCTGATGGCGCCGGCGGTCGAGGCCGCTCCGAAGGCCGAGGTGGCGGCGGAGAAAGCCCTCGTCTGAGTGGTCGGTGTGCTTGCCGCGAGGCCGTGTAGATCGCTATGAACGGGGTGTATAAACCGGCGATATACTCCCGGTGTATAGTCGCTCGCATGTCGATCGGACTCACTCTGCTCGGGCTCCTCGAAGGCGGCCCGCGGCACGGCTACGACCTGAAACGTGCCTACGACGACCGGTTCGGGCACGACCGGCAGGTCCACTACGGGCAGGTCTATTCGACCCTCGCCCGGCTGCTCAAGCAGGGGCTCGTCGAGGCCGACGGGGTCGAGGTCGACGGCGGGCCCGAGCGGAAGCGGTACGCGATCACCGACGCCGGGGTCGCCGACGTCGGCAGCTGGCTCGCCACGCCGGAAAAGCCCGAGGTTTACCTGCAGAACACGCTCTACACCAAGGTCGTGCTCGCGCTGCTGTCCGGCCGGCCCGCCTCCGAGGTGCTCGACGTCCAGCGCTCGGCGCACCTCGACGCCATGCGCGAGCTGACCCGCCGCAAGACCGGCGGCGACCTCGCCGACCAGCTGATCTGCGACCACGCGCTGTTCCACCTGGAGGCCGACCTCCGCTGGCTGGAACTGACCGCGGCCCGGCTCGGCCAGCTGGCGGAGGAGGTCGCGTGAACGACGTCCTGCTCGAAGCCGCCGACCTCCGGAAGGCCTACGGCCCGACCGAAGCGCTGGCGGCCGCGAGCCTGCGGGTGCGGGCGGGCGAGGTCGTGGCGCTGATGGGGCCGTCCGGGTCCGGCAAGTCGACGCTCCTGCACTGCCTGGCCGGGATCGTCCGGCCGGACGCCGGGACCGTCCGCTACGACGGCGCCGACCTGGCCGGGCTGTCCGACCGCGCGCGCTCCGCCCTGCGCCGCACGGACTTCGGGTTCGTCTTCCAGTTCGGCCAGCTCGTCCCGGAGCTCACCTGCCTGGAGAACGTCGCCCTGCCGCTGCGGCTCAACGGCGAACGCCGGCGTGTCGCCGCGCAGCGGGGGCGGCAGCTGCTCGACGAACTCGATCTGCTGGACGTCGCCGGGAGACGGCCGGGGGAGGTGTCCGGCGGGCAGGGCCAGCGCGTGGCCGTGGCGCGTGCACTGGTGACCGGTCCGCGGGTCGTCTTCGCCGACGAACCGACCGGCGCCCTCGACTCCCTCAACGGGGAACAGGTCATGCAGCTGCTGACGTCGGCGGCCCGTGAGCGCAACGCCGCCATCGTCCTCGTGACGCACGAAGCCCGCGTTGCCGCCTACTCCGACCGTGAGGTCGTCGTCCGCGACGGCCGCACCCGGCAGTTCGAGGTGACCCGGTGATCCGGCGCTGGTTCGGCGACCTGGCGCTGGGGATGCGCCTCGCGCTCGGCGGTGGCGGCGCCCGCACGGCCCTGGTGCGGCTGGCCCTCACCGCGGCCGGGGTCGGCATGGGCGTGGCCGTCCTGCTGACCGCGGCGTCGGTGCCGCACCTGCTCGGCGCCCGGGACGGCCGGGCCGCCGCGCGGACGGCGATCGAGAACGGCCCGCCGGTCGCCGGGATCGACCCGGTCTACGTCGTCGAGCGGACGGACGAGTTCCGGGGCCGCGGCCTGCAGGGTTACCTCGTGCAGCAGACCGGGCCGGCCGCTCCCGCGCTGCCGGGGGTCGAGCGGCTGCCGAAGGCGGGCGAAGCGGTGCTGTCACCGGCGCTCGCCGACCTCCTCGCGTCGCCGGAGGGCGAGCAGCTGCGCCCGCGGTTCCCGCAGTGGGTGATCGGCACCATCGGTGACGCCGGCCTGACCGGCCCGAACGAGCTCTACTTCTACGTCGGGTCGACCACCGCGGCCGCGCAGCCGAACGCCGCCGCGGTGAGCCAATTCGGCGGCGAGCCCGCCGGCCGAGGCCTGACGACGCTGGAACTGCTGCTGGTCGTGCTCGGGGCGACGACCTGCCTGGTCCCCGTCTTCGTCTTCGTGGTCGCGAGCACCCGGCTCGCCGCAGCGTCGCGGGACCGGCGTCTCGCCGCCCTGCGCCTCGTCGGCGCCGACCGCGGTCAGGTGGGCCGGATCGCCGCCGGGGAGGCGCTGCTCGGCGCGTTCGCCGGGCTCGTGGTGGGCCTGGCGCTGTTCCTGCTCGTCCGGGCGCTCGTCCCGACGATCACCGTGTCCGCCTTCCGCGGCGGCATCTTCGGCGGTGACGTCGTGCCCGACTGGCGGCTCGGCGTCCCGGCCGTGGCGCTGCTGCCGGTGCTGGCGTGCGCCGCGGCCGTGGTCGCGCTGCGGCGGGTCGTCATCGAGCCGCTCGGCGTGGTGCGGCGCGGTACCCCGGTCCGGCGGACGCTGTGGTGGCGCCTCCTGCCCGCCGTCGTCGGCGGGGTGCTCCTGGCGGCGCGGTGGGAGACGGCGACGGCCGACGCCGGGGACACGGCGGTGATCACCGGGATGGCGCTGATCCTGATGGCCGTGCCGCTCGTGCTGCCGTGGCTGGTCGAGCGGGTCGCCGGCCGGTTGCGCGGCGGCTCGCCGGCCTGGCTGCTCGCCGTCCGGCGGCTGCAGCTCGACGGCGCGTCCGCGGCGCGGCTGGTGAGCGGGATCGCCGTGGTGCTGGCCGGATCGATTGCCCTGCAGGGGGTTTACGCCCGGGCCGAGAGCGACCAGACCGGCGCGGCGGACGCCAGGGTGCTGGCGAGCAACTTCGCGTCGAACCTCACCGAGGTCCGGGCGTTCACCGCCACCCTGCACGACCTGCCCGGAGCGCGTGACGTGCCGGTGAGGACGGGCGGGCGGCTGGTGGACGCGGCCGGCGCGGAGACCACGCTCGAGTTCGGCAGCTGCGCCGAGCTGCGGGCCAAGGGTGCGCCGGGCGACTGCCGCGACGGCGACGTGTTCGCCGTCGGGACCCCCGCGCCGGACGCCCACCACCCCGCCCCCGGTGACCGGCTCTGGTTCCTCGGCGCCCGCCGCGCCGACCCGGACGTCCCACCACAGTGGACGATCCCGGTGGACCGCTTCCGCACGGTGCCGGGACATCCGGCGGGCCTGCTCGTGACGCCGGCCGCGCTGTCGACGGCGACGGCGGTCGGGCTGATCTCCACCGCGACGATCCCGGCGGCCGACCTGGACCTGGTGGAGCAGGTCCGCAACGCCGTCGGGCAGCTGGGCTGGAACGGGATCGTCTACTCGCTCGGCACGGAACGCGACGGCACCTTCGCGCTGATCGCCCACGTGCTGTCGGTCGGGTCGATCCTGGTGCTGCTGCTCGCAGCGGGCAGCCTGATGATCGCGGCGTGGGAGCAGCTGCGCGAGCGGCGCCGCAGCCTCGCCGCCCTGATGGCCAACGGCGTCGGCCGCGGGGTGCTCGCCCGGTCGCTGCTGTGGCAGATGGTCATCCCGGTCGCGGTGGCGGTGGTCGTCGCGGTGGCCGCCGGGCTGGGCCTCGACTGGCTGCTGCTGACGCTGGTGGTGCACCGCACGATGGTGGTCGACGTCTCGACGATCCTGGTCCTGGCGGCCACGGCGGCGATCGCGGTGCTGGGGGTCACCGCGGTGACGCTGCCGGCGCTGTGGCGGTCGACGAGCCTGGAAAATCTGAGGGAGGAATGAGCGTGCTCAGCTCCGCACGACCCGCAGGCAGAGGCGGGTGAGCACGGCGCGGAGCTCGTCGTCGGGCAGCGCGTCGAGGCGGCGCGTGACCACGCCCAGGTCGCTGATCAGGGAGTAGGCGGCGATCTCGTCGGTGGTCGGGTCGGGGCCGAACAGCAGGTGCAGGGCGCGCTCGGCGAGCTCGTCGAGGGTCCGGCTGATGCCGGGGTGCCGCCGCACGATCGGGTCGGCCTGGCTCATCGGCGCGAGGGTGCGGTACGCCGTGACGACCTGGTCGACCCAGTGGGTCACGTAGAACTCGAGGCGCTCTTCGCGGCCACTGATCCGCTCGAGCGCGTCGAGCCCGGCGGCCAGCGCGGCGACGGTGGGTTCGAGGAGCGCCTCGAGGATGGCGATCTTGGTGCGGAAGTAGTAGTAGACGTTCGCCTTGGTGACACCCATCGTGTCGGCGATCTGCTGCAGGGAGGTGGCGTCGAACCCGTGTTCCAGGAACAGCTTCCGCGCCGTGTCCAGCACCGCTTGCCTGGTCTTCTCGGCCTGCGCCGCCCGTACCGCCGCCACGCCGTCATCGTAGCGTCGCGCGCCCTCGGCCCGGCGGGCGCGCGGAGGTCAGGCCCGGACGACCTCGCCCAGCCGTGCGACGAACTCGTCGGCGTGGCCCGTCTCCCAGACCAGCGGCGGGCGGACCTTCAGCACGTCGCCGCCCGGGCCGGTCAGGCCGGCGAGCACACCCCGCTCGACCAGGGCTTCCAGCAGCGAGCGGGCGACCTCGCGGGACGGGACGTCTCCGGCGGGGAGGACGTCGATGCCCGCGAGCAGGCCGGTGCCGCGGACCTCGCCGAGCACCGGGGAGTCCAGGGCGCGCAGGCCCCGGCGGAGGTGCGCACCGACCTCGACGGCGCGGGTGGGCAGGCCGGTCAGCTCCAGGACGTCGAGGACGGCGTGGCCCGCGGCCGCGGCGGCCGGGGTCGCGGCGAAGGTGGAGAAGTACTCGTAGCGGCCGGCCAGGACGTCGGCGATCTCGCGCCGGGTGACGACGGCGCCGATCGGGTAGCCCGCGCCCATCGGCTTGCCCAGCGTCACCAGGTCCGGCGTGATCCCGGCGAGCCCGAACCGCCACAGCTGCGGGCCGCTGCGGCCGTAACCCGACTGGACCTCGTCCGCCAGGTACAGCGCGCCGGCCGCGTGGGCGCTCTCGACCAGCCCGGCGAGGAAGCCGGCGGGGACGTCGAGGATGCCTTCCGACGTGAACTGCGAGTCGGCGAGGACCAGCGCCGGGCGCAGGCCTTCGGCCGAAAAGGTCGGCGTGGTTACGGAATCCCGTGGCGCGGCGAACGTCCCGACGTGCGGTGGCCGGTGGCCGGGCGGCCATTCGTTCGAGCTGAGGTCCGCCATCCACTTCGACGAGCCGTGGTAGGCGTGCTCGGCGATGATCGCCGCGTCGCCGCCGGTGTACTCGGTCGCCAGCCGCCACGCCAGTTCGTTCGCCTCGGTGCCGGACGTGGTGAACAGGCACGTGTCCAGCTCCGGTGGCATGGTCGCGAGGATCCGCTCGGCCAGCGAGACGATGCCGCCGTGCAGGTACCGCGAGTGGGTGTTCAGCTCGCCCAGCTGCCGCCCGGCCGCCCGCGTGACGGCGGGGTGCGCGTGCCCGACGACGGCGACGTTGTTGTACGCGTCCAGGTACCGGCGGCCGTCGCGGGCGTAGAGCCAGGTGCCCTCCCCGCGGACCAGCTCGAGCGGGCGGCGGTAGAACAGCGGCGACAGGCCGCCGCCCATCGCCGCGGCCCGGCGGGCGGGCAGCTCGCGTTCCGGGACGGCCGTGGCGAGGTCGCGGGTCCCGGCCAGGCGCGCCAGCCGGTCGCCCAGCTCGTGCGGGCTGAAGGCGCTCAGCTGCGCCAGTACGCGCTCGCTGGTGTCGTCGTACTGCGTGATGTAGCGCTCGTTGTCGCGGTGCGCGTCCCGCCGGGTCGCCGACACCGCCAGCGTGGTGAGCAGCCGGGCGATGACTAGCTCGCCGAGCACGCCCACCTCGTCCGGGCTCAGCGCACGGTGCCGCTGGTAGCCGCGCAGCACGGCTTCCGTGCCGCGCCAAAGGTCGTCGGACCGGCGCACCACCGACGTGAGGGTGGCGGCCAGGTCGGTGACGGCGGCCGTGTGGTGCATGTCGCCGAAGTCGATCACCCCGGTGATCGCGCCCGCCTCGGCCAGCACGTTGGTGAGCGTGACGTCGGCGTGCTGCACCCCGGACGGCAGGGTGGCCGTCGCGGCCAGCGCCGGGGCCACCCGCGCGACCAGCTCGCCGAAGTGCCCGATGCCCGACCCGGCCACCACGGCGGCCAAATGCCGGACGTCCCACAGCAGGGTGCGGCCGGCCGCGGGGTGGAAGAACCCCTGCAGCGCCAGGGAAACCCGCGCTGCGACCGCGCCGACCTCGGCCGCGAGCCCGTCGTCCAGGGGCTTGCCTTCGAGCGGGGCGCCGGGCAGCAGCGTGATCAGCCGGGCCAGGCACCCGCGTCCGGTGTCGTCCGTCAGGTGCGCGACCACCTCGCCCGTCCGCGTGGCGACGGACTCGGGCACGGGCAGCCCGGGGTCCGCGGTGTGCACGTGCTCCAGCGCGCGGACCTCCATGTCGACGACGTCGGCGCGCTCGGCCGGGTTGGAGATCTTGAGGACGAACCGGCCGTCGACGAGCACGTTCCGGTCGCGTTCGCTGTCCAGGGGCTTCAGCACCGGGTCGGTCAGCCGCCACTGGTCGCCGAGCGCGGCACGCAGGCTTTCGGAACCGAAAGCCGGTGCCGGTTCCGTGAAGAGGCTCATGCGGAGACGTCCTTTCCGGGACAGCGGGTACCGGCCCGCCTTCCATGGTGAACGGCCGGTCGTGGCCGGGGTAGACCACATCGAGGATCTGGTCAACGGCAAGAGTCTGGTCAGGACAGTGCACTTCGGAGTCGAACGGGCAAACCGGGCGGTAACGACGGGCAGTGCGTCGGCGGCCCCGATCGGCCTGACGTAACGTCGAATTCACGGATAACCCGGCCATTCCGGGCGTTTCACGGTCCGGAATTCGACGAGAGGAATCGTCATGACGAACAAATGGACGAGAATCGGTGCGATGACCGCGGCTGTGGCGACGGCGGCATTGGTGGGCGCGGTACCGGCGAATGCGCAGGCCGAGCGGCATTGTGTGCTCGACTCGGAAACCGGTGCGCAGCACTGCTTCGCCGACTACCAGCAGGTGCTCTCGTACGCCTCACGCGGCACGCAGCGCTCCGAGGTCGCCACGCAGTCAAACGGGGATGTCGTGCAGGGCACGTTCTTCGACGGCCCGGACTACACGGGCAGCTCGTTGACGATCACCGGGCCGGAACTGTGCAAAAAGGACGGCTGGGTGAACTGGCAGTTCGACCTCGGCGACGACTGGAAGAACAAGATCACGTCCGTGCAGCCGTGGGGTGACTGCTGGATCTGGCTCTACCCCGAGCCGAACCTCGGCGGTGACCGGGACGGCCCCTTCAAGGAGAACAACGGCAACATCGGGTCCTACATGGACAACCGCACCCAGTCCATCGGCTTCAGCTGATTCCCCGACGCGAAGGAGAACGACCATGACCAGCAAGCGCACGGCGTGGACGGCCGCGGGGATCGGCCTCGTGACCGCTGCCGGACTCTTCGTCACCGCTCCCGGAGCCTGGGCCGACGGCCAGCCGACCCCGCGGGAACTGCTCGACAAGTGCAACAACGGCACGGATTCGTGCGTGTTCCACCCGGCCGGTGCGCCGGAGGAGCACACCGGGGCCGGCCACCAGGTCGGCGAGACCGCCTACAACTGCACGCAGGACCTGCAGCGCAGCACGGTGAACTGGTCGGACACCACCGGTGAGTCGAACAGTTTCGGCGTTTCCCTTTCGGCCGAGTACGGCTTTTCGGAAGTTTTCAAGGTGTCCATCGAAACGTCGTACCAGCACACCTGGGAGTCCTCGCACACCGAAGGTCAGGCGACCAATGTCGACGTCCGGCCGGGGGAGAAAGGCTGGGTGGAGCGCGCGCCGAAGATGCAGAAGGTGCACGGGACCTACGAAATGCATTTCGGTGACAAGTTCTACGACCACTACATCTGGTACCAGGACTTCGACGCCGACGGCCCGCTGCCCGGCTCGGCCGGCGACATCACGCAGCACACCGCGGCGATGAGCGACCAGGAACGCGCCGAACACTGCGGCTGAGACCGGCCTGCCGGAATGTCGAGGGGGGGATCCCGGACGGCCGGAATCCCCCTCGACAATTCGGTTGCCCGGCCGCCGCGAGACGCTGCAGGGTGACCGGCATGGAGATCCGTGCCACCACCGACGAGGACCTCGAGGTCTACCTCGACACCCTCCACGCCGCGTTCGCGCGGTTCCGGGACGCTCCGGCCGACAGCACCGGGTCCTGGTGGTCGGCGTACGAGATGGAGCGCAACCTGCTCGCCGTGACGGCGGACGGGCGGCCCGTCGGCACCACCGGGGCGTACTCCTTCGAGCTCACCCTGCCCGGCGGGAGGATTCTCCCGGTTTCGGGGGTCACCAGCGTCGGTGTCCTGCCCTCGCACCGGCGTCAGGGCGTGCTCACCGCGATGATGCGCCGCCAGCTCGCCGACCTGCGGGCCCGCGGCGAGTTCCTCTCCGTGCTGCTCGCCTCCGAGGCCCTGATCTACCGCCGGTTCGGGTACGGCCCGGCGACCTACACCTCCCGGCTGACGGTGCCCCGCCACCGAGCCGCCTTCCGGGCGCGCGAAGACGTGAGCGGCTCGGTCGAGCTGCTGCGGCGCGACGGGTGCGTCGAGCTGCTGGAAGAGGTCTACGACCGCTACCGCCGCGCCCAGCCCGGCGCGCTGTCCCGGCCGCACCGCTGGTGGGCCGCAGGCGCGGGCCATCCGCCGATCTCACCGGCGCCGCGGTTCGTCGCCCTCCACCGCGACGCCGGCGGCGTTCCGGACGGGTACGCCAGCTATTCGGTCACCGACGGCACCCTGACCGTCGACGAGACCATCACCACCGGCGACGCCGCCTTCACGGCACTGGCCCGGTTCGTGCTCGGGCACGACCTGGTGACCAAGGTCGTCTTCAAGCAGGTCCCGCCCGGGCACCCGCTGCGCTGGCAGCTCGCGGACTTCCGCGCCGGCGAGGTGAGCGACGACACCGACTGGCTCTGGGTGCGGCTGCTGGACGTTCCGCGGGCGCTGACCGCGCGCGGCTGGTTCACCGACGGCGAGCTGGTCCTCGACGTCGACGACCCGGCGCTCGGCGAGCACGGCCGCTACCTGCTGACTGTCCGGGACGGCCAAGCCGACTGCGTCCTGACGGACCGTGAGCCCGACCTCTCCCTGGACGTGAGCGACCTGGGGTCGGTCTACCTCGGCGGCACCACCCCGAGCGTGCTCGTGCGGGCCGGGCACGTCCGGGCCCACCGCCCGGGCGCGGCCGCCCTCGCCGACGCCCTCTTCCGCGGCGAGCGCACCCCGCACTGCCTGCACTGGTTCTGACCCGCTTCGTCCACAGTGGACGAGGGCGTCAAGTCCCGTGGTGGTAGGCGGTCAGCCGGATCCGCAGGTCGCGCAGGGTGGCGACGCCGATGGCGAAGCTGTAGACGGGCCGGTAGCCGGCGCCGCCGGTGTCGTCGCCGCACGGCCCGCTCAGGTAGACGAAGCCGTCTTCGGGATCCCGCCGCGGCTCGGACCAAGCCGCGCCGGTGCCCGGCGTGCGGCCGTGCCAGTACGCCGGGGTCTTCATCACCTCGCCGAGCGCGGCGATCAGGCCGGGCAGGTCGACGTCCGCGACGCCCAGGCCGCGTCCGGCCCACACCCGCGGCAGCGCGCGGGCGGCGGTGTGGTCCTCGACGAGCGGCGCGCAGCTGAAGACGGCTTCGGCTCCGTCGATCCGGACGGTCCAGCGTTCCATCGCCCGGGTGGGACAGATGACCGGCATGGCCGCTCGCTTCCTCCCCAGGACGTGCACGCTGATCGTCACTGTAGCCGGTGGAGCCGCCCCCGATCGAGGACGTCAGGCGCCGCCGACGGCGCGGCCGAGGTAGGTGACGGACGGGTGTTCGATGCCGAGGTCGTGGAAGCCGAGCCGGTCGTAGAACGCCCGCGCCGGCCGGTTGGCCGTGACCATCACCAGGTGCACGCCCGGCACCGCCCGCTCGGCCAGCGCCGCCAGGTACGCGGTGATCAGCGCGCGGCCGTGCCCGCCGCGCTGGTGCCCGGGCAGGATGTCGATGTGCAGGTGGGCGGGGTAGCCGTCCAGCTCCGGGCGCACCATGTCCTCCGGGGTGTGCAGGACCCCGAGCAGCTCGTCGGTCGGTGTGGACGGCGGGCCGGAGGGCGCCGGGAAGCGTTCGGCGACGCCCGGCAGGTAGTCGTGGCGCAGGCGGGCCGCGAACGCCGGGGTGTCCGCCGTGCCGACGAGGTACCCGACGGCGGTGCCGTCGCCGCGGTCCAGGACGAACGCGAGATCGGGCTCCAGCTCCAAGTAGGGCGCCAGGAAGATGACCGGCAGGAGGTCGTCGTCGGGGTGCACGCCGCGCGCGTCACCGCCTTCGAGTCCGGTTCGGACGCACACGTCGAATAGGGCGGCCCGGTCGTCCGGGTGGTAGGGCCGGATGTGGTGCGCCGCCGTCATGACACTGCCGCCGAGATGGTCCGGTGTTGCCGGAAGGCGTCCGCGAGCAGGCAGAGGAACTCGACGTCGCTGGCGAGGTCGTGGCCGCCGGGCAGCGGCGCGGGGTCGGACAGGGGTGGCGAGCCGGCGGCGCGGGCGTGCAGGGCCGCCGCGATGGTGGCAGCCTCGGCCTCCGGGCCGTCCAGCCCCGGCGGGGCGGCGGGGCGGTGGGGGCGCAGCGCGAGCAGGCCGTCCCGGATCTCGATGACCTGGCGGTAGCCGCGCAGCCGGGACGGGAACAGCGAGCCGAAGAGCCCGGGCGGTTCCAGCGCGATCGCGGGCTCGGCCCGGTAGAGCGCGAGCCACAGCGGCGCGAGCCGGCGGTACTGGCGCCGCCGGCGCAGCCAGCTGGCGAACGCGGGCAGGGCGACGCCGGTCAGGACCAGGACGTGCGCGCCCGTCGGGAGGGCCTTGGCCAGCAGGAAATCGTCGCCGAAGGCGAACGTGACGGACGTGCGGTCCGAGAGGTCGAAGGCGACGACGGTCCGCGAGACCATGTAGAGCGCCGCGACCGCGGCACCGGCGACGACCAGCCCGAGGCCGGTGCGCAGCACGCGGTCCGATGTCGCCCGCGCAACCCGCAGGCACACCCCGGCGACGATCAGGTACCCGGGCAGCACGGCGAGCGCGTAGACGACGCTGTATTCCAGCACCCACGGCGACTGCGGGCTCTGGTCCGGAGCGGCGAAGAACACCACGCACAGCGCCACGCCCGAGAGGACGGACCACGCGGTCTGCCAGCGGGCCTGAACGTCGAAGCCGTGCAGCCGCAGCATGGTCTCGGCGCCGGCCCAGACGGCGACGAGCATGCCGAGGTGACCGATCAGCTGCTCGAGGTCGTCGAAGCCGACCGTGCGCACGAGGGCTTCGAAACCGGGGGTCAGCGCGGTCTGGGAAACCGCCAGACCGAGCACGCACAGCCGCACCAGCCGCCGGCCGGGAGCGGGACCGGGGCGCAGGCAGAGGACCACGACCCACGCCAGCAGGGCGGGGCCGTAGCGGCGGACGAGCTCAGCCATGGGCGCCGCCGTCGTCGAGGGCCGAGCGGAGCCGGTCGGTGAGCGGGTCGCGCGGGCGCGCGAACTCCGCGCGCCCGCCGACCAGGGAGGCGAAGATCTCCGCCTCCTGCTCCTCGACGCTCGTGTAGCCGGTCCGGCCCAGCACGCGGCGCACCATGGCCGGGTCCAGGCTGGGCAGCAGCAGCCGGGCCTGCTCGGCCGGGGTCACCGAGACCGGGTAGTGCTCGCACAGCATGTG
Source organism: Amycolatopsis heterodermiae (assembly GCF_034929455.1). Lineage (NCBI taxonomy): Bacteria > Bacillati > Actinomycetota > Actinomycetes > Pseudonocardiales > Pseudonocardiaceae > Amycolatopsis > Amycolatopsis heterodermiae. The sequence continues at coordinate 25,212 of NZ_JAYFSI010000017.1, forward strand.
GCCGATCTCGTGCAGCACTATGTGGTCCTGGTGCGGCGGCGTCGTGTGCTGCTCGTAGGCGATGAAGTCGGTGGTGTCGGTGGCGATCCAGAGCCCGCACACGTCGGTCAGCCCGGGTAGCGGCAGCAGCCGGATCGGGCGGCCGCGCCGGGCGGCGAGCCCGTCGCAGAGCGCGCGCACGTCGAACGGCGTGGGCAGCGAAAGCTGGCGCAGCACCGCGTCGCAGCGGCGCCGGACCCGTCGCCGGCCGGACCGGGTCATCGGTCCGTGTCGGCCGGCGGCTCGGGCAGGCCTTCGAGCTCGCGGACCCGGTCGACCATGTCGCTGATCGTTTCGAGGCTCTTCGGCGACAGCCCGCGGGCCCGCAGCGCGATCTGCCGGACCGGCGCCTCCCGCAGCGCGCTGAGCAGCGTGAGCTCGGCGTCGATGCGCTCGGCTTCGCTCTCGTCGAAGAAATAGGCGGCCGGCACGCCGAAGAATCCCGCCAGGGCCTCCAGGTGCCGTTTGGTGGGATTGTCCCGCAGGCCCTTGCGCAGCTGCCACAGGTAGGTCGCCGAGATGGTCGGGCCGCCCCGGGCCCGGATCGCGTCCGCGACCTGCTCGAACGAGTATTCGTCGCCCCCGGCCGGGCGGACCACGCCGAACAGGTGGTCCAGCTTCGCGGCGAGGGTGTGCTCAGCCATGCCCGGAACTATACCCAGCCCGTTAACTGGCGTGAAGCCAACAACGGGACGGCGCTCAACGCCAGTTGACAGTTCGATTTTTCTCTGTTTACGTTGTCCGTAGGGCTCATCAACTATGGTGAATCCTGCGGGTTCCAGGGGGGAACCGGCTGTTTCGCGGTGGGAACCAGCGAAGAGGGGAACGCTGATGGCGTTCACGTGCAGAGCTCTGCGTGCCGGGGCGGCGGCCGCCGGGATCACGCTCACGATGGCCACGACGGTGACCGCGCCCGCCGAGCCGGCCACCGGCGGAGCGGGCCGGGTCGTCCGCAGCGAACGGCCGACGGGCCTGATCGTCACGAAGGTCGTCTTCAAGGTGCGCGCCGACGGCGTGAGGGTCGCCGTCCCGGTCGGGTCGTCCCGGGTGTTCCCGACCGTCCACTACACGCTGCCCGGACCCGGGCTGTGAGAGCAAGCGGGCTCAAAGCCGTTTCGCTGCCCGGAAACCCTGCGCGTACCGGCCCGTTCCGTCGAGGCACGACGCGCCGCCGAACGCCGGCCCGTCCGCTCTCTTGCGGCTGGCCAGCACGCGGCGGTGGCCGTCGCCGTCGAGGCCCAGGAAGAGGCCGACCTGGGACACCGGTGCGCCGGGCCGGTCCGGCGGGCCGAAGAACAGCAGGTCGCCCGGCTGGAGGCGGGCGAGGCCGGTGCCGGTCACGATCGGCGTGCCGGGCCCGAGCGTCGCCATCGCCGCCGCACCGCGGGGGAGCCCGGCGCCCGCGATGTCCTTGCCCAGCAACGGATAGCCCGCACGGTAGCCGTAGACCAGCCGCACGAAACCGGCGCTGTCGAGCGAGCCGCCCCGGCCGGGATCGGCCTTGTGGCGGACGCCGTCGGGGAAGCGCCAGGCGATCCCCAGGTAGCGGTCGAAGTCGGCGCCTTCGCCGAACGCGGCGTCGCCGGCGATCCGCAGGCCGGTGCCGTCCCGGACGGCGGGGGCGCCCGCGGTGTACTGCAGCGCGATCGCGAGCACGTCCGGGGCGGTGCTGCCCGCGGCGCCGGCCAGCCACGGGCCGAACCAGTCCGCCCGCTCGGCCCCCGCCGACCACGGCCGGGGCGCGAGCCGGACCCACGCGGTGCTCGTCACCGCCGCCTTCGCGTCGCGGAAGGTGCGCGCGGGCCCGGCCAGCACGACGGTGCGGGAGCCGTCGGTCAGCGTCGCCACCACCGCGCCGGAGGCGGCGGTGACCACCGTGCGGGGCGGGTCGGCGAGCCGCGCGAAGCGGTAGCCGCCCCGGTCCGCGGTCGCCCCCGTCGACGCCGCCACCGCGGCGATCGCCGCTTCGTCGCGCTCCTGGTTCGCGTAGTGCACGGAGACCACACCCGACACCGCGATCACCACGGCCAGCAGAAGACTCCGGACTGCCGTTCGGTTCACCGCGTCACACCGCCGGGACGAGCCCGATGAGGACACCGCTGGCGAGCACGGCGTAACTGACCAGGCTCACCCCGCCGGTCGCCAGCAGCGTCGGGCCGGGCCGCTGGCGCACGAGCTGGTAGGCGATCAGCCCGGGCACCACGAACCCGAGGGTCTGGTGGACGAACAGCAGCGGGTAGTCGGCCTGCACGAAGACCACCAGCGACACCTGCAGCACCACGCCGAGCAGCACCACCGCCGCGAACAGCCGCTTGCCGTAGAGGATCACCAGGCGCTGCAACGCTTTCGTGCCGGCGTAGGTGAGCGCGGTCATCAGCACGATGACCGCGGCGCGGCGGTAGTCCTCCACCAGCGTCAGCGCCAGCCAGCCGGGGGTGATCATGCCGCCGGGGGACAGGTTCGTGGCCAGGTAGCAGACCAGCGACAGCAGCAGGCCGATGGCCAGGCCGACGGTCGCGATCTCCGGCGCCAGCTCGGCGGTGCTCATGCGCGGGCCTCCGCGGGCACGGCCGGCAGCTTCGCCAGCTCGTCGATCAGCAGCTCGCCCTGGCCGTGGATGTTGCCGATCGCGACCAGCGACCAGTCGCCGCCGGTGCCGGAAAGCAGGTCCCGCACCAGGTCCCGGCCCGGCCGGTGGCCGCCGAGGTCGACGACCCGGTCGTGCCAGGCGGCCGGGATCGCCACCCGCGCGCTGCGGGTGGGCTCGCCGATGAGCACCACGCGCTCGGGCGCGATCTCCGGCACGAGCGCGCCCATCTGGCCGTTGCGCTCGACGCGGTCCGGGCGGCAGTTGATCACGACGTGCAGCGGGTCGCCGATGGCGCCCTGCCCGCGCAGCCGGCCGATGTTCATCAGGGTCGACTCCGGGTCGTTGGCGGCGAAGACGTTCGCGAACCGCAGGCGGCTCCGCCCGGCGAGGTAGTGGTGCACGCGCAGCACCCCGGGGTCGGGCGGGGCCGCCCACATCCCTTCGAGCGCGGCCCGGCGCGGCACCCCGGCCAGCTCGGCGACGGCCAGCGCGATCGCGACGTTCTCCTTGAACGTGATCCAGCCGAACCCGCTCATTTCGTTGTCGGACACCGAATCCGGGTCGGCCACGACCAGTTCGCAGTCCCGTTTTCCGGCTTCTTCGCGCAGGATCGCGAGCCGGTCGCGCTCGGCCGTCACGCACACCCCACCGGCCGGCATGGACCGGCACAGCGACCGCGCGACGTCGTCGAGCGTCGGCCCCATCTCGGCCAGGTGGTCCTCGCGGACGTTGCACAGCACGCCGATGGTCGAGCGGATCAGCTTGCGCTGGTTGATCTCCTGCAGTTCCGGCAGCACGGCCATGCACTCGATCACCAGCGCGCCGGGCCGGTACGCGGCCGCGCGGCGGACGATGCCGATCTGCTCGACGACGTTGGCGATGCCGAACTTGCGGTACACCGGTTCCTCGCTGCCGTCGGGGTGGATGAACCGGGCCGCGGTTCCGGTGGTCTTCGCCACCGTCACCACGCCGCCGCTGCGCAGCGCGCCGGCGCACAGGCGGGTGATCGAGCTCTTGCCGCGGATCCCGTTGACCAGGACGCGGTGGCGGATGGCGTGCAGCCGGGCGTAGTGGTGGCGCTGCTCGACGATCCCGCCGGCCAGCAGGGCGCCCGAGCCCAGCAGCAGCACGCAGTAGAGGAAGACCACGTCAGGACCTGCTCCCGGCGAGCACCGGCTCCGGAGTTTCTTCGACCACTTGTCCTTTGTGGAGCTTCAGACGGCAAAGCTCCACACAGGACGCGACCGTGCCTATCTCGTCCTGCCGCTGCGGATACCCGGGCTCGGCCGCCCCGCCCGCGGCGACCAGTTCCGCGGCCGCGGCGACCCGGCGCAGCGGCCGCACGACGACCAGCTCGTGCCAGCCGAACAGCAGGAGCGCGAGCACCGCGGTGACCAGGGCGGCGGCCCGGGCCCCTTCGCGCCCGGAACCGTCCCCGCCGGCCGGCTGCTCCGCCACGACGACCCAGTCCAGCGAGGCGGCGGTGCCGGTGCGCGCGAAGAGCCGGGCGGTGACCTGTGTGGGGCCGGGCGCCTGGCCTGTTCTTGCTGCGGCGGTCGCGGCGAGCAGGGCGGGGTCACCGAGCCGGTCGAAGGCGAGGTAGCCCCGGGTGTCGGCGATGGTGCGGTCGCCGTCGTCGACCACGCGCACCCGCGACCCGGCGGCCTGAAGCGGCGCGGCGAGCCGGGTGACGTCTAGTTCCCCGACGAGCGTGTGTTGGTCAGCGAGCCCGGCGTAGGCGTACACGACGGGCACCCGGCCGCTGGTGTTGTGCTGCCGCAGCCCGTCCCCCGGGGGCGGTGGCCCGTCCCGCAACGGTTCCCGGCCGGCGCGCTGCTGCACTGTTCCGGCGGTGTCTACGACGTACACGCTGCGGAAGGCCGGATCGGCGGACAGGCGGTCGACCATCGGCTGCGCTTCGTTCGACAGCCGTGCCGCCGCCCGCAGCTCGGCGAGGCTGCCGGTGAGGCTGGAGCGAAGGGCGTCGGCGGAGCGGTCCAGGCGGAGTCCCTGTTCGGCGACGAGCGCGGCGGGCACGTCGGCGCTTTGCTGGCCGAGGGTGCAGAAGATCGCGGCGGACCAGCCCAGGAGGGCGACGGTCACCAGCCCGACGAGAAGCCGCGCGGGTATGCCTCGGCGGAGGGTTTTGGGTGCCGGGTCGGGGGCTTGCGTGGTTCGGTGGGTTGGCGAAGGTGCGTTGCCGAAGAGCCGCGCGGGCACGCCTCGGCGGAGGTTTTTGGCTGCCGCGGCAGGGACTCGCGTGTTTTGGTGGGTTGGTGGGGGAGTGCTGCCGGGGTCGGCTGGGAGCTGCGCGAGCACGCTTCGGCGGGTGGTGACATGCGCCGAAACCTCGGCCGGCGCATCGTGGTCGGCAGGTGCTGTGCCGAGGTTGGTCGGGAGCCGTGCGGGCAGGCCTGCCGAAGTGGCCGCGCCTGCGTTGCCGTGCAGCTGGCGGTGGCAGCTTTCCAAAGCCGCCGCGGTTCGTCGTACCTCGGCGAGGCGGGACTGGCGTACCCGCGCCACGTGGTCCCCGGATGCGACCGCGAGGGCATCAGTCCGCAGCCGCCGGATCGGTGCGACCAAGCCTCGGCGCAGCAGGAGTGTGCCGCCTGCCGCGAGGGTCAGCAGTGCTGCCGCCGCAATGACAGGCGGCCATGGCGACGGGGGCGGGTCGGCCGGGAGCCACGTCAGCGTGACCACCGCGAGGCCGAGGCCGCCCGCCGTCGCTCCGGTGCTCACCGGGGCGTACGCGACCACCGGGGCCGTCGGGTTCGGGCCCGGGGACACCGCGCCCGTCAGGACTCCGGAACCCGGTGTGCGACCGGCCGTGTCCAGCAGTGGGCGTACCTCGGCGGGGACGTCCGCGCCCGTGCTGCCCAGGACCGTGCCGCCGGTTGTGACCAGCCGGAGGTGACGGGGCGGGGACGGCGTCGCCAGGCGCAGGGCGGTCGACACCACCAGCACCTGCCCGGTGCGGGCCCCGTCCAGGGGGACCGCGCTCAGCACCAGGGGCACGTCGCCGGGGCGGGCGGCCGGGCGGACCGTGAGGCGGCCGAGGTCGACCCCGGACAGCGAGTCCAGCGCGACCGGCTCGCCGTGCGCGGCCCGCAGCGCGCGGGAAGCGCCGTCGATCAGCGCGACTCCGCGCCACGACGGGTAGACGGCGCCCAGCGCGTTCAGCAAGTGGTTGTCGTCCGGGTCGTCGAACGCCGGGGCACCGGCCGCGAGCCGGAGGTCGTGCGCGGTCGCGGTGGCCGACGTGGCGACGGCCTTGGCGAGCGTCTCGGCGTCACGGCGCTGTGCCGCGACGGCACCCGGCGGCACGCTGGGTGCCCCGCCGTCGAACACCGGAAGCGTGCCGAAGCCCAGCGCGCAGAAGCAGGCGACGAGGAACGCGGCCACGAGCCCGGCGGCCGACGCGACACCCACGCCGCGCGGGAAACCGGCCTCGGGCAGCCGTTCCCGGAGCCGATCGGCCGGCCGCGCGCCGGGCACCAGAGACGAAAACGGCTTCGCACTGCGAGTGCGCATGCACGCTCCTAGAGCGGACCAAGGCGGCGGTCGACGGGGGGAGTGGGCCCGGCAGCGGCGGCAACCACCAGGCTCTTTATTAGGAAAGTTTCTTTCCGAACTGGACCAGGATGATCCGCACCCGCCGAGCTGTCAAGACCCAACACCGCCGGAGCCGCCATTCGGGGTGTGACCACCGGGAAAGGTAAGCAGCACAACGAATCCGTGTACCCTCCGGTGCGGTGAGCTGCAAGCAGGCGGTGTTGTCCGCCCTCGCCCTGCTGGTCGTGCCGGTGCTGGTCCTGGTCTGTCGCCCGGTTCCGAAGACCGGGACGCCCGACACGCTGCGCGCCGAAATTGCGGCCTTCACGGGCGCACTGTCCGCGAGCCAGCCCTACCGGCCGCCGGACGCTTCCGAGCGCGCCACCGCGGCCCGCGGCTTCGCGGACCTGGATTCCCTTGCCACGAAAGACCTCGCGAAGCTGGGGTTCACGGTCGAGGACCTCGTCGACCCGGTGACGCGCCGGCCGTACACGCTCGTGCGGAACGAGCCGGGCACCGCCCGCGCGTGGGGGATGTTCCTTCTCGACCGCTCGGCGCCGCCCTCGCTCGCCGTCGAGGTGCCGCATCCCGCGTTCGACCTGCGGACGGAGCTGTTCGGGCTGGACCTCTGGCGTCGCACGCCGGGCGCGGTGCTGATGATCGCCGGCGCGCACCGCCGGGCCGATGGCGACCGGGCCGACGTCGCCCACGAGGCCGGTTCGGTGTTCCAGGTCGTGGCCGCGGGCCTGGTCGGCCGCGGCCTGGCGCAGGTGCAGCTGCACGGCTTCGACGACGCATCGGCGCCGGGGTACGACATCGTGCTGTCGCCCGGGTCCGGCCGGGCCGGTGGCGCGGCCGTCCGGCTCGGTGACGATTTCGGGAAGGCCGGGTTCGCGGTCTGCCGGGCGTGGCTGCAGGTGTGCGCCGGCCTGGAGGGGGAGACGAACGTCCAGGGCCGGCTGGCCGAAACCGCCGGTACCGCCTTCCTGCACGTCGAAATGAACCGCACGCTGCGAGACGCCGACGCGTCCCGCGCCCGGGCCGTGCAGGCCCTGGTGGACGCCCAGGTCGGCCGTCCTTGAGGACTTTGTTAAGAAGGTATCTTTACTAACGGCAATCGAGCATGTACCGTTCGTTGGCAACGCCGCCTTCATGCAGTCCTGGTGCGAACCAGTCAGCTACGGAGGAGCCTTGTCCAGACACGCGATGATCCCGGCCACCAGCGCCCGTGGTGTCCCATCGCCCGAGGCGAGACAGCCCGTTCCGGACGCCGGAACCCGCGCTGCCGCCTGAGTCCCACCCTTCGCTCCGGAAGTCCCCGACGGGTTCCGGCGCGCCCTCAGCCGGGCTGAGCCGGGTCGTCCCGGTGCCCCCGCCGCCTTCTCCGCCACCCACTCATCCGGAGGGTTCACCTTGTCACGAAAGAAAAATGTCGCCGGCGTCGCCGCGGCCGCGTTCGTCGCGGCCGGCCTCGTCGCGATGTCCCCGTCCCCGGCCACGGCCGTCCCGCCCGGGCCCGGCGCGCTCACCACGCTGGACACGTCGGCCGGCAACCGGGCCGCCCCGGTAGCCGGGCTGTACGACTGGAGCAAGGCCGGCTTCCGCGGCGGCCAGAACCTGCCCGGCGCCAGTGCCGTCAACCCGAGCGCGAGCTGCCAGATCACCCCGGCCCAGCTCGCGAGCACGTACAAGGTCAAGCCGGACGACGGTGTCGACGACACCACCGGCATCCAGGCGGCCATCGACAAGATCCACGCGTCCTGTTCACCGTCGGGCAGCTACACCAAGCTGAGCCTGATCACGTTCCCGGCCGGGACGCTGAACGTCACCCACGAGATCCACGTCGACGCGAACTACCTGATCCTGCGCGGTGCCGGCACCGACCAGACGAAGTTCGTCTACACGCCGGACAAGAACACCGAGTACGACGTCGTGACGCCGGACGGCGACCAGTGGGACCAGCACGAGATGAACTACGAGGACGGCTCCGGCGGCTGGCTGTGGCCGGGCCGTGGCCTGTTCCGCGTGCAGTCGCGCGGCGTGGATCCCAGCTACGCCAGCGAGTACAAGTCCGCCCCGGCCAACCGGAAGGACATCTTCGAGGGCACGATCAACGTGCACTGGAAGGCCGGCGCCAAGCTGCGCGAAAAGCCCGGTGACAAGGGCTTCGCGGCGCGCACCGGCGACAAGACCGTCTACCTGGCCACCAGCGCCAAGACCACGAACATGAAGGTCGGCGGGTTCATCAACATCCGGGCCGCGAACTCGATCAACTTCTACAAGTCGATGAACGCCTACCCGACGACCTGGCCGCTGCAGAACCTCCACATGCGCCAGCAGTGGTTCACCATCACCGCGATCGACACCAAGAACCACACCGTCTCCATCGACAAGCCGCTCGAGTACGACGTCCCGGTCGACTCCACTTCGGACGGTTCGGCGGCCATCGACGGCAGCGCCTACGCGTCCAAGGCCTCGCCGATCGTGGACCCGATCGTCGGGGTCGGCTTCGAGAACTTCTCCTTCACGCAGTCGGCCCCGGCCGGCGTCACCGAGGCGCAAGCGAAGGACAACTACGGCAACCTGGCGCCCTCGCTGGCCATGCAGGGCATCGTGTTCAAGTGGGCCGCGAACTCCTGGGTCACCGGCATCCACTCGATGATGACCGGCTCGCACCCGATCGTCACCGAGGAGGCCAAGAACCTGCAGATCGTGAACAACGAGCTGGACGGCTCGTGGAACAAGGGCAAGGGCGGCAACGGCTACTTCCGCGGCTCCCGCGTCTGGGACTCGCTCTACGCCGGCAACACCACCCGCGACCTGCGGCACTTCACCTTCCAGTGGTCGGCCTCGGGCAACGTCGTGATCGGCAACGACATCGACTCGGACTTCAACATCCACGGCGGTTACGAGCGCAACAACCTGTTCGAGCTCAACACCAACAAGGTCTCCTACGCCCACCGCTCGGGCAGCTGCACCGCGCACTGCGGTGACGAGGGCGGCGACGCGCCGGACGACTCGACGTGGTTCCCCATCTACTGGTCGACCGGGCAGAAGGCGGTCAAGTGGTCCGGATCTTCTGGTCCCCGCAACGTGTTCTTCAACAACACGATGACCAAGCAGGTCACCGCCGGCGCGGCCTACACGCCGTACTACCCCGACCACACCAAGATCTACCAGTTCGGCTGGGACGGCTCCGCCTTCCACCACCTGGACGTGGGGGGCAAGCCGATCGTGGACTGGGCCCACAACGAGCAGAAGGACTACAGCGGCGGCCACGGCGTCGACGACTCGAAGACCAGTACCGCGAAGTCGTTGTTCCTCAAGAACGTCCCGGCGAGCTGACCGTCCGGAAAGGACTCATCCATGATCAAGACACTGACCGCGTTGAGCCTGATCGGGCAGCTCGTGCACCCGGCGGCGACGACCATCAATGTTTCCACCGCGACCCAGCTGTCCGCCGCGCTGTCGGCGGCCAAGCCGGGTGACACGATCTCGCTGGCCGACGGCGACTACAGCGGTGCTTTCGTGGCGACCAAGCCGGGCACGGCGTCGTCGCCGATCACCCTGACCGGCAGCGCGAAGGCCGTGCTGCACGACCCGCTGTTCAACCCCGGCGACACCGACTGCCCGTCCGGGCAGACCGGCTACGGCCTCTGGCTGCAGGGCGCGAGTTACTGGAACATCAAGGGAATCTCGGTCACCAACTCGAAGAAGGGCATCGTCCTGGACGGTGCCACGCACGTCACGCTCGACGGCGTGACCGTGCACGACATCGGCGCCGAGGCCGTGCACTTCCGCAAGAGCAGCGCCTACGGCGTGATCAAGAACTCGACCGTCTACAACACCGGCAAGGAGCAGCCCGGGTACGGCGAAGGCGTCTACCTCGGCTCGGCGAACAGCAACTGGGAGTGCTACGGCACCGGCGGCGGCTCGAGCCCCGACGCGGGCAACTACATCCAGGTGCTGAACAACAAGATCGGGCCGGGCGTGGCGGCCGAGGGCATCGACATCAAGGAGGGCACCCACGACGGCCTGATCTCCGGCAACACCCTGGACGGCACGGGGGAGAAGAACGAGAACTCGGCCGACTCCACCATCGACGTCAAGGGCGACAACTACACGATCACCGGCAACAAGGTGAGCAACGGGTACCTCGACGGCATCCAGACGCACAACGTGTGGGAGCAGACCGGCTGCGGCAACACCTTCACCAAGAACACGTTCGTGGTGACGAACAAGTCGGGCTGGGGCATCAACTCGACCAACCAGAGCGACTGCGTCTCCCAGAAGAAGCCGAACGTGATCGGCGCGTCGAACACCTCGACCGGCGGCAAGGGGGTGTCGAAGACCCCGGTGACGCCGGGGACCTGACCGGTTCGGCCCGGCCGGGCCGTCGCTGTCCTTGACATGCTCCCCACGTCATTCATACATTCAATGTCCCGTTGTATGAATGACGTGGGGAGTTGGTCCGCATGCGGCTCGGCAAGACCGCCGTCGTCCTGGGTGGCAGTGCCGCCGGCCTGTGCACCGCCGGGGCGCTCGCCCCGCACTTCGACGAGGTGCTGGTGCTGGAACGCGACGAGCTCCCGGCCGGGGCCGCGCACCGCCGCGGCGTGCCGCAGAGCAAGCACCCGCACTTCCTGCTGAACTCGGGCCGCCGGGCGATCGGGGCGCTGTTCCCGGGCTTCGAGGACGACCTCGTCGCCGCGGGCGGGCTGCACCTGATGCCGTCCATGGACGCCGCCTACCTGGACGGGGCGGGCTGGTCGGCGCGCAAGCGCAGCGCAATGACGATGATCTACGGCTCGCGGATCCTCATCGAGCGGGTGCTGCGCGACAAGGTGCGGGAGCTGGCGAACGTCGTCATCCGCGAGGGCGCCGCGGTGACCGGCCTGACCGTGCGGGACGGCCGTGTCTCCGGTGTCGACTTCTCGACTCCGGACGGCGGTGAGCACCTCGACGCCGACTTCGTGGTGGACGCGATGGGCCGCGGGTCGGCCGTCGGCGGCTGGCTGGTCGCGGCGGGCTGGCCCGAACCCGAGGTGCGCACGCTCGACGCCAAGGTCACCTACACCTCACGCTGGTACGACCTGCCGCCGGAGCGGCCCGCGTCGTGGTGGTGGCGGCACCTGGTGATCATGCCGACCCCGGACAAGGGCGAGCACCCCGCCGAGCACGAGTTCCTGGTCAACTTCTTCCCCATCGAGGGCGACCGCGTCATCGCCTGCATGGGCTCGTGGGGCCTGGACATGCCGCGCACCGCCGACACCTTCGTCGAGACGGCCCGCCGGGTGCGGACGCCGTTGTTCGCCGCCGCGATGGACCGGTGCGCGCCCACCTCGGAGGTGCACCTGACCCGCTCGACCGGCAACAAGTGGCGGCGCTACGACCGCTGGGCGAGCCCGCCGCGGGGGCTGGTGTTCGTCGGCGACGCGATCTGCGCGTTCAACCCGTTCTACGCCCAGGGCATCAGCTCCGCGGCGGGTTCGGCCCTGCTGCTGCGCGAGCACCTCGAGCGCGCGAGCGGGCTCGACGCGGCGTTCTCCGCGCGGTTCTTCACCGCGCAGCGCAAGGCACTCGGCGTGCCCTGGTCGCTGGCGATGGCCCGGGACCAGGGGTACGCCTGCGCGGTGGGCACGGAGAAGCCGCCCGAGTGGCGGCGCCGGCTTCTGGCGGCCGTGTCCGGCCCGGCGTTCAGCCTGGTCGTCGGCGCCGCGCGGGAGTACGACGTGGTCGACGAGCACTTCGCGAAGGTCTTCAACCTCGACGAGTCGCTGGGGGAGATGCTGCGCAACCCGCGCGTGCTCGCGGGGCTCGTGCGCTACCGGATCCGCGCGGCGCTGGGGAAGCACCGCGTGCCGTTCGGGTTCGACCCCCGCGCCGAGCCACCGGCCACGGACTACTCGACGGCCGCGGCCGCCGCCGCGCGATGAGCGACGGGTGCGGGCCGGACGCCGACGCCGTCACCCGCGGCCTCGGCTTCGACTGCCACGACGTCGCCCCGGTCGTTTCGGTCCGCTGGCCGTGGGACCTCGCGCACTGGACGATGCCGCTGCTCGAGGTGCTCGTGATCGCCGGCGCGGTGTTCGCCCTGGTGCACGCGATCCGCCGGCACCGCGCGGGCGACCCGGTCAACCTGGCGTTGTGGTTCGCCTCGCTGGTCTACCTCTTCGTGACCGAGCCGCCGCTGTACTTCCCGGAGTGGTTCGGCCTCGACCGGCTGTACGGCTTCGTCTTCGCCCACAACCTGTTCACCGTGCAGTTCATGGGGGACCGGCTGCCGCTCTACATCGTCGCGTTCTACCCGATGATCAGCCAGCTCGCCTACGAGCTGGTGCGGTCGCTCGGGGTCTTCCGCAGCCGCGGCCCGCTGGTCGCCTCGGTGGCGGTGGCCTTCGTGTGCCAGGTGTTCTACGAGGTCTTCGACCAGCTCGGTCCGCAGCTGGGGTGGTGGGCCTGGAACCCGGGCAACCGGCTCGTCAACCACCCGGCGCTGGCGTCGGTGCCGATGAACAGCATGCTGCTGTTCGCGTCCGTCTCGATGGCGGCGATGACCTGGCTCGTCGTGAAGCTGGCCGGCCGGCGACGCGGCTGGTCGCTGGTCTGGCGCGTCCTGGTGGCGGGCGTGCTCACCCCGCCGACGATGGCGATCGCGGGCCTCCCGTCGAGCCTGGCCGGCACGAACACCACCGCGCAAGCCTGGATCCTCGGTGCCGAACTGGGTCTGCTCTGGCTGGCCGGCGCCGGGATCCTCCTGACGCACCGAGGGAATCCCGAGCCCTTGTCCGCCTTCGTGCGGATCTACCCGGCTGTCTACTGGGGAGCGATGGCGGTGTTCTGGATCGGCGCGCTGCCCGCGTACTTCGGCGCGGACCACGGCGTCACCCGGGACGGCACGCCGATCGGCAGCGGGCCGTACGCGCTCGCCTGCTTCGCCGGGGCCGGTCTGGTGCTGGCCGCCCTCCACCGCGCCCGGCGCGAGGTCCCCGCGCCCGTCTGAGCGGGCTCGGGGAAGATGACCGCATGGGGTTTCACGGCTGGCGGGGCAACCCGCCCGGGACCGAGGACGAGGCACGCCGCCGGATCGTCGAGGCGGCGACGGCGTGCCTCGACCGCGCCGGGCTCGCCAAGACCAGCCTCTCCGACGTCGCCGCCGAGGCCGGCGTGACCCGCCAGACGGTCTACCGCTACTTCCCGGGCCTCAAGGACATCCTGCGCGCGGTCGGCCTGGCCGGCGTCGAGGAGTTCGCCGGGCGGATGGAACGGCACCTCGCCTCGTTCGGCAGTCCCGCCGAAGCCGCCGTGGAGTCCGTCGTGTTCGCCGTCCGGACCGTGCCCGACGAGCCCTACCTCGGCCTGCTCCTGCAGGCGGGTGAGGCGGACTTCTTCACCGACGGCGTGATCTCGCCACTGGCGTTCTCCTTCGGCGCGAGGATCCTGGCCAACGTGCCGGTCGACTGGGCCGCCGCCGGTGTCACGACCGACGAGGACCTCCAAGGACTCGCCGAGATCCTGATGCGGCTCTTCATGTCCTTCCTGCAGTACCCCACGACGCCGGAGCTCGGCGACGACGAGCTGCGCGCGCTCGTCCGCCGGTGGATCGGCCCGGCCTTCAGCGGAGCCGGACGTCGCGGCGGTGGCACTGCCGGCGAGCCGTGAGCCAGATGTCCTGCACCACGCCGCGCCCGCGGTGCGCGAGGACCGTCGAGGCCGACGGCCCGTGCCGGTCCGCCGCCGTGATCAGGACGTAGGAGCCCGCCCGCGGGGCCTGCAGCGTGAAGGCGCCGTCGGTCGCCGACGTCGCCCGCGCGGTCTGATGGCCGTGCGCGTCGACCAGAGTCAGGGTGGCCCCGGACAGCGGTGACCCGGTCGCGCCGTGGACGTGGCCGCGGATCTCGGTGACGCACGGCGCGGCCGGTTCGGCGAGCAGGCCCGGCTCGTCGCCGGTGGCGATCTCGTGCAGCAGCCGGCGCAGGTGGATCAGCTCGACCAATACGGGCTCGTCCGCGGGGGAGCAGTGCTGCGTGAGGGCGGTTTCCGCCAGGCCCAGCAGGGTGGCCGGGTCCGTCTCGCCGGGTTCGGCGACGGCGGTCGCGACGTCGGCCAGCGCGCGGGCGGGCCCGGCCAGGGACCGGTCGTTCGCGCGGCCGCGGCGCAGGACGGCGACCAGCCGGTGGGTGTGCTGGACCAGCGTGGCGGCCAGCGTCAGCCGGTGGCGGGTGGTGCGGGAACCGCCGCCCCACGGCACGGCGGCCACGAGCGGCGCGGCCACGAGCCGCAGCTGGCGGAGGTCGTTGTCCAGGACCCGGACCTTGGCGTCCAGGTCGGCGGCGTCGGCGTGCCCTTCGAACCGGTCGGCTGCGGCGTTCAGCAGCTCGCCGAGGGTGCGTGCGAGGGCGCGTTCGGTGGTGCGGACGGTGTCACGGGTGCTCAGCGGCGTCAGCACCAGGCCGACGCCGACCCCGATGGCCGCGCCGATCGCCGTCTCCTCCAGCCGCAGGACGAGCAGGCCGGGGGAGAACTCGTTGAGCACGCTGTAGAGCTGGCTCACCATGATCGTGACGAAGAAGATCATGTAGGCGTACGACAGCCGCTGCAGGTAGAAGCCGCAGAACATGCTGCCGATGATCACCGCGACGACCGCGCCCGGGTGCCCGGCCGTCAGGTGCGCGAGGCCGATGCCGGCGCCCAGCCCGACCAGGGTGCCGGCCACGCGGTTGACCGACTTGAGGAACACCTCCGAACGGGTCGCCGTGCCGGTGAAGGCGACGAACGCGGCGATCACCGCCCAGTAGTAGCGCTGCTCGGACAGCAGCCGCCCGAGCACGATCGCGAGCCCGCCCGCCACGGCCACCTGCACGGCCTGGCGGGTGGTGAAGTCGAGGCGCCGCAACGGGTTCCACGCGCGGCCGCGGGGTGCGACGTCGCCGGCCGCGGCGGCGGAGCCGGGCAGCGCGCCCATCGCGATCGTCACCGCGGGCTCGAACTCGCCGGTGTCGGCGAGGCCGTCCCGGTCGGCGCGGCGGACGACCTCGAGGTAGTCGGTGACGGCGACGGCGACCAGCCGCACGGGGGAGGTGCCCGCCCGCGCGAGCAGCGTCTGGGCGGCCTGCCCGGCGGCGGCGTAGTCGTGGCGGGCGAACAGGCCGAGCACGCCCGCCGCGCGGCCGGCCGGCTCCGGCTCGGCGCCGAGCTGCGCGCAGGCGGTGACGAGCAGGTCGATCGCGAGCTGGGCGTCCATCGTCGTGCGCCGGATCGCCGCCGCCGAGACGCCGCCCGGCAGCACCGTGACCTCGGCCGACCACGCTTCGACCATCAGCGCGGACTCGGCGAGCCGGGCCTGCGCCGCGTGGATCCGCCGGGCGAGCTGCTCGCTGGGGCCGTCCGCCAGCAGCGTCGCGCAGAGCCGGACGACCGCGCGGGCCCGGGCGCCGAACGCGCGGCGCGTGCGGTGCAGCGTCCGGCCGGGGTGTCCGCGCAGGACGGTCAGGCACAGCACGAGCACCCAGGCGCTCGCGATCACGACGGCGAGCAGCATGGCGGGCAGCCCCTGGAGCGTCGCGTGCAGGAACGCGGCGAAGAAGTAACCCATCCAGACCATGAAGCCGTAGAAGAAGAACGGGATGCCGAAGCGCCGGACGAACACGGCGGTGAACATCACGACGACGAACACGCCGAGCATCAGGTCGGTATGCGGCGCGACCGCGATGCCGAGCGCCATCCCGAGCCCCATCGCGACGGGGAACAGCGCGGCCGTGCGGACCTTGAGCCACGCGCCGCCGCCGGTCAGCGCCATCGAGCCCATCATCGCGGTGATCGCGCCGAGCAGCACCGCGACCAGCGTGGCCTGGGGCGTCGCCCCGGTCAGCCTCGCGAAGACGTACTCGACGGCCAGCCCGGTCGTCATCGCGACGGCCGCCGAGACCGCGCTCTGCAGCCGGGTCATCCCCGGGTCGGAGCCCATCGCCTTGTCCCTGATCCGGTGCACCGCCGCCGACGCGCGTCCCATCCGAGTGACTTCTCCTACCCCCGGTCGCGGATATCGGTATCATGCCGATAATTACCGGTATGATACCGATATGCGGGCGGCCGGGCAATCGGCCGGAAGGTAGGTTCTGCGGATGGACGCGCTCGACCTCATCGAGGCGCACACCGCGGTCATGGTGCGCAACTTCGAGCTGCTCAGCCGTCGCACCGACATCTACGACGAGGTCGACCGCGCCGGGTACCTGCTGCTGCGCACCCTGGAGGTGACGGGGCCGGCGGACATCACCACCCTGGCGATGAAGCTCGGCCTGGACCCGTCCACGGTGGGCCGCCAGGTGTCGGCGATGACGGTCGCCGGCCTGGTCGAGCGGACCCCGGCGCCGGAGGACCGCCGCCGGAGCATCGTCGTGGCGACGGAGGAGGGGCGCGTGCGCGCCCGCCGGGTCCACGACCGCCGCCGGGACAACCTGGCCGCGATGTTCGCGGGTGTGCCGGAGGAGGACCTGCGGGTGATCGGGGAGTCCTTTGCCCGGTACAACCAGGCGGTCGCCCGGCACTACGACGTGAGCGTGCTGACGGACTGAATGTGAATCCGTTGTTGGCCTCCGGATAAGAAACATCGAATACATCGAAAGCATCACTCTTTCGAGTGGATCAGTGATTGCTTTGAGTTATTGGGTGCAAAATTTGTAACTCTCACGGTGAGTAGATCGACTGTTTGAGGGTCAGCTAGCTGCGATCCGTGACAACGGGAGTCCGCGCGGATCATCGACGGGAGGCCGAAGCCGATGGGTGTTCCTGATCATGCGTTCCCGATCGCGCGGAGCCGCGCCTCCCGCCGCTCCCGGATCCGGGTGGACGACCGGAACCGCTGGCTGCTCCTCGTTTTGGTGACGTTCGCGGTGGTCCCCGCCGACGACGGCGGCAGTACCTGGGCGATGGTCGGCACCGTGGCCGCGGTGGCTCTGTTCGCCGTGGCGCGCCGCGCGCTGCGCCGGGCCGCGGCGAAGGTCGACGCGGCGCTGGCGGACGAACTCGACCCCCGGTGACGTGCGGAAACCGGTTTCCCGGGATTCTGGAAAAGGTCCAGGAATGGGCTCGAATTGGATCGGGTCAATTTCGGGTCACGCCGGGAGCCCGGCGCGTCAGCCGGTCGCGACCACGAAGGCCTCCCGTTCCGCGGCCGAGCGCTCCTTGAGCGCGAGCACGGCGGCCAGCGTGACCAGGCAGGCCACGAGCATGTAGGCCGAGACGGACAGGGACGTGCCGGTCAGCCCGACCAGCCAGGTCGCGATCAGCGGGGCGAAGCCGCCGCCCAGTACCGCGCCGAAGGCGTAGGCGAACGACACGCCGCTGTAGCGGACCGCCGTCGGGAACAGCTCGGCGTAGGTCGCGGCCTGCGGCCCGTACGTCAGGCCGAGGCCGAACGCGAGCACGACGACGGCCAGCACCAGCAGCGGCACGGACCGGGTGTCGAACAGCAGGAAGAACGGGAACGTCCACAAGGCGAGGGCGAGCGTGCCGGCCAGGTAGGTCCGCCGCCGGCCCCACGTGTCCGACCAGCGCCCGGCCAGCAGCGTGAACCCGCCCCACGCGACGGCGCCGGCCATGCCGACCAGCAGCATCGTCGTGCTGGACAGCTTCAGCGTCCGCGTGCCGTAGGAGGTGATGAAGGCGATCAGGATGTAGCCGATCATGTTGTTCGCGACGAACAGCCCGATGGCGACGACCAGCTCGCGGGCGTGGGTCTTGAACAGCACCTTCAACGGGGCCGAGCGGCGGCTGCGCCGTTCCTGCAGCTCGGTGAAGACCGGGCTCTCGGCCACCCGCGCGCGGACGAAGAACCCGACGCCGACCAGGACGATCGAGAGCAGGAACGGGATGCGCCAGCCCCACGCCTGGAACTGGTCCGCCGTGGTCGACGCCGACACCGTGAAGAAGGCGAAGTTGGCCAGCAGCAGCCCGATCGGCACGCCGATCTGCGGGAACGAGCCGAAGTAGCCGCGTCGCCCGGGCGGGGCGTGCTCGACCGACAGCAGGGCCGCGCCACCCCACTCGCCCCCGGCCGACAGGCCCTGCAGCAGGCGGAACAGGACCAGCAGGATCGGCGCGGCGATGCCGATGGCGTCGTAGCCGGGGAGCAGGCCGACCCCGACGGTGGACAGGCCCATCAGCACGAGCGTGGCGACCAGGACGCCCTTGCGGCCGAACCGGTCCCCGAGGTGCCCCGCGACGACCCCGCCGATCGGGCGGGCGGCGAAGCTGACGCCGAACGTGGCGAACGACGCGAGCAGCGCGGCCGTGGCGTCCAAAGCCGGGAAGAACTGCCGGCCGAACACCAGGCCGGCGGCCGAGGCGTAGACGAAGAAGTCGTACCACTCGATCGTGGTCCCCACGAGGCTGGCGGTGACGACCCGCCTCAGCCGGCGGGCCTGGTCCGGGTCGGCGGGTCTCAGTGCGGGCGTGGTGGCGGCGGGTTCGGAGGTCATCGTCGTCCTTCCGGTGCGGTGCGCGGGTTTCTCAGGAGGCCGGGCCCCAGGTGATCGGGCTGGTCGTGAACGAGTGCGGCGCGGCGAGCGGCACCGTGACCGACGAGGGCGCCCACGGCGCCCGGCTGACGGCGGACCGCCCGGCGGCGAGGTTCGCGCTCTGCTGCGGTGTCGGGGCCGGCTGGAGGTGGAAGCCGGCCGGGGCCTGAGCGGTCAGCACGACCTGGAGCCGGGAGCCGGCCGGGAGCACGGTCAGGTTCGGCAGCACCGCGATGTCCAGCCGCACGGTCTCGCCCGGGGTGAGCAGCCGCCGGCTCGCCTGGGTGAACGGGTGGCTCGGCTGGATCAGCGTGTGGCCGGCGCCGTACCAGCTCCGCCGGGTGTCCAGCTCGCGCAGGCTTGCCAGGAGCCCGCCGTCCGACACCTTGGTCACCGCGCCCGACGGCGACACGAGGTTCACGGTCACCGCCACGTACGCGTCGGGTGCGGTGGATTTCAGCTGGACGCTGACGTCGATCGGGCCGTCCAGCACGGCGTCCCGGGTCAGCGGCGCGGTCGTGTAGGTGGGCGCGGCGGAGAGTGCGTCGCTCCCCTCGGTGGCGGGCCGGGTCGTCGTCAAGGTGCCGTTCCCGCCGAGGTAGTACGTACCGGTGCCGGTGGACGGCGGCCAGGCGGCGGTGTCGACCCAGCGGTCGCCGCCGTTTTCGAACAGGTGCAACGGTTTCGCGGTGTTCGCCATGCCGGTCGGCCGGCCCTTCAGCCACGTGTCGAACCACTCCTTGCGGAGGTTCGAGAGCACGTCCTCGTTGACGTGCTGACCGTGCGTCCACGGGCCCACGATCGCCTGGTACCGCCCGGTCACGCGCTCGCCGGCCGCGATGGGCGCGGTCACCGGACGGCCGAAGTAGGCGTTCTGCGCGGCCACGTAGGCGCCGATGTTGCCGCCCGGGAAGAGGTCCTTCCAGCCGGCCTCGCTCAGCGCGGGAACACCGTTCGCGACGATCCGCGGCATGAACTCCTGGACGTCGATCCCGTGCCAGTAGGCGTTGTCGTACGACCGGGCGCCGCCGGTCGTCAGGTCGCCGGCCGTGACCGACAGCGGATCGGTGAGCGGGTCGTCCTCCGGCCCGCGCGGGAAGGCCCGGGAGATCGACGGGATGAACGTCGTCGGGACGCCGCCCACCGTCGCGAGGTCCTGGTACATCTGGGAATCCGTGCAGAACGGGGCGATCGCCTTGAGCGCCGAGTGCGGGCCGACCTCGGCGGCGGTGTACCACTGGTCGACGCCGAGGTACGAGCAGCCGTCGAGGCCGACGGCGCCGTCGGAGCCCGGCAGGGCGTGCGCGGCCCAGTTCACGAGCGTGGCGCCGTCCTGGCCCTGCCGCCTGCCGAACCAGTCCAGCTGCCCGCCCGAGGTGCCGGTGCCGCGGACCGAGGCCGTGACGTAGATGTACCCGCGTTCGACGAAGTAGGCCCCGCCGGCCCGGGGATCGGGGCCCGCCATGCCGTACGGCGTCTGGGAAAGCAGGACGGGGAAGGGGCCCGGTGCGCGCGCCCCGGTCACCGGATCCACCGGGTAGACGACCCGCGCGGACAGCACGACACCGTCGTCCATCGTGACGGACGCGGGCACCGCCTCGCTCTGCCCGTAGGTCGCCGGCTCCGGCTTCGGCCGCCAGCTCGCTTCGGCCGGTGCCGGGACGACGGTGACCGCGGCCAGCGCGAGCAGCGCGGCTCCGGCCAGCCGGCGGGCCTTCTTCATGCGGACTCCTCGGTGGACACTGCTTCGACGGGCAGGGACAGGGAAGAACCGGTGCAGACGAGCGTGTAGCGGGCCGGCGCGGGGTTGCGGGCGAAGCGCGGGTAGGCGCCGCCCGAGACCTGCAGGCGGATGCGGTGCCCGGCCAGGAAGCGGTGGGCGCAGGAACCCAGCCGCAGGCTCACCGCCCCGGACGTCGTGGTGAGCCGGCCGAACGACTCGGTCACGTTCCACGACCGGCCGCGGTCGTCGACGTCGCACAGCCGCACGAACAGGTCGGGCCGGGCGGCGGCGTCCACCTCGAGCCGGAGTTCGAGGTGGGGCGCGCCGACGACGTCGAGGTCGGCCTCGAGCGGCGCCGAGGTGAAGGTGACGACGTCGTCGCGGCTTTCGAGCGGGCCGTTGTCCTGGCGGCCCGCCTTGGCGGACATGTGCCGTCCGCCGACGGCGGGCGTCGGGTCGGCCGGGTCGTAGGCGAACCCGGCGGTGCCCGGGGCATCGGCCGGTTCGTCCCGGAGCTGCCCGCTGCCGTGCAGGCTGAGCGTGTGCTCGCCGGTTTTCGGTGGCCACGACGGCAACGACCGCCAGGTGCCGGCGCCGGTCAGGTGGATCCGGACGGGCGCGGGGCGGCCGGACGCGGTGCCGCGGAGGTGCCGGCCGAACCACGCCAGCGCCTCGGGATCGGCGACGCGGGCCGCCTTGAACGTCGTGTCGAGGTGGGTCCAGGGGCCGATCGTCATGGCCACGTCCACGCCGCGGTCGTTCAGGGCCTGGAACTGCTCGAGCGTCTGGTCGACGAAGACGTCGTGCCAGCCGCCGATCAGCAGCGTCGGAACCCGGCTCGTGGCGAGGGCGGACGTCGCGTCGTAGTCCGTCCAAAAAGGATCGTCGAGGTCCGGGTGGCCGAGCCATTCGGCGAACCACGGCGCTTTCGTGCCCAATGCGCTTTCCGCCGCCGCTTCGGCAGTCGGTTCCCGCAGCGCGGCCTTGACGCGGCGGCGCGCGGCGAGCATTTCGGCCAGCCCGGCCCGGATGGTGGCGCTCCAGACCAGGAAGTCCTCCAGGGCGAAGGATCCCGAGCCGCGCAGTGCGCGGGCGAAGTCGTGCGGGCCGACCACGACGGCCGACGCCCGCAGCTCCGGCGGCGGGTCCCGCAGCAGCGCCCACTGGGCCCAGCCGAGGTAGGAGCCGCCGATGGTGGCGAGCCGGCCACCGAACCACGGCCGGGTGCGCAGCCAGGCGACGGTGTCCTGGCCGTCCGACGCCTCCTGCGCCATCGGCCGGAACGTCCCGGTCGAGCCACCCGTGCCCCGGACGCTCTGCACGACGACCTGGTAGCCGCGCTCGGCGAACGCGCGCCCGTGGACCAGGCTCTCCGGCAGCCCGCGCCCGTACGGCGACCGGATCAGGACCGTGCCGTGCGCCTTCCCCACCGGGAGGTAGACGTCGGTGAGCAACTGCGCGCCGTCGGCCGTGGGAACGCGGAGGCCGCGTTCGACCGTGTAGGCCGTCGTGGCCGGCGGCAGGCCGAACACCTTCCGCTGGACGGCGCTGAGGACGCCTGGGTGCCGGGCCTTCGTCATGACTTCTCCTCCTGGTACCGCGGTTCGCGGACCGGCCGGGGGTAGAGCACGCCGGCGACCACCGCGGCCGCGGCCAGCGCCACGGCCGCGCCCCAGAACGCCGCGTGGTACCCGGCGATCTCCCCGCCCGTCCCGGACGCGGCCAGGGAAAGGCCGGTGAGCAGCGCGATCCCGATCGAGCCGCCGATCTGCTGGGTCGTGTTCACGGTGGCCGACGCGATCCCCGCCTGCGCCGGGGCCACGCCGTCGGCCGCCGAACTCATCGCCGAGCCGAAGACCGCGCCCAGGCCGAGCCCGGCCAGCAGCAATCCGGGCAGGACGGACGTCGCGTACGCGGTCTCGGCGCCGATCCCGGTCAGGTAGACGAATCCGGCCGCCGCGAGGGCGGAGCCCGCCGTCACCGGCAGCCGGATGCCGAACCGGGGGACGAGCGCGGCGCCGGAGGCCGCGGAGCCGACGGCGACCGACACGGCCATCGGCAGGAACGCCACGCCGGCGAGCACGGGGGAGAAGCCGAGCGTGCGCTGCAGGTAGTAGGCCAGGAACAGGTACATCGAGAACATCCCGACCGCGGCGAGCAGCATGACCAGGTACGACGTGCCGCGCGTGCGCGAACGCACGATCGGCAGCGGCAGCAGCGGGGCGGCCGCGCGGGTTTCGGCGAAGACGAACGCCACGAGCAGGACGACACCCGTCCCGAGGGAGGCCAGGGTCGCCGGGTGGGTCCAGCCGAGCACTTCGGAGCGCCCGAAGCCGAGGACGAGCGCGAACAGCCCGGTGACGACCAGGGCCGTGCCCGGCCAGTCCGTCCGCCCGGCGCGCGCCTGCGCGGGCGGCAGCGTGACCAGGGCGCCGGCGATGACGGCGGCCGCGATCACGACGTTGACGAACAGGCACCACCGCCAGGACAGCGTGCCGGTGAGGACCCCGCCGAGCAGCAACCCGACCGCGCCGCCACCGCCCGCGACGGCGCCGTAGACGCCGAACGCGCGTCCTTGGTCGCTCGTGCCGCGGAACGTCGTCGACAGGATCGCCAGCGCGGCCGGCGCCAGCAGTGCGCCGAACACCCCTTGCGCGGCCCGCGCGGTGACGAGCACGGCGAAGTCCGGCGCCCAGCCGCCGAGCGCCGAAGCGACGGCGAACCCGGCCAGGCCGGTGACGAAGCCGGTCCGCGCGCCGACCCGGTCGTTGATACGCCCGCCGACGAGCAGCAGGCTCCCGAAGGCGAGCGAGTACGCCGTCACCACCCACTGCCGGTCGGCGTCGCCGAAGCCGAGGTCCGCCTGGGCGGCGGGCAGCGCGATGTTCACGATGGTCGCGTCCAGCACCACCATGAGCTGGGCGAGCGCGACCACGACGAGCACGCGACGGCGATCTGGCGGCATCCGCACCTCCGTATCGGAATAGCTATTCCGGATAGTAGCACCCTTGCGCGCGGTGTCAGGGCGAATCGGAACAGCAGTTCCGATGGACGACGGGCCCGGCACCGAGGACGCGCTTCAGGACTCCGCGCGCACCACCTGGCGGGTTACCGCGCTCGTCTGCATCGCGCCGCAGGACGGTTTCCTGTTCCCGGACAAGGAATTCCTGGACCCGTAGGGTGTCGAAGCCCCCTGTGTGCGAGCCCGCGTGGCCACCGACGACCACATGATCCCGCCGCCCGTGCAGCGCGCCATGGCCGCGCCGTCCACGAGTCGCAGCCGTAGGTGGCGACGGCCGTCCGACCCGGGCCCGTGGTTCCCGCCACCCCCTCGGCGGCGGGGACCACGGCTACCGGAATAGCAGTTCCGGTCACGGGAGGTTACCACGCCGCGGCGTGAAATCGAGGGGCTCGCGAACCGTCAGGGGGCCGCGGGGCCGGACATCCGCTTGCGCCGCTGCCGCTCCAGGGCGGCGATCTGCCGGTTCGTGAGCCCCGGCTCCGGCAGCGGGGTCGGGGCGTCGCGGGCGGGCTGCAGGCTGTCCATCAGGAAGCCGATCATCCGCCGGTACAGGCGGGGGTGGCTCGGGCCGCCGAACTCGACCGACGTCTGCACCGCCATCGACAGCAGCAGCAGGTCGCCGGCCACCAGGTCGTCGCGCACCAGGCCGGCCTCGCGGGCCCGCCGGACGAGCGTCTCCAGGTGCTTGCCGGTGCGGTTGTGGCTGTCCTCCACCAGTTTCGCCAGCCGGTGCGGGGTCCGGGGGCGCGACCAGCCGAGCGTCTCGCTGTAGGACCCGGTCAGCAGCTCGCGGAAACCGCGGTCGGGGGCGATGGTCGTGATGCAGTCCTCGAGGAACCCGCCGATGCCGGCCCACGGGTCCGCGGCGAGGCTGGCGTCGAGCGCCTGCTGCTCCGCGCGCGCGAACTGCGGCTCGTACACCTCGTGGATCAGGTCGTCCTTGGTCGCGAACGTGCGGTAGACCGTGGCGACGCCGACGTCCGCGGCCTTGGCGACGTCGGCCAGCGTGGCGTTGCAGCCCTGCTCGGCGAAGACGTCCGCCGCCGCGGTCAGGATCCGCGCGAGGTTCTCCTTGGCGTCCCGCCGTGACGGCCCCGGGCGGGCCGCGGCGCTCGGACCGGATGCGCGTGACTGGGACACCACTCCAACCTACCGGCCGTCCGGCACGCTTGACTTTTTGGTCACCGACCAAGTACTACTGAAGGTACTTGGTCAGTGACCAAAAACCGAAGGAGGCACCATGTCCGGCAAGACCTGGATCATCACCGGCGCGTCGAGGGGCTTCGGCCGGGAATGGACCGAAGCCGCCCTCGAGCGCGGCGACCGCGTGGCGGCGCTCAGCCGTTCCGACGGAGCGTTCGACGACCTGGTCGAGCGCCACGGCGACACGATCCTGCCGCTGAAGGCCGACGTCACCGACCGCGAGGGCGTCACCGAAGCCGTGCAGCGGGCCGCCGACCACTTCGGCGGGCTCGACATCGTGGTCAACAACGCCGGCTACGGCCTGTTCGGCATGGTCGAGGAGGTCACCGAGCGGCAGGCGCGCGACCAGGTCGAGGTGAACCTGCTCGGCCCGCTGTGGGTCACCCAGGCGGCGCTGCCGCACCTGCGCGCCCGCGGCGGCGGCCACATCGTGCAGGTGTCGTCGGTCGCCGGCGTCTACTCCCTGCCCGGCCTGGGGATCTACCACGCGTCGAAGTTCGGCCTGGAGGGCTTCACCGCCAGCCTCGCGGCCGAGGTGAAGGACTTCGGCATCAAGGTCACGCTGGTCGAGCCCGCGGGCTACGCCACCGACTGGGCCGGCCCGTCGGCGGTGCACGCCGAACGATCGCCGGTCTACGACGGGTTCCGCGCGGCCATGAGCCGGCCGGCGTCGACGCGGGGCGAGCCGAGCGCCACCCGCGGCGCGATCCTGCGGGTCGTCGACGCCGAGGAGCCGCCCCTGCGGATCTTCTTCGGGCCGGGCCCGCTGCCGCTGATGAAGCAGGAGTACGCGGCCCGGCTGGCGGAGTGGGAGCGCTGGGACGACGTTTCCCACGCCGCCTTCGGTGCGTCTCACTGACTTGTACGATGACCAAGATGCGCTGGACACCGGACGACGTGCTCGACGCCGCGTTCGCGACGCTCGAGGCCGAAGGGCTCGAGAAGCTGTCGCTGCGCGGTGTCGCCCGCACGCTGGGCGCCCACCTCAACTCCGTCAGCTGGTACGTCAAGACCAAGCAGACGCTGATCGAAACCATGGCCGACACGATCGTCGGCACCGTCCGGACGGACGACCTGCCGGCCGACGCCGTCGAGCGCGTCCGCGTGGTGGCCCACCGCTACCGCGCGGCGATGCTGGCGCACCGCGACGGCGGCCGGCTGGTCGCGGGCACGTACGCCGGCACGGGCAAGACCCTGCACCTCGCCGACACGATCGTCGGCGCCCTGCTCGAAGCGGGCTACCCCGAGCCCGACGCGGCGCGGTTGTGCTGGGCGATCGTCTACTTCACGCTCGGGCTGACGCAGGAGGAGCAGACCCCGGCCGGCACGCCGACGCGCGAGTTCGGGCAGCTGCTCGAAACCGGCGCCTACCCGGCGCTGGCCAAGGTCGGCGCGCAGCTGATGGTCGCGGACTCCTTCGACGCCCGCTTCGGCTACGGCGTCAACGCGCTCCTGCGGCTCCCGCCGGGCTGAGCGCCCTGGCTGTCAGGGCACCACCAGCACCGGCCAGTGGCCGGACCGGATGAGCTTCGTCGCGACCGAGCCCGCGAAGCGGTGGCCCGCTTTCTGCGACGCGCCGACCACCACGGTGTCGACCTGGCAGCGGTCGGCGGTGTCGCGAAGGGTCGTGTACGGGTCGCCGAACGTCCTCACGAACGTGACCGGGACCGCCAGCTCCTCGGCCGCCGACCGCATCTGGTCGCGCAGTTCGGCGTACAGCTCCAGGGTCGTGTCGTGTTCGACCGCCGACGCGACCGCCGGCCCCAGCGTGGACAGCGCCGAGCGGTACGCGACGAAGGCGACGATCAGCCGGCCGCCCTGGCGCCGGGCCAGTCCGAAGGCGAACGCCGTGGCCCGCATGGCCGTGTCGGACCCGTCGGCGCCGGCCAGGATGGCCCGGGTCGCCGGGTCCGGGCGCGGGCCGAACTTCTCC
Source organism: Amycolatopsis heterodermiae (assembly GCF_034929455.1). Taxonomy (NCBI): domain Bacteria; kingdom Bacillati; phylum Actinomycetota; class Actinomycetes; order Pseudonocardiales; family Pseudonocardiaceae; genus Amycolatopsis; species Amycolatopsis heterodermiae. The sequence goes on from NZ_JAYFSI010000017.1 coordinate 51,792, forward strand.
ACAGTGGACTCGAAGGCGTTGAGTTCGGCCGCGCTGCCACCCATCGTCGTTCCCCCTACCCCGCGATCGAGTCCGACGTGACGGTGTCGTCCTTCTTCTGCTCCAGGTCGATCGTGGTGCGCAGGGTGATCGGCTTGAGCAGCGCCGCCGCGATCACGCCGACGACGGCCACCGCGGCGGAGATGAGGAAGATGTGCGCGGTCGCGTCGCCGTAGACGGTGTGCACCACGGTCTGCACCTGCGGCGGCAGGGCCTTGAGGTTCAGCGCGCTGACGCTGCCCGTCGAAGCCTGGCCCGCGGGCACGTGCAGCGCGGTGGACAGGTCGGCGGTGACGCGGTTGGCGAGGACCGCGCCCAGCACCGAAACGCCGATGGTGCCGCCGAGGGACCGGAAGAACGTGACGGACGCGCTCGCCGCGCCGAGGTCCCGCAGCGGGACGTCGTTCTGGACCGCGAGCACGAGGTTCTGCATGGTCATGCCGACCCCGATGCCGACGACCGCCATCGCGACGCCGACGATCCACAGTGGAGAGTCGTGGTCGACCGTGCCGAGCCCGAGGAAGCCGAGCACCAGGATCACCGTGCCGGACACGATGTAGGGCTTGATCTTCCCGGTGCGGCTGATCAGGCGCCCGGAGACGGTCGAGGACACGAGCACGCCCGCCATCAGCGGCATGGTCAGCAGCCCGGCTTCGGTGGGGGAGTAGCCGCGGCCGATCTGGAAGTACTGGCCGAGGAACACCGCGCCGCCGAACATCGCCATGCCGACGGCGAGGCTCGCGATGATCGCCAGCGCGGGCGTGCGCTGGACGACGATCTTCAGCGGCACGACGGGTTCCCGCACCTTCTTCTCCACCACCAGGGCGAGCCCGAGGAGGACGAGACCGCCGGCCACCATGACCCCGGTCGGCCACGAGATCCAGTCGAAGGTGTTGCCGACGAACGAAACCCAGATCAGCAGCACGCTGACCCCGGCGGCGATGAGCGCGGCGCCGGCGTAGTCGACCTGGACGTCGTCCCGGCGCACGGTCACCAGCTTGAGGGTGCGCTGCAGCACGACGAACGCGACCACCGCGATCGGCACGCCGACGAAGAAGCACCAGCGCCAGCCCAGCCACGGCACGTCCACGATGAGGCCGCCCAGCAGCGGGCCGCCGACGGTGGCGACGGCCATCACGGCGCCGAGGTAACCGTTGTACCGGCCGCGTTCGCGCGGCGGGATGATCGCCGCGATCACGACCTGGACCAGCGCCTGCAGGCCGCCGACGCCGATGCCCTGGAACGCGCGGGCGGCGATCAGCTGCCCGGTGTCCTGGCTGAACCCGCTGATCATCGAGCCGGCCACGAAGATCACGATCGCGACCTGGACGAGCGTCTTCTTGTTGAACAGGTCGGCGAGCTTGCCCCAGATCGGCGTGGTCGCCGTCGCCGCCAGCAGGGTCGCCGTGACCACCCAGGTGTACTGCGTCTGGGTGCCGTTCAGCGAGCCGATGATCAGCGGCAGCGACGTCGACACGACCGTCGAGCTGATCATGGCCACGAACAGGGCGAGCAGCAGCCCGGACAGCGACTCCAGCACCTCGCGGTGGCGCATGGCGGTGTTTCTTTCCGTTTCCACAGGACCCCTTCACGTCTCCGTAAATTATTGCCCACTGTGCAAACTTGCGCAATGGGCACTTTAGGTCCGGTCGTTAGGCTGGGGCCATGGAGACGCTCGACACGCTGCGCACCCGCAAGAAGGCGGCGACCCGGCAGTCGCTGCACGAGGCGGCGCTGCGGCTGGCGATGGAGCGCGGGCTCGACGGCGTGACGGTCGAGGACATCGCCGACGTCGCCGGCGTCTCGCGGCGGACGTTCTCCAACTACTTCGCGAACAAGGAAGACGCGATCCTGCACGCCGACCGCGAGCGCACCGGGGTCCTGGTGTCCCTGGTCGAGAACCGGCCCCGCGGCGAGCAGCCGTGGCCGGCCCTGCGCGCGGCGTGCGCCGAGCTGTACCGGGCACAGACCATCCCGGACCGCGAGTGGGCGGCCCAGCTGCGCCTCCTCCGGCGGCACCCGTCCCTGCTGGCGCGGCAGGTCAGCGACCAGTTCACCCTGGAACGCGACCTGGCGGCGGTCCTGGTAGCGAGGGGCCACGGCCTGGAGGAGGAACTGGCCCACCTCATGGCGGCAACGTTCTTGACGGCGGTCCGCACAGCGAACGTGCGCTGGCTGGAGGGGCCGGGGGACCAGCCGCTGCCCGGGCTGGTGGACCACCTGCTCAGCCGCCTCGACCCCCGCTGACCACGCCGGTCATCGGTTGGCCGTTCGGAGACGGCCGACACGGTGTGAGGTTCTGCCGGACGTCGGTTATTCGTGTCCCAGCCACCGCGTCAATGCGGCTTCCAAGCCGTCGGTACCCCCGGCTGATGCCCAGGCGACAAAGCCATCGGGCCGCACCAGCAAACCGCTCAACCCGGCGTCCTCCGCGCGGCTCCGGACCAGCTCGAGACGGCTGGCATACGGCTTCGCCAGCACCGCCACCTCCTCGTCCCCGGCGAGGTCGACGAGCAGGGCCCGGCCCTCGTGAGCGGCGAGCAACGTGCCGTCCAGCCGGGGTGCCACCGAGCCGACGATCGGGTGGCTGTCCCCGAGGTCGTAATGCTGGTCCAGGCCGGAGATCCGCTTTGCGTAAAGGGTTGCGCCGTCGCGGGTGCCGAGGAAGCGGGTGACCACGTCCCGGAGTGCGCTGCTGTAGGCGTCGCCGCGCATGGCGGCCACCTGGGCGCGCGTCCAGTCGAGGACGCCGGCGCCGATCGGGTGGCGCTCTTCGGTGTAGGTGTCGAGCAGGCCGTCGGGGGCCCGGCCGCGGACGGTGGCGGCGAGTTTCCAGCCCAGGTTGACGGCGTCGCCGAGCCCGAGGTTCAGGCCTTGGCCGCTGAACGGCGAGTGCACGTGGGCGGCGTCGCCGCACAGCAGCACCCGGCCGCGCCGGTAGGTCGTGGCCTGGCGCGCGTGGTCGGTGAAACGGGTGCCGCCGTCGGCGACGGCGGTCACGTGGACGTCGAGGCCGCTGACGTGCCGGAGGCTCGTGTCCATCTCGGCCGCGGTGACCGGTGCGTCCCGGTCCGCCGGCGGGCCGTCCAGCTCGACGGTGCGGATCCAGCCCGGCCGCGGCCCGTGGACGTAGAGGCCGGTCGACGTGTGCTGCCAGCCCTTTCCCAGCAGCTCCGCGCCCTCGACGGTGCCCGTCGCCTGGCGGACCGTGATCGTCGGGTCCGTGCCGGGGAAGTCGAACCCCGCCCGGCGCCGGATCAGGCTGCGGCCGCCGTCGCAGCCGGCGAGCCAGGCCACGCGCACGTCGCCGCCGTCACGCAGGTGCACGGTGACGCCGTCCTCGTCCGCGTCGAACCCGCTCACCTCGACCCCGCGCCGGACCTCGACACCAGCTCCGCCGCGCGCTCGCCGAGGATCCGCTCCACCTCGACCTGCTCGACGGGGACGTACCAGGCGGGACCGCGGCCGAGCAGGAGGGGATCCTGCTCGTCGACGGCGCTCGCCGGCACCTGGATCCCGCCGAAGTGCCCGGCGAAGGGCGCCCGCTTTCCCTTGGCCTGGAACGGCAACTGCCCCTGCGCCGCCTCGATCGCGGGGAGCAGCCCGCGCCGCTCGAAGATCTCGGCGGAGGCGGTGTTGATCCCCGCCGCCTTGGGTGCGGTGTCGGGCTCGGTACGCCGTTCGGCCACCACGACCCGGATTCCGGCCAGCGCCAGCTCCGTCGCGAGCAGCAGGCCGACCGGCCCGGCACCGGCCACGAGCACGTCGTAATCCGTCATATAAGATAGACTACTCTATCCAACGGAGAGGTGACGATGCCCGAGCGACGCCGCGGAGCGGCCCTGGAGAAGGCCCTGCTCGACGCGGCCTGGGAAGAGCTCGCCGCCCACGGCTACGCCAAGTTCACGATGGACGCCGTCGTCCAGCGCGCCGGAACCAGCCCGCCGGTGCTCTACCGCCGCTGGTCCGGCCGCGACGAGCTCGCCCGTGCGGCCGTCGCGCACGTCCTGGACCAGGCCCGGGTCGAGGTCCCCGACACCGGGAGCCTGCGCGAGGACGTCCTCACCCTGATGCGGGAGATCAACCGCACGCGCGCCCGGTTCGTCACCGTCATGAACGCGCACCTGGCCGGCTACTACCAGGAGACCGGCACCGGTCCCGGCGACCTGTTCGCCGCGAAGCACCGGAAGGGCGCCGACGTGCTCTTCGACCGCGCCGTCGCCCGCGGCGAGATCGACCCGGAGCGCCTCAGCGAACGCGTCAAGTCACTGCCCTTCGACCTGCTGCGCCACGAAATCCTGGTGACCTTCGCCCCGGCGCCCGACCACGTCCTCGAAGAGATCGTCGACACGATCTTCCTGCCGCTCCTGAGCTGAAGCGCCTTGTCCCGCGGCCCTCCCGTTCCGGAAGCCGTACTTCTGCCATCGGCGGTTCCCGCGCTGACGACCGGGCCGCGCATGAGAGGCTGACCACGGCCGTAGCCGCCGACGCGAGGTGGCGCACCGTTGGGGGGCGGTCCGTCGAAACGTCGAAACCGAGGCCGCCATGACGTACCCGCCGAATCCCGGCCAGCCGCCGTACCCGGGCCAGCAGCCCTACCCGGGGCAGCAGCCTTATCCCGGCCAGCCGCCGTACCCGGCGCCGTCGGGTGGTTTCCCGGCGCAGCCGTACCCCGGTCAGCCCTACCCGCAGGCGCCCTACCCGGCGCCGGGGTACGGGATGCAGCCGCTGAAGCCGAGCGGGGCCACGGCGATCACCGCGGGGGTGCTCGCGGTGCTGGGCGGGCTGCTCTACCTGCTCGGCCTGATCGGCAACGTCGTGCTGCTGGCGAACCTCGGGACCGTGTACTGGCAGAACGTCCTCAGCCTGGTCGAGGTCGTGCTGCTCGCGGGGACGCTGCTCCCCGGCGGCATCCTGCTGTTCGTGCGCAAGCCGGCGGGCCGCGTGCTCACCATCGCCGGCAGCGGGCTCGCCATCCTGGTGACCGTGCTGTCGGTCGTGCTCAACGCGGCCGGCGTCGGGGCCCTGAGCACCGGCCTCGGCGGCATCCGCCTCGGCGGCGCGATCGTCGGCCTGGTGCTGGTCCTCGTCCCGGCCGGGGCGACGCTGACCCTCGCGCTCGTCAAGCCGACCGCGCTCTGGTGCGCGAGCCGCTAGCCCCAGCTCAGGAACCGGTAGTGCAGCCCGGTCGAGGACTCCAGCCACGCCCCGGTGGAGTCCGCCGGGCGGCCCACGTCCGGGGCGCGGGTGTCGCCGTCGAACGACTCCCGCAGTTCGGTGACGACGATCCGGTCCGCGAACGGCAACGCGGCCCGGTACACCGCCGCGCCGCCGATCACCCAGACGTCCCCGGCCGCCGCGGCCAGCGCCGGCTCCAGCTCGGGGAACGTCTCGGCGCCGTCCTGCGGCGTGCCCGACAGCACAAGGTTGCGCCGGCCCGGCAGCGGCCGGAACCGCGGCGGCAGCGACTCCCACGTGCGGCGGCCCATGAGGACGGTCGCGCCCGCGGTCAGGGTGCGGAAGTGCTTGAGGTCCTCCGGCAGGTGCCAGGGCAGCGTGCCGTCGCGGCCGATGACGCCCTCGGCCGACTGCGCCCAGACGAGCCCGATCACACCGCCACCGGCGCCTTGATGCCGGGATGCGGGTCGTAGCCCTCGACCGTGATGTCGTCGTAGGTGTAGCCGAACAGGCTGTCCGCCGGCCGCAGGCTCAGCGTGGGGAACGGCCGCGCCTCGCGGGAAAGCTGGGTTTCGACCTGTTCGACGTGGTTGTCGTAGACGTGGCAGTCGCCGCCCGTCCAGACGAAGTCGCCGACACCGAGGCCGGCCTGCTCGGCGATCATGTGCGTCAGCAGCGCGTAGCTCGCGATGTTGAACGGCACGCCGAGGAACAGGTCCGCGCTGCGCTGGTAGAGCTGGCAGGAGAGCTCGCCGTCGGCGACGTAGAACTGGAAGAACGCGTGGCACGGCGGCAGCGCCATCCGCGGAATGTCGGCCACGTTCCACGCGGACACGATGATCCGCCGCGAGTCGGGGTTCTCGCGCAGCGTGCGCAGCACCTCGGCGATCTGGTCGACGTGCCCGCCGTCCGGGGTCGGCCACGACCGCCACTGGACGCCGTAGACCGGGCCGAGCTCGCCGTCCGGCGCGGCCCACTCGTCCCAGATCGTGACGCCGTTCTCCTGCAGCCACGTGACGTTCGAGTCGCCGCGCAGGAACCACAGCAGCTCGTAGGCGATCGAGCGGAAGTGGACCTTCTTCGTGGTGATCAGCGGGAAGCCGTCGGACAGCCGGTACCGCAGCTGGTGGCCGAAGATCGACCGCGTGCCGGTGCCGGTGCGGTCCGCCTTGCGGGCGCCGGTGGCGAGCACGTGGCGGAGCAGGTCTTCGTACTGCGTGTCAGGCATGCCCTGGAGCGTAACGAGCGGCTGCGCCGAATGGCGCAAGGGCCGGGCCGATCACGGTTCGTCGTCGGAAGACTCCTCCGGCGGGCGCGTGCCGAGGAGCTGGTGGGCGCGCAGCGCCATCTGCATTTCCAGGCGCTGCAACGGGTCCGCGAGGCGGTCGCCGAACAGGCCCGTGAGCTGCCCGACGCGGTAGCGCACCGTCTGCGGGTGGATGCCGAGCGCCTGGGCGATGTCCGGGGTGCTGCCGTTGTGCTCCAGCCAGCTCAGCAGCGTTTCGGCCAGCCTGATCTGCTGCTTGACCGTGAGGGACGCGAACGGCGCGAGCACCTTGTCGGACAGCCGGTCGAGCAGGAACCGGTCCAGCAGCAGCCAGAGCGTCGAGAGGTGGTCCGCGGTGCGGGTCACCGCCCGGTCCTCGACCAGGCCGCTGCGGACGAGGTCCAGGGTGCTGCGGGCCCAGCGCCGGGACGTCGCCGCCTCGGCCGGCCGGACGCGCGGGCCGACCGCGGCCCGCCAGCCCGGCAGCCGGCCTTCGAGGCCGGGCAGGTCGCGGTCCGGGTCCGGGGTCAGCAGGCAGGGCTCGCTGCCTTCGAGGTCGAGCAGCACGTCGTCCGGCAGCTGGGGCGCGGCCGGCGGGTGCTGCTCGTCACGGGGTTCGAGCACGACGACGGTGACCCACTCCGGGATCTCCCACTTCGCGGCCTTCGCCGTCGTCGCCACCGTGGCCGGTGCGGACGCCGGGGTGGCCAGGAGCAGTTCGAGCAGCCGTCTGCGCCGGCGTTCGAGCGTGCCTGTCGCCCGTGCCTGCGCGAGGGTGTAACCCTGCACCGAGCAGGACGAAATCTCGTCCACGTAAGCGAAGATGGCCTCCGCGCCGACGCAGAGGATCGCCGCCGGGAGCCGGTGGACCTGACCGAACTGCGCGACGTAGCGCCACGCGGCCCGCCCGCCCGCGCGGTAGGCGGCCTGCAGCGAGTTCAGGCTCCCGCCGTCGTGGTAGACGCGCTTGCCGACCTCGACGAACATCTTCGGCCAGTCGTCCTGTGTGGACTCCCGCTCCTCGACGGCGTCGATGCAGCTGACGACCGCGCGCTCGATCGCGAGCACGATCACCTTGCCGAACTCGCCTTCGAGGGGCTTGGCGTACTCGGGCACGGCCCGCTGGATCTCCTCGAGGATCCGCCGCGCGACGGGGTCGGCGTGCGGCCGGAACCGCCGCGCGATCTCGGGGGGCAGCGAGCACCAGAGCCGTCGCGCCTGACCGGCGTTGCGCGGCTGCGGGACCAGGTGCTCCACGCCGTGCGAAACCGCCCGCTCTCCGGTCGTCCGCGTCACTGGTCACCCCTTGCCGCACGACGGCGGCGACTTCTCCGGTGAAGTCCGCGTGACACACCGCGTGCTCACGTGGCGCCTGACGCTCCGGCACCAGACGCGCACGCCATGTACTCACACGCGGTCCGATTTGGCAACCGTTGATCTTGTGCGCGGGTGAGGCCCTGTCGGTTCGCGAACACCCGGAAGGGAGAACTTGTCACCATCCGACAAAGCCCCCGGGGCGGGGTGACACTCACCTCCGGACGGGGTTCGCCGGGCGGATTTGTGAGCTGGGACGGTATCTTCGCCCGCGCCCCGGTTGTTAGCGTGATCAGCTGTTTCCGCTGCTCACGACCGGGGAGGACAGGATGACGGCGCTCGTGGCGTGGTGCTTCCGGCGGGCGCCGTGGGTCGTCGCCCTGTGGCTGGCCGCGCTCGGCGGGCTCGTCTTCGGCGCCCTGCACACCGGCGTCGCCTACCGCGACACGGTCGCCCTGCCCGCCGCGGACAGCTCGGTGGCGGCCGCTCTGCTGCGCGACGCCGGGGCTGCGGGGGACCAGGAACGCGTCGTGGTCCGGTCGGACGGCCGCGCGCCGGTCGACGCGCTCGCCGGCCGGCTGCGGACCCTGCCGCACGTCGTCGCGGTCGATCCCGGCCCGGTGTCGGACGGCGTCACCGTGCTGGACGTCCGGTTCGACGCCGAGGCCGAGGTGCTGGGCCAGGCGGTGGCCGACGACTTCGCCGGTGTCGTGCGCGATGCCGGGGTGCCGGCCGGGGCGTCCGGGCCGCTCGCCGCGATGACCGCGGCCGCGCCCGGCCTCGGCAACGCCGGGATCGGGCTGGTCGCCGCCGCGGTCGTGCTGCTGGTGGCGTTCGGCTCGCTGACCTGCGTGCTGCTCCCGGTCCTCACGGCGTCGGCGTCGGTGGGCTGCGCGCTCGCGGTCGTCGCGCTGCTGTCGCACGTCATGACCGTCCCGAAGATCAGCACCGAGATCGCCGCGCTGCTCGGGCTGGGCGTCGGCGTGGACTACGCGCTGTTCGTGCTCACCCGCTACCGGCAGGGGATCCAGGACGGCCTGGCCGCCGAACACGCTCTCGCGGCCGCCGCGAGGACGTCGTGCCGGAGCGTGGTCTTCGCCGGGGTGACGGTGTGCGTTTCCCTGTTCGGCATGCTCACCGTGGGGATGGCGTTCCTGGACGGGATCGCCGTCGCCGCCGCGGTTTCCGTGCTCCTGACGATGTTCGCCGCGCTGACGTTGCTGCCCGCGTTGCTGCGGCTGCTCGGACGGCGGATGCGCGTCCGCCCGGTCCGTCCCGGCGGGCTCTGGACCCGGCTGGCGCAGTCGGTGACCGCCCGGCCGGCGCCCTACGCGGCGGCCGCCGTCCTGGTCGTCGCCGTGCTTTCGCTGCCGATGACGGGCCTGCGGCTCGGCGTGCCGGGCGCGGAGCTGGATCCGCCGGGCAGCGTCACCAAGGTCGCCGCGGAACTCCTCGAGGACGGGTTCGGGCCGGGCGCGAACGGGCCGATCCTGCTGGTCGGCCGTCTCGACCACGCCTCGGCGGAGACGCTGCGCCAGACCGTGCTGAGCCGGGCCGACGTCGGCCCGCCGGCGTACCTGCCCGGATCCGTCGCGGTCCTGACGGCGGTGCCGCGGACCGCACCGGACGACCCGGCCACGGCCGACCTGCTCGGCTGGCTGCGCGCGGTCGCCGGGCCGGACGTCCACCTCGGGGGTGTGGTGGCCACCCAGGCCGACTTCTCCGCCGCGATCACCGGTCGGCTGCCGCTGTTCCTGCTGAGCGTCGTCGGCATCTCGGTGCTGGTGCTGGCCTGGGTGTTCCGCAGCGTCCTGATCCCGCTGACCGCGGCGGTGATGAACCTGCTCACCGCCGCCGCGACGACCGGCGTGGTGGTCTGGGTGTTCGGCGCGCCCGTCGAGCCTTACCTGCCGGTGTTCCTGTTCGCGGGCCTGTTCGGGCTGTCGATGGACTACGAGGTCTTCCTCATCGCGCGGATCCAGGAGGAGTGGCGCCGCGGGGCGGACACCCGCGGCGCGATCGTCGAGGGGCTCGTCTCGACCGGGCGGACCATCACCGCGGCCGCGCTGATCATGGCGCTGGTGTTCGTCTCGTTCGCGTTCGTGGACGCGCGGGTGGTGCGGGAGGCCGGGGTCGGCCTGACGGCCGCCGTGCTGCTGGACGCCGTGCTGATCCGCTGCCTGCTCGTGCCGGCGGTGATGGTCCGCCTCGGTGAAGCGAACTGGTGGTTCCCGCGGCGGTTGCGTTCGCGTGAGCACCGTTCCCGCACAATTCCTGTGCCGGATGACAAGCGCGAAGTCCTGACCTCTGCCGACCATTGATTCCCTTACGGCGCGTTGTTAGTTTTCGGAAAACCCGGTGAAAGGAGACGGCCGAAATGATGCGCGCCGGTGCGGTTTCCCTGGTCGTCGCCGTGACCACTGTTCTGTTTCCCGGTGCCGCGGCGGGATTCGCCACCAGTTTTGCCGACGTGCCCGCGGCCGGGGGCATCACCCTGGGCGCGATGGTGCTGCAGCCGTCGTCGCCCGGCCCGCACCCGCTCGCCGTCCTGATCGGCGCCTGGGGCGGTGGCCGCACGCAGAACATCATCCCGGCTCGTGACCTGGCTAACCGCGGTTACGTCGTGATTTCCTACGGCGCCCGCGGGTTCGGCGAGTCCGGGGGAGCGGTCGAGGTGGCCGGGCCGGACGACATCACCGACGTCTCCACGGTCATCGACTGGACGCTGGCCCACACGGCCGCCGACCCGGCCCGGATCGGCGTCGGCGGGGTGTCCTACGGCGCCGGGATCGGCCTGATCGCGGCCGGGTTCGACGCGCGGATCAAGGCCGTCGCCTCGCTCAGCGGCTGGGCGGACCTGGTCGCGTCGCTGACCCAGAACGACACCCGCCACGGCCTCGCCGGGCTCGTGCTCTACCTGTCGGGCAAGGCCAACGGCACGCTCAGCCCCGAGACCGACACGATGCTGACCAAGTTCCTGGAACCGGCGATCTCCGACGCCGACTCGCAGGCCGTGATCGACTGGTCCCGGCCGCGCTCGCCGTTGTCCTATGTGGACCGGATCAACACGAACCACCCGGCCGTGCTGGCCATCCAGACCTGGAGCGAGACGGTCTTCCAACCCGGACAGATGGCCGATTTCTATCAAAGACTCGCCGGCCCGAAGCGTGCCGAATTCGTGCCGGGCGACCACGCCGCGTCCGAGTCCGGCGGCCTGCTGGGCCTGCCCAGTGACACCTGGACGTCGGTCTACCGCTGGTTCGACGCCCACGTCGCCGGCACCGACACGTCGATCGAGACCGAGCCGCCGGTCGTCACCCGCGCCCGTCCCGGGACGCAGCGCCCGGAATACCGGCCGGACTGGCCGTCGTTCGTCGCCCCGCCGTCGCGGTCGTACCTCGGCCGCGACACGCTGCAGGCCACGCCCGCTGTCTGGACCAGCAGCATCGCGGCGAACCGCGACACCGTCGCCAACGGCGGCATCCCGCTGGCCACCTACAGTCTCGAGGCGCTGAGCGGGAACCCGCCGACGGCGTTCCTGTGGCAGGTCGACCGGGGCAGCGGCGCGGTCTGGACCCAGTCGCCGGTCAAGGCGGCCACCCAGCTGCGCGGGTCGTTGCGCGCGCACCTCACAGTCGTGCCGCCCGCCACCGCCGGGACGGTCGTCGCCTACGTCTACGACGTCGACCCGCTCGGCACCGGCAGCCTCGTCAACTACCTGCCCTACAGCTGGAAACACGCGACGCCGGGGCAGCCGCAACCGGTCGACCTGGACTTCTCGCCGACCGCCTACACCGTCGCCGCCGGCCACCACCTCGCCCTGGTCGTCGACTCGAAGGACCCGCTGTTCCTGGACTGGAACACCGGCGACGGACGGCTCGGCTTCGTCTCGACGGCGGCCGACCCGTCGTGGCTCGACGTGCCGGTGCGCAAGAGCGGAGCGACGCCGTGACCGTCACCCGCGAGGAGTTCACCGCGCTGCGCGCGGGCGGGCTCAACTGGGACGTCCTGCCGCTGCGGCTGTTCGCCAAGGGCAACAACAAGTTCTGGAACCCCGCCGACCTGGACTTCACCCAGGACGCCGTGGACTGGGCCGCGCTGTCGGAGCAGCAGCGCTTCGCCGCGACGATGCTGTGCGCGCAGTTCGCCGGCGGCGAGGAGGCCGTCACGCACGACATCCAGCCGTTCCTCGCCGCGATGGGCGCCGAGGGCCGCTTCGCCGACGAGATGTACCTGACGCAGTTCTGCTTCGAGGAAGCCAAGCACACGCAGGTGTTCAGGCTCTGGCTCGACGCCGTGGGCGTCACCGGCAACCTGCACGAGCACGTCGAGGACAACCCGGGCTACCGCGCGATCTTCTACGACGCGCTGCCCACCGCGCTCGGCCGCCTGCGCGAGGATCCCAGTCCCGCCAACCAGATCCGCGCGTCCGTCGTCTACAACCACGTCGTCGAAGGGGTGCTCGCGCTGACCGGGTACTTCGTGTGGAACCGGGCCTGCCGGGCGCACGGGATCCTGCCCGGCATGCAGGAGCTGATCCGCCGCATCGGCGACGACGAACGACGGCACATGGCCTGGGGCACGTTCACCTGCCGCCGTCACGTCGCGGCCGACGACCGCAACTGGCAGATCGTGCAGGACGAGATGCAGGCCCTGCTGCCGCACGCCATCGCGCAGATCGAGTGGACCACCGCCCGGCTCGACGGCGACCCCTTCGACCTGCGGATGGACGGCGTCATGGAGTACGCCGCCGACCACGCGATGCGCCGCCTGCGCGCGATCGAAGCGGCGCGCGGGATGCCGGTGGCGTCCATCGACCTCGACTACAGCCCGGAACAGCTCGAGGAGGACTTCCTCGACGAGGACAACGCGGCGGGCTCGTGAGCGGCCGGAAGGCGCCGACGCTGGTCGTGGTCGCGCTGGGCGCGTTCGTCACCACCCTGGACAACAACATCGTCGCCGCTGGGGTGCCGTCCATCGCGCGGGAACTCTCCCTGGATCTCTCGGCCCTGCAGTGGGTGAGCATCGGCTACATGCTCCCGTTCGCGAGCCTGCTGCTGGTCGCGGGCACGCTCGTCGACCGCTGGGGCCAGCGGCTGACGCTGTCCGCCGGCTTGCTCGCGTTCGGGCTCGGCGCGGCGGTCGGCGGCCTGGCCGGGTCCGCCTGGGTGCTGGTCGGCGCGCGGGTGGTGCAGGGCCTGGCGGCCGCGTTCCTGGTGCCCGGCCTGCTGAGCCTGCTCCGGACCAACCTGGACGCGCGCGGCCGGGCTGTCGGCGCCACGCTCTGGACGGCGAGCCTGGCCGTCGCGCTCGCGCTCGGCCCGACCCTGGGCGGCCTGCTCAGCGAATACCTCGGCTGGGGCTGGATCTTCTTCGTCAACCTGCCGTTCGTGGCCGTGATGCTGGCCCTGCTGCCGGTGACGGCCGGCGCCCGCCGCGACTCCGGTGGCGGCCGCCCGGCGATCGGGTCGATGACGCTGGTGACGGCCGGGCTCGTGCTGCTCACCGTGGCGCTGGTCGAGTTCGGTGACGACACCCGCACCGGTGACGTCGTCCCGTCGGTGCTGGCCGCGGGCGGGCTCGGGTTCCTGGCCTGGTTCGCCGTCCGGGAGCGCCGGGCCCGCGAACGCCTGGTCGCACCGGACCTGACCGGGCAGCGGGTGTTCGTCGGCGCGCTCGCCGTGCAGCTGCTGTGGGGCCTGGGCGTCTCGGGCGTCTTCTTCTTCACCCCGTTGCTGCACCAGGAATCCCTCGGGCTCAGCCCGGTCCGGGCCGGGCTCCCGCTGGTGCTGGTGGCGGTCGCGATCATGGCCGCGACGCCGCTGGTGCCGTGGGCGGTGACCCGGTTCGGTCCACATCGGACGGTCGGGGCCGGGCTCGTCGTCGTCGCCCTCGGGCTGCTCGCCGTCGCGCTGGTCAACCACATCCCCGAGGTGCTGCCGCGCGCGCCCGGGCTGGTGCTGATCGGCGCCGGTTCGGCCCTGACCACGCCGCTGACCTCGCACGCGCTCGAAGTCGTGGCCGAACGGCACGCCGGGACCGCGTCCGGCCTGCTCACGGCGTCCCGGGAGCTGTCCAGCGCCCTCGGCGTCGCGCTCGTCGGCGCGGTGCTGACCGCGGTGCGCGCCGCCCGGCTCGACGCGGGTGTCGCGGCGGGTCCGGCGCTGGCCGGGGGCTACACGGCCGGGCTGCTGGTCGCCGCCGGCCTCGAACTCGCCGGGGCGGTACTGGCCCTGACGGTGTTCTGGGCGCGGAAAACCCTTCCCGCGGTGACAAGCACGACCACAGGTTCTCCGTTTCCCGATGAGTACCGCGTTTCCCGCGATTGACACTCCGAGTTCGGCCGAAATACAGTTTGTTTATTCGAAGGTGAAGATCGGCGCTCCACCCGAATTACTCCGACGCTATCGGCGAGGGGCTATGGAAACCATTTCTCAGACGGCCTTCGCGCGGCCAGTCCACGACGCACTCGACGGCGATTCCTTCGCCACCCTGCTCGGCAAATGGGCCCGGCGCCTGGGTGACGAGGTCGCGGTGACGTTCCTGGACTACCGCACCAGCCCCGACGGCCGCGCGGTGAGCCTCACCTGGCGCGAGCTGGACGACCGGGTCAGCGCCGTCGCCGCGCACCTGGGCACCCTCGCCGCGCCGGGCGAGCGCGCGGCGGTCCTGGCCACGCAGTCCGCCGACTACGTGGTCGCCTTCCTCGGCGCCCTCCGCGCCGGCCTGGTCGCCGTCCCGCTGTTCGCGCCGAACCTGCCCGGCCACGCGGGCCGTCTCGCCGCGACCCTCACCGACTGCGCGCCGCAGGTCGTGCTCACCACCGCCGACCTGACCGGCGAGGTCGGCGGCTTCCTCGCCACCCACGACGTCGACGCGGCCCTCGTGGCCGTCGACACCCTGCCGCCGGTCACGGGCGAGCACGAGTGGCACCGCCCGGCGCCGGACGAGCCGGCGTACCTGCAGTACACGTCCGGCTCCACGCGCTCGCCGGCCGGAGTCGTGCTGACCCACCACAACGTCCTCTCCAACGCCCGGCAGTGCTGCGCCGCCTACGGCGCCGAGTCCGGCACGACGTCGACGATCAGCTGGCTGCCGCTGTTCCACGACATGGGCCTGATCCTCGGCATCGGCGCGCCGATGTTCGGCGGCCTGACCTCGGTGCTGATGGACCCGCTGGCCTTCCTGGAGCGGCCCGGCCGGTGGCTGCGGGCGCTCTCGGCCAGCCCCGGCGGGATCAGCGCGGCGCCCAACTTCGCCTACGCCTACAGCGCTTCCCGCGTCACGGACGACGAGAAGAGCTACCTCGAGCTGAGCCGGGTCGTCTCGCTGATCAACGGCAGCGAGCCGGTGCTGCCCGCGACCATCGCGAAGTTCCAGGCCGCGTTCGGCGAGTGCGGGCTGCGGCCGGAGGTCCACCGGGCGTCCTACGGGCTGGCCGAGGCGACCGTGCTCGTCTCAGTGACCGACGCGGGCACGCCGTCGCGCCAGGTCACCTTCGACCGCGGCCGCCTGGCCGAGGGGTTCGCGGTGCCCGCGCCCTCCGGCACCACGCTGGTCTCTTGTGGACGGCCAGTGGACCAGCGGATCCGCATCGTCGACCCGAACGGCGAACCGGTCGCGGACGGCGAGGTCGGCGAGATCCGGGTGAGCGGGCCGAACGTCGGCCAGGGCTACTGGGGTCGTCCCGAGGCCTCGACGTTCCGGAACGGCTGGCTGGCCACCGGCGACCTCGGGGTCTGGTTCGAGGGTGAGCTGTACATGACCGGACGCCTGAAGGACCTGGTGATCGTCGACGGCCGCAACCACTACCCGCAGGACATCGAGCAGACCGTCGAAGCCCATCCCGCCGTGCGGCCGCATTCGGCCGCGGCCTTCGCGATCCCGCACGACGAGGGCGAGGTGGCCGTCGTCGTGCTTGAACAGGCGAAGAACTCCGACGGTGAGGTCGCCGTCGGAGAGTTGCGCGCGGCGGTGTCGGCCGAACACGGCCTGCGGCTGCACGACGTCGTCGTCCTGTCGCCCGGCGAGGTGCCGCGTACCTCCAGCGGAAAGATCAGCCGGGCACTCTGTCGAAAGTCCTATCTGGACGGACGGTGGGCGCGATGACCCCGGACGCCATCCGGGCCTGGCTCGTCGAGCGGGTCGCCGAGATCACCGGCGGGCCGGTCGATCCCGACCGTCCGCTGCAGGAAGCCGGACTGTCCTCACGGGACGCGACGATCTTGACCGGCGACTTGGGCCAGTTCCTCGGACACCCTCTCCCGGCGACCTTCGTGTGGCAGCACCCCAGCATCACCGCGCTCGTCACCGCACTGTCCACAGTGGATGTCGAGCGCCCGGCTCCGGCGCCGATGGCGGCAGGGGAGCCGATCGCGATCGTGGGTGTCGGCTGCCGCCTGCCCGGCGGTGTCGAGTCACCGGCGCAGTTCTGGCGGTTCCTCGACGCGGGCGCCGACGGCATCGGCGAAGTCCCCGAGGGCCGCTGGGAGTCTTTCGCCCCGGCCGAGGCCCTCGCCGGACTGCCGCGTCGCGGCGGGTTCCTGGGTGACGTCGCCGGGTTCGACGCCGCGTTCTTCGGCATCACCCCCCGCGAAGCCGAGGCAATGGACCCGCAGCAGCGGACGCTCCTGGAGGTGACCTGGGCGGCCCTGGAGCACGCGGGCATCCCGCCCGGCTCGCTGCGCGGCACCCGGACCGGCGTGTTCGTCGGGCTGTCGGCCAGCGAGTACGGCTACCTCACGATGACCGACGTCACCGGCATCGACGCCTGGTCGGGCACGGGCGCGGCGGCGAGCATCGCCGCGAACCGGCTGTCGTACCTGCTCGACCTGCGCGGCCCGAGCCTCACGCTCGACACGGCGTGTTCGTCGTCGCTGGTCGCCGTGCACCAGGCCGTGCAGAGCCTGCGCCGCGGCGAAAGCGAGACCGCGCTGGTCGCGGGCGTGAACCTGCTGCTGTCGCCGGGCATCACCGCGAACTTCCACCGCGCCGGGGTGCTCGCGCCGGACGGGCAGTGCAAGCCGTTCGACGCCGGCGCCGACGGGATCGTCCGTGGTGAGGGGTGCGGCGTGGTCGTGCTCAAGCCGCTGAAGGCCGCCCGCGCGGCCGGCGACCGCGTGCTGGCGGTGATCCGCGGCAGCGCCGTCAACTCCGACGGCCGTTCCAACGGCATGATGGCCCCCAACCCGGACGCCCAGGCGGCGTTGCTGCGGGACGCCTACGCCGTCGCCGGCGTCGATCCGTCCTCTGTGGACTACGTCGAGGCGCACGGCACCGGCACGCTGCTCGGCGACCCGATCGAAGCCGGGGCGCTGGGCGAGGTCCTCGGCGCCGGGCGCGAACCCGGCCGCCCGCTGCTGGTCGGCTCGGTCAAGAGCAACCTGGGCCACCTCGAAGGTGCGGCCGGGATCGCCGGGCTGATCAAGGTGGTGTTGGCCCTGGTGCACCGGCGGCTGCCGCCGAGCCTGAACTACCACGAGCCCAACCCGCACATCGACTTCGACGGCCTCGGCCTGCGCGTGGTGGCCGCGGGCACCGGCTGGCCGCGGTACCCGGGCACCGCGCGCGCCGGCGTCTCCGCGTTCGGCTTCGGCGGGACCAACGCCCACGTCGTGATGGAGGAGTGGCCCGCCGCGGCGTTCCCGCCCCGCGCCGACGCCGGCGGTCCGCGGATCTTCGTGCTCTCGGCGCGCTCGGCCGACGTCCTGCGCGCCCGCGCTCTTGAGCTGGCGGACTGGCTGGATTCGCCCGCCGGACGGGCCGTGCCGCTGGGCGCCGTCGCGTCGACGCTCGCGACCCGGCGCGAGCACCTTCCCGTCCGCGCCGCCGTCGTCGCCGAGGACCGCGGGGCTCTCGTGAACGCGCTGCGCGACGTCACCCCTGACGAAACCCGGGGGCGCGCCGACGTCGTGTTCGTCTTCTCCGGTTACGGCTCGCAGTGGCCGGAGATGGGCCGCGAGCTGCTGCGGACCGAACCCGCGTTCCGCGCCGAGATCGACGCGCTCGACCCGGCCTTCCGCGCCGAAGCGGGGTTCTCGCTGCGCGAAGTCCTTGCGGGGGAACGGGAACTGCCCGACCTGGGCGCGACGCAGCTGGCGTTGTTCGGCATGCAGACCGCGCTGGCCGGGCTGTGGCGGGCGCACGGCGTCGTCCCCGCCGCCGTGCTGGGGCATTCGATGGGCGAGGTCGCCGCGGCCGTCGTCGCGGGCGCGCTGGACGTGACGGACGGGCTGCGCGTGATGGCGACCCGTGCGCGGCTGCTCGCGGAGGTCGACGCGGCCGGCACCGGCGCGATGGCCGTCGTCGAGCTGTCCCCGGCGGAGCTGGCCGAGTTCCCCGACGTCACCGTCGCGGTGTACGCGTCGCCGACGCAGTGCACGGTCAGCGGGGACGCCGACCAGGTCGACGCGCTGGTCGCGCACGTCGAGCAGCTCGGCCGGCTCGCCCGCCGTCTGCCGGTCCGCGGGGCCGGGCACTCGGCCGCCGTTGACGCCGTGCTCGACCGGTTCCGCTTAGCCCTGACCGGGTTGGAGCCCGGTCAGGCCGAAATCCCTTGTTACAGCACCGTTCTTGATGATCCACATGAGACACCGACGTTCGACGTCGAGTATTGGGCGGCGAACCTGCGCCGTCCGGTGCGGTTCACGCAAGCCCTCGCGGCGGCGACGGACGACGGCCACCGCGTGTTCGTCGAGATCTCGCCGCACCCGATCGCGCTGGCCGCGGTCGAGCAGACCACCGGCGGCGCGGCGATCGGCCTGCCGACCGGCAGCCGCAAGATCGGCGAGCGGGTGGCGTTCCTGACCAGCCTGGCCCGGCTGCACGTCCTCGGCCGGCTCGGCGTCCTGGACCACGGTCCGCGCACGGCACCGGTCGAGCTGCCCGGCCCGATCTGGCGGCACGAGCGGTTCTGGCCGTCGCGGCGGCCTGGGGCGGGTGTGCACCCGCTGCTCGGTGTCCACATCGAACAGCCCGGCGGCGACCTGCACCTCTGGCGCGGCGACGTCGGCACTGCGCAGCTGCCGTGGCTGACCGACCACGCGGCGATGGGCGTCCCGCTGTTCCCGGCGACCGGTTTCCTCGAACTCGCGCTGGCGGCGGGGGACCGGATCGGTGACCTGGAGCTGCACCAGGTGCTGCCGCTGGCCGAGCACACCGAGGTCACCACGAGCCTTTCCGGCGGGAACGTGAGCGTGCACGCGCGTTCCGGGCCCGGCTGGGTCCGCCACGCGACGGCGCGGGTCCTCGATGGTGCACCGCCGCCGACGCCGTTCGGTCCCGTTTCGGGTGACCCCGTCGACGTCTACCGGGCTCTGGAAGACCTGGGCCAGAGCTACGGCCCGGCGTTCCGCGGCCTGCGCCGAGTCGTGGCCACACCCGGCCGGGCGTCGGCGTCGATCGCGCTGCCGCCGGAGGCCCGGGACCACCCGGCGTACCGGCTGCACCCGGCTCTCGCCGACGCGTGCCTGCACGCACTGGCCGCCACGACCAAGCTCGGCGACGCCGCTGGCCTGTACCTGCCGCTGACGATCGGCGAGGTGACGCTCGCCGGTGACCCCCGCGGTGGTGTCCGGGTGGACGCCGTCCTCGACTCGGTGGACGAGTCGGGTGCCGGGCTGCTGGGCAGCGTCCAGCTCGTCGACGCCGAAGGTGCGGTGCTGGTCGAGTTCCGGGACGTCTACTGCCGGCGGTTCCAGCGCCCGACGCTGCCGGGCCGGGTCTTCGAGGCGGGGTGGGAGCAGTCCGAGCTGCCGCCCGCCGATGCGAACGGGACGCACAGCTGGGTCGTGCTCCGGGAAGCGCCGGAGCACGAACAACTCGACGACGCCCGGTGCACGGTCCCCCTGGGCGACCGCGAAGGCCTCGCAAAGGTCCTTCGCTCGGGCGAGGTGACCGGCGTGCTGGCCATGGTGGGTTGCGCGTCCGAGCTGGGCACCCCGGACCCGTCCCGGGCGGCCGCCTTGGTCTTGACGCTGTCCTCGGTGGCCGCCGAGCTGGCGTCCTTGCCAACGCCACCACGGTTGTGGCTGGTCAGCGCAGGCGCGGCAGCGGTCGAGCCGGGCGAGCCAGGCCACCCCGACTTGGCGGCCCTGCGGGGCTTGGTGCGGGTCCTGGCGTTCGAGCACCCGGAGCTGAGGGCAACCCACCTGGACTTCGACGCCGAGCCGGACCCGGCGCACCTGTGGCTGACCAAGCTGCAGGAGGAGGTAAGGGCAGACACCCCAGACGACGAGATAGCGTGGCGCGAAGGCATCCGCTTCACCCGGCGCCTGGTACGCCCGACCCTCACCGAGCCACCGCCTGGCGGCCCCGACGGCAACGGCCCGGCGATCGCCTCGACGCCGCCGGCTTCGGCCGATGGGGGCGCGGGGCATGGCCGCGTTCGTACTGAGATCGCCGAGCCGCCGCGTGCCTCGGTTGGCGGGGTCGCGGGGCGGAATGGCGTTTGCACCCAGGCCGCGGAGGCATCGCGAGGTTCCTTGGGCGGGGTTGCCGAGCGGGATGGCAGTGGTCCGGCCGTCGCGGAGGCACAGCGGGGCTCGGTTGCTCGGCGGGATGGCAACCACTCGGCCGCCGCCGAAGCGTTGCGAGGTTCGGCCAGTAAAGATGCCGTGCCTGTCGTCCGTAAAGGTGCCTACCTCATCACCGGTGGCCTGGGCGGTCTCGGCCTCGTCGCCGCCAAGTGGCTCGCCGACCGCGGTGCCACCCGCCTGATCCTCTCCGGGCGAAGCGGTCCCACTCCCGACACCGAAGACTTCCTGCGCGACCTCAACGTGGACATCCAGGTCCTCACCGGCGACATCGCCGAACCCGGCACCGCCGAAAAGCTCGTCGCCGCCGCTGGGGACCTGCCCCTGCGTGGGGTGCTGCACGCCGCCGGCACCCTCGCCGACGAGGCCGCGATCGGACTCACCAAAGAAGCCGTCGAGAGCGTCTGGCGGCCCAAAGCCCTCGGCGCATGGCGGCTGCACGAAGCCACCGCGGGCCTCGACCTCGACTGGTGGCTCCTCTACTCCTCCGCCGCCGCGCTGTTCGGCTCTCCTGGCCAAGCCGCCTACGCCACCGCCAATGCCTGGGCCGACGCGCTCGTCGCCTGGCGGCGCGCACAAGGACTGCCCGCCGCGACGATCAACTGGGGGGCCTGGGGCGAAGCCGGCGCCGCCGTCGGCAGCCGGAATCCCGTGCTCGAGCCGCTCGGCACCGCCGAAGCTCTCGACGCTCTCGAGGTGATCCTCGGCAGCGATCGCGAAGCGACCGGCGTCGCCCGCGTCGACACCGAGGCCGTGCTCGCGCTGTTCCCGCGGCTGGCCGAACGCCCGTTCTTCGAGCTGTTCGTCCCAAGCGAAGGACCGTCCACATGGGACGGCATGGCCGCGCTGCACAAGAACGACCCGGAGCAAGCACGGAAGGCGATGACCGACCACCTGGCGGCCCTCGTCGCCGGGCTCATGGGGTTCCCCCGGGGTGAGGTCGACCGGCACGCGCCGCTCACCAGTCTCGGCCTGGACTCGCTGATGGCGATGCGGGCCCGCGGCGCCGTGGAACGCGACTTCGGCCTGCCGCTGCCCGTTCCGCTCCTGCTGCGCGGCGCGAGCCTCACCGAGATCGCCGGGCACCTCGCCGAACAGGCCGGGTTCGGCGCGGGCGCACCGGCCGAGCCGCGGCCCACCGTGCTCGGGCCGCGGGACCCCGCCGAACGGTGGGTCGCCCGGCACTGGCAGGCCGTGCTCGGCGGGCCGGAACCGGGGGTCTACGAAGATTTCAAAGGCAACGAAGACCAGACGAAAAGGCTGCGAGAAGCCTTCGCCGAGGACCTCGATGACGTCCCGGACGCCGATCGGCTGTTCGCCACGCCCACCATCGCCGCGATGGCCGACCTGCTCCGCGCGCAGGTCGAGGGCTTCGGCGGCGGTCCGGTGCGGCTGCTGCGCGACGGCGTCGCGGCCGACCCCGTCTTCTTGTTCCACCCGGCCGGCGGCCCGACGAGCGTCTACCAGGAACTCGTCCGCCTCCTGCCCGAAGGACAACCGGCCTACGGGCTGGAGCGGATCGACGAAGAGGACACCGTCGAGGGCAAGGCGGCGTGCTACGTCGAGCTCCTGCGCGAGATCCAGCCACACGGCCCGTACCGGCTGGGCGGCTGGTCGTTCGGCGGCTGCCTCGCCTACGAGACGGCCAAGCGCCTGACGGCGGCGGGGGAGAGCGTCGACGTCGTCTTCATGATCGACACCATCCTGCCGCTGCCTGCACCCGAGACGAAAGACCTGCTCCTCGACCGTTTCGACCGGTTCGCCGAGCACATCGAGCTGACCTACGGCGTCCCGCTGGAGATCCCGCGGGCCGAACTCGAGCAACTCGGGGAGCACGACCAGATCCGCCTCGTGCTGAACCGGCTGGCCGCCCAGGTGCCCGGCATGGGCCAGGGCGTCCTGCACCACCAGTACACGTCCTATGTGGACGCCCGCGTCGCCGAACGTTACGACCCCGGGCCGTACGCCGGGAAGGTCCTCCTGCTGCGCGCGCAGGACCCGCACCCGCTGACGACCACCCTCGACCCGCGGTACCTGCGGACCGACGACCCCCTCGGGTGGGACGCGCACTGCGCGGACCTGGAGATCGTTCGCGTGCCCGGTGACCACCTCTCGATGATCGACCCGCCGCACGTGTCGGTGATCGCGGACGCCCTGTCCGCCGTGCTCACCGGACTGCCCGCAGGAAGGGGATGACGATGACGCTCGAAGACCTCAGCTTCGCGCCGACGACGTCGTTCCGGATCGCCGACCTGGCCTCGCGCCAGGACGAGGTCGTCCGGATCGCCGAGAAGCGCGCGATCGACCGGCAGCACGCCAAGGGGAAGCTGACCGCCCGCGAGCGGATCGACCTGCTGGTCGACCCGGGCTCGTTCGTCGAGCTGGACCAGTTCGCCCGGCACCGCTGCACCGAGTTCGGGATGGACGCCCACCGCCCCTACGGTGACGGCGTCGTCACCGGGCACGCCACTGTGGACGGACGGCAGATCTGCCTGTTCTCCCAGGACTTCAGCGTCTTCGGCGGCAGCATGGGCGAGGTCTTCGGCGAGAAGGTCCTCAAGGTGATGGACCTGGCCATGACGCTCGGCTGCCCGGTCGTCGGCATCAACGACTCCGGCGGCGCGCGGATCCAGGAGGGCGTCGTCTCGCTGGCCTACTACGCGGAACTGGGCCGCCGCAACGCCCACGCCTCCGGCGTGATCCCGCAGATCTCGATGATCATGGGCCCGTGCGCGGGCGGCGCCGTCTACTCGCCCGCGATCACCGACTTCACCGTGATGGTCGACGAGACCTCGCACATGTTCGTCACCGGACCGGACGTCGTGCACGCCGTGACCGGCGAACGCGTGACCGCGCAACAGCTCGGCGGCGCGGCCACCAACAGCGAGGTCGCCGGGAACGCCCACCACCGGGCCGCCGACGAGCACGACGCGATCGAGTGGGTCCAGACCCTGCTCGGTTACCTGCCGTCGAACAACCTCGACCCCGCCCCGGACTACGCCGACGACACCGCTCCCGAACTCACCAAGTCGGACATGGAGCTCGACCGGATCGTCCCGGACTCGCTCAACCAGGCCTACGACATGACCGAGGTGATCGTCCGGCTGGTCGACGACGGCGACTACACCGAGATCCACAGTGCCTTCGCGCCCAACATGATCTGCGCGTTCGCCCGGATCCAGGGCCGCTCGGTCGGGGTGGTCGCCAACCAGCCTCGCCACCAGGCCGGCGTGATCGACATCGACGCGTCCGAGAAGGCCGCGCGGTTCGTGCGGTTCTGCGACGCCTTCGGCATCCCGCTGCTCACCCTCGCCGACGTTCCCGGTTACCTGCCCGGCGCGGACCAGGAACGCGGCGGCATCATCCGCCGCGGCGCGAAGCTGATCTACGCCTACGCCGAGGCGACCGTGCCGAAGGTGACCGTGGTGACGCGCAAGGCCTACGGCGGCGGGTACGCCGTGATGGGTTCCAAGCACCTCGGCGCCGACGTCAACCTGGCCTGGCCGACCGCGGAGATCGCGGTGATGGGCGCGGAAGGCGCGGTGCAGGTGCTGCACCGGCGGGAGCTCGCCGGGCTGCCCGCGGCGGAGCAGGCCACCGCCCGCCGCCGCCTCACCGAGGAGTACCGCGAACGCCACGCAAGTCCTTACCTGGCCGCCGAACGCGGGTACGTCGACCAGGTCGTCGCGCCGTCGCAGACCCGCCTGCAGGTGGCCCGTGCGCTGCGCACGCTGCGGAACAAACGGCAGACCCTGCCGGCCAAGAAGCACGGGAACATCCCCCTGTGAGAACGGAGAACAGATGAAGCTCCAGCGGGCCGGACTGGCGGCGGTGCTCACGGCCGTGCTGATCGGCGCGAGCACGGCGTCGGTGGCCGCCGCGGCCCCGGTCACCGCCGACGACGGCGCGAAGGTGACGCAGGAGACGTGGCTGGACGCGCGCACCGTCGACCTCAAGATCAGCTCACCGGCCCTCGGCACTACGGGCATGGTCCGGCTGATCGTGCCGGCGGGCTGGCAGGCGCAGCCGACGCGCACCTGGCCGACGCTCTACCTGCTGCACGGCTGCTGCGAGCCGGTGGACTACAAGTCCTGGGACCAGTTCACCGACGTCAAGGCGTTCACCGCGGACAAGGACGCGATCCTCGTCATGCCCACCGACGGCGCGGCCGGGATGTACACGAAGTGGTGGAACTTCGGCCTGAAGAACACGCCCGACTGGGACACGTTCCACACCGCCGAGGTCCGCCAGATCGTCGAGCGCGGTTACCACGGCGGCACGCGCCGCGCGGTCGCCGGCGTGTCGATCGGCGGGTACGGCGCGCTCGCGTACGCCTTCCAGCACAAGGGGATGTTCGGCGCGGCGGCGTCCTACAGCGGCGTGCCCAACACGCTCTTCCCGGGCACCGCCGGGGTCATCAAGGGAATCCTGGCGCGGGCGGGGTTCTACAACTTCTTCGACCTCTGGGGCGACGAGGTGGCGACCTGGCCGATCTGGTCGGCGCACAACCCCTACGACCACACCGACGCCCTGCGCGGCACCGCGCTCTACCTCTCCTGCGGCAACGGCCAGACCGGCCCGCTCGACCCGCCCGGGCAGTCCGACCCGCTGGAACCGTCGGCCCTGCTGACGTCCCAGAGCTTCACGGACAAGCTGAAGTCGCAGGGGATCCCGGCGACCGTCGACTACTACGGCCCCGGCACGCACAGCTGGCCGTACTGGCAGCGCGCCCTGCACAACTCCTGGCCGATCCTCGCGAACGCGCTCGGCCTGCCCGCGTGAAAGTCCTTTCCCCGATGGAGGTTCCGGTGAAACGCAAGGTACTCCTGGCTCTGCTGAGCCTGTCGCTGCTGGCGGTGGGTGTAGCGATCGTCGGCTCTCCGGCGGCCGCAGCGCCGGCCGCGGTCGGCCTGCCCGGGCCGTTCGACGACTCCTTCTACAAGGCCCCGGCCCCGCTGCCGGCCGGGCAGCCCGGTGACGTCCTCCGCTGGCGCCCGTCCGTGCCGCTGATGAACGCCGCCAACGCCGACGCCTGGGAGGTCATGTACCTCTCGACCAACGGGCAGGGCCGGCCGGACGCGGTGACCGGCACCATCCTCGTCCCGAAGGGCGTCGACCCGGCGAAGGCGCCGATCATCGGCTACGGCGTCGGCACGCAGGGCCCGGCGTTCAAGTGCACGCCGTCCAAGGCGATCGAGCGCGGCACGCTCTACGACCAGCCGGCCATCAACGACTCGCTCGCCAGCGGGTACGCCGTCGCGGTCACCGACTACGAGGGTTACTCGCCGACGACCGTGCCCACCTACATCACCGGGCAGTCGATGGGCCCGGCCGTGATCGACTCGGTCCGCGCGGCGCAGCGCTTCTCCCCGGCCAAGCTGTCGAAGACGGCCAAGGTGATCTTCCAGGGCTACTCGCAGGGCGGCGGCGGCGCCATGTGGGCGGGGGAGAAGCAGCCCACCTACGCCCCCGAGCTGAACCTGGTCGGCGTCGCGGCGGGCGGGGTCCCGGCCGACCTGACCGAGGTCGCCAAGGGCCTCGACGGGTACATCGGCTTCGGCTTCCTCGCCTTCGCCGCGGTCGGGCTCGACGCCGCGTACCCGGACCTGAAACTGGACTCCTACCTCAACGACACCGGCCGCCAGCAGCTGAACGACGCCAAGCAGAACGCCTGCGTCGTCGAGCTGCTGACCAACTACCCGTTCAAGAAGATCAGCGACTACACGACGTCCAACCCGCTGGACACCCCGCAGTGGAAGGCCCGGCTGGCGCAGAACAAGCTCGGCGCGAACCCGCCGCGCGTGCCGGTGTTCCAGTACCACGCGAGCACCGACGAGATCGTCAACACCCCGCAGGCCGACGCGCTGCACAAGACCTACTGCGCCGCCGGGGTGCGCGAGCAGTGGAACACCTACGTCTCCGACCACCTGTCCGGCATCTTCGCCGGCAACGGGGACGCGCACCAGTGGATCGTCAAGCGGTTCGCCGGTGACCCGGCCCCGTCCAACTGCTGACCGGCTGCCCGTGCACGACGAGCAGCAGCAGGACCTGGCCGCGCGGCTGCGCGCGTGCCGCGAAAGCCACGGGCTGACCCAGCGCGCCGTGGCCGGCCGGCTCGGCGTGCCGCGGTCGGCGATCTCCGGGATCGAGGCGGGCACGCGCAAGGTCGACAGCCTGGAGCTGAAGGCCCTCGCCGCGCTCTACCGGCGCCCGGTCGGCTACTTCCTCGAAGAGCCGGCCGGGTCGCCGTCCGAGCCCGCGCGGCTGCTCCGGCTCTACCAGTGCCTGGCCGAGGGGGACCGCACCCGGCTGGTCGAGTACGCCGAACTGCTTGAAACCGCTCGCACGGCAAGACGTTTCTCCGTTCGTTAGGTCCCGTCACCATCCACAAAGGAGTGGTCACCATGACGAAGTCCACCACGGCTCTGCGTTCCTTCGGTGTGCTGGCGGTCGCCGGTGCGGCCGCCGCGGCTCTCGCCGCCCCGGCGTCCGCGGCCGTCGTCCCGGTCAACCTGGACTGCCAGGCGAACGCGCCGATCGTCGGCCCGCAGCAGGCGAACCTGACCCAGGGCACCGACGTCACCGCGCCGGCCACGGTCGCGCCGGGCGCCGCCTTCGACATCGTGGTCGACCCGGCGCCGAACACCGTGCCGGCCACGGTCGCGGGATTCAAGCTCAAGCAGGTCAAGAACTTCGCGCTGAAACTGCCGGTCCCGGCGAACTCGACGTACGTCGGCTCGGCCCTCTCCGGCGGCTCCGGCCTGGGGTCCGGCACGCCGACGATCGCGGTGTCCGGCGGAGTGGCCACGCTCAGCTTCGCGGGCCCGATCGCCGGTGGGGCCGCGTTCGAGCTGCCGACCATCACGTTCCACCTGAAGGCCGGCACGTCGGGCACGATCCAGACGAAGCTGGCGGGCACGAGCTACAGCGACCCGGGGCTCACGTTCACGTCGGTGGTCAACCAGATCTTCGACATCTCGGCCCCGACGGCCTGCTTCCCCAACCCCAGCCCGGTCTTCACCACCACGACGATCGGCTGATCCTCGGATCGGGGCCGTGGCGGCCGGGTGAGCGTCACCCCGGCCGCCACGGCTCGGTCACCCGGCGTCGAGCGGCCGGGTGCCCCGCAGGCGGTGGGCGTGCAGCGCGAGCTGCATGTCCAGCCGCTGCGCCGGATCGTTGAGGCGATCGCCGAACAGCTCGGTCAGCTGGTTGAGCCGGTACCGCACGGTCTGCGGGTGGACCTTGAGGACCTCGGCGATCTCGGGCGTGCTGCCGCGCCCCTCCAGCCACGCCATCAGCGTCTCGCCGAGCCTGTCCTGCTGCTTCGCGGTCAGGCCGGTCAGCGGGCCGAGGGCGGTGCGGGTGAGCTCGGCGAGCAGGAAGTCGTCGTGCATCAGCCACACCGTGCTGAGGTGGTCGGCGCTGTGCACGACCGGGCCCGCGTCGATGACCCCCTCCCGCACCAGCTGCAGCGTCCGGGACGCCCACCGCAGCGACGTCGCCGCCTCGGCCAGCGGCACCCGGGGACCGACCGCCAGGTGCCAGCCGCGCAGCGCCGGCTGCAGGAGCCGCAGGTCGCGCTCCAGGTTGGCGGAGAGGAGACACGGCTGCGTGCTCTCGAGGTCGACCAGGACGTCGGCGGGCAGCGAGGGGCCCGGCTCGTCGTCGTGGTGCCGGTCGGCGGGGGACTGCAGGGCCACGGCGTTGACCCGCTCCGGGAGCGGCCAGCCGGCGGCCTCCGCCGTCGCGGCGACGGTCTTCGGGGGCGACGGCGGGGTGGCCAGCAGCAGGTCGAGCAGCCGGCGGCGACGGCGTTCGAGCGTGCCCGCGGCCTGCGTCTGGGCCACCGTGTACCCCTCGACGGAGTAGGAGGAGATCTCCTCGATCACCGCGAAGATGGCTTCGGCGCAGACGCACAGCATCGGGGTGGGCATGCCGGTGCGCTGGCCCCACGACGCGATGTAGCGCCAGGCGGCCTGGCCGCCGACGCGGTAGGACGCCTGCAGCGAGTCGAGGCTGCCGCCGCCCTTGTGGACGCCCCGGCCCACCTCCCGGAAGAGCTCGTCCCACTTGTGCCGCCCGGGCGGGCGGCCGCCGATGCTGTCGATGGAGCCGATGACGGCCTCCTCGATCGCCTTGATGATGACCGTGCCGAACGCGCCTTCGAGAGGTTTGGCGTATTCGGGCACCTCACGCTGGATGGCTTCGAGGATCTTCTTGCCGAGGTTGTCCGCGTGCGGGCGGAACCGCCGGGCGACCTCGCCCGGCAGGGACACCCACAGCGTCCGGGCCTGGCTGCCCGTCTCCGCCGGTTCGCTCATGCCGGAGCTCCTTCCCCGGTCATGGACTCACGCGCGCCGCGGTCGTGCAAACCGGGCGGTCCGGGCTGAGGTGCGGTGATGAAACCCGGCGACGCGGATGTTGCGCGACTGCTAAAGGCTCGTCGTGTGCGACGATCGGGGCATGGGTGCGCAGCGGTTCGACGCCGTCATCACCGCAGGTCCGCGCGGTGCCGGGGTCATCGTGGTGCCGTTCGACCCGGACGCGGAGTGGGGCGCGAAGGCCGACCACCCGGTCGGCGGCACGATCGGGGACCGCCGCGTCCGCGGCCGGCTGACCGCGCGCGACGGCGGCTGGGAGCTGACGGTGACGCCGTTGTGGTTGCGCGACACGGCCACGGCGGTCGGCGACGAGGTGACGGTCGTGCTGGCCCCGGAAGGCCCGCAGCGCGGTGACCTCGCCGACGACATCGCGGCGGCCCTGGAGGCCGACCCGGCGGCCGGCGCGTTCTTCGACACGCTGGCCCAGTTCTACCGCAAGGCCTACCTGCGCTGGATCGACGGGACGAAGGGCCGCCCGGACGTCCGCGCGGCCCGGATTGCCGAGGTGACCGGCCTGCTCGCGGCCGGGACCAAGCAACGGCCCCGGCCGTAGGAGGCTCGTCCGTGCCACCGGAAACGCGCTTCGACAGCGCCCGGATCGAAGCCGCCCGCGGGGTCATCGACCCGGTCTTCCTCGACACCCCGCTGTATCCCTGCGACGCACTCGGGCGCGCGCTCGGCTGCCGGGTCAGCGTCAAGCTCGAAACGGCGAACCCGGTGCGCAGCTTCAAGGGCCGGGGCACCGAGCTCGTCGTGAACGGCCTCGCCGGGCGTGCCGCGGTGTGCGCCAGCGCGGGCAACCTCGGCCAGGCCCTCGCCTGGTCCGCCCAGGGCCGAGACGTGGCGGTCACCGTCGTGGCGTCGCGGTCCGCGCCCGCCGCCAAGCTCGACCGCATCCGCGCGCTCGGGGCCGAGCTGGAGCTGGTGGACGGCGACTTCGACCTGGCCCGCGAGCGGGCGGTGGCCATCGCGGGGGAGCGGGGGATCCGGCTGGTCGAGGACAGCCTGGACATCGAGACGTGCGAGGGCGCGGCGACCATCGGCCTGGAGCTGACGGACACCACGCCGTCGTTCGACACCGTGCTGATCGCCCTCGGCGGCGGGGCGCTCGCCACCGGCGTCGGTCACGTCCTGAAGGAGCGCGCGCCCGCGGTGGACGTGCTCTGCGTCCAGCCGGCGGGCGCGCCGGCGATGACGCTGTCCTGGCGCGCCCGGCGGGTCGTGACCACGGAGTCGACCAGCACCATCGCCGACGGCGTCGCGGGACGGCTGCCGCTGGCGGAGGTCCTGGCCGACCTGCTCGTCGTCGCCGACGACGCGCTTCTGGTGCGGGAGGAGTCGATCATCGCCGGGATGCGGCTGCTGCTGGAGCACGCGGGCCTGGTCGTCGAGCCGTCGGCGGCCCTCGGCGTCGCGGCGATCCTGGAGGACCCCGAGCGTTTCGCCGGACGGCACGTGGTCGTCCTCGTCTGCGGCAGCAACGTCGACCTGCCCGCGTATCACCGCTGGCTGGGGAACGCGTAGAAGCGCAGCGCGACCTCGCGGGTGCCCGGCGCGGGACCGCCCCGCTGGTGGCAGTACGGCGCGAGCATTTCCCGGTACGCGGCCTCGAGCTCCCTCAGCTGCGGTTCGGTCACCCGGACCTTCGCCCGCTGCGTCCCGGCCCAGGCGCCGAACTCCTCGCGGTGGGCCGCGGCCCAGGACAGCAGGCGCAGCTCCCGCTCGTACAGCTCGTCGAGGTAGGCCGCGACCAGCGAGCGGTGCGGTTCGTCGAACTCGTCGGGCCGGGGTTCGCGCAGGTGCTGCGGGATCGCGTGCCAGACGCCGTCTTCGTGCCGCTCGACGTAACCGCCCGCGGCCAGGACGTCGAGCGACGCGGCGATCTCGGGCGGCGGGCGGCCGGTGGCGGCGGCCAGGTCGTCCGCCGAGGCGGGCAGGGCCCGCAGCACCCGCCCGTGCCCCGGGTCGGTGTGCACCTCGACGTCCCGGGGCGACACCGCGCGCCGGGGTGTCCCGGCCAGCAGCCGTCGCGCCACGACCAGCAGCACCACGGCGATCGGCAGCTCGCCGAACACGGCCAGGAGCACGCTCGTCCACCGGTCGGGTGAGGCCCAGTCGAGCAGGACGTCGAACCAGGCGTCGCAGCACAGCAGCGCGGCGGTCGCGGAGAGCAGCGGCACGGCGGACCGGCGGCGGTGCAGCCCGAGCCAGGCGCCGCTCGCGAAGCAGCACAGCAACGCGACGTCGAAGCCCACCCAGGCCGTCCGCCACTGGCCGGTGTCGTACCGGTCGGGCAGCGTGTGGGCGAGGTAGACCGTCCACGGGACCAGGAACACGGCCGCCGCGCCGAGGAACACCAGCACCATCCGTCGGATCATGCCCCGAAGCTAGGGATCCGGGCCGGCGTCGGCATCGGGGATTTCCCTGATACCGGCCGGTTCTAGGTGAGCCGCCGGACCGTCAGGCGGACCGAGCCGCGGTTGCCCGTGTAGCCGAGCCAGCTGTCGTTGGCGAAGGCGTGGAAGTAGCCCGGCTTCGGGTTGGTCCAGCTCGCCAGGCCACCGCCGATCGGGAACGGGTCGTGGGGCTGCAGCACGTCCTGCTCGTCGAGGTGCTGCGCCGCGACCGCGCCGACCAGCGCCATCCACGGCTCGGCCTCGCAGCGGCGGCCGCCGAACGAGCGCACCTTGCCGTTCTCGTCGAGCTTGGCCAGCCGCGCCTGCAGCCAGGCCGACGTCGTGGCCAGCGCGTGCAGCAGGTCCTGCAGGTCGAGCCGGGACGTTGCTTCGGCGCCGTCGGGGTGGTGCGCGACCTTCCCGTCCAGCCAGGTGCCTTCGGCGCTGAACGTGTACTCGCCGGGTTCGAGGTAGAGCCCGGTCCAGTTCCACGGCTTGCCGGCGTAGACGTCGACGGTCGCGGACTCGCCCACCGCGAGCCGGCGGCCCTCGCGGTAGGGCCCCGCGGTGATCGGCGGCGCCGCCTGCCGCTCCCAGGCGGACTTGTCGAGGCCGGGGGAGCCGGGGGTGATGAACGGGAAGGCCCGCGGCGCCGGGCACAGGACCGTGTAGACGCTGCGGAGCGAGTTGTGCAGCACGTCCTGGGGATCCGGCTTGATCTGGTCGACCATGGCCTTGTCGAAGGTCAGCTCCGTCACGGACTCGACCTCGTCGATCATCCACTTCAGCGCGCCGTCGGACAGGCCGGTGCGGTCGTGCCCGCCGCCGACGTCGCTGTGGTCGCCCGGGAACCAGACCTGCTTCGCGGTGCGCCCGGGTCCGACGTCGGCCAGGTTCGTCCACAGGGTCGGCGCGAACGGGCCGCGCATCTCGTCGATCGCGAGCGCCTGGCGGGCGTGCTTGACGTGCTCGCCGAGCTTGGTGTCGTGGAACCGGGGGAGGTGCCCGGCCCGGTCCTCGAAGAACTTCAACGGGCCCAGCCAGTCGGGGATGCCGAGGGAGCCGACCGTGTCCCAGACCCCGAGGAACTCGATCGGGACGACGTCGGCCGCCGCGGCGGCGTCGGCGCGGTAGTCCTCGTCGAACAGCTCGCCGACCTTGGCCCAGAACCGGTTCGGCCCGGCGGTCTTGAGCGACGGTGGCAGGCCGCACTTGCCGAGCATGCCCCCGAGGCTGCGGACGGTGAACGCCCCGCGGCTGAACCCGAAGAGGTAGATCGCGTCGCCGGGTTCGTAGGTGCGCGCGAGCCAGGCGTAGGCGCCCTTGACGTTCTCCGAGAGGCCCTTGCCCACCAGCCCGCCCTGCAGGTGGTCGAGCATTCCGGGCCCGGTGCCGACACCGGGGTGGTAGTACCGCAGCTGGGTGTCCCCGCGGGCCACGGCGTTGTGGATCCTGGCCACGTTCGTCGGCGAGGGCTGGCCCTGTTGCTGCTGGTCAGGCGTGTTCCACGTGCCGTCGCAGCAGACGACGAGATGCCGCTTCGGGGTGTCCGGCCCGCTCATCTGACCACCTTCGATCCACTCGGGATGCTGGGGGAGTCGCGTCGATCTCTCCCGTGGTTACAGTCCCGGCGGGTGGAGGAGGCGGTGAGCGGTGCCGGAGATACCGGGCGGCCGCGCCGCCCGGCATCTCCGCATCGTCAGGTCGCGGCGCAGACGACGCCGTTCAGGGTGAACGCCGTCGGCAGGATGTTCGGGCCGCCGTAGTCGGCGGTGAAGCCCGGGTCCGCGCTCTCACCCGGGGCCAAAGCCGTGGCCGAGGTGACCGTGACGGTGGTCCCGGTCTGCGTCCACGTCCCGTTCCAGCCGCCGGTGAGGTGCTGGCGCCCGGTCGGCCACGTGAAGGTCAGCGTCCAGTTCGGCGCCGGTTTCGTGCCGGTGTTGGTGACGTGCACGCCGCCGACGAACCCGCTCGACCAGTCGCTGACGTCGGACATCCGCGCCGCGCAGTCGCTGCGCGCCGGGGTGCCCGTGGTGAACGTCAGCGGCGGCGAGGCCCAGGAGACCTTGCCCGCGGTGTCGCGCGCCAGCACGTTGACCGTGTACCGGCTGCCCGGGACCAGGTTGCCGACGGTGAACGACGTTCCCGGCGTCTCGCCCCACTCTTCGCTGGTCGCGCCGGTGGTCCGGTAGACCTCGTACTTCGCGACCGGGCGGCCGCCGGGCGCGGACGCGGGCCAGGTGAGCGTCGCCGTCCGGTCGGTGACCGGGCCGGCCGTCACCGGGCCGGGGGCGGCCGGGGCGCCGGTGACCGCGGTCGCCGGGTGCAGCACGAGGGTGGTCAGGGAGTACGGCGGCAGCGTCCGGCTCGCGCTGCTGCCGCCGGTGGTCTCCGCGATCGACGTCGCGCCGTTGGTGAAGGTGAGCACCTGCGACGCGGTGGCCGCCGGGGTGTAGCCGGCGTAGTCGAGCGCGACCGTGTGGGCGTTCCCGGGATCCTTGTTGAGCAGCAGCACGGAAAGGTCGCCGTCGGGCCGGCGGGCGGCGTGCGCGGCGACCAGCGGATCGCTCGTCCCGGTGCGCACCAGCTGGTCACCGGGGCGGGCGAACCGCCCGAACATCGCCAAGGCGTGATACGGCGCGAACGGCGTGTTGAGCGCGGGTTCGCAGACGCCGCCCAGGCACGTCGCGCTGGAGAGCAGGCCCATGTCGCCGTAGTCGGTCTGTCCCTCCACTGTGGACACCTGGGTCGCGCCGTTGTGCGTGTCCCACCAGTCGACGGTGAACACGCCGTTCTCCAGCATCGCGCCGTAGGTGTCCGCGGCGAACAGCGCGCCCGGCTGGGTGTTCATGCCGACCGGCGTGTTGGTCTCGGTCAGCGCGATCCCGATCCGCGCGGAGTCGGCGCCGGCGTACTGCCCGATCTGGCGCCGGACCTCGTACATCATGTCGCCGACCTGCTCGGTCCTGGTCAGCGCGTCCGCCGCCGTCGCGCCGCTCGGGTACCAGTGCAGTACGGCGAAGTCGATGTGCGGGCCGGCGATCGACAGGACCGTCTGGTTCCAGGACGCGGCGTCGCCGGCACCGACGATGCCGTCCGGCCAGTTCGCGGGGGTCGTGAGCACCGCGCCGATCTTGACCGACGGGTCGACGGCCTTCATGGCCTCGGCGTAGGCGACGACGCCGTTGGCGTACGCCGTCGGGCTCTTGTCGGCGTGGTCGTCGGCTTCCCAGTTCGCGCCGTAGTGGCCGTTGCCGTAGAGCTCGTTGCCGATCTCCCAGTACCGCGCGCCGTAGCCCTTGGTGACGTTGGCGTACCGGACCCAGTCGGCGGCTTCCTGCGGGGTCCCGGTGCCGTAGTTGGCGATGATGATCGGCTGGGCGCCGGCCCGCCGGACGCCGCCCATGAAGGTGTCGAAGTCGGTGCCCGGCGCGACGTAGCCGCCAGGCGCGGTGTTGTCCTTCCAGTGGTAGATGTCGCCGTAGGAGCCGCCGGGGTAGCGCAGCATCCGGACGCCGGCGCCGCCCATCAGGTCCGCCACGGTGTCGGTGCCGAGCTGGCTGTCCCAGACGGCGTGGTTGGCCCCGAGCGCGGTGTCCGGCACGGTGGCCAGGCCGGCCCGCGCGTTCACGGTGACGGTGACGTCCGCCTCGGCGGCCGCGGCCGGGGTGACCCCGGGCAGCGCCCCGAGGAGCACGGCGACCGCCGTCAAGGTGGCGCGGCGAAGTGGTCGAGCTGTCATGGAACCCATCCTCACTCGTCCTGGATCGACGGAATGCAGATGGCTGAGAGCGCTCCCAGAAAGCGAACCACCGGGACCGCCGGAAGTCAACGCCGGTGTTCGCCGAGCCGCCTGGTTCGAGGCCGGCCGGGGTGGGCACCTGGCCGGTGCCCACCCCGGGTCGTCAGCCGACCTTCTGGATCTTCGCGTTGCGGATGAGCTGCTTGCCGGGTTCGTGGATCTGGTTGAACGCGGCGTTGTTCAGCAGTGCGCAGCTGCCGGACGTCGAGGTCACCGGGACCGTGATGGCCTTGTCGTTGTCCAGGTTGGTGACCTTCAGCATGGTGCCGACGGGAAACTGGTTGCTGGACGCCGAGGGCGTGCCCCCTTCACCGGAGAGGGTGACGGTCGAGCCGGCGCAGACGACGTCCCCCGCAGCCTGTGTGTTCGTGGCCTGTTCACCAGCGGCGGCTTGCGCGACACAGCCGGCCGCGACGGCCGCCGCCTGGTCCACGGCCTGCTGGTCAGCAGCCTTGCCCTTCTGCGCACCGGCCCCGTTCTGCCCGGTGGCCATACCCTGCTGCTGATCGCCAGCGGCGGCATTGGGATCGGCAGCGGCAACACACTGGAGAATAGCCGCACAGTCTTGCCCGGCGGCAACGTCCTGAGCCGCCGCACCCTGTTGGTCGGCCGCGTTCGGGTCGGCCGCACCGTTCTCGTCGACCATGCCATTCTGGGCGGCGCTGTTCTTGTCGGCCATGCCGTTCTGGGCGGCGCTGTTCTTGTCGGCCGCGCCGTTCTGGTCCGCGGCCTTGTTCTTGCCCGCCATGCCCTGCTGGGCCATGCCGTTCCCGGCTGCCCCGTTCTGGTCGGCCATCCCGTTCTTCGCGGCCGCATCGTTCTGGTCCGCCATGCCGTTCTGTCCGGAGGCGCCGTTCTTCCCGTTGGCCATGCCGTTCTGCGCCGCTCCGTTCTGGTCGGCGGCGCCGGTCACCGCCTCCTGGTTGGCCATGCCGTTGGCGTCCACGGCCGCGGCTTCCTGAGCCAGACACTGCTGAACGACCGCGCAGGCCGCCGCGTTCTGGTCGGCCGCCGCGTTCTGGTCCGCCACGTTCTGCTGGTCGGCCATCCCGTTCGCGGCGGCGCCGTTCTGGTCGGCCATCCCGTTCTGGTCGGCCGCACCGGCGTTACCCTGCTTCGCGGCCATGCCGTTCTTCTTGGCGGCCATGCCGTTCTGTGCCGCGCCGTTCTGGTCGGCGGCGCCGCCCATGCCGTTCTGTGCCGCGCCGTTCTGGTCGGCGGCGCCGCCCATGCCGTTCTCAGCGGCGCCGTTCTGATCGGCCGCGCCGTTCTCGCCCGCGGCCTTGTTCTTGCCCGCCATGCCCTGCTGGCCGGCCATGCCGTTCTCGGCGGCACCGTTCTGGTCCGCCATACCGTTCTGCTCTGCGGCCCCGGCCATGCCGTTCTGCTTGGCGGCGCCGTTCTTCTTGCCGCCCATGCCGTTCTGGGCCGCGCCCTTGTCCGCCGCCGCGCCCTTCTGGTCTGCGGCCATGCCCTTCTGCTCGGCCACCTCGGTGCCGTCGGCGGCGCCGGCCACCGCCGCGCAGTCGACCGCCGCCTGGTTCGCCGCCACCGCTCCGTCGCAGCCCGCGGCCTGGCGCCGTTGCTCGATCTGGTCGACCACCGCCTTGCGGTTGGCTATCCGGGCCGCGGACTGGGCGTCGGGTGCCGCCTGCTGGCCCGCGATGAAGCCCAGGTTGTTCTGCAACGCCGTGTCCAGGCCGGCGCAGTTCTCGGTCGCCGCGTTGCTGGCCGGGCTGCTCAGGGCGATCGCCGTGGCGGTCGCCCCCGCGACTCCCAGCAGGGCGACGAGTCCGATCGTCGCCGGTTTGCGGTGTCGTCCGGTCGTGCGCACGTGGGGCATCAGCCCCTCCTCTCGGGTCGCCACCTCACCACTGCACACGGGAGATCACTCCGAGTGGTTCAGACAGATTCCCCTTCGGCGGCGAAAACGCCCATCACCCAAGCAAAACAGGATCAGTGTCCATTGTGGACCAATGTGCTCCTATCAGAGTCGAAGTCATGAGGAGGTGAACTGCCGGCGCCCTGGCCCGATGTTGACGGCATCCCTAACCTCCAAAGAAGATGTTGACAGGTTAGCACGCGTCGTCTAACCTTCGAAACCGGGCCAAGGTGGTTATGCCGCCGGCGGTCCCAGCATCTGGGTTTTGTCGTACCCCCTGGTTAGGGTTCGTTCGTCTGGATCATGGAAAGAGGAGTGTGGGCACGTGCGCTGGAGCCGGACCATCCGAATCACCGCGTCGGCGGCGGTGGCCGTCCTCGGCCTGACCGCGTGCGGGGGCGGTGGCACCGATCAACCGGCCGCGCCGGGCAAGGGCGGGGCGCCGATCGTCGTCGCGTCGTTCAACTTCACCGACAGTCAGATCCTGGCGGAGATCTACGCCGGCGCGCTGGAGGCGAAGGGCTACCCCGTGACCAGGAAGCTCAACCTGGGCTCGCGTGAGCTGATCTACCCGTCGCTCAAGTCCGGTGAGCTGCAGTTCATCCCGGAGTACCAGGGCTCGGCGATCACGACCGGCTTCGGCAAGGAGCCGGTCAAGGACGCGAAGGGTGAGCACGACCAGCTGGCGAAGCTGTTCGAGCCCGACGGCATCGGCCTGCTGGACTACGCGCCGGCCGAGGACAAGAACACCTACATCGTCAAGGCCGATCTCGCCCAGTCGAAGGGCATCGCGACCATCGGCGACCTGAAGAAGCTCGACAAGGTCGTCCTGGCCGGCGGTCCGGAGTGCGAGAAGCGGCTGACGTGCTTCAAGGGCTTCACCGACATCTACAAGCTGACGAACGCGTCGTTCCAGACCGTCCAGGAGATCGGGCCGCGGGTGCAGCAGCTGAACTCCGGCGCCGTCACGGTGATCCCGGTGGACTCGGTGAGCCCGTCGGCCGGTGACCCCAAGTACGTCGCGCTCAAGGACGACCTGAACATGGTGCCCACGGAGAACGTGGTGCCGGCCGTGAGCAAGAAGGTGCTCGACGCGCGGGGCGCGGACTTCGCGGCCGTCGTCAACGCCGTGAGCGCGAAGCTGTCCACCGACGGCATGCGCGAGCTGAACAAGCGCGTCGACTCCGACGGTGAACCGGCCGCGGACGTGGCGAAGGACTGGCTTTCGCAGCAGGGGCTGGCCTGACATGCCGGACAACACGGGACAGCTGCACTTCAACGCCTTCATCTGGCCGAACGGCTACCACGAGTCCGCCTGGCGCGTCGTCGAGGACGACGTCCGCGGCGTGCTCGGGCTGCCGTACTACGCGGACATCGCGCGCACGGCCGAGCGCGGCCTGATGGACACGATCTTCCTGGCCGACAACATCGCCATCGCCGAGTACCGGGCCACGCACCTGCCGCAGACGCAGTTCGACCCGATCTCGGTGCTCTCGGCCCTGGCCGCGGTCACCAGCCACATCGGGCTGATCGGCACCGGTTCCACGACCTACAACAAACCGTGGGAGCTGGCCCGCCGGTTCGCGACGCTCGACCACCTCAGCTGCGGCCGCGCGGGCTGGAACATCGTCACCACGATCACGCCGCTGGCCGCGGCGAACTTCGGCGAGCGGGCCCATCCCGACCACGCCGACCGCTACACGCGGGCCCACGAGTTCGTCGACGTCGTGACCCGCGCGTGGGACAGCTGGGAGGACGGCGCCGTGGTCGGCGACC
This sequence comes from Amycolatopsis heterodermiae, assembly GCF_034929455.1. NCBI lineage: Bacteria > Bacillati > Actinomycetota > Actinomycetes > Pseudonocardiales > Pseudonocardiaceae > Amycolatopsis > Amycolatopsis heterodermiae. Next base: position 90,363 of record NZ_JAYFSI010000017.1, read on the forward strand.
GTGAGCGCGGGGTGTGGGCGGATCGCGCCAAGCTCCACGCGCCCCGCTTCCACGGCGAGTTCTACGACGTCGAGGGGGTCCTGCCGTTCCCGCGTTCGCCGCAGGGGCGGCCGGTGCTGGTCCAGGCCGGGCAGTCGCCGGCCGGTATCGCGCTGGCCGCGCGGTACGCCGAGCTGGTGTTCTCCGGACCGCCCTCGCTGGAGGCGGCGGCCGCGTTCCGGGCCGAGCTCCACGCCCAGGCGGCCGCCGCGGGCAGGGACCCCGCGCACGTACTCGTCCTCCCGGCGCTGATGGTGACGCTGGGTGGTACCGAGGCCGAGGCGCAGGAGAAGGCCCGGCGGCTGGAGGAGCTGGCGAGCCCGGAGTTCCGCTGGCAGAACATCCTGTACACGGCGGGGCTCGACCCGGACGGGTTCGATCCGGACGTCCCGTTGCCCGCCGAGCTGTGGACCGGGACGTCGAACGTGTCGAGCCGCGCGGGGGAGCTGTTCGCCCTGTCGCGCGCGCAACCGGAGGCGTCCCTGCGTGAGGTGGCCCTGCAGCTCAGGAGCGGCGCCGGCCAGTCCCACTTCGTCGGGACACCCGAACAGCTGGCCACGCACGTGATGGAGTGGCAGGACGCCGGCGCGGTCGACGGCTTCACCATCATGGGCTCGACCCTGCCCTACGAGCTGACGGCGTTCGTCGACCACGTCGTGCCCATCCTGCAGCGCAAGGGCCGGTTCCGCACCGAGTACTCGGGCCCGACCCTGCGCGATCACCTGGGGCTGGCGCGCCCCGGCACCCGCCCGTGAAAGGGGTCCGGACACAGTGGACCGTGGTCGTCACGGTCCGGTAAAGCCCGTTGTGCCTGGTCCCGGCGTGTGATGTCGTGATCGGAACTGTCCTCAAGGGACGTTCGGCGTGGCGGGAGGAGGGGCGTGTCCTTCATCCTGTCCCGCCTCCTCGCCCGCTGGATCCTGCGTGCCGGGTGGGCGCTGCCGGTCGCCGTCGTCGTGTTCGTCTTCGTGACGAGCTGGCCGCTGATGGTGCTGGCCGAGCCGGCCGGCAGCGAGCTCGTGCAGCCGGGCAACTACTGGTGGTACTTCGTCGTGACCGCGTCGACGGTCGGGTACGGCGACTTCTCGCCGGACACGGTGGCCGGGCACTTCGTCGGGGCGTACGTGATCGTCGGCGGGATCGCCACCCTCACCACGGTCTTCACCCGGCTCGCGACGCTGCTCGAGCAAGCGAAGGGACGGCGGATGCAGGGTATGGAACCGGTGCGGCTGAGCGGCCACGTCGTGCTCGTCGGCTACCTCGCCGGGCGCACCGAGCGGATCGTGGCGCAGCTGCTGGCCGACGGCGTCACCGGGCTGGCGCTCTGCGCGGGCGAGGACGTCACGGTGCACCCGATGCCGGCCCAGCCCGTGGAGTTCGTCCGTGGCGAGCTCACCGCGCCGGAGGTGCTGTCGCGGGCCGGGATCGAGCGGGCCGCCACGGTGCTCGTGGACGTCCGGGACGACAACGAGGCGCTCGCCGTCGCGGTCCTCGTGGACCACGCCACCACCGCGGCGCACGTGGTGGTCACCATGCGTGACATGGAACGAGCCGAGCTGATCGGCTACGTCGACCCACGGATCACCTGCGTCCAGTGGCACACCCCGCGGATGATCACCGAGGAGGTGGTGTCGCCCGGGATCGCCGAGGTCTACACCGAGCTGATGACCAGCGGCGGCGCGGGCACGTACTCGGTCACCCTCCCGGAACGCCTCGGCGCGCTGTCGGCCGAGCACTGCCGCGCCACGCTGGGGCAGGTCTTCGGCGCCACGGTGCTGGCCGTCCGCGGCGAGCGCGGCCTGACGGTGAACCCGCCCTGGGACGGCGACCTGCCACCCGGCGCGGTGCTCTACTACGTCAGCTCCCGCGCCCTCGGCCGCGACGAGATCGAACGGGCCCTGACCGGCGCATCCCGTTGAGAGATCGCCTCATCGCCGGGTGTGCCACCCCGGCCGCCGACTTGGCCGGTCGCAGTGGCGGCGGTCGGCGGCTCGTACCGCCGCGGCGGAACCGCCGACATGGTGACGGGGGTGGCCACCACGGCGGCCGGAGCGGTGACGGGTGTGGCCGGCATGGCGGCGGGTGTGGCCACCACGGCGGCGGGTGTGGTCGGCATGGCGGCGGGTGTGGCTGACAGTGACCGAAGTGGCTGACACGGCGGCCGGAGCGCGGCGGGTGTGGCCGGCGCGGCGGCCGGAGTAGCCGACATGGTGACGGGAGTGGCTACCACGGCGGCGGGTGTGGCCGGCACGGCGGCCGGTGTGGCCAATATGGCGGCCGGAATGGCCGGCACAGTGACCGCAGCGGCCACTACCGAGAGTGGAGCGGCGGGCACCGTGCCGAACGGGCGCAGCGCAGCGCCTAGGCGAGCGTGGCCGGCAGGTACTCGTAACCGCGCAGGATGCGGGTCTCCCGGCGGCGGCTTCCCGGGCTCAACGCCAGGGCCGGGAACCGGTCGAAGATCGTCCTCAGCCCGATCTCGCCTTCCATCCGGGCCAGGGTGGCGCCCAGGCAGTGGTGGCGGCCCGCGCCGAACGAGACGTGGTTGCGGGCGCCCTCCCGGGTGACGTTGAACGTCGCCGGGTCGGTGAAGACGCCCGGGTCGCGGTTCGCGCCGGCCAGCACCGTCGTCACCACCGCTCCGCGCGGCACGGGCACGCCGGCGACCTCGGTTGCGCGCACCGCCACGCGGCCGGTCAGCAGCACCGGCGGGTCGTGGCGCAGGACCTCCTCGACCGCGTTGCTCCACAGCTCCGGACGCTCGCGCAGCACCGCGAGCTGGTCCGGGCGCTCCGTCAGGAGGGCGATGCCGCTGCCGAGCAGGTTGACCGTCGTCTCGAAGCCGGCCGCCAGTACCAGGCCCGCCGTCGACTTCAGCTCGGCCTCGGTGAGGCCGACGCCGTCGTCGCGGGCCGCGACGAGCCGGCTGAACAGGTCGTCGCCGGGGTGGCGGCGCAGGTGGTCCAGGTGCTCGCCCAGCCAGGTGTCGAACTCGGCCAGTGCGGTCTCGACGTCGCGGAACGTGCGCCAGCCCAGGCCGAGGTCGAGGCTCGGCGCCGCCGCCGCGCCCAGGGAGAGCACCTTGCCCACGTCGGCGGCCGGGACGCCGAGGATCTCGCTGATCACCGTCACCGGGAGGAGCCCGCAGTACGACTCCACGAGGTCGACCGGCCCGGCGGGGTCGATCCGGCCGAGCACCTCGTCGGCGATCGCCTGGACGCGCCCGCGCAGCTGCTCGACGGCGCGCGCGGTGAACACGCCGGTGACGAGCTTGCGGTAGCGGGTGTGCTCGGGCGGGTTGACCGCCAGCAGCGACGGCGGCCGGACCGGGTGCAGGTACTCGCCGGCCGACCACTCCATCAGCCGCCCCAGCGCGGAGCCGTCGGAGCCGAGCACGCCGGTGCGGAAGTCGTCGCTGGAGAGCACCTCCCGGACGGCGGTGTGGTGGGTCGTGATCCAGCCGAACCGGGTGCGGGCGACCGGCCCGGCGGCGCGGATCTCGTCGAACAGCCCGGTCAGGTCCCGCCCGGCCGCGGCGTCGTCCACCAGCCGGCCCTGCAGGTCGCCGCGCCGGGCCTGGCGCAGCAGCACGGCCCGCGGCAGCGCGTGCCCCAGCCCCCACCGGATCACCGGCTTCGTCCGCCCCAAAGCGCCTTCGACGACCGTTTTGCCGAACCGGGTCACGTTTCTCCCACCTTCGCCGCAGGACTCGGGTCCGGTCCAGCCTAGATCGTCAGGTGCGCAGCAAACCGGTCAGCTCCGTGAGGTCGCTTAGCTCGGCGAGGCCGTAGGTCAGCTCCGTGATCCGCCCGCTGACCTCGGCCGGGAGCACCCGGGCCGCGTTCAGGCGGAACTTCGTGGCCAGCTCGTCGGCCGAGAGCGGGTTCTGCGGGCCGCCGCGGTTGGCGTCGACGCGTTCCTCCAGCTCACGGCCGTCCTGCAACCGCACGCGCAGGACCGCCGGGAACTGGTGCGGGAAGATCTCGTCGCACCGGGCGTCCGGGACGCACGTCACCTTCGCCGCCAGCTCCAGGCGGGCCGGGTCCGCCGCGGCCTCGTCCGTGAAGTCGTCGTGGAAGACGCCGAGCCCGCCACCGCCCAGCAGGCCGGCCGCCACCGTGTACGGGCCGGAGAACGCCGCGTGGTAGCCCGACTTCGGCCGGATCTTGTCCTCGCGCGGCTCGGCGATCGTGCGCAGCACGGACGTCGGCGCGCCCAGTTCCAACGAAACGATCTCCGCCGGGTCGACACCTCGGGCCCGCAGCCGCCGGGCCGCGTCGATGCCCGCGTGCGTGAAGTGGTTGCAGGGGTACGGCTTGAAGAAGATCCCCGGCAGCTCCCACCGCTCGCCGAGGCCGTCGACGATCGCGTCCACATCGGACTGGTCGCCGCAGAACGCCTGCAGCAGCCCGAACCGGCCCTCCAGGACCGTGGGCGGGCCGGTGATGCCGTGCCGCGCCAGGCCCGCCGCGGTCACGGCCGCGTGGGCCGCCCAGCCGCAGTGGATGCGCTTCACCGTCCCGCCGGTGCGGTTCGCTTCCAGCAGCCCCGACCCCATGCTGGCCGCGATGCCGATGGCGTCGGCGATACCCGAATCGTCCACATCGGACAGCATGGCCGCGGCCGCCGCCGCGCCGAGGGCGCCGCAGATCGCCGTCGCGTGCAGGCCGCGCTCGAAGAACACGGAGTTGCCCAGTTCCTCGTCGTAGCCCGCCATCCCGAGCCGCACGGTGATCTCGACGCCGACGCCGATCGCGTCGAGTAGCTGGGCCCCGGTCGCGCCACGGGACTCCGCGACGGCCAGCGCGGCCGGCACCACCGACGCCGACGGGTGCAGCACCGACGGCAGGTGCGTGTCGTCGAAGTCGAGCGAGTGCGCGAGGGTGCCGTTGAGCAGCGCCGCACTCGGCTCGGGCAGCCGGTCGCCGGTGCCGATTGCGGTCGCCCGGCCGGTGCCACCCCACTCCCGGACCAGGGCGCCGACGGCAGCCGCGGGACGCTCCGAGGTGGCGGCCAGGCTGTTGCCGAGGACGTCGAGCACACGCCGCGCGGCGTCGTCCCGCAGCTCCGGCGGCAGGCCCTTGGCCCGCACCGACGTCGCGAACGCGGCCAGCTGCTGGACGATCGTCGCGGTCATGCGGACACCGCCGCGAGGGGACGCACGGGGGAGCCGGTGCCGCCGACGATCCGCAGCGGCGCCAGCACGAACACGAACTCGTGCACCCCTTCGGCCGCGACGGCCTCCAGGTTCAGGTGCTCCAGGATGAAGATGCCCGACTCCACGAGCAGGATCCGGTGCACCGGCAGCACGGCGTGCCCGGCGCCGGCCGGGATCTGCTCGTAGGCAGTGGTGTCCGCGCCGGTGGCGACGACCCGGCGGGCCGCCAACCACTCCGCCGCCGACGTCGTCGCGCCGGGGACGCCGGTCTCCTTGCCCATGTACGCCGTTGCGTCGTCGAAGTTCCGCGCCCAGCCGGTGCGGATCAGCGCGACGTCGCCGTCGCCGGGCTCGGTGCCGGCCAGCTTCGCGGCCGCGTCCAGGTCGTCGGCCGTGACGCCGTACCCCGGTTCCAGCGTGGGGACGTCGTGCACCGCGGCCACGTCCAGGAGCACCGCGCGCCGCAGCAGGCCGGGCAGGTTCTCCGCGCCGTGGGTGCGGAACACGCCGCCCTGCTGGGCTTCGGCGGCGTCGACGTCGCCGTGCAGCTTGCCGTCGTGGCTGACGTGCGAGAGCGCGTCGATGTGGGTGCCGACGTGCCCGCCGGTCACGATGATCTCGTTGGCGGCCGACCCGCCGTCCGGGCGGCGCATGTCGCCGTGGCGGCGGATCAGCGTCATCCGGAACCCGGGGTGATTCGGCGAGCAGGGCATGCCGGTGAAGAACGGCTGCCCGAGCTCGATCAGCCGGACCCCGCCGGCGACCGCCGACAGCAGCGGATCCTGGGGACGTGTCATGAGTGCTGGCCTTCCTTTTCTTCCGCCTCCGCGAGCGAGAGCACCCAGCGGGCGCGCGCCACGATCGCGGCGTCGACGAACTGTCCGTTGTGGTCGATCCAGGCGGACGAACCAGCCGACGAGAGCAACTCGCGTGCCCACGCCGTCTCGGCCGGATCGGGCGCGCAGACCTCGTGCACCACGCGAATCTGGGCGGGGTGGATCAACGACCGGCCGAAGAACCCGGCCCGACGACCGGCTTCGGTGCTCGCGCGCAGGCCGTCGAGGTCGCGCACGGCGGTCCAGACGCTCTGCACCGGGCTCGGCAGCCCGGCGGCGCGCGCGGCGACGACCACCCGGGACCGTGGCCAGGTCAGCGCGTCGCCGCCGGTCACCCGCAGGTCCGCGGCGAGGTCGGCCTCGCCCAGCGAGATCCCGGCGACGAGCGGGTGCGCGGTGGCGATGACCAGCGCGTTCTCCACGCCCAGCGCCGATTCGAGCACCGGGTACACCGGCACGCCGAGCGCGTTGGCGACCCGCCGCAGCTCGCCCGGGTCCTCGCACTTGGGCACCCGGACGCCCGCCGGGGCGTGGGAAGCGAGCGCCTTGATGTCGGCTTCCCCGGCAGGGGTGCCCGGCGCGTTGATCCGGACGAACGCGGTCGCGCCGTCGCCCAACGCGTCCAGCACCCCTCGCCGCGCGTCGTCCTTCGTGGCCGCGGCGACGGCGTCCTCGAGGTCGATGATCACGGCGTCCGCCGGGCCGGCCAGGGCCTTCGTGATCCGGTCCGGCCGGTCACCCGGGACGTAGAGCCAGCTGCGGATCACTTGATCACGCCTTTTTCGCGCAGCGCGGCCAGTTCCGGCTCCCCGAGGCCGTACCGGCCGAGGACCTCGGCGGTGTGCGCGCCGAGCGGCGCCCCGGCCGTGGTGAGGTGCCCAGGCGTCTCCGACAGCCGGAACAGCACGTTCTGCATCTTCACCGGCCCGAGTTCGTCGTCCTCGACGGTGGCGATGCTGTTCAGCGCGGCGAACTGCGGGTCGGCCATGACGTCGGCGGCGGTGTAGATCGGCGCGACGGCGGCTTGGGCCTCCTCGAACGCCTTGACGACGTCGTCGCGGTCGCGGTCGGCGATCCACGAGCCGACGGCGTCGTCGAGCAGGTCGGCGTGCTGCGCGCGCTCCGAGCCGCTGGCGAACCACGGCTCGTCGATCAGCTCCGGGCGCCCGACCAGCCGCATCACGCGCTCGGCGATCGACTGGGCGCTGGTGGAGATGGCGACCCAGCTGCCGTCGCGGGTGCGGTAGGTGTTGCGCGGCGCGTTGTTCGTGGAGCGGTTGCCGGTGCGCGGCTGCAGCGTGCCGAGCTGGTCGTAGGCGATGATCTGCGGCCCGAGCAGCGTGAGAATGGGCTCGATGATGGCCAGGTCGACGACCTGCCCGCGCCCGGTCTGGTCCCGCGCCCGCAGCGCGGTCATCACGGCGTACGCGGTGGTCAGCGCGGCGATTCCGTCGGCGAGGCCGAACGGCGGCAGCGTCGGCGGGCCGTCCGGTTCGCCGGTGATCGCGGCGAACCCGCTCATCGCCTCGGCGAGCGTGCCGAAGCCGGGCCGCTTGGCGTACGGGCCGACCTGGCCGAACCCGGTCACCCGCGTGAGCACCAGGCCGGGGTTGATCTCGCGCAGCTCGTCGTAGCCGAGGCCCCAGCGCTCGAGCGTGCCGGGGCGGAAGTTCTCCACGACGACGTCGGCGTCGGCCACCAGCTTCTTGAAGATCTCCTGGCCCTCAGGGGAGCCGAGGTAGAGGGTGATCGCCTTCTTGCCGCGGCCGAGCATCTTCCACCAGAGGCCGACGCCGTCACGCTGCGCGCCGTGGCTGCGGACCGGGTCGCCCTTCGGGTGCTCGATCTTGATCACCTCGGCGCCGAAGTCGCCCAGCAGCGTCGCGGCCAGCGGGCCGGCGAACAGGGTGGCGGTGTCGAGCACCCGGATCCCGGACAAAGCGCCCGTCATGGGGCGTACCTGCCTTTCTCGTCCGGCGGCCCGAGTTTGGGTGCCCGTTTCGCCGGGGGGAACAACTGTGAACGTCGTGTTTCGTGGTGACGTCTCTCCGTGTTCCCCAAGTTCGCACTGATCACGCCCGTCCGTCAAGTTATGCGCAGATGTTGACCTGACGTCGGGCCGGGTGTCACGATAGCCGACAACAAATCTGGCGTTTCGCTTAGCGGAACGACAGCCCTTCCAGTGGGAAGAGGTGACATGACCGCACGAAAACTCGTCGCGGCGCTCGGCGCGTGCGCCCTGCTCGCGACCGGGTGCGGGGGCTCGGCGCCGATGGGGGCCGGCGGCGCGGCCGCGGGGCGGGACGAGGGCCCGGTGAAGATCGGCGCGCTGCACCCGGTCAGCGGCTCGAACGCGGCCGACGGCCTGCAGATGCGCCGCGGCGCGCAGCTGGCGGTCGACGCGATCAACGCGGCCGGCGGCATCAAGTCGCTCGGCGGCCGCAAGGTCGAGCTGGTCACCGGCGACACCCAGGGCAAGGCCGACATCGGGCAGAGCGAGGCCCAGCGGCTGATCTCGGCCGGCGCGGTGAGCCTGGTCGGCACCTACCAGAGCGCGGTGAGCACCAACGTCGCCGTCGTGGCCGAACGCAACCGGGTGCCGTTCGTGATGGACGTGACCGCCTCCGACGCGATCTTCTCCCACGGCTACCAGTACTCGTTCCGCGTGCAGCCCGGCAGCAAGGCGATCGCGACGGCCGCCGCCCAGTACCTGAAAGCGGTTTCGGACCAGGCGGGCAAGCCCGTCCGGAAGGTCGCGTTCCTGCACGAGCAGAGCGACTTCGGCAGCGGCGCGGCCGACGCCTTCAACGCGGCCGCGAAGCAGCTCGGCATCGCGATCGGGCCGAACATCAGCTACGACGCCACCACCGTCAGCGACCTGACCGCCCAGATCACCCAGGTCAAGGCGTCCGGCGCGGACGTGCTGGCCGTCGCCGGCTACTACCGCGACAGTCTCTTGGCGGCCAAGGCGATCGCCTCGGTGAAGCCGGACCTCAACGCGGTCTGGGGCGTCTCGAACGGCGCGTACGACCAGCCGAAGTTCGTCGCCGACGCGGCCGCGCTGGGCAACCTGTACTTCAGCGCCAACTACCACTACGACGCGACCAACCCCGAAACCGTCGCGCTGCGCGAGAAGTACCAGCAGCAGTACGGCGACCCGATGCGCACCGGCGCGGTCCTGTCCTACGACGCGGTCCAGGTGATCGCGCACGGCGTCGAGCAGGCCGCGAGCACCGACCCGGAGAAGGTGCGGGACGCGATCGCCGCCGCCCAGGTCGCGCCCCTGACCGTCGGGCGCGGGCCGATCCAGTTCGCCCCCAACGGCGACAACCGCAACGCCTTCCCGGTGCTGATGCAGGTCCGGGACGGGCGGGTCCAGCAGGTGTATCCCCCCGAAAAAGCCGAATCCCGGCCCGACTACAGGGTGGCGTGGCGACCATGACCGAACTCGACACCGGGGCGCCCGTCGTCCCCGAAACCGCACCACCCGACCGGAAGGCCCAGGAGTGCAAAGGTTTCCTTGGCCGCGCCGGAATCGTGGCCGCCGTCCTCGTGGTGGCGATCGTGGTCGCGCTGCTGCAGTCCGGCAGTGGCCTGGTGGTCTGGCAGTCCGTGGTCACCGGCATCCTGACCGGCGGGCTCTACGGCCTGATCGCGATGGGGCTGACGCTGATCTTCGGCGTGCTCGACATCGTGAACTTCGCCCACGGCGCGTTCCTCGCGGTCGCCATGTTCATCTCCTTCGGCATGGTGCAGGCCACCGGGCTCCACCCGTACCTGACGCTCGTCGTCGCGGTGCCGGTGCTGTTCCTGCTCGGCGCGGCCGTGCACCGCGGGCTGCTGTCCGGCGCCGGCGGCCGGTCGCTGGAGAACCAGCTGCTCATCACGCTCGGCCTGTCGCTGCTGCTGGAGAACGGGCTGCTGCTGTTCTTCGGCGCCGAGCCCAAGACGATCGCGTTGCCCGGTGACTTCCAGTTCCCGTTGCTGGGCGCGGTGGTCGCGGGCTCGCGGCTGTACGCGTTCCTCGGCGCCGTCGTGCTCGGCGGGCTGCTGTTCTGGCTGCTGCGGCGCACCCGGCTGGGCACGGCGATCCGCGCGGTCGCCGCGAACGCGCCGGGCGCAGCTTTGGTCGGCATCAACGTCCGCCGGATGCACACACTGACCTTCGCGATCGGCACGGCGTGCGCGGGGGCCGCGGCGGTGCTCGCCGGCCCGCTCGTGACCGTGACGCCGACGCTGGGGGAGCAGTTCAACATCACGGCGTTCGTGGTCGTGGTGCTCGGCGGGATGGGCAACGTCGTCGGCGCGCTCGTCGGCGGCCTGCTGATCGGGCTGGTCGAGCAGCTCACCACGATCTACCTGGGCGGCCAGAGTTCGCTGCTCGGCGTGTTCGTGGTGTTCGTGCTGGTGCTCTTCCTCCGTCCGCAGGGCCTGTTCGGGAGGCGCGCATGAGCACGATCACCATCGCGGCGCCGACCGGTTCCGAAGACGCCGTCAAGGCACCGCCGCTGCGGCCGCAGAACCGGCAGTTCGCGATCCTCGCCGTTCTGGTGATCGTCGCGATCCCGCTGCCGCTGATCCTGCCCGCCGCGCAGGGCGCGGTCGCCGTGCGGATCCTGATCTTCCTGCTGATGGCCGTCGGCTGGAACATCATGAGCGGGTTCGGCGGGATGTTCAGCTTCGGCCACGCCGCCTACTTCGGCCTCGGCGCCTACACCAGCGCGTACCTGCTGGTGAAGCACAACGTGTCGCCGTGGATCGGGATGCTGGCCGGGATGGCGGTGGCCGCCGCGGTCGCCGTCGTCATCGGCTACTTCTCCTTCCGCTACAAGCTCCAAGGCGCCTATTTCGCGCTGGCCACCTTCGCGTTCGCGGAGATGCTGCGGCTGATCGTCACGAGCAGCGCGTTCGCCAACAAGTCCGTCGGTTACAGCGTGCCGCTGATCCAGGGCTCGTCTCTATGGAAGATCCAGTTCCCGGCCGGCTCGCCCGGGTACTTCTGGGTGGCGCTGGTGCTGGCCGGGGCGGCGGTCGCGATCAGCATCGGCTTCCTGCACTCCCGCGCCGGCCGCTACGTCACGGCGATCCGCGACGACGAGCTGGCCGCCGCGTCCCTCGGCGCCCCGGTGCTGCGGCACAAGCTGATGACGGTCGCGCTGTCGGCCGCGATCACCGCCGTGGCCGGCGCGTTCTACACGCAGTACTACCTGTTCGTGAACCCCGATCTCGGGTTCGGCTCGGCCATCTCGATCCAGGCGATCGTGCCCGTGGTGATCGGCGGCATCGGCACGGTGTGGGGCCCGGTGGTCGGCGCGATCATCATCGGCTCGCTCACCGACGTCACGGCGACGCTCCTGCGCACGCCCCCGGGGTTCCTGGGCTTCCTGCAGGGCCGCAGCGGCCTGGACGTCGTGCTGTACGCCGTGCTCGTGATCCTCATCGTGCGATTGCTGCCCAAGGGGATCGTCGGAACGATCGCTGCGAGGTGGCGTCGATGAGCATCGTGGAAGTCACCGGCGTCGGCAAGGCGTTCCGCGGGGTGCACGCACTGTCCGATGTGGACCTGGACGTCGCCGAGGGCGAGATCCTCGGCGTCATCGGGCCCAACGGCGCGGGCAAGACCACGCTCTTCAACGTCATCTCGGGCGCGCTGAGCCCGGACACCGGCCGGGTCCGGCTGGCGGGCGACGACGTCACCGGCCGCGCGCCCGACCGGATCGCCCGCGCCGGCATGGTCCGCACGTTCCAGCTGATGCGGCCGTTCGCGAGCATGACGGTGGCGCAGAACGTCAGCCTCGCCGCGCAGCACCACCGGCTGAGCGCGAAAGCCTTGCGGGAGCACGCACTCGACGTCGTCGAGCGGGTCGGGCTCGGGCCGTGGGCCCACCGCTACGCGACCGACCTGCCGACCGCCGGGCTCAAGCGTCTCGAGCTGGCCCGTGCGCTGGCGACCCGGCCGAAGGTGCTGCTGCTCGACGAGGTGCTCGCCGGGCTCGTCCCGGCCGAGCGCGAGCCGGTGCTCGACCTGCTCGCCGGCCTGCGCGAGCAGGAGGGCGTCACGCTGGTGTTCATCGAGCACATCATGGCCGCGGTGATGCGCCTGGCCGACCGGGTGCTCGTGCTCGACCAGGGCCGCGTGCTGGCCGTCGGGTCACCCGAAGAGGTCACCAGCGACCCGCGGGTCATCGACGCCTACCTCGGTGAGGAGCCGACCCATGCTGACGCTTGAGAAGGTGTGCGCCGGGTACGGCCGGATGCGGATCCTGCACGACGTCGACCTGCGCCTCGACGCCGGGGAGATCGTCGCGCTGGTCGGCGCGAACGGGGCCGGCAAGACCACGACGCTGCGCAGCATCTGCGGCCAGCTCAAGCCGCTGTCGGGCACCATCACACTCGACGGCACGCCGACCGCCGGCCGCCGCCCGGACGAACTGGTGCGCGACGGCCTGGTGCACGTGCCCGAGGACCGGGCGCTGTTCGGGACGCTAACCGTCGAGGAGAACCTGCGGATGGGCGCGTGGACCCGCACTCCCGAGCAGGCCGCGAAGTCGCTGAAGGAGGTCTACGAGCTGTTCCCGGTGCTCGCCGAGCGCCGGACGCAGGTCGCGCAGACCTTCAGCGGCGGTCAGCAGCAGATGCTCGCGATCGGCCGGGCGCTGATGGCCGGCCCGCGGCTGCTGATGCTCGACGAGCCGTCGACCGGGCTTTCGCCGAAACTGACCTGGACCGTGCTGGAGGCGGTGCGGCGGATCCGGGACAGCGGGGTGGCGGTGCTGCTGGTCGAGCAGAACGCGAAGCAGGCGCTGGCCATCGCCGACCGGGCGTACGTGCTCGAGAGCGGGGCGGCCGTGCTGGAGGGCACCGGCGCCGAGCTCGCCGGCGACAACCGCGTCAGGAAGGCGTACCTGGGACTGTGAAACGCGAACGAGCGGCTTCCGCCACCGCTTCGCTGGGTGCGTGGGTGTCCGAACTGGACGTCACGGGGGTCCCGGCCGCGGTGCTGGACCGGCTCGCCCTGGTGCTGCTGGACGTCGTCGGCGTCACCGCATTGGGTGCTTCGCTGCCGGAGCAGCGGGCGCTGGCCGACGCCTGGACCGCGCCGCCCGGGCCGGCACCGCTGATCGGCGGCGGCCGGCTGGTGACCACCGACGCGGCGGCCTGGCTCAACGGCGTCGCGCTCGTTTCGCTGGAGCTGGACGAGGGCCACAAGTACGCCAAGGGTCACCCGGCCGCGCACGGGTTCCCCGCGGTGCTGGCTTTGGCGGCCGAGCTGGACAGCACCGGTGCGGACACGGCCGCGGCGCTGCTGGCCGCGTACGAGGTCGCCGCGCGGTTCGGCCGCGCGACCACCCTGCGTCCGGGCGCGCACCCGCACGGCAGCTGGGGCGTGCCCGGCGCGGCGGCCGGTTGCGCGCGCCTGCTCGGCCTCCCGCCGGGCGCGGCCGCGGCCGCCATCGACACCGCGGCCGGAATGGGCATCGCCGGGCACTTCGACTCGGCGACCCAGGGCAACCCGGTGCGCAACGCGTGGCTCGGCGCCTCGGCGACGTCCGGGCTCGCCGTCGCCCGGATGGCCGTGGCCGGGATGGCCCGCACCACGGGCACGGCCGCGCTCTCGCTCGGCACGGTGCTCGGCGAGTTCGAACCGGAGGAGCTGACCGCGGACCTCGGCACCCGCTGGGACATCACGCGCGGCTACTTCAAGCGGCACGCGTCGTGCTCCTTCACCCACCCGGCCGCCGACGCCGTGCTCGACCTGCGCGCGCACCCGGCGTTCCGCATCGACGGGATCACGCACGTCCTGGTGGAGACCCACGTCCTGGGCGCCGGACTGTCCGATGTGGACTGGTCGAACCGGCTCTCGGCGATGTTCTCGACGCCGTTCGTGGTCGCGACCGCGGCCTTGACCGGTGAAGTGGGACCGGACAGCCCGCTCGACGACCCGGACGTCCAGGCGCTCGCGAGCCGGGTGCGGCTCGTCGAGGCCGCCGACCTCACCACGCGCCTCCCGGCCGAGCGGGCGGCCCGCGTGACGGTCGCCTTCGACGATGGCACCTCCCTCACCCGCGAGGTCCCCAACCCGATCGGCGACGCCGACCACCACCCGCTGACGGAGTCCGACCTGATCGGCGTCCTCGGCAAATGGCTGCCCGGGCCCGTCGTGGACCGAGCCGCCGCCCTGGGCCGCGACCTGCCCGGCCTGCCCCGCGTCGGCGCGGCGTTGCGCGAGCTGGCCGGAACCGATGAGAAGGAGCTGAGCTGATGCGTGCCCTTGCGGTGACGCCCATTCACCTGCCGCCCGAGGAGATCCGGCGGCGGCAGGAGCGGTACGACCGGCTGGCGCCGCCCGGCCTCGAGATCGAGCTGCGGGACGTCGGCCCGTCGGCCCCGAAGACTCTCGACACGGACGAGTCCATGCGCGTCTCGGAGCGTGAAGTCGCCGCCGCGCTCGCGGCCGCCGGTGACGGCTGGGATCTGGCCTTCCCGGACTGCGTGCTTGACCCGGCGGTGCCCGACGCCGTCGCCGAACCCGCGTTGCCGGTGCACGGCCTGCTCAAGCTGTCGGCCACCTACCTCGCCGCGAAGGGCGTGCGGTTCGGCGCGGTTGTCCGCAACGAGGCGATCGCCGAGGAGTTCTCGAAGCGCATCGCCGCCTACCGGCTGACCGAGTACCTCGCCGGGATCCGCGTGCTGCACCTGCCGTTCTCCGCCATCGCCGAGACCGAAACCTGGAACGCGGCCCTCGGCACCGCCGTGCGCGAGCTGGCCGAGCTGGGCGCTACGGCGGTGATCAACGGCTGCTCCGCCGTCGACGTCGAGCCCGCCGACCTGCCTGCGCGGATCGTCGACCCGACGGCGCTGGCGATGCGGCTGCTGGCCGTCGAGGAGCAGCCGTGACCGGCGGACCCGACCTCGTCGTCGCCGGGGCGGGCGGCGGCCTCGCCGGGGCCCTGCGCGCGGCCGAGCTGGGCCTGAATGTCCTGGTCGTCGAGGCGAGCGAGCACTTCCGGCGCGGCAACAACACCTCGATGTCCACGGCGATGTTCCCCGGCGCCGGCTCCCGCTGGCAGACCGAGGAAGGCGTCGACGACTCGCCCGAGCGGTTCGTCGCCGACATCATGGCCAAGACGCACGGCCAGGCCGACGCCCGGCTGGCCCGCACCCTGGCCGAGGTGAGCGCGCCGCTCGTCGAGTGGCTCGCGGACTCGGCAGGGCTGCCGTTGTCGCTGGTCACGGACTTCAACTACCCGGGCCACTCCGTCCCGCGCTGCCACTCGATCCCGGGCCGCCACGGCTCCGGCGTCATCGACCACCTCGCCCGTCGCGTGACCGAGCACGACAACATCGAGCTGCTCGCCCCCGCCCGGCTGGTCGACGTCCTGTCCGATGTGGACGGTGTCTGCGCGGCCGTCGTCCGGTACCCGGACGGGACCGAGGAGGAGATCCCGACCCGCGCGGTCCTGCTGGCCACCAACGGCTTCGGCGCCGACGCTGACCTGGTTGCCAAGCACCTCCCGGAGATCGCGGGGGCGTTGTACCAGGGGAGTGACCAGTCCCTCGGCGACGCGCTGCGCATCGGCGAGAAACTGGGCGCCGCCACCGGGTTCCTCGACGCCTACCAGGGCCACGGCGCGGTGTCCGCGGCCGCCGGCACGCTCGTGGGCTGGGCGACGATCATCCACGGCGCGATCCTCGTCGACCTCGAAGGCCGCCGCTTCGGCAACGAGATCCGCGGCTACTCCGAGTACGCCGCCGAGCTGGCCGCGCGTCCCGGCTCGACCGGCTGGATCGTGCTGGACGAGACGATTTTCGAGCAGTGCCAGCCGTTCCAGGACTTCCGGGACGTCGTGTCGGCCGGCGCGCTGGTCTGGGCCGACGACGCGGCCGGGCTCGCGAAGGCGACCGGCCTGCCGCCGGACGCGCTGACCGAAGAACTCGCCACCGCGGCCGCGATCGCCCGCGGTGAACGCGAAGACGGGCACGGCCGCACCAACTGGGAACGTCCGCTGTCGGGCCGCTACGCCGCGGTGCGCGTCGTGCCCGCGCTGTTCCACACCCAGGGCGGCCTGCTGGTCGACGAGCACGCCAACGTTGTCGACCCCCAGGACCGCCCGATCCCCGGGCTGTACGCCGCCGGGGGCGCCGCGGCGAGCATCTCCGGCCACGGCGCCGCGGGCTACCTGCCCGGCAACGGCCTGCTGCCCGCCTTCGGGCTGGCCTACCTGGCCGCCGGCGACGTCGCCCGGCGCCGCACCCCCGACCCCGCAAGCTGAGGAGAGAAATGGCAACGACGGAACTGCTCGTGAAGAACGTCCGGGTCGTGCGGCCCGACGACGCCGACGGGGCCGAGCCGGAACTGCTGGACATCGCCGTGAACGACGGCACCATCACGCGGGTGGCGCCGGACCTGCCCGCCGGCGACGCCGCCCACGTCGTGGACGGCCGCGGGCTGCTGGCGTTCCCCGGCGTGGTCGACGCGCACCAGCACTGGGGCATCTACAACGAGCTGGCCACCGACACCCGCACCGAGAGCCGCGCCAGCGCCCAGGGCGGCGTCACGACGTCGCTGACGTACATGCGCACCGGCCAGTACTACCTCAACAAGGGCGGCAGCTACCGCGACTTCTTCCCCGAGGTGCTCAGCGCGTCCGAGGGCAACGCCTACGTCGACTACGCCTTCCACCTCGCGCCGATGAGCTCGCAGCACATCTCCGAGATCCCTTACCTGGTCGAGGAATTCGGCGTCACGTCGTTCAAGATCTTCATGTTCTACGGCAGCCACGGCCTGCACGGGCGCTCGACCAGCCAGAGCGACTTCCTGATGATCCCGCCGGACGAGCGGTACGACATCGCGCACTTCGAGTTCGTGATGCGCGGCGTCCAGCAGGCGCGCGAGGTCCTGACCGAGTACGCGCCGCACCTGTCGCTCTCGCTGCACTGCGAAACCGCGGAAATCATGACGGCGTACACGAAACTGGTCGAGCGGGACGGCTCGCTGACGGGGCTGCGGGCCTACAGCGCGTCGCGGCCGCCGCACTCCGAAGGCCTCGCCGTCACCATCGCGTCGTACCTGGCGCACGAGACCGGGCTGCCCAACATCAACCTGCTGCACCTGTCGTCGGAGAAGGCCCTGGAAGCCGCGCTGACGATGGGGAAGGCCTTCCCGCACATCGACTTCCGGCGCGAGGTGACGATCGGGCACCTGCTGGCCGACGTCGACACCGCGTCCGGCATCGGCGGCAAGGTCAACCCGCCGCTTCGGGAGCGTGAGGACGTCGAGGCGCTGTGGCGGCACGTGCTCGCCGGCGACGTCGACTGGGTCGTCAGCGACCACGCGTGCTGCCGCGACGAGCTGAAGTTCGGTGCGGATCGCGACGACGTCTTCCTGGCGAAGTCCGGGTTCGGCGGCGCGGAGTACCTGCTGCCCGGGCTGGTCGGCGAGGGGGTCAAGCGGGGCTTGTCCTTGCAGAGGATCGCTCAGCTGACTTCGCAGAACCCCGCGCGTCGCTACGGCCTGCTGAAGAAGGGCACGATCGCCGAGGGCTTCGACGCCGACTTCGCGCTGGTCGACCCGGACGTCCGGTGGACCGTGCGCGCGGCGGAGTCGGAGTCGACGCAGGAGTACACGCCGTTCGAGGGCTTCGACATGACGGCGAAGGTGACCGACACGTTCGTGCGGGGCCACCACGTGTTCGCCGACGGCAAGATCGCCGGCGACCCGGTCGGCCGCTACCTCAAGCGCGGCCGGTGATCCGGGGGCGGCCGGTGGGGTTTCCTACCGGCCGCCGGACTCCTGTAGCCAGGTCCAGCTCTGCCGGATCTCTGCCGCGGCTTCGCGCACGAGGTCGCGGTAGCGGCTCACGGCGTCGGGGGTGAAGCGGTACTGCGGGCCGCAGATGCTGATCGAGCCGTGGACCTCGCCGTCCGGCCCGAACAGGGGAGCGGCGACGGACCCCGCGCCGGGCTGGCGTTCCCCGAGCGACACGGCGACGCCGTCACGGGCCACCTCGCCGAGGACCTCGCGCAGCCGTTCGGCGGTGGTGATGGTGTGCTCGGTCAGCGCGGGGAGTTCCTGCTGCAGCAAGGCTTCCCGGCGGTCCTCGGGCAGGGACGCGAGGATCACCTTGCCGGACGAGCCGGCGTGCAACGGGAAGCGCCGGCCCAGCTCCACGGTCATCTTGATCTCGCGGGTGCTCTCGAACTGGTCGAGGTACACGCGTTCGTCGCCGACCAGGCCGGACAGCGTGGTCGTTTCGCCGGTGACCTCCCGCAACCGCCGCAGGACGGGGGTCGCGGCGATCCGGGCGTCGAACCGCCGCAGCGCGCTCGCCCCCAGCGCGACGGCCGCGGGGCCGAGCCGGTACCCGGCCACGCCGGGGTCGACGGCCAGCATCTCGCGCGAGACGAGCGACTGCAGGATCCGGTAGACGACCGCCTTCGACAGGTCGAGCTCCCGGCTGATGGCGCTGACGCCCAGGTAGCGGGGGCCACCGGTGAAGAGGAGCAGCACATCGGCGACCCGCGCGGCGGCCTCGGTGCCGGCGTTCTCCGACGGCGCGGCGGGCTTGCGCCCGGCGGTACTGTTGACGGCCAAGCTCGGGGTCCCC
Organism: Amycolatopsis heterodermiae; assembly: GCF_034929455.1. Taxonomy (NCBI): domain Bacteria; kingdom Bacillati; phylum Actinomycetota; class Actinomycetes; order Pseudonocardiales; family Pseudonocardiaceae; genus Amycolatopsis; species Amycolatopsis heterodermiae. The sequence goes on from NZ_JAYFSI010000017.1 coordinate 109,004, forward strand.
TGATTCCGGATCGTTTCGCTGGAAGGAACGATTTCCCTGGGACTATAGCACTTTGACGCGCGGCTGTTCCGGCCAGCGATACGGTTGTCCCGAGCGGCGAGCCGGTACTCCATTTAGAGTAACGACATCGCCGTCACTGGAGGTGTCTTGCTGCCCGGGGTACCGGCTCGCCGCTGGCTGATCGTCGCCGTCACCTGTCTCGCCGTCCTGGTCCTGGTCTACGTGCTCGCCGTCTGGACCGTGCCCGGGCAGGAGCTGGAGAACGCGGCCCTGCGCGGGGCCGACCAGGCCGCCGCTCGCGACCAGGCCGTGGCCGACCAGAGCCTGTCGCGGATCACCGTGTACTCCCTGGGGGTCGCCGTCGTGCTGGTGGCCGTGGCCGGCCTGCTGCGCCGGCGCCCGGACCTGGCCGTCGCGGCGGTGGGCGTGATCGTCGCCGGGCAGGTCGTGACACAGGTGCTCAAGCGGTGGGTGCTGCCGCGGCCGCCGCTCGTGCCGCTCACCGGCCACTACGCGGGCAACAGCTTTCCCAGCGGGCACACCACGATCGCGATGACGGTGCTGTTCGCCGCCCTGCTCGTGGTCCCGTACCGCTGGCGCGGCGTGACGGTGTTCTTCGTGCTGTTCTGGGCGGTCGGCATCGGCGCGTACACGGTGACGGCGAAGTGGCACCGCCTCTCCGACACGGTGGCCGCGGACGCGATCGCCCTCGGGCTCGCCTGCCTGGCGTCGTGGTGGCTCGCCCGCCGGGGCGCGGTACGCCGGCACGAAGGCCCGCGCAAGATTCTCCGCGTGCTCGTGGTGACTTTCGCCGCCCTGACCGGGCTGGTGTTCCTGGCCCTGGGCGGAATCCTGATCGGGGCGACCCTGTCGGGGGAGGGGCTGGACGCAACGCTGCGCGACAACACCTGGGTGGTGTACCTGGCCGCGAGCTCGCTCGCTTCGGCGTGCTCGGTGGCCGCGGCGCTGGTCTTCCTGGGCACTTGGCGACGGCTGGAGATCGCCTGAAGGTCTTTCAGGTCACGGATCCGGCGGACGGGAGTTCGCGCGCGACCGGTTGACGGCGGGGAGCTGAGTGCGGTCGGCGCCGGCATGGGTGGGATTCGCGCGCTTCGGGTCGTGCGTGGCCGCGTGATGTGGGGGCGCTGAAGGTGTCGGCGTTGGTTCGGTTCGTGGAACTGGCGTGGGTGGGGAGCTGCGCCGGCCGGCTCACGATGGGGGTGCAAGGGTGCCGCGGTTCAGATCGCGGAACTGGCGTGGGTGGGAGTTCGCGGCGGCGCCGAACGTGGTGGGCCCCTGTGTCAGGTCGCCGAACTCACCCGTGCGAGCAGTTCGCGCACGGTGGCGAGCACCTCGTCCGGGTGATCCAGGTGCACGCTGTGCGTCGCGCCCGGCCAGCTCACCACTGAGCCGCCGAAGGCGGTCGCCAGCCGCTCGTGTGCTTGCCGTACCGCGTGGTCCGGTTTGCGGTCTGCGGTCACCACCACTGCTGGGAGCCGGGGGAGATCGGCCTCTCGCAGGCCGCGGGCCAGGTCGGTGATGCCGCGGACCGAGCGGGCCAGCGTTGGGATGTCGAGTTCGGCGGTGCGGGCCAGCGCGGCCGCGCAGTCGGGGCGCAGCTTCTGACGTCGGCCGCTTCGCAGGGCGGCAGCGCGGAACGCCGCGGCGAGCGGGCGGCGTAGCCCGGGCACCGACGCCAGCCTGCCTAACGCGACCGTCATGCGTTCCAGGCCCGCGCACGTGCGGGCGTCGTTGATCGGGGTCGGGTCGAGCAGGACCAGGCCCGCCACCTGCTCGGGGTGGTCGCGGGCGAGCAGCACCCCTGCCGCGCCGCCGAGGCTCTGACCGACCACGACGACGGGGCCACAACCCAAGCGGTCGATGAGCGCGCTCAGGTGGGCCGCGGCGCCGGCCAGTGAGCCGTCCACAGTGGACGTGCCGGTGCCCGGGCGGTCGTGCACGATCACCCGGGCGGTGAGGCCTTCGACCAGTCCGGGGAAGAAGCCGTCGCAGGACTCGGCGCCGCCGGGCAGGAGCAGCACCGGCGGGCCGGACTCGCCGTGCACCTGGACCCCGTCGATCTCCATGCGCGCCCCTCACTGTTTCATGCAACAATCTCCCACGCATTGTGACACAATCTGCGAAGGGGAACCATGGCTGTGCAGGCCGCGCCCGAGCGGATCGCCGCGGCGGTGCGCGCCGAGCTGCTCGACGGCGCGCACCCGGTCGGCACCCGCTTCCGCGAGGAGGACCTGGCGGACCGCTTCGACGTCGGCCGGCACACGGTCCGCTCGGCGCTGCGGCTGCTCGTCGAGCGCGGGCTGGTGGTGCACGAACGTCATCGCGGCGCGCTCGTCGCCCCGCTGAGCAAGGCGCGGATCGACGAGGTCTTCGACTACCGCAAGGTCCTGGAGCTCGGCGCGTTGCGCATGGCGCTGGACGCCGGCGCGGACCTCGGGCCGGTGCTCACCGAGGTGGAACGCCTCGAGGAGCTGGCCGAACGGACGCCGAAGCCGTCGTGGCGCGAGCTGACCGGGGTGCACAGCGCGATCCACCGGGCGATCGTCGCGGCCGCCGGCAACCGGCACGTGCTGGACAGCTACCGCCGCTGCGAGGACGAGGTGCGCCTGCTGCTCACCTTCGTCCGGCCGGACTTCGACGCCGCGAGCCTGGCGGCCGTGCACCGGAAGCTGGTCGAGAAGCTCCGGCTGGGCGGGGAAGCCGCGACCGAAGCCTTGACGGAGGACATCGACCACGCCGGGCGGGCCGCGTTGCTGACCGCGCTGCGCCGGGCCGAGGAGAGCGCGCGCCTGCTCGGACACTGAGCCGGACTGTTGTGTGGGTCACACCCGCGGTGATAAGGTGACCTGAAACGTTTCAAGTCGGAAAAGCACCGCCCGTCCAGCGAGTGGAGCACCCATGTCCGGTCACCCCGCACGCGTAGTGCTCGCCTTCCTCTGTGCCTTGCTGGCGACGCTCTTCACCGACACGGCCGCCCTCGCGGGGCACCGCGACGCGAGCCTCGAGGCCTACGACCTGCGCGTTGACAACGTTGTCAACCCGCTGGCCACGTCCGGGACGCCGGCGCTGAGCTGGAAACTGCGTTCCGGCCAGTCCAATGCCCGGCAGGCGGCGTACCGGATCCTCGTCGCCAGCAACCCCGGCCTCCTCACGGCGAACCGGCCCGACGTCTGGGACAGCGGGAAGGTCGTGAGCGGGGACTCGGTCGCCGTGCCCTACCGCGGCCCGGCCGCCGGGAAGCGGAACTACTGGACCGTGCAGGTCTGGGACGCCCGCGGCGGCGCGCCGAGCACGGCCGCGTCCGCGTGGTGGGAGAGCGGGCCGTCCGGCTGGGCGGGCGCGAGCTGGATCAGCCCGGACGCGGGCAGCGCGTACACGTGGCAGGACTTCGACCTGGACCTGGACTTCACGATCAAGGCCGCGGCAGCGAGCGTCGTCTTCCGCGCCGCGGACGCCGACGACTTCCTGATGTGGCAGGTGAACGCGGCCACGACACCGGGCAAGGTCCTGCTGCGGCCCCACGTGAAGAGCCACGGCGCCTTCTCGCTGCTCGGCGAGGTCGACCTGAGCGCCGTCATCACCCCCGCCACCGTCACCGCGCCGCACCACCTGCGCCTCGAGGCCAACGGTGACACCGTTGTCACGTCGATCGACGGCACGCAGGTCGACTCCCGCTCGGTCGGCGCGGCGACCACCGGAACCCTCGGCTTCCGGACGTCCGTCAGCCAGGGCACGGCCGAGGTCGCCCGCTACGACAACGTCGCCGTGCACGCTCTCGACGGCACAGCACTGTTTTCCGACGACTTCTCGTCCACACCGGACCCGCGCTTCCCCGGCGTCACCGTCATCGACGGGCAGCTGGAACCGCAGGGTGACCCGGTCCTGCTGGCCCAGTCGCCGGACGCGCCGCTGCTGCGCCACGAATTCGTCCTGGACAAGCAGGTCGCGTCGGCCCGGGCGTACGTCTACGGCCTCGGGTTCTACGAGCTGCGGCTCAACGGCGAGAAGACCGGCGACCAGGTCCTCTCACCCGCGAGCACCCCGTACGACCAGCGCAACCTCTACGACTCCTTCGACGTCACCAACCAGGTCCACATCGGACAGAACGCCGTGGGCCTGTGGCTGGGCAACGGGTACGGCCCGCGGTTCAGCCAGTACGGCTTCCGCTGGACCGGCCCGAAACAGGGGATCCTCGCGCTCGCCGTCACCTTCACCGACGGGACGACCCGGACCGTCACCACCGACGACACCTGGCGGTGGTCCGACGGCCCGGTGACGGCCAACGACCTCTACGCGGGGGAGAGCTACGACGCGCGTCTCCAGCAGGACGGCTGGGACCGGCCGGGCTTCGACGACGCGTCCTGGCACCCGGTGCGCACGGTCGCGGCGCCCAGCGCCAGCCTGACCGCCACCACCGCGCCGCCGGTCCGCGTGGTGCAGACCCTGCGCGCGGTCTCGGTGAAGCAGCCTCGCCCGGGCGTCTACGTCTACGACTTCGGGCAGAACTTCGCGGGCTGGGCGCAACTCCGCGTCGCCGGGCCGCCCGGGACGACCGTGCGGATGCGCACGGCGGAGGAGATCAAGGCCGACGGCACGCTCGACACCAGCACCAACCGCAACGCCGCGTCCACCGACACCTACACGCTCGGATCCGCCGCGGGAACCCAGGTCTACGAGCCGCGGTTCACCTACCACGGCTTCCGCTACCTGGAGCTGACCGGCTTCCCGGGCACGCCGGACCTCGGCAGCGTCGCCGGCCGGGTCGCGCACGCCGACGTCGCCGCGATCGGGCACGTCGAGACGTCCGATCCGCTGCTGAACACGATCTGGGCGAACAACCGGCGTGCCGTGCTGAACAACTCGATGAGCCTGCCCACCGACAACCCCGTCCGCGACGAGCGGACGCCGCCGGGCATGGACGTGCAGGCCTACCACGACGCCTCCGTCCTCGACTTCGGCATGGACGGCTTCTACGGCAAGTACCTGCTCGACCTGCCGCCCGGCACGGCCCTGCCCAGTGACGCGGGCAACGCCCAGCTGCCGGACATGGGCGGGGGCTCGGTCGACCTCGCCTGGTCGCTCTACGAGCAGTACGGCGACCTCGGGCGCCTCGCCGCGGCGTACCCGAAGATGAAGGCGTTCGTGGACACCAATGCGGCCGCCTATCCCGGCCGCATCTGGCCCGACGACCGCGGCTTCGGCGACTGGTGCCCGCCCGATCGTGGCCCGAACGCCAACGGCGGCCAGGGAAACCCGTCGGCGGGGGACTGCTTCAGCGAGCGGTCCGTCGTCAACACGGCCCTGTCGTTCCGGCAGGCCGACGACGTCGCGAAGGCCGCACGGGCCTTGGGGAACACCGCCGACGCGGCCCACTTCGCCGGGCTGGCGACGTCGATCGCCGACGCGTTCAACGCGCACTTCCTCAACGCGGCCGGCACGACCTACGGCGACGGCCGCCAGACGACCAGCATCCTCCCGCTGGCCTTCGGGATCGTGCCGCCGGACAAGGTTGCCGCCGTCGGCGCACAGCTGGCCGACACGATCCTGACGAAGAACGGCGGCCACCTCGACACCGGCATCTTCGGCACCCGCTACCTGCCCGAAGCGCTGGCCAAGGCCGGCCGGATCGACGTCGCGCTGACCGTGCTCGACCAGAAGACCTACCCGGGATTCGGGTACGAGATCAGCCGCGGCGCGACGACCCCGTGGGAACAATGGACGTACGAGTCCGGCATGGAAACCCACGACCACGCCATGTTCGCGGGCGTCAACGCCGCGCTGTACACCCAGTTCGCCGGGATCACCCCGGCCGCGCCCGGGTACTCCGCGATCGCCTTCGCACCGCAGGTTCCGGCCGGTCTCGGGCACGTGTCGGCGTCGATCGACACGGTCCGCGGCCCGGTTTCGTCGGCGTGGACGCAGTCCGCGTGCCGGCTCGATCTCACCGTCACCGTGCCCGCCGGCACGACGGCCACGGTGACCGTCCCGGGTACGCGCGTGACGGCGCCGAAGGGGTCGTCGCCGCTGCCCGGCGCGAACCGGTTCTCCGTCGGCTCCGGCACCTGGACGTTCACCGCCCGCACCTGCGACTGACTGGGAGTCCTCCGTGAAGCGCATCCTCTTGGCCGCCTTGGTGGTCGCCGGTCTCGTCACCCCGGTCGGTACGGCCGACGCGGCCGTCAGCTACCCGAACCTGGCGGCCGCCTTCGACAACGTCGGCGTCAGCACCGCCGCCCAGCCGGCCGCGGCCGATCTCGACGGGAGCGGGCACAGCCTCATCGCCGAGGACCTGGCCGCCGCGGGCTGGGATCCCGGGCGCACGGTCACCGTCGACGGCGCGCCGCTGCCGTTCCCCGCCTACGCACCCGGTGTCGCGGACAACGTCGTCGCCGACGGCCAGCGGATCGAGGGCTCTTTCACGGGTGCGGCGCTGTCGTTCCTGGTGACCAGCACCGGCACGGCGTCCGGCGGGAGCGGGACGATCGAGTACGCCGACGGGCACGTCCAGGCCTTCCAGCTCGGCGCGCCCGACTGGTACTTCGGGCCGGGGGACCGGATGACCGTCTCCTTCCCGCGCTGGAACACCCCGAGCGGCCCGAACCCGTTCTCCGCCAAGCTCTACACCGTTGCGGTCCCGCTCGACCCGGGTGTCCCGGCCACCGCCGTCACGCTGCCCGTGATCACCAACGGCGCGGCCCTGCACGTGTTCGCGCTCGGCACGCGGCCCGAGGCGGGCGCGTGGACGGGGACGTGGGCCGCGGCGACGGACGACGGCCTCGACGCCGGGCCGTGGACCGAACGCACCCTGCGCATGGTCGAGCACACCAGCCGCGGCGGCTCCCAGGTGCGCGTCCGGCTCGACAACGCCTACGACCCCGGGCCGCTGGTCGTCGGCCACGCCACCGTCGCGGTGCGGCAGGCGGGCGCGACGCCGGTGAGCACGCCGGTCACCCTGACCTTCGGCGGGCAGCCGGAAGCCGCGCTGCCCGCGGGCGGCCAGGCCGTCAGCGACCCGCTGCCGTTCGCGGTGCCGGCCGACGCCGACCTGCTGGTGAGCCTGTACCTGAAGGGGACGGTGACCAACGCGCCCAAGCACAGCATCGGGCTGCAGGACATGTACACCACCGCGGACGGCACTGGCGACCACACGGCGGACGTCGGCGACTTCCCGTCGGCGGGCACCTTCGGGTTCTGGACCGTCCTCAGTGGAATCGACGTGGCCGGCGCCGACACGGCCGGTTCCGTCGTCGCTTTCGGCGATTCGATCACCGACGGCTATTCGTCGACCCCGAACACCAACAGCCGCTGGCCGAACTTCCTCGCCCAGCGCCTGCTCGCCAGCGGCCAGCCGACGGTGCCCGGGGTGGTCGACGAGGGTATTTCGGGCAACCGGATCCTGCAGGACGCGTTCAGCGGTTTCCCCGACGGCCGCACGGCCGGCGTGAGCGGGCTGGCCCGGCTGAACCACGACCTGATCAGCCAGACCGGGGCGCGCACCGCGATCGTGCTCGAGGGCATCAACGACATCAACAGCGACGCGAGCGCCGACGACGTCATCGCCGGGCTGAAGGAGATCGCCGCCGGGCTGCACGCGGCCCACGTCCGGGTGCTGGCGGGCACGCTCACGCCGATCAAGGGCTGCAGCTGCAGCAATGACGCGCACCTCGCCGCCCGCGATCAGGTGAACGCCTTCATCCGGACGAGCACCGGGGTGTTCGACGGCTGGGTCGACTTCGACGCCGCCGTCCGCGACCCGGCGGATCCGGAGGCGATGCTCGCGGTGTACGACTCCGGCGACCACCTGCACCCCGGCGACGCGGGGTACCGCGCGATGGCGGCGGCGGTGCCCCTCGACGCGCTGTGAATGTCCGTTTCGCGGAAGTGATTGCGAAATAATGCCGCGGATAGGGGAAAGCGGTAACTCGAACGGGTGACGGCATACGTGCGTCCAGGTGACGTCATCGCAAAAAGCTCATCGCCGGAACGAAAGTTGTTCATTTCGCGGTGGTAACGAACTGCGCCGTTGGCGTCGCACCTTTCGGCGCCCGGGTGACGGCGCTTCAACGGGTTCCCGCCGCGACATACGATTCTTCTTCGGTCGGGGGAAAATCCTTTTCCGGAAAAGAATCGAGGGCCCTTCATGCGAAGACGCATGCGTGTACGCCGCTGGGGAGTGGTGGGTCTGCCGCTCGTGCTCGTGGCCGCCGCCTTCCCGCTGCCCGCCTCGGCCGACCCCGCGCCCCTCGCCGCGGTCTCGGGCCTGGTGAAGTCCGTGCAGGGCACCGGTTCCCCGGCCGCCCACGGCGCCACCGCGAACTGGGTCGTCGGCTACGACGACCAGGCGAGCGCGACCGGCGCCGCGGCCGTCACCGACGCCGTCGGCGCGGGCCAGTCCTACCAGTCCGGGTCGCTGCACGCGCCGCCCGGCTGGACGCCGTCGTGGTCCACCGACGGCAGCACGTTCACCGGCACCGAACCCGCCTCCGGCGTCACCGCCGTCCGCGCGAGCAACCCGCGCTCCGGGCCCGACGCGACCTCGCTGTCCGGCGCCCTCACCCCGCCCGTGCAGGCGGTCACGACGGCGACCGGCGGCGACGGCTTCACCCCGCTGCTGTACCGCACCCCCGACGGCACGCTGCAGGCGTGGAACGTCTTCCACCACGTCAACACCACCAACCCGAAGCTGGTGTGCACCGACGTCGGCACCGGCCAGCGCTGCCCGGGCGGCCCGTGGCCGAAGCCGCTCAACACCACGCCCGGCCCGCTCGGCAACGGCGCCACCGGCGACATCGCCAGCACCCTGACCCCGCAGTACGTCCGCAACCCGGCCGCGCCCGCGCAGGTCTACTACCCGGCCCTCACGGCCTCCTCGGTCGGGGTCGGCTGCCTCGACCTGGCCGCCGCGGCGAACTGCGGGTACTGGTCGCTGACCGCGACCGGCGGTTCCCCGTCCGCGGTCAACAGCATCGCGGGTCTCGTGGAGAGCGGCGGCAACCTGTACGGCGTCGTGAGCACCGGCGCGGTCGTCTGCTGGACCATGGCCACCAAGACCGCGTGCGGCGGCCAGCCGTACGCGCCGATCGTGCCGCCCAGCAACAACCAGCCGGGGAACACCCTCGCCCACATCTACGGCGCGATGACCGTCGTGGCGGGCAAGGTGTTCGCGACGACCTCCGTGCCCGGTGCCGGCCGGCCTTCGCTGGGCTGCTTCGACCCCGGGACGGCGTCGGCGTGTGCCAACTGGCCGACGTGGAAACCGGTCGGGCCGCCCGGGAACTACACCTACAACGCCTACACCGCCTTCAACGCGGCGGGTGACCAGGTGGGCGCGTGCTCGTCGACGACCGGCGGCACGGACGTCACCACCTGCTTCGCGCTCGACGGCTCGGCCCTGCCGGCACCGCCGGTCGCGGCCGCGCTGCCCGGCGGGGTGTACGTCTTCAACCCGGAGGTCGTCACCGACCCGGCCGGCCACCTGCGCAGCTACCTCGCGATCTGGAACGGGGGCAACCCCGGCGCGGCGCTGTGCCACGACTGGACGACCGGCGCGGCGTGCGCGGGCCTGCCCGGCCCGATCACGCACCCGAGCGCGGCCGGCGGCAACACGCGGGACTACGGCTACACCTTCGACCCGCCCACCGGCTGCCTCCTCGGCCTGGGCGACGGGGGTGTGCTGTTCTCGATGGACCCGGCGACCGGCGCCACGCCGTGCGTCCGGTCCGGCGGGCAGGTGACGCTGAAGCCCGGCGACTTCTACTGCGACGGCGGCACCGGGCACGTCCAGGGGTACACGGCCGCGCGGCTGGCCGGCATCACGCCGGCCAACGTGAACTTCGCCGCGTCGCGGGTGACGGTCGTCGACCAGAACGGCGCGGTCGTCCCGACCCCCGGGTTCGCGCCGGACGGCTCGGTCGACCTGAGCGGCGTCTCGGCCGCCGCGCACACCTCGCTCACGGTGACGACATCGCTGGTGCTGACGGGCGCGGGCGACTTCGGTGGTGGCAACCAGCCGCAGCTGGTCGTCGACTACGCCGGTGACGCGCCGCAGCTGTGCTTCCGCACGACGATCGCGGCGGACTGCGCGGTGACGTCGGTGGCGAACACGGCCACCGGCACCGACACGACGGGCGCGTTCACCTCCAACACGGTGACGCTCCCGGTCGCGCCGGGCGCGGGCTGCACGCCGACGGTGGTGGTGCAGAAGGAGATCTGCACGTCCGCGACCGTGGCGAAGTGCGGTCCCGGCGGTGCCGGGCCGTGGGCGAAACAGGCGCCGGTCGGGCTCTTGGGCCTGCTGAACGCGACCGCGTACTGGCGGATCACGGTGACGAACCAGGGTCCGGTCGGCATCACCGCCGGCCAGGTCGTGGACAGCGTGGAGCCGTCGTGCCAGACGGGGCCGTTCACGCTGGCGGCGGGCGCGTCGAAGCAGGTGTACTGCTCGACGTACGCCCTGCTGAGCCTGTTCCCGATCACCAACCGCGCGAAGGCGGGCTACCTGCCGGTGAACGTCCCGCCGTCGACCCCGCCGACGTACACGGACTGGTCCTCGGCCAAGGCGTGCTCGCTGCTGTGCGCCCTGTAGCAGGCTGAACTCCCCGCCCGTGGTGGCTCGGCCACCACGGGCGGGGCGCTCAGAGGACGATGTCGTCCAGGCTCCGGATCTCGGTGGCCTCGGACGTCGACTCCAGGCCGGTCAGCGGATCGGCGGCGGTGAGGTCGCCGAAGGCGAGACCGGTCAGCTTTTCGATGCGGCGCACCGGAACCTGGTAGGTGCGGTAGGCGCCGTAGTCGAATTCGGCGGGGGCGGCTTCGAGGCCGTGGATCAGCTCCTCCTGGCTGAGCAGGTACGCCGTCGCGGACAGCCGGCCGGCGGCGTGCACGGTCGCCACGACCTTCCAGAACTGACGGGGGAGCTGGACCCCGCGGTAGCGGTCGTCGTCCTCGGCCAGCACCGGGCCGGTGACGACGGTGACCCTGATGTTCTCCTTGTCCGCGTTCTTCAGCACGTAGTCCTCGAGGCCGGCCCACGTGGTCCGGTTCTGGTTGAAGTCCTTGTGCTGCGGGGAACAGTTCGTGAAGTGGAAGGTGTCGTCGTTGCCGAGCTGGGCGATCGCCGCCGTCGCACCCCACGCCGGGTCGAGGCGCCGGACCAGGTGACCGCGGTCCAGCGGGTTGTCGCGGTAGATTTCCTCGCCGATTTGCTCGCTCACGTCGACCCGCGGGTCAAGCGACCAGCGGTCCGCCTCTCGGCGCAACGGCTGGCTGGTGCCGCCGTCGATGTTGACCGCGGTGAAGAAGGCCAGGCCGCGCTGCTTGTTCAGGACGACGCTGAAGTGGTGGTAGGGCAGCACGTACCGCGGCTCGGCGGTCGCCTGCCGGTTGGTCGCGGCCAGCGGGACGAGCGTCTCCGGCAGCGTCGGCAGCGGCACCCGGTGCCCGGGCAGGAAGTCCGGGTCGTACCCCTCGCGGTTCGTGTAGTCCGGGTCGATCCGGATGCTCTCCGGCGCCCGCGTGGCCGGGACCGCCTCGGCGCGGAGCCGGATGTCGAACGGCATCGTGAGCGCCTGCGGCGTCGCGGCCGGGACGTCCACTGTGGACCTGGGGGTGCGCTCGGCCCGGGTGGAAAGCCGGTCGACGAGCACCTGCTGCTCGGGGGAGAACTGCTGTCCCCGCAGGAACTCCAGCAGCTTGCTCACCCGGATTCCCTCGTTCAGGTAATCGCCGAACTCCGCGTGCCCGTCCGCCGGGACGCTGGCGTGGTGCAGCGCCACGATCTCCCACTGGTCGTTGAACACCGGTGAGCCCGACGACCCGGGTTCGGTGTCGGTTTCGTAGTGCAGGAAGAGGTCGAGGATGTCCACGACGCGGTTCTCCCGCAGGGCGATCTTCTTCTTTTCGCCCTTCGGGTGCTGGATGATCGTGACGAAGTCGCCGATGATCGCCTTGCCTTCGGCGCCGATGAGGCGGTTGTGGCCGAACGGGCCCAGGTCGGCCGCATCGGCCTTGACGGCGACGAGCGCGAAGTCCAGTTCGGGGTCGGCGACGAAGAACCGGTCCGGATCCAGCTTGAAGGCCCGCACCGGGACCGGCAGGCCGTCGACGCCGTCCTGGTAGTTGAACTCGATGTTGCTGAACCCGGCGACTTCGGCGTTCGGCAGCACGTGGTGGTTGGTGAGCAGCAGGTCGGGTGACACCAGTGATCCGGTGCCGTAACCCTGCAGCCGCCCGCGGGCGTCGCGGATGCTCACCCGGCCGACCGCGCTCGCGGCCGTGACCCCGCCTTCGAGGTACCCGACGCCGAGCAGGTCGTCGGTGACGATGATCCGTTCCAGGATCGCGCTCGCGGCCCGCATGGCCGCGGGATCACCCGCCGCGATCGCCGCCGGGCTCACCGGCCGGACGTCGGGGTAGTAGCGGCCGAGGCGGTCGATCCGCGTGGCCACGCGGCCCGGCTCGTCGGCCTTGGCCAGGCCGCCGGGCTCGCGCAGCACCGCGATCTTGGCCCGTCTGGTGTCGATGCGGTCGTCGGCCCGTTTGGCCGCGGCGTCCTGCTGGTCTGTCGGTCCGTACGTCACGATGCCCTCCCCGGAGGCCGTTCCGGACGATTCGGACGATCGTCGGAAACAGTGCCTTAGTCGCAGCCTCGGAGGGCGTGTTACAGGGCGAAGTGCGTGTCGGCGGAAATCCTTTCCGAGCCGTTATCGTGAATTGCTCACACACTGTGCGGCAATGATCAAGAATGGGCCGCCATCTGGGAGAAGAAGCCGGCGATCTCCACCGGCGCGGTCGGGGTGAAACACGACGCCAGCCCCTGGGCGGACTCGAGTGAGGCATTTTCGGCGCGCGGGAACATCGCGGTTTCGTACCGCGCCAGCGCGGTCTCGAGGTCGTCCGGGTGCTCGAGGATGGCGCGGGCCAGGTCGGCCCCGTCGATCAGGGCGAGGTTCGCGCCCTCCCCGGCGTACGGCGACATCACGTGCGCGGCGTCGCCGACGAGCGTGACGCCCGGGACGCGCTCCCAGCGGTGCCCGGCCGGCAGGCCGAAGATCCGGCGCGGGGTGATCGTGTCCGAGCTGGAGCGGATGAGGTCGTGGAACACGGGCGCCCAGTCGGCGAACGCCCCGAGCAGGGCCTCGCGGGCCGCGCCGGGGTCGGCCCAGTCGACATCGGCGGCGTCCAGCCAGTCTTCCGGGACGCGGAGGGAGGCGCCGAGTTCGAGGTCGTCACCGCCGTGACCCAGGAAGCCCTTGTTGTCGGAAAGGGCGAAGACCATGCCGGGGCCGACGAGCTCGGCCAGTTCCGGGTGCTTCGCCGTGGCGTCCGGGACGAGGAGCTCGAGGTGGGTGACCCCGCAGTACTCCGGGGTCGCGGGCGACAGCAGCGGGCGCACCTTCGACCAGGTGCCGTCCGCGCCGACCAGGAGGTCGGTCTCGGTCGTGCTGCCGTCGCGGAAGGTGAGCTCGTGGCGGCCGCCGCCGAGCGCGCGGACCGCGGTGACCTTGTGGTCCCACACGATCCGGCCGGGGTCGAGCGAGTCGAGGAGCAGGGAGCGCAGCACCGTCCGGTCGATCTCCGGGCGGCCGCCCTCACCGCCTTCGGGCCCGGTGTCGACGTGGACGTGGGCGTTCTTGTCGAGGACTCGCACGTGCTCGCCCTGCGGGTGCGTGTGGCGGCGGAACTCGTCGTAGAGGCCGGCTTCGCGCAGGGCGAGCTGGCCGGTTTCCTCGTGGATGTCGAGGGATCCGCCCTGGCGGCGCACGCCGGGCGAGACGTCCAGTTCGTGGACGGTGGCGGAAACCCCGTGGTTCTGCAGGATGCGGGCGAGGACGAGGCCGGACAGGCCCGCCCCGACGATCGTGACGGAAGGTGAAGACATGGGAGGTCCTTAGTGGTCGGCCGGCGGCGGGCCGGCGGTGAGGATGCCGTCGAGCAGGACGTCGAGGGCCCAGTTGGCGCGCGAGGCGCCGGTGCCGGAGACGAGCGCGGCGGCGAGCGGGGCGATGTGCGGGTACCGCTGCGCGTCCACCGTGGTGATCTGCGTGGCGAGGGCGGACAGCGCCTCGGTCTTCTTCTCGGAGGCTTTCGGGCCGCTGTGCTCGACGGCGACCGCGGTGGGGTAGAGCAGGAGCAGGTCGACGCCCCAGGCCGCGGCCCGGTCGCTCGCCCCGCCTTCGCGCAGCAGGGCCAGCACGGTGTCGACCAGCGCCAGGTAGTGCGGGCCGCTGGGCTGGGTGGACATCGCCATCCGGGCGATCCCCGGGTAGCGGAAGAGCAGCTGCCCGTAGCTGCCGAGCAGGGCCTTCACCCGGTCACGCCAGGTGCCGGGGCCCGAGGTCGTCGGATTGATCTCGCCCAGGAGCACGTCGAGGATCTGCGCGTGCAGGTCCTCGGTGTTGCGCACGTAGACGTAGAGCGACGCGTGCCCCGAGTCGAGCGCGGCGGCGACCCGCCGCATCGTCACCTTCTCCAGGCCCTCGTCCCGCAGGATGCCGAGGGCGGTGTCGATGATCCCCTGCCGGGTGAGCGCGGCCTTCGCCGGCCGCTCACGGCGGCTGCGGGGCTTGTCGTCCTGGGGCATAACACCACCGTAGCACGACCATGGTCGTGACGACCATGGTCGGTGCTGGTTACGGGTGTTTTTCTGGACGGGTCACGGGTCGATAGTGGGACGGCGCCTCGCTGTGATCACGCCCATGGCCGGTGCAGGTAGGGCAGCGAAGTCAGCGTCTTGGTGGCGATGAGCGCGTCGGCGGCGTGGTGCGTGGCCAGGCGGAGCACCTCGTGGTCGCGGGCGGTCGCGGGGTTGGGGATGGCCAGCACGGTCATCCCGGCCGCGTGGGCCGAGCGGATCCCGGAACCCGAGTCCTCGACCGCGAGGCACCGGCCCGGGGCCACGCCCAGGCGGCGCGCGGCGAGCAGGTACGGGTCGGGCGCGGGCTTACCGCGGGCGACGTCGTCACCGGTCACGATCGCGGCGAACCGCAGGCCGGACGCCGCCACCGCGGCCAGGACGTAGCGGGCGGGGGAGGCCGACACCAGCGCGACCGGCCCCGCCGCGGCCGCGGCGGCGACCAGGTCCGCGGCCCCGGGCAGCAGCCCGAACCCGCCCCGGGCCAGCGCGTCGACCATCCCCTCGACGCACTCGGCCACGGCCGCCTCCGGCGTGAGGCCCGGGCAGCGCCGCGCGAGGTCGTCCGCCCAGTGGCCGGTGCTCCGGATCGCCGGGGTCCCCGTGTGGCGGGCCGCGACGGCGCCGACGACCCGGGCCCACGTCGCCGCGCTGTCGGCGAGAGTCCCGCCGAGATCGAACACGGTGGCCTCGAGCACCAGCCGGCCCGATCGGCGGGGCGATCCGATGCCGTCCAGGGCGGCCGTTCCGTCGCGGCGAGCGAGATCCATGACCTGTCCTCTCGGGGGCGGTGCTGCGGCCGATCCATGATCGACACGGCCGGCGGCGCACCGCACCTCGAACCCGCCCGGGTAACCCGAAGCGGTGACGGCGGCTCGGAGCCGTACTGCGGTTGCTGCGCAAGATGCGCGTACGGGCCCCGCTGGGCGTTCTGTTCAGCGGGATCCCGAACCCCACGACGAGTCCGATCGCCATCGCCAACGGGTTGAACGCGAAATCGCCGACCCTCGTGTCAGGCACGATGACCCCGGCCGCGGCCGGGCCCGCCAGCATGATGGCGGGAACCCGCTTGCCGCGCCCAAGGTCGCCTAGCCGGCTTCCGCCGTTACAGCCGTCAGGACCGCCGGAAGCGGCGCAGGAGTCCGCGGGCCAGCAGGGGAGCGATGATCGCTCCCAGCAGCACCAGCGTGGCCCAGCCGCCGATGCCCGGGCCGCCGCCGTCGTGGTCGTACGCGGCGGGGGCCGCGTCGCGCCAGTCCTTCGAACCGCCGTTGGCCAGCTCGTCCTCCGGGGACGCCGTCGCCGTCGCCGTGCCCGCCGAGGTCGACGGCCCCGCCGATTTACCCGGTCCGCCGGTCGGGTTGGTCAGCTTCTTGACGCCGCCGATCTTCTCGAACGGGTCGGGCGGGCTGGCCGCGCCCGCGCCGAGGCCGCCGTGGAACGTCGGGTTCCGGCAGTTGCCCGCGTTGAGCTGCTTCGCGGGCTGCCCGGTCAGCCGGGCGTTGGAGTTCATCATCTCCTGCGACAGGTTGGGCGGCAGCGGGGAATACCCGATCCTCGCCATGTTGACCTGGCCGTCGCACGCGATGTGCTCGAGGAAACCGGTCATCGTGTCGGTCTTGCCCTGCGCGTCGTAGCCGCCGCGGCAGGTGTCGCGGCCGGTCGTGCACGGCATCATGAGGTAGGAGTACGCGGAGATCGGGTACGTCTTGGGGTCCGGGTTCGTGTAGACGCCGTCGAGCTTCTGGCTCAGGTCGGGCCGCAGCTCGGCCTTGGTGAGCGCGGCGGCGATGTTCTCCGCGAACGGCTGGGTGTACTGGTGCGCCTCGTTTTCCACCCACACCGTCGGCGCGTGGTACTTCAGCGCGTAGCTGAATTCGTCGTAGCCGATCGAGAACGGGACGCGGTGCAGGCCGACCGCCTGGGCGATCTGCTCGGAGTCGCCGAACAGCTTGTAGAAGTCGGCGTCCGGCCCGCTGTAGGGCAGCTGGATCGGGCGGACGCCGTCGGGCAGCGGGCCGATGCCGGTGCCTTCGTTCCGCTGCACGAACGCCTTGTACGGCCCGGGCGCGGAATGCGCCACGAAGTCGTAGAACAACGCGGTGGTGCCCGACTGCGCGGTGCGGCCGAGCAGCGTGATCGGCTGGTCCGGCAACGCCTTCCCGCCGTTGGTGGCGCTGATCGCCGGGTCGTTCCAGCGGGTGATGTCCCGGCTGAAGATCCGGCCGATCACCTCACGGGTCAGGTGCAGGTAGTCGACCTGGTTCCCGCCCGCGTCGGTGACGTCGTACATCACCGCGACCGCGCCGGCGACGTCCGGGACGTACTGGTAGCCCCGCTGCTCGGCCGACTGCCCGCCGCCGCCCGCCGCGATCAGCGACGTGATCTCGGCTTCGGTGCCGGCGAAGTCCACCGTCCGGTCGCCGTACTGGTTGACCCCGGTGGGGGAGCCGCGGGTCGCGTAGTTGATCGGGATGCCACGGGAGTTCGCGCCGTTCTGCCAGTCGGACATGGCCGGGCCGACGTAGGTCGAACCCGATCCGGTGACCTTGTCGAGCGCGGCCGCCTGCGGGGCCGTCAGCAGCAGCACGCTCAGCACGGTCAGTGCGAGCGCGGCGACCTTGCGCATCAGCCGAACCGTCCGTTCACGTAGTCGTGGGTGCGTTCGTCCTCCGGCGAGCCGAAGATCTTCGACGTCGGCCCGTGCTCGATCACCCGGCCCGGTTCGTTCTCCGCGGCGAGGAAGAACGCGCAGTGGTCGGAAACCCGCTGCGCCTGCTGCATGTTGTGGGTCACGATGACGACGGTGACCTCGTGCCCGATCTCGGCGATCGTCTGCTCGATCCGGCGGGTCGACGTCGGGTCCAGCGCGGAGCACGGCTCGTCCATCAGCAGCACGTTCGGCTGCACGGCGAGGGACCGCGCGATGCACAGCCGCTGCTGCTGGCCACCCGAGAGCGCGCCGCCGGGGGAGCTCATCCGGTCGCGGACCTCGCGCCACAGCCCGGCGCGCTGCAGGCTCTGCTCGACGAGGGCGTCCTTGTCGTCGCACTTGACCCCGGCCAGCTTGAGCCCGGCGAGCACGTTGTCCCGGATGGACATCGCGGGGAACGGGTTCGGCTTCTGGAACACCATCCCGATCCGCAGCCGGACGTGCTGGGCGCGGGTGCCGTCGGCGTAGATGTCGGTGCCGTCCAGCAGGACCTCGCCGGCCAGGCTCGCCGACGGCACGAGCTCGTGCATCCGGTTGAGGATCCGCAGGAACGTCGACTTGCCGCAGCCCGACGGCCCGATCAGCGCGGTCACCTCGCGGGCCGGCATGTGCAGCGACACGCCCTCGAGGACGAGGCGGTCGCCGAACCACGCGGCGACCCCGCGCGACTCCAGTTCGGCGGCACCGGGCGGCGGGCCGCCGGTCAGGCGCACCGCGGCGGCGGGTGCACTGTCCGAAGAGGACAGTTCGATCGTGGTGTCGGTCACCGGGTCTCCTGGTTCCGTTGCGCGGTCGTCCGCCGGGCCCGGCGCTTCGACCGGTCACGCCCGGCGACGCGGGCGAGGGCGAACAGGGTGAAGATGAGCAGGATCAGCACGAGCGCGCCGACGTAGCCGCGCTGCTGGACGTTCTCCAGCGGCTCCTTGATGTAGCGGTAGACGAACAGCGGCAGGCTCTCCTGCGGGCCGCCGACCGGGTTGGCGTTGAGGAAGACCGCGCCGAACGAGGTGAACAGCAGCGGCGCCGTCTCGCCCGCGACCCGGGCCACGCCGAGGATCACCGCGGTCGTGACGCCGGTGCGCGCGGTCGGCAGCACCACCGACCAGACCGTCCGCGCCCGGCTCGCGCCCAGCGCCAGCGACGCCTCGCGCAGCCCGTCGGGCACCAGTCGCAGCACGACGTCGATCGTGCGGGTCACGGTGGGGAGCATGACCATGGTCAGCGCCAGCGTCGCCATCAGCCCGCTGTAGCTGAAGAACCCGACACCGGCCTGGATGCCGGGGATGATCAGGGCGGCGTAGACGAACAGGCCCGCGACGATCGAGGGCAGGCCGCTCATCGCGTCGACCATGATCCGGACCGGACGGCGGAAGCGCGAGCGGGTCTCGTTGAGGAAGACCGCGGTGAGCAGCCCGAGCGGGACGACCAGGACCAGCGTCAGCGCCGTCTGCTCCAGGGTGCCGACGATCGCGTGCAGGCCGCCGGTGTCGGTGACCGGGTCGGTCGGGCCGACGGTGGACATGTCGTGGTCGAAGAAGCTCAGGCGCAGGTACGGCGCGCCGTGCACGACGATGTAGCCGAGCAGGAACAGCAGCGGTACCAGCAGGCCCAGCGCGCCGGTGACGACGACGGTCGAGACGAGCCGATCGGCGGCGGCGAGCCGGCCCAGCCGGTCGCGGGTGACCAGGTACAGCATCGCCAGGTACAGCCCGTAGGCCACGACGAGGTCGGCCAGCCAGCCGGGCGAGGTCAGCAGCAGGTGCAGCACGAACCACGTCAGCAGCACCGCCGAGACCGCGCAGCCGAGCGCGGCGAGGCGGTCCTGGCGGGTGGTCGGGGACGTCCGGCGCTTCACGAGCGGCCGCGGCCGGACCGAGGTTTCCGCCGCGCGGGGCAGGGTCGTGGTCATCAGGCGTCCACCCCCGCCCCGGAGCGGCTGCGGGAGATGATCACCGACGCCGTGAAGTTGGTGGCCAGCGTGAAGACGAACAGCACCAGCCCGGCGGCCATGAGCCCGCTCAGCGCCAGCCCGGACGCGCCGGAGTTGTTCGCGATGAAGCCCGAGATCGTCGCGCCGCCGAACTGCAGGACGTGCGTCGCGATCTGCGGGACCTGGGGCAGCAACAGGGAAACCGCGATGGTCTCGCCGAGCGCGCGGCCCATCCCGAGCATCGAGCCGCCGATGATCCCGCCCCGCCCGAACGGCAGCATCACCGTCTTCACCATGCCCCACCGGGTGCTGCCGAGCGCGAGCGCGGCCTCCTTCTCCCCGGGCGGCGTCTGGGAGAAGACCTCGCGGATGATCGACGTCGTGATCGGCAGGACCATCAGCGAAACGACGAGCCCGGCGATGAACATCGAGTTGAGGAACAGGGTGTTCTCCTGGCGCGCGAACGGCGGGAACCAGCCGAAGTTGTCCGTCAGCCACTGCGACACCGGGACGACCTGGGGGCCGAGGAAGCTGAACCCCCACAGGCCGTAGAGCAGACTGGGGATCGCCGCCAGCAGGTCGACCAGGCCGGTCAGGAACCCGCGCAGCCGCCCGTTCGCGTACTCGGTGATGTACAGCGCGGCGAGGATCGACAGCGGGACCGCGACGCAGACCGCGATCAGCGCCACCACCACCGTGCCGTAAAGCAGGCCGAGCACCCCGAGCGCGCCGTTGGCGGCGTCGAACTTGACCGTGGTGAAGAACCCGAAGCCGCTGGCGTCGAAGGCCGGGCCCGAACGGTAGACCAGGAAGAACCCGATCACGACGAGGATCGCGAGCATGGCCAGGCCCGCGCCCGTGGTCACCCGCCGGAACGCGCGGTCCGCGCGGGAGGGCAGATCGGCGACGGCCCGCCGGACCGGGGACCCGGGAGGCGGCTCGGGCCGGGGGAGCGCGACGGTCACGGAAAGCCTTTCCTGGAGGGGACTTCGAGGGCAGCAGGCATCGCCCCTGCCGAGGCCAGTATGTGCGGGAGCCCGCGGGGAAAGGTGTACGCGCGGAAAACGCCCGACGGGACGTGCGTGAATCAGTTTCGGCACCGGCTCCGGGTCCATTGACCGTGCCCTCCGGACTCGGGGAGGTTGGGGCCGGGCGCGCGCCGCCGCGGTGCGCGCCGTCTGTCATCGTGCCTTGGAAACCGGGGGCCTTCCGTGTCTTTCGTCCTGCTCAGGCGTGTCGGGCTGGTGCTCGCCTGCGGCGTACTGGCGGTGCTGGGAAGCGCTGTCCCGCCGCCGGCGCTCGCCCAGGAGAGCCCGCCGCCACCCGCGTACACCCTCCGGACCGTGCCCGCCGACCTTTCCCGGGTGCAGGACGGTGATCCGCTGCAGGTGGTCGTCTCCGGCCTGCCCGCGGGCAGCCTCGCGCAGCTGAAGGTGTGCCCCACCCAGCTGCCCGACAACCTGCTGAAGCCGGACTTCTCCACCGGCTCCGTGCAGTGGGTGCCCGATCACGACTTCGGGTCCCGCGTGCGCAACTACTGCGCCGAGGAGTTCAGCGACGAGCTGACCGGCCAGCGCTCCGGCACCCACAACGTGACCCGGGTCCGCAGCCGCACCAGCGGTGACGTGGTGTTCGACGTGACCGTCCCGCGTGGACAGTCGAAGCCCGGGTTCGTCGGCTTCGACCCGAAGTACACCAACTTCGACAAGGACGAGAACTTCCCCTGGGCCGACAACCCGCTGCTGTCGCAGGACCCGGCGACCGGCACCCAGATCCGGACCCGGTCGTGGTCGTACTCGTGCGACGAGAACACGCCGTGCGCGCTGACGCTGGAGATCGTCGGCGCCGACGCGGCGGGGAACCCGTTCGACGTCTTCGACAACTCGAAGGTGTTCCGCCCGGCGGCGCCGGGCCTGACGGTGCGCGGCTGCGGCGGGATCGGGCAGCAGACCCTCAACGCCAGCATGCCGGAGCGGTTCGGCCGGACCGCGGTGGCGTGGAACCAGCTGCTGTGCGGGCCGACCGCCGGGGAACAGCCGACCACGATCGTCGGCGAGACCGAGGACGCCGGCCTGAAGGCGTTCGACACCGGCGCGTCCGACGTCGTGGTCACCGGTTCGGGGAGCGCGCTCGCGTCGCAGACCGTGCGGGAGCGGGAGTACGTCCCGGCCGGGCTGAACGCCGCGGTCGTCGCCAGCACCGGCTGGTCGCCGACCGACACCGACGACAACGGCTCGCCGCTGATCTCCCAGGTCACCGCCCCGTTCTCGATGACGTTCGACGAGCTGGCCCTGATGCTCAGCCACGGCGGGCAGAACCCCGACTCCACTGGGCGCGGCGGCATCTTCCGGGACGACTCCGCGTTCGTCGCCCGGAACCCGGCGCTGGCCAAGGTGCAGGCGTCGCCGCTGCCGAGCGAGTTCCTGAACCCGGTCGTCCGCGCCGGCGCCGACCCGACGGCGTTGTTCTGGGGCCTCACCGGGGAAGCCGGCGCGGGCACCGTCCCGGCCGCGGTGAGCAGCGTGCTCACCCGCAGCGCGCCGTCGTCGTGGCAGTTCCCGGCCCTGAAGGAGATCTACGGCGACGCCGCGGGCAAGTCGCCCGAGGTGATCACCGACCTCGGGGTGCTGGACCCGGGCGCGAACCCGCAGCACAACGTCGACGCCAAGGTCGGCCAGCTCGCCGTGCGCAAGGCCGTCGACAGCGTGATGACCGGGACCAGCTCGAGCTGTTTCGGCGGCTGCCTCAACTGGGTCGTCACGGACCTCGCGACGGCGCGGGCCTACGGCTGGAAGCCGGTCGCGCTGCCGAACGCGAACGGGCAGTTCGTCGAGCCGACGGAGGCGAGCCTGCAGGCCGCGGCGAACAGCATGAAGGAGGGCCCGGACGGCACGCTGCAGCCGGGCACCGCCACCGACCCCGCGGCTTACCCGCTGACGTTCGCGGAGTACGTCGCGGCGCCGGTCAACCCGCTCGTCGACGCGCAGTGCGCGCCGCTGACGGCCAAGCAGGCCGAGCTCGCGACCGTGCTGCGGATGGCCCGCAACGGCGGGCAGGGCGTGCTGGCGCCCGGCCTCGCGCCGCTGACCCCGGTATTGGCGGGCGAGGCCGAGACCCGGGCGGCGAAGATCGGGACCGGCACGGCGGCCGAGGCGTGCCAGGAACGGGAAGAGGCGAAGAACCCGCCCCCGGCCGGGTCCACGGGCACCGGGGGCACCGCGACTCCGGCGTCGAACCCCGCCGCCGCGGCGAACACCCCGGCGGCAGCGGTCGGGCCCGCCCCGGCCGCGGTGCCGACCCAGGCGAGCGTGCTGGCGGCCAAGAACCTCGCCGACTCGGTGGCGATCCCGCCGTTCGCCGGCGCCGGTGTGCTCGGCGCGCTGATCCCGCTGCTGGCGTTGCTGGTGCTGACGACGCTCCCGTCGTTGACGGCGTACGCGACCGCGGGCCGGCCCGCGCCACCGTGGCTGAGCCGGACCGTCGCGCGGTTCCGCTTCCGCCGTGGTGGTGTCGCGTGAGCACGGTGACCGAACCCCCGGCCGAGTCCGAAGTGGACGATCGGCTGCTCGCGTTCAGCCCGGGGTGGATCGCCACGACGGTGTTCGCCTGGCTGGTCACCACGGTCGTCGCGCTGGCGCTGGTCGTCTACGCGCTGGGCCCGATGGTCCAGGCCGCCGACCAGCGCACCGCGCTGGCCGGGATCCGCGGCGAGATGGACCGGGCGCTGGGGGCCAGCCAGAGCCTCCTCGGGGCGCCGCCGCCGACGACGCCGATCGAGTTCGGCGCGCCGGCCGCGGTGCTGGAGATCCCGAAGCTGGCGCTGCGGCAGGTGGTCCTCGAAGGCGTGTCGAGCGCGGAGACCGCGTCCGGCCCCGGGCACGTACCGGGCACGTCCGGGCCCGGCCAGCCGGGCAACGCGGCGATCGTCGGCCGGTATTCGGGGTACGGCGGCCCGTTCGCGTCGCTGGCCCGCCTCGCCCCGGGTGACGAGCTGGTCGTCGCCACGCCCCAGGGCGTTTCGGTGTACCGGGTGCATGACGTGGCCACGCGAGCCCTGGACGAGAGCGTCGACTACGGCAAGACACCGGACGACCGGCTGACCCTGGTGACGTCGACGTCGTGGTGGCCGCTCGCCGCCACGCAGGCCACGGTGGTGACGGCCGGTCTCGAAGGCCGCCCGTTCCGCCCCACCCCGCAGAACGGCCGCGCCGACGTCCAGGACGGCCGCACGGGCGACCCGGGCGCCTGGGCCGCGCTGGCCCTGGCGTTCGGCGCGTTCGTGGTGGCAGCCGCGGGCGCGACCCTGCTGTACCGCCGCTGGCGCCCGGTGTCGACGTACGTGATCACGGCACCGATCCTGCTGACGCTGGTCTCACTGGCGGCACTGGCGTTGTGGAAGCTGTTTCCCGCCTGGGCCTGAGAGCCGGCTCGCACGAAGGCCCGGCGCCCGAGGGGCGCCGGGCCTTCGCCGTTGGTGCCGCGGCTGCCGGTTTGTGGGTCTGCCACGGCTTGTCGTGAGTGTTTAGAAGGGTTAGAACCCGTCTAAACACTCACGACCACCCGGCCACAGGAACAGCCGCGAGGGACGCGAAAGGGGCCCGGCGCCGCAGCGCCGGGCCCCGCTTTCGTTACCGCGTCAGGACTTGGTGCAGGTGAGGGTGCCCGTGCCGGTGATCGTCTTGAAGCCGTACTTGACGATCGTCGCCGCGAGCTTGCCGCCGCACAGCGGGCTGGCAGTGGTGGCCGTGTCGGTCGGGTCGAAACCGACGCCGCGCTTGGCCGCGTTGTAGGAGCGGCTGCGGGTGTCCAGGACGTGGAAAACGAGACGCGAGCCGAGGAACGTGTCGGTGAACGCCGGGGCGTAGCTGCCCGCCGAGCCGGACACCGGGGCACCGTCGGAGCCCGCGTCGGTCAGCTTGTTGACGGTGTAGCCGTTGCGCTTGTTGGTCAGCACGCCGTTGCCCTGCGCCACCCAGCTCGCGATCGAGAACGGGGCGATCGCCGCGGACTGGTCGGCCGCCGCGATGCTCGTCGCGTCGTTCTCCTGGAAGCGGTTCACGGTCAGGCCCGAGATCGTCGCCGGGTCGAAGCCGAGGACGGTGCCGGTGAAGAAGCTCAGCGTGCCCGAGCCCAGCTGCGGCAGGTAGAGCTTGATCGCCGCGTTCGTGCCGCCGACCTGGTTCCAGTTGGTGATGGTGCCGTTGTAGATGTCACGCAGCTGGGTGAGCGTCAGCGTCAGGCCGGCGCCCGCGCCGGTCGAGGAGGACGACCAGGTCACGCCGTCCCGCGCGAACGCGTAGTACTCGAAGGTCGACGGGTCCGAGGTGGCCCGGCCCGAGGACGACCGCGCGATGTCCACGGCGCCGTTGCCGGCGTCCGCCGATGCCTTCAGCGCCGCCTTGCCCGCGCCCGAGCCGTCGGGCGGGAGGTTGCCCGGGTTGGTGTAGGTGATGGCCGGGTTGAAGATGTCGGCCGGCACCGTGAACGAGGCCCCCGAGGCCAGGGTCGGCGGCACGTCGACGAAGTTGTCCGGGTCGGTGTTCCACGTCCGCGGCAGCTTGTTCGCGTCGGTGAAGACCGCGCCGGTGATGCCGAAGATGGTGTCGGAGCCGACGGCCGCGACGACCTCCGGGTTGCCGTTCGCCGGCGGCACCGCCACGGCGGTACCGGTCATGACGAGGCTTGCGCCGGCCGCAACGGCCGAAACACCGAGAAGACGAGTGGTACGAGCACGCATCGTGTTGACACTCTTTCTCTGCTGGTCCCCATAACGCCGCGGGATCCCGCGGCCTCTTCATCTCCTCGCGGCAGCCTGTCCGACGGCACTGTTTGGCGTTCCCGCCCGACGTCGTGGTGGTTAAGGTCCGGGAAACACGGGCGCATCCGGTCCATTCACGCGGAATCGCCGGCGGAGTTCCGCCGGTACTTCTGCCGCCAGTCCACGACCGTTTCGATGTCTTCGACACTCGCGGTCATG
This sequence comes from Amycolatopsis heterodermiae, assembly GCF_034929455.1. Taxonomy (NCBI): domain Bacteria; kingdom Bacillati; phylum Actinomycetota; class Actinomycetes; order Pseudonocardiales; family Pseudonocardiaceae; genus Amycolatopsis; species Amycolatopsis heterodermiae. The sequence goes on from NZ_JAYFSI010000017.1 coordinate 134,277, forward strand.
GCGGCCAGCCGGAACCGGTCCAGTCCACGCTGGGCTTCGATCCGCCGCCCGTACGCGTGCGTGGCTTCGGCGACCGACACGCCGTCCAATTTGAGCAGCCAGCGCCAGCGTCCGCCGCTGATGTGCCGGAAGTCCGTGCTCAGCAACTCCATGTGTGCCTTGAGGACCGTGATGGCCGCCAGGCATTCGGTCTCCCGCGCGCAGTCGGCGACCCCCGCCCCCAGCGAGACGTTGTTCCCGCCCAGCAGCCGCCAGCGCAGCGTCCGCTGTTCGGTCTGGACGAGCTGGAATCTCGGCCGGCTGCGCAGGCGGCCCGCGGTGTTCCCCCGTGTCACAGTGGACTCATCGTCGGGCGCCCCGCGCGGGGTTACCGCATCGCGTTAAGGCGCGACGGCTTGGGGATGAACAGTTCCGGCGGTACTCCGAACGGCCGCGCGTGTTTTTGTCCGGCCGGAACAATTCCCGGACATTCGTGAAGGACCGACGGCCGGGTCCTGAACGCCGCGGGAAAACCGGCGAAGTGGGGAAACGCTCTCCCGCGCGCCGCCGACAGCCCCAACGTCAGCGCCGGCTCCCGGCGCTCGAGAACCCATTGGGGACAACCATGAGTCGTTTCATCGCCCGGTTCACGGCGGGTATCGCCGTCGCGGCGGCCGTCCTGACCCTCAGTGCCCTCCCCGCCACCGCCGCCACCACGGCGGACCCGGCGGTCACGAAGCTCACCGCCCAGGCCGGCAGCACCCGGGTCGACGCCGGCACCCCGGTCACCATCAGCGGGCGCCTGACCAGCGCGGCCAAGCCGGTCGCCGGCGTGACCGTCGGGATCGCCTACTGCACCGAGGACTTCTGCGGCGAGTTCGACGCCCAGCCCGTGACCGACGCCAACGGCCGCTACCGGGCGACCGTGACCCCGATTCGCTCCGGCCACTACCGCGCCGACTTCCTGCCCGCCGACGAAACCCTGGCCGCGGCCAGCGCGAGCACGGCCGACGTCGTCGTGATCCAGCCCGCGAAGATCACGTCGTTCACCGCCGCCCGCGGCGCGGACGGCACGATCACCGCGGCGGGCACCATCGACTTCCCGCGCTTCACCCCGCCCTCGATCCCGGTGAAGGTCGAGTACCTGGCGGCGGGTTCGGTGTGCTGGACGACGGCCGCCACCGTCGAAGCCCAGTGGAACGGAAGCGCTTTCGGCTTCTCGGCCACCGCGCAGCTGCGCGGCCCGGGTGTCTGGCGCGCGTCCTACGCCGGGGTCGCCGACGAGTTCCACTCGGCGACCAGCGGCTTCGTGCTGGTTCGCTGACGCACCAAGGGGCGGCGGCTTCCCGGCCGTCGCCCCGGTTCAGCGCTCCCGGCGCTCGTCGGCGTGGAGCACCACGTCGGCTTCGGGGAGCGCGTCCCGGACGGCCCCTTCCTGGGCCTTCGGGACGCCGTGCAGCTCGACCCGCACCGGGCCGAGACGCCGTAGCCGCACCAGGTCCGCGACCGGCTCGGTGGTGGTGAGCGCGAGCCGGCGCAGGGTCGGCAGCGCGGCCAGCTCGCCGACCTCCTCGACGCTCGGGATGCCGGCCATCGTGACGGCTTCGACCTCGGCCAGGCGCGTGATGCCGCGCAGGTTGCGCTGGTCCGCGCGCACCGCGACCTCCAGCTCGCCGACCCGGAGCCCCTCCGGCAGCAGGTCCAGGCCCTGGGAGAGCTTCCGGTGCCGCAGGGACAGCCGCGGCAGGAGGGTGCCGTCGAGGGTGCGCAGCGCCGTGATGGCTTCGAGGGACCCGGCGTGCAGCCGCAGGTCCGTGATCCCCATCCGGGCCAGCGCCGACAGGTCGGTGAGCGCGCTGCTGAACCCGGAGATCCACAGCGACCGCAGGCCGGTGCACTCGACGAGCTCGTCCAGGTCGTCGACGACGTCGTTGGACTTGAGCTCGAGGTGGCGCAGGTCGTGCAGCCGGGGCAGCGGGTGGATGCCGCGCGCCCGGTCGTCGAGGGGCACGTCGCCGACCAGCTGCAGCGCCTTGAGGGTGCGCAGGTGGTGCAGCCGGCGCAGGACGTCCCACCGGTGCACCTCCAGCAGGTAGTCGCCGAACTCGACGTTGGCCAGCGACGTCGCCGCGTACTCCTCGGAGTATTCGTTGTACCGCCAGGCGCGCAGCAGCTCGTTGATGACCGACCGGCGGTGGGTGCCGCTGAACATCCGGATCTTCTCCCACGACTCCTCACCGCCGATGAGGGCGAGCGCGCGGATGACGTGCGCGGCGATCCGGTCGGGGCGTTCGCCGGTGCGCGCGGCCAGCTCGTCGATCTCGCCGGGACCGGGCAGCAGGTCGATGACGAACGAGCCGGCCTTGGCGAGCATCTCGGCCTCGTCGAACCCGGCCGGCGGGACCAGGCCGCGCACGGCGGCGAGCACGTCGGTGCGGACCTGCTCGGGCTCGATGACGTCGACGTGCCCCAGCGCCGCGGCCGCCAGCAGGACCAGCCGGTCGGCGACCTCGTGGTCGCGCCGGGTGCCGCGCCGGTTCGCCCGGTCCAGTAGCCGGGCGAGCAGATCGCCGGCTTCACTGGCGCGTGCCTGCGCCGCGACCATGAACACGACCTCGTTGAGCGCGTCGTCGTGGGCGTGCTCGACGACGTAACCGATCTCGCCCGCCTTGACGAACTCGCCCGCGGCCAGGAAGTCGCGGAAGGTCCGGTGCACGAACGCGATCCGGTGGTCGGCCTCGTTCTCGCGCAGGACGCCGCTGCGCTCGAGCAGGTGCCGGAGCACCAGCTCGGGCTCGACGCCCTGGGAGCGCAGGCCGGACATGGCGCGGCCGAAGCGTCTCGTCGCGTCGTCGCGGTGCACGAGCAGCTCGGCGTTGCGGACCATCGGCGCGGCGAACCGCTCCAGGAGGATGATCTTCTCCTTGTCCGACATCCGCAGCTCGTCCTCGACCTGGACGCCGCGGCGGGTGTCCCACTCGCCCAGCAGCAGCTGCAACGCCTTGTCCAGCAGGTCCTTGCGGCTCTGCGGCAGGTACATGTTCTCCCGGCGGTAGAGCGCGCACAGCAGCGAGCAGAGCAGCGGGCTCGACACCAGGCCCCGCACGTCCGGGCGGGCCGCGAGCGCCTCGCCGAGCCGTTCCTCGCAGCCGGTCAGCCAGCCGCGCTGCACCTCGTCGGTCTCCAGCGCCCGCGCCGCGGCGTACCAGTGCGCGACGAGCTCGCGCATGCCCCGGCCGCTGAGCGGGAGCAGCTCGTACCGGGGGAGCGGTTCGCCGGCCGAGGGCCAGTCCTCGTCGACCGCCGAAGGCCGGGTGCTGATCACGTAACGGGCCTCGGGATACCCCCGCAGCAGGCCTTCCAGCCAGCGGCGCACGACCTCGCGGCGCGGCTGGAGCACCTCGTCGACGCCGTCGACGAGGACCATGGCCCGGCCGGACCGCAGCAGCGCGCTGACCCAGCCCGCGGGCTTTTCGCCGGCGAGCGCGGGCGCGCTCACGCGCACGAGGTCTTCGGGCTGCGGCAGCTCCCCGTCGGCGAACTGCCGCAGCGGGACGAAGAACGGCACGACGCCGTGCCACGGGTCGTCGTCCTCGGTCTCGGCGCGCAGTGCGGTGGTCGCGGCCGTGTGGGCCAGCCACTGCAGGAGCGTGGTCTTCCCGGCGCCGGCGCCGCCGACCAGCAGGACGTGCCGGTCGGTGGCCAGCGCGTGCGCCGCGTCGGTGCCGGTGCCGGTCAGCGCGGTGTCGGCGGGGGAGAGCGAGCGGCGGGCCAGCGAGGGCACGGAGTAGAACTCCGCGAACGAGTGCCGGGCGGGCGCGCGGCCCGGGCCGACCTGGAACAGCTCGAAGGTGGCGTACGAGCCGGCCAGGTAGGACTGGTAGTGCCGCTCGAAGGCGTCCGCGGCGGAGCGGGCGCGGCGGTCGGGCTGCCCGCCCAGGGTCTCCACCTGGCGCCGCAGGTCCGTGATCTCCCCGGCCATCGCGGCCTGGACGGCGTGCATCACCTCATCGACCGCACGGGCGCGCCGCGCGATCCGACGGCAGCACTCGGTCAGCAGCCGGTCGAACGCCTCGACCCCGTCCGGCCCCAGCGCCGCGGCCGCGAGGGGCCGCCGGCCCGCGGCGGCGGTGCGCGCCTTCAGCCGCGTTTCGTCGGTGAGCACGGCCGGGTCCGCGCGGACGAGCCCGCCGACGTCGGCCGCCACGAGCGCGTCGGCCACGGCGTCGAGCGCGGCCTGCCAGTCGCCGTCGGAGAGCGCGGCGAACTCGACCCGCCGGAGATCGGCCAGATCCTCTTCGGCGGCCAGCAGCTGCCGCGCCGGATCACCCAGGGCGCGAAGCTTGCGCTGCGCGCCGAGCCGATCGGCCCCACGCTCGACGGCCCACTGGTGCAGCGCGGAGAACGTGGCCCCGAGAGCGGCGACCAAGGCGGACGACAGCGGATCGACGGTGACACCCCCACGATGACGAACCCGATGATCACAGTGTATCGAAGGCGCAGCTCCCGCGCCCCTGCGCGCAGGACGGCCACCTCATCAGGCGGCGGCCGCCGACCCGCAGGCACGCCCGGTTCGGGCCGCCGGGATCAGCGCGGTCGCCAGAGCCGTGGCCTGCTGCTTCCACCCGGCCGCCGTGAGCCGGATCGGCATTTCGGTGCGGCCGCCTGGGCTCCGCTGTGGCGGGACCTTCGCCGGTGCACCGAGCGCAGCCGGAGCAGCGAACCTGTAAAGACCAGGCGAACCAGCGACCCGCGCACCGAGCGGATTCGCGATCTCGGCGAGGCATCCAAAGCCTGCCGACCCAAACCGAAACGCGGGCCCGGGCCACCCGGCATCTGGTGACCTCTCCGACCCGGACCGTCTTCTGTGGACGGTGGCTCAGCCCCGAGATCCCGCGTGCTGCCGGAAATCGCTCGGGTTGGTGCCGCGGACCCGTTTGAAGGCCGCGCTGAAGCCGAACGGGTCCGCGTAGCCGACCTCGTGGGCGATGTCCGCCACCGTCGCCGTGTCGCGCTCCAGGAGCAGGTCCGCCGCGAGGGCCATGCGCCAGCGGGTGAGGTAGGTCAGGGGTGGCTCGCCGACCAGGTCGGCGAAGCGCTTGGCCAGCGTCGAGCGGGACACGCCGGTGCGGTCGGCCAGGGCCGCGACCGTCCAGGGTGCCGCGGGCTCCGCGTGCAGCAGGCGCAGGGCGTGGCCGATCACCGGGTCGCGCTGGGCGGCCCACCAGGCCGGGGGCTCGCCGCCGGGGCGGTCGAACCACTCGCGCAGCGTGCAGACCAGCATCCAGTCCAGCAGCCGGTCGAGCACCACCTGCTGGCCCGGCGTGTCGACGGCGGCTTCGGCGGCCAGGTGGTCCAGCACGGCGTCACCCGTGCCGCCGGCGTCCACGCGCAGCACGACCGGCAGCGCGTCCAGCAGCCGGCGGCTGATCTCCCCGCGCACCGGGTAGGCCCCGGTGATCAGGGTCGCCGCCGCGCCGCCGTCGGTCCAGCCGCGCCGGTGCCGCGTCCCGCCCTCCTCGGGCGCCGCGCACAGCTCGCCGCAGGCGACCGGCTCCGCCCGGGTGCCGACCTCGTCGACGAAGGTGAACGTCTTGGGGCCGCGCACGACGACCGTGTCGCGCTCGCGCAGCGGCTCGGGCGGGCCGTGCTCCGGCACGATCCAGCCCGCACCGCCCAGGACGGTGCACAGGGTCAGCGGCGCGCCGTCCACGAAATGCAGGGCCCACGGCGGGGACAGGGCCGAGCTGCCGAACAACGAGCCGTGCGCGCGCACACCGCGGAACAGGTCACCGAACACGTCCACCCGGCCAGACTAGACGAATGGACATGCGAACCGGGCATTCACCTATGGACTCGTCCGAGCCAGGCCCGTTGAATCGGACGTCATGAGCACTGACACGAGTTCCCTGACGGCCGACGACCTCGAGTTCCTCCGGCGCCCGCTGCACGGCTTCCTGACCGTGGCCGGGGCCCAGCCGCGGCCGGTGTGGTTCGAGGCCACCGCCGACGGCACGATCCAGCTGTTCACGGCCCCCGATTCGCTCAAGGTGCGGCGCCTGCGCCGGGACCCTCGCGCGTCGCTCGTCGTCGCCGCGCCGGTGGGGGAGCGGGAGCGCTGGGTGTCGGTCGCCGGCCGCGCCACGGTGGAACCCGGCGGCGCGCACGACCTGAGCCGCCGCCTCGCCGCTCGGTATTGGGACCTCACCGACGCGGACCGCGCCGCCGACCTCGCCGGAATCCTGGCGGAGGACCAGGTTCGCCTCGTCCTCCACCCGGAGACGGTGCACCGCTACACGTTCTGACCGACGCCCGGTTCCCTTCAGTGATATGCTGGGGGTGGCCGAAACAATCGGCCCTCGAAATCTCGGCCCGACATTTTTCCTGCCCGGCGAGATCAGCTACCTCTGCGACCACCGCCGATTCCCGGCGCCGTGGAACAGTTCCGCCCTTGCTCGATCGCTCTTCATTGCGACACACGAAGCCGCTGCTCCACGCGAGCGTGCGCGTGGACCGATGTGAAGGGGAATGTCCATGAACGACGCTGTTCTGGCCCAAACCGTCAACATCAACCCCGGCCTCGCCGCCATCGGCTACGGACTGGGCGCGATCGGCCCGGGAATCGGCGTGGGCCTGATCTTCGCGGCCGTCATCAATGGTACCGCCCGGCAGCCGGAAGCGCGAGGGAAACTGCAGACGATCGGTTACTCGACGTTCGTGCTGACCGAGGTGCTCGCGCTGATCGGCATCGTCGTCTATTTCATCACCGCCACCAAGTGAATCCGCGGTGCGGGCACCCGGCCGGGTGCCCGCACCGAGGGCTCAGAGCAGCGCGAACTTCTGCGCCGCCGATCCGTTGCAGTCGTAGATCTGCAGCCGCGTCCCGTTGCCCGTCGCGCCGCTCGGCGAGTCGAGGCAGCGGCCCGACTGCGGGTTGCGCAGGGAACCGTCCGCCTGCTGCGTCCACCCCTGGCCGCCGACCCCGTTGCAGTCCCACAGCTCGACCTGGGCGCCGTTCGCCGTGCCGTTGCCGACGATGTCCAGGCAGCGGCCCAAGGTGCGCAGCGCGCCGTTCGACAGGTGGAACCAGTGCTGGTCCACGGCGAAGGACTGGCAGTCCCACAGCTGCACGGCCGTGCCGTTCACGCCGTGGTCGTCGCCGGCCACGTCGACGCACTTGCCGCCGGGGCCGGTGATCGGGCCGCCGCCGGTGACCGAGAACTTCTGGGCCGCCGAGGCGTTGCAGTCGTAGATCTGCAGCCGGGTGCCGTTGGCCGTGGCGCCGTTCGGCGCGTCGACGCACCGGCCGGACTGCGGGTTGCGCAGCGAGCCGTCGGCCTGCTGGACCCACTTCTGGCCGCCGACGCCGTTGCAGTCCCACAGTTCCAGCAGTGCGCCGTTCGCCGTGCCGTTGCCGGTGACGTCGAGGCACCGGCCCAAAGTGGACAGTGAGGAGTCGGCGTTGTGCGCCCAGTGCTGGTCGGACGCGTTCGCCTGGCAGTCCCACAGCTGCACGGCGGTGCCGTTGCCGCCGGTGTCGTCGCCGGCGACGTCGAGGCACTTGCCCCCGGGGCCGGAAACCGTGGCCGCGTAAGGAGGTGTCCCGGTCGAGCCGGAGTAGCCGACGGAGACCACGTTGGCCTGCACGGCGTCGTCCGCGGCGTCGGTCGGGTAGCCCGCGGTCATCACGCCCTCGAAGAACGAGCCGATCGAGGCGTTGCTGTTGTCACCGCCGGTGCCGAGCACGATCGAGCCCTCCTGGTGCATCGGCGTGTAACCGTCCGAGGGCAGCGTGCCGTTGTACCAGGTGGTCAGGCCGCCGCTCTGGGAGTTGCCGCCCTTGAGCGCGAACGTCGTCTGGCCGTTGTTCTTCAGCAGCGCCGTGACGAACGGGGTGGCGTTGCCCCGGTTGGCGGTGTTGGAGCGGTTGCCCTGGAACAGCCCGTTCTCCAGGTCGCCCGCGACCCACGGGCCGATCCCGGTGCACGGCGGGAAGTAGCACGTGGTCCCGAGGTTGACCGCGTCCATGTGGCCGTTGCCGGTGTCGGCGATCTGCGCTTCGACGTTGCCGTAGTCGAAGCAGCAGCCGCCGTTGACGTGCGTGCCGCTGGCGACCATGTACATGCCCTCGGGCTGGCCGTTGACCGCGACGCCGGCGCCGACGTAATGCCGGTACCCGGTGCCGGGGGAGACGTAGACGCCGTAGACCTTGTGCCCGCCCGCGGTGACCGGCAGCGCGGAGGCGATGGCGGCGACGTCCTGCCCGCCCGCGGTGCCCGGCCCTTCGACGGTGAGGTCGTTGTGGCGCGGGGACTGGTCGTAGATCACCGTGATGGTGCACGTCGTCCCGGCGCAGAAGGAGTCCTGCGCGGCGGCGTTGGCGTACCCGCCCGCGGCGAGCAGGCCGATGTCGGTCTCGGCGCGGTCGGAGGCGCGCTGCACGCGGTAGAGGTTGCCGGCGTAGGCGGAGTAGAGAGCGCGGGTGGTGCTGTGCGCGGCGACGCACTGCGTGCCGGCGGCGCCGTAGATGTCGCAGGGCAGGGAACCGGCGGCCTGCGACGCGGTGGTCAGGCCGAGCATCGTCCCGAGAACGAGCAGCGCGGTGGTGACGATGGTGAGAAGTCTTCGGCGGGGCACGGGGACCTCACTCTCAAGCCGCAGGTCAGGGACCCGGGCGGATTTTTACAACGTTGTATTTCCGCGAGAGAAGGGGGACTGGGCACATGCGGTGGGGATGGGGCGAGGGTAGGTCCGCGTTCTCGATCGTGTCAACCGTTCACGAGATGCCCGGCCGGGGGTGGCCATCCGGACGGTCTAACGGGGCAGGATCCGTTTCGTGGCGCGGGATGCGGCGCGGCTCGCCGGCGCTATGGGCGTGCCGGGGGACGACGCGTCCGGTGGCCGCGGTCCACGCCCGGAGTCGCGCACGAGGGCGTCCGTCCACAGAGGACGGCAGAGGACCGGGGGCACGGCGCCGCTGGGCATGGCTGACTCCAGGTGAGTCGGCCCCTGGGCGGGTGGCGGCGCCACGCAGAGGGTGAGGTGAATCGGTTCCGAATATCGCCCTCCGGCCCCGGACTTGTCAAGCCTTGACAGGCCGGGGGCGGTGGTATGAACCTTTTCACCGTACGTCCCCGGCCGTCCCGGATGCCCGGGCCCGCCGGTCAGGGGACGCCGGACGACGCCGTCCCCTGACCGGCGGCGGGTCCGCCCCCTTTCCCGGCCAGGGAGGAACCATGCCCACGATCGCTCCGCCGCGGCGCCGACGCCGCGGACCCGCTGCCCGGTTGGCGACGCTCGCGGCGGCCTTCACCGTCGCCGCGCTCGGCTTCGCCGCACCATCGGCCCATGCCGCGGACACCCTGATCTCCCAAGGGAAACCCGTCACGGCGTCGTCGACGGAGAACGCCGGCACGCCCGCTTCCGCCGCGGTGGACGGCAACACCGCCACCCGCTGGTCATCGCAGTTCAGCGATCCACAGTGGATCCAGGTCGACCTCGGCGGCGCGGCGACCGTCTCCCAGGTCAAGCTGAACTGGGAGGCCGCGTACGCCACCGCGTTCCAGATCCAGGTGTCCGACAACGGATCCAGCTGGTCCACTGTGTACCAGACGACCACCGGCACCGGCGGCAACCAGACGCTGACCGTGACCGGCTCCGGCCGCTACGTGCGGCTGAACACGACCGCGCGGGCCACCCCCTACGGTGTCTCGCTGTGGGAGTTCCAGGTCTTCGGTACCGGCGGCGGCACCACCCCGACCGGGCCGGGCACCCCGCCCGACTCCTTCTGGGGCGACACCGGCAGCATCCCGGCCGCGCAGAACGTGCTCATGGTCAAGGTGCTCAACCGGACCAACGGCAAGTACCCGGACAGCCAGGTGTTCTGGAACTTCGGCGGCCAGACCCACTCGATCGCCGAGCAGCCCTACATCGACATGCCGGCCAACTCGGCCGGGCGGATGTACTTCTACCTCGGCACGCCGAACGGCCAGTACGCCGACTTCATCGAGTTCACCGTCGGCCCGGACGTCTTCAACGGCAACACCACCCGGGTGGACGCGTTCGCGCTGAAACTGGCCATGCGCCTGCACGCCCACGACGGGTACGACGTGCAGGTGGGTGACGACTACGGGACCTTCCAGGAGGACCGCGCGGCCACGTTCGCGAAGTTCCAGGCCGAGGTGCCGACCGAGTTCAAGGGCCTGGCGACGGTGAACGCGCCGTACCGGATCCCGGCGCCGGGCAGCGCGCCGGACTTCCGCGCCGGCGGCCGCTACGCGAACTACTTCACCGCCTACGCGCAGTCGGTCGGGGTCAACGAGCCGACGTCGAACATCACCGGCTGCGCCGGTTCGCTGGCCGGCAACCCGAACATGTGCGCGGCGCTGAACCGGCACACCGCGCAGCTGCCGGCGTCGCAGCAGCAGGACCCGGCGAACTACTACAAGGCCGCCCCGGCGAACTACTACGCGAAGTACTGGCACGACCACGGCATCAACCACCTGGCGTACGGCTTCCCGTACGACGACGTGGCCGGCCAGTCGTCGTTCGTCTCCCACGGCGACCCGCAGTGGCTGGAGGTCGCCGTCGGCTGGTGACCGGCAGCGGCGGTGCCCCGGAGCCGGCCGGCCCCGGGGCACCGCTGTCGACGGGGCCCTGTGCGTCGGGTTTCGCCGTGACCGTCGCCGCTCAGCTCCGGGTGCGGGCCACGCCGTCGATGATCGCGGCGGCCGCGGCCATGCCCGCCGCGTTCGGGTGGTACGGGTAGGCCGGTGACGCCGGGGCCGCGCCCTCCAGCCAGCGCGTCGCCGGTGCGGCGCACAGGCCGTGGCCCGCGCTCGGGCCCCGGATGTCCACATAGGACGCCCCGCCCCGCGCGGACCGGTCGGCCAGCATCACCATCAGGCGGTCGAACGTCGCCTGGATGTAGCCCGCGTCGGCGGCGGTGTACGGGTCGGCCGGGTAGCAGCCGCCCGGTTGCCAGTAGGTCAGGTAGCCGGTGACGACCACCCGGGCGGCGGGGGAGCGGCGGTGGATCTCGGCCAGCGCGGCCGCCACCTTCGGTGCGGTGGCGGCGATCCGCGTGGTGAACACGTCGGCGCCGCCGGAGGTGTACTGGTCCCGGCACGACGGGACGACGGGCCGGTCGGGGCTCGCGCACGTCACGAAGGCCGAGCTCAGCGCGATGTCGTTCGCGGCGATCGCGAGCGTCACCAGGTCGGTGTCCCGGCGCAGCGCGTCGAACTGCGGCGCGACGATCCCGGCCTGCCGGCCGGTGAGATCGGCCGTCGTCGCGCCGGAGCAGGTCACGTCCGTGAGCGACGCGCCGAGCCGGCCGGCCAGCACGTGCGGCCAGTTCCGGTCCGACCGCAGGCACGTCGTGTCGATCTGGTCCGGGATCAGCGGTCCCGCCGCCGACGAGTCGCCGAGCGCCACGTACCGGATCCGCGCGCTCGCCTGCGCGGGCGCGGCGACCAGGCACGCCAGCAGCGCCACCACCAGTGCGTACCTCACGAGACCGGCTGCTCTTCGCTCGGCGTGACGGAGAGGTCCTTCACCGCGGCCCGCCGGATCGACCAGCCCAGCACCGGCACCAGCGCGACGGCGACCGCCGCGGCCGCGGCGAACACGTAGTACGGCGCGACGAGGCTGTCCGTCGAGCCTTCGACGAGGCCGTAGACGTACGGGCCGACGAAGCCGCCGGTGATCCCGAGCATGTTGATGAACGCGAGTCCGGCCGCGGCCATCAGGCCGGACAGGCGCGACATCGCGACCGACCAGAACAGCGGCAGCGTGCCGAAGGCGAAGAAGTTCGAGATGAAGAGCAGGCTGATGCTCCACACCGGGTTCCGGGAGACGAGGAAGCCCACGAGGACCAGCAGCACGGCGGCCGCGCAGATCCCGATGAGCGTGACCTCGTGGCCGTACCGGCGCTTGAACCAGGGGAAGAACAGCACGCCGGCCAGCCCCGAGATGCCGCCGCTGCCCGCGACGAGGCCGATCAGGAACGGGCTCTGCAGCCCGAGCGACTGGATGTAGGCGGGGAAGTTGAAGCCGATCCCGCCGCCGATCGACTGGTTGATCAGGTAGATCGCGCCGAGCAGCAGCACGGTCGGGTGGCCGAACGCCCGCCGCAGGTTCCCGCGGACGTGCGTCGGAGAAGCCGCGGTGTCGCCGACGGCCCGTTCCGAAAGCACGGCCGCTTCCTCCGCCGTGAGCCACTTCGCGTCCGTGGGACGGCTGGGCAGGAAGAACCAGACGAAGACGCCGATGAGGACGGTGACCAGGCCTTCGACGAGGAACATCCACTGCCAGCCGCGCAACCCGGCGAGGCCGTGCAGTTCCATCAGCGCGCCGCCGACGGGGGAGCCGATGATGACCGCGACGCAGGGCGCGACGTAGATCAGGCCGACGATCGTGACCCGGTGCTTCTGCGAGAACCACTGCGTGACCATGTACATCATCGCCGGGAACAGGCCCGCTTCCGCGGCGCCGAGCAGCAGCCGCAGGACGTAGAACGACACGTCGTCGCCGACGAACATCATCGCGGCGGAGACGAGCCCCCAGGTGATCGCGATGCGCGTGATCCACAGGCGGGCGCCGACGCGGTAGAGGATCAGGTTGCTGGGCACCTCGAGCAGGGCGTAGCTCACGAAGAACAGGCCGGCGCCGAGCCCGTACGCCGCCGCGCTCAGCCCGATGTCGGCCGCGAGCGAGGTCTTGGCGAGCGCGACGTTGGTGCGGTCGACGTACGACATGAAGTAGGCGATGCCGAGCACCGGCAGCAGCCGCGTGACGGCCTTCCTGGTGGCGAGTTCGTGCAGGAGGTCTCGTGCGTTCGTCATTGGACGCCCTTCAGGTGACTTCTCACTCTGATACCGTCTGACCTGCAATACTACGGAGTATCACGGTAGAGTTCGGCGTGTGTCGGTGTCAACCGCCGGAGTACGGGCGTGCGACGATGGGACACCCGGAGCGAGGAGGACGGCCAGGTGAGCGCGAGCCCCGACGTCGAACCCGGTGCGCGGAGCAGGATCCTCGACGCCGCGGCGGAGGCCTTCATGGCGACCGGGTTCGCCGGCGCCACGATCGACGACATCGCGCGGGAGGTCGGCGCGACCAAGGGCCTGGTGTACTACCACTTCCGGTCGAAGTTCGACATCTTCCTCGCGGTGTACGAGGAGGCGATGGGGCGCGTGCGCGAGCGGATCGAGGTGCACGCCCGCGGTGACGGCACGGGCCGCGACAGGCTGGTCGCGATGTCGGTGGCGCACGTGGTCAACCTGATGGAGGACCTGGCCTACCACCACGTCGTCCACCAGGCGGTGCGCGGCCAGGTGGCGACCGCGCTGAAGGCCCGCCAGGTCGAGGCGCTGCAGGCGCTCAACCGGCTGCGCACGGACTACGAGCAGCTGTTCCGGACGGTCGTGGAAGCCGGCATCGCCGACGGCTCGCTGCGCGCGGTCGACGCATCGCTCGCGACGCGGACGCTGCTGAGCAACCTCAACGCGGTCGACACGTGGTTCCGCCGGATCGACGACCAGCCGGCCGCCGAGGTCCACGACCTGGCGTGCCGGATCGTGGACCTCGTGATCGGCGGCCTGACCGGCTGAGCCCGGTACGGCTCAGCCGGCGGGCCGGCTCAGAACTCGTCCGCCTTGGTCAGCTCGTGCTCGAACGCGTCCGCCCGGGCGACGAGCGTCTTGAGGGGACGCTCGAACTCGTGCTCGATGCTGAGGTCCTCCAGGGGCAGCGTGTGCTTGAGCAGCGCGACCCCGTCCACGATCGCCGCGCCGCCGGCGGCCGACGCCCCGGCCAGCTCGAGCAGCTGCCGCAGGTCGATCTTGTCGGCCCAGCCGACCGGCGAGGAGATCTCGATCCACGCGCCGCCGTCCAGCTCGGGCAGGTGGTGCACCGTCGCCTGCTGCGTCCGGTCCTGCGGCCCGGCGAGGCGGAACCGCAGCCAGTCGCCTTGCTCCTCCAGGACTTCGTACCGCGTCCGGACAAAGTTGATCACATCGGTCCAGGTGGTCACCCGCTCCGCCTCTCGCCTAGGACCTTCCAGCAGGAGGAGCATCTCACGCCGCCCGGGCGCCGGGCACTCCGGACATACCGACGCCGGCGATCAGCCGAGCGCCATGTCCTGGGAACGCGACGGGACGGCGTCGAGCGTGGCGAGCGTCGCGTCGTCGAACACGATCGCGCCGGCGGCGACGTTCTCCTCGAGGTGCCCGGCCGTCGCGGTGCCGGGGATGAGGTGGACGTTCGGGGCGTGGTGCAGCAGCCAGGCCAGCCCGATCTGCGACGGCGTGTGCCCGAGGGACTCCGCGACGGTGTGCACGACCGGCTCGTCGGTCACCTTCGGCAGGCCGGGGAACGCGCCGCCGAGCGGGAAGAACGGCACCCAGGCGATGTCCTCGGCGACGCACAGCTCGAGCATGTCCTCGTCCTCGCGGCTCACGAGGCTGTACGCGTTCTGCACGCAGGCGATGCCGGCCGGGAGCGCGCGGCGCAGGATCTCCAGGGTCACGCTGCTGAGCCCGATCGCGCCGATCTTGCCTTCGTCGCGCATCGCCGTCATGACCTCGAGCTGGTCGTCGAGGTCGACGAGCTGGTCACCTTCGGCCTTGAGCCCGGGCCGGGTGTCCAGGCGGCGCAGGTTCACGACGCCGATCTGCTCGGTGCCGAGGGTCCTGAGGTTGTCCTCGACGCTCGCGCGCAGCTCGTGGGGGCGCTGCGCGGGGCGGAGCCGGATCGGGCCCTCGGGGTTGGGGTCGGCGCCGACCTTGCTGACGACCAAGACGTCGTCGCCGGGCCGCAGCGCGTCGCGGATGACGCCGTTGACGAAGGTGTTGCCGTAGAACTCGGCGGTGTCGATGTGGTTCACGCCGAGGTCGATCGCGTGGCGCAGGAGCGCGACGGCCGCGTCGCGGTCGTCGTGGAGGCGTTCGAGCTGCATGGCCCCGTACCCGACGCGGTGGACGGTGCGGCCGGCGAAGGGGGCGGTGGCGGAAATGGGGGGCATGGTCATCCCGTCCTCGTGCGATGATGGAGAAGCGGAGGAACCTCCGTTAAGTCGACCGTAGCACAACCGGAGGTGCCTCCGCTTTGTCGTCCCCCGATCCGGCGTCCGAACCGGCGTCCGCCGACCGCCCGGTCCGCTCCGACGCGCGCCGCAACCGCGAGAAGCTCGTCGAGGTCGCGCGGGCCGCCTTCGGCGCCGCCGACGGCACCGTCGCGCTCGAAGCCATCGCCCGCGAGGCCGGCGTCGGGATCGGCACGCTCTACCGGCACTTCCCGACCCGCGAGGCGCTCGTCGAAGCCGTCTACGCCGCCGAACTCGACGACGTCGCCACCAGCGCCCCGGCGCTGCTGAAGCGGCTCCCGCCGGAGCTCGCCCTGCGCGCCTGGATGGACCGCTACGTGGCCTTCTTCGAGACCAAGCGCGGAATGGGCGACGTCTTCCGCGCCGGCGTGGCGTCCGGCCGGATCGCGACGCCGGTGACGCGCAAGCGCATCACCGGCGCGATCGGCACGATCCTCACCGCCGGGGCGCGGGCCGGCGTCTTCCGCGCCGACGTCGACCCCGAGGACGTCACGATGCTGGTGCTCGGCGTGCTCCTGTCCACGGCGAACGACACCGAGCCGGAGCGGACCGGGCGCCTGCTGGACCTGGTGGCCGACTCCCTGCGCCCGAAGTAGGTCCGGGCCGTCAGGCCATCACGGCGTCGCGGAAGGCTTCGACGTGGGCGAGCGCGCACTCGGTCGGGAGGTCGGCGGGGATGACGACGCTGCCGGTGATCGTCATGGCCGGCTCGAGCGGGATCGCGCTGACGCGGGTGGAGCTGATCTCGGCGACCTGGTCGGCGGGCAGCACCGCCCAGCTGCGCGGATCGGAGCCGACCTCGACGATCGTGTCCTGGGTCGTGCCCACCGGCCGGCCGAGGCGGGGGCGCACCCCGGCCTCGCGCAGCGCGGCGGTGAGGGCGTCGTGCAGCGGCGGGTCGTGCTGCCGCGCGGGCAGCCGCAGGACGCTGCCGGCCAGTTGCGTGATGCCGACGACCGTCTGGTGCGCGACCGGGTGGTGCCGGGACACGACCGCGAGCAGCGGTTCCGTCCAGGTCGGCAGCACCCGCAGGCCGGGGGCCGAGAGCACGCCCCTGGCCAGGACCACGTCGAGTTCTCCCTGCCGCAGGGCGTTGAGGCGGGCGTCGAGGGGCAGGTCGGCGAGGACGACGTCGAAGGGCGATCCCGCTTCGCGCAGCGAGTCGATGCCGCGCTCCAGCCGCGTGGTGAACCCGGGGGCCGTGCCGATCCGCATGGTGCCCGCGGACGTCTTGGCGGCGAGCCGGACCTGGTCGGCGGCCGCGAGGGCGCCGCGCGCCGCGTCGAGCACCCGGCGTCCGGCCGCGGTGAGCCGCACGTGCCGCGGCGAGCGATCGAACAGCCGGACGCCCAGCTCGCGTTCCAGCCGGGCGATCTGCTGGCTGACCGCGGGCTGCGCGATGTGCAGCCGCTCGGCGGCCCGGCCGAAGTGCAGCTCGTCGGCGACCGTGACGAAGTACCGCAGCGCCCTCAGTTCCACCCGTCCTCCCGCCTGCGACGATAAGGCCACCTTATCGCTGCGCGTGCGCCCTGGATCTGGTTCGGCGCGGGGGAGCGGTGCTGAAGTCGTCTCATGAGTATCGATCTTGGTTTGCTCGGCGCCCACCTGCGCGAGCACGAGGTGTCCCCGGAACGGGCCGCCGGACTCGAGGAAGCCGGTTACGGCACGCTGTGGCTGGACGCCTCGCCGCCGGCCGACCTGAAGCTGGTCGAGCAGCTGCTCGACGCGACCACCCGGATGGCCGTCGGGACGAGCGTGGTGAACGTGTGGACCGCCGACGCGGAGACCGTCGCCGCCTCCTACCACCGGATCGTCGCTCGGCACCCGGACCGGTTCCTGCTCGGTGTGGGGATCGGGCACCGCGAGGTGCATGCCGAATACGCGTCGCCGTACGGAAAGCTGGAGTCCTATGTGGACACGCTGACCGCGGCCGGGGTGCCGGCCGACCGGATGGTGCTGGCCGCGCTCGGCCCGAAGATGCTGCGGCTGGCCGGTGAGCGCACCGCCGGGACCGTCCCGTGCATGATCACCCCCGAGCACACGCGGCGGGCCCGG
The DNA here is from genome assembly GCF_034929455.1 of Amycolatopsis heterodermiae. Taxonomy (NCBI): domain Bacteria; kingdom Bacillati; phylum Actinomycetota; class Actinomycetes; order Pseudonocardiales; family Pseudonocardiaceae; genus Amycolatopsis; species Amycolatopsis heterodermiae. The sequence goes on from NZ_JAYFSI010000017.1 coordinate 151,417, forward strand.
GCCACGCTCGGCGCGGGGAAACTGGTGCTGCCCGGGCACTTCGCGCTGCTGGAGACCGACCCCGGACGCGCCCGCGCGATCGCCCGCTCCGCCCCGCCGGGCACGGCGCTGCAGGTCACCAACTACACCGCCAACCTGCGACGGCTAGGCTTCACCGACGACGACTTCGCCGAGCACGGCAGCGATCGCCTGATCGACGCCCTCGTCCTGCACGGCGGTCCCGCTGCCATCGCCACGGGTGTTCGCGCGCACCTGGACGCGGGCGCGGACCACGTCGGGATCTACCCGCTCGGCGACGACCCGATCGGCACTCTGCGTGGGGTCGCCGAAGCTGTGTTGCCCTAACCGGACCGCAACCGGGCTGGACGTGATCATCCTTTCGTGTGATGAACATGCGTTCGAGGGGCGGTAATCTTGGTGTGTGGACAGCGAAGCGGTGTGGAAAGCAGATGCGGTGGCCTTGGCCGACCGCATCTCCACGCTGCTCGGTGTCGTGCGGTCCGCTGAGGCTGAAATCGGTTCCCTGCTTGTAGAGATCGAGTCTCGTGGTGTGATGGACCTGTTCGGATATCGCTCTGCTGCCCGATTGTTCGAGCACCTGGCCGATGTTCCCAAGGTGGCCGCCGAACGTGTGGTGAAACGGGCGCGGGCTCTGAACGCCGGGCGTGCTCTCGACGGTAGTCCCGTGCCTGCGGTTGCTCCGGCGACCGGGGCGGCTGCTGCTGGTGGTTCGTTGAGCACTCCGATGGTCGATGCGATTGTCGGGGTTCTGGGGCAGCTTGCGCCCGAGCACCGTGATGACGCCGAGCGGAGCTTGCTGGCCTTCGCTTCCTCGGCTGGGCACAAGCAGGTTGCGGCGTTGGGTGCGCGGATCGTGGCCCACCTCGATCCCGACGGCGCCGAGCCGGTTGGGTCCGAACCTTCTGCGCCCACCCGGGAACTTTCGTTGCGCCGCAAGAGAACCGGGGTGTGGGAGCTGACCGGCCGGTTTGACGAGGAGACCGGCACCCGCGCCGGCGCCTTGCTCGACTCGCTGGCGGAGCGTCGCAGCGGCGACGAGGGTGCGGACTTCCGATCCCCGCAGGAACGCTATGGCGATGCCTTCTCCGACGCGATCGACCTCGCGTTGAACTCGCCGGACCTGCCGATGCAGGCCGGCGAACGAGCGCACGTGATGGTCGCGGTCTCGCTGTCGGACCTGAAGTCCGGCGTAGGCCAGGCCAGCCTCGGCGACACCGGCACCATGTCCGCGGCTGAGGCACGGGTGCACGCCTGCGACAGTATGCTCATCCCCGCAGTGCTGGGCGAGAAGAGCGAACCCCTGAACCTGGGCCGCTTGCGCCGCCTGATCTCCGCCGGTCTGCGCCGAGCGCTGTTCCTGCGCGACCGTGGCTGCGCGTTCCCCGGCTGCCACCGCCCACCCCGGCACTGCCAGGGTCACCACATCCGTCACTGGGCCGAGGGCGGTGCGACAGAGCTGGGCAACCTGGTGCTGTTGTGCGCTCACCACCACCGGCTGCTGCACCGCTCAGGGTGGGAAGTCCGCATTGCTGCGGACGGCCTGCCGGAGTTCCGGCCACCGGCGTTCCTGGACAAACGCCGAAAACCCAGGCGCAACAACCTTCACCAACCGTTGCCGTTCGCGGCTTGACAAGCCAATGGGCCGCTCGACGGCTGCCTCGGCTGGACGGCAGCGGTTCCACCGGCGAACTGGGCAACTCAAGCCGGGCCTGCCGACTTCGCCGTCGGGCGTCGCGCGCACCTGGAGGCGGGTGCGGACCACGTCGGGATCTACCCCGTCGGCGACGACCCGCTCGGCACTCTGCGTGGGGTCGAAGGTCAGTGGTTTCGCGCACTTGGAGGCGGGCGCGGAGCACGTTGTCCTAGGCTATTCCGACCCTGAAGGCCAGCGGTTCCGCTCCATGGACGCGCTGGCCGGGGCGCGGCGGGGTGTCCAGAATGCCCGCATGACAGCCTGGACCGACGGAGCCCGGCCGGCGGTCGAGGTGACCGTGGCCGTGCGGATCCGCGTCGACCCCGGCCGTGCGGCCGACCTCACCGCGCGGCTGCTCGAGTCCTTTGAGGACACTCTTGGCGTGCGGTTCGGCGAGCGCCCGGACGCGCAGGTCGTGGACCTGGCGACGCGCCGTCCTGCCGTGCGGATCGAGGCCGGGTCGCGGCGGGTGCTGGTCCGGGGGAGCGCGCTGGAGCTGACGCGGCTGGAGTTCGAGCTGCTGCTGTTCCTGGGCCGGCACCCGGACGTCGTGTTCGACCGGCGCACGTTGCTGACCGAGGTCTGGGGCTCGGTCCACTGCGGGGTGCGGACGGTGGACGTCCACGTCCGCAAGCTGCGCGGCAAGTTCGCACCGGAGCCGGCGCCGATCACGACGGTGCGCGGTGTCGGCTACCGGTTCGACAGCTCCGCCGAGGTGGTCGTGGTCTAAAGCGCGATCCGCGCCCACACGGTCTTGCCCTGCTCGCGGACCCGCTGGCCCCACCGCGCGCTGACCGACTTGACCATCTGCAGGCCCAGCCCGCCGTCGGGCACCGCGGGCCGGGTGCTCTCGTCGGAGACCTCGAGCACGGCGTACCCCTCGAGGACGGTGAGCCCGACCCGGCGGCGGCCGGTGCCGTGGAGCAGCGCGTTGGAGGCGAGCTCGTCCAGCACGATCAGGACGTCGCCGACGCGTTCCGGATCGATTTCGGGCTGCTGGCCCTCCAGCACGGCCCGCGTCCACTGGTGCACCTGGGCCAGGTCGTCCCGGTCGACCAGTCCCATGTCGCAGCGCACGGCCGCCTGGGCGGTGAGCGGGCTTTCGTGCCTGTCGTCGGAAGTCACCCGGGGTCCCCCTCGTGTTTCGGCAACGACGGGAGGTACCCAGCTCACGCAGCGTTCAAGCATGTGTCCGCCTGGTGGACACCGGATCGGAAAATTCCCCGGAAAGAGGCTGGAAACGGCCGCAAGGGCACGGTACTTTCCGTCCACATGATGAGACGGTGGATCGATCACCGGTGAACGACCCTACGATCCGTGATCGTCACTCGATCGGCTGAATGTGAAGGTGCTGTGGCCAACCCTCCGCCGACACCCACCACCGGTGTCACGCCCGTCGCGGCGCGCTCGCTGCCGTCCGCCGTGTGGCGCGCCGTCCGCTCCGGGTGGTGGACGTCGACCTGCGCGGTCCTGATCGTGCTCATCGTGCTGCTCGCCGCCGCGGCCGGCCTGTTCGTGCTGGTCGAAGGGCAGAGCCTGAACCCGGACATCGCCACGCTGGGCCCGACCGGGCTGCCCGCCGGCGCGCTCGGCGGCGTCAGCGGCGCGCACTGGTTCGGCGTCGAGCCGCTGACCGGCGTCGACCTCTTCGCGCTCGCCGCGCACGGCGCCCGGACGTCGCTGCTAGTCGGCCTCGGGGCCACCGTGCTGGCCACCGCGCTCGGCGTGGTGATCGGCGTCAGCGCCGGCTACCTCGGCGGCTGGTGGGACCGGCTGGTCACCTGGACCGCCGACGTCATCCTCGGGTTCCCGTACCTGATCTTCATGATCGCGCTCGGCGCGGTGCTGCCGGTCGACTTCCCGCGGCAGTTCACGCTGGTCGTGGTCCTCGGCCTGTTCGGCTGGCCGCGCGTGGCGCGGATCGTCCGGTCCCAGGCCCTCACCCTGGGCAAGCGCGACTTCGTCGCCGCGGCGCGGGTGATGGGCGGCGGGCCGTGGCACGTGTTCACCAAGGAGCTGCTGCCCAACCTGTGGGCACCGATCATCGTCGTGGCCAGCCTGTCCATCCCGTCGATGATCGGCAGCGAGGCCGCGCTCTCGTTCCTCGGCGTCGGCGTGCTGCCCCCGACCCCGAGCTGGGGCCGCACGATCAGCACGGCCATCGACTTCTTCGAGACGGACCCGATGTACCTCGTCTTCCCCGGCCTGCTGCTGTTCCTCATCACGCTGGCGTTCAACGTCGTCGGCGACGCCATCCGCGACGCGCTCGACCCGCGGTCCGGGGGCGGCGCCTGATGCGCACCGCCCGCTTCGTCGCGACCCGGTTCGCCGGGATGCTGCTGGTCCTGCTCGTCGTCGCCTTCGTGACGTTCGTGGTGTTCTACGTCCTGCCCGCCGACCCGGCGCGGATGGCCTGCGGCCGCCCGTGCTCGCCGGAGAGCCTCACGATGGCGCGGGAGTTCATGGGCTACAACAGCCCCTGGTACCAGCAGTTCGTCGACTTCCTCGGCGGCATCTTCGGCGGCCGCACGTTCGGCACCGGCGTCTCCGCGATCCACTGCACCGCACCGTGTTTCGGGTACGACTTCCAGAACAACGTCGACGTCCTCAGCGAGATCGGGAGCCGGATCGGGGTCAGCTTCTCGGTGGCGCTGGGCGCGGCCGTGATCTGGATCGTCCTCGGTGTCGGGCTCGGCGTGCTCTCCGCGCTGCGCCGCGGCTCCGCCGTCGACCGGATCACCATGGCCGCCGCGATGGCCGGGGTGTCCATGCCCGCCTACCTGGCCGGGATGATCGGCATCACGATCTTCGCGTTCGCCCTCGACGTCGTGCCGAAGAACGGGTACGTGCCGCTGACCGAGGACCCCGCGCAGTGGGCGTGGCACCTCGTGCTGCCGTGGCTGGTGCTCGCCTTCCTGCACGCCGCGATCTACGCCCGGCTGACCCGCGGGCAGATGCTGGAGACTCTCGGCGAGGACTACATCCGCACCGCGCGGGCGAAGGGCCTCACCGAGCGCAAGGTGGTGGGACGGCACGCGCTGCGCAACGTCCTGCTGCCGGTGGTGACGGTGTTCGGCGTCGACCTCGGCTCGCTGCTGGCCGGCACGGTGATCACCGAGCGGATCTTCGGCATGGCCGGGGTCGGGCGGCTGCTGGTCGACGCGATCTCCTCGCTCAACCTCCCGGTGCTGCTGGGCGTGACGCTGTTTTCCGCGCTGCTGGTCACCTTCCTGAACTTCCTGGTCGATCTCTGCTACGGCGCGCTCGATCCGCGAGCCCGCCTCGTCTGAAGGGGAAACGATGAAACGGGGACACTGGCTCGTCGCGGGGGCTACAGCGGCCGTCATGCTGCTGACGGCGTGCGGCGCGAACGACACGCCCGCCGCGCAAGGCGGTTCGGTCAAGCCGGGCGGGGACCTGGTCCTGCTCAACGACGCGCCGTCGATCACCTGGGACCCGGCGAAGAGCTCCAACCTCGTCGTGACCACCCTCGGGCTGGTCCACCGGCGGCTGACGTCGTGGGACGTCGCGCCGGGCAAGGACACCACGGTCGTGCCCGACCTGGCCACCGACACCGGGCGCCCCAGCGACGGCGGCAAGACGTGGACGTTCACCCTCAAGGACGGCCTGAAGTACAGCGACGGCACGCCGATCAAGTCCGAGGACGTCAAGTGGGGCCTGGAGCGCTCGTTCGCGCCCGCGTTCTCCGGCGGCCTGTCCTACCACAAGGACCTGCTTTCGCCGGGCCTGGCGTACAAGGGCCCGTTCGACGGCGGCAAGGAGCTCGACTCCATCCAGACGCCGGACGCCAAGACGATCGTCTTCCACCTCGCCCGCCCGTACGGCGACTGGAACTGGGTCGCCAGCACCCCGGCGTTCTCGCCGGTGCCGAAGGGCAAGGGTGCCGAGGCGAACTACGGTGACCACTCGATCGCGTCCGGCCCGTACCAGATCCAGAGCTACGAGCGCGGCAAGTCCGCGAAGCTGGTCCGCAACCCGAACTGGGACCGCGCCACCGACCCGACGCGCAAGGCGAACGCCGACACCGTCGACTTCGAGCTCGGCCAGGACACCAGCGTCATCTCCAAGCGCCTGATCGACGACACGGGCAAGGACCGCAACGCCTTCGGCATGTCCTTCGCCTCGCCCGCGCAGCTGGCGCAGATCCAGGGCAGCGCGTCGGCCAAGTCGCGGCTCGTGACGTCGGAATCCGGGGCGCTGTCGTACCTTTCGCTCAACACCCAGCGCGGCAAGCTGGTGGACCCGAAGGTGCGCCAGGCGTTCCAGTACGCCGTCGACAAGGCCGCCTACCAGGTCGCCAGCGCGGGCAACGCCCAGCTGGCCGGGGACGTCGCCACGACGCTGATCACGCCCGGCCTGCAGGGCCGCGAGCAGTACGACCTCTACCCGGCGCCGCCGTCCGGCGACCCGGCGAAGGCCAAGCAGCTGCTCGCCGAGGCGGGCCTGCCCAACGGGCTCGACGGCCTGGTCCTGGCCACCCACAACGAGAACGGCTACCCGGAGAAGGCCGCGGCGATCCAGGCCTCGCTGGCGCGGGCCGGCATCAAGGTGACGATCAAGCCGCTCGACGAGGACACCTACACGTCCGAAGTGGACACCAAGGGCCTGTCGGACTACGACCTGACGCTCACCTCGTGGCAGCCGGACATCCCGTCGGCCAACGCGAACATCCAGCCGCTGTTCCAGTCGACCGAGATCGGCAACGGCGGGTACAACGAGTCGCGCTACAGCAACCCGGACGTCGACCGGCTGATCGCCGAGGCGCAGGCCACCATCGACCCGGCCGCGGCCGGCAAGAAGTGGGCGGCACTGGACAAGAAGATCCTCGCCGACTCGCCGGTGGTCCCGCTGCTGTACAACCGCAACTCGTTCCTGCACGGCTCGAACGTCGGCGACGTCGAGATCGGCAAGTTCCCGGCCTACGTCGACTACCGCAAGTTCGGGATCGTCCAGTGACCGGAGCCGGACTCCTCGAGCTGCACGACGTGGCGGTCTCCTTCGGGGACGTCGAAGCCGTCCGCGGGGTCGGTTACGAGGTCCGCCCGGGCGAGGTCGTCGCGGTGGTCGGGGAGTCCGGCTCGGGCAAGACGGTCACCGCGATGTCCCTGCTCGGCCTGCTCCCGGCCACGGCGAAGGTGTCCGGGCGCGCGGAGCTGGCCGGGCGGGACCTGTTCACCCTGACCCCGGCCGAGCTGCGGGCCGTGCGCGGCAACGACGTCGGCATGGTCTTCCAGGAGCCGATGAGCGCGCTCAACCCGGTGTTCACCATTGGCGACCAGCTCGTCGAGGCGATCCGGACGCACCAGGAGCTGACGCCCGCGGCGGCCCGGGACCGCGCGATCGAGCTGTTCGGCCTGGTCGGGCTGCCCGCACCCCGCGAGCGGTTCCGCTCCTACCCGCACGAGCTGTCCGGCGGGCAGCTGCAGCGCGTCGTGATCGCCATGGCGGTGGCCAACGACCCGAAGCTGCTGATCGCCGACGAGCCGACCACGGCCCTGGACGTCACCGTGCAGGCCGAGATCCTCGAGCTGCTGCGGGACCTGCGGTCCCGGCTCGGCACGGCGATCCTGCTGATCACGCACGACATGGGCGTGGTCGCCGACCTCGCCGACCGGGTCGTGGTGATGCACGACGGCGTCGTCGTCGAACAGGGCGACGTCCGCACGGTCTTCACCGCGCCCGCCGAGGACTACACGCGGCAGCTGCTGGGCTCGGTCGTCTCGCTCAGCACCGCGGCGACGACCGGGCTCCAGCGGGCGCTGGCCGCCGACATCGAGGTCTCACCGGGGCACGTCGCGGCCGGCGAACACCCGGCTGTGGCGTCGGTGCCGGACGTCCCGGCCGAGAAACCGCTGCTGCGCGTGGAAGACCTCGCCGTCACCTACCGCGGGCGGTTCCGGGCGGTGGCGGTCCGCGCCGCCGAGGGCGTGAGCCTGCACGTCGAGCCGGGGGAGGTCCTCGGCCTGGTCGGGGAGTCCGGTTCGGGGAAGAGCACGGTCGCGCGGGCGGTCACCGGCCTGCTCGCGCCGACGGCCGGGTCGGTCCACATCGGCGACGTGGACATCACCCGCGCGCGCGGGCGCGCCGCGAAGGCGTTGCGACGGCGCATCGGTGTCGTGTTCCAGGACCCGCTGTCCTCGCTCAACCCGCGCACGACGGTGGGGGAGAGCGTCGCGACGCCGCTGCGGCTGCACAAGGCCGTCCCTGCGTCCGAAGTGGACGGACGCGTGGCCGAGCTGCTCTCGGCGGTCCAGCTCTCGCCGTCGCTGCGGACGCGCTACCCGCACGAGCTGTCCGGCGGCCAGCGGCAGCGCGCCTGCATCGCGCGGGCCCTGGCGCTGCGCCCGGACCTGCTGGTCGCCGACGAGCCGACGAGCGCCCTCGACGTCACCATCCAGGCCCGGATCCTCGACCTGCTGCGCGACCTGCGGCACGAGTTCGGGTTCGCGTGCCTGTTCATCAGCCACGACCTCGCGGTGATCGAGCAGCTCGCCGACCGGGTCGCGGTGATGCACCGCGGCCACGTCGTCGAGCAAGGTCCGACGAAGGAGGTGCTCACCGCGCCCGCCCACGCCTACACCCGGCGGCTGCTGTCCGCGGCCCCGGTGGCCGACCCGGACGCGCAGCGTCTCCGGCGGGAAGCCTGGCGCCTGCTGCGTTAGGAGCGACGCCAGACAGCACCGCGCTGCTCGTACTCCAGCACCGACTCGACCCCGACGGCCACCGCGGCGCCCAGGTACCGCGTGACCAGCCACAGCGCGAGATCCAGCCCGGAGGTGACCCCGCCCGCGGTGACCAGGTCGCCGTCGTCGACGACGCGGGCGTCGACCACCTGGCCGCCCTGGGCGGCGAGATCCGCCTTCGCGAGGTGGTGGGTGGTGCACGGGCGCCCGCGGGTCAGGCCGGCCGCGGCGAGCGCCATGACGCCGGTGCAGACGCCGGCGACCAGGACACCCGACTGCCGCGCGCGAACCAGGCCGCGCAGCACGCCGGGCTGCTTGATCAGGGCGTTCACGCCGGGGCCGTCCTTCGCGGCGTAACCACCGCCGGGGACGACGAGGACGTCACCGGCGGCGGGGTCCCAGGCGCCGGGCACGGCGATCTTCGTCCCGAACGTGCCCGCGACCTCGCCGGGACCGCCGGGCTTGACCAGGCTGAGCCGGACCTGGCCGCCCGCGTGGCCGGCGTGGCCGAACACGGCGACGGGACCGACGACGTCCTGCTCCTCGACGCCGTCGTACAGCAGGATCTGGACCGCCAGCGGCCCGGAGCGGGCCGGAGCGGCGGACGCCGTCCCGGCCGAGGCGAGGCCGCCGAGGGCCGCGGCGCCGGTCGAAGCCGCGGACACCCGGAGGAAGTCCCTGCGTTCCATGCGTTTCTCCCCGTGGTCGAAGTTTCTCCTTCCACAGGTCGTGCGCGGCGGGGCCGTGGTTCCCGCCGCTGTCAAACGAGGTCGAGGTGCTCCCGCAGCGTCGTCCCCTCGTACTCCGTGCGGTAGACGCCGCGGTCCTGCAGTTCCGGGACCAGGCGGTCGACGATGTCGTCGAGGGCGGCCGGGACCAGGTGCGGGCTGATGTTGAAGCCGTCGACCGCGCGGGTGCGGACGTAGCGCGCCCACTCGTCGGCGACCTGGCCCGGGGTGCCGACGAACCCGTGCTGGCGCGGCTGCACCTCCAGGACGAGCTGGTGGATGGACAGCTTCTTCGCCTCGGCCAGCTCACGCCACTGCCGGATCCGGTCGAGCTTGCCGGTGCGGTCCGCGATGGAGATCGTCCCGCGGGACGGGTCCAGCTCGCCTTCGCTCGGTTCGACGTCGGGGAGCGGGCCGTGCGGGTCGTAGGCCGACAGGTCCTGACCCCAGTACTGCTCCAGGAACGCAACCGCGCGCTGCGGCGAGATCTGCCGGCGCCGGATGTCCTCGGCGCGTTCGGCCGCGTCCGCCGGGGTGTCGCCCAGGACGACCGTCGCGCCGGGCAGGATCCGGACGGCGTCGGCCGGGCGGCCGTGGCGGGCCAGCCGCGCGCGCAGGTCCTCGGCGTAGGCGACGGCCTTGTCGTAGGCGGTGTTGGCCGAGAAGACGACGTCCGCGTACCGCGCGGCCAGCTCCCGCCCCCCGGCGGAGTCCCCGGCCTGGAACAGCACCGGCCGGCCCTGCGGGCTCGCGGGCACGGTCGGCGTCGCCCGGAGTTCGACGAGGTCCGTGTGCCGGGCGACCGGGCCGGTCTCCGACCAGAGCGCCAGCGCCGCTTCGACGAACTGCTCCGCCCGCTCGTAGCGGCGTTCGTGGTCGAGCCAGCCGCCGCGGCGGAAGTTGGCGCCGGTCCAGGCGTTGTCGGTGGTGACGATGTTCCAGCCCGCCCGGCCGCCGGACAGGTAGTCCAAAGTGGACAACCGGCGGGCGAGGTCGGCCGGGAAGTTGTACGTCGTGTTCTGCGTCGCCACCAGGCCGATCCGGCTCGTCGCGGCGGCGAGCGCGCTGAGCTGGGTGATCGCGTCCGGGCGGCCGGCGACGTCCAGCGCGTGCACCCGGCCGCGGTTCTCCCGCACCCGCAGGCCCTCACCGAGGAAGAACGCGTCGAACAGCCCTCGTTCCAGCGTCCGCGCGACGGACACGTACGTCTCGATCGCGGTGTGGTCCGCGTTCGACGGGTCGTCCCACAGGTACTGCGGGCCGACGCCGGTGTAGAACACCCCGAGGTGCAGCCGGGCGCTCATGCGGCTCCCTCCGCGAAGAGGCTCGCCGGGCGCGGCAGGCCGAGTGACGTGCGCAGGGTCGCCCCCGGCTCCGGCGGGACGAGCAGGTTTTCCTTGCGCAGGGCGGGTAGCACCTCCTCGATCAGCCGGGGAAGGTCCGCCGTGTGCAGCCGGACGCCGTCGACGCTCGTGGCCAGCCAGCCGAGCAGCTCGACCAGCCCGGGCGCGGATCCGGTGTAGCGCAGCCGATCCCGGTGCGGCCGGCGCACGCCGGTTTCGAGCAGCACCTCGACCTCGGCGAAGACGAGCGGCGCGCCGGACTCGCGGGCCCGCTGGGCGCGGCGCCGGACGTCCTCGAGCCCCGTGCCGCCGACCAACACGACGTCGGGGCGCGCCGCCTCCGCGAGGGCGTCGGGCGCGAGCACGACCGGCCGCCCCTGCGGCGGCCGCGGCGTGATCAGCGGGCCCTTGACCGAGAACGTGGCGCCGGTGAAGTCGACGTGGTGCACCCGGTCCGGGTCGAGGTAGCGCCCGGTCGCGACGTCCTTGACGACGGCGTCGTCGTCCCAGGAGTCCCACAGCCGCCGCACGACTTCGACGACGTCGGCGACTTCGCGGTGCAGCTCGGCCGGGTCGAGCTTGCTCCCGCCGATCGTGGCGAGGGCTTCGGCGGAGCCGTCGGCGGCGACGATCCAGGCCGCGCGGCCGCGGGAAGCGTGGTCGAGACTGGCGAGCTGGGCGGCGAGGTGGAACGGCTCGGCCGTCGTGACGTTCGACGTCGCCGCGAGCCCGACCCGGTCGGTCAGGGTCGAGACGTAGGCGGCGCGGCCGGTGGCGTCGAGCCGGAAACCGCCGCCGGGTGGCAGGGGCGAGTCGTCGAAGGTGACGAACGAGAAGCCGCCGGCTTCGGCGGTGGTGACGGCATCGGCCAGCGCGCGCGGGGCCACCCGCACGTCGTCGCCGTCGAGCTCCATCGCGAGGTGCAGTCTGGTCATGAGCCCCCCTTTCGTTCCCTTTCACAGGTATCGGCTCCCGAACGTGGTCGCACGCGCGTTCAGGATGTGGACGGCCTGTCCGGCGCCCGGCGCCGCGCCGACAATGACCCGCATCCGGCTTTCCGGCGGGAAGGGGCGGCCGTGCGCATCCTCCGGGCCATCGCGAGGGTCTTCACCGGGTTCGGCTGGGTGGGCTGGGTGCTGACACCCCCGGCCGGCCCGTACGACCTGGGCACCGTCGTCCCCCTCCCACGCCCGGCGGCGGGCGCCGACGTGCCGAGCGTCCCGTTGAGCGCACGGGAACGGGAAACCTTCTGGCGCATCGTGGGCGGCTGAGCGCCCTGGACCGGAGGTCCCGCTTTATTGCGAACGGTGTACGCAGTGGGCTACCTTCGAAACTGCGAACGTCGTACGCAGATCACTGGGGGATCCATGGGCGAGTACCGCACGGGCACGGCCGGCTCCGCCGACGGCACGGTCATCGGCTACCGGACCCTCGGCAGCGGGCCGGCGGTGCTGCTGGTGCACGGCGGGATGAAGGCGGCCCAGCACCTGATGGAGCTCGCGCGGGTGCTGTCCGACGGCTTCACCGTGCACGTCCCGGACCGGCGCGGACGCGGTCCCAGCGGCGCCCACGGCGCGGACTTCGGCGTCCGGCGCGAGGTCGAGGACCTGCAGGCCCTGGCCGCGGCGACCGGGGCGACGCGGATCTTCGGCCTGAGCTCCGGCGCGCTCGTCACGCTGCGGACCGCGCTTGAAACCCCGTCGCTCGACCGGATCGCGCTGTACGAGCCGCCCCTGTCGGTCGGCGGCTCGGCGCCGGTCGGCTGGGTTCCGCGCTACGAAAGGGAAATCGCCGCGGGCAAGCTCTCGGCCGCGCTGGTCACGTCGTTGAAGGGGCTCGGCACGGAACCGGTGTTCGGGCGGGTGCCGCGGTTCCTGCTCGTGCCCTTCCTGACCGTCGGCGCGCGTCTCCAACGCGGCCGTGCCGACGGTGACGTGTCCATCCCGGACCTGGTCCCGACGCTCGGCTACGACATGCGCGTCATCCGGGAGATGGCCGACACGGCACCGGACTACGCGGGGCTCAAGACCGACGTCCTGCTCCTCGAAGGCGCGAAGAGCCCGGTGTACCTCCACCAGGCCGTGGACGCGCTTTCCGCCGTGCTGCCCCGATCCCGCCGCGTCACCTTCCCGGGGCTGGGCCACGAAGGTCCGGAGGACGAAGGAGACCCGCGGTCGGTCGGCGCGGCGCTGCGCGACTTCTTCGCGGATCCGGCCTGACTCAGGGGACCGAGACCTCCGCTGTCTCGACGGGGAGGTCGTCGGGCCGGGCGCGGCGGGGGAACAGCGGGGAGATGAGCAGGAACAGCCCGATGACCACGGCCTGGACCACGAGCGCGTCGCGGAAGCTCTCGGTCACCCGGCCGGCGACGGCGCCGGCGAAGAACACCGTGCTGAACACCGCGACGCCGACCGAGCCGCCGATCGACTGGACCGCCGACAGCACGCCGGAGGCGGACCCGACCTCGTCGTCGGCGACCGCGCCGAGGACCGTGTTGAACACCGCGGCGATCACGATGCCCGCGCCGATCCCGGCGACGACGCTGCCGGGCACGATCCGCCAGATCGTGAAGGCACCGTCGCCGGCCAGGGCGAACCACAGCCAGGCGACCCCGGCCAGCTGGACGACGGCCCCGGCCTGCAGGACGCGCCGGCCGAGCTTGGCCGCGAGCAGCCCGCCGCTGACGCCGCCGCCGACGGCGGTGCCCAGCGCGACCGGGAGGTTGCCCAGCCCGGCCTGCCCGGCGGTGAAGCCTTCGCCGAGCTGCAGGAAGAACGTCAGCACCAGCTGGGTGCCGATCAGCCCGCCGAAGAACAGCGCGACCGCGGCCAGCCCGACGGTGAACGCGGGCTTGCCGAACAGGGCCGGGGTGACCAGCGGAGTGCGGTCCCGGCGCACGATCCGGCGCTGCCACAGCGCGAACACGACGTAGCCGATCGCCGCGGCGGCCAGGGAAAGCCACGTCCACAGTGGCCATCCCGACGACTGGCCCTCGTTGAGCGGCAGGACCAGCAGAGCGGAGGCCCCGGCGACGAGCACGGCCCCGGCGACGTCCACGCGCAGCGTCGGGGTCCGGGCGCCGTGGGGCACCAGTCGCCGGGCCAGCACGAGCGCGACGAGCCCGATCGGCACGTTGACCAGGAACACCAGCCGCCAGCCGAGACCGGCCAGGTCCCAGTCGACGAGCGCGCCGCCCAGCACCGGGCCCAGCACACCGCCGAGCCCGAGCACCGGGCCGAAGACGGCGAGGGCCCTGGTCAGGTCGCGAGGGGTGAGGTTGTCGCGCAGGATTCCCAGCCCCTGCGGCAGCATCATCGCCCCGGCGACCCCCTGGACCAGCCGGAAGGTGATCAGCAGCCCGATGCCCGGCGCGAGCGCGCACGCCAGCGACGCGAGGGTGAAGGCCACGAGGCCCACGAGGAACATCGGCCGCCGGCCGTAGCGGTCGCCGAGCCGCCCGCCGAGCACGAGGCCCGCGCCGAGCGTCAGGGCGTACCCGCCGATCACCCACTGCAGGCCGACCGGGCTCGCCCCGAGGGAGCGTTCCAGCGACGGGCCCGCCACGTTGACGATCGTCGAGTCGAGCAGGTCCATCAGCTCGACGACGAGGACGGTGGCCAGCAGCCACCACATCGTCCTCTTCATCGGCTTCTTTTCGGTCATGACGTGCTCGCGAGGGCGTCGGCGGTCCCGGTGTAGATCCGCACGACACCGGCCAGGAAGGTCTCGACGACGTCCCGCTCACCGGGGCCCAGCGCCTCGACGAGGCCCTCGACGCCGCTGAGCAGCGGGTGGAGGTGGCCGAAGATCCGCGTCGTCGACTCCGGCACCGGCTCGACGAGCACCTTGCGCCGGTCGGTGGCGTGCGGGCGCCGGGTGACGTGCCCGGCCTGCTCGAGCCGGTCGACGATGTGCGTGCTCGCCGCGGTCGAGACCCGCAGCCGGTCCGCGAGGTCCTTCGCGGTCAAGGGTCCTTCGCTGGCCAGGTGTTCCATCGCCGCGAGGTCCGTCGGGTTGACGCCCAGGGCGCCGCTGAGGCGTTTCTCGATGACGCGCGTCAGCGTGCCCACCTCTTGGAGGCGCTCCATCACCGCGTTGCCGACGCCCGGGGCGTCGACGTGCCAGGAAGTCATGGCAAGAAGACTACTAAAGAAGTTACTAACTACATTAGCGAAATACTGTGGTCCTCGACACCCTGGCCCGCCGAGGCGTGGGGTGCGCGATCACGGGGTATCCGCCGATTTCCTGTACCTACCTGGAGGTCCGATGCGCCTGCCCGCCACCCGGGGGCCCGTCAGCGACGAGGTCGTCCGTCTCCTGCGCGGCGCGAACCCGGCCGAGAGCCTGGACTTCGGGCCCGCACAGCCGGCCGTGCACGACGAGGACCTGCAGCTGTCCCTGTGGATCTGCTACGAGCTCGGCTACCGCGGGTTCGACGACGTCGACCCGGACCAGGACGGCGGGCTCGCGCTCCACGCCCTCCGGAAGGACCTCGAAAAACGGTGGCTGACCGGGCTGACCGCCCTCGTCGCGCCGATCGAGGCCGACCCCGCCGACGTGCCGCGGGCGCTGGCCCGGCTGGCCGCCGCCGACGGCGGCCCGTCACTGGCGAAGTTCCTGCAGCGCAAGGCCTCCGCCGCGCAGTTCGGCGAGTTCGTCGCGCACCGCTCGGTGTACCACCTCAAGGAGGCCGACCCGCACAGCTGGGCCATCCCGCGCCTGAGCGGGCGGGCGAAGGCCGCGCTGGTCGAGATCCAGGCCGACGAATACGGCGGCGGGCGCGTCGAAGAGATGCATTCGGAGCTGTTCCGCACGACCATGCGGTCACTGGGGCTGGACGACGGCTACGGCCACTTCGTCGACGACGTGCCGGCCGTCACGCTGGCGGTGAGCAACCTGATGTCCCTGTTCGGGATGAACCGGCGCTGGCTCGGTGCCGCGCTCGGGCACCTCGCGGCGTTCGAAATGACCTCGTCGCTGCCGAACCGCCGTTACGGCAACGGGTTGCGGCGCCTCGGCGGCGACGCCGCGGCGACCCGCTTCTTCGACGTGCACGTCGAAGCCGACGCCGTGCACGAGCAGATCGCGGCCCACGACCTCTGCGGCAGCTACGCCGCCGAGCACCCCGAGGCCGCCGGGGACATCCTGTTCGGCGCCGCCTGCGGGCTGGCGGTGGACGCGGAGTTCGCGGCGCACCTCCTCGGCAGCTGGGAAGCCGGCCGGCCGAGCCTGCGCACCCGCGCGCTCTCCGGTGCGGCGTGACACCGTCACCTGTCGCGGCCGCGCACCTTGTGCGTGCCGTCGCAGAAGGGCTTCACGGCCGACCGGCCGCACCGGCACAGGGCGACGACGGTGCCGCGGGGCCGCAGGACCTCACCGTCCTGGGACCGGATTTCGACGTCGCCGCGGACCAGCAGCGGGCCGTCTTCGTAGGGCGTGATGGTCGCCGGGGCAGGCTCGTGTTCCATCGGCGGCGGGTACCCCGGCGTACCGGCGGCCAACCGGCGCGCGCCCGATGACCGGCGGCGGCCGCGGTGCTCGCCCGGCTGGGCACCGGCGCCGCCGGGATCAAGCCGGAGCTGTACGAGTCCCAGGTCGAGACGGTCACGCCGGTGCAGACGAGCCTGGCCGACGTGGCCGTGCTGTCCACCGGTGACGACCGGTACCGGCTCGTCGCCCGGACCCACCGGGGTTCGTTCACCGGCTACCAGCGGTGCCTGGGCGGGCTCGTCGACTGCGGGGTCCTAACCGACGATCAGCTCGCCGCCGGGTGCCCGCTCGCATCCTGCTCGCGGCCCTGCTGCGCCGGCGCCACCCGGCAGCGCGTGACCGCCGCCGGCGAGCACGATGAAACGAGGGGCCGGATCGGCCTGTCCGTCCTCAAAGGACTTTCCGGCCCCGCTCGCGGGGTACGATCCACCCGCACAGCGCCGGAGCGCCCAGTCCCCGCCTCGCGACGATCAAAACCATCGACGCCGGCCGCGGAGAGAGCAGGCGGCCGGCAGGGCAGGAGCTCCGATCGTGAAACTCGACGTCTTCGATTTCCCGCGCCCCCGCCGTCCGCTCCCGGAAGCCGCACCGGCGTCGTTCCCGGTCGCCGGGCAGCGGGTCGTCCACGCGGTCTTCGGCGCTTCCGGCGGCCGTGAGTCCCCGCCGCCGCGCTACCACGACCTGGCGATCACCGTCGAACGGTCCGGGTGGGCGCAGGTCGTCGCCGTGGTCGGCGACGTCGACCTCGGCACCGCGCCTATGCTCCGGCACGCCCTCGACGAGGCACTCGGCCGGGCGCCGCGGCGGATCGTCGTGGACCTGTCCCTCGTCCGGTTCCTGAACGCCGCCGGGCTGGAGGTGCTGCTCGACGCGCACCGCCGCGCCGGCCCGGGCACCGACCTGCGGCTGGTGGCCACGACCCGCGCGACCTGGCGGCCGCTGCAGCTGACCCGGACGCACGAACGGCTGGTCGTCCACGCTTCGCGGGCGGCGGCGATCGCGGCGCCGCGCCGGGCGGACGAGGACGCCCGCTGAGCAGGCTGCGCACGCCGATGCCGAACGGCGCGCGCCCGATGACCAACGGCCCTCGTGCGCCGGTGCGCACCGGGGTGATGCTGGGGAGAGTCTTCTACGGGGGTGGCCATGCGGTTCCGTGATCGCCGGGAAGCCGGCGAGCGCCTCGCGCTCCTGCTGCGCCCGCTGCGCGGGCACGAGGCCGTGGTCCTCGGCCTGTCCGCAGGTGGCCTGGTGGTCGGCGGCGAGATCGCCGACGTCCTCGGCGCGCCACTGGACATCCTGCTGACCCGCCGGATCGAGTTCGCCGGACCGCCGGAGACGAGCCTGGGTGCCGTCGGGGAAGGCGGCCTGCTCGTCTCGGATCACGCGGCCATCAAACGGTTCGACGTCACGCCGTCCGAGCTGACCCGGCTCGCCGGCCACGCGCGGGCCGAGCTGGCCCGGCAGGTCGCCGTCTACCGGCACACCGTGGCGGCGGCCCCGATCGCCGGCCGGACGGTCGTGCTCGCCGACGACGGCGCCGCCACCGGCACGACCGCGCACACCGCGATCCGCGTCCTGCGCGCCCGCCAGGCCGGCCGGATCGTGCTCGCGGTGCCGGTCGCCCCGAGAGGCGTGCTCGACCGGCTCTCCCGTGAGGTCGACCAGGTCGTCTGCCTGCGGCCGCTGTCCTGGATGCACGCGGTCGGCAACAGCTACCGGAAGTTCTCCGCGGTGGCCGAAACGGACGCGCTCGAGCTGCTGCACCGCGAACCCCGCCTGCCGACCGAGGTCCCGCGCTGACGACGGGGATCAGCCGGGCAGGCGCACGGCGATCTCGTCGCCCAGCGCGGCGCCGCCGGTGAGCTCGAGGTGGTCGCCGCTCCAGAACCGGCCGGGGTCGTACCAGTTGGGCCGCCGGCCCTTCGGCAGCAGGCCCATGGCCTCGTAGGTGAGCGCGACGATCTCCGCGCAGTAGCCGGACTCGAGGTCGGCGTCCCGGGTGTCCCGCTTCCGGGACGGCAGCCGCCCGCCCAGCCAGCGGGAGGCCAGGCGCGCGGTCGACGGGAACGGCGTGCCGTCCAGCCGCGCGACGGTGCGCAGGACCGCGTCCTCCATCTCCGCGGTGACCGGGTGGTCGAGCTGGCGCAGCCAGACGCGCTGGTGGTACTTCCCGGCCCACACCTGCACCGCGCGGCTCAGGTCGTGCAGCTGGGCGCCCCGCTGGTGCGTGCCCGACCAGACGTCCGGCAGCGAACGGCCCAGCTCGGCGTGCCACATCAGCGGCGGGAGGTCCTCGATCACCACGGCCATGCCGACGTGGTTGACCGGGCTGTTCGTCACGACGCGGATGGTCCGGTCGGCCGCGGACCGGCCCCGGAACAGCCACAGGTCGCCGGTGCGCGTCACGGCCACCGCTTCGTCGAGATCGAGCTCGCTGGCCGGCACGGGCAGTAGCCTAGGCCGATGCGCTGGTGGAAGACAGTAGGACTGGCCGGACTCGTCGGGGTCGCCGCGACCGGGGTGGTCGTGGTGCGGCAGGAGCGCCGGCGGCGCGCCTACACCCCGGACGAGATCCGCGAAAAACTCCACGAGCGCCTCGCCGCCACCCCGCCGGAGTCCGGAAAGGACCAGGCAGGCTGACCGGCGCCGGATCAGCCGTTTCGTACCGTCCACACTGCCCAGGGACGGTGCTTCCCCTGGGGACGTTCGTCCTGGTGACGCCGCCGTGGAGTTCCTGACGTGGCAACGGGATCGGGTGCTCGCGGTGGCCAAGGGCACGGCGACGAGCGCGACCGGGTTCGTCACCGTGGTCGTCGTGGCGTTGCTCGAGCAGGAGATCAAGGCGGACGTGCCGCGGTGCCGGGTTGCCTCCTGGGCGCGGCCGGCCTGCTGGTGTTCGCGGCGCGGATGAGCACCGGCGTGCGGGCCTCGGCCGGCGTCGTCTTCGTGAAGCCGCAGCCCGTTCGGCCGCCGGTGGAACCGCCCGGCGGGCCGCCGGAACCGGCGACCGCGCGGAATCTCCGCACCGTGCGCGCGAAGCGGCCGCCGAAGGACCTCCGGCCGTCCGCGTCTCCGGTTCGTGATGCATGAAGTTCACCCGATCCGGGTATGTTCGGGGTGTCCGCGGTTCAGCCGAGTAGCCGTTGTCCCATTCGCCGGTGTTGCCGCACCGGTTCAGCGGTGGCGGCCCGGCTCTCGTTGTCGCCATCCGCCACGGAGGTGACAGCAAGATCATGCGCGATCCCTTGACCCGGTTCCACCAGGCCACTTCGACGCTCACCGTGACCACCACCCACGACTCGACGGTCGTGGCCGCCACCGGCGACCTCGACGGCGCCGTCGCCGACCACCTGCTCGCCCGGCTGTCCGAAGAGCTCGCACTGCGGCCGCAGGCGCTCGTCGTCGACCTGACCCGGGTCGGTTTCTGCTCGGCCCGGATCCTGCGCGTGCTGCTCACGACCTCGGCCGACGCCCACGCCGCGGGCATCCCGTGCGTGATCGTCAGCGACCAGCGCGCGGTCCGGCGCCCGATCGCCGTGCTGGGGCTCGACCACCTCCTGCAGGTGCAGGAGAACCTCGCGGCCGCGCGGGAGTGGCTGGCGGTCCTCGGCACCGTCGGCGCCACCGGCTAGCTAGCCGGTGCGCGGGAAGAACCCGGCGAGCGCGGCGGCCAGCGCCTCCGGGTTGTCCTCGGCCATGTGGTGCCCGGAGTCGATGGCGTGCCCGCGCAGGTCGGTCGTCCAGTCCCGCCACACGCCGAGGACGTCGCCGTAGAGGTCGGCCAGGTCGTCGCGGCTCGACCAGAGGACCAGCGCCGGGCAGGTGATCCGGCGGCCGGCGGCGCGGTCGGCCTCGTCGTGCGCGCGGTCGACGCCCAGGCCGGCGCGGTAGTCCTCGAGCATCGCGCGGACCGTGGCCGGATCGTGGATCGCGCGGCGGAAGTCGGCGAAGTTCTCCGCGCCGAGCCGCTCGGGGGAGTTCTTCGCCGGGACGCCGTACCAGGCGTCCGGGTCGTGGTTGATCGCCTGCTCGGGCTTGTCCGGCTGGGCGAAGAAGAACCAGTGGTACCAGGCCCGCGCGAACCGCGCGTCACAGCGGGCGAGGGCCTCGCCGATCGGGACGGCGTCGAGGATCGCGGCCGCCCGGATCGTGTCCGGGTGGTCGAGCGCCAGCCGCGTGGCGACGTAGGCGCCGCGGTCGTGCCCGGCGACGGCGAACCGGTCGTGGCCCAGCCGCCGCATGAGGGCGACGCAGTCCGCAGCCATGACCCGCTTGCTGTACGGCGTGTGCTCACCGTCCGTCGCGGGTTTGGTGGACTCGCCGTAACCGCGCGTGTCGGGGCAGACGACCGTGAACCGCTCGGCCAGCAGTGGCGCGACCCGGTACCAGGTCGTGTGCGTGCGCGGGTGGCCGTGCAGCAGCAGGACCGGCGGGCCGGAACCACCGTGGCGGACGCGCAGGGTGACGTCGCCGACGTCGACCCGCTCGAGTTCGAACCCGTCGAACACGGTCAGGCCGCCGTGACGTGGTGACGGAGCGCGTTCATGGACGTTCCTTCCGGTCGCGGTCGCGTTTCCGGCCTATTCTGGCTGATCGATTCTCACTCGAAAGGGGCCCCGCCATGCAGCAGCCCGAGAGTCACGCAGCCGATCAAGCCACATCAGACGGAGTGAACCGGCGAAGCCTGCTCGCCGGGGTCGGCGGCCTCCTCGCCGCCAGTGGGGTCGCCTCGAGCGGCCTGCTCGCCACGCCCGCCGCCGCGGACCCCGTCTCCCGGCCCGAGCGCGACGGCCGGGTCGAGGCGCTGCTCAGGAAGATGACCCTCGCGGAGAAGCTCGGGCAGCTCCAGCTGCTCGGCAACGAAGCCGACGCGCGCACGGCGCTGGCGACCGGGCAGCTCGGCGGCGTCTTCTCGGTGGTCGGCGCGGCCAAGCTGAACGCGCTGCAGCACATCGCCGTCGAGCAGACCCGCCTGCGCATCCCGCTGATCTTCGGCCTGGACGTCATCCACGGCTACACCACCAACTTCCCGATCCCGCTGGCCCAGGGCTCGAGCTTCGACCCCGCCGTGGCGGGCGCGGACGCGTCGGTGTCGGCGAAGGAGGCCCGGCGCAGCGGCATCCACTGGACGTACGCGCCGATGATGGACGTCACCCACGAGCCGCGCTGGGGGCGCATCGCCGAGGGGTACGGCGAAGATCCTTACCTGGCCACGAAACTCGCCGTCTCGAAGGTCCGCGGTTACCAGGGTGACGACTACTCGTCGCCGGACCGCCTCGCCGCCTGCGCCAAGCACTTCGTCGCCTACGGCGGCGCCGAGGGCGGGCGCGACTACAACACCGTCGACGTCTCGCTGCAGCGGCTGCACAACCTCTACCTGCCGCCGTTCAAGGCGTCCGTCGAGGCCGGCGTGGCGACGGTGATGGCCAGCTTCAACACCATCAGCGGCGTGCCCGCCCACGGCAACGGCTACGTCCTGCACGACGTCCTCAAGGGCTCGTACGGCTTCCGCGGGTTCGTGGTCAGCGACTACACCGGCGTCCAGGAGCTGATCCTGCACGGCCTCGCCGGCGACGGCGCCGACGCCGCGGCGGCCGCGCTCCCGGCCGGGGTCGACATGGAGATGGTCAGCACCAACTACGTGCAGTACGGGCAGCAGCTGCTGGCGCAGCGGCGGATCACGAACGACCAGATCGACGACGCCGTCCGCCGGATCCTGCTGGTCAAGTTCAAGCTGGGCCTGTTCGACCGGCCGTACGTCGACGAGGCCGGCGAGGTGAAGGCGCCGTCGCCGGTCGCGCTCGCGGCGGCGCGCCAGGCCGCCGGGCGGTCCATGGTGCTGCTGAAGAACGACGGGCCGGTGCTGCCGCTGGCGAAGACCGTCCGCTCGGTCGCCGTCGTCGGCCCGCTCGGGACGGCGACCTACGACCTCAACGGCACCTGGTCGGGCCTCGGCACCGGCGCGGCCACGACCCCGCCGGTGACCGTGGTCGACGGGATCAAGGCCGCGGCGCCGGGGGCCACGGTGACCTACAGCGCGGGCTGCACCGTCGACGGCGCCGACACGAGCGGGTTCGCCGCGGCGCAGCAGGCGGCCCGCGCGGCCGACGTGACGGTCGTCGTGGTCGGCGAAACCGCCGCGATGAGCGGTGAAGCGGCGGCGCGCAGCACCATCGACCTGCCGGGCGTCCAGCAGCAGCTGGTGGCCGCGATCAAGGAGACCGGGAAGCCGTTCGTGGTGGTCCTGGTCAACGGCCGGCCGCTGACGATCCCGTACCTGCACGACAACGCCCCCGCGATCCTCGAGGCGTGGGCGCCGGGCGTCCAGGGTGGCAACGCGATCGCGGACGTCCTGTTCGGCACGGTCAACCCGGGCGGCAAGCTGCCGGTGAGCTTCCCGCGCGCGGTCGGCCAGATCCCGATCTACTACAACCACGAGAACACCGGGCGCCCGGCCGACCCGGCCAACAAGTACACGTCCAAGTACCTCGACCTGGAGTCCGGTCCGCTCTACGAGTTCGGCTTCGGCCTGTCCTACACGACCTTCCGCATCGACGGCCTGCGGCTCTCGGACACGCGGATGTCCTCGCGCGGCGGCCGCATCCAGGTGAGCGCCAAGGTGACCAACACCGGCGGCCGCGCGGGCGACGAGGTCGTCCAGCTGTACCTGCGCGACCCGGTCGCCACGATCGTGCAGCCCGTCCGGCGGCTGCGCGGTTTCCAGCGGGTGACGCTGGCGGCGGGCGCGTCGACCACGGTCACGTTCACCCTCACCCCCGACGACGTCGGCTTCTACGACAACGCCGCGAAGTTCCGCGTCGAGCCGGGCAAGATCGAGGTCTACGTCGGCAACAGCTCGGCCGCCACCCTGACCTCGAGCTTCACCGTGACGTGAGCCTCCCTTGACAGGGGCGGCGGTCGTCTCGCAGGATGCGAACAAGTGTTCGATGAGTGTCCTGGGTTCGCCCGCCGGTCTCCTGTGGGTGTCTCCGGTACGAGTTCGTGGTGCTGGAGGTGAGCAGTGGTGGCGATACCGGAGGCGCTCACGTCCATCCCCGGAGTGCGGACAGCCTCGGAGCTGAACCCGGACGTCACCCATTCGGGTGAGTCACTCCCGGTAGCCCCGGCGCTCGCCGGCCTGTTCCCGGCCGGCGGGCTCCGGCGCGGCACCACGGTGTCGGTCACGGGCTCGACGTCCCTGGTGCTGGCACTGCTCGCGGAGGCGACGAAGGCGGGCTCGTGGGCGGCGGTCACCGGCCTGCCGGACCTGGGCCTGGCGGCGGCCGCCGAACTGGGCGTCGACCTGGACCGGATCGCCCTGGTCCCACGCCCCGGCGCCGAGGTGGTCGCGGTCCTCTCGGCCCTGGTCGACGGCTTCGACCTGGTGGTACTGGGCCCGGTGCTCGCCCGCGGCGTCCGGCCGCAGGTGGCCCGCCGCCTGGCCGGAAGGGTCCGCAACCGCGGCGCGGTCCTGCTGACGGTCGGGTCCTGGCCGGGCGCGGAGCTGGAGATCCGGGTCACCGGCCGCCGCTGGCGCGGAGCCGGCCTGGACGGGTACGGGCATTTGCAGGCCCGGGAGATCGTGGCGACCAGCCAGGGGCGCGGTGCGGCGGTCCGGCCGCAGGCGGTTGTGGTGCAGCTGCCTGGTCTTGGTGGTGCGGTGGTGGCCGGGGAGCCGCGGTCGGGGCGGCGGTTGGTCGAGGTGGCCGGGTGAGTGCCGGGCGGTTTTTGGTGAGGCGCCTGGACTGGCTGGTTGGTTCTGTGATGGCCGGGCTGTTTTTGGTGTGGTGCCCAGCCTGGCCGATTGGTTCTGCGGTGGCCGGGCGGTTTTTGGTGTGGTGCCAGGCCGGGCTGGTTGGTTCTGCGGTGGCCGGGCTGGTGAATGGCGTTGCGGCGGCCCGGCCCCGGTTGCGCGGTCTCGCTGGCGCGGTTGTGCTCGGCCGGTGGTCGGCGGAGGTGGAAGGCCGTGAGGGGCATCTTCAGGGACTGGATGTCCCTGAAGATGCCCCTCACGGCTTCAAGCCCGGGTGTCGAGTTGTCGAGATGGCCGGGCGGTCTTGGGTGTCGTGGTGTCTGGTCGCTGGTGTCGCGGCGGTTCGGCCGCGGGTGATTGTGTTGCGGTTGCACGGTTTTGGTGGCGTGGTTGTGGCGGGCGGGCTGCCGTCTGGGTGCTGGTTGGCCGAGGTGGCCGAGCGGCTTTGGGTGTCGTGGTGTCTGGTCGCTGGTGCCGCGGCGGCTTGGTCGCGGGCGATCGTGGTGCGGTTGTGCGGTCTTGGCAGCACAACCGTCGCCGGAGGGCCGCGGTCCGGGCGCCGGTTGGTCGAGGTGGCCGGGTGAGTGCCGGGCGGTTTTTGGTGTGGTGCCCGGTCCGGCCGGTTGGGCTGCGGGCGATTGCGTTGCAGTTGCCCGGTCCTGGTGGCGTGGTCGGCCGGCGGCAGCCGGGTGGTCGAGGTGTCTGGGTGTCGTGTCCGGCCGCTGGTGCTGCCGCGGTTCGCTCGCGGGTGGTTGTGGTGCGCGGGCTGCCGTCTGGGCGTCGGGCGGCCAAGCGGCTTCGGGCGTCGCGGTGCCCGGTCGCTGGTACCGCGGCCAGGCTGCGGGCGGCTGCGTGGCCCGGCTCCGTGGTCGTCGGCGGGTGAGGTCCGATGCTCCCCGGCTTCTGGTGCTGTGGTGCCCGGACTGGCCGGTTGTTGCCGCGGGCGCGGCCGCCGGGACGCCGCCCCTTGTCCCCGCCGCGGTGTTCTCGGCCAACCGGGTCGTGGCCTGTTCCGCGGCCGCGCGGCGGGACGGGGTCGGGCGGGGGATGCGGCGTCGTGATGCGCAGGCGCGGTGTCCGGATCTTGTAGTGCACCAGCACGATCCGGAGCGCGATGCGCGACTGTTCGAGCCGGTTGCCGCGGCGGTGGAGCGGCAGGCCGTGGGGGTCGAGGTCGTGCGGCCCGGGATCGTCGCGGTGCCGGTCACCGGTGCCGCCGGGTACTTCGGTGGTGAGGAGGCGCTTTCCGAGCTGCTGCTCGACGAGGTGTCGGCGGGGGCGGGCGTGGAGTGCCAGGTCGGGATCGCCGACGGGCTCTTCGCCGCGACGCTCGCCGCCCGTCGCGCCGTCCTGGTGCCGGCCGGCGGGACGGCCGAGTTCCTGGCCCCGCTGTCGATCGCCGAGCTGGACCAGCCCGGGGACGACCGCGGTGAGCTCGTCGGCCTGCTCAAGCGGCTCGGGCTGCGGACCCTCGGCGCGTTCGCCGCGCTGGCCGAGCGTGACGTCGCGGGCCGCTTCCCGCGTGACGCGATCACCGCGCACCGACTGGCGCGCGGGCTGTCGGAACGGCCGCCGCTGCGCCGGGCCCTGCCGCCGGAGCTGTCGATCACCGAGGAGTTCGAGCACCCGCTGGAGCGCGTCGACGAAGCCGCGTTCGTCGCGAAGACGTTGGGGGAGCGGTTCTTCGCGGGGCTGGCACGGCACGGGCTGGCGTGCACTCGCCTGGCGATTGTCGCGGTGACGGAGGCGGGGGAGGAGCGGGTGCGGGTGTGGCGCTGTGCCGAGCCGCTGACCGCGCGCGCGACGGCCGACCGGGTGCGGTGGCAGTGCGAAGGCTGGCTGACCGCCCGTGACGCCGACCGCCCGAGCGCCGGGATCGTCCGGCTGCGGCTCGACCCGGAGGAGGTGGTCGGCGGGCATGCGCTGCAGCTGCAGCTCGGGTCGATGGGCCGGGACGCCGACGTCGCCGAACGCGCGGCCCGCGCGCTCGTCCGGATCCAGGGCCTGCTCGGCCCGGAGGCCGTGGTCACCCCGCTGCTCGACGGCGGCCGCGGCCCCGCCGAGCGCGTGCGGCTCATCCCGTGGGGCGATCCGCGGACGCCCGTCTCCCCGGACGCGCCCTGGCCGGGACGGCTGCCCGCGCCGTCCCCGGCCGTCCTCGCCGACCACCCGGCCCGGGTGCTGGACGAGCGCGGGGACGTCGTCGGCTGCACCGAGCGCGGCGAGCTCACCGCGCTGCCGGCGACCGTCGACGTCGAAGGACGGCCGTCGCGGCCGGTGCTGGCCTGGGCCGGGCCGTGGCTGCACCACCCGGCGCTGCCGTCCCGGGGGCGGCGCGTGGCGCGGCTGCAGGTGGTGCTCGCGGACGAGGACGAGCAGATCGCGCTGCTGCTGGCCGTCACCGTCGGCGATACTCCACAGTGGACGGTCGAGGGCAGTTACGACTGAAACACCGCGTGGGCCACGGCCGTGCCCAGGTAGGCCGCGCCCAGTCCGGCGACCACGCTCACGACGACGTTCGCGGCGGCGAAGAACTTCGCGCCGGTTTCGGCCAGGCGGAGCGTTTCGTAGGAGAACGTCGAGTACGTGCTGAGGGTGGCGCACAGCCCGGGACCGATCAGGTGCTGCAGCGGCTGGGGGACGGTCGTCGCGGTGGCGGCGCCGGTCAGGAAGCCGAGCACGGTGCAGGCGACGAGGTTCACCGTGAAGGTGCCCCAGGGGAAGCCGGTGTCGTGGCGGCCCTGGACGGCGTGGTCGGTCAGGTAGCGCAGCGGCGCGCCGACCAGGGCGCCGGCGACGACCATGAGCCAGTTCACGAGCGGCTCCCGAGACGCAGCGCCCGGCGGGTGAGCGCGGCCGTGACCCAGACCGCGGCGAGGGCGGCGGCCACGGTGGCCGCGAGGTAGAGCAGGGCGGTCCCGGCGTGGCCGCCGTCGAGCAGGCGCTGGGCGTCGACGGCGTAGGTGGAGAAGGTGGTGTAGCCGCCGAGGATGCCGGTGCCGAGGAACGGCCGCACCAGCGGGTGAGCCGTGGGCACGGCGGCGATGACCGCCATCAGGACGCCCATGGCCGCGCAGCCGGTGACGTTGATCCAGAACGTGGTCCACGGGAACCCGCCGGCCGCGGTGGGCCACAGCAGGGTGGCGCCGTAGCGGGCACAGGCTCCGACCACCCCACCGGCCGCGACCGCCCCGACGGTCTCGAGAAGACGGCGCCTCGGCGGCGGATCGGCGATGTCCGGGTCGACGGGCTCGGGATGTTCGACGGACACGGCAGGCAGACTCCTACCTGATCGGGCACGAGGACGACTCGTGCGGCTGGTTCAGGTAGGGACCGTTGGCGGCGCGTGGCCGCGGTTCGGGTACGGCGGGCCCCACCGCCGCGCGGCCACCGGCGAAAGTGACTGCGAGGCTAGGTTAACAGCGCGGCCAGGACGCTTGATCGCAGGTACCGGGCCTGGCCGATTGGTCGGGTTCAGGCCGGATCGCCGGCCGCGACGCCCTGGTCCGGCCGAGCACCGAGCGAGCCCGGCCGGTCACGAGCCCAGGTTGCCGATCATCAGGGTGACGGTGAAGTCGAACCGCTCGTGCCCGGTGCCGGACGTCAGCTCCACGGCGTGGCGGCGGGTGTGGGGGAAGCGGTCGGCCGGCAGGGCGCCGAACCGGTCGACCAGCTCCTCCCGGCTGAGGACCCAGTCCTGGTCCGGGTGCCGCCGCTGGACGATCGAGCGTTCCAGGGCGTAGCCGCTGACGTAGAGGGTGAGCGCGTCGCGTACCCAGGCCGCGGTCTGCGGAGCGACGCCGCCGGCGAGCAGGATCGCCAGGATTCCTTCGCTGACCCGCAGGGTTTCGAGGTGGGTGGGGACCATGGCCAGCGCGGCGCGGGAGACGCCGGGGTACTTCAGGTACTGGTCGCGGATCCGGCTGTAGACGTCGAGCAGCTGCTGCTGCCACCTCGCCGGGTCGGGCTCGGGCAGGACGATCTCGGCGTGGAGCCGGCCGATGATCAGGTCGTCGAGGTCTTCCTTGTTGACGATGTGCGCGTACAGCGACGACGGCCCGGCTTCGAGCACCGCGGCGACCCGGCGGATGGTCAGCGCGTCGTAGCCCTCGGTGGCGATGACCTGCAGCGCGGCGTCGGTGATCCGGTCGGCCGTGATGGGCGGTTTCCGCGTCGCGGACGGCGCGGAGCCGGCGCGGGGCTGCGCGTGGCGGGCTTCGCGGCGCTGCCGGGGGTCGGTGGGCATGCCGTCACCCTACCTTGACACGAACTAAGTTCGTCATCTAGAACTAAGTTCGTGACTATCGAACTTAGTTCGCCAAAGCCTCTGACCCTCGGCCAGGCCTGGCTCGTCCTGGTCGTCGTGATCGTCGCCGAGCTCATGGACCTGATCGACACCAGCGTCGCCAACCTCGCCGGCCCCTCGATCCGCGCCGACCTCGGCGGCGGCCCGATGACCCTGCAGTGGGTCCTGTCCGCCTATACCGCCGCCTTCGCCCTCGGCCTGATCACCTCCGGCAGGCTCGGCGACCTGATCGGCCGGCGGCGGCTGTTCCAGCTCGGCATGGCCGGCTTCACCGTCGCGTCGCTGGCCTGCGGCCTCGCGCCCAGCGCCGGGTTCCTCATCGTCGCCCGCCTGTTTCAGGGCCTGTTCGGGTCGGTGATGATCCCGCAGGGCCTGGCCCTGGTGAAGATCGTCTTCCCGCCCGAGCACCTGCGCCGGGCCCTGATGCCGTTCGGTCCGATCATGGGGCTGGCCATGGTGGCCGGCCCGATCCTCGCCGGGTGGCTGCTGCACCTGGACCTGTTCGGCAGCCAGTGGCGCTCGATCTTCCTGATCAACGTCCCGTTCGGCGTCTTCGCCGCCGCCCTCGGCTGGTGGGTCCTGCCGCGCCACAGCGGCGAGGACCGCAACGCGCGCCTCGATGTCCGCGGCGTCGGCCTGCTCACCGCCGGTTCGGCGCTGCTGATCGTGCCGCTCATCCAGGGCCGCGAGCTCGGCTGGCCCGCGTGGACCTACGCGATGATCGCCGCCGCGCTGGTGGTGTTCGGCCTGTTCGTCGTGTCCGAACGCCGCAGCGACCACCCCGTCGTGACCCGGTCGCTGTTCGGCAAGCGCAGCTTCGTCGTCGGCCTGCTGGTCGTCGGCGGGTTCTACGCCGCGCTCAGCGCGTTCGTCCTGGTCGTCAACCTGCTGCTCCAGTCGGGCCTCGGCTGGACGCCGCTGCAGACCGGCTTCGCGCTGATCCCCTGGGCCGCGGGCACCGCCGCCGCCACCCTGCTGTCCGGCGCGGTGCTCGCCGAGAAGCTCGGACGCGCCAACCTGCACCTCGGGCTGGCCATCGCCGTCGCCGGCCTCCTCGGTCTCTGGTGGACGTGCGCGCACTGGGGTGACGCCGTCACCGTGGCGAAGCTGACGCCCGCCCTGCTCGTGACCGGCGCCGGCTCCGGGTTGCTGTTCGTCCCGCTGTTCGACTTCATCCTCGGCGACGCCACCCCCGAAGAGGTCGGCACCGGCGCGGGCGTGCTCAACGCCGCCCAGCAGTTCGCCGGCGCCCTCGGCGTCGCCGCCCTCGGCTCGGTGTTCTTCGCCCGCGTCGGGCAGCCCTCGGCGCAGTCGTACTTCGCCGCCGCCGAGCTGGTGTTCGGCATCTGCGCCGGCGTCTACGTGCTGGTGCTGCTGCTCGTCGGACTGCTGCCCAGGAGAGCGGGGTGACCCGGCTTCGAGGCGTGCGCGGCCGCGCGACGGGACAGGCCCGGGTCCGCCGCGTACCAGTGGCCGGTCCGGCTCGGCGGTGGGTCGTCGGAGGCCGGTACCCGGCGGCCGAGCCGCTTCTGCTTCCGCCGCGAGGCGGCGTAGGCGGCCTCGGCGATGCGCCACTGCGCGCGGCTGTCCTCCAGCGCCGCCAGCGCACGCAGCAGGGCCTGCTCGTGCCGCTGGTACGGCCCGGCCAGTTCGGCGAGGAAGCTCAGCGTCGCCCGGTAGCCGATCGGGTGGTACAGGCGCACGCACGAACACAGCGCCGCGACCCGACGGCCGTGGGCCAGCCGGCCGTTGCGCACTCTGCGTGCCCGCTCGCCGAACCCCATCCGGCCAGTTTAGTGAAGCGCACCACCGGTTTCCGCGATAATGGCCCGCGATGACGACCTCACGCGCCTTCCCGCTGGAACCGGCCCCGATCCACGTGCCCGACGAGGTGCTCGACGACCTGCGCGCCCGGCTAGCCCTGACCCGGCCGCCGCTGGACGAGGGGAACGAGGACTGGTCCTACGGCGTCCCGGCCGGCTACCTCGGTGAGCTGGTCGCCTACTGGCGGGACGGCTACGACTGGCGCAAAGCCGAGGCCGCCATCAACGCCTACGAGCACTACCAGGTGAGCGTCGCGGGTGTCCCGGTGCACTTCATGCGCCAACCCGGCCGCGGCCCCCGCCCGATCCCGCTGC
Organism: Amycolatopsis heterodermiae; assembly: GCF_034929455.1. NCBI lineage: Bacteria > Bacillati > Actinomycetota > Actinomycetes > Pseudonocardiales > Pseudonocardiaceae > Amycolatopsis > Amycolatopsis heterodermiae. The sequence goes on from NZ_JAYFSI010000017.1 coordinate 181,593, forward strand.
TGCTGACCCACGGCTGGCCGTGGACCTTCTGGCACTGGTCGAAGGTGATCGACGCGCTCGCCGACCCGGCCGCGACCGGCGGCGACCCCGCCGACGCGTTCGACGTCCTCGTGCCGTCCCTGCCCGGTTTCGGGTTCCCCGGCCCGCTCACCGGCTTCCCGGACGTCAACTTCTGGAAGGTCGCCGATCTCTGGCACACGCTGATGACCGAGACCCTGGGGTACGAGCGGTACGCCGCCGGGGGCTGCGACATCGGCGGGATCGTCTCCAGCCAGCTCGGCCACAAGTACGCCGGCGAGCTGTACGGCATCCACATCGGCTCCGGGCTGCCGCTCGACTTCTTCACCGGCCCGCGCGCCTGGGACTTCGCCCGGAACCGGCCCCTCACCGACGACCAGCCCGCCGACGTCCGCGCCCGCATCGTCGAGCTGGACCACCGCTCGGCGTCGCACCTCACCGTGCACATGCTCGACGGCGCCACCCTGGCCCACGGCCTGAGCGACTCGCCCGCCGGGCTGCTCGCCTGGCTGCTGGAGCGCTGGAACGCCTGGAGCGACAACGGCGGCGACGTCGAGTCCGTCTTCACCAAGGACGACCTGCTCACCCACGCCACGATCTACTGGGTCAACAACTCCGTCGCCACGTCGCTGCGGTACTACGCCAACGCCAACCGCTACCCGTGGACCCGCGCCCACGACCGCACCCCGGTGGTGGAGGCGCCGGTCGGCCTCACCTTCGTCACGTACGAGAACCCGCCCGGCGTCCACACCGCCGAGGAGCGCGTCCGGGCGTTCGAGGCCGGCCCGCAGGCCGCGTGGTTCAACCACGTGAACGTCACCGCCCACGACCGCGGCGGCCACTTCATCCCGTGGGAGAACCCGGATGCCTGGGTGAGCGACCTGCGCCGCACCTTCCGCGGCCGCCGGCCCTGAACGCCGTGCTGGTCAGTCGCTGGCGTGGGCGGTGTTGTCGATCCAGTGCTGGGCGAGGCTCGTGTCGCCCTCGACGGCTTCGCTGCCGGAGAGAGGCAGACGCCGGGTCAGGATCCGAAGCAGCGATCCGGCGGGGCCGGTCACCGTCACGTCGGCCTGCCGGGTTTCCGGCTGCCACGTCGCCCCCTCGGCCTGCCGTTCGACGAACCAGGCCGCCGCGGTGTCGGTGGCCCGCCACTGCAGGGTCTGCCCGGTGCCCCGGATGGCGTGCGCGGACTCGGACCGCTGCATCTCCCAGGTGGGCGACGTCAGCATCGTGAAGTGGTTGTCGATGAGCGCAGCGGCGACGTCGGCTTCGACGTCGAGCGGCCGGTCCGCCGCGATGGCCCCGTCGAAGCCGTGGACGACCGCCTCGTTCAGCATGCTGGACATCCAGAACTGCGCCCCGGACCGCGCGTCACCCGCGGCGTTGAAGACCGGCGCCTCGAGCGCCTCGTCGGAGCACGCGTCCGCGACCCGCTGCGCGGACCGCGCCAGCCACGCCGGCCACTCGCCGGGATCGGCCGGCGGCGTGGCCATCTCCGTGGGCAGCTGCGTGGGATCGGTGATGCGCCGTTCGATGATCTCCGCGACCCAGTGCTGGGTCTGGCCCAGGTGCGCGACCAGATCGGCGACGGTCCACTTCGGCGCCGTCGGCACGGCGGCGTCCGGCCCGGCCGCGACGGCCGACTCCGCCAGGCGCCGGGTGTGCTCGACGATCGCGCGCCGGGTGGTTTCCGCGTTCAGCTCAGTCATGGTGGCGTGTCCTCGGTATCCGGTGGTCGTGCCCCCTGCGGGCGCTTTCGACCACGCGTCGAACGACGGTAGCCGGGATCGACAGGGTCTCCGGGAATTTCGGGCCGGGTGGGCCGGCACCGTCCTGATCGGGTGATCGAGGACAGCAGCTGACCTGGTCCGATCCTAGGTTGATCTTCATGAGCGCCGACATCACTCCGTTCCGGATCGACATCCCGCAGGCCGAGCTGGACGACCTGCGCGAGCGCCTGGCCCGCACCCGGTCGCCGTACCCGGTGCCGGGCGCCGCATCGGACTGGGACCGGGGCATCCCCGCCGGGTACCTCCGCGACCTGGCCGCGTACTGGGCCGACGGGTTCGACTGGCGGGCCTGCGAGGCCGAGCTGAACACCTACGAGCAGTTCGTCACCGAGATCGACGGGCAGACCATCCACTTCGTGCACCTGCGCTCACCCGAACCGGACGCCACGCCGCTGCTGCTCAACCACAGCTACCCGACCTCGTTCGTCGAGTTCCTCGCCGCGAGCGGGCCGCTGACCGATCCGCGGGCCCACGGCGGTGACCCGGCCGACGCGTTCCACGTCGTCATTCCCTCGCTGCCCGGCTTCACCTTCTCCAGCCCGCTCTCCGCGCGCGGCTGGAACCTCGAACGGACCGCGCTGGCGTTCGGGGAGCTGATGACCCGCCTGGGTTACGAGCGTTTCGGCGTCGAGGGAGGCGACCTCGGGGCCGGCGTGACCGGCCGGGTGGCGGACCTGCTGCCCGACCGGGTGATCGGTGCCCACACCCACGGCGACCGGCTCCAGCTCGGCATGGTCGGCGAGGATCTCCCGGTGCCGGACGGCCTGAACGACGGCGAACTCGAGGAACTCGAGGCCGCGCAGCAACGCTGGTCGCGGACGAAGGGCTACCGGGTGCTGCATTCGACCGAGCCCAACGCCCTGTCGGCGGGGCTGGCCGATTCCCCGGTCCTGCAGCTGGCCTGGATCGCCGAGAAGTTCTCCGAGTGGGCGCACCCCGCGACGCCGATCAGCCGCGAGAACGTCCTGATCACGGCCAGTCTCTACTGGTTCACCCGGACCGGGCCCGCGGCGGCCGACTTCTACTGGGAACTGGCCCACGCCGGGAACACCGGCTGGGGCGGATCGTCCCCGGTGCCGCAGGGCCAGTCCCTCTTCTACAGCGACCCGGTCGTCCGCCGTGTCCTCGCCGCCGGCAACTCCGGCAGCTGAGGCACTGACGACCGTCCCTTGTGTCCATCGCCTCACCTGCAGTTATCGGCGTCACGACGAGTTGACAGCGGGTCCCGCCGGTCCCAGGATCGACAGCGGAAATCGTACGTGTGTTCGAACAGTGGTCGCTGCCTTCCCCACAGCGAACTCGTGGCGGTGGGAGCAGTGGTGGCGTTCAACAACCCGAATGTGCCGTGGTCCGAGGTCGAGCGGGTCGCCTCCGGGCGCGCTCCCTTCCCGGGGGACGGCAGTGACTCGCCCGCGTGGTCGCGCAAGCGGGACGGGTACGCCGGGGCGCCCGACGACCTGCGCGACCGCCGGGGCCGGGACGACGGCGGGGAACGGGTGCGGGCGCCGTACGCGGAGCTGCACGTCCACTCGAACTTCAGCTTCCTCGACGGCGCCTCCCACCCCGAGAACCTCGTCGAGCAGGCCGCGCGGCTGGAGCTCGACGCGCTGGTGCTGACCGACCACGACGGGATGTACGGCGCCGTCCGGTTCAACGACGCCGCCCGCGAGCTCGGGGTGCGCGTCGGGTTCGGGGCCGAGCTGTCCCTCGACCTCCCGGCGCCGCAGGGGGGTGAGCCGGATCCGGCCGGGTCGCACCTGCTGGTGATCGCCCGGCGGCAGGACGGGTACCACCGGCTCTGCCGGGTGATCTCCCACGCCCAGCTCGCCGGGGGTGCGAAGGGCCGCCCGGTCTACGACGTCGAGGAGCTGGTCGGCGAGCTGGCCGGGCACGTCGTGGTGCTGAGCGGTTGTCGCAAGGGTGCCGTCCGCCGCGCACTCGCCGGTGACGGGCCCGCGGCCGCGCGTGCCGAGCTGGCGCGGCTGGCCGACTGGTTCGGGCGAGGCCATGTCGCGGTCGAGCTGATCGACCACCGGCTGCCGTCCGACACCGCGCACAACGACGCGCTCGCGGGCATGGCCGCCGAGCTGCGGCTGCCGACGATCGTGTCGAACAACGTGCACTACGCCCGCCCGGACGACGTCGTCGTGGCGGAGCTGGTCGCCGCCGTGCGGGCGCGGCGCTCGGCCGAGGAGCTGGACGGGTGGCGGCCGCCGTCGGGGCAGGCGTTCCTGCGGTCCGGCGCCGAGCAGCGGCGGCGGTTCGAGCACCGGTACCCCGGCGCGGTCGGCCGGGCCGCGGTCCTCGGCGTCGAGGTCGCGTTCGACCTCCAGGTGGTCGCGCCGGACCTGCCGCCGTTCGACGTCCCGGCCGGCCACACCGAGATGTCGTTCCTGCGGGAGCTGACCTGGGCCGGCGCGCTCACCCGCTACGGGACCAGGGAGCAGAACCCGAAGGCCTACGCCCAGCTCGACCACGAGCTCGACCTGATCCGGACGCTCGACTTCCCCGGCTACTTCCTCGTGGTGTGGGACATCGTCCGGTTCTGCAAGGAGGCGAACATCCTGTGCCAGGGCCGGGGATCCGCCGCGAACAGCGCGGTCTGCTACGCGCTGGGGATCTGCCACGCGGACCCGGTGAAGTGGAACCTGCTGTTCGAGCGGTTCCTGGCGCCGGAGCGGGACGGGCCGCCGGACATCGACATCGACATCGAGTCCGACCGGCGCGAAGAAGCCATCCAGTACGTCTACGGCAAACACGGGCGGCTGCACGCGGCGCAGGTCGCCAACGTCATCACCTACCGCGCGCCGTCCGCGATCCGCGACGCCGCGAAAGCGCTGGGGCACAGCCAAGGGCAGCAGGACGCCTACGGCAAGCTCGTCGACCGGTGGGGTGGCGTCGCCGCCACGCAACAGCAGACCGCGGGGGAGATCCCCGGTGACGTCCTGGACCTCGCGGCGCGGATCGAGGACTTCCCGCGCCACCTCGGCATCCACTCCGGTGGCATGGTCATCTCGAAGCAGCCGGTGTCCGAAGTGGTCCCGGTCGAGTGGGCCACCATGGCCGACCGCAGCATCCTGCAGTGGGACAAGGACGACTGCAATACCGTCGGCCTGGTCAAGTTCGACCTGCTCGGCCTCGGCATGCTCTCGGCGCTGCACTACATGATCGACCTCGTCGCCGAGCACGGTGAGTCCACTGTGGACATCGGGAACCTGGACCTGGCCGACCCCAAGGTCTACGACATGCTGTGTGACGCCGACGCCGTCGGGGTGTTCCAGGTGGAGTCCCGCGCGCAGCTGGCGACGTTGCCGCGGTTGCGGCCGCGGAAGTTCTACGACCTGGTCGTCGAGGTCGCGCTGATCCGGCCCGGCCCGATCCAGGGCGGCTCGGTGCACCCCTACATCCGGCGGCGTCGTGGTGAGGAGGAGTGGCAGCACGCGCACCCGCTGCTGGCGTCCAGTTTGGACCGGACGCTCGGGGTGCCGCTGTTCCAGGAACAGGTGATGCAGATGGCCGTGGACGTCGCGAGCTTCACCCCGGCCGAAGCCGACCAGCTGCGCCGGGCCATGGGCGCCAAGCGATCCAGTGCCCGGATGCGCGCGCTGATGGCGCGGTTCTTCGACGGCTGCGCCGCCAACGGCCTGGACCGGGAGCTGGCGACGCGGATCTTCGAGCAGATCCACGCGTTCTCCGGGTACGGCTTCCCCGAAGCGCACTCGATGTCGTTCGCGCACCTCGTGTACGCGAGCGCGTGGTTCAAGCTCTACCACCCGGCCGCGTTCTGCGCCGGGCTGCTGCGCGCGCAGCCGATGGGCTTCTACAGCCCGCAGTCCCTGGTCGCCGACGCCCGCCGCCACGGCGTTCTCGTGCGGGAGCCGGACATCAACGCCAGCCTCGCCCACGCCACCCTCGAACCCGAACCCGCCAGTACCGGCG
>NZ_JAYFSI010000018.1:0-161173 GCF_034929455.1 Amycolatopsis heterodermiae
TGGCCTTCACGGACAACGGCGTCAGCGGGTGCCGGCTCCGGGGAAGGTGAGCGTGCCCAGGGCGGCGACCAGCGGCGCGAGTTCGGGGAGGGTTTCGGCGTCGGTGAGGGCCTCGGCCAGTGCCGCGTCGTGGGTCGGGCGGGCCGACGTCAGCAGGGCCTGGCCCGCCGGCGTCACCTCCGTGTAGATGCCGCGGCGGTCGTCCGCGCAGAGGTAGCGGGCCAGCAGCCCGCGGCCCTCCAGCCGCGTGACCAGGCGCGTCGTCGCCGACTGGCTGAGCACCACCGCGGTGGCGAGCTGGTTCATCCGGAGGTGGAAGCCGTCCTGGCGGGCGAGCGCGTCGAGCACGCTGTACTCGCTGACCGAAAGCTCGTGGTCGCGTTCGAGCGCGCGCTGCAGCCTGTCCTCGATCCGCGCGTGCAGCGCGGCCAGCGTGCGCCAGCCCTGCGCACGGGTTTCGACGGCGTCGTCGTCCAGTGACACGGTTCACTCCTCCTCGGCTTGCACGCACAGCGCGCCAGGCTGCACTATCAAGCGTGTGCAATATACGGCGCGTGCAACTATCTCGGACGCCGGTAGTTGCTCACGCTCACAAGCCTACTCCGGAAGAAGGAAGTCCATGCCCGCCGCTCTGCTCGCACTGGCGATCAGCGCGTTCGGGATCGGCACCACCGAGTTCGTGATCATGGGCCTGCTGCCCGAGGTCGCGGGCGACTTCGGTGTCTCGATCCCGTCCGCAGGCCTGCTCATCTCGGGTTACGCGCTCGGCGTCGTCGTCGGCGCGCCCGTGCTCACCGCGCTCGCCTCGCGGGTGCCGCGCAAGACCGTGCTCGTCGCGCTGATGGGCCTGTTCATCGCGGGCAACGTGCTCTCGGCGCTGGCCCCGAGCTACGGCCTGCTGATGACCGGCCGGGTGGTCGCCGCCCTCTCCCACGGCGCGTTCTTCGGCGTCGGCTCGGTCGTGGCGGCCTCGCTCGTCGTTCCGGCCAAGCAGGCCAGCGCCATCGCGATGATGTTCACCGGGCTGACCGTGGCCAACGTCCTCGGCGTGCCGGCCGGCACCGCGCTCGGCCAGGCCTTCGGCTGGCGCTCGACGTTCTGGGTGGTCAGCGCCCTGGGCGTGGCCGGCGCGCTCGGCATCCTCGCGCTCGTGCCGCACCAGAAGCCGGACCCGGGCGCGGGCCTGCGCGGCGAACTCGCCGTGTTCCGCCGCCCTCAGGTGTGGCTCGCGCTCGCGATGACGGCCCTCGGTTTCGCCGGGGTGTTCGCGTCCTTCACCTACATCGCGCCGATGATGACCGAGGTCGCCGGCTTCTCGAGCGGCGCCGTCACCTGGCTGCTCGTGCTCTTCGGCGCCGGGCTGTTCGCCGGCAACCTGCTCGGCGGCAGGGCCGCGGACCGCAGGCTGATGCCCAGCCTGTACGTCATCCTCGCGGCCCTCGCGCTGGTGCTCGTCGCGTTCGTCTTCACCGCGCACGCGAAGGTGCCGGCCGCGATCACGATCGTGCTGTTCGGCGCGGCCGGCTTCGCGACCGTCCCGCCCCTGCAAGCCCGCGTGATGGCCAAGGCCGAGGGCGCTCCGGCGCTGGCCTCGGCGGCGAACATCGCCGCGTTCAACCTCGGCAACGCGGGTGGTGCGTGGCTCGGCGGCCAGGCGATCGGCGCCGGCCTCGGCTACACCGCCCCCAACTGGATCGGCGCCGTGCTCGCCGCGGCCGGCCTGGCCGTGGCGCTCGTCTCCGGCCTGCTCGACCGCAAGGCCCCGGCGCGTTTCGCCGCCGGGGATCGGGTACCCGCCCGATGAACCGCCCACCGAAAGGACCCTTCGTGACCAGCGTTCCCGAGATCGAACTCAACAACGGCGTGCGGATGCCGCAGCTCGGCTTCGGCGTCTTCCAGGTCCCGGACGCCGAGACCAAGGCCGCGGTGACGGCCGCCCTCGAAGCCGGCTACCGCAGCATCGACACCGCCGCCGTCTACGGCAACGAAGCCGGTGTCGGCCAGGCGCTGGCCGAGTCCGGCATCGCCCGCGACGAGCTGTTCGTCACCACCAAGCTGTGGAACTCCGCGCAGGGCTACGACGCGACGCTCAAGGCGTTCGACGAGAGCCTCGCGAAGCTGGGCCTGGAGCAGCTGGACCTGTACCTGATCCACTGGCCGACGCCCGAGCGCGACAAGTACCTGGACACCTGGAAGGCGTTCGAGAAGCTCTACGCGGACGGCCGGGTCCGCGCGATCGGCGTGTCCAACTTCCAGCCCGCGCACCTCGAGCGCCTGCTCGACGCCGCCGAGATCGCCCCGGCGCTCAACCAGGTCGAGCTGCACCCGTACCTGCAGCAGCACGAGGTCCGCGAGTTCGACGCGAAGAACGGCATCGCGACCGAGGCGTGGAGCCCGCTGGCCAAGGGCGGCTCGCTGCTGGGCGACCCGATCGTCGCGGAGCTCGCGGTGAAGCACGGCCGCACGCCCGCGCAGATCGTGCTGCGCTGGCACCTGCAGCTGGGCAACGTGGTGATCCCGAAGTCCGTGACGCCGTCGCGGATCCAGGAGAACTTCGACCTGTTCGGGTTCACCCTCACGGAGGAGGAACTGGAGTCGCTGACGCCGCTGAACCGCGGCGAGCGCACCGGTCCGGACCCGGACACGTTCAACGCCGCCTGATCCTTCCGGCACCCGGCCCGGCACTTTCACGGGAAAGTGCCGGGTTCGGTCACACCTTGCGGGCGACGCCGCCCAGCGTCAGGAAGTTCAGCTCGCTCAACGGGTGGATCCGCGGCCCGTCCGGCCACCATTCGTGCAGGTAGACCAGCCCCGGCCGGAGCAGTTCGAGGCCCTCGAAGAACGACGTGATCTGCTCGCGCGACCGATGGACGCTGCCCAGCCCGGTGCCCTGGAAACTGGTCTCCAGCAACCGCGCCAGCTCCTGGCGCGGGGAGTCCTCTTCGGGGTCGAAGTTGTGCGTGAGCAGCAGGTACGACCCGGGAGCGAGCGCGGCGGCGTACTCCGAGACGATCCTTTTCGCCCGGTCGTAGTCGTCGATGTGGTGGACGATCGAGGTCAGGATCAGCGCCACCGGCTCGGTGAAGTCCAGGTGTTCGCGCACGACCGGGTCGGCGAGGGTCTCCGCCGGTTTCGTGAGGTCCGCGCCGGTGACGTGGGTGAGGTAGTTCTCCTCCAGCAGGGCCCGCCCGTGCACCTGCACGACCGGGTCGTTGTCGACGTACACCACCTGCGCGTCGGGGTTGTATCTCTGCGCCACCTGATGGGTGTTCTCCGCGGTCGGCATGCCCGAGCCCAGGTCCAGGAACTGACCGATGCCACGCTTTCCGGCGAGGAACCGCACCGCGCGGACCAGCCAGTCGCGGTGTTCCTTCGCCATCGTGCGCGCGCCGGGCGCGATCGCCAGCAGCCGCCGCATCGCTTCGCGGTCGACCTCGTAGTGATCGTGCCCGCCGAGCAGCGCGTCGGACAGCCGGGCCAAGCTCGCCTTGCTGAAATCGAGGGAAGCTGCGCCTCCCTCGGCCCCGGACCGCAGGTCCCCAGGCGTCATCGACTCTCCCTCGTCGAGCGGCGGACGAGCCCCTGCCCCGGGCCCCGCCTGCCGTGTCCGGCAACGGACAGTGCTCAGACTACGACATGGCGTTCATCAAGTGAACCGCGCGCAAGGGCCTTGCCTGCCAGCGGTAATCAGCCGAACAGGAGTTCGTGCCAGCTCGTTCCACCGTCCGTGGACCGGTACAGAGCGGAGCCGCCGGCCGCGTCGGGCTGGCCGTCGACGACCACACCGGTGCCGCGGCCCGGGAAGTCCAGATCGGTCAGGCTGAGGCCGCGTTCCGAGAGGACGGTCGTCGTCCAGGTGCGGCCGCCGTCGGCCGTGCTGTGCAGGAAGCCCACGCCGCCGCCCTCGGCCGCGATCGTCGCCGACGCCGGTGATGCCGCCCCGAAGCCCTGCGTGATGCCGACGACCGGCGCCGCGTCCGTGCCGCTGAACGTGCCGCCGAGCCGCGGTGCGTGCCGCACGCTCCGCTCGGTCGAACCCGGCTGCGGCGAGCCGGGACTGCTGCTGCACAACGCCACGACCTGCCGGTCCCGGACGCCGGCGAGCGACGCGACCGTCCCCGTCGGGCACGGCGGCGCGGCGGGCGTGAAGCTCACGCCGTCGCGCGAAGTCCAGTACTTCTCGTCGCCGTAGTTGGCGCCGAGCGCGACCTGCAGGCCGCCGCCGACGGCGAGGTCGCCGTAGGTGATGTCGCCGGTGACCGCGAAGCCCGGCACCGGGACCAGCACCGGCGCGCCGGCGGCCGCCGAGTACAGCCGCGTCGAGCCGCGGCCTTCGCCGTACGTGCTGAGCACGGCGAAGACGCGCCCGCCGGTCTCGGTGATCTTCGAGACGTAGAACGGTTCTCGCGCGCCTACGAGCCCGACCGGGTGCCAGGTCGCGCCGCCGTCGCGCGTCGTCCGCACGTGCACGCCGTCGCTGACGTACGCGACGCGCTCGGTGACGAACGTCAGCGCGACGTGGTTGTGGTTGTCCGGCAGCGCCAGCGACGGCGCGCCCAGCCGCCGCCAGTGGTGCCCGCCGTCCGCGGTGGCCAGCAGCGACGGGCACCAGGACTTCGCACAGGGCGAGTAGCCGAGGACGTACCCGGTGTCCGGGCCGGTCCAGCTCGTCGACGCGGGCTGGAAGCCTTTCGGGACAACGGTTTCCGCGGAGGCGGGCGAGGCGGGGACGGCCAGGGCGGTGAGGACGGACAGCGTCAGTGCCGTACGCCGGAGGATGCTCATGATCACCTGGACGTGCCGTGGGCACCCGAGTTGCCCGCCCCGGCCGGGGTTCAGCCGCCCGGCTCAGCCCCGCGCGGCCAGCCGGGTGTCCAGCTCGCCGAGGTCGCTCACGAACCAGACGTCCCGGCCGCGGTTCGACTCCCGTACGACGTCGCGGAACGCGGTGCTCGCCGCGATGTGCGCGCTGACGTCGCCGAGCAGGACCAGCCGGAAGCCGTACTGGACGATCTTCGAGAAGAAGTGCCCGATCAGCTTGGTGTGCATGTCGAAGAACCGCTCGGGGAACCGCTCCACCGGCACGACGAGCACGCTCGCGCCGGACCCGAACGTCGCGCCGATCAGGTCGACGGCGTCCTGCTCGGTGGCCAGCTCGGGCCCGTCACCCGGGACGAGCCACACCGGCACCTCGTGCCGCACGTCGATCATGATCGTTCTCCCTTTCAGCCCAGGCCTTCGACGAACCCCGCGACCATCCGCAGCAGGTCGGCGCCCGCGGCGAGGTCGCCCAGCACGATGACCTTCAGGACGCCGCGCTCCCGGTCGTAGATCGTTTCGGCGCGCAGGGACTCACCGCCGTCCCGCGGTCCCAGCAGCGACGCGTGGACCGTGGTGGCGATCCGGTCGGCCGTCGCCCGGTCGACGTCGTCGATCTCGACCACGCTCGACAGGTCCGCCCGCTTGGCGGGTGCCGCGGTGGCCGGGAGCCCGGTGAAGGCGGCCAGGTCGGCCGCGGTGATCCGGTACTGCTTGCCGATCCGGACCGCCTTCAGCCGCCCGTCGCGCACGTAGTTCCGGACGGTCCGCACGTGCAGGCCGAGCTGTGTCGCGACCTGTTCGACGGAGTAGACCTCCTGCGCCATGCCCCTCCTCGTTTCCTCAAACTACCGTATCACACCGCATGATGCGGAAGTTTACGGAATACCTGGTTTGCCGTCCCCGGCACCGGGTACTTCCCCCTGGCACCGCACGCCCCAGATCCGTCCACAGAGGACTGTCGAAAGGACGGCGCCGACGATGCCGTATCCCCCTCCCCCCGAGCAGCCCTACGATCCGCGGTACGAGCCCGCCGCGACCGAAGAAGTCGTGGAGCGGACCCATCCGCGCATCCGGATCGTGCGCACGGTCAACGCTCTCATCCACCTCGTGTGCGCGGTGTTCGCGCTCGTCCTCGCCGTGCACATCGTGCTCGTCTTTGGCGAGGCGAACGCGGCGAACGGGTTCGCGCACCTCATCTCCGAATGGTCGGGCGGTGTCTCGCTCGGGCTGCGCGACCTCTTCACACCGGACTCCGAGAAGTTCCGGGTCTTCTGCAACGACGGCCTGGCCGCGGTCATCTGGCTCGTCATCGGCGCCGTGCTGACCGACGTCATCACGCGCATCGGCGTCCCCGGCCCGAGGCGGGTCTGGTACCGCCGTCGCAGCTACCGCTGACCGGCACGGAAAGGGCCCCCGGATCGCGATCCGGGGGCCCTTTCCGTGTCCGGGGTATCAGCTCTGCTGCGGCTGTTCGGCGACGGTCTCGACCGGAGCCGGAGCCGGCTGCGGCCGGGTCTCGGCGGGGGCGGCGCCCCGGGGTGCGGGGACCTCCTCGGCGGCGACCACGTCGAAGTGTTCACGGCACCAACGGCCGTAGCGCCGGGCGTTCACTGTCATTGCGTCCACCTCCTCTCGGCGATCCTGGTCACACCCTCAGCGTCCTCCGCCGGAACACCGAAAGCCAACATATTTAAGCGGGACTTAAGGACACAGCCGGGTGAATGTCCACAGAGGACGGCTTCAGCCCGCGAACTCCCGCACGACCGCGGCGCAGAACGCCGGCAGGTCGTCCGGGTTGCGGCTGGAGACCAGGCCGTCGTCCACGACGACTTCTTCGTCGACGACCGTGGCCCCGGCGTTACGCAGATCGGTCCGGATGCTCGGGTACGACGTCAGCGTGCGGCCACGCACGACATCCGCCTCGACGAGCGTCCACGGACCGTGGCAGATCACGCCGACCGGCTTCCCGGCCCGCACGAAGTCGCCCACGAACTTCACGGCCTCGGGATTCACCCGCAGGTTGTCGGGGTTCATCGTGCCGCCGGGCAGCAGCAGCGCGTCGAAGTCGCCGATCGCCACGTCGGAAACCTTGCGGTCGACGGCGAACGTGTCGCCCTTGTCGATGTCGCCGTTCATCGCCTGGATCTCCCCGGTGTCCAGCGACACGAGCTCGACGGTCGCGCCCTCGTCGAGCACGGCCTGACGCGGCTGCTCCAGCTCGACCTGCTCGACGCCGTCCGCGGCCAGGATCGCGACCCGGCGGCCTTCAAGTGCATTCGCCATGGCATCCGAATTACCCGCTCGGACGCCCGGCAAACGCGCCGTCGATCAGTCGGCGCACTCCACGGCCAGCACGGCGATGTCGTCGTGGGCGGAGTTGCCGAGCCAGTCGCGCACGGCCTGGCGCAGCCGCCGGACGACCTCGCGGGCCGGCTGCCCGGCCGCGGCCGTCAGCACCGCGCGCAGCCGGTCGTCGCCGAACAGCTCCGACGGGTTGTGCCGGTTGCGGGCCTCGGTGATGCCGTCGGTGTAGAGCAGGCACAGGTCGCCGGGGCCCAGCCGCACCCGCGCCTCGGCGAACCGGGCCTGGGGCGAGATGCCGACCAGCGTGCCCGGCACGGTGACCTCTTCGACGCCGCCCGCGTGGCGCACGATCAGCGGCGCCGGGTGCCCGCCGGAGGCGAGCGTCAGGTCGACGCCCTCGTCGGTCGGCGTGGCCGTGCCGAGCACGAGGGTGGCGAACCGGCTGCTGCCGCCGGCGATGAGCAGCTCGTTGAGCAGCCGCAACAGGGTCCGGCCGTCGCGTTCGACCATCGCGAGCGCGGTGAGCGCGTGCCGGACCCGGCCGGTCAGCGCCGCGGCCTCGGCGCCCTTGCCGCAGATGTCGCCGAGCACCAGGAACGCGCTGCCGTCGTCGTGCGGCAGGACGTCGTAGAAGTCGCCGCCGACCGTGAGCACCCCGGCGGCCGGCTCGTACCAGGTCTCGAACCGGGCGCCGTCCAGCTCGGGCGGGTCGGCCGGGCGCAGCGTGGTCTCGAGGCCGCGCGTCGCCTCCTCCTGCCGGGCGTAGCGCTGCGCGTTGGCCAGCGCGGTGCCCGACGCCTTCGCGAACTCGACCACCGCGCGAGCCTGCTCGGTACCGAACTCCGGGTCCGTGCGGCGGCCCAGCAGCAGCGCGCCGGTGACCCCGGCGCTCGCGCTCGGGCCCAGCGAGACGACCGTGACGTCGGCGTGCCCGGCGAACCGGTCGGCGACGATCGAGGGCAGCGTGGCGACCTCCGCCGCGGGCACCGGGGACGGCCGCGGGGGCCCGGTGACACCGAACGTCGCCGCCAGCACCGGCGCGACCTGGGCGGGCAGCCGCCGGATCCGGCCGTGGCCGTGCGCGGACGGACGCTCGCAGCTCCACCACTCCCACCGGCCGCGGGTGGTGGGCAGCAGCACGAACGCGGTCTCGGCGAGCGCTGACGCGGCCAGCTCGGCGATCACCCGGGCGGTGCCGTGGCGGCCGCGCGCCGAGGCCAGCCGGGGCCCGGCCTCGGCCAGGAAGTCGCCCACGTGCGGCCGGGCGGTGCTGCTCTCGGCGAGGCTCGGGACCGTCCACGAGTGCCACCCGCCGGGCAGCGCCCGGACGCGGGCGGGGTGGCGGTGACCCTGTACTTCGACGTGCCCGGAGGTTTCGGCGACGGGGTGCAGCTTCGGCTCGGTGTCGCCGGTCAGCGTCCGCCCGGCGGGGTTCGCCCAGCGCAGCACACCCTCGGCGTCCTGCAGGAACACCGCGTCCCGGACGTCCTCCAGCACGGCCCGTCCGAAGGCGTCGAAGCCCGGCGGCGCGTCACCGGCGGCCATCGGCGGCAGGGCTGCCGACGCCGGAGCCGGACGTGACACCATGCACGGACCTCCTGCCTCCGGACTGCTATCGCACGGCTACCGCGTGAGCGGGCGGACTGGCTCGAAGTGTAGGGCGAATCATGGCACGCTGGGTCGACGACCATGGCTGGCGCATGCGTGGTGGAGAGGGTCGGCACACATGACAACGGAATCCCAGGGCGAAGCGGCGGCGCTGGAGCGGCTGCTCGTGGCGGTGCGGGATCTCGGGGACGGCAACTTCCGGCGGCGGCTCGTGCCGCACGGCGACGGCGTCTCGGCGCAGCTCGCCGTCGCGTTCAACGACATCGCCGAGCGCAACCAGCGGCTCGTGAGCGAACTGCTGCGGGCGCGCACGGCGGTCGGCCAGGAAGGCCGGCTGCTCGAACGGCTGGAGACCGAGGTCGGGCCCGGCGGCTGGGCCACCGCCGTCGACGCCGTCAACGGCCTGGTCGACGACCTCACCCGGCCGGCCATCGAGCTGGAGCGCGTGCTCGGCGGGGTCGCCGACGGCGACCTGTCCCAGCCGATGACCCTCACCCTCGACGGCCGCCCGCTGCAGGGCGCGTACGCCACGCTGGCGAAGACGGTCAACGGCCTCATCGCGCAGCTCTCGCGCTTCGCCGCCGAAGTGACGAGGCTCTCCCGCGAGATCGCGGGTGAGGGACGTCTCGGCGGCCAGGCCGTCGTCCCCGGTGTGTCCGGGACCTGGCGCGACCTCACCGACTCCGTCAACTTCATGGCCGACAACCTCACCGAGCAGGTCCGCAACATCGCGCAGGTCACCACGGCCGTCGCGCGCGGCGACCTGACCCAGAAGATCAACGTCGACGCCCGCGGCGAGATCCTCGAGCTCAAGAACACCATCAACACCATGGTGGACCAGCTTTCGTCGTTCGCCGACGAGGTCACCCGCGTCTCCCGCGAGGTCGGCTCGGACGGCAAGCTCGGCGGCCAGGCCCAGGTGCCGGGCGTCGCCGGCACGTGGCGCGACCTGACCGACTCGGTCAACCTGATGGCCGACAACCTGACCGACCAGGTCCGCGGGATCTCGCAGGTGGCGACCGCGGTGGCCACCGGCGACCTGACGAAGAAGATCGACGTCGACGCCCGCGGCGAGATCCTGCAGCTGAAGAACACGCTCAACACGATGGTCGACCAGCTCTCGGCGTTCGCCGGCGAGGTCACCCGCGTCGCGCGCGAGGTCGGCAGCGAGGGCAAGCTCGGCGGGCAGGCCGAGGTGGCCGGCGCGGCCGGGACGTGGCGCAGCCTCACCGACTCGGTCAACGGGATGGCCGACAACCTGACCGACCAGGTCCGCAACATCTCCCACGTGACCACGGCCGTGGCGAGGGGCGACCTGACGCAGAAGATCACCGTCGACGCCCGGGGCGAGATCCTCGAGCTCAAGACGACCATGAACACCATGGTGGACCAGCTCTCCGCGTTCGCCGACGAAGTCACCCGGGTGGCCCGCGAGGTGGGCACCGAGGGTCAGCTGGGCGGGCAGGCGCAGGTTCCCGGCGTCGCCGGCACCTGGCGCGACCTCACCGGCTCGGTGAACTTCATGGCGAACAACCTGACCACCCAGGTCCGCAACATCGCCCAGGTCGCGACGGCCGTCGCGCGCGGTGACCTGACTCAGAAGATCGCGGTGGACGCGCGGGGCGAGATCCTCGAACTCAAGACCACGCTCAACACCATGGTCGACCAGCTCTCCGCCTTCGCCGACGAAGTCACCCGCGTCGCCCGCGAAGTCGGCACCGAAGGCAAGCTCGGCGGCCAGGCCACCGTGCCCGGGGTCGCCGGGACCTGGAAGGACCTGACCGACAACGTCAACTTCATGGCGAACAACCTGACCGACCAGGTCCGGAACATCGCCACGGTGACGTCGGCGGTCGCGAAGGGCGACCTGACGCAGAAGATCTCGGTCGACGCGCGGGGCGAGATCCTCGAACTCAAGACCACGCTTAACACCATGGTCGACCAGCTCTCCGCGTTCGCGGACGAGGTCACGCGTGTGGCCCGCGAAGTCGGCACCGAAGGCAAGCTCGGCGGCCAGGCCACCGTCCGCGGCGTCGCGGGCACGTGGAAGGACCTCACCGACAACGTCAACGTCATGGCCACCAACCTGACCGACCAGGTGCGCAGCATCGCCACCGTGGCGACCGGCGTGGCCAACGGCGACCTGTCGAAGAAGATCTCGATCGTCGCCCAGGGCGAGGTCGCGGCGCTGGCCGAGACGCTCAACGGCATGGTCGAGACGCTGCGCGCGTTCGCGGACGAGGTCACGCGCGTCTCGCGCGAGGTCGGCACCGAAGGCATCCTCGGCGGCCAGGCGCGGGTCCCCGGCGTGGCCGGGACCTGGAAGGACCTGACCGAGAACGTCAACTTCATGGCCCACAACCTGACCAGCCA
This sequence comes from Amycolatopsis heterodermiae, assembly GCF_034929455.1. Classification (NCBI taxonomy): domain Bacteria; kingdom Bacillati; phylum Actinomycetota; class Actinomycetes; order Pseudonocardiales; family Pseudonocardiaceae; genus Amycolatopsis; species Amycolatopsis heterodermiae. The sequence goes on from NZ_JAYFSI010000018.1 coordinate 11,107, forward strand.
GGTCCGGAACATCTCGCAGGTCACCACGGCCGTCGCGCGGGGCGACCTGACGAAGAAGATCGACGTCGACGCCCGCGGCGAGATCCTCGAGCTGAAGACGACCATGAACACGATGGTCGACCAGCTCTCGGCGTTCGCCTCCGAGGTCACGCGCGTGGCGCGCGAGGTCGGCACCGAGGGCAAGCTGGGCGGCCAGGCCGAGGTCGACGGCGTGTCCGGCACCTGGCAGCGGCTCACCGAGAGCGTGAACCAGCTGGCCGGGAACCTGACCACGCAGGTCCGCGCGATCGCCCAGGTGGCCACCGCGGTGACCGCGGGCGACCTGACCCGGCACATCACGGTCGACGCGTCCGGTGAGGTCTCGGACCTCAAGGACAACATCAACCAGATGATCGCGAACCTCAAGGAGACGACGAGGACCAACACCGAGCAGGACTGGCTGAAGACGAACCTCGCCCAGCTGTCCGGCCGGATGCAGGGGCACCGCGACCTCGCGTCGGTCGGCGCGCTGATCCTGTCCGAGCTGGCACCCCTGGTCCGGGCGCAGCAGGGCGCGTTCTTCCTGGCCCGCGACGACGACCGCGACGGCACGGTGCTGGAGTGCATCGCCGCCTACGGCCTCGCCCAGTCCCGCGCCGGCCTGCGGTTCGCGATCGGCGAGTCGCTGATCGGCCAGGCCGCCGTCGACCACCGCACGATCCTGGTCCACAACGCGCCGCCGGAGTACGCGATGGTGTCGTCCGGGCTCGGCTCGGCGTCGCCGGTCAACCTCATCGTGCTGCCGGTGCTGTTCCAGGGCGAGGTGCTCGGGGTGCTGGAGCTGGCCTCGGTCAACGAGTTCAGCACCGTCCACCAGGACCTGCTCGAACAGCTGCGCCACACGATCGGCGTCAACGTCAACACGATCCTGTCGAACTCCCGCACCGAGGCGCTGCTGACCGAGTCGCAGCGGCTGGCGCAGGAGCTGCGCGCGCGGTCCGAGCAGCTGCAGGCCCAGCAGGGCGAGCTGCGGCGGTCCAACACCGAGCTGGCCGAGAAGGCCGCGCTGCTCGCCCAGCAGAACCGCGACATCGAGGTCAAGAACAGCGAGATCGAGCAGGCCCGCCAGGAGCTGGAGGAGCGGGCCGGGCAGCTGACGGTCGCGTCGCAGTACAAGACCGAGTTCATGGCGAACATGTCGCACGAGCTGCGGACGCCGCTGAACAGCGCGTTGATCCTGGCGAAGCTGCTGTCGGAGAACCCCGAGGGCAACCTCACCGAGAAGCAGATCCAGTTCGCCCGCACGATCTACGCGGCGGGCTCCGACCTGCAGCAGCTGATCAACGACATCCTGGACCTGGCGAAGGTCGAGGCCGGTCGGCTGGACATGCAGATGTCCGACATCACGCTGCCGGAGCTGGTGGACTACGTCGAGTCGCTGTGCCGTCCGCTCACCGCCGACAAGGGCCTCGAGTTCGCCGTCCACATCGACCCGCCGGTGCCGGGCAGCGTCCACACCGACGAGCACCGCCTCCAGCAGATCCTGCGCAACCTGCTCTCCAACGCGGCGAAGTTCACCGACGAGGGCGGCGTCCGCCTGCACATCCGCGCGGCCGACCCGGCCGAGGTCGAGCAGGAGGCGCTGCGGACCGCGCCGGGCATCATCGCGTTCGCCGTCGAGGACACCGGCATCGGCATCCCCGAGGAGAAGCTGGCGGTCATCTTCGAGGCGTTCCGCCAGGCCGACGGCACCACGAGCCGCAAGTACGGCGGCACCGGCCTGGGCCTCAACATCAGCCAGCAGCTCACGGAGCTCCTGGGCGGCGAGCTGCGCGTGGTGAGCGAGCCGGGCAAGGGCTCGACGTTCACCCTGTACCTCCCGGTGGCAGCGTCCAACCTGGTCGACCCGGCCGTGACGGCCCTTTCGTCGCCCAGGCTCCCGCCGGTCCCCAGCACGGTCCTGGTGGCCGCCCCGGACATCGCCCCGAAGCGCTTCCAGGGCGAGAAGGTCCTGATCGTCGACGACGACCTGCGGAACGTGTTCGCCCTGGCCGCGGTCCTGGAACAGGCCGGCCTGGAGGTCGTCTACGCGGAGACGGGCGTCGACGGCATCCGCGCCCTGGAGCGCAACGAGGACACCGCGCTGGTCCTGATGGACGTGATGATGCCGGAGCTGGACGGAAACGCCACGATCGCGGCCATCCGCGCGGAGGCGGCCAACGCGGACCTCCCGGTGATCGCCGTCACGGCGAAGGCCACCGCGGAAGACCGGGCCAGGACCCTGGCCAGCGGCGCGGACGAGTACATCACCAAGCCGGTGGACACGGACAAACTGCTGGACGTGATAGCCGCCAAGCTGGAGGCCGACGCAGCCTCGGCCCGGGACGACTACGAGGTCCCCGGCCCTTTCGATGGTGGAGCGGGTGACGGGAATCGAACCCGCGTAGCTAGTTTGGAAGACTAGGGCTCTACCATTGAGCTACACCCGCGTGCCCCCGAGGTACCCGGGTGCGAGGTCAGCTTAGCGTGACCCGCTAGGCTGATCGCACACCCCCCTGGGGGTGAGACCGGGATGTGGCGCAGCTTGGTAGCGCATTCGCTTTGGGAGCGAAGGGTCGCAGGTTCAAATCCTGTCATCCCGACTCGATTCCGCGGTTTGTCATGTCCGCGGAGGGCGCGGACCTCGGGCGGAATCCTCGTAGTGTCTCCCGGGGGCCGAGCCCCCCGGACCCCCCACGGTGCCTCTGGTGCGGCCTGACAGCGTGGTTGCCCTTCGGACCGGGTCAGGGTTGCTGCCGGGCCATCGCGACGTTTGCGGCTGATTCCCTTGGTGACTCAGGGGAATCCCGCCGGGGTTGGCCGCCCCGGGGAGGGGCGGCCAACCCTTTCTGGCTTAGTGGCCGTAGGCCTGCAGGGTGTTTGTTGCCGGGACTACTACCAGGCCGTTGCCTGCGGCTAGGCCTGTCAGGGGCTGGCTTGCGTTGTGCTCGTCCGGGTCCGTGATCGGGGCGCCGACGTTCGTGGACCAGACCGGCTGGCCCGTTGCGCCGTTCAGGGCCCACAGCTCGCCGGTGCGGGAACCCACGTAGACGTAGCCGTTCACCACTATCGGGGCCGTGGACAGCTGGTTGTCGCCCGCGAACGTCCAGCGGGACTCCAGCGTGCGGCTGTGGCGCTCCTGGAGGACGCCTTCGTCGACGAAGTAGCCCTCGTGACCGTCGAACGCCGGGGCCGGGGACCAGCCCGCCGCCGGGTACGTGCCCCGGGTCGTGCCGTTCGTGAGGTTGAGGACCGACGGGGTCATGCCCGCGTCGTCGCGGATCCAGAGGCCGCCGTCCGCCACCACCGGGGTGCGGCCGCCGCCGCCTTCGCAGCTCGTTTCGTGGTGCCACGTCGGGGTGCCCGTCTTCGGGTCGAACGCGTACGCCTGCTCGCACGCGTACGAGACGTAGACGCCGGTGGCCGTGACGGCCGGCGAGCTGTTGTCGCCGTTCATCACCGACTGGGTCCACAGCACCGCGCCGGTGGCGGCGTCCACCGCGTACAACGTGCCGCCCGAACCGGCGCCGCCCGTGTACACCACACCCGCGGCGAACGTCGGCGGCGAGGTGAACGAGTACTGGCCCGGCATCTTGGCGGTCCAGAGCTGCGCCCCGGTGGCCGGGTTGAACGCCGTCAGCTGACCGTCGTAGTTCTGCGCGTAGAGCCGGCCGCCCCCGTAGGCCAGCGCGGACCACCAGTACGTGCCGCCGAGCGCGACGGGCGCCCAGGCGTCCTTGCCCGTCGCCGCGTTGACGGCGTGCAGGATCGTGCCGTACCCGTTCGGCGAGGACGAGGTGGCGAACACCCGCCCGCCGGCGACGATCGGGTACGAGACCGCCCCGCCGAAGTCACGCGACCACTTCCGGTCCAGCGGCGGCGCGGCCACCCCGCTGTCGATCAGCGTGCCGTCGTGCCGGGCGTCGACCTGGTAGGTGACCGAGACCCCGGTCTGCGCGGCCTGCGCCGCCGGTGCCGCGAACCCCGCGACCGGCAGCACCGCCCCCACCAGGGCGGCGATGGTTCTGCGAAGCTTCATTCGGATGACCCCTCGTCTCTCCGGCGCCGCCGCGGCGGCGCGTGCGGAGGCGGGCCGGCCCCCGGATTCGGCGGCCCGCATCCCCTCCCCCGCACACCCTCAAGCTAGCGAAGGGGTCCGACATTTTCGGACCGCTTTTCCGCCGCATGACCGCTCACCGGGACACGGTCCGGTTCCCCGGCACCGGCACCACGCGCGCGGCCGGCCGGACACCGCCGGAAGGGGGAACCAGCCACCCGGCCAGGGTTTCCGCGATCGGCCCGGGCTGCTCCTCCGGCGTGTGGTGCCCGGCGACGACGTCGTGGTGCACCACCTCCAGCGCCGCGAAGGTCTCCCGGCACCACTCGACCATCGGCGGCGTCAGCATCGTCCCGGGCCCCGGTTCGAACGTCATCAGCAGCTTCGGGATCTCCGACGTCGCCGCCAGCCAGCGGCCGAACGCCTCGATTCGCGCCACCACCGGCGCCGGTTCGCCGCCCAGGGGCAGCGAACGCGCCCACTGCAGCACCGGTACGCGGTGTGCCGTCCGGTATTCCGGCGGGAGCCCGGCGAAGAAGCCCGACAGGTCTCCCGACTTCTTGATCTCGCGGAACACCGCGGCGCCCTCGGGTGGAAACTCCGTCCAGGACATGGGTTTCAGCACCGCTTCGGTGAACGCCAGGCCGCGGACCCGCGCCGGGTGGCGTGACGCCCAGTCCGCCGCCAGCGCGCCACCCCAGTCGTGACCGACCAGCACCACGTCGTCCAAGCCGAGTTCGTCGAACCACGCGTCGAGGTAGCGGGCGTGGTCGTCGAAGGTGTACTCGATGTCCGGCCGCGGCGAGGAGCCCATGCCGATCAGGTCCGGTGCGAGGCGGCGGCCCGGCAGGGACGGCGTCACGTTGCGCCACAGGTACGACGATGTCGGGTTGCCGTGCAGGAACACCAAGGGTGCTCCTGTTCCGATGTCCCGATAGGACAGTGTCGTCATTTGAACGCCGCCGCGTTGCGCGCGGCCCACTCAGCGAAGGGGCGCGGTGGGCGGCCCAGTACCCGTGCGACGTCCGGGCTCACCTGCTGCTCACGCGGGGTTGGTGCGCCCAGGATGTTCAGGGTTGCGTCGGCCACCTCCGGGGGCATGAAGGCCAGCATCGTCTGAAGGGCCTCCTCGCGCGTCTGCGGGATGAAGTCCACCTGCTCGCCTAGTGCTTCGCCGATTGCCGCCGCCTGTTGGCGGGGTGTTATTGCGGCCGGGCCGGTCAGCTCGTAGATGTCGCCGGAGCGGTCCGACAGCAACGCCGATGCCGCCACCTCGGCGATGTCCTGCGGGTCGATCAGCGGCAGGGCCACATCGCCGAAGGGAGCCGCCAGCTTTCGAGCCGTGCGTACGCTTTCCGCCCACTGGAAGGCGTTCGACGCGAAGCCACCCGGGCGCAGCATCGTCCACTTCAGACCCGACGCTCGTACGGAGTCCTCCAGCACCGTGGGATGGCGGCCGGTCGCCACTCCCTGCGACGACAGCAGGACCACCCGGCCGACGCCGGCCGATCGGGCCGCGGCCAGCAGGTCGTCCAGTGGCGCGAAACCGCCTGGCACCATCAGGAACAGCGCCTCGACACCGTCCAAAGCGGACTCGACGGAGGGCACCACGCGCACGCCGTCCGGTACGTCCGGGGTCTTCTGGCGGGATACCGCCGCCACCTGTTCGCCTGCCGCGGCCAATACTCGGACCAGTGGCCTTCCGACGTTTCCCGTCGCTCCCATGACTGTGATCATGCGGAGGACGCTACATTCCGACGTATAGTAGGTACCTAGAGGAAAGTAATGGCTGGAGGCCCCGAAAGTGACCGGAACCACACCCGAGCTGGCCTGCCCGATCGCGCCGGTGGTCGACATCGTCTTCAGCCGCTGGACGACGCCGATCCTGTGGTCGCTCAAGGAGTACGGGCGGCAGCGGTTCGTCGAGCTGGAACGCCGCATCGGCACGATCACGCCGAAAGTGCTCACCCAGCGACTGCGGCAGCTGGAGCGCGACGGCCTGATCACCCGCACCTACCACGCGGAGGTGCCGCCGCGGGTGGAGTACGAGATCAGCGAGCTGGGCCGCAGCCTCGGCCCGCTGTTCGCCAGCCTTTCCGAGTGGTCCGGCAACCTCGACCGGGTCGAAGCGGCCCGGGAGGCCTACGACAGCCGGTCCCGCCGCTGAGGGGCGACGGGACCCGCACCGGGCCGGAGGAGCTACTCCGTGACCTGCCGCGCCGTCGCCATCGCGCGGTCGGTCTCCCAGAACGCGCGCATCGACGTGATCAGGCCGTCCTCGCCCACCCGGTAGACGAACACCCCGTCCGTGTCGACGCGGTAGCCGCCCGGGAGGTACGTCGTGATCGTGCCGACGTTCGCCACCTCGTCGCCCGCCGCGTGCGAGTCGCGGATGTCGAACTCGAAGCGCTCGACGGTGCCGATCGTCTTGTCCCAGAACGCGCTGATCCCGTCGCGGCCGTGGTGACCCTTGCCCTCTTCGTCGAAGAACGACCGGCCGACCGGGTCCTCGACGACCCCGTCCGGCGCGAACAGGTCCAGCCACGCCTCCTTGTCCCCCGCCGTCACCGCGGTCATCGACGCGAGCGCCGCGCGCCGCGCGGGCGGCTGCTCCGCCGACGTGTCCCAGCTGACCTGCACGCCCATCGCCGTCACTCCCCGAACTTGTCGATGATCTCGGCCCCGAACTTGTGGATCGACTCCAGCTTCGGCTCGACCGGGGCGTCGAACCCGACGCCGTCGAACACCCACGGCATGGTGATGACGTCGGTGACGCCGGCCTCGGCCTGCTCGCGGTAACCGTCGAGGCCGAACTTGTCGATGCAGACGGCCTGGTACTCGAACGGGTCGTCGGCGCGGCCGCGCTCGGCCAGCAGCTCCTTCAGGCGAGCGATCGTCTCGCGCAGCTCCTCGAGCTTCATCATCGCCGACGACCAGCCGTCGGCGACGCGGGCCGCGCGCCGCAGCGCGACGTCGGTGTGGCCGCCGATGTAGAACGGCACGCGCTTCGGCGGCGCCGGGCTCATCTGCAGCTTGTCGAAGTCGTAGAACTCGCCGTGGTACTCGACCATGCCGCCGTCGAGGATCAGCCGGAGCACGTCGATGGCCTCGTCGACGCGCTTGCCGCGCCGCTCGAACGGCACCCCGCAGTACTCGAACTCCTGCGGCAGCCAGCCGACGCCGAGGCCGAGCCCGAACCGGCCGCCGGTGAGCACCGACGCCGAGCCGACCTGGCGCGCGAGCAGCACCGGGTTGCGCGACCCGAGCTTCAGCACCGACGTGTAGAACTCGATGCGGCTGGTGACCGCGCCCATGGCGGCGGTCGCGACCAGCGGGTCGACCCAGGGCGTGTCGGCGGTCCAGAACCGGCTGCCGTCGGGGGTGTACGGATAGTCTGTGGAGACCGTCTCCGCGTAGAAGAGCGAGTCCGGCAGGGCGATGGAGGCGAAGCCGGCCTCTTCCGCGGCCCGGGCGAGCTCGCCCAGCTGATCAAGCGGGTTCATCGCGATCGACAGGGTGAACTTCATGGTACGGAACTATAACGTGTTCTAGTTTCTTCGGCCAGGCCTGGCCGTGGGCCGGATCACTCCCGGGGAACCCTCCGCGTAACGTCCGCGTTGTCCGAATCAAAGGTGACTTCCGGTCACCGGGCACCGAGCTTCTGGGAGTGGTCCATGGGCACCGCGATCTTCCTGATCGTGCTCGTCGTCGTGATCGTCGGTGGCGGCCTCTATTTCTCGCGGCAGCGCGCCGCGGCCCGGCAGCGGGAGCTCGACGACGCCAAGGCCGACGCGCGCCGGCTCGTCGAGCGGCTCGGCGGCCAGGTCCTCAACATCAACGGCAACGACACCGCATCGCAGCAGGCGATGGCCGACGCCGCCGAGCGCTACAACGCGGCCGGCTCGCAGATGGAACAGGCCCGCACGATCGGGCAGGCCCGGCTGGTCAAGGACACCGCCGTCGAAGGCCTGTACTACGTCCGCGCCGCGCGGGTCGCGATGGGCATGGACCCGGGTCCGCAGCTGCCCGAGGAGGCCGAGCGCGAGCGCGCCGGCAAGGTGACCGAGCGCCGTGACGTGGACGTCGAAGGCCAGCACTACGCCGCGTCCCCCGACGCCGGCCAGGACACGCCGTACTACTACCCCGGCGGCCGCGTCGCCGGGCGGCCGGTGCCGCAGGGCTGGTACAGCGAGCCGTGGTGGAAGCCCGCGCTGATCGCCGGCGCCTGGGGCCTCGGGTCGATGTTCCTGTTCAGCGCGATGTTCTCCGGCATGGGCGGCATCGCCAGCGCCGGGGCCTGGGAATCGGGGTACGACGCCGGCCAGCAGGACGCGCTCGAGTCCGGCGACATGGGCGGCGACGGCGGTGGCGACGGCGGCGGCGACTTCGGCGGAGGCGACGGCGGCGGCGACTGGGGCGGCGGCGGTTTCGACGGCGGCGGCTTTGACGGCGGTGGCTTCGACGGGGGCGGTTTCGACTTCTGAGCACCGGCTGGCATCCTCCTGGACGACGTTCGGGAGGATGCCGTGGCGACAGTCCTGATCCCCGTCCCGGCCCGGGACTCGGACCCGTCCGAAGTGGCGGTCAGCCGGGCGGTGCTGAGCCGGGACCACACGGTCGTCTTCGCGACCCCCGGCGGCGAGCAGGCCACCTGTGACGAGCTGATGGTCACCGGCGAAGGCCTTGATCCGTGGAGCCGCGTGCCGGGCCTGAAGAAGCTCACCGTGCTCGGCCGGGTGCTGCGAGCCGACGAAGCCGCGCGTGACGCCCATCGCGCCCTGCTCGCGGATCCCTCGTGGCGCAGCCCGATCCGCTGGGACGCCATCAAGCTCGACGACGTCGACGGCGTGCTGCTGCCCGGCGGGCACCGCGCCCGCGGCATGCGCGAGTACCTCGAAAGCCCGCTGCTGCAGGACCTGGTCGTCGACGCGTTCCGCCGCGACCTGCCGGTCGGCGCGATCTGCCACGGCGTGCTGCTCGCCGCGCGCAGCATCGACCCGGACACCGGACGCTCGGTGCTGCACGGCCGCACGACGACGGCACTGACCTGGCAGCTGGAGCGCACGGCGTGGCGGCTCGCGCGCCGGACCCGCTTCTGGGACCCGGACTACTACCGCACCTACCTCGAGGAGCCGGGGCAGCCCGAGGGGTACATGTCGGTGCAGCAGGAGGTCACCCGCGCGCTGGCGCGCCCGGAGGACTTCCTGGACACGACCGACCGCGTCCAGGCGAGCGGCCGGGCCCGCGACCGGCTCGACGACGAGCGTCCGGCGTTCGTCGTCGAGGACGGCAACTACGTCTCGGCCCGCTGGCCCGGCGACGTCCACACGTTCGCGAAGGCCTTCGGCAAGCGGCTCTGAATCAGGCCGGCTGGCAGGTGGGGCACCAGTAAAGGTTCCGGCCCACCAGCGACGACGTCTCCACCGGCGTCCCGCACACCAGGCACGGCTCGCCGGCGCGGCGGTAGACGTACACCTCGCCGCCGTGGCGGTCGACGCGTGCCGCGCGGCCCATGGCCTCCGGCAGGTGCTCCGGGCGGACCGTGTCGATGCGGCCGACGCGGACGCCGTCGCGCATCAACGTCACCAGGTCGGCCCACATGTCGTCCCACAGCGCGCGGTCCAGCGCGCGCCCCGGCGTCAGGGGCGCGACACCGTGGCGGAACAGGACTTCGGCGCGGTAGACGTTGCCGACACCGGCCAGCACGGCCTGGTCCATCAGCAGCGCGGCGATCGAGACCTTGGACTTCGAGATCCGGGCCCACGTCTTGTCCGGCTTCGCGTCCCGGCGCAGCGGGTCGGGGCCGAGGCGCGCCTTGATCGCGTCGGCCTGGGCCGGGTCCAGCAGCTCGCACGTGTTGGGGCCGCGCAGGTCCGTCCACTGCGTCCGGCCGACCAGCCGCATCCGGACCTGGCCGACCGGCGGTGGCGCGGGCAGCTTGCCCTCGCCGAAGATGCCGATCAGGCCGAGGTGGATGTGCACGATCCCGTGCGGGCCGTAGTCGTGGAACAGGTGCTTGCCGTGCGCCTCGGCGCCGACGAGCACCTGACCGTCCAAACGGGACGCCTCGGCGGCGAAGCGGCCCTGCGGGCTGCTCACCTCGACCGGGGCACCGGCGTAGCGGCGCTTGTGCAGCCGCGCCAGCCGGTGGAGCGTGTGCCCCTCGGGCATCAGGCCTCCGGCAGGGCCGGCGGGGTCCCGGTGCGCTCGTAGTCGAGCAGCTGCTGCACGCGGCGGGCGTGCCGCTCCTCCGGCGAAACCTCCGTCGCGAGGAACGCTTCGACGATCTCGGTCGCCTGCTCGGCGGTGTGCATCCGGGCGCCGACGCCGATCAGCTGCGCGTGGTTGTGCTCCCGGCACAGCTGGGCCGTCTCGACGCTCCAGGCCAGGCCGGCGCGGGCGCCGGGCACCTTGTTGGCGGCGATCTGCTCGCCGTTGCCGGAGCCGCCGACGACGATGCCGCGGCTGCCCTCGTCGGCCACGACGCGCAGCGCCGTTTCGACGCAGTAGGCCGGGTAGTCGTCGGCCGCGTCGTAGACCTGCGGGCCGATGTCGGTGACCTCGTGGCCCTGCTTCTCCAGGTGGGCCACCAGGTGGTTCTTCAGCTCGAAGCCGGCATGGTCGGATCCCAAGTAGACACGCACGGCTGGGAGTCTGCCATCACGGCCGGTTTCCGGCATGCTCCGGGGGTGGGGATCTGGGAGCAATCGGGGCACGACGTCCGGCTCGACTGGGGCGGTGAAGGCGTGACCGCGCTCGGCCGGGAATGCGCGGTGCTGATCGTCGTCGACGTGCTTTCCTTCAGCACCACCACGGATCTCGTCGTCGGCCGCGGCGGGCGGGTGCTGCCGGTGCGGTGGCGCGACGAACGCGGAGTCGCGCAGGCGCGGGCCGCCGGTGCCGTCATCGCCGGGGAGGGCACGTTCACCCTGCGGCCGTCGTCTGTGACGGACATCCCTCCCGGCACGTTCCTCGCGCTCCCCTCCCCGAACGGCGCCACCCTGTGCGCCACCGCCGCGGCGACCGGCGCCCGCGTGCTGGCCGGCTGCCTGCGCAACGCGTCCGCCGTGGCCGCCAGGGCGCACGAGCTGGGCGGCCCGATCGGGGTCATCGCGGCCGGGGAACGCTGGGGTGTGAACATGTCCGGCGAGGGCGACACGTTCGGGCCGCTGCGGCCGTGTGCCGAAGACCAGGTCGGCGCGGGCGCGATCGCCGCCGCGCTGGCCCGGCTCGGGTGCACACTGTCGCCCGAAGCCGCGCTGGCGGCGCGCACGGCGGACGTCGCGGCGATCGCGGACTGCGTGTCCGGGCGCGAGCTGACCGAGGCGGGGCACGGCGGCGACGTCGCGCTGGCCGCACAGATCGACGTGAGTGAAGCCGCTCCCGTCCTGCACGAAGGAGTCCTGCGATGACCGGTCACTGGGTCGAGGTCGCCGACGGCGTGCACGCGCGGCGGTACGAGGAGCTGGACCTGACCGTCGGGCTGGTCGTCGGGGCCGACCGCTGCCTGGTCATCGACACGCGCGGCGACCTGGACCAGGGCGCCGAGCTGGCGGCGGCGGTGCGCGAGCTGACGTCCCTGCCGTGGGCGGTCGCGTTCACGCACGCGCACTTCGACCACACCTGGGGCACCGAGCGGTTCCTGCCGTGCGCGGTCTGGGCGCACGAGGGCTGCCGCGCCGAGCTGACCGAGTACGCCGAGGGCGCGCGGGAGAAGTGGATGGCCTACTACCGCGAGGAAGGCAAGGCGGCGATCGCCAACGCCATCGCGCGCACCACGTTCGTGGTCCCCGACCACCTGTTCAGCGACCGGACCGAGCTGGACCTCGGCGGCCGGACGGCGGTGCTGCTGCACCCCGGCCGCGCCCACACCGACCACGACGTCATCGTGCACGTCCCGGACGCCGACGTCGTCTTCGCGGGCGACATCGTCGAGAACGCCGAACACGGCTTCAGCGCGTTCTCGTTCAGCACCGACTCGGACCTGACGGCCTGGCCGGACACCCTCGACACGCTGCTGGCCCTGGAACCGCGCGTGGTCGTCCCCGGCCACGGCGACCCGGTCGACGCCGACTTCGTCCGCTACCACCGCCACGGCCTGCACGAGCTGATCGCGCTGAAGGCGGCGGTCGGGCGCGGCGAGTCGACCGAGGCGGCGGCGGTCGCGGCGTCCCGCTACCCCGCCGACGTCACCTCGGCCGCCCTCAAAACCCTCTGACCCGAGGACGTCACTTTCTCCAGGAAAGATGCGTCCGAGGGGGCCTCAGACGCATCTTTCCCAGGGAAAGTGACGCTTTTTGGAACGACTCAGTCGAAGTTCAGCTCGCCCGTTCGGGTGCGCTTGAGCTCGAAGAAGTCCGGGTAGCTCGACAGCGCGACCGCGCCGTCGAACACCTTCAGTGCGTCTTCGCCGCGGGGGATCGAGCTGAGGACCGGGCCGAAGAACGCCACGCCGTCGATGTGGATCGTCGGGGTGCCGACGTCCATGCCGACCGGGTCCATGCCCTCGTGGTGGCTCTTCTTCAGGGCCTCGTCGTACTCGGTGGAGCTCGCGGCGTCGTACAGCTCGGCCGGCGCGCCGATCGCGGCCAGGGCCTCCTTGACGACCGCGTCGCGGTCCTTGTTGCCCTGGTTGTGGTAGCGGGTGCCGAACTCGGTGTAGTAGTCCCGCAGCACCTCTTCGCCCTTGAGCTGCGACAACGCCACCGCCACGCGTACCGGGCCCCAGCCCTGCGCCAGCAGCTCCTTGTACTTCTCCGGCAGCTCGTCGCGGCCCTCGTTGAGCACCGAAAGGCTCATGATCCGGAAGTTCAGGTCGAGGTTGCGGTGCTTCTCGACCTCGAGGATCCAGCGCGAGGTGATCCAGGCGAACGGGCAGATCGGGTCGAAGTAGAAATCGACCTTCGTAGGCTGCTCGGCAGCGGTCATCGAGTACTCCTGTGCGCATAAGTCGACGTCGGCGTGTGGGCAGGGCCCACACTGCGGGCCAACACCGGGGAGCGCACGCTTGTTCCCTTATCGCCCGCCACCCCGTACCCATGATTGGATGCGGGGAGCCTGAAAACCGATCCCACGACCAGAGGTGCCTGTGCCCGCCCCCAACCTGACCCGCGACCTCGCCAAGCTGCGCGCGGATCTGCTCGAAGTCACCGGCTACGACATCGAGCTCGATCTGACCGACGGCCACGGCGGTCCCGGGGAGAAGACCTTCGCGTCGAAGACGACCGTCCGGTTCGCCAGCGCCAAGGCAGGCGAACGGACCTGGATCGACCTCGTCGCCGACCGCGTGCACGCCGCCACGCTGAACGGCACGGACGTCGACGTGAGCGCCTACGTCGAGGACAAGGGCATCGCGCTGCCGGACCTGGCCGAGACGAACGAGCTCACGGTCACCGCCGACTGCCGCTACATGAACACCGGTGAGGGCCTGCACCGGTTCGTCGACCCGGTCGACGACGGTGTCTACCTGTACACCCAGTTCGAGACGGCCGACGCCAAGCGCATGTTCGCCTGCTTCGACCAGCCCGACCTGAAGTCGGTCTACCGGCTCACGGTGATCGCGCCGAAGGACTGGAAGGTCGTCTCGAACACCCTCGCCGAGTCCGCCGAGGAGACGCCCGAGGGCGCCGTCCGGACGGTCTTCAAGGAGTCCGAGCGGCTCTCGACCTACCTGGTCGCGCTGATCGCCGGGCCGTACGCCGAATGGCACGACGAGTACACCGACGCGCACAAGACGATCCCGCTGGGCATCTACTGCCGCGCGTCGCTGTCCGAGCACATGGACGCCGACCGGCTGTTCACCGAGACCAAGCAGGGTTTCGGCTTCTACCACGAGAAGTTCGGCACCCCGTACCCGTTCTCCAAGTACGACCAGCTGTTCGTGCCGGAGTTCAACGCGGGCGCGATGGAGAACGCCGGCGCGGTCACGTTCCTCGAGGACTACGTCTTCCGCAGCCGCGTCACCCGCTACGCCTACGAGCGGCGCGCCGAGACGCTGCTGCACGAGATGGCGCACATGTGGTTCGGCGACCTGGTCACCATGCGCTGGTGGGACGACCTGTGGCTGAACGAGTCGTTCGCGACCTTCGCCAGCGTGCTCGCCCAGGCCGAGGCCACCGAGTACAAGAACGCGTGGACCAGCTTCGCGAACATCGAGAAGTCGTGGGCCTACCGCCAGGACCAGCTGCCCTCGACGCACCCGATCGCCGCGGACATCGTCGACCTGCACGCGGTCGAGGTGAACTTCGACGGCATCACCTACGCCAAGGGCGCGAGCGTGCTCAAGCAGCTCGTCGCCTACGTCGGCCTGGAGCACTTCCTGGAGGGGCTGAAGGTCTACTTCGGCAAGCACGCCTGGGGCAACGCGACGCTGGCCGACCTGCTGGGCGCGCTGGAAGAGGCGTCCGGGCGCGACCTGTCGTGGTGGAGCGCGCAGTGGCTGGAGACGACCGGCCTGAACTCGCTGAGCCCGCGCTACGAAGTCGGCGCGGACGGCAAGTTCACGTCGTTCGCCGTCGTGCAGTCCGGTGCCAAGCCGGGCGCCGGTGAGCTGCGCACGCACCGCGTCGCCGTGGGCATCTACGGCGAGGACGGCACCGGAAAGATCGTCCGGACCCACCGCGTCGAGCTGGACGTCGACGGCGAGCGCACCGAGGTCCCGGACCTCGTCGGGCAGGCCGCGGGCAAGCTCGTGCTGGTCAACGACGACGACCTGACCTACTGCACGATGCGGCTCGACCCGGCGTCGCTGACCACGCTGATCGACCGCGTCGCCGACATCACCGAGTCGCTGCCGCGCACCCTGTGCTGGTCGGCGGCGTGGGAGATGACCCGCGAGGCCGAGCTGAAGGCCCGCGACTTCGTCACCCTGGTGCAGCGCGGCATCCACACCGAGAGCGAGGTCGGCGTCGTCCAGCGGCTGCTGCTGCAGGCGCAGACCGCGCTGAACTCCTACGCCGAGCAGGGCTGGGCGGCCTCGACCGGCTGGCCGGCGTTCACCGGGCGGCTGCTGGAGCTGGTCCGCGGCGCCGAGGCGGGCTCGGACCACCAGCTGGCGTTCGTGAACTCGCTGGCCGGTTCGGTGCTGGACGAGGACACGCTCGCGGTGGTCGCCGGCTGGCTCGACGGCTCGGCTCCGCTGGAAGGCCTGTCCGTCGACACCGACCTGCGCTGGCGGCTGCTGCACGCGCTGGTCTCGCACGGCAAGGCGGACTCGGCGGAGATCGAAGCCGAGCTGGCGCGCGACAACACGGCCACCGGCCGCCGCCAGGCGGAACGCGCCCGTGCCCTGCGCCCGACGGCGGAGGCCAAGGCCGACGCGTGGCAGCGCGCGGTCTACGACGACGAGCTGCCCAACGCGGTCAGCGACTCGCTCATCTCGGGCTTCTCGCACCCGGGCCAGAAGGCGCTGCTCGGTGAGTACGTCGCGAAGTACTTCGAGGTGATCGACGAGGTGTGGCAGCGGCGTTCGAGCGAGCGCGCGCAGCCGACGGCGATCGGGCTGTACCCGTCGTGGGCCGTGGAGCCCGCGACGGTGACGGCGTCCGACGAGTGGCTGACCGGTGACCACGCGCAGGCCCTGCGCCGGCTGGTCTCGGAAGGCCGGGCGGGCATCGTCCGGGCCCTGGCGGCCCGCGACTTCGACGCCCAGGCCTGATACGAGCGCAGCGAAAGGGCCCCGCACCGAGGTGGTGCGGGGCCCTTCGTGCGTCTGGGTCAGCGGGGCGCGGGGCCCGCTTGGTCGGACAGCATGCGGAGCGCGTTCGCGAGGCCGTTGACCAGGCCGCGGACCAGGTCACCCTCCTTGAACGACGCCACCATGCTCGCGATCGCCAGCTTGCAGCCGCGGTCGGGCAGGCGGCTGTAGGCCGTCCTGCCCGTGACGATCTCGATCAGCCGCTCGCCGGGCGAGACCGCGATCAGGACCGCGTTGGCCGGGTCCGACGTCGTCGCGTGCAGCTTCTCCGCCGTCGCGCGGCTGTCCTGGCCGCCCAGCTCGCCCAGGTACAGGCTGAAGTCCAGGCCGGTCTCCCGGCTCGCGAACGTCAGCGCCTCGTCCAGGCGGGCCAGCTGGCGGGTGGTGAACGGCCCGGCCGGCTCGGCGGGCTCGTACATCTTCGCGGCCGACACGCGGCCGCTGGACGTCAGCGCTTCGCCGTAGCCCAGCTCGGACTCGTCGACGCGCTTCGTCAGCTCACCAGTTGCCACGAGCGCCTCCCGCCGCGGTCGAGGTGCCCGTGGACACCGTGCTGCCTCCGGCACCGGCGTGCCGGTGCCCCTCGCCGACCCCGTCGGGGTTGGCGCTCCACCACATGGCCGGATACTCCCAGGCCTGGCCGGTCCGGTACCGCGGGGCGCCACCGGACCTGCGCCGCAGCGTCAGGAGGCCGGCGAAGCCGTAGATGGCCAGCGGGATCACGGCGAAGACCAGGATCGTCTCGACGATGTTCACGGCGCTGAGCGTATCGGATGACCTCCGCGAGCACCGCGCCCGGCGCACTCGACCGTTCGTCGTAAGCCAGCCGCCGTCCGCCGCTTGGCGCGCGGGCACTGGAACGTTGGGGCGAAGACCGTCGGGCCGAAAGGTTGCAACTCAACGTACAGGCGGCCGCACCCGCCGCTGTCGTCTTGTCGTTGCCTTGAAATCCTCGTAGCTTTTTCACCTGTACGGGCCTTGCGCCCCGCTCCCCAGCCCCAGCAGGTCACGCACCGGTCCCAGGAGGCCTTGCCATGAACAGCGTCCACACCCCCGCACAGGCGATCACCGAGGCCACGTCGTCACCCAGCGAGATCGAATTCGTGCCCGGCACGCGCGTGACGGCGGGCACAAGGGTTACCCGGGGTACACGCGTCACTCGCGGTACTCGCGTCACGGCGGGGACCCGCGTCACCATGGGCACCCGGGTGACGGCGGGCACGAGGGTCACGCGCGGCACCCGGGTCACCCGGGGCACCCGCGTGACGATGGGCACCCGCGTGACGGCCGGCACCCGCGTGACGCGCGGCACCCGGGTCACCCGCGGAACGCGCGTCACCATGGGGACCCGCGTCACCTGCCAGAGCGAGTACGCGCTCGCCGCCTGAGCCCCACCTGTTCATTAGGGCCGCTCGCACCACCTGAGGACACGCGCAAGCACCCGGCTCGCCCCGGCCGCCGCAAGGCAGCCGGGGCGCCGTTATGTCCGGGGTGGGAACGTCAGGCCGCGGACCCGAGGTAGGGCCGCCAGAGCGGGTCGGCCTCCTTGGAGTGGGCGAGCAGCCGCCAGTGCGGGCCGTGCGGGGCCCGCGGGACGACGCGCAGCCGCCAGTTGATCTCCGAGAGCAGCCGGTCCGCTTTGCGGTGGTTGCACTTGGCGCAACAGGCGACGCAGTTGGTCCAGCTGTGGGGTCCGCCACGGCTGCGCGGGATGACGTGGTCGATCGTCTCGGCCCGCCCTCCGCAGTAGGCGCAGCGGTACCGGTCGCGGTGCATCAGCCCGGCCCGGGTGAGCGGCACCTGGGCCCGGTAGGGCACCCGCACGTACGTGCTGAGCCGGATCACCGAGGGCAGCGGCAGCGACACCGTCGCGGCGTGCAGCTCGATGCCGCCGGGGTCGCCGTGCACCACTTCGGCCTTGCCACACATGACCAGCACGACGGCGCGGCGCAGGGGCAGCGCGGTCAGCGGCTCGAAGGTGGCGTTGAGCAGGAGCACCCGGCGCCGGCCCCAGGCCGGAGCCGCCGGATCCCGGCCTCTACTACGCTGTCCGGGCGGGCGGGTAACTCCCCCTGGGCGGTTCCCCGGCCCGGCCGGGACGGCACCGCCGGATGCGGTACCCCCCGGATAGGCGCGCAGGACCACCTCTGGCGTCTCATCGGCCATGGCTTGGCCGGAGACGCCGCGGGGGCTGGGTTGTCGGTCTGGCACTCGACCACCTCCAGGGGCGTAGGCATAGTCGACCACAGAACAGGCCCCCAGCGCACGTGTGTTACAAGACGTGTCACATCCGCGCGACCCAACATCCACTCGAAGTTGGGGAAACCGACCTGATCGGAAGGATGATCGAACTCCCGTGTCCCCCTTGCTCACCGCCACCCGACCACCGTGCATCGACGACCCGAGCACCTTCTGTCACACGGTGTTCGACGTCACGCACAACGAGTGGCTGGCGGGGTCGGCCAACTGGCTGCTGACCAAGCCGCTGAAGATCCTGATGATCATCGTGATCGCGTTCCTGGTGCGCCTGCTGCTCAAGCGGCTCATCAACCGCGTCACGACGCTGCCCAAGACCGGCGGCAAGCTCCCGTCGCTGCTGCGCCCCCTGCGCGAGCGCGCCCCCGAGGTGCTCGGCTCCGCCGTCATCGAACGGCGCCGCCAGCGCGCGACGACCATCGGCTCGGTGCTGAAGTCGATGGCCACGTTCCTGATCTACGGCCTCGCGTTCATCCTCGTGCTGGGCGAACTGGGCCTCAACCTGGGGCCGATCATCGCGTCGGCCGGCATCATCGGCGTCGCCATCGGGTTCGGCGCCCAGAACCTCGTGCGGGACTTCCTGTCCGGCATCTTCATGATGATCGAAGACCAGTACGGCGTCGGCGACGTCGTCGACATCGGCGAGGCGACCGGCACCGTCGAGGCCGTCGGCCTGCGGATCACCACGCTGCGTGACCTCAAGGGCACCGTCTGGTACGTCCGCAACGGCGAGGTCCTGCGCGTCGGCAACTCCAGCCAGGGCTTCGCGGTCGCCGTGGTCGACGTCCCGCTGGGGTACTCGGCCGACGTCGAACGCGCGTCCACCGTGCTCATGGCGGCCGCCTCCGCGGCGACGGCGAGCGAAGCGCTGCAGGCGAACGTCCTCGAGCCGCCGGAGATGCTGGGCGTGGAGAGCGTCACCCCGGAGGGCATCCAGCTGCGCCTGACCGTGAAGGTCCGCCCGGGCAAGCAGTGGCTGGTGCAGCGCGCCCTGCGCGGTCAGCTGCTCGCGGCCCTGGAGGAGGCCGGCTTCGAGCCGCCGCTCGGCCGGCTGTTCCCGGCCGTGTCCCCGGCCGTCGAGAAGTAGCCGCGGACGGCGGCGGCCCCGGCTTCCCGGCCGCCGCCGTTACGCTGGGAAACGGTTTTGCGACGGTTCGGAACGAGCGGTACCGGGCGTCGGGAACCTTGGGCGTAAGGGCAAAATGGGAGGCGTGTCACCAGTGAGCGAACCGGCGAACCTGTACGAAGCGGTGGGCGGCGAACCCACGTTCCGCCGGATCGTCGGGCGGTTCTACGAGGAAGTCGCGCGGGACGAGATCCTGCGCCCCCTCTACCCGGAGGAGGACCTCGGCCCGGCCGAGGAGCGCTTCCGGCTGTTCCTCATGCAGTACTGGGGCGGCCCGCACACCTACTCCGACCAGCGCGGGCACCCGCGGCTGCGGATGCGGCACGCGCCGTTCAAGATCGGCCCGATCGAGCGGGACGCGTGGCTGCGCTGCATCCGGATCGCGGTGGACGAGGAGAACCTCGACGAGCCCTACCGGCAGCAGCTGTGGGCCTACCTGGAGATGGCCGCGCACAGCATGATGAACAGCTTCGTCTGATGAGACCCGGGAGCTGGTGGCAGGAAGCCGTCTTCTACCAGGTGTACGTGCGCTCGTTCGCCGATTCGGACGGCGACGGCGTCGGCGACCTGGAGGGCATCCGGTCCCGGCTCGGTTACCTGGAGCTGCTGGGCGTCGACGCGCTGTGGCTGACGCCCTTCTACCGCTCCCCCATGGCCGACCACGGTTACGACATCGCCGACCCGCGGGACGTCGACCCGATGTTCGGCACCCTCGGCGACTTCGACGTCCTGCTGACCGAGGCGCACAAGCGCAAGATCAAGGTCACCGTCGACGTCGTGCCCAACCACACCAGCAACCAGCACGCGTGGTTCAAGTCCGCGATGGCGGCGGCGCCGGGCAGCCCGGAGCGCGAGCGCTACGTCTTCCGCGACGGCGTCGGCCCTCGCGGCGAGGACCCGCCGAACAACTGGGTCAGCGCGTTCGGCGGCCCGGCCTGGACCCGGGTGCCCGACGGCCAGTGGTACCTGCACCTGTTCGCGCCGCAGCAGCCGGACCTGAACTGGGCCAACCCGGAGGTCGCGGCCGATCTGGAGCGCACCCTGCGCTTCTGGCTCGAACGCGGGGTGGACGGTTTCCGCATCGACGTCGCGCACGGCATGGCCAAGCCGCCGGGCCTGCCGGACATGGACCCGCGGGCCGGCGGGTTCACCCCGACCCTCTACTACGACCCGCGCTGGGACTACGACGGCGTCCACGAGATCCACCAGATGATCCGGAAGGTGCTCGACGAGTTCCCGGAGACCATGGCGGTCGGCGAGATCTGGGTGACCGACGAGGAGCGCCTCTCGCGCTACCTGCGGCCCGACGAGCTGCACCTGGCGTTCAACTTCCGCCTGGTGCTGACCCACTTCGACGCCGACGCCATGCGGACCGCGATCCAGCGGTCCCTTACGGTCCCGGCCAAGGTCGGCGCCCCGGCGACCTGGACGCTGAGCAACCACGACGTCTGGCGGCAGGTGAGCCGCTACGGCGGCGGCGAGCAGGGCGTGCGCCGCGCCCGGGCGATGGCGCTGGTCGAGCTGGCGCTGCCCGGCGCGGTCTACCTGTACAACGGCGAAGAGCTGGGCCTGGCGAACGTCGACCTGCCGCTTTCGGCCATGGCGGACCCCCGCGCGAAGACGAGCGGCGCTGAGTTCGGCCGCGACGTGTCGCGGGTGCCGCTGCCGTGGGAGGGCGACCTCCCGCCGTTCGGCTTCTCGCGCAACCCGCGCACCTGGCTGCCGATGCCGGGCGAGTGGGCCGAGCTGACGGTCGAGAAGCAGATAGAAGACGCCGATTCGACGCTCTCGTTGTACCGGGCGGCAATCGAGCTGCGGAAGACGCACTCGGCGTTCAGCGGCGAAGAGCTGGAGTGGTACGGCGCGCCCGCGGGCTGTTTCGCGTTCCGGCGCCGGGGTGGCGGGCTGGTGTGCGCGCTGAACACGTCGGCCAGCCCGATCGCGCTACCGCCGGGCGAGGTGCTGTTGTCGAGCAGCCCGCTGGTGGAGGGGAAGCTACCCGCCGACTCGGCTGCCTGGCTGGTCTAGCTGGACCGGGCGCGCACACTCAACGTCGACAAGCTGAAGACGCAACCTCTTCTTGGTTTTGATTCGACGACGCGGCAAACGAGTTGAGCTGAGCGATCGCCTTCAGGAATCCCTCGCGGTCCATTCCCAGCGAACGCCTGAGGGCGTCAGCCAGCTCGTCCACGGCGGGAAGAGCAAGCGAGAATTCAGGCACCGGATCATGCGAGAGCTGATTCACGCGCTGATGGGACAGACCAAGAAGGTCGGCAACCGCCCGCTGAGACAGCTTCTTGCTGAGATCGGAAACCAAACGGGAGCGCACCCGATCACGCCATTCGGCCATGTCTTCAGCAATTCGATGAGCCTCCTGGTACTCCAGCACCAGGGCCGTCTCGTCCTCCTCACCGAACTCGTACCGCCACGAAACGGTGAACTGACTCGGTTGAATACCCGTGAGATCCGCGATGATCTCCCGCATCCCAGGGTCGATGTCGGCGAAGTTTTCGAAGTCGTCCGCACCGACGTACCCTCGCTCGAGGCCATCGGTCACGACCGCGACCCACAGGGTGTCTTCGCGGCTCACGGTCACCGTGAAGGCCGGATAGTTCATCGTTTCTCCATCCACTTCTCGCCGAACACATGAGCCAAACCGTCTTCGATCGCACGCAGCACGCCGATGGACACGTCGCGGGAGTGATTGGTCAACGTGAATCGACCGATGACATCGTCGTCAGCGTCGAGCACGACGTAGACCACGTGCGACCCTTTGCCCCGGCCGGGCAGATGCTCGACGCGATGCCCCTTGCGTCGAGCTGCCGCACGAGCGAGCTGAAGCACCGCCGATGCCTTCATCGTCTTGTTCACCACAGAGTAAGTCTATCCGCCTAGACACGCAAGTGTCCAATCGACTAGACGTGTCTACCTCGACAAACGGGTGAACCTAGATCATTGCGAGAAGCCTGCTACCGACGCATCGCCAGCTGTACTAACCCGACTGGTTGCCCGATCCCGAGCCGTCGTCGAAAGCGCCGCTTGCCAGCCATGCCACCAGCGCCGCGGCCTGGAGGTAGGGCGCCGCCTGGGCGGCCGCCCGGCCCGCCGCACGCGTGCGGCCCCACCTCTCAGGTCGCTCGGCGCGCTCCGGCGCCTGCTCCCCCGGGCGGCGGTCGCGCCGCCACGGCGTCTCGTCCGCGCGGACCTCGTCGAGGAAGTCCGCCGTCGGGTCGTCGTCGTCCGGGGTCATGGCTCCAGGGTGCCACCGATCGCGCGCGGCGGCGGCAACCGTAAGAACCCCGTCAGAACAGCAGCGGCAGCAGGGCGTGGCGGCGGCGCAGGATCGCGCCGTAGCGGGCGTCCAGGCGCAGCCACGAGTCCGTCGCCGTCACGCGGACGACGTCACCTTCGACGCCCGAGTCCACGAAACCCATGCCGGACAACGCGAACAGGCAGCGCATCTGGACCTTGACCTCCAGCGAGCCGCCGCTGACGGTGAGCACTGCCTGGTCCATCAGCGACGCCGGCGGGTTGCCGTGCGGGCCGGCGTTGTCGCGGGCCAGCGTGACACCGCGGTCGGCCAGCTCCGCCACGACGTGCGCCGGGAGCTCGTCGACCAGCTGCCAGCGGCCGGTCGGCGGCAGCTCGCCGTGCCACAGCAGGTCACGGGCCGGGCCCGGGTCCATCCGCGGGCCGCCCGCGACCGTC
Organism: Amycolatopsis heterodermiae; assembly: GCF_034929455.1. Taxonomy (NCBI): domain Bacteria; kingdom Bacillati; phylum Actinomycetota; class Actinomycetes; order Pseudonocardiales; family Pseudonocardiaceae; genus Amycolatopsis; species Amycolatopsis heterodermiae. Next base: position 33,967 of record NZ_JAYFSI010000018.1, read on the forward strand.
AGGGCGGCGAGCAGCTCGTTGCCGGACACCGTGACGTCGCCGGGGGTGACGTCACCGGCCACCGCACGGGTCGCCAGGCACTCGAACGGCGTCACCGTCCAGGCTTCGACCACGCCGTCACCGCGCTGGCGCAGCCGGACGGCCGTCTGGCCGTCCAGCCGGACCGCGCGGGCGACGAACGCACCGAGGGTCTCCCGGTCCGCCGCGTCCGGCACGAGCAACTCAGGCATCCGCGAACCCCTGCTTCAGAAACTCCGACTCGGGCGGGGTGAGCCTACGCGGCCGCAACGCAACGGTGTCGTACGGCGCCAGCACCGTCTCCGCGGTGACCGCGACCGGGTCCGACTCCGCCGGCCCGCCGTGCACGCGGTAGGACAGCGTGAAGCTCGCGGCCTTCAGCTCGGTCAGGTCGATGTCGACGCGCAGGTCCTGCCCGGACACCACGATCGGCCTGCGGTAGGCCACCGCGAGCTTGACCACGACGATGCCCTTGGGCAGCTGCTCCACCCCGGCCTTGACGGCCCCTTCGAACAGCAGCGGGATGCGGGCCTCTTCGAGCAGCGTCACCATCTTGGCGTGGTTGACGTGCCCGTAGACGTCCATGTCCGTCCAGCGCGGGCGGACCAGCGAAACGTAGGTCACCGCACCGTGCTCCGGATCTGGCGGGCCGCCACCGAAAGGGTCGCCAGGTCGAGCCGGCCGGACTTGGTGATCTCGTCGAGCGCGACGCGCGCCCGCTGCAGCCGGGACGAGTTGGTCTTCTCCCACTGCGCGATCTTGTCGTCCGCGGACGACCCGGGGTCGCTGTGCCGCAACGCGTCCAGCGTGATCGCCCGCAGCGAGCCGTAGACGTCGTCGCGCAGCGAAAGCCGGGCGAGGGCGTGCCAGCGGTTGCCGCGTTCGAGCGCGCTGATCTCGGTGAGCATCTTGTCGACGTCCAGGTGCGCCGAAAGGGCGTAGTACAGCTCCGCCGTCTCGGCCGGGCTGTGCGTAGCATCCACGCCGATCTGCTGCTCGGCCAGCTCCGCCACCTCGGTGACGTCGAGCAGGCCGTAGGTGTGCAGCAGCAGGGCGATCCGGCGGGCGAGCCCGGCCGGGACGTTGCCGGCGATCAGCTCGTCGGCCTTCGCCTGCACGGACTCCGCTTCCCGGCCGCGCAGCAGGTCGCCGATCTTCGGCACGAGCTCGCCCAGCACCCGCCCGAAGCGGTTGATCTCCGCCAGCGGCGCGAGCGGCTGCGGCCGGTTGGTGAGGAACCAGCGCGCGGCCCGGTCGAGCAGCCGCCGCGTCTCCAGCACCATCTCGTCGGCGAGATCGGTGTGCACGACGTTGTCCAGCGCGTCGATCTCGTCGCGCAGCGCCGGGAGGTCGAACACGCGCGTGACGACGGCGTACGCGCGCACCGCGTCGGTCGCCGTCGCGTTCATCTCCTCCATCAGCCGGTAGACGAACGAGATGCCGCCGCCGTCGACGACCTCGTTGGCGATCAGCGTGGTGATGATCTGGCGGCGCAGCGGGTGCTCGCCGATCGCCGGCGCGAACCGCTCGCGCAGCGGCTTCGGGAAGTACTCCGGCAGCCGGCCCGCGAAGACCTGCGAGTCGGGCAGGTCGCTGGCCAGCAGCTCGTCCTTCAGCTCCAGCTTGACGTGCGCCAGCAGCGTCGCCAGCTCCGGCGACGTGAGGCCCTTGTCCGCCTTCTCCAGCTCGCGGAACTCCGAGTTGCTCGGCAGCGCCTCGAGCTTGCGGTCGAACGCGCCCGCGGCGACCAGCGCCTGCACCTGCCGCGCGTGCACCGAGACCATCGGCCCGGCGTGCGCCCGGCTGACGCCGAGCACCGCGTTCTGCCGGTAGTTGTCGTCCAGCACCAGGGCGCCGACCTCGTCGGTCATCTCCTCCAGCAGCTCGTTGCGCTGGGCCTGCTCGAGCTTCCCGGTCTGCACCAGGTGGTCGAGCAGGATCTTGATGTTGACCTCGTGGTCGGAGCAGTCGACGCCGGCCGAGTTGTCCAGCGCGTCGGTGTTGATCTTGCCGCCGGCCCGGGCGAACTCGATCCGGCCGAGCTGGGTCAGGCCCAGGTTGCCGCCCTCGCCGAAGACCTTGACGCGCAGCTGCTTGCCGTCGACGCGGATGGCGTCGTTGGCCTTGTCGCCGGCGTGGACGTGGGTTTCGTTCTCCGCCTTGACGTAGGTGCCGATGCCGCCGTTCCAGAGCAGTTCCACCGGCGCCAGCAGGATGGCCTGGATCAGGTCCATCGGCGCCAGGGCCGTGACGTCGGCGCCGAGGCCGAGGGCCTCGCGCACCTGCGGGCTGACCGGGATCGACTTGGCCGAGCGGGAGTAGATGCCGCCGCCCTCGCTGATCAGCGAGCGGTCGTAGTCGTCCCAGGAGCTGCGCGGCAGGTCGAAGAGCCGGCGGCGCTCGGCGAACGTCGAGGCCGCGTCCGGGTTCGGGTCGAGGAAGACGTGCATGTGGTTGAACGCCGCGACCAGCCGGATGTGCTCGGACAGCAGCATGCCGTTGCCGAAGACGTCACCCATCATGTCGCCGATGCCGACGACGGTGAAGTCCTCGGTCTGGGTGTCCTTGCCCAGCTCGCGGAAGTGCCGCTTGACGCTCTCCCAGGCGCCCTTCGCGGTGATGCCCATGGCCTTGTGGTCGTAGCCGACCGAACCGCCGGAGGCGAAGGCGTCGCCGAGCCAGAAGCCGTACTGCGCCGACATCTCGTTGGCGATGTCGGAGAACTTCGCGGTGCCCTTGTCGGCCGCGACGACCAGGTAGGAGTCGTCGGCGTCGTGCCGGACGACGCCGGGCGCGGGCACGGTCTTGCCCTCGACGCGGTTGTCGGTCAGGTCGAGCAGGCCGGAGATGAACATGCGGTAGCAGGCGATGCCCTCGGTCAGCTGGGCGTCGCGGTCGTAGCTCGAGTCGCCGCTCGGGACCGGCGGGCGCTTCACGACGAAGCCGCCCTTCGCGCCGACCGGCACGATCACGGCGTTCTTGACCGCCTGCGCCTTGACCAGGCCGAGGATCTCGGTGCGGAAGTCCTCGCGCCGGTCCGACCAGCGCAGGCCACCGCGCGCGACCTCGCCGAAGCGCAGGTGCACGCCTTCGACGCGCGGCGAGTACACGAAGATCTCGAACCGCGGGCGCGGCTCGGGCAGGTCGGGCACGCCGCTCGGGTCCAGCTTGATCGCCAGGTACGGCCGGGGCGCGCCCTCGGCGTCGGTGACGTGGTAGTTCGTCCTCAGGGTGGCGCGGATGACGGCCGTCAGGCGGCGCAGGATCCGGTCCTCGTCGAGGCTGGTGACCTCGTCGATCATCTCGTTGAGCTCGGCCGCCAGGCCCTCGGTCGCGGCGTCGCGGTCGACGTCGGACAGGTGCAGGTCGAAGCGGGCTTCGAACAGCCGCAGCAGCTTCGTGGCGACGTCGGTGTGGTTCAGCAGCGTGTTCTGGATGTAGTCCTGGGAGAACGCGCTGCCGGCCTGGCGCAGGTACCGCGAGTACGCGCGCAGCACGGCGGCCTGGCGCCAGGTGAGCCCGGCGCGCAGGACGAGGCCGTTGAGGCCGTCGACCTCGGCGTCCCCCCGCCAGGCGGCCTGGAAGGCGTCCTGGAACCGGTCGCGCAGCTCGGTGACGGCGGCGTCGTCGGCCTGCTTGCCGAGCATCTTCTGGCTGATGCGGAGGCCGAAGTCGTAGATCCAGCACGGGCCGCCGTCCTCGCGGTGCAGCTCGTAAGGCCGTTCGTCGACGACCTCGACGCCCATCGCCTGCAGCACCGGCAGCACCTTCGACAGCGTCACGCCTTCGCCGCGCAGGTAGAGCTTGAACCGCCGCTCGCCGGGCTCGGCGTCGGCCGGCAGGTAGAACGACAGCGCGAGGTCGCCCTCGTCGTTGAGCGAGTCGAGCGCGCGGAGGTCGGCCAGCGCCTCGCCGGCCGAGAAGTCCTCCTTGTAGCCCTCGGGGAAGACGCTCGCGTAGCGCTGGCCCTGCTCGGTCGCGGACTCCTCACCAAGGACCCCGACGGCGACACCGCCGTCGGAGCGCTCGCGGCGTTCGTCGAGCACGGCCTCGACCATCCGGTCGTCCCAGCTGCGGACGGCGTCGTTGAGCCGGTCCTGGATCTTCGCCGTGTCCGGTTCCAGCCGCCGCGCGGGATCGGTGTGCACCATGAAGTGCACCTGCGCCAGCACGGTTTCCCCGATGCGCGCGCTGTATTCGAGCTGGGTGCCTTCGAGCTCCTCGAGCAGCACCTCCTGCATCGCCAGGCGCGAGCGCGTCGTGTAGCGGTCCTGCGGGAGGTAGACGAGGCACGAGTAGAAGCGGCCGTACGGGTCGCGGCGCAGGAACAGCCGCAGCCGGCGGCGGTCCGACAGCGTGATCGCGCCGGTCGTCGTCGAGTACAGCGAGTCGGTGTCGGCGGAGAACAGGTCCGCGCGCGGCCAGTTCTGCAGCACCTCGAGCATCCGCTGGCCGGAGAAGGACTCCATGGGGAACCCGGCGCGGTGGATGACCTCGCGGACGCGGTCGCAGACCACCGGGATGTCCAGCACGTTCTCGTGCAGCGCGGTGGTGGTGAACATGCCGAGGAACCGGTGCTCGCCGGTCACGGTGCCCTCGGCGTCGAAGGTCTTCACGCCGACGTAGTACGGGTAGACCGGCCGGTGCACGGTCGAGGGCGCGCTCGCCTGGGTCAGCACCAGCAGCGACGGCGCGAGCGCGGAGGTGGCCGTGTCCGGGCCCGCGGTGAGGCCGCGCGCGGCCAGGCTGTCCTGGCGCAGCACGCCGAGGCCCGACGCCAGCACCGCGCGCAGGGCCGGGTCGTCCGAGTCGGGGTGCGGGTTCTCGACCAGCTCGTAACGGCGGTAGCCGAGGAAGGTGAAGTGCCCGTCGGCCAGCCAGCGCAGCAGCCGCGCGCCCTCGGCGATCTCGTGGGCCGGCAGCCGCGGCGGGTCCGTCTCCAGCTCGCTCGCGAGCTGGCAGGCGGTCTGGGCCATCTTGTCGGCGTCCTCGACGACCTCGCGGACGTCGCCCAGCACGCTGGCGAGCCGGTTGTCGAGCTCGCGGGCGCGGTTCGGGTCGGTGACGAAGTCGATCTCGATGTACATCCACGACTCGGCGGCCGAGTTCGCGGGCGGCTCGCCCGGGTCGGCGTCGGGGTGCACCTCCTGCAGCTCACCGGTCAGGTCGCGGGTGACCACGACGATCGGGTGGACGATCCGCTGCACCTGCACACCGTCGCGGGCGAACTCCGCGGCGATCGAGTCGACCAGGTAGGGCATGTCGTCGGTGACGACCTGCACGACGGTGGCCTCACGGGCCCAGCCGTCCTCGGCGACGGTGGGGTTGAGCAGCCGCACGGCGGGGCGGCCGGGCATCCGGGACTTGGCCAGCTGCAGCTGCGAGCGGACCGCGCCGAGGAGGTTCACCGGCTCGTCGCCGACGATCTCCTCGGCCGGGATGTGCCGGTAGAAGAGCCGGATGAGCTCGCCGATCTCCGGGGCCAGCCCGGCAGCGGCGTCGATCAGGTCGTCCCTGATCTGTTCCGGGCTGACGGTGGAGCGCGGGGCACCGAACTCGGGTTCGGTGGCGGCTCCGGTTCCGGGTGGGGACGAGACTCCGGTCGAGCTCATTCGAGGCAACTCTCCAAGTGCGTGGGGTGACTCCGCGCCGGTTCGGCGTTGAACCGGACCACCCCACACTAATCCGCCGGAGTTCGGGAACACACGAAGACCCGGAGGTTCCCGAGCGCGGGAAAACCCTTATGGGCCTGCGGATTCCCGTGATCGGTAAAGCTACCGGCGGGTTGTGTTGCGGGCCCCCGTGCGGCGCTGACCAGCCCAACGCGGCGGCCATCACCCGAGGCGGGGGCTACGTGATCGGTTCAGCTGACCCGGTCGCGGGCAGCAGGCGCGCCGTTCGGCGAGCGGTGACGGCCGGTCACCGACAGCGAAGTGCGACGCATCCCACTTCTCCGGCGGCGCGGCAGATGGGCGACGAAACCGGGCGTCTCACCGACTGAACGGCATACCGCGTAACCGATTTGCCGGATCCGCCCGGCTCGCGCGGGTGTGGCTGCCGTTGGCTCACCGGCGCACCGCGCAGCCGGATTGCCATCCGCCCGGCTCGCACCGGCGCGGGGTCGGTCCGACGAACCGTGCCTGAGGGAGTCACCGACCTCGGCCGCCGTGGCCGTTGCGGCGGTCGCCGACGCTCAACGCAGCACCACACAACCGAACTGCCGGATCCGCTCGGCCCCCGCGGATGCGGGGTCAGTCCGACGAGCCGTGGCGGCGGGAGTCGCAGACCTCGGCCGCCGTGGCCGATGGTCATCGGCGCACCGCGCAACCGGACCGAGCCTGCGGGAGTCCCCGACCTCGGCACTGTGGCCGTTGCGGCGGTCGCCGACGGTCAACGGAACTGCCATCCGCCCGGCCCCGTGCAAGTGCGGGGTCAGTCCGACGAGCCGTGGCGGCGGGAGTCGCCGACCTCGGCGCCGTGGCCGTTTCGGCCGTGGCCGTTGCGGCGGCTGCCGTTGTCCTGCGACCCCAGCTGCTTGACGAGCGCGGCGGCGCTGGCCGTGCCCGCCTGGTGCTCGGCGAGGGCGCGGGCCAGCAGGTCGGCGAGACCGGCGTCCGGCGGTGGCTCGTCCTCCGAGATGGCGCGCGCGTAGCTCTCCGGGAACGGCGCCGTGGCGGGCGTCCAGTTCCCGAAGTCCTCCATCGGCTCCAGCGACGGCGGCATCCGCAGCCGCGGCAGCCACGGCTCGGCGTCGTCGCTGTAGTCCTCGGGACGCGGCGCCGGCGCGAGTTCTTCCTTGGGCCGCGCCGGGGCCGGTTCCTCGCGCGGGCTGTCGGCGTCCTCGGCCCGGCGGCGGCCACGACCACCGCCACCGCCCGACGCGGAGATCCCGAGCCGGTCCAGCACGGACTGGGAGCCGTGCTCGGAATCGTGCCGCGTCGACGGCTGGGGTTCGCGCCGCTCGGGTTCCCGCTCGGCCGCCGGCTCGGGGGCCAGCGGCAGGGCCGGGGTGATGCGGGTGGGCGCCGATTCGCGCTCGGCGGCGGTCTCCCGCAGCCGGGCCTCCGCGACGGCGGCCCAGGAGAACTTGGCCTTCCCGTTTCCCGCGGGCTCGGCCCGACGTTCGGCCGGGCTCTCGTCCGGCTCCGGCCGGAAGTCGGGCTCGGGACGGCGTTCGGCGCGGATCTCGATCGGCTCCGGCCGGGGTTCGAGACCGGTCCGCCGCCACGGCGGGTCCGCGGGGTCGGGCCGACGTTCCGGGGTCGACCGCACCTCGATGGGGTCCAGCCGCGGCTCCGGCGCGGCCCGCCGCCCGGGCCGGGTGTCGGCGGGCGGCTGCGGCCGCGCTTCGACGGGCTCGGGACGGTAGCCAGGCTGTTCGGCGGGCTCCTGGCGACGTCCGGGCGCCGCCATCCGCTCGGACCGCGCCTCGATGGACTCGGGTCGGTACGCCGGCTCCGCAGGCCGTTCGGATCGCGCGTTGACCGGTTCGGAGCGGTGCCCAGGCTGCTCGGACCGCACCTCAGCGGGCTCCGAGCGGTAGCCACGCTCCGCGGACCGCTCGGCACGACCCTCGGCGGGCCGTTCGGACCGGGCCTCGACGGGCTCGGAGCGATACCCGGGATCCGCGGACCGCACCTCGACGGGTTCCTGGCGGTATCCGGACTCCGCAGGCCGGTCGGACCGCACCTCGATCGGCTCGGGCCGGAATCCGGGCTGCTCCGACCGCACCTCGATGGGCTCGGGCCGGGCCGCGGGCGGCTCGGGGCGGCGTTCGACGGCGACCGGCTCCGGGCGCACCCGAGGCTCCGGCCGGCGGGCCGGGGGCGGCGCGGGTTCGTCGCGCACCGCCGGCATCAGCGAGGTCTCGGCGGCGTCTGCGGTCACGCGGGGCTGCTCGAACGACCACGCGGGCGCCGGTGCCTGCCCTTCGCGGTTCCCGAACGACCACGCCGGCGCCGCGGCACGGGGCGGTTCGGGCTGCGGGGCGACGGGCGCCGGGGCGGGCTCGGCCGCGACGACCGGGACCGGCCGCGACGGCACCGCCTTCAGCACCTCGTCGAGGTCGATCGAGGCCGGCTCGCCGGTCCCGAACTCGCCGGCCAGGACGTTGCACGCCTGACGGCGGGCCCGCGCGTGCAGCTGCTCGGCCGCGCGCGAGCGGTACAGGCAGGCGATGGCTTCCTCGGCCTGGCCGAAGCGTTCGTGCAGCTGCGCCAGCTCCAGCCACAGCCGCGCGGTGACCGCGGCCAGGCCGTGCCGGTCGGTGCTCGCCACGGCTTCGCGGACCATCTCGATGGCCGCTTCGCCGGAGCCCGACGGCAGGTGGATCCGGGTCGCGACGGCCAGCCGCAGCCAGCTCGCGGGCGCGATGCCCGCCGCGCGCACCGGTTCGGCCAGCATCGGCTCTGCGATCTCGTACGCCATTTCGCTGTCACCGCGGTCGAGCAGCGTGCTGACCAGCAGCAGGACCAGGCGGATCCGGACGAGGCCGCCGTCGTCGGCCGGGTTGTCGAGCTTCTCCAGGAAACCGAGCCCGGTCCGGGCGGCGTCGGCCGCCGCGGTCAGGTCGCCGTGGCGGCGCCGGTGCGCGGCCGTGCCGACCCGCAGCAGCGCCCGCACCAGCAGCTGGGTGTCGGCGCCCAGCGAGTCGTCGCCCAGCACGAGCTTGTCGGCCTCGACGAGCACCCGGTCCAGCTCGGACTTCCGCCCGATCTGCGCCAGGCAGCCGACCAGGTGCGTCAGCGCCGAAGCGCGGTGCACCGGTGAGACGACGGGGTCGGTGAGCACCGGGCGCAGCGCGGCCAGCCCGGTCAGCGGCACGCCCAGGCTGCGAGCGCACACGGCGAGGTCGATGCGCAGCCGGGCGGCGATGTCGCCGTAGCCGGCGTGCTCGGCCGCGCGCAGGGCCGCGACCGCGCGGCCGACCGTGGCCGGCCGGTCGCCGAGCCGGACGCGCGCGGACACGACCAGGCTCTCGGCCCGGATCCACTGCTCGTCGGCCCCGGCGGCCTCGGACAGCGCGGCCGCGCGCTCGCCGAGCACCAGGGCGAGTTCGGGCGCGCGCAGGTACAGCGCATCCGCCCGCTCGATGAGCCGTCCGACGGCGGAGAGGGTCCCCCCGGCATTGGCGGAGCGCCCGCTCTCTTGAGGCGAGAGCGGGCCCGTCAAGTGCTGCTTGCTGGCTTCCACGGGGAAACCCGCCCCCTCAGTCGCGGGTCAGCTTGCGGTGGGTGACACGGTGCGGGCGGGCCGCCTCGGCGCCCATCCGCTCCACCTTGTTCTTCTCGTACCCTTCGAAGTTGCCCTCGAACCAGAACCACTGCGCGGGGTTCTCCTCGGTGCCTTCCCAGGCCAGGATGTGCGTCGCGACCCGGTCCAGGAACCACCGGTCGTGGGAGATCACGACGGCGCAGCCGGGGAACTGCTCCAGCGCGTTCTCCAGCGAGCCCAGGGTCTCGACGTCCAGGTCGTTCGTCGGCTCGTCGAGCAGGATCAGGTTCCCGCCCTGCTTGAGCGTCAGCGCCAGGTTGAGCCGGTTGCGCTCGCCACCGGAGAGCACGCCCGCCGGCTTCTGCTGGTCCGGGCCCTTGAAGCCGAACGCCGAGACGTACGCCCGCGACGGCATTTCGGTCTGGCCGACGTGGATGTAGTCCAGCTCGTCGGAGACGACCTGCCAGACGGTCTTCTTCGGGTCGATCCCGCCGCGGTTCTGGTCCACATAGGACAGTGAGACCGTCTCGCCGATCTTGACGATGCCGTCGTCCGGCTCCTCGAGCCCGACGATCGTCTTGAACAGCGTGGTCTTGCCGACGCCGTTCGGGCCGATCACGCCGACGATGCCGTTGCGCGGCAGGTCGAACGACAGGCCGTCGATGAGGACGCGGTCGTCGAAGCCCTTCTTGAGCTTGTCGACCTCGACCACGACACTGCCGAGGCGCGGGCCCGGCGGGATCTGGATCTCTTCGAAGTCGAGCTTGCGGTGCTTGTCCGCCTCCGCCGCCATCTCCTCGTAGCGGTCGAGCCGCGACCGGGACTTGGTCTGGCGCGCCTTGGCGTTGGACCGCACCCACTCGAGCTCGGTCTTCAGGCGCTTCGCGAGCTTCGCGTCCTTCTTGCCCTGGATCGCGAGGCGCTCGCCCTTCTTCTCCAGGTACGTGGAGTAGTTGCCCTCGTAGCCGACGACGCGGCCGCGGTCGAGCTCCATGATCCACTGGGCCACGTTGTCCAGGAAGTACCGGTCGTGGGTGACGGCGAGGACGGCACCGGCGTAGCGCGACAGGAACTGCTCCAGCCACAGGACACTCTCGGCGTCCAGGTGGTTGGTGGGCTCGTCGAGCAGCAGCAGGTCCGGCGCCGACAGCAGCAGCTTGCACAGCGCGACGCGGCGGCGCTCACCACCGGAGAGGTGCGTGACGCCCTCCTCGGGCGGCGGGCAGCGCAGCGCGTCCATGGCCTGCTCGACGGTCGAGTCGAGCTCCCAGGCGTCGGCGTGGTCCAGCTCCTCCTGGAGCGTGCCCATCTCCTCCATCAGCTCGTCGCTGTAGTCGGTCGCCATCAGCTCGGCGATCTCGTTGTAGCGGTCGAGCTTGACCTTGATTTCGCCGAGGCCCTCCTCGACGTTCCCCCGGACCGTCTTCTCCTCGTTGAGCTCCGGCTCCTGCATCAGGATGCCGACGGTCGCCCCCGGTTGGATGAACGCCTCGCCGTTGCTGGCCGTCTCGATCCCCGCCATGATCTTGAGAACGGTGGACTTACCGGCACCGTTCGGCCCGACCACGCCGATCTTGGCGCCGGGGTAGAACGCGGTGCTGACGTCGTCGAGGATGACCTTGTCCCCGACGGTCTTGCGCACCTTCTTCATGGTGTAGATGAACTCGGCCATACGCACGATCGTAGAGCGCACGTGATCGCGACCTGACGCCGGTCACCGTCGGGCTACCGAAAGTCAGCCGCGGATCACCGGAACGGCCGTTTTGTGCCGACGTCGAGGGGAGTCTCAAGCTCAACCGGAAGTCGAGACTATTCGGCGCGCTTCCCGTCGGCCATGTTCTTCAGCATCGCGTTGTACGCGTTGAGCTCCTCGTCGCCGGTGAGGTCTTCGCGCCGGTCACGCCGCTTCGCCTCCCGCTCGTCCTGGCGCGCCCACTGCACCAGCAGCGCGATCAGCACCAGCAGCACCGGGACCTCGCCCGCCGCCCACGCGATGCCGCCGCCGAGCCGCTGGTCGGTCAGCAGGTCGGTGACCCACGGCAGGTGCAGCTGGCTGTAGAACGCCTGCCCGATCACGGTCTGCCTGCTCATCAGGATCACGCCGAAGAAGGCGTGGAACGGCATGGCGGCGAACATCATCCCGAGCCGGGCGAGGTACGGGATCCGCCGCGGCGCCGGGTCGACGCCGATCACCGGCCAGTAGAAGACGTAGCCGGCGAGCAGGAAGTGCGCGTTCATCACCAGGTGTGCCCAGTGGTAGTTCAGCGCGTTGTCGAACAGGCCGGAGAAGTAGAGCGCGTAGAACGAGCCGACGAACAGCAGCAGCGCGACGACCGGGTGGGTCAGGAACCGCGACACCGGGGAGTGCACGAACGCGACGAGCCACTCGCGCGGCCCTGGCGGGTCGTCCTTGCCCGCGGCGGGCAGCGCGCGCAGCGCGAGCGTGACCGGGCCGCCGAGCACGAACAGCACCGGCGTCACCATCGACAGCAGCATGTGGCTGCCCATGTGGACGCTGAACATGGCCGGCGAGTAGCGGCCGATGCCCGAGGACGTCGCGATCAGCAGCACGACGCAGCCGGCGATCCAGGCGACGGTGCGGCCGACCGGCCAGGTGTCGCCGCGGCGCAGCAGCCGCCGGACGCCCGCCAGGTACAGCCCGCCGACGACCAGCGCCAGCGTGCCGTAGACCAGGTCGAAGCGGGTGTCGAAGAGCAGCCGCCACAACGTCGGCTCGCCGTCGAGGTTGTAGCCGATCAGCAGCTCGGTCGTGGACGGCTGGGTGATCGCGTCGGCCGGCGGCGGGGTCCTGGCGAGCCCGCTGGCGATGCCGATGGTGACGAACATGATCAGGATCTCGACGGCGGCCAGGCGCATCAGCTGCCCGCCGCCCTTGCCGTCGACGAGGTCCGCGACGCCCTTGCGGCGCTGCTGGTGGCCGAAGACGCCGAGCAGCAGCAGGGCGACCGTCTTGGCGACCACCAGGAGGCCGTAGTCGGTGGTGAACAGGTCGTTCAGGCTGATCCGGACCAGCGCGTTGATCACGCCGGAGATCGCCATCACGATCCAGCAGACCAGCGCCAGCCGCGAGAACCGCTGCGCGGCCAGGCTCAGGTGCGCCCCGCGCCGGTAGCCCAGCGCCAGCAGGGCGATCAGCCCGCCGACCCACAGCGACGCGGCGACCAGGTGGAACAGCAGGCTGTTGGTGGCGACGTCGTGCGAGCCGCCGCTGGCCGAGTGCCCGGTGACGGCGACCGGGACCAGCCCGCCGACGGCCAGGAAGAACAGCACGGCCGTCCAGCCCCACGACAGCGCGAGCCGGCAGCCGAGCGCGACCAGCACGGCGATCAGGGCCGTCCACAGCCACGCCTTGGGCTGCTCGATGGCGCCCACGAGGTCGAGCAGCGTCTGCGGGTCCAGGACGTCGCCGAACGGCTTGCCCGCGGTGTCGGCGGCGGTGAAGGCGACCGAGAGCAGCGCCGCGGCGAACCAGACCCAGGCGGCGATCCCGGCGGCGCGCAGCGCGCCGTACCCCTCGGGGCCGAGCGTGCCGGACTTCTGCGGCGGCACCAGGAACGCCGCCAGCAGCAGCGAGCCGACGCAGATCACGGACGCGGCCTCGGACAGCACGCGCATGACCGTGATGCCGTACTTGGTGACCAGGCCGGGGTCCGGCAGGCCCGCGATGACGTAGCCGGCGCCGCCGGTCAGCGCGATCAGCCCGACGGCGACGACCGCCGCCAGCAGCACGCCGACGGCGAGCAGGGGCAGCACACTGGCCCGGCGCCGCGCGGGCGCGCCGGATTTCGTCACGGGCTCGCTGGACACGTCCCAGAGGGTATGCCCAGCCGCGGTAACACCCGCGTGACGGGCAGGATGGAGGCGTGAAGATGATCCTGCTGCGGCACGCCGAGTCCCTCGGCAACGTCGACGAGCTCGCCTACACGCGGATCCCCGACCACGCGCTGCCGCTGACCGACGCGGGCCGGAAGCAGGCCGTCGCGGTCGCGCCGGAGATCGTCCGGCTGCTCGACGGCGCGCGTCCCGCGGTGTACGTCAGTCCGTACCTGCGCACGCGGGAGACGTTGCGGCTGCTGGACATCCGGGCTTCGTGCGAACGGCTGCTGCAGGAGCCGCGGCTGCGCGAGCAGGACTGGGGCAACCTCCAGGACCCTGCCGACCAGGAGATCCAGAAGGCGCGGCGCAACGAGTTCGGGCACTTCTTCTACCGGCTGCCCTTCGGCGAGTCCGGTGCCGACGTCGACGACCGCGTCGCGGGCTTCCTCTCCGACCTGAAACGGCGCGACGAACATCACCCGGAGACGGTGCTGATCGTCTCCCACGGGCTCACGCTGCGGCTGCTGTGCCGCCGGCTGTTCGGCTGGAGCGTCGAACTCTTCGAATCGCTGTCCAACCCGGGGACCTGCGAATACCGCGTGCTCGAGGAGCACGACGGCAAGTGGACGCTGGACCGGCCGTTCCACCAGTGGCGGGACTCACCCGACGGGGAAACGCAGCTCTAGCGGGGCGCTCAGCACCACACGGGTGCCCTGGCCGGGCGCCGAGTCGATGCGGGCGGTGCCGCCGATCTCGGCCAGCCGCGCGTGGATCGAGTTCTCGATGCCGAACCCGGCGCGGTGGGCGCCGGTGTCGAAGCCCGTGCCGTGATCGCGCACCGACACCGTGACGACGCCTTCGGTTTCTTCGAGGCACAGCACGGCGCGGGGCGTGTTCGCGTGCTTCAAGGTGTTTCGCAGCGCTTCGCGAGCAGCGTCGTGAAGCGCGTTCACGACGCTTTCGGGGACGTCGGTGACCTTCGTGAGCACCACGAGGTCGACCCGCAGCCCCTCCGCCGTCATCTCGACCGTCAGCGCGCCGAGCCGGTGTTCCAGGCCGCCCGGCTCGGCCGGCGCGTCACCTTCGAGGCTCAGCCGCAGGCGCAGGGCGTGCGCGCGGGCGGTGCGGCGGACCTGGTCGAGGCTGGCGCCCGGGTCGCGCAGGTCACCGGGCGAGGGCAGCGCGAGCGCCTCCATCACCTGCAGCACGGTGTCGTGGACGTCGCGGCGGTGCCGTTCGCGTTCGGCGGCCCGGCCCCGCTGCTCGCCCAGCCCGAGCGCGAACCGCATCGACCCGGCGACCAGTACGACGATGGCCAACGACGTCCCCGCGGCGGCGACCAGCGCGAGCAGGATCCAGGTCGCGGGCGCCGACGTGCCCGACAGCGCGGCCATCACGTACCGCAGGAGCACCGCCCCCGCGACCGCCGCCCCACCGGCGAGCGCGCCGCGCAGGAGCGTCCAGATCATGACGGTGCCCATGATGTTCGGCCAGGTCAGCGCCAGCAGGTCGGCGAAGGCCGGGTGCGCCGCGAACAACGCCGCGGCCAGGCTCGTGAAGAGCGTGTACGTGGTGTCGGCGGCCAGCACCCGCCGGATGCCGGTGGTGCGGCGGAAGACCCAAGCGAGCTCGAGGAGGTTCGGCAGCACGTAGACCGCCAGGCCGAACCACAGCACCGGCGTGGCGACCGTGTCCACGGCCCACAGCGCCTGCAGGAACAGCGCCAGCCGGAACACGACCGGGACCAGCACGAGCCGCGGCACGGCGCCCTGGACCAGCGAAAGGCCGGGCGCGAACCGCCCGCTTCCGCCGGCGAGCGCCCCCGCGCCGCCGAGCAGTACAACCCTCACGACGTCCTCCCCGCGACCGAGGCCCCACCTCGATCAGCCGACCTGAAATGAAAACGTCGCCGTATTCATCTCAGTTTAACGACGGGGATCAGCTTGCCCCTCCGGCGACGAACCTGTCAACGCCCGGGCCGTGGCGGAAACCCGGTCGGCGGTACGGATTTCGTGCCGGGGACGGCTACCGGCCGACCATCGCGGCAGCGTCCTCCCGCCGTCGCGACCGGCGGGCGGCCAGCGCGGCGGGCAGGATCAGCGCCGCGACCAGCGCGACGAAGACGAAGGCCATGCCGTAGCCGGCGACCTGCGCGATGCCGCCGATGACCGGCGGGCCGCCGAGGAAACCGGTGTAGGCGACGGCCGAGACGAAGCCGATCTCGCGCTCGCCGCCGGTGCCGTCGCCGCGCTTTCCGGCGTCGCCGGCGAGGCTCAACGCGAGCGGGAACGACGCGGCGAGCCCGGCCCCGGCGAGTGCGAACCCGACGTAGCCGACCGCGGCGACCGGCACGGTGGCCGTCACGAGCAGGCCGATGGCGGCGAGCGCGGAGCCCGCGACGAGGCAGCGCGTCGGGCCAAAGCGGCGTTGCGCCCACGTCCCCGCGAGCCGGGAGAAGGCCATGACCAGCTGGAATCCGGCGAACGCCAGGGCCGCGGCACCCGGGCCGACCCCGCGTTCGGCCGTCATCAGCAACGCGGACCAGTCCGATGACGCGCCCTCCGCGATGGCCGAGCACAGCGCGACCGCGGCCAGCAGCCACAGCACCGGGCGGCGGATCGGCGCCCGGGCCGGTGCCGCTTCCGCCACGTATTCGGGACGGCTGCCGGGAACCGCCCGGACCACGGCCAGCAGCACGAGGACGGCGACGATCGCGGCCACCGTCAGGTGGCGCGCCGGGGACCAGTCGTGGCCGGCGGCGAGGCCCGCGGCCAGCGAACCGGCGAGCGCGCCGAAGCTGAACCCGGCGTGGAACACCGGCATGATCGGCTTGCCCGTACGGCGTTCGACGGCCACGGCGGCGACGTTCATCGCGACGTCGAGCAACCCGACGCTCGCCCCGATCACGAGCAGCGCGCCGGCCAGCAGCGGCACGTTCGGCGCGAAGCCGATCAGCACCAGGGAGACGGCGGCGAGCGTCGTGCTCCCGGCCACGACCGCCCGGGCGCCGGCCCGTTCGACGATCCGGCCGGCGACCGACGCGGCGGCGAGCATGCCGATGCTGGCGCCCAGCAGCGCGAGGCCGAAAACGCCGGGTGAGGCGTGCACGTGGGTGGACAGCGCGGGCGTGCGCGACGCCCAGGAGCCCAGGGCCAGCCCGTTGAGCGCGAACACGGTGAACACCGCGACCCGATCCCGCATCGGTCCCC
The DNA here is from genome assembly GCF_034929455.1 of Amycolatopsis heterodermiae. Taxonomy (NCBI): domain Bacteria; kingdom Bacillati; phylum Actinomycetota; class Actinomycetes; order Pseudonocardiales; family Pseudonocardiaceae; genus Amycolatopsis; species Amycolatopsis heterodermiae. Next base: position 50,244 of record NZ_JAYFSI010000018.1, read on the forward strand.
CTTTCCTTGCCCCAGCGTGACTGAAGCGCTTCAGAAAGTCCACCGGATTCCGGCTAGACTGCGCCGATGACCAGCACCCGGCGGCGGCGTCCGACCCTGGACGACGTCGCCGAGGCCGTCGGGGTCTCCCGGGCCACGGTGTCGAACGCCTACAACCGGCCCGACCAGCTGTCCGCCCCGCTGCGGGAGCAAGTGCTGCGGGCGGCGAAGGAGCTGGGCTACGCGGGGCCGAACCCGACCGCGCGGAGCCTCGCGACCAGCCGGACCGGGGCGATCGCGGTGTTGCTGGACACGTCGCTGTCGACGGCGTTCTCGGACCCGGCGCTGTCGGTGACGCTGGACGCGCTCGCGCGGGCCGTCGACCCGGGTGGCCACGCCCTGCTGCTCCTGCCCGGCGGCGATCCCCGCGGCGGCCCGCCCGCGGAGCGCGTGCTGGCCGCGCAGGCCGACATCGCGGTGGCGTATTCCCTGGCCGACGGCACCCCGGCCCTGGACGCGGTGCACGAGCGCGGCCTGCCACTGGTGGTGATCGACCAGCCACTGCTGCCGGGCACGTCCCGCATCGGCTGCCAGGACCGCCAGGGCGCGGCGCTGGCCGCACGGCACCTGCTGGAGCTGGGGCACCGGCGTTTCGGCATCTTCGCCGCGGCGAGCCGGGTTATGCCAGGTGGGGGGTCGCTGACGGCTGAGCAGGGGGCGGCTGCCGCTTTTCGCGATACTCGGGAGCGGTTGGCGGGGTATTTGGAGGTGCTCACGCCTTTCGCTGGTGCGGGTGGTTCGAGCGCGGCGGGTTTGGTGGGCGGCAACCCGGGTGGCGCGACGGGCTTGATCAGCAGCAGCGCAAGTGGCACGGAGAGCGGCACAGCGGGCTCAGCGGGCGGCAACCCGAGCGACGCGACGGGCTTGATCAGCAGCAGCGCAGGCGGCACGGAGAGCGGCACAGCGGACTTGGCGAGCGGCAACCCGGATGGCGCGATGGGCTTGGTCAGCAGCAGCGCAAGTGGCGCGGAGAGCAGCGCGATGGGTTCAGTGGGCGGTGACCCGAGCGGCGCTGGGAGCGGCGTGGCGTCCGGCGTGGCCGGCCCGAGTCCTCTGGCAGGCGCGGCCGACGTGGTCATCGAAGAGGCGGCCGGGTTGAGCGCCGAGAGCGCGATGACCGGCGCGTTCGCGCTGCTCGGACGGACCCCGCGCCCGACGGCGCTGCTGTGCATGTCCGACCAGCTCGCCCTGGCCGCGATCGCCGTGGCGCGGCAGCTGGGGATCCGCGTGCCGGAGGAGCTGTCGGTGGTGGGCTTCGACGACACCTCCGTCGCCGGCTGGTCGGAGCCGCCGCTGACCACGGTGCGGCAGGACCTCGCGGCCAAGGGCCGGATCGCCGGGGAACTGGTGCTGCACCTGCTGGCGGGGACATCCCCGGCCGCGCCGGACGAGGTGCCGGTGGAGCTGGTGGTGCGCGCCAGCACGGCCCGCGCGTAGCACCACCGCGTCCCGCGGACAAGACCGTTCGCGGATCTGTGGACAACCATTCCCCGCCCCGGCAGTTGTCCACAGAATCGAAATTGCGGGCTGACAACTCCCCCGCTGCCCGCCAATCTGGAATCACACATTCACCGCGGCCCGCGAAAGCCGCGACTTCCGGAGGGGAAACCACCATGTCCGCACGCCGTATCCGTGCCCGTCTGCCGCACCTGCTCGTCCTGGCCGTGTTCGGCCTGCTGACCAGCGCCGGAGCCGCCCAAGCCGCACCCGCACAGGCGGATCCGGCCTGCCAGAAGGGTGAATTCTGCCTGTGGTCGGCGGACGACTACAGCGGCGAGACGCAGCACTTCGACCTGCGAAACTCGAATCCCGGGGAGTGCATTCCGCTACCCGAAGGATTCGACGGATCGTCGTTCGCGAATCTGATGAGCCGCGACGTCACGGTCTACCAGAGTGAGGAATGCGCGACCGAGGGAGATTTCATCACCTACCCGGGTGGTGGCACGTTCGTGCCGAAGGGCCCGTTCGTGGTCCGCGCGATCCAGATCTGGGAGTGACCCCCTGATCCGGGCCCGGCCGGCCACCTGCTCCCAGGAACGAGCCGGCTCGCACGGCGGCAGCCGGGCCCGACCGGGGCCGCTCACCCCCGAAGCGGCCCCACCCCGTGGGCGCGCCTCTGCGGCGTGGCGCGCCCACGGGGCCACCACGGCACGCGCAGGCAGTGGCGCCGCCCGTGGACCTCGTGACGCGGAAAGGCCGCCGACCGGCGGCTGAAGCACCCGCCCGGCACCGTTCACGGACCGCGCGACACGGCAACCGGTCCCCGGGGCACCAGGCCCCATCGGAGACCGTGCGCAACCTCGCAACACAGCAACCGGCCCCTGCAGCACCAGACCCCGCCGGAAGCCGTGCACGACCTCGCGACACGGCAACCGGTCCCAAGCAGCACTAGGCCCCGCCGGAGACCGTGCACGACCTCGCAACACCGCAACCGGCCCCCAGCAGCACCAGGCCCCGCCGGAGGCCGTGCGCGGACCTCGCGACACGGCAAGCCGTCGCCTGCTGCACCAGGACCTGCCTGACACCGCTCGTGACCCACCCGCCACAGCAAGCCGCCGATCGGCGTCAGCCGATCGCGCGCTAAAGGCCGGGCCGCGAAACCACCTGGTCGGCGGACCTTGATCAGCACCGATCCGCCCCACCGCCACCGAAAGGACCCCGCGCATGCCCAGCCGGAGCCGCTCGCCCACCTCGTGCCCGCGTCACCTGGAGCGCCACTGACAGCGCCCGAGTGACCACCCACAGCACCGAAAGGTCTGCACCACCTCACCCGCGCGGGTTCACCCACCCGCACCACACCTGGGCGCAACGGCTTCGTGACCTGGCTTCGGAATTCCGTCGAACGAGACCTGAAACGATTCGCCGGTGTCGAACGATCGAGAGGATGGCGACGACTAAGCTGCCGGTGCCGGGCGACCGGCATCGACCGGCAGCAGCCGTCGGCGCGGGCCCTCGTAGCTCAGCTGGATAGAGCAAGAGCCTTCTAATCTCTAGGTCGCAGGTTCGAGTCCTGCCGGGGGCGCCACCAGGGAAGACGCCGTGCGCGGGCTGCGCACGGCGCCACCCTGGCCAGCTGTGTGAGGCAAGTGCGGCAGGCGCCCGCGCGCCCAAAGTGGACTCCGGACGTTCGTTGCCCGCAAAACGGCGAAGAGTCCGGACGGCCGCTGGGGTCAGCGGCCGACCGGCCCAACCGGTGCTTCCGAGTTCCCCTTGAGACAAGCTCGTTATCTTGTCGCGCCTGCGATCGCTCGATCACGTCGAGCGACGTCCGAGGCCGTCCGCCCGCCGACACGCCGACCCGATCCGGCGATGCACCGTGAAGGACATCACGATGGAACACCACGAACCCGCACCACGGCACCGCCGGCGCCGGAGCAACCGGGCGGTGCGCGCCGCTCTGGACGAGGCTCGCGCGGCCGGGCTGGTGCAGCGGCACCTGCTGAAGCTGCACCACCTCGCCGCGCAGTCGCGAAGGTGCCCCGCCGGGCCGCCGGACGCCGACGAACGGGAGGCCGCGTGACCGGAGTTCCTCAGTGGACGAACCCCGCCGGGTGACGCGACGCTCCACGATGGACCGTCGCTCAGGCCGCGCGCAGCCCGGCGTCCGTCGCGGTCCCCACCGCGCGATCCGAAAGGAGTCCCCTGTCGTGCAACCAGCGCACCGTGTCGGCGAACGTCTCCGTCACCGGACGGCTCGGGCGCCCGCTCGCCTTTTCGTCCACCCTGGCCGCGCACGCGCACGTGTAGATCGCGCCGTACTCGGCCGGGATGTGCCACGGCCAGGCCCGTTGCACGAGGCCCATGACCGCGCCGAGCGGGAGCATCGCCCGCGCGGGCAGGAAGGCCGCCGGCAGGGCGCGGCCGGTGACCTCGCGCAACGTCGCCACGAACTCGCGGGTGCTCAGGTAGTGGCCGGGGCCGAAATGGCGGTTGCCCGCCGGGCCCGCGCCGCCGATGAGGGCAGCGTGCAGGGCCGCGGTGTCGCGGACGTCGCCGATCGGGAGGCCGCCCGACGGCCACACCGGCATCAGGCCGCGCAACGTGTTGCGCAGGCGCGTGACCTGGTCGCCCAGCTTGGGGTCGTGCGGGCCGAGGAGGGCGGGCGGGTAGGTGATCGTCACCGGCATCCCGGCGGCCTGGTGCGAGCGGGCGAGGGTCTCGGCTTCGGCCTTCGCCGCGAGGTACGTCTCGCGGGGGCGGCCGACCGGCGAGTCCGGGCCGAGCACCCGGCCCGCGGCGGGCAGCAACGCGCCGAAGCTGGACACGTACACGACCCGGCCGGTGCCGGTGCGGCGCGCGGCGTCGAGCACCCTCGCGGTGCCGGCGACGTTCGTCCGGGCCATCTCGCGGTGGGCGCGGCTGTCGAAAGAGTAGACCGAGGCGGCGTGCAGGATCGCGTCGGCGCCGCGCACCAGGCGGTCCACGCTGAACTGGTCGAGCACGTTCCCCGTGACGACGTCCACCGCGGCGGTGTCGGCACCCAGCGGCGCGAGGGCACGCTCCACAGTGGACTCGTCGCGGACCAGCAGCCGGACGCGGTGGCCCGCCCGGAGCACGGCGGCGACCGAGTGCGCGCCGACGAACCCGGTGCCACCGGTGACACTGACCAACATCGAACCTCCAGGTACGAGAAAAGGGGCCGCTGCCCGTGGCACGGACAACGGCCCCTTGTTCCGGGACTAGATGTAGAGCGTGTTGGGCTCGAGGCCGCACAGGACCCGGCCGTAGAGCTCGAAGTTCGTGTTCGGGTGCATCAGCGCGTGCTGGTTGACCGCCTGGATGTCACGGTTGATGCGCTGGATCGGGATCCCGTTGTAGATCGAGGTGCCGCCGCTGGCGGACGCCAGGATGTCGATCGCGTCCTTGGCGAGCTTGATGACCGCGCCGACGTCGGCGCGGGTCTGGGCGCGCTCCTCGAGCTTCCACTCGGTGCCCTCTTCGCACTTGCGGTCCACCAGGTTCGACGCGCGCCAGGCGTGGAACTCGGCTTCGTCGATCTTCATCGCCGCCTCGGCCACCTGGAAGTGGGTGATCGGCGCCTCGCGCTGGCTCTCGTAGTTCGTGTAGGTGATCTTGCGGCCGGGGAGGCGGTCCAGGAAGACGTCCTTGGCGCCCTTGGCCATGCCCACGATGGTGCCCGTCGACGACGCGGCGGCGACCGGCAGCAGCGGCGCGCGGTAGATCGTGGAGTTGGCGTTGCGCTTGGAGGCGGTCTGGCCGGACAGCACCACCGGCAGGGGCAGCACGCGCTCCTGCGGGATGAACAGGTCCTTCGCCACGGTGCTGACGCTGCCCGTGCCGCGCAGGCCCGTGGTGTCCCAGTCGTCGATGACGAGCAGGTCCGACAACGGAACCAGGGCCATCACCGGGTACGGCTCGCCCTCCGGCGGGATCAGGATCGCGATGATCTCCTGCCACTGCGCGTGGAGGGCGCCGCTGATGAAGCCCCACTTGCCGTTGACGACGATGCCGCCCTCGGTCGGGGTGGCCATCGCGGACGGGCTCAGCGTGCCGCAGATCCGCGTGTCCTCGGTGGCGAAGACCTCTTCCTGCACCTCGTCCGGGAACTGGCAGGCCATCCAGGTCGGGATCCAGTACACGGAGGCGACCCAGGAGGTGGAGCCGCAGCCCTGGCCGAGCGCCGAGCCGACCTCGGTGAGCGTGCGGGTGTCCGCTTCGTAGCCGCCGAAGTGCTTGGGGCGCCGCAACTTGAACACACCGGCGTCGGCCAGCGCCTCGATCGCCTCGTCGTGCAGCCTGCGGTTCTGCGCGGCCCACGGCGCGTGCTTGCGCAGCAGCGGGATCAGGTCCGTCGCCTTGCGCACGAGTTCTTCGCGCGTCGGGATCGTGGTGGCCAAGATATCCTCCAAAGAGAAGGGGCGTGAGACGAACACCTAGTCGCGCAAGGCTGGGCCGGCGTCCACGGATATTCCGGGTTCGAGAATGCTCCGCCCGGCCGGATGTCGCGTCTCCTGGCTTGCGATCGGCACTCAGCATTCCCAAGGATGTCAGCGCTCGGACACCGGTGTGATCCTCGAGGTCGAGCCACGTCGCCGAAGGGATGACAGGACATGACTGCCGCCAGGAGTCTGCCAGCAGACGGCCACCCGTCCCCGCCCGAACCCGGGCTGACGGCGGACGAGGTCGTGGCCCGCGCGGAGCGCATCGCCGCCGGGCTCGTCGACCGGCAACAGGAAACCGAAGAGCGCGGGTACTACGGCCTGGAGACGCACAACGAGCTCCTCAACGCGGGCTTCTACCGGCTGCTCGTGCCGCGGCGTTACGGCGGCTACGAGTTCGGCCTCGACACCTACCTGCGGGTCGTGACCGCGCTCGCCGCCGGATGTCCGTCCACTGCGTGGATGTACACCTTCGGCGCCTCGCACGCCCACGTCGCCGCGAGCCTGTTCGGCGAAGCCGCGCAGGACGAGCTGTTCGCGGGTGGCGACTTCATCTGCCCGGCGACGGTCGGGCCGGTCGGGTTCGCCGAGCGGGCCGAGGACGGCGGCTGGATCGTCGACGGCGTCCACCGGTACAGCTCGGGCTCGCCCTACGCCACCCACTTCATCGGCCACACGCTCGTGGCCGGCGGGGAAGGCGAACCGCCCGCGCCGATGTTGTTCGTCGTGCCCCGCGACCAGTGGGAGCGGCTCGACGACTGGGGTGCGCAGCTCGGGCTGAAGGGCAGCGGCTCGCACAGCGTCAAGATCGACCACGCGCACATCCCGGCGCACTTCGCCCTGCCCGGCACGCACATGGGCGTGACGTCCGTCGTCGAGGGCACGCCCGGGTTCGCGCTGCACGGCAACCCGCTGTACGGCGGCGGCGTGCTCAGCATGATCCAGTTCCAGGTCGGCGCACTGGCGGTCGGCATGGCCAGCGGTGCGCTGGAGGCCTACGGCCGGCTGATGCTCGACCGCACGACGATCTACCCGCCGATCGTCCCGCGCGCCGAGGACCCGGACTTCCAGCTCCACTACGGCGAAGCCGCCGGGCGCATCGCCGCCGCGCGCGCCGCTTTGACCGACGCGGTGCGGCAGTGGCACGAGACGGCCGAGCGCGGATCGGCGGCCTTCACCCGTGAGGTCGACCTGAAGCTGTCGTTGATCAGCAGCGAGGCCCTCCGGCTGGCCTGGAGCGCCGTGGCCGACCACCTGTTCCCGACCGCCGGGTCGAGCGCGGTGCGGACGGGCGAGCGCATCGAGCGGATCTGGCGCGACATGTCCACTTTGCACAGTCACGGCGGGGTGAGCGTCTTCCTGGCCAAGCTCGCCGGCCGCGAGCTGGCCGCCGAGGTCTTCGGCTTGGCGCACCCATGAGCGAACCGACGGGCGAGACCACGCGACCGCTGACCGGGACCGAGTACATCGAAAGCCTGCGTGACGACCGGGAAATCTACCTCTACGGCGAGCGCGTCAAGGACGTCACCGAGCACCCGGCGTTCCGCAACCCGGTGCGGATGACCGCGCGGCTCTACGACGCGCTGCACGACCCCGAGCACCGCGACGTGCTCACCACGGCCACCGACGCCGGCGGGCCCGGCGGCTACACCCACCGCTTCTACACCACCCCGCACAGCGCCGAGGACCTCGTCGCCGACCAGCGGGCGATCGCGGCGTGGGCGCGGATGAGCTACGGCTGGATGGGCCGCAGCCCGGACTACAAGGCGTCGTTCCTCGGCACGCTCGGGGCGAACGCCGACTTCTACAGCCCGTTCGCCGCCAACGCGCGGCGCTGGTACAAGGAGTCGCAGGAGAAGGTCCTGTACTGGAACCACGCGATCGTGCACCCGCCGGTGGACCGCGACCGGCCGCCGGACGAGGTCTCCGACGTGTTCGTCCACGTCGAGCGCGAGACCGACAACGGGCTGATCGTGTCCGGCGCCAAGGTCGTGGCGACCGGGTCCGCGCTGACGCACTACAACTTCATCGCCCACTACGGGCTGCCCATCAAGGACCGCAAGTTCGCCCTCGTCGCCACGGTGCCGATGGACGCCCGCGGGATGAAGCTGATCTGCCGCCAGTCCTACACGGCCGCGTCCGCGCTGACGGGCAGCCCGTTCGACTACCCGCTCTCCTCGCGCCTGGACGAGAACGACACCATCCTGATCCTGGACAAGGTGCTCATCCCGTGGGAGAACGTGTTCATCTACGGTGACGTCGCCAAGGTCGGCATGTTCACCGGGCACTCCGGGTTCGTCGAGCGGTTCACCTTCCACGGCTGCACCCGGCTCGCGGTGAAGTTCGAGTTCCTCGCCGGCCTGCTGGCCAAGGCGCTGGACATCACCGGGACGAGCGACTTCCGCGGGGTGCAGGCCCGCCTGGGCGAGGTGCTCGCCTGGCGCAACCTGTTCTGGGGCCTGTCCGACGCGGCGGCGCGCAACCCGGTGCCCTGGCGCAACGGCTCGGTGCTGCCCAACCCGAACTACGGCATGGCCTACCGCTGGTTCTCCCAGCTCGGCTACGCGCGGATGCGCGAGATCGTCATGCAGGACGTCGCGAGCGGGCTGATCTACCTGAACTCCAGCGCGAAGGACTTCCAGAACCCGGACGTCCGGCCCTACCTTGACAAGTACCTGCGCGGCTCGCACGGCGTCGACTCCGTCGAGCGGGTGAAGGTCATGAAGCTCCTGTGGGACGCGGTCGGCACCGAGTTCGGCGGCCGGCACGACCTCTACGAGCGCAACTACGGCGGCAACCACGAGAACACCCGGCTGGAGCTGCTGTTCGGGCAGATGGGCGACGGACAGCTCGACAGCCACAAGGAACTCGTCGACCGCTGCCTCGCCGAATACGACCTGGACGGCTGGCAGGTGCCCGACCTCGCTTCGTTCGGGCAGCTCGGCGAAATGGGCCGTGACCTCCTCAGCTGAGCACCTCCTCGACACCCACGTCGCCGACAAGGGGCGAGCCCGGAAGGAAAGACCAGAATGAGCGGTTCGGAAACGGCGCCCCCCGGCGCCCCGTTGAGCACCAACCAGCAGTTCCTCCTGATGTTCGACAAGGGTCCGGACCAGGGCGTGTTCGGCCCCCGGCACATCGTCGGCGGCGGCTGGCGGATCGAGGGCACCGTCGACACCGAGGCCCTGCGCGGGGCGCTGCACGACCTCGTCGTCCGGCACGAGGTGCTGCGCACGACGATCGGCCGGGACGGCGAAGCGCCGTACCAGCTGGTGCACCCGCCCGAGACGCCGGTGCTCGAGGAGCACGAGCTCGCCGACCCCGGCCCGGGCGCCGCCCGCGACACCGTCGCGCACGAGTTCCTCAACCGGATCGAGGCCGGCTCCTGCCCCGCCACCGAGCAGCCCCTGATCCGGGCCGCGCTCGGCCGGTTCGACGACCAGGACTCCGTGCTCGTCGTGAACACCCACCACACGGTGAGCGACGGCTGGTCGATGCAGATCATCATCCGCGACCTGCTGCAGTTCTACGCGGCGCGCCGCGGCTTCGGCGAGCCGGAGCTCCCCGAGTTCGCGCAGTACGGCGAGTACGCGACGTGGCAGCAGGAGTACCTGGCCGGTGCCGCCGTCGCCTCGGCGCGCGAGTACTGGGCGAACAACATCGGCGACGCCTCGTTCTCGGGGCTCCCGACCGACCGGACGCGCACCGACGCCACCGGCGTGTACTCGGTGCACCGGTTCCTGATCGACCGCGAGGTGACGTCGGCGGTGCAGCTCGCCGCCAAGCAGCTGCGCAGCTCGCCGTTCATGGTCTGCTTCGCCGCGTTCACCCTGCTGTCGCACAAGATCACCGGGGAAACCGACCTGACGCTGGCGACCATCACGTCGGGCCGCAACAACCCCGCCTTCAACGAGACGGTCGGCGCCTTCTTCAACTTCCTGCCGCTGCGCACGGATCTCTCGGCCTGCAGGACGTTCCGCGAGCTGCTCACCAGCACGCGCAACACCTGCCTCGGGATGTACTCCCAGGAGATCCCGTTCGGCGAGATCGTCGGCGTGGCGCCGTCGGTCATCGCCCCGTTCGCCGACCCGACCTGCGCGGTGCAGGCGTTCGAGATCTTCCAGTTCCCGGTCGGCGCCGACGGCAACCCCGTCGGTGACCTCAAGGTTTCGCAGCTGCGCCGCCGGCTGCTGGACGAGGCGAACACCGCCGACATCCCCGACGGCGTGCTGTGGGCCCTCGACGTCCACCCCGACGGCGAGATCATCGGCAGCATCCGCTTCAACAGCAACGACTTCGACGCCGCAACGCTGAAAGGCCTGGCCGCCGACTACACCCGGCTGCTGCGCATCGCGCTCGCGAACGTCGACGCGCCGCTCGAGACCGTGCTAACCACGGAGTGACCCGAAGCAAAAGGATCCCGCCCGGCGAAGTCGCCGGGCGGGATCCTTTTTGCACGAGCCCGGGATCAGCCCGCCTCGAGCGCCTCCGGCGTCACCGGCGGGTAGGCGAGGCAGGCCTGGTTGTACCGGTCGAGCCGTTCCTGCGCCTGCTCGGTCGCCACCCGGAACCGGGCGGCCGGCTCCGCCCCCGAGACCAGGACGTCGTGCATCGCCGAGGTCAGCTCGTCGTTGATCCCGCTGAGGTCGCCGAGCAGCGCGCCGGTCGCCGCCGGCGTCCGGTCCGACGAGAGGACCTGCTCCGCCGCGACGCGGAAACCGGGCTCCCGATCCGCCCAGCCGTCCGCGACGACCTGCTCGTACGCCGGCTGCATCACCGGGAGCGAACCGGCGTACAGGCGCCGGAGGGCGTGGTCCGGGTTGAGCAGGTGCTGGGTGAAGGCGAGCGCCGCGTCTTCCTTCTCCTTCGGCAGTCCCGCCGCCACGAACATCGACTGGCCGCCGAGGCTGCGGCCGGCGTACGGCGCCTCTTCGTTGTTCGGCACCGCGCCCATCGCGAGCTCGAACCCGGCCTCGGCGGCCAGGTGCGTCATGTACTGGGAGGTCGCCGACGACGTGATCACGAACGCGGTGTCCTGGCTCGTGAACGCTTCCATGGCCCCGAAGTAGTCACCCGGCTCGCCGGTGTACAGCAGGTGGCCGCGCTCGTGCATGTCCTGCCACCACCGCGCGTAGGCGAGCATCTCGGGTGAGTCGAGGGTGACCCGGGTGGACCGGCCGCTGCGCCCGTTGTCCCCGTTGCTCAGCAACCGGCCCTGCGCGGCGAGCTCCATCTGGATGAGCCAGCCGTGGTTGGGCCAGGCGATGCCGTGCGCCGGTCCGCCGGGCAGGCCGGCGACCGCGGCGCACGCGGCCGTGAGCTCCCGCCACGTCGACGGCAGCCGGTCGACCCCGGCCCGCCGCAGGACGTCCTGGTTGGCGAACAGGATGGCGGTCGACGCCATCGTCGGCATGGAGACCAGCTCGCCGCCCCTGCTGTAGTAGTCGCGCACGACCGGCAGGATGTCGTCGACGACCACCGGCTCCCCGAGGATCTTGGTGCGGTCCCCGAGCAGGCGCTGGATCGGCACGAACAGCGGACCGCCGCCGGCCCCGCGCGTGTCGAGCGCCACCTGGGTCGCCGAAAAGTAGTACTCGGCGACGTCCGGCGGGTTCCCCTGCGCCACCGCCTCGGCGACCGCCCGCGGCAGATCGGCGTAGTTGATCTCGCGAATCCGGATCCGGTGTCCCGGGTGCGCCCGGCCGAACGTCTCCGCGGCTTCCTTGACCGGGGCGTTGAAGTCCGGGATGGGATGGTCGGTGAGCCAGACGTCGATCGTTGTCGAGTCGGCCGGGTCGGCAGCGTTCGACACAACATCCTCCAATGCGAACGGGATTACGGGGAACGTCGTGGGTGCGCCGCTCGCGTCAGCTGGTGCCGGAGTTCGCCGCGATGAACTCGGCGACGCCCCGCGGGCGCAGGTCCACCCAGTGCTCCCCGACGTAGGCCAGGCACTCCGCGCGGCGCCCCGGCCCGTGCACGGCCGTCCAGCCGGCCGGCACGGGCGCGAACGCCGGCCACAGCGAGTGCTGGCCCTCGCCGTTGCGCAGGACGGTGTAGTCGGCGTCCTGGTCCTCGAATGGGTTCGCCATCCGTTGCACTCCTCCGCGTCAGGCCGCCGCGGCGGCGGCGCCGTCGATGTGTTCGGCCAGCTCGGCCACGGTCGGTTTGTCGAACAGCACGTTGATCAGCAGGTCGACGTCGAGGTCGGCCTTCATCCGGTTGAGCAGCCGCATCGCCTGCAGCGACTGGCCGCCGAGGTCGAAGAAGCTGTCGTCGATGCCGACCTGGGGCACCTCGAGCACCGAGCCGAAGATCGCGCACAGCGCTTCCTGCAGCGGCGTCTCCGGAGCCCGGTAGGCCGCGGCGGCCTCGAAGTCGGGCTCCGGCATCGCCTTGCGGTCCAGCTTCCCGTTCGCCGTCAGCGGGAGCGACGCCAGCTGGACGAACGCGGCCGGGATCATGTAGTCGGGCAACGACTCCCGGACGTGCGCGCGCAGCGCCCCCAGGTCGACGTCGCCGGACTCCGGCACGACGTAACCGACCAGCCGCTTCTCCCCCGACTCGAGCTCGCGGACCACGACGACGACCTGCGCGAGACCGGGGTAGGAGGCCAGCGCGGCCTCCACCTCGGCCAGCTCGACGCGGAAGCCGAGGATCTTCACCTGGCTGCTCGCCCGGCCGACCAGCTCGATCAGGCCGTCGTCGTTGCGGCGGGCCAGGTCGCCGGTGCGGTACATCCGGGTGCCCGGCTCGCCGAACGGGTCCGCGACGAACACCTCCGCCGTCAGGTCCGTGCGGCCGAAGTAGCCGCGCGAGACGCCCCGGCCGGCGATGTAGATCTCCCCTTCGGTGCCGTTCGGCACCGGGGAGAGCCGGTCGTCGAGGAGGTGGATCGTGACGTCGTTGAACGCGTCCCCGAGCGGCACCAGCGTGCCGGGCCGGAAGGACGCGTCCAGCGGGTTGTGCGCGGAGAACAGCGAACACTCCGTGACGCCGTACATCGCCCGGATCACGATGTCCGGGCAGGCGTCGAGGACCCGGCGCACCGCGCCGGGCGCGATCACGTCGCCGCCGGTGAGGATCTCGGACAGGCCGGTGAACGTGTCGAGGGACTCCTCCGCGAGCACCCGGAACAGCCCGGCGGTCAGGTGGATCCCGGTGATCCGCTCCCGCGCGATCAGCTCGCGCAGCGTCGCGGGCTCCAGGCGGCCGGGCGGGGCGATGACGATCCGGCCGCCGTGCAGCAGCGGCATCCAGATCTCGTAGGTGGACACGTTGAACGCGTACGGCGCCACCATCAGCACCCGCGCGTGCCGCTCGACCGTCCACTGGGTGTTGAAGATCAGCCGCACCACGTCCCGCTGCGTCACCGCGACACCCTTGGGGTGACCGGTGGAACCGGACGTGTGGATCACGTAGGCCAGCTGGTCCGGGTGGATCGGCACCGACGGGTCGGTGGCCGGCTGCCCGGCGGTCGCCGGGTCGTCGTCGACGACCAGCACCGGCACGCCGGCCGGCAGGCCGGCCCCGCGCATCACCGTGTCGGCCAACAGCACCGTCACGTCCGCGTGGTCGACGACCCACTGACGGCGGTCGGCCGGGTAGTCCTCGTGCACCGGCACGTAGACGCCGCCGGCCTTGACGGTCGCGAGGATCGCCACCACCAGGTCGATCGACCGCTCCAGCAGCACCGCCACCCGGTGGTCCTGGCGGACGCCGAGCCCGATGAGCCGGTGCGCGAGCCGGTTGGCCCGCTCGTCCAGCTCCCGGTAGGTCAGCGCGGTCGCGCCGTCGGACACCGCGATCGCGTCCGGTGTCCGCGCGACCTGCCCGGCGAACCGCTCGGAGATGACGAATGATTCCATTTCCGTGGTCCCCATCCCTATCCCGCCTGCGGTTCCGGCTCAGTTGCCGTCACGGTGCCGCTGGGTCTCGACCGCCTCGTACAGCGACCTGATGTTCGAACTGCCGAACGTGCTCGCGCCGGCCCGCTCGATGATCTCCAGGAAGATCGTGTTCCGCGGGTGCACCGACTTCGCGAAGATCTGGTAGAGCTGGCCGTCGTGGTCCTCGTCGAGCAGGATGTTCCGCGCGCGGAGCTCTTCGACGGTGTGCCGGTCCGGCTGCACGCGCTCGGCCAGCCGGGAGTAGTAGGCGTCCGGAGTGGACAGCAGCTCGATGCCGCGCTCCGCGAGCTGCGCCACCGTGGCGAGGATGTCGTCGGTGCGCAGCGCCATGTGCTGCACGCCCGGGCCGCCGTGGTCCTTCCGGAAGCCGTCCACCTGACCGGCCTCCATCGAGGCGTCGGCCTCGATCAGCGTGAGCGTAACCGCCCGCGACTTGCTCTGCACGACCTTGATGAACATGGCCTGGTCACCGGTCACGATGCGCTCGGCGAGCGTGAGGTCGAAGCCGAGGGCCTGCTGGTAGAACTTGACGGTCTCGTCGATCTGGCCGGGATCGACGACGACCGCGAAGTGGTCGACGGTGAGCAGTCCGGTGCCGGCGCCGGCGCCGGGCCCGGGTGCCGCGACCAGGGCGTGCCCCTCGTACGCGGCCGAGCCGGCCGGCCGCTGCACGAACGTGTGCGTCACGTCGCCGAAACCGATGATCGACGCGGTCACCACACCGTCGCGCTCGGCGGGCGCCGCGACCGGGCGCGCGCCACCGCGCACCGCCAGCTCGAACGCGCCGGCGGCGTCCGGCACCCGCAGGCCGATGTTGGCGACCCCGTCACCGTGCCGCTCGACGTACGCGGCCACCGGGTGGTCCTGCTCGACCGGCTCGGTCAGCACCAGGTCGACGTCCCCCTGCCCGACCACGACCGACCGGACCTGCCCCGGCGCGTCCCCGGAGGTCGCACGCACCGCGCAGCCGTAACCGTCCACGAGCCACTTGAGGCTCGTCTCGATGTCCTCGACATAGAACTCGACATAATCAACGGTCATGTTTTCGGATACCTGCGCTCGCGCAGTCATCATCCAACCTCCAGGCGCTGCCACCGACGTCGACCTACGACATTCCCCACTGACGTTGACATCCGGCGCACGCACGCACGTCTTTCCGATTGCCGAGTAGGGCCAACGGGTGGGCCACCGCTTCGGGCAACGAGGAAGACGCGGCATCCACGGCGCGCTGAAATGCTGTGGCCTGACCCCCATGCCTGACGGGAGAATTCCGTGAGCGAATTGAGCTGGACACCGCCCGAGGTCGCCGAGTTCTACGACGGCTCGAGCCCGATGGCCGACAAGTACTACTCCGGCTATCAGCACCTGGGCTACTGGTACGACGACCGCGACGAGGCCACGCTGGAAGAGGCCTCCCAGCGCCTCACCCGCAAGATCGTCGACACCCTCGGCCTGCGCCGCGGCGAGCACCTGCTCGACGCCGGGTGCGGCCTCGGCGCGCCGGCGATCCACATCGCGGGCGAGTACGGCGCCCGGGTCACCGGCATCACGATCAGCCCGGTCGAAGCCGCTCGCGCCCAGGCGCGTGCCGACGAGAGCGGCGTGTCCGACCTGGTGCGGTTCGAGGTCGGCGACTACCACGGCCTGACCCACCCGGAGAACCACTTCGACGCCATCGTCGCGATCGAGTCGCTCTTCAACGCCTTCGACCTCGGGAAGGCGCTGCTGGAGTTCCACCGCGTCCTCCGGCCCGGCGGGTGCGTCGCCTTCTCCGAAATGATCAAGACGTCGTCGGCCTCCCAGGCGAAGAAGCCGTTCCCCCAGGCCCGCGAGCCCATGACGGCCGAGGCCTGGGTGCGGGAGTTCGAGTCCGCGGGTTTCGTGGTCGAGGAGCAGGTCCAGTGCGGCCGCCGCGTCTACGTGAACAGCGGCCGGCGTTACCTCGAGCACCACGACGAGATGAGCGGCCGCCTCAGCGAGGAGTTCGGCGCGGAGCTGACCGCCGACATCCGCCAGGGCATGCAGAACGGGTTCCACCTCGGCCCGGAGGACGTGAGCTACCTGATCCTCTGCGCCCGGAAGCGGTAGCACACCGCCTCGGTTCTCCCGTCGCGGCCGCTGGCCGGGTGCGTTCCGCGCACCCGGCCATCGCCGTTTCCGGCGCACCGCGGTGCCGTTCCTGCGGAGTGCGGAGTGCGCGCCGAGAGCTGGAGGCGCGCCGACGTCGTCGTTAACGTTGACGCATGGGATCACCAGTCGACGACCTGCGGGCGGCACTGCCCGCCGACCGGGTGCTCACCGACCCGGACCTGCTCGCCACCCACCGCCGTGACGAGGCCGACCTCTGCGACGCCGGTACCCCGCTCGCCGTGGTGCGCCCGCGGGACACCGCGGAGGTCGCCGCCGCCGTCCGGGTGGCCGCCGCGCACGGGGTGCCCGTCGTCCCCCAGGGGGCGCGGACCGGGCTCGCCGGCGCGGCCAACGCGGTCGACGGAGCCCTGGTCGTGTCGCTGACCGGGTTGAACCGGATCCTCGAGATCGACCCGGCGGAGCGGATCGCCGTCGTGCAGCCGGGCGTGGTCAACGCCGAGCTGCGCCGCGCCGCCGCCAAGGAGGGCCTCGCCTACCCGCCGGACCCGGGCTCCTGGGAGTCCTCGACGATCGGCGGCAACGTCTCGACCGACGCGGGCGGGATGTGCTGCGTCAAGTACGGCGTCACCGGCGAGTACGTGCTCGGCATGGAGGTCGTGCTCGCCGACGGCGAGATCCTGCGCTGCGGCCGGCGGACGGTGAAGGGCGTCGCCGGCTACGACCTGACGCGGCTGTTCGTCGGCGCGGAGGGCACGCTCGGGATCATCACCGAGATCACCGTCCGGCTCCGGCCCGCGCCCCAGGAGACCCGGACCCTCGTGGCGGTGTACCCGACGGTGGCGGCCGCCGGCCAGGCCGTGTCCGCGGTGACCGCCGCCGGCCACGTGCCGAGCATGCTGGAGCTGCTCGACCGCACGCACCTGCGGGCGATCGAGGCGTACCGGCCGATGGGCCTGGACACCGAGGCCGCGGCGATGCTGCTGATCGCCACCGACACCGGAGATGGCGCCGGCGCCGAGCTCGACCGGATCGCCGAGTGCTGCCGGGCGGCCGGCGCGAGCGAGCTGTACGTCGCGGGCGACGCGGTCGAGGCCGAGGCACTGACCGCCGCCCGCCGGCTCGCCCACCCGGCGATGGAACAGCTTGCGGCGCGGACGTTCCCGGACGGCCGGGGCGGCCTCGTCGTGGACGACGTCGCGGTGCCGAGGTCGCGGATCGTCGACCTCGTGGTCGGCGTCGAGGAGATCTCCGCACGGCACGGCGTGCTCGTGGGCATGGTCGGGCACGCCGGCGACGGGAACCTCCACCCGGTGATCGTGGTGGACATGGCCGATCCGGCCGGCCGGGACCGCGGGCGGCTGGTGTTCGACGAGATCATGCGGCTGGGCCTGGCGCTGGGCGGCACCTGCACCGGCGAGCACGGCGTCGGCCTGCTCAAGCGGGACTGGCTCGCGCGCGAACTCGGTCCCGTCGGCCTGCGGGTCCACCGGGCGCTGAAGGCCGCGCTCGACCCGGCCGGAATCCTCAACCCCGGCAAGGTGATCGCGCCGGACTGACGGCACACGGGGAGACGGCGGCGGCCCGTCCCGGCTGGGAGCATCGGGAGGAAGAACGCTCACGCGGACGGAGACGCGATGCTGGTGGATGGCGGAAGTCCCGCGGTGGCCGTCATCGCCGGGACGCCGTACGACTCCGGGCTCGGTGCCGAGCTGCTGCGGGGAGCGGGGCTGCCCGCGCGGCCGCACGCCATGGCGGTGTCGCCGGACGAGCAGGACGCGTTGCAGTACCAGGATCCCGCCGGCCTGGCGGCCGCGTTCCACCGGTGCCTGGCCGAGCTGCGCGCCGGCGGCACCGACCTCGCGATGCTGTTCTGCAACTCGCTGTCCGCGGTGGTCGACCACGACGACGCGGCCCTGCCGGTGATCTCGCCGCTCACCGTGTACCGCGAGCTGCTGCCGAAGCTGGGCTCGTCGCTGGTCGTCACCGGGAACGCGCAGGCCGTCCTCGGGGTCGAGCGCACCGCGTGGCGGACCGCTCCCGGCCACCGGATGCTCGGCGTGTCGGATCCCGCGCTGGTGCGCGGGATCGAGGCCGGTGACCCCGAAGCGGCCTTCGCCGCCTCGCACCTGCCGACCACGTTGCGCCTCGCCGAACGACTCGGGCTCGACGCCGTCGTCCTCGCCTGCACGCACTTCACGACCGTCCTGCCGTTCGTCACCGCCGCCTGCGACCTGCCCGTCTTCGACGTCGGCAGCCGCCTCGTCGAGCTGACCACGCTGGCCGCCACCGGATCGGAGAACCATGCTTGAGCTGTCCCGCGCCGACCTGCACGTCTCGATCTCCGATCCGGCGGCGACGTCGATGAACTTCCTCAACGAGATCGCCGGCCGGTACCCGGACGCGATCTCGCTCGCCGCGGGGCGGCCGTACGACGGGTTCTACTCGGTCGAGGACGTCGCCCGGTACCAGCAGTCCTATGTGGACCATCTGCGGGGGCGCGGCCTCGGCGAGCAGCAGGTGCGCGGTCTGCTGCTGCAGTACGGGCGCACCAACGGCCAGCTCGGTGAGCTGATCGCCAGGATGCTCGAGATCGACGAGGGCATCACGGTGCCCCCGGAGTCGGTGATGGTCACCGCGGGCTGCCAGGAAGCCATGATCATCGCGCTGCGCGCGCTGTGCGCGGGACCGGACGACGTCGTCCTCGTGGCCGAGCCCTGCTACGTCGGGCTGACCGGCGCCGCCCGGATCCTCGGCGTGGAAGTGGCGCCGGTGCCGGAAACCCCGGACGGGCTCGCCCCGGAGACCGTCGCCGAGGTCGCGCGGCAGGTCCGCGCGGCGGGCAAGCGGCCGCGCGCGCTCTACCTCGTGCCGAACTTCTCCAACCCGTCCGGCGTCTCGCTGCCCGTGGCGACCCGCCGCCGGCTGCTCGACGTCGCGGCCGAGCAGGACCTGCTCCTGCTCGAGGACGACCCGTACGGCCTGTTCGGCCTCGACGACGAGCCGCGCCCGACGCTGAAGTCACTGGACACCGGGGGCCGCGTGATCTACCTCGGCTCGTTCGCGAAGTCGTGCTTCCCCGGCGCCCGCGTCGGCTTCCTCGTCGCCGACCAGACCGTGGTCGGCGAGGAGGGCAAACGCACCCTGCTCGCCGACGAGATGTCGGCCGTCAAGAGCATGCTGACCGTGAACACCTCGCCGATCTCGCAGGCCGTCATCGGCGGCGTCCTCGTCGAGTCGGGCTGCAGCCTGCGCACCGCCAACCGGGACAAGCTCGCGTTCTACCGGAACAACCTGCGCACCCTGCTCGCCGCGCTGGAGGAGCACTTCCCGCAGCCGGGACGCGGCGAGCTCGGGGTGCGGTGGAACGTGCCGAGCGGCGGTTTCTTCGCGGTCGTGGACGTGCCGTTCCAGGCCGACGAGAAGCTGCTCGAACGCTCGGCCGAGCAGTTCGGGGTCCTGTGGACCCCGATGAGCTTCTTCTACACCGACGGCGGCCACCACGCGATCCGGCTGTCCTGCAGCTACCTCGAAGCGGAGCAGATCGCGGAGGGCGTGCGGCGGCTGTCCCGGCTCGTCACCGAGAACGCGTGAGGCGCTTCCGGGACCTGCCGGCTACGGCTGCTTCGCGACGCGGTAGTGCATCCGGAAGGTCTCCGGACCCTTGCTCGTGCCGACGAGCTCGAGCTCCTGCTGGCCGCCGAGGTGGTCGAACAGCCGGATTCCCGAGCCGAGCAGCACCGGCACGACGTGCAGGGACACCACGTCGACCAGACCCGCGTTGAGGCACTGCTGGATGACGTCGGCGCCGCCCATCACGGCCACGGCGCGGCCGTCGGCGATCTCCTGCGCCTTGGCCATCGCGGCTTCGATGCCCTCGGAAACGAAGACGAACCTCGTCCACTCCCCGGTCTTCACCTTTTCCGGAACATCATGCGAAACGATGATGTAAGGGGCCGGGATCGGCGGATTTCCGTCCCACGCCCCGGACTGGTCGAACGTGCGACGACCGGCGACGACCGCGCCGAACTCGTCCGCTTTGAAGAGTTCCCGTGCCTCGTCGGTGTACCCGTCTTCGGAACTGTCGTCCGCGAGCGCCCACCGGTGAAGACGCGTCACGTCACCGTCCGGCGTGGCGATGAACCCGTCCAAAGACACCGTGATATCGACAACGATTTCTCCCAAGACCCCGCGTCCTTTCGCATCGACCATCGGACCGTTCAAAGAACGTATGGGGTGGCCGGCACCGGCACATCTTCGAAATTGCGTTCGGCACTCGTGGGTGCGGCGGCTCAAGCGGCGTTCGGCCTGCGGGCGGCCTCGGCCAAAGCCGTCAGGTCGCCGGCCACGGCGGCCAGGGACGGCTGGGTTTCGATCTCGGCGGCGATTCCCGCGGCGGCGTGGCGGAACGCCTGCTGCCCGAGCAGTTCCGCGCACCGGTCCGCCACCGTGCCCGGGTCGACCTCACCCGGTGGCAGGCGCAGGCCGGCGCCCGCCGCCACCACCGCCGCGGCGTTGTCCAGCTGGTCGTCGAACACCGGCAGCACCAGCTGCGGCTTTCCCGCACCGAGAGCCGTCAGCGCGGTGCCCTGGCCACCGTGGTGGATGACGACGTCGCAGGCGCGGAGCACGTGCGACAGCGGCATCCGGCCGACGTGGGTGACCACGGCGGGCAACGGGGGCCAGCCGGCGGCGACCGCGTCCTCGACCGCCACCACCACCTCCACGCCGAGCCGGGCGAGCGCGTGCAGCATCGGGATGACGATCTCCGACATCCCGTCGAGGCCGAGCCGGGGCAGCACCGTGCCCAGCGTGAGGCAGACCCGCGGCCGGCTCTTCGGCTGCCACACCCAGCCGGGCACCCGGGCCTGGCCGTCGTAGGGCACGTTGCGCATCCGGCGCTGGGTGACGGCGTGTGCCTGGCGCATGCTGGGCGGCCACGGGTTGAGCACCGTGGCGGGCCGCGGCACCGCGGGCACGCCGAGCCGGGCGAGGTGCGGCCCGAGCTCGTCCTCCGCCGCGGCGCGGTACTCGCCCAGCAGCGGAATCCCCCACTGCAGCTCGACCGAGGGCACCCCGTGCACCGAGGCGGCCACCGGCCCGGCCGCCTCCGCCCGCTCGCTGAGCACCAGGTCCGGCCGCCACGAGTCCACGATGGACAGCAGGCCGGGCAGGTTGCGGGCCGCGTTGCGGCCGAACACCCGCCCGTTGCCGTACCGCCGCGCCTCCAGTGCGTCCGTCGCGCCCTCCGCCGCGAACCCGGCGAAGTCCGCCGCGGGTCCACATGAGACGGACGGGAGCCCGGCGCGCAGCACCTCGGGCACGAAGTCGTCCGCGACCGCCACCAGCACCTCGTGACCGAGCCCGCGGAACGTCCACGCCAGCGGGACGAGCGGGTAGAAGTGCCCGCACAGGGCCACCGAGGTGAACAGTATCCGCATCCGTGTCTCCCCCGTCCGGTGCCGGCACGAAGCCCATGTCCCGCGTCGGACACTAGCTTCCTGCCTCGCACGGGCACCTCTCCGCGGCTGCTGCGTTCTCGCAACGCCGGAGATGCGGCCGTCCGGCCGCGGCGGGATGGTCGGGTGAAGTGCAGGAAACGCCCTCTTGACGGGAGGAAATGGTGACCGACGCCGGCACGACGCGAATGCCGGCCATCCGCCCGCCGCGCACCCCGGTCCTTCCGATCGGGCGAACAGCGCATTCCAGAAGATGGCGTGCACCGGAGGTCTCCACGAGAATGGACGCGCTCCGTCGCACAAGCGGCATCCGAAGCGGGCATCCGGCAGAGCACTGAACCCAAACGCAGTGGTCGTTGACGAGAGGACAAGAAACGTGACTGGCGCACAGGCTCCGCCGCTGGCTGGACGGCGGGAATGGATTGGGCTTGCGGTGCTCGCGCTGCCCACCATGTTGACGATGCTCGACAATGGTGTGCTGTACCTGGCCGTACCCAAGCTGAGCGAGGACCTCCACGCGAGCGGCATGGAACAGCTGTGGATCACGGACATCTACGGCTTCCTGATCGCGGGCTTCCTCGTCACCATGGGAACACTGGGTGACCGGATCGGCCGGCGCCGGCTGCTGCTCATCGGTGCCGCGGCCTTCGGGATCCTGTCCATCGTCGCGGCCTACTCGCAGAACACCGAGATGCTCATCATCGCCCGGGCCCTGATGGGCGTCGCGGGTGCGACGATCATGCCATCGACACTGGCCCTGATCATGAACATGTTCCCGAACCCCAAGCAGATGATGGCGGCGATCGGGGTGTGGTCCACCTCGATGATGGCCGGTCTGGCGCTGGGCCCGGTGATCGGTGGTGCCCTGCTCAACTCCTTCTGGTGGGGCTCCGTGTTCCTGATCGGCGTGCCGGTCATGATCCTGTTGCTGGTGGCCGGTCCGGGGCTGCTGCCGGAATCCAAGAACCCGCACGCGGGACGCCTGGACCTCTTCAGCGTCGCGCTGTCGCTGGCGGCGATCCTGCCGTTCATCTACGGCCTGAAGGAGCTGGCGCGGTCCGGCTTCGGCGTCTGGCCGGTCGTCGCGGTGGTCGCCGGCGTGGTCTTCGGCGTCGCGTTCGTCCTGCGCCAGCGCGGGCTCGCCAGCCCGCTGCTGGACATCCGGCTGTTCGCGATCCCCGCGGTGAGCGGCGCGCTGATCCTGAGCCTGCTGGTCTCGTCGGTCCAGGGTGGCTCGGCCTTCCTGCTCACCCAGCACATGCAGCTGGTCGACAGCCTGTCCCCGCTGGCGGCCGGGTTGTGGATGCTGGTGCCGTCGTTCGCGCTGGTGATCGGCATCCAGATCGTGACGAACCTCTCGGCGAAGATCAAGCCGGCCTTCATCCTGATGGGTGGCACGATCGTCGCCGCCATCGGCATGGTGGTGCTCACGCAGATCAGCGTCGGCGGGATCGGCACCCTGATCGTCGGGCTGAGCATCGTGTTCTTCGGGGTGAGCCCGGCCGGCCCGCTGATCAGCCAGCTGGTGATGCGGGCGTCCCCGCCGGAGCGGGCGGGCTCGGCGGCCTCGCTGGCCTCCACCGGCGGCGAGCTCGGTGTGGCACTGGGCATCGCGACGCTCGGCAGCCTCGCCGCGGCCGTGTACCAGTCCAAGGTCACCGTGCCGGCGAACGTCCCGGCGGATGTGGCCGGCCAGGCGCACGAGAGCATCGCGGGCGCGTTCGTCGCGTCCGCGAGGGTTCCCGGCGATCTGGCGAACACCCTGCTGACGAGCGCCCGGGACGTGTTCAACTCGGCGGTCTCGCTGACGTCGCTGGTCTGCGCGGTCGCGTTCGTCGCGCTGGCCGTGCTGACGTTCGCCACGCTGCGGTCGATCGCGCCGCTGGGCGGGCAGGGCGGCGGCGAAGGGCCGCCGCCGGAAGAGGTCCCCGCGGGCGAGCAGGACGACCAGGTGTCGAGCCCCGCGGTCTGATATCGGCACACGCGCACCACGACGAGTGGCCCCACCGTTTCGGTGGGGCCACTCGTCGTTTTCCGGCTCAGCGCCGAAGAACGAGCTGGACGTTGTCCTTGCCATCGCGCGGGGAGCGGATCACGCCCTGCAGCACCTTCATCGACTGCCGTGTCATGAACGCGCCACGGGCGATCTCGGAGTTCGACAAGCGCGGGCACGCGACCTCGACGCTTCGCAGGCCTTCTACGAGCGGTACCTTGGCCTGGTCCGCTCGCCGGCCGGACTCCGCACGCCGTCGTCTTCGAGACGAAGCCGATCGCGTTCGCCCTCCGCGACTTCCGGGCTCGTCGCACGATCGCGGCCTCGCCGAGCCCGTTTTCCGCTTTGCCCAAAGCGCTTCCCCGTCGGGGGATCGCATGAAAGGAGGCGAGCGGGCACGGGCGGGCGGTACACGATGGACGGCAGGTGTGTCGCATCCGGATGCGACTTTCGGTGAACCCAGCGGAGGAATCATGGCGGACAGTCGCAAGGTCACGATCTCTGAAGCCGACTACTTGCGGATCCTGGTCCACGGCACCACCGCGTTCGAGTTGCTGCGCACCGCGCTGGAGTTCGAGCTGTTCGAGAAGCTCGACACCGCGGGCGGCCTGGACGTGGACGAGACGGCGGCGGCACTCGGCATCGAGCGGCAGCCGGCGCGGATCCTCCTGCTCGGGCTCGCCTCGTTGCTGCTGCTCGAGAAGAGCGGCGACAAGTACGTCAACAGCAAGATGGTCGAGCGCAAGCTCCTGCGCGAGGGCGAGCGGTTCCTCGGCCCGCTCGTCGACATCCAGGCGAAGATCATCAACGCCACGATGGTCGACTTCGCGGAAGCCCTGCGGCAGAACACGAACGTCGGCCTGCGCCGGCTCGAGGGCCCGGGCGACACGCTCTACGAGCGTCTCACCGCGACCCCGGACCTGCAGAAGGTGTTCTACGACAACATGGGCGACGCTTCGCGGCGGGCGTTCGAGCAGATCCTCGAGAAGTACGACTTCTCCCACATCCGCCACGCCATCGACATCGCCGGCGGCGACGGCGCCAACTCCGTGGAGCTGGCCAAGCGTTACCCCGAGCTCGAGGTGACGGTGATGGACCAGGAGAGCGTGACGCGCCTGGCCGCCGACCGGATCGAGGACCCGGCCGTCCGCAAGCGCGTGCACTTCCACCCGGGCGACATCCTCCACGACCGCTACCCCGAGGGCGCGGACGCGATCTTCGTGTTCCACATCTTCGAAATCTGGTCCCTGGAGCGCAACACCGCGCTGCTGCGCCGGTGCTACGACGCGCTGCCCGAGGGCGGGACGTGCCTGGTCTACAACTGGGTCAGCAACGAGGAGGGCACCGGGTCGATGGCCGCCGGGCTGGTCTCGCCCTACTTCCTCACGCTCGCCTCCGGCGAGGGCATGACCTACACCCCGGGTGACATGGAGCGCGCCGCGCTCGACGCCGGCTTCTCCCGCGTCGACCTGCACCAGGACATGGGCTTCAGCCACGCGCTCGTCGTCGCCCACAAGGACGCGCCAGGCCAGGTGGGTCGATGACCGAGCGGCTCGAGCAGTCCCGGGACACCCCGGAGCCGATCGCCATCGTCGGGATGGCCTGCCGCTTCGCGGGCGGCGTCGACTCTCCGGAGAAGTTCTGGCGCCTGCTCCGCGACGGCCGGGACGCCATCGGCGAGGTCCCGGAAGAGCGCTGGGCGTGGTACGCGCGGCAGAGCGGCGGGCACGCGGCCGCTCTGCGCGACGTCACCAAGTCCGGCGCCTTCCTGGACGACATCAAGGGTTTCGACGCGGACTTCTTCGACCTGACCCCGCGTGAAGCCGCGCTGATGGACCCGCAGCAGCGCATCGTGCTGGAACTGGCCTGGGAAGCGCTCGAGCACGCGGGCATCCCGCCGCGCTCGCTCGCCGGCACCGACACCGGCGTCTTCATGGGCGTCGGCGCCGACGACTACGGCCGCCGGCTCCTGGAGGACCTGCCGCGGATCGAGGCGTGGACCGGCATCGGCAGCTCGTTCTGCGCGGTGGCCAACCGGGTCTCCTACGCGCTGGACCTGCGCGGGCCGAGTGCCGTGGTCGACACGGCGTGCTCGTCGTCGCTGGTGTCGATCCACCTGGCGGCCCAGGCCCTGCGCGCCGGGGAGTGCCCGGTGGCGCTGGCCGGCGGCGTGCTGATCATGGCCGCGCCCGGCCTCTCGCTCGTCCTGGACGCGGCCGGGGCCACCTCCCCCGACGGGCGCTGCAAGTCGTTCGACGCCACCGCCGACGGCTACGGCCGCGGCGAGGGCGGCGGGATCGTCGTGCTCAAGCGGCTTTCCGACGCCGAGCGCGACGGTGACCACGTGCTCGCGGTGCTGCGCGGCAGCGCCGTGCACCAGGACGGCCGGACGAACGGCATCATGGCCCCCAGCGGCGACGCGCAGGCGCACCTGATGCGCCGCGCGTACGAGACCGCGGGGATCGACCCGGCGACCGTCGGCTACGTCGAGGCGCACGGCACCGGGACCCGCGCGGGCGACCCGCTCGAGGCCGCGGCGATGGCGTCGGTGTTCGGCAAGGGCCGTCCGGTCGACGAGCCCTGCCTGATCGGCTCGGTCAAGCCCAACATCGGCCACCTCGAGGCGGGAGCCGGCGTCGCCGGCGTCATCAAGGCCGTGCTGGCCCTGCAGCACGCCGAGATCCCGCCCAGCCTGAACTGCACCGAGCCCAACCCGGCCATCCCCTGGGAAGAAGCCCGCCTGCGCGTGGTGACCGGCAAGACCCCGTTCCCGGAGTCGGCCGGGCCGCGCCGGGCCGGGGTGTCCGGCTACGGCTACGGCGGCACGATCGCGCACGTCATCCTGGAGGAGTCCGGCGCCGAGGTCGCCCAGCCGTCCACAGTGGACTGCGGACCGGCCCTGTTCCCGTTGTCCGGCGCCAGTCCCGAAGCGCTGCGGAAGAACGCTGGCCGGCTCGTCGGCTGGCTGACCGGGCACCGCGACGTCGACCTGACCGACGTCGGGCACACCCTCGCCGTGCGCCGCCCGCACCTGCCGCACCGGGCCACGGTGTTCGCCGCGGACCGCACCGACCTGGTCAACCGCCTCGGCGAGGTGGCCGTCTCGGGTCCGGACTCGGTCGCCGGGCCGGCCGCGGCCGCCGGGGTCGTCTGGGTCTTCTCCGGCCACGGCTCGCAGTGGATCGGGATGGGCCGGGAGCTCCTGGACACCGATCCCGTCTTCACCGAGGTGTTCGACCGGCTGGAGCCGATCTTCACCGCCGAGCTCGGCGTGTCCCCGCGGGCCACCGTGCGGTCCGACGCGCGGCAGCCCGTCGACGTGATCCAGCCGATGATCTTCGCGATGCAGGTGGCCCTGGCCGAGACCTGGCGCGCGCGGGGCCTGCGCCCGGCCGCGGTGATCGGGCACTCGGTCGGCGAGATCGCCGCCGCGGTCACCGCCGGCGTGTTCTCCCTGGAGGACGGCGCGCGGCTGGCCTGCCGCCGCTCGGTGCTGCTGCGCCGGGTCGCGGGCCAGGGCGGCATGGTCATGGTGGCGCTGCCGCCCGAGGACGCCGAAACCCGGCTCGCCGGGCGCACCGACCTCGCGGTCGCGGTCGCCGCGGCGACGACGTCGACCGTGGTTTCCGGTGACGTCACCGCGATCCAGGAGTTCGCCGACCAGCTGCGGGCGGAGGGCACGGGCGGCCGGCTGGTCGACTCGGACGTCGCCTTCCACAGCGCGCACATGGACCCGCTGCTCGACGAGCTGGCCGCGGCCGTGGACGATCTCGAACCCCGGCCGGCCGGGCTCCCGCTCTACAGCACCGCGTTGACGGACCCGCGCGCGGAGACCGTGCGCGACGGCACGTACTGGGCCGGCAACCTGCGCAACCAGGTGCGGTTCGTCCAGGCGCTGACCGCCGCGCTGCAGGACGGCTACCGGCTGTTCCTCGAGGTGTCGCCGCACCCGGTGGTCGAGCACTCGATCAACGAGACGTTCGACGGGCTCGGCATCACCGACGGGTTCGCCACCCACACCCTGCGGCGGGCCAAGCCGGAACGCGAAACGATGCTGACCAACCTCGGCCAGCTCTACGGGAACGGCGCGGAGGTCGACTGGCGGGCCCTGTGGCCCGGCGGCGGCGTCGCCGACCTGCCGACGTACGCGTGGCAGCACAAGCCCCACTGGGCCGAGGAGCCCGAGGCGCCGACGTCGGTGGCCGAGCACCACGACGTCGCCGGCCACACGCTGCTCGGCGGGCGGACCGTCGTGCGCGGCACCACCCCCGCGCACGTGTGGGCGACCCGGCTCGACCGCGATTCGCGGCCCTACCCCGGCAGCCACCCGGTGCGGAACGTGGAGATCATCCCCGCGGCCGTCCTGCTGAACACCTTCGCCACGGCGGCGGCCTCCGTCGGCCCGTGGTCGGACCTGGCCGAGGTGTCGCTGCGCGTCCCGGTGAGCGTCACCAGCACGCGTGACCTGCAGGTGGTGCTGCAGGACGGGGCGATCCGGCTGTCCAGCAGGCTGAGCCGCAAGGGCGCGCCCGCCCAGAACGACACCGACGGCGCCGCCGGCGCCGACTCCGGCTGGGCCACCCACACCACGGCCACGATCGAGCCGCGCACCGCCGCGTCCGCCGAGGCACCCGCGGAGGCAGGAGAACGGCTCCCGGCCGGGTTCGTCATCGACCGGCTGGCGTCGCTCGGCGTCGCTGCCATGGGCTTCCCGTGGGTCGTCGAGGAAATCCACCGCGGTGAGGGCACGCTCGTGGCCACCGTGCGGGCCGAGCCCGAGCCCGGGACGCTGCGCAACACCTGGGCGTCCGTGCTCGACGCGGCCCTGTCGACCGCGTCGGTCGTGTTCACCGGGCCGCCGATCCTGCGCATGCCCGCGCACATCCAGCGGGTCTCGCTCGGCGACACCCCGCCCGCGCGGGCCACGATCACCGTGCGGCAGACCGGGGAGCTCACGGTCGACGTCGAGATCACCGATCCGGACGGCGTCCTGGCCGGGCGGCTGGCCGGGCTGCGCTACGGCGTGCTGGACGGCGCGCCGTCGGCCGACTCGGGCACCGGCGTCAACCCGCGCGAGCTGGTCCACCCGATCGGGTGGCAGCCCGCGGACCGGACCGAACCGGCGGAGCGCCGGGCGGCCGTGCTGGTCGGGCCGGACAGCGCGCTGATCGGCCGGCTCACCGAGCGGCTCGCCGGCGCGGCGGTGCCGTTCCGGGTCGTCGCCGGCCCGGAGGAGCTGACCGAGGACGAACTGTCCGGCGGGCACGACGTCCTCGTCGTGCCGGGCCGGGCCAGGCCGGGCACGACGGGTTCGGCGGCGGCCGAGACGTCGTGGCTGCTCGCGGCCACCGCCCAGCGGCTGGCCTCGGGCCAGGCCCGGTTGTGGTGCGTCACGCAGGGCGTGCGCCGTGGCGCGGACGAAGCCGCGCTCGCGCACGCCTCCGCGTGGGGCGTCGGCCGGATCATCGGCGGCGAGCACCCCGAGATCTGGGGCGGCGTCGTCGACGTGGGCGACTCGCCCGAGGACGTCCCGGCGCTGCTCGACGTGCTGACCACCGTCCGCGGCGAGGACGTCGTCGCGATCCAGGACGGCGAACCGCTGGTCCCCCGCCTGCTCGCCCTCGACGGTGAGCCGTCGGGGCGCCTGCGCGGCTGCCAGCCGGACGGCACCTACCTGGTCACCGGCGGGCTCGGCGTGCTCGGCCTGCGGGTCGCGCAGTGGCTGGCCGACCGGGGAGCGCGGCGCATCGTGCTCGCCGGCCGCCACGGGCTGCCGCCCCGGGACACCTGGGACACCGAGACCGACCCGGAGACGGTGGCGCGGCTCGAAGCCGTGCGCTCGCTGGAGCGGCTCGGGGTCACCGTCGTCGCGGTCGCGGTGGACATCGCCGACCACGACGAGGCCGCCCGCCTGCTCTCGCCCGCCGCGCTCGGGCTGCCGCCGTTCCGCGGTGTCGTGCACGCGGCCGGGGTGCTGGACAACCGCGCGCTGCGCACCCTCGACGAGGAGTCGCTGCGCACGGTGCTGCGTCCCAAGGTGGCGGGCGGGCTGACCCTGCACAAGCTGTTCCCGCCGGGCAGCGTGGACTTCTTCGCGCTGTTCTCCTCCAGCGGCTACCTGCTCGGGCTGCCGGGCCAGGCCAGCTACGCGGCGGCCAACGCGTTCCTCGACGCGCTCGCCGCGCACCGGCGCGCCGCCGGTGACCGCGGGACGACCAGCTTCGGCTGGACGTCGTGGCGTGGCCTCGGGATGTCCACCTCGTCGGCGATCATCGACGTCGAGCTGGCCGCCCGCGGCACCGCGGACATCGCCCTCGCCGACGCGTTCGCCGCGTGGGAGGTGGTCGAGCAGCACGACCTCGGGTACGCGGCCGTGCTGCGGACGGTCCCGCTGGGGCCGGGCGACCTCCGCCTGCCCGTGCTCTCGGCGCTGCCCGAGGACGCGGCGCAGGACGCCGGCGGCGAGCAGGAGCAGGACGAGCCGTGGGCCGGGCTGACCGGGCCGGAGCTGGTGGCCGTGCTGACCGCGGAGATCCGCGCCCAGGTGTCGGCGGAGACGCAGCTGCCGGCCGCCGAGGTGGACCCGCGGCGCCCGCTGGTCGAGATGGGCCTGGACTCGGTGATGACCGTGCGGATCCGGCGCGGTCTCGAGCGGCGCTTCGGCCTGCAGCTGCCGTCGACCCTCTTCTGGGACCGGCCGACCGTCGAAGCGGTCGTCGAGCTGCTCGCCGAGCGGCTCACCCCGGAGGAACTGGAGCAGGCGGCGTGAGCGACGACATCCTCGAGCGGGTGGTGCCGTGGCCCGCCGACCTGGCCCACGCGTACCGCGCGGCCGGCTGCTGGCGCGGCCGCCCGCTCGGGTCGTACCTGTGGGACTGGGCCCGGCGCCGTCCGGACCGGGTGGCCATTGTGGACGGTGAGGTCCGGCTGACCTACCGCGAACTGGCCGAGCACGCCGACGGCCTGGCCGCCGGGCTCGCGGCGAGCGGGCTGGGCCGCGGCGACACGGTCCTCGTGCAGCTGCCGAACCAGTGGGAGTTCGTGGTCGTCACGCTCGCCTGCTTCCGGCTGGGGGTGGCGCCGGTGATGATGCTGCCGCCGCACCGCGAGCACGAGCTGGCCTCGATCGGCGCGCACGTGCGGGCGAAGGCCCTGATCGTGCCGGACACCCTGAAGGGCTACGACCACCAGGACCTCGCGGAGCGGGTCGCGGCGACGCTGCCCGGCCCGGTGCGGGTGCTGGTGGTCGGCGACGAGGTGCGGGCGGGCAACGTCGACGTCCGGGGCCTGATCAAGCAGTCCGGTGATCCGGAGGCGCGCCGGCTGTGGCTGGACGAGCACGCGCCGTCCGCCTCCGACGTCGCGGTGTTCCTGCTTTCGGGCGGGACGACGGGCGTGCCCAAGGTGATCGGCCGCACCCACGACGACTACGAGTACAACATCCGCCGGTGCGCGGCCGCGTGCGGGTTCGACCCGGACACCGTCTACCTGACGGTGCTCCCGGCCGGGCACAACTTCCCGCTCGCCAACCCGGGCATCCTGGGCGCGCTGCACGCCGGCGGCCGGGCCGTCCTGCTGCCGTCCCCGCGCCCGGAGCCGGTGTTCGAGGCGATCGAGGAGGAGGGCGTCACCGTCACCTCGGCCGTCCCGGCGGTCGTGCTCAAGTGGATGGAAGCGGCGGCGGCGAGCACCCGGGACCTCCGCACCCTGCGGCACGTGCACGTCGGGGGGTCGGTGCTCGCGCCGGAGGTCGCCGCCCGCATCGGGCCGGCGCTGGGCTGCCGGGTGCAGCAGGTGTACGGGATGGCGGAGGGCCTGGTCTGCTACACGGCCCCGGACGCCGCCGACGAGGAGGCGCACGGCACGCAGGGACGGCCGATCAGCCCGTTCGACGAGCTGCTCCTGGTCGACCCGGACGGCGAGCCGGTGGCCCCCGGCGAGGTGGGCGAACTGCTCACCCGCGGCCCGTACACCCCGCGCGGCTACTTCGGCGTGCCGGAGGTCAACCGGCAGACCTTCACCCCGGACGGCTGGTTCCGCACGGGCGACCTGGTGCGCGTCACCCCGGCGGGCAACGTCGTCGTGTGCGGCCGCGTCAAGGACCTCATCAACCGCGGCGGCGAGAAGATCTCCGCCGCCGAGGTCGAAACCCTGGCCCAGGAGCTGCCGGCGGTGGCGGAAGCCGCCGCGGTGGCCATGCCGGACCCGGCGCTGGGCGAGCGGGTCTGCCTGTTCGCCCGCCTGCACGAGGGCCACACCCTGACCCTCGAGGAACTGTGCGCCACGCTCACGGCCCGCGGCCTGGCCGCGTTCAAGCTGCCGGAGCGCCTGGTGGTGCTGGACGCCTTCCCGCACACCGCGGTCGGCAAGGCGGACAAGAAGGTCCTGCGCACAATGGTGTGAGGCAGGAAGATACGGGCCCGGCGTGTGGTGGCGCCGGGCCCGTTATTCCTGTTGCGCACCTTGACCTGCGTCGCCTGATCGCCTGGTCGAATCGATGACCGCGGCGCACCAGCGAATCCGTTGCGCCACAACGGTCCTTGAGCTGCGCAATGGGGTGCGGCGATGGACCGCGAGAACGCCGGGCAGAGCCTTGAGCTGCTCGACCAGCGAGCAGGCCCCGGGTCACCGAGGGCAAGGGACCGAACTCCGCGCCGGCGCGCAACGACAACTGTGGCGCACCGGCTGAAACCGGTGCGCCACAGCAGGTCGAGCGCCAGCGGGTGCGACGTGCGGGCGGTGAAAGTCCGAGCTTCGGGGCGGTTCCGGCCGCCTGCCGAACGACCACTGCGGCGCCCGGCCGAAACCGGTGCGCCGCAGCAGGTCAAACGCCAGCGGGTGCGACGTGCGGCGGTGAAAGCCGCAAGCTTCGGGGCGGTTTCAGCAGGCGCCCTGCCAAACGACGGCCGCGGCGCACCGGCCGAAGCCGGGGCGCCGCAGCCGTTCCAACCTCAGCGGGTGCGGTGGTGCGCCGCGAGGACCTCCAGCGTCGGGACGATGTCGTTCGGCCCGGGCGTTGCCAGCCACTCGTCGTGCAGGGCTCGGGCGCCCTCGCGGTAGGAGGGGTTCTCCACCACCTGCTGGACCAGCTTGCGGATCTCCTCGACCGTCTGGGTCTTGTGGTTCAGCCGCTCGCCCGCGCCCCGGTCGATGACGAAGTTGGACACCCAGGTGGCCTCCACCTTCTTGTCCGGCATCGCGTATTCGACACTGCCGTCCTCCGCGACGGTGACCACGACGCGGGCCGCCTCACCGGTGTCGAAGATCAGCTGCGGCACCGCGGCCCCGGTCGCCGCGGCGAGCGTGCCGATCCCGCCGTGGTAAACGACCGCGGAGCAGGTCGCCAGCAGCTGGGGCAGCGGGAGGTAGTGCACGGCCCGCACGTTCGCGGGCAGCGGCGGGAGGCCGGCCAGCTGGCCTTCGCTCAGCGTCGCGACCACCTCGATGTCGAGCTCGGCCACCGCCTCCATCAGCATGGACAGCCGGCTCACCTCGGGGTTCATGTCGAAGGTGAGCGCGTTCTCCCCCCGCTCGGCCTCGTCCCGCACGTGCGAGCCGGTGAACGCCTGCCGGGTCGACACCCCGAGCGAGACCGCGACCCGGGGCCGCTCCGGCTTGGTGTAGAGCCAGCCGGGCAGCTCGGCCGAGCCGGCGAACGGCACGTAGCGGACCGGGACCGTTTTGGCGCTCGTCGGCATCCGCAGGCCGGGCGACACCGCGTCCAGCGAAAAGTGCCCGTACAGCAGGTCGTCGCCCATCTCGACGCCCAGCCGCTCCGCCACCGGCGCGATCATCGACCCCAGCGGGTTCTCCTCGAGACCGGCGTCGAGCACCTGCTGCCGGTAGGCGGCGAGCCGGTCGAGGCTCCACGCGTAGATGTCCGGGCCGAGCAGGAACCGGGCCTGCGCCGCGCCGCACGCCTTCGCCGCGATGGCGGCGATCGGGAACGTCGGGTCGTAGATCACCAGGTCCGGCTGCCACGTGCGGGCGAACGCCACGAGATCGGCGGCTTCCTGCCGGTCTTCGCGCAGGTAGTCGCCGCACGGCAGCAGCATGTACTGGAAGAACACGTCCCACGCGTCCCGCTCGTGCGGCTCGATGGCGAGCGCCCTCGCGTAGCGGTCGATCTCGTCGGTTCCGCTCGGCAGCCCGGCGTCCTCCAGGAAGCGGGCCTCGATCGCGTCCGGGTCACCGAGCGGCACCGGAATCAGGCCGGCGGCCGAGATCGTCTGCGAGAGGCCGTGGAAGGACGCGACGCGCACGTCGTGCCCCGCGCTCTGCAGCCCCCACGCGGTCGTTACGAGCGGTAGCAGGTGCGCGTGCGCCGGGTAGCAGGCAAACAGGACGCGCATGGGAATCTCCTTCTGGTGGCGGGTTTGCCCGGCTCGCCGGGGGCAGGCTCCATCTCAGCGCCCGCCCGCGGCGCGGCGCATCTCCGCCAGTGCGGGTTCACTTCACCGGCGGGCGGTGAGCAGGGCGGACAGGGCATCGGCGAACTCCCCCGGCTGGGTCACGAACCCGACGTGCCCACCGGGGAAGTGCGTGATCGGGACGCCGATGCGGGCCGAGAGCACCCGGTTCGGCTGGTACGGGAAGTCGTCGCGCGAGGTGTCGCCGCCGCCGAGGACGAGCTGGCCGGCGACCGCCCGCAGCGCTTCGACGTCCGGGACGACCGCCGGGTAGTCGCGCACCTCCCGTTCGAACCACTGCGTGTGGTTCGACCGGATGCGCGCCAGCATGTCGGCCAGCTCGTCCGGCGGGAGCTGCGCGTCGTCCGGGGGTTTCGTCGTGCCCCGCATGCCCATCCGCTCGCGGAAGATCCCCATCGCGACCACCGGGCCGGCGTCCTGGTAGGTCGCGTAGAGGTTCGCGTAGAAGGCCAGCCACTCCTCGGCGTCCGGCAGCACCGAGGCCAGCGGCGGCTCGTGCACGACCGACGTGCCGACGCACCGGGGGTGCCGCGCGAGCAGCTCCAGGGCCACGATCGCGCCGGAGCTGCCGCCCAGCACGTCCGCCCGGCCGCCCGCCACGTGCTCGATGAGGGCGCGCGCGTCCTCGACGTCGGCTCCGACCCGGTCCGTCCCGTCGTCGGGCGCGTCGAGCGGGCTGCGCGAATAGGCCCGCTTGTCGTAGGTGATCACGGTGTGCCGGTCGGCGATGGCCTCCGCCAGCGGGGTGTACGGGCCGCCGTCACCGTTGCCGGTCGGGATCAGCAGCAGCGCCGGGCCCGTGCCGCGGACCTCGAAGTACAGGCTCGCGCCCGGCACGCGCACCCGGTCACACGTCGCACTCAACCGTCGCCCCCATCGTGGATGTTCCGGTGGTCCCCACGAGTGTCCCCGGCGGGCGCCTCACGCCGCATCTCCTCGTGAGCCCAGTCCGAACCCCCACAGTGTCCACTTCGGACGGTCAGGGCAGGTCGGTGACCCGCTGCACCGGCCACCGCCGGGTCACCACCACCAGCACCGCCGCTTCCCCGTCGCCGCCGCGGATCGTCGCCGCCGTCATCCGGGCGAAGGCCAGCACCGAACCCGGGCCGAACCGGGCGGTGGCGCCGTCCGGGGTCGTCACGTCGAGGACCCCGCGCTCGACCACGATCAGCCCGTCCGGCCACTCCGCACCGTCGAGGACGCGCGGCGGGTCCGGCGGGACGAGGACCTCCTCGCGGCAGAAGCTCCCCGGCAGCGTCCCGTCGAGCAGGGGAAGCGGGGTGTGCTCATCGTCCGGCATCTCTGGCGCCCACTGACAACAACGGCGGCAGGCCGAAGGCGGGGAACACGTCCGGCTGGAACGTGGTGATCTCCGCGACCCGGCCGTCCGCGACGCGCAGCACGTCGAGCGAGTGCGCGCGGAACTCCTCGTCCCCGGGCCGGCACACGTACTTCGCGCACGCGGGCTGCCGGTTGGCCCGGGTCGGCACCAGCCGGAACTCGCCGTACCGGCCTTCGCCGAGCGTCTCACCGGCGAACGCCACGATGGTCTCCCGGCCGTCGTAGAGCACCGGGAGCGGCGGCATCGTCAGCCGCGCGTCGGCGCAGAGCAGCTCGGTGATCGCGTCCAGGTCGACCTTCTCGTGGGCAGCCATGTACTGCTGCAGCAGCGCGCGTTCCGCCTCGGTCGGGTCGGTGTCCGGCGCCCACTCCATGCGCCGCGGCGGCAGGTGCTCCTTGAGCGCGGCGCGGGCCCGCTGCAGCCCGCTGTTGGCCGACGGGACGGACATCCCCAGCAGCTCGGCGGTGTCCTTGGCCGGCCAGCCCAGCACGTCGCGCATCACCAGCACGGCGCGCTGCCGCGGCGGCAGGTACTGGATGGCGGTGAGGAACGCCAGCTCGATCGTCTCCTTGTCGACCACGGCCGCCTGCGGGTCGCCCTCGCTCGAGCTCACGGCGTCCAGCAGCCGGTCGGGCACCGGCTGGAGCCACGGCAGCTCGCTCGGCGACGTCGCCGCCTCGGCGCCGGGACCGAGGTCGTGCGGCACCGGCTGGCGCGCGCGCCGGTCGAGGTGGTCGAGGCACGCGTTGGTCGCGATGCGGTACAGCCAGGAGCGGAACGCCGAGCGGCGCTCGAACGTCGTCCGCTTGTTCCACGCCCGGAGGAACGTCTCCTGCACCATGTCCTCGGCGTCGTCGAACGAGCCGAGCATCCGGTAGCAGTGCACCTGCAGGGCCGCCCGGTAGCGTTCGACGAACCCGCCGAAGGCCTCACGGTCGCCCGCCAGGGCGGCGGCGACCAGGGTGTGGTCCTCCTCGTCCAGCCGAGTTCCCGGTGTGCTCATGAAATCCTCCGTGCTCGAACCAGGTGAACGACTTGGGCGGCGCCTGCACGACGATACGTCGCCCGGGACCGCAATTCGGCCGTCATCCCCCGTGCGGAGCGGTTTCCGCACCGACTGAGCACGTTCGGAGAACGGGCCCCCAGGCGGTCGTCCTGCCGACGGCGGCGGCGGCAGGACGACCGCGTCCGCGCCCCTCAGCGCTTGAACCGGCTCGCCAGGTCCGCGGTGCGCCCGCGGCGGCCCCAGGCGATGACGGCCGCGACCACGAACAGCACGACGGTGATCGCGGTGTTCGTGTGCAGGACGAAGACGTTCGTGATCGTCGCGCCGATCGACAGCGCCGCCAGGCCGAGCCCGGCCAGGCCGCTCAGCACCGGGATCAGCAGGCCCACCGCGCCCGCCAGCTCCAGCAGGCCGGTCACCACCCGGAACCACTGGCCGGCGCCGATTTCGGCGAACATGTCGACCATCTGCGGGTTGCCGGTCACCTTGGCGATGCCGGCCAGGACGAACTCGGCCGCCACGGCGACCTGCAGCACCCACAGCACGATGTTCCACGCCTTGCGCGGACGCTGGGCCGTCTCGGCCGGGGCCTGGCGCGTGGCGAGCTTCTGTTCGGTCATCGTGGTCTCCTCGTATCCGTCGTCCGGCGTGTTTCGCCAGCCTCTACCCAGTACGACGGCCGGGATGGGAAAAAATCATCGGTGATCGCGCCGGAAACTTCGGAAGATCCGTCCGGCGGGACGAAATGCCTGGTCAGCGGCCTGACCCGGCGGCAAAAAAGGGCCGTCACCGGATTCCTCCGGTGACGGCCCCGCGTGCTTTCGTGCCTCAGATCACCTCGACCTCGGGCACGTAGCGGATCCACTTCCCCCCGCCGTCGCGGAACGCCTGCTCCTTCGCCATGATCTCCTCGGCGTGGTTCCAGGCGAACAGCAGCGCGTAGTCCGGGTACGGGTCGGCGAAGTCGGCGGGCGGCCGGACCGGCAGGTGCGAGCCGGGCAGCAGGCGGCCCTGCTTGCCGGGTGTCGAGTCGCAGACGAACGGCACCAGCTCGGTGTCGATGCCGCAGTAGGTGGTGACCGTCGAGCTCTTGCCGGGGGCGCCGTAGCCGACGATCGTCTTGCCGTCCGCGCGCAGCTGGCGCAGCAGCGCGACCAGGTCGTCGCGGATGCGCGCGACGTTGCGGCCGAACTCCGCGAGGGTGGCCGGCTCGTTGAGCTTGCTCGACTCCTCCTCGGCCAGCAGCTCGGCCAGCCGCGCCGACGGCACCCGCGCGCCCGGCCGGGCGATCGTGTAGCGCACTTCGCCGCCGTGCATGGCGATGCGCTCCGCGTCGACCAGCTCGAACCCGAACTTCTTCGCCATCGCCTGCACCGACGCGGCGCTGAAGTAGTAGACGTGCTCGTCGTAGATCTGGTCGAACGCCATGCCGTTGACGATCGTGGCGAGGTAGGGCTCCTCGAACACGAACACCCCGCCCGGCGTGAGCAGCGTCTCCAGGCCGCGGAACACCGAGTCGATGTGCGCGATGTGGCAGATGGTGTTGGCGCCGAAGACGACGTCGGCCGGGCCGTGCTCGGCGTGCACCCGGGCCGCGCAGTCCTCGTCGAAGAACGCGGACAGCACCTGGATGCCCTTCTCCCGCGCGATGTCCGCGACGTTGCCGGACGGCTCGACGCCGAGGTGGCGGACACCGGCGGCGGCGATGGTGCCGAGCATGACGCCGTCGTTGCAGCCGATCTCGACGATGAACGGGTCCGGGCCGGTCAGCTCCGCCTCGAGGAAGTGCCGCGCGTCGGCCGCGAAGTGCTCGCGGTGGCTCACCGAGCCGGACGCGTGGTAGCGGTAGCCCGCGTGGTAGCGGAACTCCTGCGGCACCACGGTGACCAGCTGCACCAGGCCGCAGCCCTCGCAGGCGCCGACCGCGAGCCGGAACCGGAACTCCGCGGACACCTCCTCGGGCAGCAGGAAGCCGTTGGCCGTCGGCTGGTCGCCCAGGTCGACGAATTCGCTCACCGCGCCGTCGCACACCCGGCAAGTGGTAGTTTCCATAACTCCCTCACTGTCCTGTCGCGACCGCCCGGCGGCCGTCACACGGCTCCGTTGTCGGACAGGTTGAGCCACCAGTCGCTCGCCCGTGCCCACTCGATGGTCTTGATCAACCCGTCCCGCAACGACGTTTCCGGCCGCCAGTCGAGGATCCGGCCCGCCTTGGCGTTGTCCGGCACGCGCCGCATCAGGTCCTCGTAGGACGCTCCGAGCTTCTCCGCGGTGTCGACGTCCACAATGGACTCGACACCGGTCAGCTCGCCGATGAGCCGCACGACCTCGCCCACGGTGGTCTCGACCATGCTGCCGATGTTGAACGCCTCGCCGAGGGCACCCGGGTGCTCCGCGGCGCGCAGCGTGCCTTCCACCGCGTCGTCGATGAACGTGAAGCAGCGGGTCTGGAGGCCCTTGTCGTAGACCACGAGCGGCTTCCCGTTCAGCGCGCGGTGGACCGACCGGCTGACGACGTAGGCCGGGCGCTGGCGGGGGCCGTACACGTTGAAGTAGCGCACGATCGTCGCTTCGAGCCCGTGCTGGCGCGCAAAAGCGAAGGTCAGGTGCTCGGCCAGCGCCTTGCTCGAGGAGTAGGACCACCGGTCGGACGCGGTGGAGCCGAGCACCCGGTCGCCGTCCTCGGGCCACGGCACCGCCGGGTTCTTGCCGAACACCTCGCTCGTCGAGCTGAGCACGACCTTGGCGCCGGCGCGGTGCGCGACCTCCAGCACGTTGCGGGTGCCGGTGAAGTTGATGTCGACGACGTCGAGGGGACGCGAGAGGTACTGGTCCACCCCCACCACGGCGGCGAGGTGGAACACGACGTCGGCACCGGCCGCGGCCCGGCCGAGCGCGGTGACGTCCCGGAGGTCGCCTTCGACGACCCGGACCCGGTCGCCGGCCGCCTCGCGCGGCGCGACCGCGTCGAAGACGGTGACCTCGTCGCCGCGGTCCAGGAGGCGCTCGACGAGGTGGTGGCCGATGAACCCGGCGCCGCCGGTGACCAGGACCCGTCGTGACACACGACCCGCCATCAGCTCGCCTCCGCCCACTCGACGCCGCCTTCGGGTTTGCGGAGCGCGCTGCCGCGGCCGACGCCCCGGTAGGCGTAGCCGGCGGCGGTCAGCTCGGCGATCCGCTCCTTCGAGTAGTAGGCGCGCCCGTCGAGCAGCACGCACGGCTTCGCCACCGGCAGGGCCGCGAAGTCGATGCTCTCGAAGTCGCGGTGCAGGGCGAGCACCGCGATGCAGTCGGCGTCGCGGACCGTCTCCTCCACCGTCGCCGACGGGGCGATCCCGAAGATCGGCTCGACCTGCTTCGCCTCGACGAGCGGGTCGTACACGCGCACGGTCGCGCCCGCCTTCCGCAGCGCCTTCACCGTCGCCGCCGTCGGGGTCGCCCGCAGGTCGCCGGTGTTGTTCTTGAACGCCAGGCCGAGCACGCCGACGACGGACCGGGCCGGATCCTTGCCCTGGCGGACCAGCTCGTCGATCGCGAGCTGGGCGGTGTACTCCGGCATCCCGGCGTTGACCTCGCGGCCGGTGGCCGCGGTCCGGATGTCGACCCCGTGCTCCTGGGCGGACTTCCACACCATCCAC
This sequence comes from Amycolatopsis heterodermiae, assembly GCF_034929455.1. NCBI lineage: Bacteria > Bacillati > Actinomycetota > Actinomycetes > Pseudonocardiales > Pseudonocardiaceae > Amycolatopsis > Amycolatopsis heterodermiae. Next base: position 90,052 of record NZ_JAYFSI010000018.1, read on the forward strand.
GGGTCCTTGGTCAGGCACGAGCCGCCGACGCCGACGCTCGGCAGCAGGATGTTGACGTTGCCGGTGCCCTTGGGGATGGTGTTGGCCGCGGACACGACGTCGAGGACGTCGACGCCGTAGATCGCGCAGAACTTGGCGAGCTCGTTGGCCAGCGCGATGTTCAGGTCGATCCACCAGTTGCTCGCCAGCTTGATGATCTCCGCCGCCTCCAGCGAGTCGCGCCGGATCACCTCGACGCCCAGGCCGCGCCGCCAGAACTCGACGGCGTCGCGCACGCAGGCCTCGCTGTACCCGCCCGCGACGATCGGGAACGCGCGCAGCTCGGCGAGTGCGGTGCCCTCGGCCAGCCGCTCCGGGGTGAACGCGAGGCTGAAGTCGGCGCCGCCGCGCAGGCCGCTCTGCTCCAGCTCGGGGAGCACGACCTCGCGGGTCGTGCCGGGCGGGACGGTGCTCTTGAGCACCACGAGCTGCCCGCGCCGCAGGTGCTTGCGCAGTTCACGGCAGGCGCCGATCAGCTGCTCCGAGGACAGCGAGCCGTCGTCGCGGACCGGCGTGCCGACGCAGATCAGGATCACGTCCGCCGCGGCGGTCTCCGCGAAGTCGGTGGTGACCCGCAGTTTCCCCGCCTCCATGGTGCGGAACACCATGTCGGGCAGGCCCGCTTCCTCGATCCGGAAGTAGCCCCAGGAGAGTTCCTCGATCAGCTGGGGGTCGCTGTCGATCGCGACGACGTCGAACCCGCGGTCCGCGAGCGTCGCGGCCACACACGAGCCGACGTAGCCGAAGCCGATCACGGCCACCGTGATCGGCTCGTTCTCGGACAGGAATCGCATCCGCGTCTCCAATCGATGTCGCGGTCGGCGCCGCCGGCCGCCTGTGTCCCAGGGTCACCGACGGCCACGGCGGCGGACCACTTCTCCCTTGCCCCGCGCGGAACAGAGCACACCGGGAGGGGGGCGCCCACACCCGCACTCCAGGAGAGGCCCTCCGGGCAGGCGCGGTGGGAGTGTCGGAGACCAGTGTCCGGTCGGTAGGGGAGCCCATGAACGACCTCATCAACGTGATGCAACCCTGTCTCGGCGAACGCGAACTCGCCGCGGTGCGGGAAGTCTTCGAGAGCAACTGGATCGGCCGAGGCAAGCGCACCGCCGAGTTCGAGGCGCGCTTCGCCGAGCACATCGGTGTCGGCCGGGAGCACGTCGTGTCGGTCAACTCGTGCACCGAGGCCACGTTCATCGCCATGGACCTGCTCGGCGTGGGCCCCGGCGACGAGGTCGTCCTGCCCTCCATCAGCTTCGTCGGCGCCGCCAACGCGATCGCCTCGCGCGGCGCGCGGCCGGTGTTCTGCGACGTGGACGCGCACACGCTCAACCCGCGGGTGTCCGACATCGAGGCCGCGCTGACCCCGCGCACCAAGGCGGTCATCGTCCTGCACTACGGCGGCCACCCCGGTGACGTCGTCGCGATCGCCGCGCTGTGCCGGGACCGGGGCGTCAAGCTCATCGAGGACGCCGCCATCGCCGTCGATTCGCAAGTGGACGGTCAGGCGTGCGGCACGTTCGGCGACATCGCCATGTGGAGCTTCGACCACGGCAAGATCGTGGTGACCGTCGACGGCGGCATGCTCTACGTCCGCGACCCCGAGCTGGCGGCGCGCGCGCCCAAGGTGGCCTACCTGGGCATGGAGCAGCGCAGCGGCTTCGACCAGGCCATGCGCGCCAGCACCCGCTGGTGGGACTTCGACGTCACGTCGTTCTCCCGCCGCTCGACCACCAACGACGTGCTCAGCGCGATCGGCATCGTCCAGCTCGAGCGGCTGCCGGAGTTCATCGCCCGCCGGGCCGAGGTCGCGGCGAGCTACGACGAGGGCTTCGCCGGCCTGGCCGGCCTGCGCCGCCCGCCCGTGCTGCCCGCGGGGCACCGGACGTCGCACTACATGTACTGGGTGCAGCTCGACCCGGAGCTGCGCGACGTCGTCGCCCGCGACCTCTACGCCCGCGGCGTCTACACGACGTTCCGGTACCCGCCGCTGCACGAGGTGCCCTCCTACGGCTGGACCACCCCGCTGCCGAACACCGAAGCGGCCGCGGCCGGCACCCTGCTGCTGCCGATGCACCAGGGCCTGAGCGACGACGACGTGCGCCGCGTGGTCGACTCCGTGCGCGAGTGCGTCACGGCCCGGACCCTCGGCCAGGCGGCGTAGATGGGCGAAGTCGGCGACCCGCCGATCCGCCGGCTGTCCACGCGCCTGGTGTACCGCAACGCCTGGCTCGCGGTGCACGAGGACCGCATCGAGCGCCAGGACGGCTCGGAGGGCATCTACTCGGTCATCGAGCGGCCCGACTTCGCGCTGGTCATGGCGACCGAGAACGACGGGTTCCACCTGGTCGACCAGTACCGCTACCCGGTGCGCGGGCGCTACTGGGAGTTCCCGCAGGGGTGCTTCCCGGACTGGGGCACCGGGACGCAGGAGGAGCTCGCCCGCGCCGAGCTGGCCGAGGAGACGGGCCTGCGCGCCGGCACGCTGCGCCACCTGGGCCACATGCTGGCCTGGCACGGCGCGAGCCCGCAGGCCTGTGACGTCTTCGTGGCCACGGACCTGACCCCGGGCCCGCCCGACCGCGAACCGTCCGAACAGGACATGCGGCACCGCTGGGTGACCAGGGGCGAGTTCGAGCGCATGATCCGCGACGGCGAGATCAAGGACAACTCGACGATCGCCGCCTACGGCCTGTACCTGCTCGCGGAGCGCGGTTCGGGCTGAGCGCCGGCGCGGACACCGGCACAGGGGGGAAGGGCGCATCCGCCCTTCCCCCCTGTGCTTGACACCCGGCTGTCCTCTGTGGACCGGCGCTAGGGCACGATCTCCATCTGGGCCATCATCCCGATCGAGGAATGGTCCAGGAAGTGGCAGTGGAACGGGTACTTGCCCAGGTAGTCGGTGAACGTCGCCTGCACCCGGACCGTTTCGCCCGGCATGACCAGCACCGTGTCCTTGCGGCCCGCGTCGTCCGGCGTCGGCGCCGCGCCGTCGCGGGAGAGCACCCGGAACTGCTCGAGGTGCAGGTGGAACGTGTGCGGGGCGCCCCACACCGTGTCGGTGTTGGTGACGTTCCAGATCTCCGTCGCGCCCCGCTTGACCTGGAAGTCCACCCGGTTCGGGTCGTAGGGCAGGTCGTTGACGAGGCCGACGTTGCCCGAGTCGTCGAACCGCATCGTGACGTTCCGCTCGACGGTCGGGGTGCCCAGCGCGGGCAGCGCCCGCAGCGTGGCGGGCACCCGGCTGGTGTCGGCCGCGGTGCGCGTCACGTCGAACCGGAGCACCGGGCCCGACACGTCGGAGAGCACGAACTTCGAGCCGATCGCCTGCCGGGAGAAGTCGATCACGATGTCGACGCGTTCCCCGGAGGTGAACGTGATGTCCGAGCGCGTCACCGGCGCCGGCAGCAGGCCGCCGTCGGAACCGATCTGCACCATCGGGAGACCGCCGAGGGTGAGCCGGAACCCGCGTTCGTTGCCCGTGTTGAGCAGGCGGAACCGGTACTTGCGCGCGGCCACCTGGAAGTACGGCGCCGCGACGCCGTTGACGAGCACCGTGGTGCGGTCCGGCACGGAGCTCGGCCAGACCAGGGTGCCGTTGGCGTCGATCTGGGCGTCGCGGATCATGATCGGCACGTCGTACTGCCCGCTGGGCAGGTTCAGCGCGGCTTCCGCGGGGTCGTCGATGATGTAGAAGCCGTGCAGTCCCTTGTAGACGTTCTCGGCCTCGGCCCCGTGCGAGTGGTCGTGGTACCAGAGCGTCGCGCCCTGCTGCTTGTTCGGGTAGTGGTACGTGCGGCTCGCGCCGGGGGCGATCAGGTCCATCGGGTAGCCGTCGTCGGCCGAGGCGTTGTGGCCGCCGTGCAGGTGCACGTTGGACGTCACGTCCAGCTGGTTGGTGAACGTGACCTCGACCGGGGTGCCCGTCTTGGCGCGGATGGTCGGCCCGACGAACGTGCCGCCGAAGGTCCGCACCGGCGTCGGCTTGCCGGGCGTGAACGCGAACTGCGCGGTCTTGATGGGGATCCGGTAGACGTCGGTGCCGTCACTCCGGCGCGTGGGCGTCAGCTGCTGCGGTACCGGCATGCACTGCGTGAACTGCGCGGCCACGCGGGTCCCGGCGGCGGCCGGTGCGCCGCCGGCCGCCGCCCCGTGCCCGGTGTGGTCCGGTGCGCTCGTGGTTGCCCCCGCGCTCATTGCCGAAGGCATCAGCGCCACGCCCCCCACGACGCCACCCGCCGTCATCCACCCCAGAAGTTTTCTTCGGTTCAACATTGTCCGCTCCTCGGAGCTCATTGTTTCTTCTTGGCACCGCATTCCGGTGCGCTCCCCACCGCGATCCTCTGCGGTCCGCTGGGCGTGGGCATCTCTGTGGATGCGGAAGAAGCCAAGGAAACGGACGATCAATGCACAACGAATGGCCGCGGCCGGACGGCCGCGACCACGCTGTCTTTCCGTGCGCGAGCTATTCCGCACCGTCACCCGAGTAGTGACGAACCCGGCACCGGGAGTGAGATCGGTCATTCACGCAAAGAGAATGGGCCCGGCCGCGTGGCCGAGCCCATTCTGTCCTTCCGTGCGCGATTGGTTCCGCACCGTCACCTGGGCGCCTCGAGCGGAACCGAGTTCGCCAGCCCGCCGTCCACCCCGAGGTCCTGGCCGGTGATGAAGGACGACCGCGGCGACAGCAGGAAGGTCACCGCTTCGGCGATGTCCTCGGGCCGGCCGAACCGGCCGAGCGGGATCTGCGTGCGGAACGCGGTGCGCGCCTCCTCGGTCGGGGCGAGGCCGTCGAGCATGTCCGTCTCGATGTAGCCCGGGCTGACCGCGTTGACCCGGATTCCCTGGCCTGCCAGGTCGGAGGCGAGCGAGCGGGCCAGGTTGGTCGCGGCGGCCTTCGTCGCGGAGTACAGCGAGGCGGGGCCCACGCCGCGGTGCGCGAGGAAGGTCCCGTTGATCACGACGGCGCCGCCGGCGTCGAACAGCGTCACCGCCTTCTGGATCGTGAAGAAAGCGCCCTTGAAGTTGACGGTGGAGATCTGGTCGAAATCGGCCTCGGTGACCACCGCGGTCGGGCCGCCGTAAGCCAGCCCGGCATTGGCGAAAACACCGTCCAGCCGGCCGAAACGATTCCGGATCCGGCTGACCAGCTCGTCGAGCTCGTCGGTGCGGGCCACGTCCGTGGCCACGGCGAGAACCCGATCACCAGTGGGATCCAGCTCCTTCGCCGCGACTTCGAGGCGCTCGATGCGGCGCCCGGCGATCACCACGTTCGCCCCCGCCTCGACCAGTTGCGTCGCGGTGGCAAGACCAATGCCGCTCCCACCGCCGGTAATGAGAACCGTCTTACCTACGAATTCAGACATGCAGCCAGGTTCACGCCTGCGGCGGACGCACGGCGTCTTCCCCGTTGCGTTGTTCCTGCCGGCGGGCAATGGAGGAGAAAGTCCTTCACCGGCCCCGACCCCGCAACGGCAGAGAAGCCTGTCACCGCAGGCGGTGTGATGCTTGCAGGACGGCCGAATCCGCCGGCGACACGATGTGAGGGCCCCTCAGGTATGACAACCACGAAATCAGGGAGGTGACCGCGATGGGCCAGGAAGCTGGGACCCGCGCGGTGGTGCTCGGAGGCAGCATTGCCGGCCTGTTCGCAGCCAGGGTGCTCGCGGACGCCTACGACGAGGTGCAGATCGTCGACCGGGACAAGCTCGTCGGCGTCAAGGGCGTCCGGCGGTTCTGCCCGCAGAGCCACCAGGCCAACGGCCTGCTCGCCCGCGGCGTGCAGGTGATGGAGGAGCTCTTCCCGGGGCTCACGCAGGAGATGATCGACAACGGCGTGCCGACCGGCGACCTGTCCGGCAGCTGCCGGTGGTACGCCCGGGGCAACCGCCTCAAGCAGCAGCACGCGGGCCTGACCACCCTCGGGGTGGTGCGGCCGATGTTCGAGTACTTCATCCGCGAGCGCGTGCAGCAGATCCCCAACGTGAAGTTCATCGAGGAGCACGACATCCTCGGCCTGACCACGTCGGCGGACAAGAGCCAGGTCACCGGCGCCCGGGTGCAGAAGCGCGGCACCGACACCGACGAGGTCATCGACGCCGACCTGGTGGTCGACGCCACCGGCCGCGGCTCGCGGACCCCGGTCTGGCTGGAGCAGCTCGGCTACGAGAAGCCGTTCGAGGAGCGCAAGAAGATCGACCTCGGCTACGTGACGCAGCACTTCCGCCTGCGCGAGGGCGCCAACGGCTTCGTCAACGACGTCGCGATCAACCAGATCGCGCACGACGTCGCGCCCCGCGGCAACGTCTTCTTCCTGGTGGAGGACGGCAAGGTCGAGCTGACCACCTACGGCATCCTCGGCGACCACCCGCCCACCGAGTACAACGCGCTCATGGGGTGGCTGAAGGCGTTGCCCGTCAAGGACGTCTACAACACCCTGCGGTACGCGGACCCGGTCGACAAGGCGATGCCGTTCAAGTTCCCGACGACGCTGCGCCGCCACTACCAGAAGCTGCGCCGCTTCCCCGAGGGCCTGCTCGTCACCGGCGACGCCGTCACCACGTTCAACCCGGTGTACGCCCAGGGCATGAGCGTCGCCGCGCTGTGCGCGCTGGTGCTGCGCCAGCACCTGCACAGCGGGGCCGCCCCGGTGCCGCAGGACTACTTCCGGGACCTGGCCACCGACGCCATCGACCAGGCGTGGGAGATGACCAACCAGATCGACCTGAGCCTGCCGGGCGTCGAGGGCGAGCGCACGTTCAAGGTCAAGATGGGCAACTGGTTCCTGCGCCGGGTGCAGATCGCCGCGACGCGCGACGGCAGCATCACCGCCGAGTACTTCAAGACCGCCGGCCTCGTCCAGAAGCCGGAGGCGATGATGCGACCGGGCTTCGCGCTCAAGGTGCTGTGGAAGTCGCTGTTCGGCCCGTCGAAGGAAAGCCGGGTGCAGTTCGAGTTCCCGGTCGCCGAAGGCGTCGAACCGGCGTTCGGCGGCGAGGCCGCCGAGCTGCCGAAGGCGGCATGACCGCACCGACCGTTCCCCTCGGCCACGGGAGTCCCGCCGGGACTCCCGTGGCCGTGCCCGTGAGGGCGATCCCACCACTGGAGTGCCGATGACCACCGCGCACCGGACCTGTCCCATCTGCGACGCCGTCTGCGGACTGAAGATCGACCTCGACCCCGCCGGCCGCGTCACGAAGGTGCGCGGTGACGAGCAGGACCCGTTCACCAAGGGCTACATCTGCCCGAAGGGCGCGAGCCTGGGCAACCTCGACGAGGACCCGGACCGGTTGCGCCACCCCATGATCCGCGAGGGCGACGAGTGGCGGGAAGCCTCCTGGGACGAGGCGTTCGCGGCCGTCGAGCGCGGGATCACCGGTGTCATCGAGAAGTACGGCCGGGACGCGGTCGCCGTCTACTTCGGCAACCCGACCTACCACACGATGGCCGGGTTCCTGTACCGCATCCCGCTGATCCAGTCGCTGGCGTCCAAGAACGTCTACTCCTCCGGCACGATCGACCACATGCCCAAGCACGTCGCCTGTGCCCACCTCTACGGCGACCCGTTCGCCATCGCCGTGCCGGACATCGACCGGACCGACTACCTGCTCGTCCTCGGCGCGAACCCGATGGAGTCGCACGGTTCCCTGTTCTGCGCCCCGGACATGCCGGCGCGGCTGCGGGCGCTGCGCAAGCGCGGCGGCAAGCTGGTCGTGGTCGACCCCCGCCGCACCCGCACCGCGAAGGCCTGCGACGAGCACTTCTTCGTCCGGCCGGGCACGGATTCGGTGCTGCTGCTGGGGATCGTCCACACGCTGCTGCAGGAGAACCTCGCCACGGTCACCCTCGACGTCGCCGGGCTCGACGAGCTCAAGGCGCTGACCGAGGAGTTCTCGCCCGCGGTGGCCGAGCTGGTGTGCGGCGTGCCGGCCGAGGACATCGCGCGGCTCGCGCGCGAGCTGGCCGCGGCGCCGACGGCGGCGGTGTACTCGCGCATGGGCGGGTCGGTCGTCGAGTTCGGGACGATCACGCAGTGGCTCGTCGACGTGATCAACATCCTGACCGGCAACCTCGACAACCCCGGCGGGACGATGTTCACCCGGACCGCCGCGCTCGAGGTGTTCCGCACCGGCCAGCCGTTCGAGTGGGACCGCTGGCGCAGCCGCGTCAAGGGTTTCCCCGAGGTGCTCGGCGAGCTGCCGACCGCGACGCTGCCCGACGAGATCGAGACGCCCGGCGAGGGCCAGGTCCGGGCGCTCATCAACATCGCGGCCAACCAGGTGGTCGCGGCCCCCAACGGGCCGCGGTTCGGGCGGGCGTTCGACGAGCTGGACTTCATGGTCTGCGTCGACCCGTACCTCACCGAGACCACCCGGCGCGCGCACGTGATCCTGCCGCCGCCGCGGATCCTGCAGATGGCGCACTACGACTTCCTCATGCAGATCGTCATGGTGCGCAACTACACCCGCTACTCCCCCGCGGCCCTGCCGCTCGACGACGACCAGCGGTCGGAGGCGGAGATCCTGGCGCGGCTGACGCTGATCGCGGGCGGCGCCCCGCTGCAGGTGCCGGCGGGCGCCGTCGACGAGGGCTTCATCGGCCAGCTGCTCACCGGGGCGACGCAGATGCCCGGCTCCCCGGTGGAGGGCATGGACGTCGAGGTGCTGCGCGCGACGATCGAGGGTGACGACGGCCCGGAGCAGATCCTGGACACCCTGCTGAAGTTCGGCCCGTACGGGCTTTCCCTGGCCAAGCTCAAGGAGCAGCCGCACGGCATCGACCTCGGCCCGCTCGAGCCGCGGCTGAAGGAGCTGGTGTGCAACCCGTCCGGCAAGGTCGAGCTGACGCCGGAGCCGATCGTCGCCGACTTCGCGCGGCTGCGCGCGCGGCTGGCCGAGCCGGTGCCGGAGATGCTGTTGATCGGCCGCCGCCAGCTGCGGTCCAACAACAGCTGGCTGCACAACGTCCCGTCGCTCCTCGGCGGCAGCAACCGGTGCACCTTGCACGTCAACCCGGCCGACGTCACCCGGTACGGCCTGGGCGAGCGGGCGGTCGTGCGCTCGTCGGCCGGTGAGGTGGTCGTCGAGGTCGAGCCGACCGACTCGATCATGCCGGGCGTGGTGAGCCTCCCGCACGGCTGGGGTCACGCGGGCAGCACGCAGCGCGTCGCCGCGCAGCACCCCGGGGTCAACGCGAACGCGCTGACCGACGAGCTGGTCGTGGACGTCCCGTCGGGCAACGCGGTCTTCAACGGCGTGCCGGTCACGGTCGGCCCGTACCCGGCCTAGCCCTGCCCTGCCGCACTGGTCGTCCCGGAGTCCGGCACCCCGGCGTAGCCGGGCAGCTCGACGCCGTTGAGCGCGCGTTCGACCAGCTCGGTGAGCGCCTCCATGTCGGGCTCCGGGCTCGGCGCGGCGTCCGGCGCCGCCGCGGCGAGGCTGTCCACGTGCATCCGGCCGATCTCCTGGTTGGCCTCGACGAACGAGCGCATCCGCGCCTCGTAGGCGGCGAACCCCGCCGCCGGGTCCCACCCGGCGGCGGCCAGCTCCCCGGCCAGCAGGTAGGCGCCGACCAGGGCCAGCCCGGTGCCCTGCCCGGACATCGGCGACGCGCAGAACGCCGCGTCCCCGAGCAGCCCCACCCGGCCGCTCGACCAGCGGTCCAGCACCACCTGGGCGACCTGGTCGAGGTAGAAGTCCGGGGTGTCGTCCAGGTGCGCGAGGATGCGCGGGGTCAGCCAGCCCAGGCCGGCCACCCGCTCGCGCAGCAGCACCTTCTGGGCCTCGATGTCGCGGTAGTCGACGTCGAAGTCCGCCGCGGGGAACGAGAACATGGCCATCGCCCGGGTGGCGTCGCCGATGGGCCGCAGGCTCGCGGAGCGCCCGGTCGCCTTGTCCTGGTGGTCGAGCAGCCAGCGATCCAGCCCGAACTCGTTGGGCACGCTGTAGAAGGCGAGCACGAGCCCGAGGTGGCGGACGAACCGCTCGCGCGGCCCGAAGACCATCCCCCGCAGCGACGAGTGCAGCCCGTCGGCCCCGATCACCAGCTCGAAGCGCCGCCGGTCACCACCGGCGAAGACCACGTCGACGCCGTCGGCGTCCTGGGTGAGCTCGGCGATCCGGTCACCGAAGACGTACTCGACACCGTCGCGGGTGTCGTCGTAGAGCACCTGGGACAGGTCGCCGCGCAGGATCTCGATCTCCGAGATGTACCCGTCGCCGCCGTCGTCCTCCGCGCTGAAGGTCTCGAGCACGGTCCCGTCCGCGTCCACTGTGTACGCGCCGGCGGTCTCGGTGCGGGCCGCGCGCACCGGCGCGTCCAGCCCCATCCGCACGATGACCTCCTTGGTCACCCCGCGCGCGTCCACCGCCTGCCCGCCGGGACGCAGCCCGGGCGCCCGCTCGACGACGGTCACCTCGGCCCCCCGCCGGCGCAGCCAGTGGGCCAGCGCCGGCCCCGCGATGCTCGCCCCCGCCACCAGAACCCTGATACCGCTCACCCGTGCCCCCAGTCCACCGTCCGGCTTTCGGTCCGGATTGTACGGTGGCCCGCGGCCCAGACCCGCGAACGACGCGATCCCGGCGTCAGCGGCCGCCGAAACGCCGGAAAAGGCGCGAATGAGGCGATCTCGCGCCGAGCCGCCGGGGCCTCACCCGGCTCCGCCCTTGGCCGGCGCGATGCCGATGCAGCGGCGCGATCCAGGCGCCGAACCGGCGCGACTTTCAGCGCCGGCGGTGCCTCACCCGGCTCCACCCTCGGCCGGCGCGATGCCAAGGCAGCGGCGCGATCCCGGGCCGAGCCGCCGCAACCAGGAACCGGTCACCGAGCGCCGAACCGCAGGGGCAGGCTGTTCGGCCCGTGGATCCCGATCGGCGGCCGCCACGTGAACGGACCCGCGAACTCCGGCGCGCCCAACCGAGCCGCCAGCGCCGGCAGCGCCTCACCCAGTTCCGCCTTCGCCAGCGCGATGCCGAGGCAATGATGGGGTCCCGCCCCGAACTGCAGGAGCGGTGCGGCGAGGGAAGCCGTGATGTCGAACGTGGCTCCGTCGCCGAAGACGCGTGGGTCGCGCTGGGCAGCCGTCACCACCATGGTGAGGAAGGTGCCCTCCGCGATGTGCAGGCCCTCGAAGTCGAAGTCCTGCGCGGCGAACCGGTAGATCGTCGGGGACGACGGCAGCCAGCGCATGACCTCGTCGACCGCCCGGTCGGCGAGGTCGGGACGGCTTCCCAGCAGCCGCCACTGGTCCGGGTGGCCGGCGAAGGCGACCATCGCGTTGGCGAGCTGGTGGCGGGTCGTGTCGTGCGCCGCGAACACCGTGGTGACGATCAGGTTGCGCAGCTCCGCCGGGCTGATCAGCGGGTCCTCCCGCTGGGCGGCGACGAGCGCGGAGACGAGGTCGTCGCCCGGCTCGGCCTTCTTGGCCTCGATCAGCTCGTCGATGTACTTGTTGAGCCCGACCAGCGCGGTCTCGACGCGGGTCACGACGTCGCCGCCGAGCGCGATGCTGAACACCAGGCCGATGTCCGTCGTCCAGGTGTGGAAGACGTCGTGGTCCTCGGGCGGCACGCCGAGCATTTCGCTCATCACGGCCAGCGGCAACGGGTTGGCGAACTCCTCGATGAAGTCGCACTCCGCCGCCGACGCCAGGTGCCCGGCCAGCTCCCGCGCCCGGTCCCGGACGAACGGCCGCAGCCCCTCGATCATCCGCGGGGTGAAGGCCTTGCCCACCAGGCCGCGCAGGCGGCGGTGGTGCTCGCCGTCGTGGTTCATGATCATCGGGACGAACCAGTCGTGGATCGGCCCGCCGGAGACGCCGTTCATCTCCATGAAGCGCTTGCCGTTGTGGTCGAGGCGCTGGTCGCGCAGCAACGCGCGCGCCTCGGCGTAGCGCAGCACGAGGAGGCCGACCGGGCTGTCCGCGTACCAGTTCTTCGCCTGCGCCTCGGCCACTTCCGGGGTGCCGAAACCGAACCCCGGTGCGGTGACGTCCAGGAAGGCGACGTCCGTGCGGTCCATCGTGGCTACTGGGCCGGCGGGGCGAAGTAGTCGCGCACGACGCTGATCTGGTTGTCCATCATGGTCATGAGCGCCTCGACGATGCCCGGCTCGGCGTCGTCGGTCACCATGAACTCCCTGGAGTACTCCAGGAAACTGCGGCCCGGGTCGTTGGTCACCGGGAAGACGCGGTAGGTGGCGACGTAGTCGTACAGGCACAGCACGGGCGCGAGCGTCCGGTAGGTGAGCGAGCGGGCCACGTCGTTGCGCCCGGCGACCTCCTGCTGCACCAGGCCCTGGTTGGCCAGCATGGTGAACTCGTAGCGCGACGGCACCCGCTCCGGCGAGCCGCCCTCGACCCACTCCACACCGCCGACGGTGTCCCCGAAGAGGATCTTCACCAGCTTCAGGACGTCGCGGACCTCGGTCCAGACCGTGTCCGGATCGGCGTCGAGCACGGTCGTCTGGTACATCGTGTGCTTCGGCTTGACAATCACGACATCTCCACGGAGTTGAGGGACCGGTCACCGCACGGTAACCGGAACCCTTGCCACGACGGAACATTCGAGCGTGCGCACCCGCGATCCCGCGCACGGGTAGGGAATTCAGCCGGCCAGGAGGCGGCGGTTCCACCACGTCGGCGGACGGCGGCCGAGCACCTCGGCCAGTTCCTCGATGGACTGCTGCAGCACGCGCAGGTCGTCGGCGAGCAGGGCCTGCGGGCCGTCGCACAGCGCCTCTTCGGGATTGGGGTGGACGTCGACGAGCACGCCGTCCGCGCCGACCGCGACCGCCGCGCGCGAAAGCGGCAGCACGAGGTCGCGCCGCCCGCCGGAGTGCGACGGGTCGATCATCACCGGCAGGTGCGAAAGCCGCTGGACGACCGGCACCGCGGAGATGTCGAGCGTGTTGCGGGTGGCCGTCTCGAACGTGCGGATCCCCCGTTCGCACAGCACGATGTCGAGGTTGCCGCGCTGGGCGATGTACTCGGCGGCCATCAGCCACTCTTCGATGGTGGAGTTCATGCCGCGCTTGAGCAGCACCGGCTTGCCGGCCTCGCCCGCCGCCTGAAGCAGCGCGAAGTTCTGCATGTTCCGGGTGCCGATCTGGAGCATGTCCGCGTACTGGGCGACCATTTCGACGTCGTGCGCCGCGACCACCTCGGTGACCACCGGCAGGCCGGTTTCGGCCCGCACGTCGGACAGGATCCGCAGGCCGAGCTCACCGAGCCCCTGGAACGCGTACGGCGACGTGCGCGGCTTGAACGCGCCGCCGCGCAGCAGGGTCGCGCCCGCGGCCTGCGCCATCCGCGCGGCCTCGAGGGTCTGCTCCGGCGTCTCCACCGCGCACGGCCCGGCGATCAGGGTGATGGTGTCCGGGCCGATCGGCACGCCGCGGACGTGCACCGTGGACCGTTCCTTGTGGTGCTCCAGGCTGACCAGCTTGTACTTCGCGGAGATGCGGGTGACGCTGTGCACCCCCGGCAGCCCGCTGAGGTTGAGCGCCTCGAACCGGTCGACGTCGCCGACCAGCCCGATGATCACCCGGCTCACCCCGCGGCTGACGAAGGCTTCGCCGCCCGCCGCCGTCACCCGGTCGACGACGGCCTCGACGTCTCCTGCCGCGGCATCGGTAGCCATCACGATGACCATGCGTTCTCGCACCCACTCCCGGCCCCGGCCACCACCGGCGGTGACCCGATGGATCGAGCATCCGGCAGCGCGGCGAGCCCCTGCGTCCTCGCGGTTGCGCAGGGCCCGGGGTCAGCTCTCGTCGGTGAGGAACTTCGCCAGGCCGGTGTACCCGCCGTCGTGCAGCCGCTGCCCGGACTCGGTCGCGTAGGCCTCGTCGGCGCGCAGGCCCACGCCCTCCACCATGCGGTTCATGAAGTTGAACAGCGCGCAGACCAGGACGGCGTCGTGCAGGGCGTCCTCGCTCCAGCCGGCGGCGAAGACGGCTTCGGCGTCGGCCTCGGTGATCCGCGACGGGGTGCGGGTCAGCTTGCCGACGTAGGCGAGCACCGGCTTGAGCTTGTCGTCCACCGGCGCCGAGTCGAGGTCGCGCACCGCCGCGGCGAGCGTGCCCTCCGCGACGCCGAAGGCCTCCGCGGTGACCGTGTGGATGCCGTGGCAGTAGTCGCAGCTGTTCACGCCCGAGACGTACGCCGCGATCAGCTCGCGTTCGCCGGCCGTGAAGGGCGAGTCGGCCCGCATCACCTGCTCGTGCAGCTCCAGCAGCGGGCGCGCGGGGCCCGGGTGGGCCTTGAACACGTCCAGCAGCCGGGTCTCAGCCGGCAGGAACTTCAGGTACGACATCGGCTTCTCCGTCTCCGTCGGCGACGCGGTCGACTTCCCCGCGGCGCAGCGAACAGGCAGTCAGGTAGGCGACCGAGGCCGGACCGGCCTCGGGAACGGCGGCGGTGACGCGCGCGGCGGCCTCGGCCCACGCGCGGCGCGGCGAAGCCGACGTCTCGGCCCGGGTTTCGACGAGGTCCCGGACGGCGCGCCAGCGGGCGCGCCCGGCCGCGACCAGGTCGGCGAACCCGAACCCGGCCACCTCGTGCCGGGCCAGGTCGACCGCCTGCGTCACCAGCGCCGGGTCGTCGGCGATCCGGGCGAACCCGAGCCCGGCCAGCAGGCGCCGCGCGTCGAGGCCGAGCAGGATGATGCCGACCTCGGTCGAGGGCGGGTCGTCGATCGGGGGCAGCGCGAACCGGGTGTCAGGCACCGGCCACCACCGGCACCCGCTCGTGGCGCAGGCTGTGCGCGATCGACGCGGCCACCCGCGCGGTCGCCACCCGGTGGCCGTCGATGTTGCGCGCGGCCGGGCCGAGCACCAGCCCGGCCGCCGCGCCGACCACCGAGACCCGGGGCGCGCCGGTGTAACCGAGGGTCCGCTCGTCGAGGGCGGGCCAGCCGTCACGCTCGGCGACGACGTCCGGGGGAAGCAGGCCGCCGCCGATCGACGGGGTCGTCCCGAGGGCCAGCACGGCGCTGTCCGCCTCGATCAGGCGGCCGCTCTCCAGCCGGCACACCACCCCGCCGCTGCCGTCGCCGACCTCCTTGACCGACTCGCCGCGGTGCACGACCAGCCGCCCCTCGGCCTCGGCCTGCTGCAGCCGAGGCCGGAACTCGAACATGATCGACGCGCGCCGGTGGCGGCCCATCAGCTCCAGCCGCCCGGACCGGTCGACCCCGTCGAAGCGCGCGCGGCCTTCGGGGCGGAAGAACGACGAGTTGACGTCGGCGCACTGGTACCGCTCTTCGGTCTCGCGGACCACCCAGTGCACCTCGTGGCCCGCTTCGAGCGAGCCGGTGAGCAGGTGCGCCGCGGTGAGCCCGGCGCCGACCACGATCCGGCGCGACCCGCGAGCCGGCACCGGATCGTCCCAATAGGACACTCCGCGCGGCGGGGTACCACCGCCCCACCAGGCTTCGGGGGCCGAGCGCCGCTCCTCGCCGAGGCAGAGCACGACGTGGGGCGCGGTGACGGTGAACCGGTTCGCGCGCACCGTCACCGCTTCGGCGGTGGGCAGCACTTCGCGCACGGACGCCTGCCACGTCCGCTCCGCGACGTGATGGCTGGTCACCAGGTGGTCGCAGTAGGCCTCGAAGACGTCCACCGGCACGACCGAGCGGTGACCGGCCTGGGCCATCCGGATCTCGCGCCGTTCGACGTCGGTCAGCCGCGACCAGTGCAGCCGCGCGAAGTCCAGCAGCTCGCAGTCGCGGTAGCCCTCGACGCCGGGGTGGTGCTCGTACGGCGAGCGCAGCACCCGCTGGCCCAGCCGGTCGATCCGGTCGAAGAACCGGCCGCACGGGCGGCCGTCGCGGTCGAGGACCACGACGTCGCGCACGCCGTGGTGCCACAGCGCGGACGCGACCGCGAGCCCGGCGGGGCCCGCGCCGACGATGACGACGTCGGCGCTGTTCGCCGGCGCGCCGGCGCGGCCCGGGGTCCGGGGCGCGCCCAGTCGCGGCCAGTCACGCCCGCGGGGCGAGTCCAGCAGGTGCGGCTCCGGCACGAACTTGATCACGGGTCCCCCAGGGTCGCCGTGCCCGCACCCGGGCTCAATCGAGGACGGTGATCGGGACCGCCAGCTCGACCACCGGGCGCTGCTGCATGCCGTTGGCGACCAGCTGCTCGAGGGTCTCCAGGGACTGCTCGGCGCTGTCGGTGGCGATCGGGCTGTAGCGGGAGTAGAAGTACCCCGGCTTGCGGCCGCTCGTCTCCATCGAATACATCTTCAGCACCGCTTCGCCCGGGCGCACCTCACCGTCGTAGAAGGTGAGCCGCCGCTGGTCGGGCGTCATGAAGGACTTCGCGAACTGCGGGGACATCACCGCGGCGCCGGGGTCGTCGACGAACGTCGAGTCCTCGTCCAGCACCGCCTGCATGGCCACCCAGGTCCGGTCGGTCAGGTTCGTCTCGGCCTTGATGACCTGCCAGCGGCCCGCCTCGGGCAGGGACACGCTGATCGAGACGTCGTGGTCGGTGGTGTCGATCGCGCCGGTGATCATCAGGACGCGGCGGCCGAGGTCGGCCACCCCGGTCATCTGGATGTCACGCGCTCGGACCCGGCCGTGGACGTCCAGCCCGGGCAATTCCGGTGACGACATGGTGCAGCCTCCTTGTGACAAGGACCCCAGAAAAAAGGGCTGACCAGCGAACACGAAAAGGCTTTCACACGCCGAGAGACGCTGTCAAGGTGAGGGATACATGATCGACCGCGTGTGATCGCACGCGCCGGGGGACGCCTGCCGTAACCCGTTCGGACTAGGCACCTTCGGGACTGCTCGGCTCCTCGCGAGCTGGGGCGACGTCACCGTCCGTGTGGTCCTGGCCGTCGTCGGGCGCGCCGACGTGGCGGATCTCGAACGACGAGTCGGCGCGCCGGACCAGCACCTTGAGCACCAGCTGCGGCCGCACCGAAACAATCAAATTGCTCCGGTCGCGGGGGTCGCCGAAAATGTCGTAAATCAGGAAAGCGGAACCGTCGCCAATAGCGAACAATGCCTCGTAAACAACATTTCGCTCGGCTTGTGACGCCGATTCAGCCCACTCCTCGAGCAACTCGAGTCCTTCGACGAGCTGGAGGCGCATTGCCATCCGCCGGCCTCCCAACCAACGTCGCGAGGTACCCGGGACGGGGACGCGGGCCGGGCCCGCGCCGGGCCCGGTGACACTCCGGCCCAAACAGCCTCAAGTGTCACCCGGGAAGGGGCCCGCGATCATCTCCGATCGTGCCCTCCCGCACCGGAAGCCCGTGCGGTAGCGGACAAGGTGCGCAGTGCGCAAGTGGTCGCGCCGAAGCCGTGGGGTGTGCACTGGGCGGACAGGAGTTCTGCACGTCCCCTCCCCCGGTGACGACACCGGCGTCCGCATCCGAGGTGCCCCATGACCGAACAGCTCAGTCCGCGCGAGGACTTCGCCCGGGAAGACACCGCGACCGCCCCGCCGCCGCGCCTCCCGGCCCCGCGCGCGCCGGGGGGCGCGGCCGAGCGCCAGCGCACCTGCGCCGCGTGCGGGGCGCGGTTCGAGCCGGGGCAGCGGACCGGGCTCGAGGTGCTGGTCGACGGCGAAGTCCGTTACGTGGCCGTACATCGCGGCCACAGCACCCACGCCGCCGCGCGCGAGCGGCAGGCCACGTCCCGGCTGCGCGCGATCCGGCCGCAGGAGCACGACGCGGCGGCGTGAGGCGCCGGTTCCCGCACAGCGGGAGACGTGTTCGGCGGCCCGCCGGTGCGAACCTGGACGTACCGGCCGGTCGCGGGTGTCCCCGCTTCCGGCCCGTTTCCCCGTGCCCGCCCGCGGTTCTCGTCGCTCGCGCCGAAAGGAAGCACCATGACCACGCACGAGGCATCGGCCGCCGACCAGGCAGCCGTCGCAGTGATGACCCAGAAGATGCTCGCCGCCTGGGCCCACGGTGACGCGTCGGCGATCGCCGATCTGTTCACCGACGACGGCACCCTGATCCTGCCGGGCATCTTCCGGCAGGGCCGCCAGGACATCAAGGCCTACTTCACCGACGCGTTCGCCACCACCTACGCCGGTACCCAGGTCGTCGGCAAGCCGATCAGCCTGCGCTTCTTCGGTCCCGACACCGCGCTGCTGCTCTCTTCCGGCGGCGTCCTGTCCGAGGGCGAGACCGAGGTCTCCGACGAGCAGGCCATCCGGGCCGGCTGGTTCGCCGTGCGCACCGACGGCCAGTGGCGGCTCGCCGCCTACCAGAACAGCACCGCGAAGACCGGCCTGCCGAACCCGGGCACCGGCGCATGACCGGCGCCACCCGCCGCGTTCCGCCGGGACCGCCGCGCCGGGCGGCCCCGGGGATCCTCCGCAAGCTCCGCGCGGACCGGCTGGGCCTGATGAGCGAGGCAGTCCGCGAGTACGGCGACGCGGTGCGGGTGGCGATCGGCCCGAAGACGCTCTACATCTTCAACCACCCCGACCACGCCAAGCACGTGCTCGCCGACAACGCGGCGAACTACCACAAGGGCATCGGCTACACCGAGGCCAAGCGGGCGCTGGGCGACGGGCTGCTGACGTCGGAAGGCGCGCTGTGGAAGGAACAGCGGCGCACCATCCAGCCGGTGTTCCAGCACAAGCGGATCGCCGCACAGGCCGACGTGATCATCGACGAGGCCCTCGGCCTGGTCGAGCGGCTCGCCGTCCACCGCGACAGCGGCCGCCCGGCGGACGTGCTGTCCGAGGTCACCGCGCTCACCCTCGGCGTGCTCGGCAGCACCCTGCTGGACACCGACCTCAGCGCGTTCGACGCGGTCGAGCACTCCTTCGAGGCCGTGCAGGACCAGGCCATGTTCGAGATGGAGACGCTCGGCATGGTGCCGCGGTGGCTGCCGCTGAAGGGGCAGCGCGCGTTCCGGTCGGCCCGGGAGCACCTCCAGCACGTCGTGGGGCTCCTCGTGGCGAAGCGGAAGGCCGAGCCGTCCGCGACCGGTGACGACGTGCTGACCCGGCTCATCGCCTCCACCGCCAAGGAGACCGACAAGCGGGTCGCCGACCGCCGCATGCGTGACGAGCTGGTGACGCTGCTGCTGGCCGGGCACGAGACGACGGCCAGCACGGTCGGCTGGACGCTGGACCACGTGAGCAGGCACCCGGAGGTCCGGGACCGGCTGCACGAGGAGGCGGTGGCCGTCTACGGCGACCGCCGTCCGGCCTACGAGGACCTGACCAAGCTGCGGTACACGCACATGGTGCTGCAGGAGGCCATGCGGCTGAACCCGCCGGTGTGGATCCTGCCGCGCCGCGCGCTCGCCGACGACGAGGTCGGCGGCTACCACGTGCCGGCCGGCTCGGAAGTCCTCATCTGCCCGTACATCCTGCACCGGCACCCGCGGTACTGGCCGGAGCCGGAGCGGTTCGACCCGGAGCGCTTCGACCCGGACGTGCCGGCCGACCGGCCGCGCTACGCGCACATCCCGTTCGGCGCCGGTCCGCGGTTCTGCGTCGGGAACCACCTGGGCATGATGGAGGCCACCTTCATCATCTCCTCCCTGATGCGCGACCTGCGGTTCGACCCGGTGCCCGGGTTCACGGTCAAGCCGGAACCGATGATGTCGCTGCGCCTCGGCGGCGGGCTCTCCCTGACCGTCCGCTCGTTCCCCGACGCCGGCCGTGCCGCGGCCTGACCTCCTCGGACATCGCGAAAGTGAGTGAACATGACTGAGCAGGCGGAGCACGGCTACGGCCGGCCCGAAGACCACCCGAAGGCGGCGGATTTCGCGAAGCTGCGCGCCGCCATCGCCGACGAGGGCGTCCGGGAGCACTTCCCGTTCCGCTTCCTGGCGGCCAACGAGACGTTCGGCCGCCTCGTCGACGCGACCGCCCACCGGATCCTCTCCGCGATCGGCGCCCTGCCGACCACCGCCGGCACCTCGGTCCCGCAGGCCAAGCAGGAGCTGTCGATCCCGTGGCGCCGGACGATCCCCCTGCACTTCCTGTACGAAAAGCTGTCGGACTCGGGGATCTTCGCCCGGGAAGGCGGCCGGTACGTGCCCGGCACGGTGGCCGTCCCGTCGTTCGACGACGTCGCCGCCGAGCTCGCCGCGCGGGAACCGGGTGCCGCCGTCGCCGTCGAGATCCTGCGGACGCTCGTCGACGAGGCGAAGACGTTCTTCGCCGGTGAGGCGACCGGCGACGAGATCCTCTTCGCGCCCGCCCAGCTCCCGCTGTGGCTGAAGTACTTCTCCAACGACAACCTGCTGTACTCCATCAACAACAAGGTCGGCGCGGAAGCGCTTTCCCGGCTCGCGGCCGAGGCGGGCGGCGGCCCGTTCGAGATCCTCGAGATCGGCGGCGGCTGCGGCAGCGGCGCCGAGCAGGTGCTGCGCACGCTCGGCTCCGACGTCACGCGCTACCGGTTCACCGAGGTCGCGGAGACCTTCGCCCGCCACGGCGAGAAGGCGGCCGCCGCGGCCGCGTCGCCGTCGACGACGGTCGAGTCGGCCCGCATCGACATGACGCTGCCCTGGGAGTCTCAGGGCGTCGAGCCGGGCACGTTCGACGCGGTGTACGCGGTGAACTGCTTCCACGTGGCGCCCGACCTCGACTTCGTCGTCGCCGAGGCGGCGAAGGCGCTGAAGCCGGGCGGGGCGGTCGTCGTGTCCGAGTGCGTGCGCCCGACGAAGCTCGCGCGGCCGATCCACGCCGAGATCATCTTCGACTTCCTGGACAGCTTCACCGACGTCATCACCGACCCGGTGAAGCGGCCGACGCACGGCTTCCTCACCCCGGCGGCCTGGCGCGCCACGTTCGAGGCGGCCGGCCTGGGCGACGTCACGATCCTGCCCGACGTCGACGCGATCGCCGAGGAGTACCCGGACTTCGTGGTGGGAGCCGTCATCGCCCGCGCGAACACCGCCGAATAGGGAGCCCGTGATGGTCGCAGGTTTGGTCCGGTTCGCGGTGCGCAGGTCGCTTCGCGACACGAGGCACGTCCAGGTGGTGCCGCGGCACCGGGCCCGCGGCCTGGTCGCCGCCGTCTACCGGCAGGTGGAACGGGACTTCAGCATGCTCGCGCCGCCGGTGGCGCTGCACTCGGCGGCCCCGGAGGCGATGGCCGCGGCGTGGGCGATCCTGCGGGAGACCCTGCTGGCGCCGGGCAAGGCCGACCGGGCGGGCAAGGAGGCCGTGGCCACCGGGGTGTCCGAGGCCAACAGCTGCCCGTACTGCGTCGACGTCCACGGCATGACGCTCGCCGCCATCCCGGCCGGCGAGTCCGACCGGGAGGCGCTCGAGAAGTGGGCCCGGGTCTCGGCGACCGGGCCGGCGGGCGTCCCGCCGTTCCCGCCGGAGCAGGCGCCCGAGCTGATCGGCGTCGCGGTGGCGTTCCAGTACTACAACCGCGTGGTCAACGTGTTCCTGCGCGATTCGCCGTTCCCGTCCCACGTGCCGGAGTCGGCGAAGCCGCAGGCGCGGAAGGTCCTGGGCGGCGTGCTGCGGCCGTCGGGCAAGACCCCGCAGCCGGGGGTGTCGGTGGAGCTGCTGCCGGCCGCGCCGGTGCCGGAGGACCTGCACTGGGCGCGCCCGAACGCCCTCGTGGCCGACGCGTTCGCCCGCGCCTACGCGGCCGCGGAGGCGGCGGGCGAACGCTCGGTGCCGCCCGCGGTGCGCACGCTGCTGCACGAGCGGCTGTCCACTTGGGACGGTCAGGCCCCGGGGCTCAGCCGGTCCTGGCTCGAGGAGGCCGTCACCGGTCTCGACGAGGCGGACCGCCCGGCGGGCCGGCTGGCGCTGGCCATCGCGCTGGCGTCCTACCAGGTCGACGACGCCCTGGTGGAAGCCTTCCGCACCACCGCCCCCGGCGACGACACGCTGATCGAGCTGGCGGCCTGGGCGAGCATGGCCGCGGCCCGCCGGATCAGCACCTGGGTGGCCGGCCCCACCTGACCCGCCCCCCAAAAAAAAGCCGGCCCGGCGCCACCGCGCCGGGCCGGCTTCCCCATACCCACCCACCCAAACGCGTACTTGGCCGGACGACTCCCGTATCCCAGTGGACGACACGCGTACCTGGATGGACGACACACGCACCTGGCGAGTCGGCTTCTCAAATCGCAAATCCCGCTCCCAGTCACGCGAGTCCCGTTCCCCATCACGCGAGTCCCGCCCCGAGTCACGCGGGTACCGAGTCGAATCACGCGAGCCGGCTCAAGAAGCACGCGTGTCGACCTCCCGATCACGCGTGTCGACCCCGGAATCACGTGTCGGCGCCCCAATCACGCGAGCCGACTTGGGAATCACGCGTGCCGACCCTCCGAACACGCGATTCGACCACGTGCGGGGAGAGCCGACTCGTGATTGGGGAGTCGACACGTGTGATTGGGGCGCCGACACGCGTGATTGGAGGGTCGACACACCTCCCGGACTGGCATGTCGTCCGGCTGGGTACGCGTGTCGTCCGGCTGGGTACGTGTGTGGGGCGGGGTTAGTGCGGGAGGGCGGAGCGGCGCCAGGCGCCGGGGCCGGGGCTCCAGGTCTCGCCGGCCCACGGCGAACGCGGGGGCGGCACCTCCTCGGCCGCCGCGGCGCACCGGACGAGGACGGCCACCAGGGCCGCCAGGCTCGCGTCGTCCGGTGCGCCGCGTACGACCAGCACCAGTTCGTCCACAGTGGACATCACAACTCCGTCAGATCGGCAGGTTGCCGTGCTTGCGGGAGGGTCCGGGCTTGCGCTTGTCCTGGAGCATCGCCAGCCCGCGGGCGATCGCGGCGCGGGTGTCGGCCGGGTCGATGATGTCGTCGACCAGGCCGCGCTCGGCCGAGTACTGCGGGTTGAGGTACTCCTCGGTGTACTCCGCGACGAGCCGGGCGCGCAGCGCCGCCGGGTCCGCCGCGGCCGCGAGGTCCCGGCGGTAGAGCACGTTCACCGCGCCCTCGGCACCCATCACCGCGATCTCGTTCGTCGGCCACGCCAGGGAGAGGTCGCACCCGATGGACCGCGAGTCCATCACGATGTACGCGCCGCCGTACGCCTTGCGCAGGATCACCTGGATCCGCGGCACGGTCGCCTCGCAGTAGGCGTGCAGCAGCTGCGCGCCCTGGCGGATGATCCCGCTCCGCTCCTGCTCGACGCCGGGCAGGAAACCCGGGACGTCGACCAGGCTGACCAGCGGGATGCCGAAGGCGTCGCAGAACCGCACGAACCGCGCGGCCTTCTGCGCGGCCGGCCCGTCGAGCACCCCGGCGAGCACCACCGGCTGGTTGCCGACGAGCCCGACGACGCGGCCGTCGATGCGCGCGAGCGCGCACAGGACGTTGCGGGCCCAGCCGGCGTGCACCTCGAAGAACTCGCCGTCGTCGGCGACCTCGGCGAACACCTCGCGCATGTCGTAGGGCTGGTTCGGCGACGGCGGGACGATCTCCGCCAGCCGGGGCCGGTAGTCGTCCGCCGCGCCGGTCCGGGCCGTCGCGGGCGCCGGCTCGAGGTAGTTCGACGGCAGCAGGGAGATCAGGTAGCGGACGTCGGCGAGGCAGTCCTCCTCGTCGTCGTGCACCACGGTGGCGACGCCCGAATGCGTGCCGTGGACGTCGGCGCCGCCGAGCTCTTCGTGGCTGACGCGCCGTCCGGTGACGGCCTCGACGACGTCGGGACCGGTCAGGTACATCCGGGCGGTGTCGCGCACCATGAACGTGAAGTCGGCCAGCGCCGGCGAGTAGGCGGCACCGCCGGCGCACGGCCCGAGGATCACGCTGATCTGCGGGATGACGCCGGAGGCCTCGACCTGGCGGCGGAAGATCCCGCCGTAGCCGTTCAGCGCGAGCACGCCCTCCTGGATGCGCGCGCCGCCGCTGTCGTTCAGGCCGATCACCGGGGCGCCGTTCGCGATCGCGAGGTCGAGGATCTTGTGGATCTTCGCCGCGTGCGCCTCCCCCAGCGAGCCGCCGAAGAGCGTGAAGTCCTGGGCGTAGACGAAGACCCGGCGGCCGTCGACCGTGCCGGAGCCGGTGACGACGCCGTCGGTGTACGGCCGGTTGCCGGCCAGCCCCGGCCCCGAGGACCGGTGCCGCCGGTACGGCTCGAGCTCGACGAAGGAGTCTTCGTCGAGCAGGAGCGCGAGCCGTTCACGGGCGGTGAGCTTGCCCAGCGAGTGCTGGCGCCGCACCGCGTCGAGCTTGCCCTCGGCGATGTGCTCCTGCAGCTCGCGACGCCGTTGCCGCAGCGACTGCATGCCGGGCACCCGCTCGGCCGCCGGGGTCAGCGCGATGACCTGGGCGTCGCCGCCCTCCCCGGTGCGGGGAAGACGGCGACGCCCGGTGCGGCTCTCGGACGGCACGGGCACGACGTCCGCCTCGTCGGCGCGGCGTGCGCCGCCGTCGAGGGAACCGCTCACGCGGCATCCCTCATCCGCTCCTGCAGGTCGTGCTCGATCTCGGCGACGATGTCCGACCAGACCACGCCCCGGCCGAGCCGGGGCAGCGGGCGCACGGTCGCCTCGACCGGCGCGGGCGGCACCGGGGTCTCCATGGGTGAACGGGCGTCCTGACGACCTGCGTCGCTGGCGGTCATGGCTCAGCCTCCTCTTGTCGATGCGGTCCCGGTCGCACCGGGACCTCGTCCGGTCACGC
This sequence comes from Amycolatopsis heterodermiae, assembly GCF_034929455.1. Taxonomy (NCBI): domain Bacteria; kingdom Bacillati; phylum Actinomycetota; class Actinomycetes; order Pseudonocardiales; family Pseudonocardiaceae; genus Amycolatopsis; species Amycolatopsis heterodermiae. Next base: position 114,679 of record NZ_JAYFSI010000018.1, read on the forward strand.
CGCGCGGGCCTGGCCGTCCACGTGGTGGTAGCCGCCGCCGTAGAACACGAGGGCGTGCTCGGCCGTGCCGCGCCCGGTGGTGACCACCCGGCCGAGGAAGATCGAGTGGTCACCGCCTTCGAGCACCTGGGTGAGCTCGCATTCGACCCACGCCAGCACGCCGGTGAGCAGCGGCGCGCCGGTCTTCGCGCCCGGGGTGTAGCCCACGGACTCGAACTGGGCCATGCCGTCCGGGCGCCGCCAGTCGGCGAAGTACTCGGACAGGCGCTGCTGGTCCGCCGCCAGGAAGTTCACCGCGAACGAGCCCGCGGTGACGATCGAGGAGTGCATCCGGGCCGCCTTGGACACGCAGCACAGCACGAGCGGCGGGTCCAGCGACACCGACGAGAACGCGTTCGCGGTCATCCCGTGCGCGTCGTCACCGCCGGCGGTGAGGACCGTGACGCCCGTCGCGAACTGCCCCATCACCTGGCGCAGGGCCGGCTGCGGCGAAAGCGCGCGGTGGGTCTTCGACTTCGCCAGCCGTTGCAGCGGACGCCGCTCGACGGGGTTCGCTCCTGGAGAGCCCACTGGTCACGCTCCCTTGCCGTTGCGTGCCGACGCCGTCGTGTAGGGCGCCAGCGCCTCCAGCAGCGCCTCGGGCACCCGCACCGGCACGGTCGCGGAGTTGGGCCCGCGCATGCACGCGATCCGCTGCCGCCCGCGCGCCACCAGCCGCTCGCCGTCCGGGTGCAGGTGCACGTAGTCGAACGTGAACTGCAGCTGCGTCTGGGTCAGCTCCTCCAGGCGCATCCGGATGGACAGCTCGTCGAACCCGGTGATCTCCGCGAAGAACTCGCACTCGACCCGGAGCGTGTAGAGCTTCAGGTCGCCGCGGATGTCCTCCAGGACCGCCGGGGCCCGCTCCACGAGGAACATCTCCCGGCAGCGCCCCTGCCACCGCACGTAGTTGACGTAGTAGACGTTGCCCACCATGTTGGTCTCTTCGAAGCCGACCGTGTGGCGGATCTCGTAGTAGCCGGTCATGCTCGGTTCCCCTCTGCGTGGAGGACGGCGAAGACCACCGGGTCCGGCCGGTCGTCGATGGTGGTCGACCAGGTGGCGATCAGGGCGTCGCCGCAGGCGAGCAGGGCCCACCCGTCGGCCTCGACCCGGCGCACGGTGAGTGCCTGGGTCATCTCGCCGGTCTTGCGCACGCACTCCAGCGCGCTCCAGACCCGGGTGTTGGCCACCGTGACCGCTTCGCCGGTGTCCGCGGCGAGGAGCTTGCCGACGGCGACGAGCTCTTCGCCCAGGAGCCCGGCCCAGTCCTCTTCGGTCCGTTCGACCGCGGTCTCGACGTCGCACGTGAGCTGCCCGCTGCCGGTGATGGCCAGCGTCAGCTGCGAGGTGTGCGATGCCGTCACCTCGAAGCCGTCGAGCTCCGGCTTGCCGTCCGGGCGGTAGCGGATCTCGACCGGGCGGTCGAGGCTGCGGCCCGCGGCCAGCGCGGTCTGCGCCCGCCGTTCGGCGATGCCCTCCACCGCGCGGTCCGCCGGGTCCGGCTCGACGACGACGGCCCGGGTGCCGCCGAGCAGCCGTTCGCACGCACGCTCGAGGTAGGACCCGAGCATCGACGGGACCCAGGGGCCCGCGCCGTCGCGCTTGCGCACCGCCCGCAGCTGCAGGCCTTCCCACCGCTCGACCAGGGTGCCGTCCGGGTTGCGGACGTCGAGGTCGTAGAGGTAGCTGTCGCCGTCCTGGGACCGCTCACGCGCGTCGAGCAGGACGTACTCGTCGTGCTGCTCGCCCGGTGCGGCCAGGTAGAGCTTCTCGATGCTCTGCGGCAGCAGGGTCGCGTCCGGGACGCAGCACTGGATCGCGTGCATCATCGCGTCCCGGGTGCCCGGGTCGGCCAGGAGCCGGTCCTGCGGCAGGAAGGGCGCGAACCACGAGACGTTCGCGGTGGTCGCGATCTCGGCGACGGCGTGCCGGGCACTGGCCCGGCGGTAGCCGACGACCCGCTGGAACCGCTTGCCCTGGAACAGGACCGAGCCGTAGAGCTCGTGGATCGGGTCCACCGGCACGGCCGGCAGCGCGACGGTCCGCGGCGCCACTTCGCCGAGCACCTCCGGGCGGGCGAAGTTCAGGCGGGCCCGGAAGTGGTCCGCGCTGAAGCCGGTTTCCTCACTGCGGACCACGACGTCCACGGTCTCGCCGTCCCGCGCGAGCGCGGCCAGCCGGATCGTGGTCGACTTGCCCGGCGAGACGATGATCGGCCGGAGGAACTCGACGTCCTCGAGCACCGGCGTGCCGCCGCGCCCGAGGGTCGCCGTCGCGACCTGGGTCATCGCCTCCATGCCCAGCACGGCCGGGAAGAGCAGCTGGCCGTCGAGCAGGTGGTCGGTCAGGTACGGGTCACTGCCCGCGGACAGCTCCGCCTCGGTGATCAGCTCGACCCCCGGGTAGTGCACTACCGTCCGGTCGATGAACCGGGTCAGCGGCAGCTCGCGCCGCTGGATCGGCAGCGTGGGCAGGCCGTTCATCCGGCCGCAGACGACGAGCACCGGCGGCGCGGCCGGGTCGGCGAGCAGGCGGCGCAGGATGGCGATGCCCTCGTCGAGCGGGATCGGCGTGATGCCGTCGCGCATCAGGGCGCTGACCACACCGAGCTTCTCGCCCATGCCCGTGCCCGACCAGACCGACCACTCCAGGGCGAACACCCGCGCCTGCGGGTGCTCCCGGCCGAAGCGCAGGGTCGCCTCGGTCATCCAGTCGTTCGCCGTGGAGTAGTGCGCCTCACCGCGCAGGCCGGCGCGGCCGATGATGCTGCCGAAGGTGATCAGCAGCTTGACGCGGTCCTTGTCGATCGCGTCGAGCACGGTGTTCAGGCCGTCGATCTTCGGCGCGAGCGTCTTGCGGAAGGCGTCCTCGGTCAGGCTGAACAGCGCGGCCGGCTCGTTGCGGCCCGCGCCGTGCAGGACCGCGGTGACCGGGCCGAGGTCGGCCTGGATCCGGGCGACGGCCTCGGCGATGGCCGTGGCGTCGGTGACGTCGGCCCGCTCGTAGCGGTGGCGGATGCCCGCCGCCTCCATGCGGTCGAGGTTCTCCGCCAGCTCGGTGTCCTCTTCGGGGTCACTGCGCCCGAGGAGGGCCAGCTTCGCGCCGGAGTCCTTCGCCATCGCCAGCGCGCTTTCCGCCGTGATGCCCTTGCCACCACCGGTGACCAGCAGGACGTCGGAGCTGTCGAGCGTGTCCGCCCTCGGCTCGGACGGCGCCGCCGGGATCCCGACCAGCCGCGGCACCGTGCGGGCGCCTTCGGCGTCGTAACGGGCTTCGATGAAGTCCGTCGTCGCGGCGACCTCGGCGACGACCGTCTTCACCGCGGCCGCGATCGACTCCGGCTCGGCCGGGGACGGGTCGGCCAGGTCGACGATCGTGGTCTTCGCCGACGGGTCCTCCAGCCGCAGCGTCTTCGCCAGGCCGGAAGCGCCGTAACCGTGGTGCACCACGACGAACCGCGTGCCGTTGGGCGCCGACATGAGCGCCCGGCCCGCGTCGAGGAACAGCCCGACGTGGCTCTCGTCGCAGTCGGCGGGCAGGCACAGCAGCACCCCGTCACCGGCGCCGCTGCGGGCGAGCGCGCTCCGCAGCGGCTCGGCCAGCGGGTGCCCCGCCGTCGCGAAGGCCTGCCACTGCGTGGCCGCCTCGCCCGTGGCGACGTCCGCCGGCGGGCGGGCCGCCGGCAGGTACTCGACAGCGAACGGCCGGACCCACGGCCCGATGCCGGGCGCCTCGCCCTTGCCGGCGGCGTCGGCCGGCTTGGCCGTCTGCGCCAGCTCGTCGATCATCTCGGCGAGCTCGCCGAGGCAGACCGTCGCGAAGTTCGGCATCCCTTCGAGCGCGGGACGCCCCAGTGCCCGGGTGACGTCGTTGACCAGCTGCCCGACCGTGATGGAGGACAGGTGCAGGTCGTCGAGCGGGTGCGTGTCGGCGGTGACCGCCTCCAGCGGCAGCTCGACCCGTTCGGCCGCGAGCTTGCGCAGCAGGTCGAGCGTGCTGCTGCCGGTGTCGGCCGTCTCGGACGCGTCGGCCTGGGCCCGCTCGGCCGCGACCTCCGCGGCGAGCTCGGCGTCGATCGCCGGTGCCTCTTCACACGGGCTGGCCAGGAACCGGAAGACCCCGTCGGCCGGCAGGTCCCGGACCACGCGGCCGGCGAACAGCTGCTCCAGGCCGACCGGCGCGCCCAGCGCGAACGCCGCGCCGAGCACCCGCAGGACGCCGGCGAGGGAGCCGTTGTCCGTGTCGAGCGCCAGCACCGGGGTGCCCGGGGCGATCTCCTCGAACAGGCCGGTGAGCACCCGGCCGGGGCCGACCTCGATCACGAGGTCGCTGCGCTCGGCGACCTTCGCCGCCGCCTCGCGGAACCGGACGGGCAGCACGATCTGCTCGCGCAGCAGCTCCGGCAGGTTCTCCGCGGCGTGCAGGACGTCGCCGGTCACCGTGGAGACCACCGGACGCTCGAGCCGCGCGAAGTCGAATTCGCCGAGCCGCTCGATCATCGCGGTCGCGGCGGGCTCGACCTCCGGCGAGTGGAACGCGTGCGACACCTTGATCCGCGCCGCGCCCACGCCCTGGGCCTTCGCCTGGGCGACCACGCGGTCGACCGCGGCGACCGGCCCGGAGATCACCGTCTGCTGGGGTGCGTTGTACCCGGCGATGACGACGTCGGTGCCCAGGCCGAGCTCCTCGGTCCGGCCGGGCGAGGCGACGATGCTCGCCATCGCGCCCGTGCCGGGGCCGACCTCGGTGGCCATCACGCGGCCGCGGATCTTCGCGAGCTGCAGCACCTCGCGCTCACCGACCGCGCCGGCCCAGTGCAGGGCGGTCAGCTCGCCGAGGCTGTGCCCGGTCGCCGTGCTCGCTTCGACGCCGAAGGAGCGCAGGACGCGCAGCCCGGCGAGCGATCCGGTGACGATCCGCGGCTGCGCCACGTCGGTGGCGACCTGGTCGCCGGCCGCCGGCAGCCCGGCCGCGTCGTGGATCTCGGCGGCCACGCTGAACCGGCGGCGCAGCGCGCTGTCGCCACCCCGGCCCGAACCCTGGCCGGGGAACAGGAACCCGATCTTGGGCTCGGCCGGACGCGAGCTGCAGAAGATCCCGTCGACGCCCTCGAACACCGAGCCGTCTTCTTCGAGCAGCTCCAGCAGCTTGGTCAGCTTGCGCTCGGCCTGCTCCGGGTTCGCCGCGACGACCGCGGCCCGCACCGGCTTGCCCGACAGCTCACCGGCGAGCGCGCCGGCCAGGTCGGTCAGCTCGGCGAAGGACAGCTTCGGCACCGTCTCGAGCAGCGCCGCGAGGCGGCCGCGCAGCGAGGCGACGTCGTCGGCGTCGAACAGCAGGATCTCGGCGTCCTGACGGCCGGCGACCAGGCTGCGGGAGCGCTCGTCGAGCTCCGCGCGCCGGGCCGCGTTGGGGGCCTCGGACACCGTGATGTGCGAGTTGATGCCGCCGAAGCCCATCGCGGACACGCCGGCCCGTACCGGCTGGTCCGACGGCCACAGCCCGGCGTCGCTCGGCACGTACATCCGCGCGGAGTCGCCGACCAGCGACTCGTGCGGGTCGAAGTGGCCGGTGGCCGGCGGGATCACCTGGTGGTACACGGCCAGGGTCGCCTTGATCAGCCCGGCGACGCCGGCGGCGGCCTTGGTGTGCCCGATGTTGCCCTTGATCGTGGACAGCGCCGCCGGCTTGGCCAGCGGGTCCGCGTCGCGGCGGGCGGTGGAGAGCGCCTCGATCTCGGTGGCGTCGCCGAGCGCGGTGCCGGTGCCGTGACCCTCGAAGTAGGAAACGGTTTCGACGCCGTAGCCGGCGCGGGTGTAGGCGCGCTTCAGCGCGAGCCGGTGCCCCGCCGCCTCGGGCCGCGTGATGCCGCCCTTGCCGTCGGACGAGACGCCCCAGCCGGCGACCGAGGCGTAGATCCGCTTGCCCTGCTCGATCGCGTCGCTCTCGCGCATCAGGACGAGCATGCCCGAGCCCTCGCCGGGCCAGAAGCCGTTGGAGTCGGCGTCGTAGACCTTCATGTCCCGCTTGGCGAGCGCGCCGGTCTTCGCGAAGCCGATCACCTCGAACGGGTCGATCGACAGGTCGACGCCGCCGGCGACGGCGACGTCGAGGTCGCCCTGCACCAGCGCGTTGGCCGCGCTGACCACCGACAGCAGGGACGACGAGCAGGCGCCGTCCACGGTGTAGCCGCCACCGGCGAAGTCGAAGTGGTTGCAGACGCGCCCGGCGATGGTGTTCGCCAGGCCGCCGGCCAGGGTGTCCTCGTTGATCTCCGGGAACGGCGACTTGTACTGGACCTCCAGCTCCCGCAGGAAGTCCCCGGTCTCCTGGTCGCCCCAGCCGCGCTCGCTCAGCGCCGCGGCGACGGTGCGCCGGACGTAGGGCCAGCGCAGCCGCAGGACGTTGGCGCGGGAGAACTCACCGGTGAGGCTGTTGCCGACGACCACGCCGGTGGCCGTCTTCGGCGCGCCTTCCCCCTCGGGGAACCCGGCGTCGGCCAGCGCCGCCGCGGCGACGTCGAGGGCGAGCCAGTGCGTCGTGTCGGTGGACCGGAACGTGCTGCCGGCCACCTTGTGGGCGACCCGGTCGAACTCGTAGTCCCGCAGCACCGCGGCCTTCTGCGCGTAGAAACGGTCCGGTGCCTTGGGGTCGGGCGAGTAGTAGTCCGCCCGGTTCATCCGCTCATCGGGCAGCGTCCGGAACGCCCGGCGACCGGCCAGCACGTTCTCCCAGAGCTCCTCCGGTGAACCTGCGTCCGGGTACCGGAGACCGATACCCACGATCGAAATCCGCTCACCGCTCATGCCACCGCACTCCCACTGGATCTCGTGCCCCGATAACCGGTCCGGTCCAGCATCACCCGGCCTGCCGGTTGTGTCTTCTTTCTGCATGCCCGCGGCCTCACAGGCCGCACGCAGCGACAATCCGCACTCAAGTCCACAGTGGACAGAAGCACGCTCAGCCGTCGAACTGACCCGGCGTCCGGCCTTCGCCGGCCGGGCCGCGGTACGCCTGCGCGATGTCGAGCCACTGGTCGGCCAGCGCGCCCTCGGCCCGCAGGCCCAGGTCGTCGCGGTGCCGGCGGCGGGTCACGAGCAGGCAGAAGTCCTCCGCGCCGCCGGTGATCCGCTCCGGCGAGTCCTCCGGCCCGAACGCCCACAGCGCGCCCGAGGGACCGGTGATCTCGAACCGGAACTCGGTCTCCGGCGGGGTGAGGCCGTTCGCCTCGTAGCCGAAGTCGCGGACGCGGACGGCGAACCCGACGAGGTGGCGCAGCCGGTCGGTGCGCACCGGGCGCACGCCGAGCGCGTCGGCGATGTCCTGGCCGTGCCCGAACAGCTCCATCATCCCGGCGCACGCCAGGATGTAGGGCGGCAGCGGGTTCACCAGCCACGGCACGAGCTGGTCGCCCGGGACCGCGGACAGCGCCTTGATCGAGTTGTCCCGGTCGGCGCGCCACTTCGTCAGCAGCACCTCCGCCGGGTCGTGCTCGAACTCCTTGAGCGCGGCGTTGACGGCCACGTCGAGCCCGCCGGTGAGCGACTTCGTCATCGCGACGAAGGCTTCCGGCTGCGCGGCGGCCAGGCCGGCGATGCGGAGGATGAAGGTGAGGTGGGCGATCTGCTGGCGGACCCGCCAGCCCGGCGCGGGCGTCGGGGTCTCCCATTCGGCTTCGGTGAGGCCGGCCACGAGCGCGTCGACCTCGGCGGCCTCGGCGGTCAGGTCGGCGAGCACACCCGTCGTGTCAGTCACTTTGTCCTGTCCTCTCGTTGGGCCGGCTCAACTGCCCGCCACCAGATCCAGCTTGGAAACCGCGCGGCGGCCGGTGATCGAGCCGTCGGGCGCCGGGGCGCCGTAGGTGACCTCGACTCCGCGGGCGGCCAGCGCGCGGACGATGCCGGGCACGGCCCGCTCGGCCAGCGCGGCGATCGTCATGGCGGGGTTCACCGTCAGCGCACCCGGCACCGAGGCGCTGTCGGTGACGAAGATGCCCGCGTGGTCGCGCAGTTCGTGGTTCGGGTGCAGCGCCGAGGTCGCCGGGTCGTCACCGATGCGGCAGGAGGCCAGCGGGTGCACGGTGTACGCGCCGACGACGTCGTTGGTCCACGGCGCGACCTTCGCCATGCCGTCCTTCTCGATGATCGCCTTGCAGTCCGCGTCCGCCAGGGCCCAGCCGCGCCGGGTGTTCGGCGTCGGGTCGTAGCGCAGCGACCCGCGGCCCAGCATCTGCTGCGAGATGCGGTAGGCGTTGCCGGTGGGCGGCGGGGTGCCGAAGACGCCCTCGTTGTCGTCCTCGGTCATCAGGAAGATCGTCAGCCAGTTGGACCACTGCTTGAGGATCTCCTTCTTCTCCGCGCCGAACCACCGCGGCTCCTCGCCGCCGGGCGCCTGCGCGAGGATGGTGCCGAGGCCGGGCGGGAAGTACAGCTGCTCGAGGGAGTACCGCTCGTACTCGGGCAGCGAGCCGTCGAGCTTGTCCCAGTTCGCCACCGTCGGGCCCTTGCCGATGTGGTTGGCCGCGTAGACCGCACCGTCCTCACGGGACAGTCCGAGCACCTCGCGCACCCGGTCCTCGTCGATGATCGCGGTGTTGAGCCGCTCGCCGTTGCCGGAGAAGTACCGGCCGACGGCGTGCGGCATCGTGCCCAGCGCCGCTTCGGACCGCTGCAGGATCACCGGCGTCGCACCGGCGCCGGCGGCGATGATGACGATCTTCGCCTCGATCACCCCGGAGCCGGTGTGCACCCGGTAGTCCTCTTCGTCGATCAGGTCGTAGTGGACGCGGTAGTCACCGGTCTCGGTCCGCTCCAGCCGCTCGACCTCGTGCAGCGGCCGGATCTTCGCGCCGTGCGACAGCGCCGCGGGCAGGTAGTTCGTCAGCATCGACCGCTTCGCGTCGAACCGGCAGCCCGCCATCATGAAGTTGCAGTTGACGCACTTGTCGTTGTCCACCGCCACCGGGGCCGGGTTCGCCGTCCGGCCCGAGTGGTCGCAGGCCGCGGCCCACAGCCCGCCCGCGTACGAAACGTCGTTCCAGTCCTGCTGGGACACCGGGATCGACTCGGACACCCGGTCGTACCAGGGTTCCAGCGTGTCCCGGCTGAGCACGGACGGCCACATGCGGCGCCCGATGCTGCCGTGGCGGTCGAAGACGAACTTCGGCGCCCGCGGCATCGCCGCGAAGTAGACGACGCTGCCGCCGCCGACGCAGTTGCCGCCGAGGATGCTCATCCCGTCACCCGCGACGAAGTCGAACGCCCGGGTGTAGGACGAGCCGAGGGCGTAGTCGTGCTCGACCTCGTCCGCGGCCAGCCACGGCCCGCGTTCGAGCACGACCACCTTCGCCCCGCCCGCGGCGAGGTGGTACGCCGGGATGGAGCCGCCGAAGCCGCTGCCGACGATGACGACGTCGGTCTTTTCGATTGCATTTCGGGGGTTCCGGGTGGCGGAGCCCCCGGCCCGGGGCGAAGCCCCGGATGTCTCAGCCGCGCTCATGCGGGACTCCCGGAGGGCGTCGTGTCGGGGTGGGGTTCGGCCAGCTTGCGGCCGTAGGAGAACTTCGGGAACCGCCAGAACCCGTCCTCGTCCGGCGGCCGGTAGCCCAGGGCCAGCAGCCCCGGGTGCCCGTCCCGGATGGCCTGGGCGGTGGGCAGGTGGGCGGCGCTGTCGAAGGCCATGTTGCAGAACATCGCCAGGCTCACCCACCCGTCCTTCTCCGGGTGGCCGGGCTTGGTCAGCCGGGTCACCAGCGCCCGCCGGTGCTCGTACGGGAGCGCCACGAACGGCGGGACGTCGGAGTCGATCTCCAGCTCGACCTCCCCGGCGTAGGACTTCGCGTGGTCGTTGAGCGACTGCGCGAGGTACGGCAGGCCGGCGGTGATGCCGGTGGCTTCCCAGCTGATCAGGTCCAGCGCACCCGCCGCCACCGCGCCCGGCCCCGGCGAAGCGCCGGCCACCGCGCGATCCTCCGGGAACCGCTTCTCACCCGGCACGATCGTGTCGGCGTACGCCTCCAGGGTCAGGACCCTGTCCTCTTCTTCGCCTGCCACCGGCCTGCCTCCTCAGCAAACTGTCCCAAGTAGAGCGTTACTGCCTCGTACGGGTCACGCCGCGAGCGGCTTCTCCTCGCCCGCGGCGGCGATCACCGGCGGGGCCGGCTTCTCCGCCAGCTCGGCCTTCTCGGCCTGCTCGGCCTCGAACTTGATCCGCGCCTTGTTCGAGAAGTGCAGGCCCCACAGGAACATCCCGCGGATCAGGCACACCGAAGCGGTGGCGAAGAACAGGCCGTAGGCGATGTGCGCGGCGGTGAAGAACCCGTACATCATCGCGATCCCGCCACCGAAGGCGAACTGGGAGAACGGCTTCGACGGCGAGGTGCCCGGGTCGGTCACCATGTAGTTCGTGTAGAGCACGAACGCGATCCCGGTCCCCATGGCCAGCGCGCCGGGGATGGCCGTGCCGAACAGCACCCCGCGGAGCACCGCTTGGACGACGAAGAACGACAGCCAGCCCGCGATCAGGAACATCCGGCCGGTCAGCAGCGAGTTGAGCACCGTGCCCGAGATCAGGATGATCGCCACGATCAGCCAGCCGATCCAGGTGTCGACCTTCTCCGAGAAGTGGTACGGCGGAGTCATGTTGACCCACGGGAACACCAGCAACATGATGGTGATGCCGAAGTTCGACGGGTTCATGTAGTGGCGCATCCGGCCGAACACCGGCGCCTGTAGCACCCACTTGGCCCCGACCGCGACGACGACACCGAAGATCATCGCCCAGATGTGGTCGTTGACGTAGGTCAGCATGTTCAGCGCCAGCGCGGTGATGTGCGCCGGGAACAGGAACTCCACCAGGCCCCGGAACCCGTTGCCGCGGAACCGGACGTCGCGGTGGGTGACCCTCGCGTTGAGGATCTCCAGCCCGATCTCCGTGGTGTACGCGGTCAGCAACGCGACGAACGGGTACAGCCACGGCTGCTCGAACCCGAGCACGGTGTAGCCGAGGATGTTGAAGATCGTGATCGAGATGGCGAAGCGGCGCAGGGCCGTGATGACCTTGTTGGTCCGCTTCGGCGGTGCAGTGTCCACTTTGGTCGTTATGGGCGTCACCATGACGTCACATCTCTTCCTTCGCCTGGGTCCCGAGCTGGTACATGTGGCAGCCCGGCATGAGCTTCAGGTCCTGCGTGCGCAGCTGCCCGGTGCGGTCCCGCCACTGCAGGTGCACGTCCAGCGGGCCGGTGACGTTCTCGCCCAGCCCGATCTGCACGTCGAAGCTGCGGCGGCCGGCGTGGCCGCTGCTGCCGTCGACGCGGCCCACGTACTTCTTGCCGTCCGCCGTGGTGACGGTGGCCTCGGCGCCGATCGCCGGCGAACCGGCGGAGGGCAGCGGGCCCGGCGCCACGGGGGCGTCCGTGCTCAGCTTGAGCTGCAGGAACTTCCCGGTCTTCGGGCTGTCGTTGTGGTAGAAGACCGGCTGCTCCCACTGCCGCGCGACCGCGAACTCGGGCAGGCCGTCACCGTCCGCGTCGCCGACGCCGATGCCACGGGTGGGCACCGGGACGGCCAGGCCGAGCTTCGGCGCGAGGTCGACGTAGGTGCCGTCCGAGCGCTTCACGAAGAAGTGCAGCGTCTGGTCACCGGCGAGGTCGTCCCCCGGCCGGGCGTTGGGCCACCAGAACGGGTTGGACGTCATGCCGTCGTTGGCCACCGCCAGCTCCTGCAGCTGCGGCCAGCGGTTGACCTGGCCCTTGATGAACCCGGTCGCCTGGGCGATCTGGACGTCACCGCTGTTGTTGAAGTCCTCGATCTTCGGGTCCCAGCCCCAGCCGGACCACGCCGTGCGCGTGTCGCCGCTTTCGTCGTGGAACGGGGCCACGCCCTTCTGCAGCTGCTGCTTCAGGTCGGTGAGGTCCTTGGCGGTGTTGACGAACTGGTAGTTCGACTCTTCGACACCCCACGAGGTCGTGATGTTGCTGACGAAGATGTCGTACAGCCCGTCGTGGTTGAAGTCGCCGAAGTCGACGCCCATGCCCTTGAACGAGTCGTTCCCGAGCACCTTCGACTTCGGGTCGGTGACCCCGCGGACCCCGGTGACCTCGCCGAACTCGATGGCGCCCGGCTTGGACTTGTTGTACAGCAGGTGGTCGTGCCCGAAGTCGTTGGCGATGTAGAGCTCCGGCAGGCCGTCGGCGTCGATGTCGGTGGCGCTGGCGCCCAGCGACCACCCGGTGCGGGCGTTGGCCGGGATGGCCGTCGACGAGTCCACGAAGGACACCGTCGGTTTCGTGCCCGCGGTGGCGCCGGTCCAGCGGTAGATGAACTTGCCACCGCCGTTCGTCGCGTGCGACATCGACTGGTTCATCGTGATGCCGCCGTCGGCGTTCGGGTCCAGGACCTTGCTGTCCGGGAAGTAGTTGCCGATGAAGACGTCCACGTGCCCGTCGCCGTCGAAGTCGCCGATGGTGGCCGCGTTGGTGTTCCACAGCGGGCCGTTGTACTTCCCGTCGGGTCCCCGCAGGTTGCCCGGCACCAGCTCGGCCGGCTGGTAGGCCGCCGGGCTCAGCTTGGTGGCGCCGGCCTTCTGCAGGAACACGACCGGGGTGCGGCCCCAGTAGTAGACCAGGACGTCCATCCGGCCGTCTTCGTTGAAGTCGCCGGGGACGCAGCCCATCGGGGCCATGTAGTCCCACGTCGGCAGCGGGGCCGGGTCGAGGGCGAACGGCGCGTAGCGGTCCTGGCCCTGGCCCGGCGTCGGGGTCACGACGACCTGGTCGCTGCGCGGGTCGACCAGGCAGATGTCGTTGGCCAGGCCGTCACCGTCGAGGTCGTTCATCGCGATGGCGGCACCGGTCGAGGACATCCAGGCCGAGATGTGCTCGTACTGCTTGTTCAGCGTGCGCACGTTCTGCGACTTCGCCGCCGCCGGCAGCGCGATCGTCATCGGGGTGAAATGGAACTTGCCCGCCAGCTGGTCCTGCTCGGCGGCCGAGACGTTCGGCAGGCGAGCGACGAAGAACATCGTCAGCACCAGCGCGATCGCCACGATGCCCGCCAGCTGCCGGCGCAGCCAGCGCAAGGTCGCGGTCATTGGTTCACTCCTCCACGGGTCAGCACTTCGCCGGCGATCCGCTGCCGCCAGGTTTCGAACGCCGGGAGCTCGCCGTCGACGACCTCCGCCGGGCGCACCTCCTGGGTGATCGCCGCCGCACGTTCGGCCGGCAGCCCGCAGATCGCCCGCGTGGCGACCTCGGTCTCGGGGATCAGCAGGCCCGCGCGCACCCGGGCGTCGGCCGCGAAGGCGCTGCCCTGGGCGAGCTGCCCGCGGTGCTCACCCGCGCGGCGGGCGAGCTCGGTCAGCTCGGCCTCGTCGACCCCGCACGCGTAGGTCGAGGCGAGGCCGATCCCGGCGTACAGGTCGCCGTGGCGCGCCGGGTCGAACTCGGCGACAGTCTTCGTCACCAGGTCGACGTCGGTGCCGCAGATGAACCACAGCGCCCGGCCGATGCCCTGGTCCATCGCCCGCAGCGCGTAACCGCTGTACTCCTTGGCGGGCCAGGGGAAGTCGCGCTCCTGGTACTGCTGCCGGACGTACTTCTCGGTCTTGAAGTACGCCTGGTGGAAGCCGTAGCCGTCGAGCACCAGCCAGCGCAGCAGCGGGTCGAACCGCTCCGCCTTCGGCCAGGCGAACCGCGGCAGCCGCGCCATCGCCCAGCCGACGCCGACCAGGACGATGTAGTTCTGCAGCGCCCCGCCCGGGTTCGCGAGGAAGTCGTCGACGTGCTTGCGGCCCCCGAAGGGCAGGCCGTCGAGCATCGCGTAGCCCATTCCCGCGCCCTCGTAGGCGAATCCGCGGAACTGGACCGGGATGCGGCTCAGCCATTCCTCGCACTGGGCGGGGTTCCGGGCTTCCACGGCGTGCGCGTAGCCGAGCAGGAACTTCTGCCCGACCGTCTCCAGCAATTCCTGAGCCTGCGGGCTCTTCTTGTGGAAACCACGTTTGTCCAGCGACGTCTCGGAGACGTCCGGTGTGAGGATCCGGCGCCTCAACGCGCGCCAACTGTCGCCCAACGCACTTCCCCCTTCAGGGTTGTGGTTTCGTACTGTGCTCGTTCCACGGTCACAGATTTCGTACCGGTCGGTCTACTCCACGTTTGCCGCCGCCCGCGGGCGAAATCCGCACGTCAGCCCGCTGCGCGGCGCGCTTCCGGCCGGAACTCCGTGCGGATGCGCTCGCGCCAGAGCTCGTACTGCGGAACGGGACCGTTGTCGTCGCTCTCCGCGGCCTCGGTCCGGTCGGAGACGGCCTGCAGCCCCTGCACCGAAAGGTCGGTGAGGACGCCGGCGGCGAGGTGGGTGTGCGCGGGCACGTGGCCCGCGTACGTCCGGCCCTTGACCGCGAACACGACACCCAGCGCGAGCTGGTCGTAGTACTCCCCGGAAGCCCGGCGCAGCTGCGCGAGCCCGCGCTGGTCGGCGCCGCCGGCGAACGTCGAGGCGAGGCCGACGCCGCTCCACAGGTCCGCCCGCCGGTGCTCGGCGAACCGGCCGACCGCCGCGGCCACGGCGTCCGGTTTCCCGCCGTGCATGAACCACAGCGCCCGCCCGACCCCCTGGTCGAACGCCCGGGGGAAGTACTCCGGGCGGCCCGCCCACGGGTAGGGCACCGGCTCGGCCTGCTCCCCCACCCACTTCTCGGTGTCGAAGTAGGCGCGGTCGAAGCCGTAACCGTCGACGGCGAGCCAGCTCATCACCGGGTGGTAGGGCTCTCCGGTCAGCTCGGGCAGGATGTTCTTCCACAGTGGACGCGGCAGCCGCGCCATCGCGAAGCCGATCCCGATGTAGGTCAGGAAGATGTGCGGGCGCCCCGGCCCTTCCAGCAGCTCGCGGGTGCGGTCGCGGCGCCCGCCCGGCATGACGTCGAGGATGGTGTAGCCCATCGTCGCGCCTTCGTAGGCGAACCCGCGCTGCTCGGGCTCGACGAGCGCGAGGCGCCGTTCGATCTCCCAGAGGGAGGCGCCCTCGATGGCCCATTCGAACCCGCACACCACCGCCTGCGGCACCGCCTCCAGCCGGGCCGTCGCGTCGGTGTGCGTCACGGGGAAGCCGCGTTCGGCGAAGCCGACCGAGGCGATCGAAGGGGCGAGAAAACGCTTACGGAGGACACCGATCAAGGTGGACATCGTCGTGTGATCCTTCTGCTCGTCGGGATCAGGCGGCGGAGCGCAGGTGCGGCCGCTGCGAGGCGAGCATGCGCTGCGTGTAGGGCGACTGCTTCGACGCCAGGGTGATCGCGATCGGCGCGTCGGTCTGGGCCGGCGCGCGCAGCTCGATCCGGGCGGTGGATCGCCCGGACGGCGCCACCTGCACGGTCGAGTAGCCGATCGAGAACCGCGGCCCGGCGGAACCCGGCCGGTGCTGCGCGACCGCGATCGCGGTCCACCGCCCGGCGGGCGCGCCGGGGATGGTCAGCTCGCCGGACCTCATCTCGGCCATGCCGCTGAAGGCGACCGGGCCGCACTGGGGCACCGGGTCGGCGAAGAGCCCGACCAGGGTGTCCGCCGGCGCGGAGCCCTCCGGCAGGCCGAGGTCCATCGCCAGCGTGCCGGTGCCCGGCTGCAGGGACGCGCAGTTGTGGCCGGCGGCGCGCAGCGTCCGCAGCGGCGGCAGCCGCTGCAGGTTCGGCGAGATCGCCACGAGCAGCTCGGCGACCTGCGGCTCCCGGTACTGCGTCGGCGTCAGCCCGACCGCGTTCGAGAACCGGCTGGTGAACGTGCCGACGCTGCTGTACCCGACGCTGCACACGATGTCGGAGACGTTCAGCGAGGTGGTCAGCAGCAGCCGCTTCGCCTCGAACAGGCGCACCGCGGCGAGGAAGCGGCCGGGCGTGACGCCGGTGGCGTCGGCGAACATCCGCGAGAAGTGAAACCGGCTGACGAACACCTCGGACGCGAGGTCGGCCAGCGTGATCGGCTCGAAGTACCGTTCCCTGATCGACGAGATCGCCTGCAGCACCGCGGGCCGGACCGACTTCTCCACGCGCTCGAGAGCCGGGCGACGGGGCGGATCGTCGAACTCGCTGTCGTGTCCGACAGACGCAACAGAGTGCAACATCATCAGTCCAACCTCGAATTCCCCTGGTGGCTGTTCTCCTCTGCTGCCAGGGAAGACGGCACGGGTCGCAGATCGATTGACGAGCGATCGAGGATTCCGGTGATCTTCCGCCGACGTTCGCGGGACGCCCGGCCGGGTGCGGGTGATCCACCCCGGCCGCCCGTGCGGAACGCCCGGGTGCGGCGTGCCGGACGCCCGCGGAGCTGATCGAGGGCGGTCCCGCGTGACGAGCGTCTGGGCCGATCCAGGGACCCCGCGACCGTGCGGATCGGCAGTTCGACCAGATGGCGGAGGATGCGCCGTGCACGCCCGGGACCTGCGGAACGCACGTGGTGGCGGGGTGAACGCATGTCGACTCTGGTGGGCGGTTCACTGGCCGCCGACCCGGCGCTCTGTCACATTCGGACAGAAGCCCGGAGTTCGGCCGTCCACCGACCCGCGCGGCACGACCTGGGGAGCGCGAGGACGCACTGACGATGGTGGAGGCCAGCCCATGTACTCCGAACTGCAGCGAAAAGAAGAGCTCGAGGCGGACCGCGGCACCGTCCACTTCACCGTGCTCGGGCCGCTGGAAGTGTTACGCCAAGGCGTCGACTACGCGCCGAGCGCGCCGAAGATCCTTTCCCTGCTGGCCGTGCTCGTGATGCGGCCGGGCAAGATGGTACACATCGACACGCTGATCCGGGAGCTCTGGTCGGACCACCCGCCGCGGACGGTGCGCACGACGTTGCACACCTACGTCTACCACCTGCGCCGGTGCATCGACCAGAACAAGCTCGCGGCCGACGGCGAAGAGATGCTGGCCACCAAGCACACCGGCTACACCTTCAACATCGATCCGTCCCAAGTGGACACCCACCGCTTCGTCCGGCTGCAGCAGGCCGGGCAGGAACGCCAGGAAGCCGGGGACCACGCCGGGGCGGCCGACGCCTTCCGGGACGCGCTCGACGTCTGGACCGGTCCGCCGTTCGCGAACGTCCACTGTGGACCGGTGTTGTCGGCGTACCGGACCGAGCTGCTCGAACAGCGGCGCAGTGTGCTGCACATGCGCATCGAGGCGGAGATCGTCAGCGGGCGCCACCGCGAGCTGATCGGCGAGCTGCGCTCGCTGACCACCGGCAGCCCGCTCGACGAAGCCCTGCACGGGCAGCTGATGCGCGCGCTCGGCCGCAGCGGCCGCCGGTCCGACGCGATGGCCGTCTACCGCAGGCTCCGCTCGCGGCTGGCCGGCGAGCTGGGCGTCGAACCGTGCGACGACCTGCAGCTGCTGCACCGCGAGCTGATCTCCGAGGGCGACCACCGCTGAGCCGCCCACCGCTTCCCCGGCAGCCGCCGGAGTCCGTCGTCCCGCCCGAAAAGAAGTGAGGAAAGTTCGATGACTGCTCCGCACACCCGTGCCTACGGCCAGTACTGCGGCGTCGCCCGCGCCCTCGAGATCGTCGGCGAGCGCTGGTCGCTGCTGATCATCCGGGACCTGGTCCTCGGCGCGAAGCGCTACGACGAGCTGCAGACCGGCCTGCCGAAGATCCCGCCGTCCATCCTGTCGGCCCGGCTCAACGAGCTGGAGGCGACCGGGGTGATCCGCCGCCGCGTGCGCGCCGAGCTCGACGCGGGCCTCGTCTACGAGCTGACCCAGTACGGCAGCGAGCTCGACCAGATCCTGCTGGACCTCGGCCTCTGGGGCGCCCGCTCGCTCCAGACCCCGGCCGCCGACGACGTGGTCATCCTCGATTCGGCCATCCTGTCGCTGTACTCCACCTTCCGCGCCGAGCGCGCCGAAGGCGTCCAGGTCACCTTCGAGATCCGCTACGACGACCGGATGATCGTGCACGCCCTGGTCGAGGACGGCGTGGTCAAGGTCGGCGAAGGCCGTTTCCCCGGCGCCGAGCTGGTGATCAAGGCCACGCACGGTTCGGCCCTGCTGGACGTGATGAGCGGCCGCCTCTCCGCCGCCGAAGCAGTCCGCGCGGGCAAGCTCACCATCGACGGCGACGTCACGGACCTGGAGCTGTTCGCGCAGCTGTTCCACGTCCCGTCGGCCCCGGAGCGCACCACCGGCATCGTGGTCCGCTGACGGGGCATCGCCGCCTGATGAAGGGAGCCGACCGGCCAGCTGAACCCGGCCGGCTCCGGTCACGGCCCCGCCGAACCACATTGGCACCCGCCGAACCCGGCGGCATCCTCGGCCGCTGGGTCCGGTCAGATCGCCGCCATCGGCACCCGCCGAAGCGGTCTGGTCAGCCGGCCGGCCTGCTGCACCCGGCCAGGTCCGATCGCGGCACAGCCGGACCACCATCGGCACCCGCCGAACCAGGCGAAGCCGGTGAGCCCGGCGGCATTGTCGGCCGGCGGATCCGGGCAGGCCACCGGCATCGTGGTCTGCTCAAGCCGGTCGAGCCGTAAGCGACCACCGCCGTCGTCGTCCGGCGAAGCGAACCGGTCAGTCCCCTCGGTCCATCAGCCGACCAGGGTCAAGCCGGTCCGCCCGGTCCCGCAGGTAACGGCGTTCCGGGCCGCTCTCGGTGCGTTCGGCCGCCCTCAGATAGTGCTCGCGCGCGTCGGCCGGGCGGCCGGCGCGTTCGAGGAGGTGGGCGCGCACCGCGTCGACGCGGCGGGCCAGGTCGAGCTTGCCGTCGACCCGGTCCAGCACGGCCAGGCCGGCGGCGGGGCCCGCCACCTGCGCGACGGCGACGGCGAGGTTCATCGTCACCACCGGGCTCGGCATGAGCTCGCCCAGCACGCCGTAGAGCTCGACGATCTGCGGCCAGTCGGTCTCGTCCGTGCCGGGCGCCTCGTCGTGCAGCGCCGCGATCGCGGCCTGCACCTGGTACGGGCCGACCGGGCCGCGTCCCAGCGTCGCCCGGACGAGCGCGGTGCCCTCGGCGATCATCGCCGCGTCCCACCGGCCGCGGTCCTGCTCCGGCAGCGCGACGAGCTCACCGCCGGGGCCGGTGCGCGCCGCCCGCCGCGCGTCGGTCAGGAGCAGCAGCGCGAGCAGGCCCGCCACCTCGCCCTCGGCCGGGAGCAGCGCGTGCACGGCGCGGGTCAGCCGGATCGCCTCGGCGGCCAGCTCGGCGCGCACGAGGTTCTCCCCCGACGTCGCCGTGTACCCCTCGTTGAAGATCAGGTACAGCACCTGCAGGACCACGCGCAGCCGCTCCGGGAAGTCCGACGGCGACGGCTCGCTGAACGTCGACCCCGCGGCGGCGATGCTCTCCTTCGCCCGGGTGATCCGCCGGGTCATCGTCGTCTCGGGCACCAGGAACGCGCTCGCGATCTGCGCCGTGGTCAGGCCGCCGACCGCGCGCAGCGTCAGCGCGACCTGCGAAGGCGGCGACACCGCGGGGTGGCAGCAGAGGAACAGCAGCGACAGCGTGTCGTCGGAGTCCGCGGGCCGGTCCTCGCCGGGGCCGGGGACGACCGCCGAGGTCACCGGCTCGCGCACGGCGGCCGACTCCTCGCGCCGCCGCCGGGCGCTCTCGCTGCGCCAGAGGTCGGTCAGCCGCCGGGTCGCGACCGTGACCAGCCAGGCGCGCGGACTGTCCGGCACCCCCTCGGCCGGCCACTGCTCGCTCGCCGCGAGCAGGGCCTCCTGGACGGCGTCCTCGCACGCGTCGAACTGGCCGTGGCGGCGGACCAGCACGCCCAGCACCTGCGGCACCAGCGGGCGCAGGACCTCGGCGACCGGGGCGGGCGCGGTCACCTCACGAACCGGGGATCGCGGACTCGGCGTCGGCGAAGAAGACGATCTCGCGCACCTCGACCGCGAGCCCGTCGATCGCGGCGTCCGGGATCATCGCCGCCAGTTCGAGTGCGCGCGCCTTGTCCTCGACGTCCACGAGGTAGTAGCCGGCCAGGAACTCCTTCGTCTCCAGGAACGGGCCGTCGGTGATGGCCGGCAGGCCCCCGCGCACCCGCACGACGCTGCTGTCGGCGACCGGGGCGAGGGCCTGGGTGCCGATCATCTCGCCGGACTCCCGGATGGTGCGGATGTACTCCTGGTGCCCGGTCATGATGCCGTCCATGTCCTGCTCGGACAGTCCGGCCATCACGTCGGGGTTCAGGTACATCGCCAGCAGGTACTTCAACTCCGGGCTCCCTTCGCCTGGTCGTCGCTATGTTCGTCGCGACGAACATAGCGTCGCACGCGCGGAGTGGAGCGGCCGCGGGCCCGCGTGCCAGCCTGGGCCTGCGCAGCCCGGTACCCGGAACCAGGAGGGTGGCACCGATGGCCGACGTGTTCACGGACCTGCAGGCCGAGACCGAGGAGCTGGTCAAGCTGGCCGAGCGGCACGGGTACGGCCCCGGCCCCGACCTCACCGGCCACTTCGCCCGGCTGACGTCGACCGCGCGCCTGGTCCGGCTCAGCGCCGAGAACCCCGGCTCGTTCGGCGTCACGCCGCAGGTCTCCTACGACTCGCTCGACGAGGCGATCGTGTCCTGGCTGATCGAGCAGCGGAAGGCCAACGCCCTGCTCGCCGCGGCCCCGCCGGAGCCGGCGCTGCCGTGGCGCGACGGCCCGCTGCGCCCGTCGGTGCTCGCCGCCGCCGCGCTGACCGAGCTGTTCGCCGGCGGCCAGGACATCGCGGACGCGCTCGGGGTCCGCGCCCGGCGCGACGACGCCATCGGGCACGTCGCCTACTACGGCGTCCGGACCAGGGACCGGGCCTACCGGCGCCACCGGCTGACGCCGCCGGGGCCGTTCCGGTTCGAGCTGCGGGCGCCGTCCGGGACGCTGTGGACGTTCGGGCCGGAGGACGCCGCCGGCCGCGTCGCGGGCTCCGCCGAGGACTTCTGCCTGCTCGTCACCGGCCGCCGCCGTGCGGAGGACCTCGCGCTGACGTTCATCGGCGAGCACCCCGTGGAATGGCTGGAACTGCTGGAGAGCTGAGCGGCGTCACTCGAAGGGCGCGGGGTCCCCGGCGCCGTAGCGCACGATCTCCGGTTCACCGGAGGAGAAGTCGACGACCGTGGTCGGCTCGACGCCGCAGTCGCCCGAGTCGAGCACCGCTTCGAGCTGGTGGTCGAGCTCTTCCTTGATCTCCCAGCCCTGCGTCATCGGCTCGTCCGAACCGGGCAGCAGCAGCGTGCTCGACAGCAGCGGCTCACCGAGCGCGGCGAGCAGCTCCTGGGTGACGTGGTGGTCGGGGATGCGCACGCCGACGGTCTTCTTCTTCTCGTGCATCATCCGCCGCGGCACCTCCTTGGTGGCCGGCAGGATGAACGTGTAGCTGCCGGGCGTCGCGGCCTTGATCGCGCGGAACACCGAGTTGTCGATGATGACGAACTGGCCGAGCTGGGCGAAGTTCTGGCACACCAGGGTGAACTGGTGGCGGTGGTCCAGCTTGCGGATGGAGCGGATCCGGTCGAGCCCTTCGCGGTTGCCCGGACGGCACCCGAGCGCGAAGCACGAGTCGGTCGGGTAGGCGATCAGCCCGTCGCCGCGGAGGATGTCGACGACCTGGCCGAGCGCCCGTTTCTGCGGGTTGTCCGGGTGCAGGTCGAAATAGCGTGCCATGGCCCGTGAGCCTAGGGTCACGGCCCGTGCACGGCACGGCGGGCCCGCGCGTCTCCCTGCGTGCGGTGTCCCCGCGAGGGTGGGGACAGCACCGGCCCGGCGGGCGCACAATCGGCGTCGAGGGCCACAGCCGGGAGGACTCGCCGTGACAGAACTGACCCTGCCGGAGTCCCAACGGACTCCCGCCGTCACGTTGTGGAAGTACCAGTTCGAGGGCCCGGACGGCCGGGTCCTGCTCGCGGACCTGTTCGGCGACCGCGCACGGCTGGCCGTGTACCACCCGATGCCGGACTTCAGCGGCCCGGAGGACCTGGTGCCGACGGCGGAGGTCGCGGCCGCGCTCGCCGAGGAGGACCTGCGGCTGGTGCTGGTCTCCCACGCCCCGTACCCCAAGCTGGAGCAGTACCGGCGGCACTTCGGCCGCAACCTCCCGGCGTACTCCGTGGTGAGCGCCGGCTTCGCCGAGGACTTCGCGGCGACCCACCGGATCCCGTCGGCCGAGCCCACCGATCCGTGGGACGACGACTGCGCCGGGCTGAGCTTCTTCCGCCGGGAGCGGGACTCGGTGCGCCACATCGGTTCGATCGCCGTGCCGCAACTGGACTTCCTCGGGCTGCTCGCCGTCCCGGGGCCGGTCCCGTTCGCCCGGCGCGCCGGGCAGTAGCACCGGACCGCGACGGCGACGGGGTACGACGAATGGTCCAGACCGATTCCGGTTACCGGGGTCCCGGCCGTGAGTGGGCTACGATGGCTCGCGGACGGACAGCACTGCGCCCTGACCGGTCCCGGAGTAGCTGGCCGCACCACACAGCCGGAGGGTTCCCGATGTCCCCGGTCGCAGCGCTCGAACCCACCCCCGGCCAGTCCGCCACGGCCGCACCCCGCGGCACCACCGGCGTGGACCGCCGGCCCCGGCTCGCGACCTACCTGGCGGCGGGCATCATCGTGGTCGTCATCGCCGGGTTCAGCGTCATCGGGATCGCCAACCTGCTCCTGCTGTCCGCCTCGGTCGACGTCATCCACGGCGTCTACGGCCTGCTCGGCATCACCGCGCTGCTCGCGATCCAGCTGCTGTGGTTCAGCCGCCCCACCGCCCGGCTCCGCTCGAGGACCGGCCACGTCCTGTTCGCGGTGATGGTGGTGCTCGCCTACCTCCCGATCCCGGTGTTCGGCATCCTGTGGGCCGACATGCCGGACTTCGTCGGCGGCGCGGCGCTGCTGGTCCTGCCGTCCCGGTGGGCGTGGCCGGCACTGGCCGCCACCTGCGCCAGCGTCATCTGGATCTACCAGGCCTTCGACCAGGACCTGCTGTCGACCATCTACGGCGGCCTGGCGATGCTGGTCTACAGCCTGGTCTTCTACCTGCTGGCCCGGCTCGCCCGGATGGTGCACGAGCTGCACCTGGCCCGCACCGAACTGGCCCAGCGGGCCGTCGCCGAACAGCGGCTCGCCTTCGCCCGCGACCTGCACGACCTGCTCGGGTTGAGCCTGTCGGCGATCGCGCTGCGCGGCGAGCTGGTGCACCGGCTGATGCGCAAGTCCGCCGAGCGCGCCAAGGAGGAGCTCGCGGAGATCACCGCGACCGCCCAGCGCACGCTCTCCGACGTCCGCGCGGTTTCGCACGGCTACCGCGAGCTGTCGCTGGAAAAGGAGTCCCGGACGGCCGAGTCCCTGCTCGGCGCGTCCGAGATCGCCGTGCAGGTGCACCTCGACCAGGACGACCTGCCGGTCCAGGCGCGGACGCTGCTCGCCAGGGTGCTGCGGGAGGGCGTCACGAACGTCCTGCGCTACAGCGACGTCGAGCACTGCCAGATCAACGTGCGCCAGCACGACGGCAAGGTCACCCTGGAGATCGTCAACGACGGGGTGACGGCCGGCCAGGAGGCCCTGGAACCGGGCAGCAAGCTCACGAAGCTGCCGGAAGAGGTGGCGGCCCTCGGCGGCACCGCCACCGCCGAGGCCGGCCCGGACGGCCGGTTCACCCTGCGCGTCGAGCTGCCCCTGCCGACCGTGCTCGACCGGCCGGCGGGCGACGCCGCCGGGCCCGAGCCGGCGGCCGAGTCCCGGCGGATCCGGCTGCTGCTGCCGGTGGTGATGTCGCTGCTCGGCGCCGGGGCGGTGGTGCACGAGCTCCAGCTGACCACCGAGCCGTGGCGGATCGCGCTGGTCGCCGGCCCGGTGACGGCCCTGCTGGCGCTGCAGTTCTCCTACTTCAACCGCCCGTCGACGGTGCTGCGCACGGCCCAGAGCTACGCGATGCTGTTCGTCCAGGCGTGCCTGATCTACCTGCCGCTGGTGGCGCTGGGGAAGGACTGGGCCAGCGTCCTGGGCCTGCTGCTGGGGAGCGCGCTGCTGGTCATGCCGCCCGCCGTCGGCTGGCTGTTCTTCCTGATCAACATCGCCGCCTACGCCGAGATCCAGCGCCTCACCGGGGCAGGCCCCGCGGCGACCGTCTTCTACACCGTCGCGGCCGTGATGATCGGGCTGGCCGTGTTCGGCCTCCTCTGGCTGGCCCGGCTGGTCACCGAGCTGGACGAGACCCGCCGCCGCCTGGCCGAGATGGCGCTGGCCGAGGAGCGGCTGCGGTTCGCCAGGGACCTGCACGACCTGCTCGGCATGAGCCTGTCGGCGATCGCGCTGAAGAGCGAGCTGACCGCCCGGGTGCTCCCGCTGGACCGCGGCCGGGCCACCGAGGAGCTGGTCGAGGTCCTCCAGCTGACCCGGCAGGCCCTGTCCGACGTCCGCTCGGTCGCCAGCGGCTACCGCGAGCTGTCCCTGGACAACGAGTCACGCGCCGCCCGGTCCGTGCTGGTGGCCGCCGACGTCCGGGTACGCATGGAGATGCTGCACGACGAGCTGCCGACGCCCGTGCGCACGGTACTGGCGGTCGTCCTGCGCGAAGGCGTCACGAACGTGCTGAGGCACAGCTCGGTGGAGAGCTGCGAGATCGCCATGCGACGCTCGGACTCGGGCGTGACCTTGGAGATCGTCAACGACGGCGTGAACGGCACCGACCCGTCACCGGCCCCGGCGGCCACAGACGGCGCAAGCCGCGAGGTCTCCCCGGGCACGGGCATCGGCAACCTCACCCACCGCGTCACGGACCTGGGCGGACAGCTGACAGCAGGAGTGGAGGCGGACGGCCGCTTCCGGCTCCGCGCGGTGGTCCCGGTCTGAGCCGGACGGCGGCCCAGAACCACACCTGACTCGGTTGCCGACCACCGGCTTGAGCGCGGAACGAACCACCAGCCGCGGCACCATACGGCCACGGCCAGGCTAGGCGATTCGGCGCCAGGCCCAGCTCCGGGCCGGCAACGACCGCAGGAGCCGGACCGCAGCCCCACGCCCCCACCAAACCAACACGTCAATCGGCGCGGGTCCCACAGCCCCGGCATCTCGGCGCGCCACAGACCCCGGCGAGCACCTCACCACAGAAACAGGTCCGAACCACCGGACCGCAGCCGATACAGCTCCCCGATCCGGCCGGCAACGAGAGCCGAACGCCAGCCCCACGCCCCCGCCAGGCTCCACGGCGCGCCGCAGAGCCGGCAGGCACCGACCACAGAAGCCGAACCGCAGCCCAGTCCACGCGGCACCCACCGAACCGACCCACCAACCAGCCCCAGCCGAACACCCACCGACCCCGGCGGCCAGCCGACCACAGAAACCGAACCTGGCGTCAGATCCAGTCCGACTCCTCGGCGATGCGGATCGCGTCCACGCGGTTGCGGGCGTTCAGCTTGGCCACCACCGTCGTCAGGTAGTTGCGGACCGTGCCCGCCGACAGGTACAGCCGCGCGGCGACCTCCACTGTCCCGTACCCCTGCGCCGTCATCCTCAGTACGTCGCGCTCGCGGCCGGTGAGGGGGCAGTCCACCGTGTCCCATGCGGCCAGGGCCAGGTCGCCGTCGACCATGCGGCGGCCGGCCAGTACCCCGCGCACCGCGTTGGCCAGCTTGTCCGGGGGCGCGTCCTTCAGCAGGAAACCGCCCACCTTGGCGTCCAGCGCCCGCCGGAGCGTGCCCGGGCGGCCCAGGCTGGTGAGGATGAGCGTGCGGCACTCCGGCAGCCGTTCGTGCAGCTCACCGGCGGCGGTCAGGCCGTCCATGCCCGGCAGGTCGATGTCGATCACGGCCACCTGCGCGCGGTGCTCGCGGGCCGCGGGCAGGATCTCCGTGCCGTCCGCGACCTCCGCGACCACCTCGATGTCGTGCTCGAGGCCGAGCAGGGCCACCAGGGCCCCCCGGACTATGTGCATGTCTTCGGCTACGAGCACTCGGATCACGGATGCCTCCCCAGACGGCTCCCCGGAACTCTCCCCAGAAACCCAGTTAAACACCGTGTACGGCAAACTCGGTTACCCCGTTCAGGCGCCCTTGGGCACTACTGACGCTAATGCTCGCGCATTAGGGCAAGAGCACGGTTAAAAATGCCGCCACGCACTCGGGTGACTACCCGAAGTGACAAACTCAGTTCGCGTCGGAAACTTTCCGGCAGGAGTACGGGGAAGGCGTTGTCCCACCAACGCGGCGGGCCGGCCGCGGCGGGCACAGAGTGCCCGGTCACGGCCGGCCCGTGGTGAGAACGCCCGGCATCGACGTCGGTCAAGCCGCCTCGAGCACGTCGACGCGGCAGATGCTGGCCCGGACGGCCCCGGCGGCCGGCGCGCTGTCTCCCCACAGCTCGAACCGGTCGATGACCAGCCCGGTGGCGCGCTCGGTGCTTTCGGTCTCGATCCCCAGGTCGGCGAAAAGCGTGCGAACGTCAGCAGAAAAAGGTGCGGACATTGTTCTCTCCCAGTGGCGAAGATGAATGCTTCACGTGACATAAATAGTCGCCCAGCGGGCCGATGGCGGCCAGTGCCCGTGTCATCGGCCACTTGTGCCTTACACATGCTCTTTCCAGTGCCCGGCGTTGCTCCGAACAGAGCAATGAATAGGTCGAAGAAGCCCGGAATACGACGCTGCGTCACAAGGCGACTGCGACGTGTTGTGGATCACACGGGTCGCGGACGTGTCGAGTGGCCGACGAGAACCACCGGATCGGGGCGTTCGCGGGCATGTGCAAAACGCATGTCCGCACCCGGCGAAATCCATCCGCACCGATGCGCTGAGCACTTAAGAAGTAGACGCCGACCGTTCTAGGGTTTTAGACGCAACCCATTTCTCCGCACCGGATGCCTTCGCCGGAAGGCGCGGGGCGGCCACGTCGACTGAGGGGACGGCCCACCATGGATGAGATCGTCCGGCAGGCGGTGGCACGGGCCATCGTGACCATGCGGGACAGACTGGGCGAACGACTGACGATCGACGACCTCGCCCGCGCCGCGATGTTCAGCAAGTTCCACTTCACCAGGGTGTTCCTGCGGACCACGGGGCTCTCGCCCGGCCGGTTCCTCTCGGCCATGCGGCTCGCCGAGGCCAAGCGGCTGCTGACGACCACCACGATCTCGGTCGCCGACATCAGCCACCAGGTCGGGTACAACAGCGTCGGGACCTTCAGCGCCCGCTTCAGCGGCAGCGTGGGCGTCTCGCCGTCGGGTTACCGCCAGCTGCGCGGCGCGTCACCGCGGATCGCCGAGCGGCCGGACCACCGGCTGCCCGGTGCGACGGTGCGCGGCCAGCTGCACGCCATGCCTCCGGCCGAGGTCGGGCCGGTGTTCGTCGGGCTGTTCCCCGCCCGGATCGCCGAAGGACTGCCGGCGCGCCACACCCTGGTGCCCGGCCCGGGGCCGTACACGCTGGCAGACGTGCCGCCGGGCTCGTGGTACCTCATCACGCACGCCTACGGCGCCAGCCCGCTCGACCAGTACGGCCAGCGCCCGTTCACCGGGCTGACCGGGCCGGTGACCATCCAGGTGGGCGTGACCGCGCGCCTGGCCGACGTCCGGCTGCGGCCCCGGCGCGGGTTCGACCCGCCGGTGCTGCTGGCGCTGCCCGACCTGCGCAAGGCCGTGGCGGCTCACGCGGTGGCCGTCTGAGGAAGGGAACCGCGCGCGGTGCGCCACTTCGCACCGCCGCGATTCCCCGGGCCGGCGGGCATTTCCGCGCCGGCGCGAGGGGGCGCGGAATGGGGCGCGCCTTTCGCGAAAACGACGGCGGTGACGGGCAATGGCGTACCATTGCGAACGGGGTATCGCCTACTGGGGTGCGAGGTATCGCAGTGATCAGGGTATTGCTGGCCGAGGACATGCACATGGTCCGCGGCGCTTTGGTCGCGCTGCTCAACCTCGAGTCCGACATCGAAGTCGTCGCCGAGGTTTCCGCCGGCGACGAGATCCTCCCGGCCGCGAAGGCGACCCAGCCGGACGTCGCGGTGATCGACATCGACCTGCCGGGCAAGGACGGCCTGTCCGCGGCCATCGAGATCCACGAGACCCTGCCCGACTGCCACACGCTGATCCTCACCAGCCTGGGCCGCCCGGGTACCGTCCGGCGCGCGCTGGACGCCAAGGTGAACGGTTTCCTGCTGAAGGACGCGCCGTCGGACAAGCTCGCGAACGCCGTGCGGTCCGTCGCGATCGGACGCCGGGTCATCGACAGCGAGCTGGCGCTGGCCGCCTGGGAGACCAACGACTGCCCGCTCACGCCGCGGGAGATCGAGATCCTTTCGCTCGCCGCCCGCGGGCGCACGGTCTCGGACATCGCCGCCGACCTGTTCCTGTCGGCCGGCACGGTCCGCAACTACCTGGCCGCGGTCGTGACGAAGCTGAACGCCCGCAACCGGGTGCACGCCATCCGCATCGCCACCGAGGCGGAGTGGCTCTAGGCGCGGTGCCCGCGGACGCTGCCGGCGACGTGCCGACCCGCACCGCCACCGAGGCGGAGTGGCTCTAGGCACTGTGTCCCCGAACGCTTCCCACGACGTGCCGACCCGCACCGCCACCCAGGCGGAGTGGCTCTAGGCACTGTGTCCCCGAACGCTGCCGGCGACGTGCCGACCCGCACCGCCACCCAGGCGGAGTGGCTCTAGACACTGTGCCCCCAAACGCTGCCGACGACGTGCCGACCCGCACCGCCACCCAGGCGGAGTGGCTCTAGACACTGTGCCCCCAAACGCTGCCGACGACGTGCCGACCCGCACCGCCACCGAGGCGGAGTGGCTCTAGGCACTGTGTCCCCGAACGCTGCCGGCGACGTGCCGACCCGCACCGCCCCCGCCGGCTGATCCGCCGGGTCCGCACCGGTGGGCCCGCCGGAATCCGTCCCGCCGGAACCGCCGCCACCACGCCGGATTCCCGCACCGCGCCACCTCGAGCGGCCCGTGAGCCGCACTCGCCCTCGAGCGTCCGGTAAGCCGAACTCGCGGTCCGGAAAGGACGGCGGCGGAGAAAGCGCTTCCGCCCGGGCCCTCACACCGGGATCTCGGCCACCAGCCGGTGCGTGCCGTCCGGTTCCGCCGCCGCGGTGAACCGGCCGCCGAGGGCCTCGACCCGGCGGGCCAGGTTGACCAGCCCGCTGCCGGAGCCCGCCGGGCCGCCGGCGAACGCGCCGACGCCGTCGTTGACGATCTCCAGCCACGCCGTGCCGTCCGAGGTGGACACGCTGAACGCGCACCAGGTCGCCGAGCTGTGCCGGACCACGTTCGTGACGCCCTCCCGCAGCACGGCGGCCAGCGTGCCGGCCACCCGGGGCGGGAGGTCGCCGGTGCCGGCCCGTGACGACGTCACCCGCACCCCGGCCGCCGTCAGCACGTCCACGACCGCGCGGCACTCGTCGTCGAGCGACAGCTCCCGGTACCCGGCCGCGACGGCCCGGACGTCGGCCAGCGCGCGCCGCGACATCACGAGCAGCTCCGCGAGCTCTTCCTTGGCCGCCGCCGGCCGGGTGAGGACCAGCCGGTTGACCAGCTCACCCTTGAGGGTGATCGCCGACAGGCTGAGCCCCAGCAGGTCGTGCATGTCCCGGGAGAACCGCCGTCGCTCCTCGGCGACCGTCCGCCGCTTCAGCTCGTGGACCTCGGCCTCCCGTTCGGCGACCAGCCGCGCGGCGGTGGCCGAGCCGAACAGGGCCGCCCCGGCCACCGCGGTCACCGCCGCGGCGGTGAGGCCGTCGAACACCGCGGCCACGGGCGGTTCGGGCAGCGCGACGAGCAGGCCGGCCGCCAGGCACACCAGCACCACCGCCGGGACCGCCCGCGCCGGGCGCGCCACCAGGAGGACACCGCCGGCGAGGAACCCGCTCGCCACCGCCCAGCGCACCCCGAGCTGCAGCATCGGCAGCCCGCTCAGCGCGGCGAGCAGGATCAGCGCGGGCACCGGACGGCGGGCCCGCCCCCGGCCGAGCCCGGCGAGGTAGACGACGACGAGGGCGGCGGTGTACCCGGCCGCCGAGAGCTGGGCCGGCCAGGGCTCCCGCCCGGTCAGCGTGAAGGCCGGTACCAGCAGGCCCACCGCGACGGCGGCCACGAACCGGGCCCCGGTGACCAGGTGGCGGAAGTCCCGCTGCCCGCGCGCGGCCACGGCGGCCGGCGTCTCTTCCGGCTCATCAGGCTCGTCGGCGGCCGCGACCGTCCGGGCGGCCAGGCCGACCCCAGAAATCCGTACCGGAACAACCACGGCCCCTCCCGCGTCGCCCACCCCCGAGAGTTTAAGGTAACAGGAGGTCGGCTCCGGCGACGGCGCGTCACCGGAACGGCGTCACCCCGGCAGGTCCAGCACGCACTCCCCGACACTGACCTCGGCCGGCCACTCCAGCCCCAGCGTGCGGTCCACCCGGTCGCCCGCGTCGACCGGCACGGCGTGTGCGCTCAGCCCCATCGCCAGCCCGGTCAGGTAGAGGATCTGCTGCAGGCAGCCGACGTGCACCAGGGTCGTCGCGTACGCGGCCTTGCCGAGGACCCACGCGGTCCGCGTCAGCCGCGCGGTGATCGTCAGCAGGACCGGCGGGCGCCGGTGGCCGCCGGCGCCGATCATCGCGAGGTCGAGCAGGGCGGCCAGCGCCGCGGGGTCGTCGTTGACCGGCGCAAGCGCGTGCGCGAGCGGGTCGTAGTGGTAGATCCCGGGCGCCAGGCCGACGCAGCGGTTGACGCTGAGGTAGATCTCCAGCTCGTAGAGGCAGCCGATGCTGAAGTACGGCCGCTGGGACGCCTCGTGGCTGGGCCAGCCGGGGAGGTGGGCCTGGCCGATCGAGCGGACCCGGGCGGCCCGGAAGAGGAACTCGCCCAGCTGCTCGGCGGTGAGGCTCCGGCCGGTCGACTCCGGGCAGCTGTGGTCGTGTTCGAGCAGCGACGTCAGGCTCGCGCCGTCGGATCCGACGGTCACCGGGTCCGGGCGGTGCAGCGGGATCACCGGACCGGCGGGGAGCAGCTTGAGCACCGGCGGCTCCGGCCCCGACCGGTCGCCGCCCGGCTCCAGCGGGCCGACCTTCTGCCAGGTCCGGCTGCGGGAGTGGAACATCAGGTCTTCCGGCGGCCACACGGCCAGGTCGGTGTCGGTGTCCTCGGCGAACTCCGCCCCCGGCCCGGCGACCAGCGCCACCCCCGCGGCGACCAGGAACGCGACGACGTCGGCGACGACCGGCTCCGGCAGCCCGCTGTCGGCCGCGACCCGCTCGACGGTGACGGGCCCGGCCAGCGACGAGGCGACGGTGACGGCGGGACGGCGCAGCAGCGCGAGCCGGTACCGGGCGCGCGGCGACTCGACCACGAGCGCGCCGTCGTCCGGGCGCATCGTGGCGAACCGCGAGAGCTTGACCAGCCGGCCGGGCGGGACGGGCTCGGCGGAGAACACCGGCGCCTGGGTCACCGGGATCGCCGAGAGCACCGGCCCGCGGCCGTCGCTGAGCCCGACCGAGTGGACCACCGAGCCCGCCAGCCGGTCGAGGACCTTCCGCAGCATCCCCCGCCAGTCCCCGGCGGCGTCCGGCATCGACGAGGCGAGGTTGTCCATCGAAACCGGCCCCAGCAGCATCCGGTCCAGCGAGTCGCGTACCTGCGGGGCGATGTGCGCCAGCTCGTACTCACCCCACCACGTGACCGCGACCAGGGTGTCGTCCTCCCCGTTCTCCAGCAGGGTGTCTTCGGTGAACGACCAGAGCCGGACGGTCTCCGAGCCCGCTTCCGGGCGGTCAGCAGGCACAGCGAACTCCTAGAGCGGGTACCGCGAGTGGGAGGAGCTACAGGAACATGGGCAGCGGGTTGAGCCGGTCGTACGGCGTCGGCGCGTCGAGCCGCCCGAGCCGGACGGGCACGTCGAACAGGCGGCCCGGGGCGAAGCGGGCCCACAGCGGCCGCAGGCCGGGCGCGAGCACCTTGACGACCGGGATCCCGACGTCGGGGCGGGTCTGGTCGAGCACCAGCAGCTCCAAGCCGGCCCCGCCGAGCGTCGCGGCCAGCGCTTCGACGTCGTCACCGACGTCGGCGCGCTCGACGAACGGGAAGTCGCCCGCCGCCCGCATCCGCTCCCCGGCCGCCGGCCGGAGGTAGGGCTGGTTCGCGACGGTGGCGAACTCCAGCCAGCGGCGCGCGTCCGGGTCGTCCAGCTCGTGGCCGGCGGCCAGCACGATCGGCAGCATCTGGTTGAGCTCGGTCACCGCGCGGCGCACCGCGATGCGCGGGTCGAGGTGGGCGCCGAAGCCGAGGATGACGTCCTCGCGCGGGCCGTCGGTGCGCCGCGACAGCGCGGCCATCACCGGCACCCCGAGGTCCGAGGTCAGGTCGAGCACCCACAGCTCGCGGCCGATGCCCGCGTAGTTGCGGGTCATCTCCTCCAGCCACCGGTCGCCGAAGGAGTTCAGGTCCACCCCCGGCACCGGGACGCGGTTGTACCACCACAGCGCCACGGCGTCGCGTTCGACGAGCTCGAGCGCGCCCTGCAGGATCGCGTCCTCCAGGCTGCTGCCCGCCGCCGCGCCGTTCGAGTCGGCGTGCACGCCACGCGCGCCGGGCGTGCCGTAGTACAGGTGCGCCGTCGGCAGCAGCCGGCGCCGGCCGGTCAGCGACCACACCGGCGTCCAGTCGATCGCGGCGCCGGTGTCGAAGCGCTCGGGCACCCGCTGGAAGTCCGCGTGCTCGGCGTTCCAGGCCTCCCGGCCGTCGTACTGCCGCTCGGCGAACAGCATGCAGTCGTTGGGGTGCAGGGCTTCCTCGCCGAGCTCGGCGAAGGTGGCGCGGATACGCAGCTCGTCACCCTGGTAGCTGCCGGAGAACCGCTCCGCGGCCTCGCACAGCGCGCCGACCTCGGCGTCGAGCGGGGTGACGCCCTTGCCGCCGTTCTGGCAGCGCAGCCCGGCCCGCAGCGCGGCCATCCCGGTGACGCCCCGGGTCACGTTCGGGCCGGAGTGGTAGGCGTTGGCGAACGCGGGGGCCGACGGGTCGGGCCGCACCGCCTTGACGATGCCGGTGATCGGGCTGATCAGGTGCCGGTGCCGCTCGAGCATCTGCGCCGGCGTCGCGGTGCGGTGCCCGCCGCCGCCGGAGGTCACCTTCTTCGCCGGCTGCAGCACGACCGGGGCCGCCGAGCGCCGGGCCACCAGCCCGGTGTCGCCGCAGCCGTCGCACTGCGGGCGGCGGCGCAGCTCGTGGAGGCGGCCCTGCAGGTCGAGCGTGTCGAGCGTCCACACGCACTGCTGGCCTTCGTAGCGGTAGCCGGCCAGCCACTTGCACGCCTCGAGCGCGACGAAGTGGGCCGCGGCCGCGGTCAGCGGCGGCACCGCCGATACCGGGCGCCGCGCGGGACCGTCGTGGCCGAGCACCTCCTGGACGCACGCCTCGGCGTGCCGGTGGCCCCACAGCCGGTGGGTCAGGCAGTGCCAGCACCCGCCGTCGGGCCGCAGCACCGGCCCGATCCAGACCTGGGCGCCGAACGGCCGCGCGATCAGCCACGGACGGCCGCCGGCCCGGTGCGCGGCGTCCACGGCGGCCAGGCGCGGGTCGAGGTAGTCGGAGCAGAGCACCACGGACAGGTCGGCGACGTCGGTCCCGCCGGTGACCACCTCGACGTCGGCCTCGGTCAGCGCTGCGCGCACCCGCTCGGTGCCGATGTCGTCCCCGACGGTGATCAGCCGGACCCGGCTCGGCCGTTCGCGGGTCGCGACGCGTTCGGCGTCCACCCCGCAGGCGTCCCAGTAGGCCAGCGCCCGCTCGTCGTTCTGCCCGCCCTGCTCCCGCACCGTCACCAGCCCGGCCTGCACGAGCTGGGCCAGCAGCGCGCGGACCTGGTCCGGCGGCATCCCGCCGGGGCGGTCGCGCAGCAGGCTTTCGAGGTCGTGGGTCCCGTCGAGCAGGGACGCGAGTGATTCGATCTGCGCGCCGCGCATGGCTATGACACCCTGTTCCGAGAACAGGTACGCGCCCTTCCCGGCCCGCACCTCCGCCCGGAGGTGCCGTTTGAACGCCAGCGTCGGCCCCGCGGCCCCCTGCCCGCCCGCCGTCCGCGCACCGGTCGTGTCCACCGCTGGATTGCGCATGAGCACTCCTGCCGGTCTGCGAGGTCGTACGGGACGAGTGTCCGAATCCTGCTCCTCCGGGGGACTCGCAGCCAGTGCGCGAGACATCGCGAAGTCGTGCGAATTGCACGGGCCCACCTGGGCAACACATGTGGTAGCGGTGAGGATCCCACTGGCCGGGTCACGTCCCGAGCCGTCACCGTAGACGGAGACGCCGGGAGTACATGCACGGCGACTGAGGCACCGTAGCGGAACCCGCGGCCACGCGCGAGCCGGACGGTGCCCGGTCCGGACCCGAGACAAGTGAGGACCCGAGTATGCCTACCTCTGCTCGCACCTACGGACAGTTCTGCGGCCTGGCACGGGCGCTCGAGATCGTCGGCGAACGCTGGTCGCTGCTCGTCGTCCGTGACCTGGTGCTCGGCCCCAAGCGGTTCACCGACCTGCAGCAGACGTTGCCGCGGATCCCGGTCAGCATCCTCACCTCGCGGCTCAACGAGCTGGAGGAGGCCGGGGTGGTCCGCCGCCGCGTGCTGTCCCAGCTGGACGCCGGCGTCGTCTACGAGCTCACCGAGTACGGCAACGAGCTGGACAACATCGTCCTCGAGCTGGGGCTGTGGGGCGCCCGCTCGCTCACCTACCCCCGCGCCGACGAGGTGTTCACCCTCGACACCGCGATCATCTCGCTGTACACGACCTTCCAGGAGGAGGCCGCGTCCGGCGTGCACGTCAACTACGAGCTGCACCACCTGGGCGGCGAGATGATCGTGCACGCGATGGTCGACGACGGCGCGCTGAAGGCCGCGGCGGGCGCGCTGCCCGCGGCGGACCTGGTGATCGAGCCGCAGGGACCGGCGATGATCGACCTGTTCAACGGCAAGCTCGGCGCCCAGGACGCCATCAGCAGCGGCAAGGTCCGCATCGACGGCGACCCGGCCCACCTCGAGCTGTTCACCCGGCTGTTCCACATCCCGCCGGCACCGGAGCGCCCGACCGGGCTCGCCCTCCACTGACCTGTCCCCCGCACCGGCGGGTGGCGCGGTCTCACCCGCCCGCCGGTGCGCAATCCGCTGTCTGCCGCAACTTCCCTTGCGATGTCAGCAATCCGGAGTAACGGATCACCGCGCGCGAGCGGCTATCGTCTACGCACCAAGGCATTGGCGTACACGCGAAAACTGGGGTCAGCATGTCGACGTCCGAACTCGCCCGGCCCGCGGGCTTCCTCGGCGGGCTCAACAGCCGCTACCACCACCGCGCCCTCGCGGTGTTCATGATCATCGTCATCGCGCACTGGGCGGAGCACATCGTCCAGGCCGTCCAGATCTACGGGCTCGGCTGGCCGACGTCACGGGCCAGGGGCGTGCTCGGCATGCCGTTCCCGTGGCTGATCTCCCAGGAGTGGCTGCACTACGGCTACGCGCTCGTCATGCTGGTGTTCCTCTGGGTGCTGCGGCACGGGTTCGCGGGCCGCTCGCGGCAGTGGTGGAACCTGGCGCTGGGCATCCAGTTCTGGCACCACATCGAGCACCTGCTGCTGTTCATCCAGGCCCAGTCCGGCTGGCGGCTGGCCGGGCAGAAGGTGCCCACCAGCATCATCCAGCTGCTGATCCCGCGGGTGGAGCTGCACCTGTTCTACAACACGATCGTCACCATCCCGATGATCGTGGCCGTCGTGCTGCACCGGCGCGCGTCGAAGGCCGAGCACGAGCTCACCGGCTGCACCTGCGGGCTGAAGCCGCAGGCGCCGGCGCTGTCCGGCTCGTGAGCCGCCGGGTGCTGCGGCGGGCACTGGCCCTGCTGGCCTTCCTGGCCGGCTGGCTGGTGCTCACCGCGGCTCCGGCGTCGGCGCACGTCGAGATCATCTCCTCCACGCCGGGTGACGGCACCCGGCTGACCGCGGCGCCGGCCCAGGTTTCGGTCACGCTGTCGGAGAACGTCGGCATCCAGCCGGGCTCGCTGAAGGTCGTCGACACCCAGGGCACCGAGGCCGACACCGGCCCGGTCTTCCAGCCCGGCGACGCCGCCGAGCAGGTCGCCGTCCGGCTGCGGCCGGACCTGCCCGACGGCAGCTACCTCGTCGAGTACGCCTTCGTCTCCGCCGACTCCCACCCGGTGCGCGGCACGTTCGCCTTCGTCGTCGGCACCGGCCCGCTGATCACCTCGGCGGGCGCGGTCGCGGCCGCGACCGGCACCGACCCCGCGGTGGACGTCCTCTCCACGACGTTCCGCTGGCTCTCCTACATCGGGGTGGTGCTGCTCGGCGGGCTCGCGTTCGTGCGGACGTGCCGCCCGGACAGCGGCACCGACCCGCGGACCCGGCGCCTGCTGTCGTGGGGAGCCGGGCTCACCGCCGTCACGGCGGTCGCCGCGCTCGTGCTCCAGGGCCCGTACGCCGCCGGACGCGGCCTGGGTGCCGTCTTCGACACCGGGCTGCTGTCGGACACCCTGCGCGTGGCCTACGGCAAGCTCCTGCTGCTGCGGCTGGCCGCCGTCGCCGTGCTGGCGGTGCTCGTGCCGCGGCTGCTGGCGCCCGGGCAATCCGAGCGGCTGCGCGCGCGGTACGAGAACGGCGCGATGGTGACCGGCTTCCTGGTGCTGCTGAGCTTCTCGGCGACCGGCCACCCGGTGACCGACCCGATCATGTTCGTCTCGGTCGGCGCGGACCTGGTGCACTACGGCGCCATCGCGATCTGGGCCGGCGGCCTGATCCAGCTCGCCTTCGCCCTGCGCCGCCCCACTGCCGGCGAGGATCTGGGCCCGGTGGTCACCCGCTTCTCCCGCCTGGCCGGCAGCGCGGTCTTCGCGGTCGCGGTCAGCGGCGCCGTGCTGGCGCTGCGGATCATGCCGTCGATCTCGACGCTTTGGACCACGGGATTCGGCCTGATCCTGCTGCTGAAGATCGCCGGGTTCGCCGCCCTGCTGGCGGTGGCGCGCGTGTCCCGCCGCGCGGTACAGCGCGGCATCACGGTCAGGTCATCCGGCGGCACGGCCACGGTAACGGCCGACCTGCGCCGGCTACGCCTGGCGGTCGGCACGGAGGTCGTGCTGTCGGTGCTGGTACTGGGCCTGGCCGCAGTCCTCACGGTGACCTCGCCAGGAGGCTGAGCCGCGCTCGGCAGCTCCCACACCTCACTCCGGCCCGGCAGCTGCGCCACCTCGGCGCACGTCGCCGAGCCTCACCCCAGCCCAGCCATCGGTCGCCAGCCGACCAAGACGATGGCGCCGCACCTCGGCGCAACATCACCAGCTGCGCCACCGGGCGCCAACCGACCGGCACCTCGGCGAACGATCGCCGAGCCCACCCCAGCACAGCCACTAGGCACCAGCCGACCAAGAGCACGGCGCCGAACCTCACCCAGGCTCAACACCGGCCAAACCACGGCGCCCAACCCCGCCCCAGCACAGCCACCGGACGCCAGCCGGCCACGGCGCCGAGCCTCAGCCCGCCTCGACACCACCAGCCGCGCCACCGAACGCCAACCGGCCAACACCTCGGCGAACGACCGCCGAACCCCAGCACAGCCACCAGGCGCAGCCGACCAAAACCACGGCGCCGGACCCCACCTCAGCTCTGCCACCGGCCGCCAGCCGGCCACGGCGCCGAGCCTCACCCCGGCTCAACATCGCCGGCTGCGCCACCGAACGCCTGCCGACCAGACCACCGCGCCGAGCCCCAGCCCAGCCACCAGACTCCAGCCGACCAAATCACCTCGCTGGGCCCCACCCCAGCACAGCAACCAGGCGCCAACCGACCAGACCACCGCGCCGAGCCCCAGCCCAGCCACCAGCATCCAGCCGACCAACCACGGCGACCACCGCCAAGCGGCCAGAACTCAAACGCCGGGATACGAAGGCGGCACGAACGGCCCCCAGGTGAACGCAGGCAGCCAGGGCTCCGGTGCCTCGCTCCAGTCCAACACCGCCAGCTGAGCCGCCGACCGCCGGCCCGCGAGGGCGCGGTAAAGGTCGTGGGCAGGCGCGGTCAGCGACGCCGCGGGCCGGCCGTGCCCCGCCGTCCACTCGGAACCCTCCGTCGTGCGAACCCGCAGCGGTGGGAGGCCGCGGCCGGCGACCGAGCCGGAGAAGCCGCGGACCAGCACCTCGAAGCTCGGGGCCCAGGCGAGGTGCTCGTCCGGCGGCGCCACGCCGAGCGCGGCGCGCAGGTCGAGCTCGTGGGTGTAGGCGTCCATCACCATGATCTCGCCGCTGGTCCCGCCCGCCTCGGCGAGCAGCCGGTCGAGCTCCTCGCCCACGGTGTCCCAGCGGTCGAGCAGGCCGGGGACGTCCCGGGGCGCGGGCGCGGCCGGCGGTGTCCCGCCGTGGCGCACGAGCACGCGCTCGGCGATGCCGGTCAGGTGCGCGAGCAGGTCCGTGACGGTCCACTCGGGACACGCCGGGACCGGCCGGAGGTCCAGGCCGTCGCGCCCGTCGAGCAGCGCGCGGATGCCGCGCCGCACCTCCGGGTAACCGACGAAGTCGGGGGCCGCGACCGGCCGACGCACTGTCATGCGCTCTCCCCCGTCCTGGCACGATCGGTGATATCCGCTCAGTATGCCCTGGTGACGGCCCCGGAGGTTCTCCTCGCTTGCCGGATCGCCGGGCGCCCCGAGACCCCGGGAGGTCGTGACCTTGCCCACACTGTGGTCCACGTCGGCGCAGTGGGAGCTGCTGCCGCCGGTCCTGCTCGCGCTGCTGCTCAGCGTCGCCATCGGCCTGGAGCGCGAAGCCGGGATGAAAGCCGCCGGGCTGCGGACGCACAGCCTGGTCGGCGTCGGCTCGGCCGTGTTCATGCTGGTGTCGAAGTACGGCTTCGCCGACCTGCTCGGCACCGAGCACGTCGCGCTCGACCCGTCGCGGATCGCCGCGCAGATCGTCTCCGGCATCGGCTTCATCGGCGGCGGGCTGATCTTCGTCCGCCGCGACGCCGTCCGCGGCCTGACCACGGCCGCGACGATCTGGCTCACCGCCGCGGTCGGCACGGCGTGCGGCGCCGGCCTGCCGGTGCTCGCGGTCGGCACGACCATCGGGCATTTCGTGGTGACACGCGGTTTGCCGCCGCTGCAGCGGTTCGTCGCCCGGCACCGCAGGGAACCGCCGGTGGTGCGGCTGACCTACGCCGACGGCCAGGGCGTGCTGCGCGCGGCGCTCGCGGTGTGCACCGGACGTGGCTGGTCCGTGCACCACGTGGAGGTAGATCACGAGTCGGTTTCCGAGGAAGGGCAACGGATCGCGGTCGTCACGCTGCGGCTCGACGGGCGAGGTGATCTTTACGACCTCGCCGCCGAATTGGCCGAACTGCCCGGCGTCCGGAGCACGTCCACCGGCGCGGGAGAACCGCTCGACGAATGATCACCCGCCCGGGCAGCGCGCGGGGGCGGGTTTGCGGCACACTGGGGTGCACCCGGAAATCCCCGGTACCGCAAGGAAAACGTGCGGCCGAGGAGAAACCATCCAATTCGGAGGTGAGACATGGCCCCCGGCGGTGGCGAGGACGTGGCGCGCACGCGGCCCGGATTCGACCTGGCGTGGCGCGGTTTTCATCGCGCGCAGGTCGTCGAATACGTCGAGTGGGCCGAAGCCGAGATCCCCAGACTCACCGCCGAACGCGACGCCGCGGCGCGTCGCGCGGCCGCGCTCGCCGAGGAGAACCGTGAGCTCCGGCTGAAGATCGACCGGATCAGCCGGACCCCGATCGCGGCGGACGCGCTGCAGGAGCGCTCGCGCCGGATGATCGAGCTCACCCGCGAGGAAGCGACCGAAATCACCGCGCGGGCAACGGAATCCGCCGAACGGATCAAGGGTGACGCGGAGCTCGAGGCCGTCCGGCTCACCGAAAAGGAACGCAGCGCCCTCGCCAAGGCCGAAGCCGATCGCGAGCGGCAGCGCACCGAGCACGAGGAACTCCTGCGGGCGGCCGAGCAGCGCCGCCGCGAGCTCGACGAGGCCGCGGCG
Organism: Amycolatopsis heterodermiae; assembly: GCF_034929455.1. Taxonomy (NCBI): domain Bacteria; kingdom Bacillati; phylum Actinomycetota; class Actinomycetes; order Pseudonocardiales; family Pseudonocardiaceae; genus Amycolatopsis; species Amycolatopsis heterodermiae. The sequence goes on from NZ_JAYFSI010000018.1 coordinate 154,692, forward strand.
CACCGCCGGGCGCAGCAGGAAGAGGATCACACGCGGGCGATGACGCTCCGCCGGGCCGAGGCGATGCGCGAGCTGGCCGAGCAGGACACGGCCGCCCGCACCAAGGCCGACAGGCTGGTCGCGGAAGCCACCCAGCGCGCCGAAACCCTGGTCACGGCGGCGGAACGCGAGGTCGCGGCCCTCACCGAGGTCCGCGACAAGCTCCACGCGAGCCTCACCGGCTGCCGATCTTTGCTGGCCGAGGCGGCCGTCGCGCTCGACGAGCGGCCGGCGTCCGACCCCGAAGCCACCTTGCCGATGCCGAAACGGGTGCCCGTCCAGAGACGCTCCCCGGCGGACGATCTTTCGGACGCCGTCGGCTGACCCCTTGTCCCCCGGCCGGGTTGCCCCGATGATCAGGTGATCGCCCGGCCGAGGTGAGGGGGACCCATGCGCGTCACGATCCCGCTGGTCACCGTGCTGCTCGCGAGCACGCTCAGCGCGTGCGGCGGCGGCTCCGGCCTGACGGTCAACCTGTACGTCTCCCCGGAGAACAACCTCCAGCACGTCGTCGACACCTGCAACGCGGCCGCGGGCGGCCGGTACCGGATCGAGTACCACAAGCTCCCGCGCAGCGCGGACGGCCAGCGCGAGCAGATGGTGCGCCGGCTCGCCGCGGAAGACCCGTCGCTGGACGTGCTCGGCCTGGACGTCACGTGGGTGCCGGAGTTCGCCGAGGCGGGCTGGGTGGTGCCGTGGACCGGCGCCGCCGAAGCCGAGGCGACGCGGGACGTGCTGCCCGGGCCGCTGTCGACCGCGCGCTGGAACGGGAAGCTGTACGCGGCGACGAAGCACACGAACGTCCAGCTGCTCTGGTACGACGACCGGCTCACGCCGTCACCGCCGAAGACGTTCGACGAGATGATGACGCAGGCCAAGGCCCTGAAGGCGGCCGGGAAGCCGGCGAACATCCTGTTCACCGGCGCCCAGTACGAGGGCCTGGTGGTGTTCTACAACACGCTCGTCGCGTCGGCGGGCGGGCACATCCTCTCCGACGACGGCAGGTCCGTGCTGATGGACGACGGCGCCGTCCGCGCGCTGGAGCTGCTGAAGACGCTCACCACGGCCGGGATCACCGACCCGTCGCTGGGCAACTCCAAGGAGGACGAGGTCCGGCAGGCGTTCCAGCGCGGGCAGGGCGCGCTGGAGCTGAACTGGCCGTACGTCTACGCCTCCTACGCGAAGGAAAAGCCGCAGGACCTGCCGCACGTCCGCTGGGCCCGCTACCCGTCGGTGGTGCCGGGGCGCGCGAGCCGCGTCACGATCGGCGGCTTCAACCTGGCGATCAGCACGTACTCGCCGCACAAGGCGGAGGCGTTCGAAGCGGCGTTGTGCCTGCGCAGCCCGGCGAGCCAGAAGTACCAGGCGATCGAGGACGGCCTGGCCCCGACGACCAGGTCCGTCTACGACGACCCGGCGCCGTTGGACCCGGCCGACCCGGGCTCGACGATGGCCGCGCAGTTCCCGATGAAGCCGGACATCCTGGCCGCGCTGTCCGACGCCGCCGTCCGGCCGCTGACCCCGGCGTACCAGAACCTGTCGACGGTGATCTCGAAGGTGCTGTCCCCGCCGTCCGAGATCGACCCGGCCACCACCGCGGCCGAGCTGCGTGAACGGCTGACGGACGCGCTCAACTCGCGGGACATCATCCCTTGATCCGAGCGTTCGCCCTGGTCGCGGCCGTCGTGACGCTGGCCGCGTCGACCACGCTGGCCAACCGCGTGCTGCCCGGCTGGGCGTACCCGGTGTGCGGGCTGGTGGCCGCGGTGGTGCTGGTCGGCCTGGCGCGCGCGGCCGGCCTGTCGTGGGCCGACCTGGGCCTGCGCTCGGTCCGGCGGCCCGCCCTGGTCGGACTGGCCGGCGCCGGGCTGGTCGCGGTGGTGTTCGGCATCGCGCTGGCCGTGCCGGCGCTGCGGACGGTCTACCAGGACGGCCGGGTCGGCACCCCGGACTTCGGGCAGCTGCTCTGGTTGACGTGCGGCCGCATCCTGTTCGGCACGGTGCTGATCGAGGAGATCGCGTTCCGCGGCGTGCTGCCGGCCCTGCTCGGCGCCCGGGACGACCGCTGGCGCTGGCCCCCGATCGTGGGCGCGGCGGCCCTGTTCGGGCTCTGGCACTACCTGCCGGCCCTGGCGATCGGCCGCAACGCGGCGGTCCACGCGGTGTTCGGCGGCACGCCGGTGGTGGTGCTGCAGGTCCTCGCGATGGCCGCGGCCGGCGTCGCCGGGATCTTCCTGCACTGGTGGCGCCACCGGGGTCACGGCGTGCTGGCGTCGGTGATCGTCCACTTCACGACGAACGCCGGCGGCCTGACGCTGGCCGTGCTGGTCCGGTGAGCTAGGAACGCACCAGCCGCGCGATCGCGTCCGAGGCTTCCCGGACCTTCAGGTCGGCTTCCTCACCGCCGGCCGCGGCCGCCTGGACCACGCAGGTCGCGAGGTGCTCGTCGAGCAGTTCCAGCGAGAACGACTGGAGTGCCTTCGTCGCCGCCGAGACCTGGGTCAGGATGTCGATGCAGTACTTGTCCTGCTCGACCATGCGCTGCAGCCCGCGGATCTGCCCCTCGATCCGCCGCAGGCGCTTGAGATAGGCCTCTCGCTCGTTGCCGTAACCCGTCATCGCGCACCTGTCCCCGTCGTCGGCATCCCTCCGCCTCGACTATACCCACCCCACGTATCAGCGGAAGCGGCGCAGCCGGAGGCTGTTGCTCACCACGAACGCCGACGAGCACGCCATCGCCGCGCCCGCGATCATCGGGTTGAGCAGCCCGGACGCGGCCAGCGGCAGGGCCGCGACGTTGTAGGCGAACGCCCAGAACAGGTTCCCCTTGATGGTGGCCAGCGTCCGGCGGGCCAGCCGGATCGCGTCGGCCGCGGCGCGCAGGTCGCCGCGCACGAGCGTCAGGTCGCCGGCCTCGATGGCCGCGTCGGTGCCGGTGCCCATGGCCAGGCCCAGGTCGGCCTGCGCGAGCGCGGCGGCGTCGTTGACCCCGTCGCCGACCATCGCGACGACCCGGCCCTCGGCCTGCAGCCGCTTCACGACGTCGACCTTGCCTTCGGGCAGCACCTCGGCGACGACCTCGTCGATCCCCGCCTCGGCCGCGATCGCCCGGGCCGCGCCCGCGTTGTCGCCGGTCAGCAGCACCGGTGTCAGGCCCAGTGCGCGCAGCTCGGCGACGGCCTGGGCGGACGTCGGCTTGATCGTGTCGGCGACGACCAGCTGCCCGTGGACCTCGCCGTCCCAGGCCACGTGCACGCCGGACGTCCCGGCCGCTTCCCGGCCGACGCTGACCCGCTTGCCCTCGACGACGCCGGTCACGCCGAGCCCGGCCGTGCTGCGGAAGTCCGTGACGGCGGGGAGCGTGCCGAACCGCTCCCGGGCCGCGGCCACGATCGCGCGGGCGATCGGGTGCTCGGACGCCGCCTCGACCGCGCCGGCCAGCCGGAGGACCTCGCCGTCCCCCTCGACCAGCGTCATCCGGCCGGTGGTGACGGTGCCGGTCTTGTCGAGCACGACGGTGTCGACGCGGCGGGTGGACTCGAGCACCTCGGGGCCCTTGATGACGATGCCCAGCTGCGCACCGCGGCCGGTGCCGACGAGCAGCGCTGTCGGCGTCGCCAGGCCGAGCGCGCAGGGGCAGGCGATGATCAGCACCGCGACGGCCGCGGTGAACGCCTGCTCTTCGCTGCCACCCGTCGCCAGCCAGACGACCAGCGTGGCGAGCGCCGCGAAGACGACCGCGGGGACGAACACCGCCGACACCCGGTCGGCGAGGCGCTGGGCCTGCGCCTTGCCGTTCTGCGCGGCCTCGACCAGGCGCGCGAGCTGCGCCAGGCGCGTGTCCGCGCCGACGCGCGTCGCGCGGACGAGCAGCCGCCCGCCGACGTTGACCGTGGCGCCGGTGACGGCGTCCCCCGGACCGGCCTCGACCGGCGTCGCCTCCCCGGTGAGCATGCTCGTGTCGACCGCGGAGCGGCCTTCGGTGACCACCCCGTCGGTGGCGATCTTCTCGCCGGGGCGGGCGACGAAGACGTCCCCGGGGTGCAGGCTCTCGATCGGTACCTGGCGCTCATCACCGCCGCGGAGCACCGTGACGTCCTTCGCGCCGAGGTCCAGCAGCGCGCGCAGGGCGGCGCCGGCGCGGCGCTTGGACCGGGCTTCGAAGTAGCGGCCGGCCAGGATGAACGTGGTGACCGTGGCGGCCACCTCGAAGTACAGGTTGTCGCCGGCCATGCCGGTGCCGACCAGCTCGAAGCCGTGGCGCATGCCGATCTCGCCGGCCATGCCGAACAGGAGCGCGTACAGCGACCAGGCCGTGGCGGCGACGACGCCGAGCGAGATCAGCGTGTCCATCGTGGCGGTGAGGTGGCGCAGGTTGACCGCGGCGGCGCGGTGGAACGGCCACGCGCCCCACGTCACGACCGGGGCGGCGAGCACGAGGGAGACCCACTGCCAGTAGTCGACCTGCCAGGCGGGGACCATCGCGAGCGCGAGAACGGGGACGGTGAGCACGGCGGAGAGGAGCAAACGCTTGCGCAGCGTGCCGTCCTCGGCCGGCGCCTCGGGCTCGGGGAGCCGCGCGGAGTACCCGGCGGCCTCGACGACGCCGACCAGGTCCTCGACCGAGAGCCCGCCGGGGTAGCTGACCTGGGCTTTCTCGGTGGCGTAGTTGACCGTCGCGGTCACGCCGCCGACCTTGTTGAGCTTGCGCTCGACGCGGGCCGCGCAGGAGGCGCACGTCATCCCGCCGATGGCGAGCTCGACGCGTTCGGACTGCGCGGTGGCCACGGCGGTCAGGCCACCAGGCGGTAGCCGGCCTCGGTGACGGCCGCGGCGACGGCGTCGGCGGTCAGCGGGGTGTCGCTGGTCACGGTGACGCGCCCGCTCTCGAAGTCGACGTCCACCTCGCGGACGCCGCTGAGCTCGGAGACCTCTTCGCGCACCGAGGTGGCGCAGTGCCCGCAGGTCATGCCCTCGACGGTGTAGGTCGTTTCGGTCATCGGAGCTCCTCTCGTTCCCCTTCCTTTATACCCATCGGGGGTAGGGGTTCTCCAGCAACCCCCAGTGTGGCGGTGCTCGCTCCGGCAGGCACACTCGCGGAATGCGGAAGATCTACGCGATCGGCATCGGCGCCGGCGACCCCGAGCACCTCACCGTGCAGGCGGTGGACCGCCTCAACCGCGTCGACGTGTTCTTCGTGCTGGACAAGGGCGAGGAGAAGTCCGACCTGGTCCGCCTGCGCCAGGAGATCCTCGACCGGTTCGTCACCCGCCCGTACCGCACCGTGCTCGTCCCGGACCCACCCCGCGACCGCACCCCGGACGACTACCGAGCAGCGGTAGCCGACTGGCACGCAGCCCGCGCCGAACTCTACGAGCACGCGATCCTCTCCTCGCTGACACCGTCCCAGACGGGCGCGTTCCTGGTGTGGGGCGACCCATCGCTGTACGACAGCACGATCGCGTTGATCGAGGCGGTGCTAGGGCGGGGGAACGTCGAGTTCGAGTACGAGGTGATCCCGGGGATCAGCAGCATCTCGGCCCTGACGGCCCGCCACCGCACGACGATGAACCAGATCGGCCGAGCCGTGCAGCTCACCACAGGCCGCCGCTTGGCCGCAGGCTGGCCGCCCGACGTCGACGACGTCTTCGTTCTCCTGGACGCCCACACAACATTCGACCGCTTCACGTCCGACGACCTGACAATCTACTGGGGCGCGTACGTAGGCACCCCAGACGAAATCCTCATCTCGGGCCCGCTAACCCCGGCCCTGGCGGCCGAAATCCGCGAAACCCGCGCAACGGCCCGAGAACGCCACGGCTGGATCATGGACACGTACCTACTCCGCCGCCCCACCCCCTAACCCCCCGCCCGACCCGTCCCTCCAGACACGCGAGTCGGCTTCCCCATCACACGTGATGCCCCTCCAATCACGCGAGATGCCCCTGCGATCACGAGTGTTGCCCCTCGGTCACACGAGTTCGGCCTTCGGTCACGCGAGGTCCGGCCCGAATCACGCGAGTTCCACCTCGGAGCACGTGAGGGTCCGCTGGGAATCAAGCCATTCCGCGTCCGGTCGCGCTTGCCGGCAAGGAATTCGAGCGCCAAAGAGTCCACTTCGGACACCGCAAAGCCGGCTCATGTGATCCCACGGGCTTCACGCGTGATCAGGCGGGCATCACTCGGTGCCGGGACACGGTCTCGTGTGATCAGTGTTGGAACTAGCGTGATTCCAGCCGGGTCTTGCGTGATTGGGGAGTCGGCAGCCGTGACTGCGGAGTCGACACGTGTGTTTGCAGGGTCGACACGCGTGATTGGGGAGCCGGCACGTGATCAGAAGGTCGACGCGTGTGATTGCGGGGACGACACATGCACTGTGGGTGGGTATATAGAAAAGGGCCCGGCCGGGAGAACCATGGGTTCTCGACCGGGCCGGGCCCTCT
>NZ_JAYFSI010000019.1:0-143855 GCF_034929455.1 Amycolatopsis heterodermiae
ACTACGGGAGCCGGGATTCGGCGGCGGCCCAGTCGGCGTGGCCGGTCGGGGTGTAGCGGCGGAGGGCCTGAGTTTCGCGGACCAGGGCTCGCATTGACGGCAGGTCCGGGAGGTCCTCGCCGAGGGCGCGGGCTTGGACCAGGACGTTGCCCAGGGCGGCGGCTTCGACCGGGCCGGCCAGGACCGGGACGCCGCAGGCGTCGGCGGTCAGCTGGCACAGGAGTTCGTTGCGGGCGCCGCCGCCGACGATGTGGACCACGTCGAACGAGCGGCCGGAGACCTCGACCGCCGTGCGGAGGGTGCGGCGGTGGGCCAGGGCCAGGCTGTCCACAATGCACCGGACCACCTCGGCCGGCGTCGACGGCGGGCGCTGGCCGGTGGCGCGGCAGGCCGCCGCGATGCGCGCGGGCATGTCGCCCGGGGGCAGGAACGCGGGCGCGTCGATGTCGACGACGGCGGCCAGCGCCGGGGCCGCAGCGGCCGCCGCCAGCAGGTCCGGGAGGTCCGCGCGGGACCACGTCCGCAGGGTCTCCGACAGCACCCACAGGCCCATCACGTTGCGCAGGAAGCGGATCGTGCCGTCGACGCCGCCTTCGTTGGTGAAGTTCGCGGCCAGCGCCGCGTCCCCCAGCTCCGGCTCGGGCAGCTCCAGGCCCGCCAGCGACCAAGTGCCGCAGGAGATGTACGCGAAGTTCGTGCCCGGTTCAGCCGGGACCGCGACGACGGCCGAGGCCGTGTCGTGCGAGCCGACGGCGATCACCGGCACGCCGGACAGCTCCCGCGCCACGCCTACCACCGTGCCGGGGTCGCGCAGCGGGGGCAGCAGCCGCGGCGGGATGCCCACGCGCGAGGCCAGCGAAAACGCCCAGGTCCGCGCGCGGACGTCGTAGAGCTGGGTCGTGGACGCGTTGGTGCGCTCGGCCCCGATCTCGCCGGTCAGCCAGTAGTTCAGCAGGTCCGGCACGAGCAGCATGGTGCGCGCCACGGTCAGCCGGTCCTGTTCGGACACCAGCTGGTACAGCGTGTTGAACGGCAGCTGCTGCAGCCCGGTGACGTCGTACAGCTCCCGGTCGGACACCGACGCGGCCACCTTCTCCGGCACGCCCTCGGTGCGGGAGTCGCGGTGGTGCACGGGGTTGCCGAGCAGCGCGCCCGACTCGTCGAGGAGCCCGTAGTCGACGGCCCACGAGTCGATGCCGATACCGTCCAGGGCCCCGGCGTCGCGGATCCCGGCGAGGGTCTCCCGGTACAGCCCCAGGACGTCCCAGTACAGCACCGGCCCGGCCTGGACGCCGCCGTTGGGGAACCGCCGGATCTCCTCGACGTCGAGGCGGCCCGGGCCCGCGGTCCCGGCCATCACGCGCCCGCTGGACGCGCCGAGGTCGACGGCCGCGACCCGCGTCACGCCCGCACCACGGTCAGCTCCAGCCCGAGCAGGTCCGCCACCGCCGTCAGCTCGGCGACGCGGTGGCCGGTGCCCAGCGCCCAGTGGTGCGCGATGCCGCTGGCCGACCAGGCGTCGGTCCACTCCCCCGGGTCACAGCCGAAGTCGACGCGGGACGTCGTGTTGCCGATCCGCAGCAGCGGCCCGGGCACGACCGTGCCCTCGGACGCGACCAGCGAAAACGTGCCGTCGAGCGCCTGCGCCAGCCCGCACAGCGTCACCGGCCCGTGCTTGACGTCGAACTCCACCGACACGCCCCAGCCGCGCTTGCCGTGGTAGACGCCGAGGCCGCGCAGCAGCGGCTTGCGGGCGCTGATGCCGAGGTGCGCCGGGCCGTCGTGGCCCATCTCGACCACGTTGTCGTGGAAGTTCAGCGCCTGCAGCTCGGTGAACGAGCCGCCCGCGCCGAGCCGGTCCATCAGCAGCATGGCCAGCGACGTCCGCAGCTCGTACTCGCCGACCGCCGGGATGCCGCGGGCGGTGAGCAGGGACGCGCCGAGGATGAACCCGGCGCCGACCCGTTCGTGGGTCTCGCCGTCGAGCCCGCGGTGGTAGTAGGCCAGCGAGTCGAGCGAGAAGTCCTCGACGAGCCGGTCCAGCGCCACGGAAACCTTGGCACCCCAAGCGAAGTCCTCGTCCACAACGGACTCGTCCACAGTGAACACGTCGCAGGCCAGTGCGACCCGGTCGGCCGTCTCGCTGTCGGTCACCTTCTCGACGCGCACCCGCAGGTCGTCGATCTCCAGGATCTCGACGTGCCCGCCGAGCTGGCCGGACACCAGCGTCGGGTCGGTCGAGACGTCCATCATGCCCGGGTAGAGGTGCCCGAGCAGGCCGTGCCGGCCGGTGCGGAACGCCGCCCGCACCCCGGCCGCCTTGATCCAGCGCCCGATGCGCGTCCAGGCCCGCTCGTCCTCCAGGTACCCGGACACCGAGCGGAACTCGACGCCGAGGCGGCGGAACGCGTTGGCCATCTCCGGCAGCGGGCAGGCCCCGCAGTAGGCCAGCCACGCGCCGGTGTCGAAGGACTCGTGGTCCATCGCCTCGGTGGGCTGCAGGTTCAGCAGCAGCACCGGCGCCCCCGAGCGCTGGGCGACCGGCGCCAGCATGCTGGACGTCAGGTACGTCGTGAGGAAGCCGATGATCAGGTCGCAGCCGGCGACCCGCAGCTTCTCCGCGGCCGCCGCGCCCTCGGATGCGTCCGACACGAACCCGACGTCGACGACCTCGCAGTCCATTCCGGACAGTCGCTCGGCCACCCGCCGGGCCGACGCCTGCAGCTGCGGCAGCAGCTTCGGGAACTGCGGCCAGTACGCGCCGAGCCCGCCCGCGACGAGCCCGACACGGGTCTTGCGCGGCGTGATGCGGTCGAGGGTCATGACTCTCCTTAACGCAGGAACGCCGCGGCCACCCCGGCGTCGACCGGCACGTGCAGGCCGGTGGTGTGGGTCAGGTCGCCGCCGGTCAGCGCGAACACCGCCGCCGCGACGTGCTCGGGCAGCACCTCGCGCTTGAGGATGGTGCGCTGGGCGTAGAACTCGCCGAGCTTGGACTCCTCGACGCCGTAGACGGCGGCGCGCTGGGCGCCCCAGCCGCCGGCGAAGATGCCGGAGCCCTGGACGACACCGTCCGGGTTGACGCCGTTGACGCGGATACCGTGCGCGCCCAGCTCGGCGGCCAGGAGCCGGACCTGGTGGGCCTGGTCGGCCTTGGCCGCGCCGTAGGCGACGTTGTTCGGGCCCGCGAACACGGCGTTCTTGGACGAGATGTAGACGATGTCGCCGCCGCTGCCCTGGTCGATCATGGCCTTCGCCGCGGCGCGCGCGACGAGGAACGAGCCCTTGGCCATGACGTCGTGCTGCAGGTCCCAGTCGCGTTCGGTGGTCTCCAGCAGCGGCTTGGAGATGGACAGCCCGGCGTTGTTGACGACCAGGTCGATCCCGCCGAAGGCCAGCACGGTCGCGTCCACAGCCGCTTGGACAGCGTCCGAGTCGGTGACGTCGGCCGTCACCGCGAGCCCGCCGATCTCCGCGGCGACCTCTTCGGCCGCGGCGGTGTTCAGGTCGGCGATCGTGACGCAGGCACCCTCGGCGGCGAGCCGCAGGGCGATGGCCTTACCGATCCCCGAACCCGCGCCGGTCACCAGCGCGATCCGCCCGGCCAATGGCTTGGGCTTGGGCATCCGCTGCAGCTTGGCCTCTTCGAGGGCCCAGTACTCGATCCGGAACTTCTCGCTCTCGTCGATCGGCGCGTAGGTGGACACCGACTCCGCGCCACGCATGACGTTGATCGCGTTGACGTAGAACTCCCCCGCCACGCGCGCGGTCTGCTTGTCCTTGCCGAACGAGAACATCCCGACACCCGGCACCAGCACGATGGCCGGGTCGGCGCCGCGCATCGCGGGCGAGTCCGGGGTCGCGTGCCGGTCGTAGTAGGCGCGGTATTCGTCGCGGTACTCGGCGTGCAGTTCCTTCAGCCGCGCGACGACGTCTTCCAGTGACGCGGAGCTGGGCAGGTCGACGACCAGCGGCCGGACCTTGGTGCGCAGGAAGTGGTCCGGGCAGGACGTCCCGAGCGCGGAGAGGGGTGCGAGCTTCTCGCGGGCCAGGAACTCGAGTACGACGTCGCTGTCGGTGTAGTGCCCGACGACGCGCTGGTCGGTCGACGCGAGCCCACGCACCACCGGCGCGAGCGCGGCGGCCCGAGCCCGGCGTTCAGCGTCGGGCAGCGCCTCGAAGCCGGGTACCACCGGTCCGAACGGCTCCGCGGAACCCCGTGAAGCCAGGAACTCCTCGGCCGTGCGGATGATCTCCAGTGAGTTGCGCTGGCACTCCTCCGAGGTCGCGCCCCACGCCGTGATGCCGTGGCCGCCGAGGATGACGCCGATGGCCTGCGGGTTGGCGTCCTTCACGGCGGCGATGTCCAGGCCGAGCTGGAAGCCGGGACGCCGCCAGTCGACCCACGCGACGCGGTCGCCGAAGCACTCCTTGGTCAGCGCAGCGCCGTCGGCCGCCGTGGCCAGGGCGATGCCGGAGTCCGGGTGCAGGTGGTCGACGTGCGGGGCCTCGACGAGCCCGTGCATCGCGGTGTCGATCGACGGTGCCGCGCCGCCGCGCCCGTGCAGGCAGTAGTCGAACGCGGCGACCATCTCGTCCTCACGCTCGACACCCGGGTAGACGTCGACGAGGGCGCGCAGCCGGTCGAGCCGCAGCACGGCGAGCCCGGACTCCTTGAGCGTGCCGAGGTCGCCGCCGGAGCCCTTGACCCACAGCACCTCCGTCGGGGCGCCGGTCACCGGGTCGGTGACGTCGCCCTTGGCGGAGGTGTTGCCGCCGGCGTAGTTGGTGTTGCGCGGGTCGGCTCCGAGCGCGTTGCTGCGCGCGATGAGCTGCTCCGGCGTGGACGGGACCGTCATCGTCATGCTCCCCATCCGGCCTGCGTGCCGCCGGCGCGCTCGGCCACGATCTTCTCCTGGTATCCGCTGCGGTGGTAGGCCGCGACGGGGTCCGGGTCGAGTCCGGCTTCCTCGCGGAGTTCGGCCAGCAGCGGCCGGACGTCGGTGTTGTAGGCGTCCATCAGCACGGCGTTCGCGCCGAGCACGTCACCCGACTGCTGAGCAACGCGCAACGCGGAACGGTCGACCAGCAGCGCCTTGGCCGTCGCCTCCTGGACGTTGAGCACCGAGCGGATGATCGCCGGGATCTTCGCCTCGATGTTGTGGCACTGGTCGAGCATGAACGCGATGCCGTAGGACGGGTCGAGCGCGTCGCCCCGGACGATCTCGTACATGATCCGGAACAGCTGGAACGGGTCGGCCGCGCCGGCCATCAGGTCGTCGTCGGCGTAGAAGCGCGAGTTGAAGTCGAACGCGCCGAGCTTCCCGGCCCGCAGCAGGAACGCCACGATGAACTCGATGTTCGTGCCGGGCGCGTGGTGGCCGGTGTCGATGCAGACCGTGGCCTTCTCGCCCAGCTCCATGCAGTGCGCGTACGACGTGCCCCAGTCGGGGACGTCGGTGGCGTAGAAGGCGGGCTCGAAGAGCTTGTACTCCAGCAGGATCCGCTGGTTGTCGCCGAGGCGGTCGTACGTCTCCTTCAGCGCCGCGGCGAGCCGGTCCTGACGGTCGCGGATGTCGTCCTGGCCCGGGTAGTTGATGCCGTCGGAGAACCACAGCTTCAGGTCGCGGGACCCGGTGGCGTCCATGATGGAGATCGCCTCGAGGAGGTGGTCGGTCGCCTTGCGGCGGATCCCGGCCTCGGGGTTGGTCACCGAGCCGAGCTTGTAGTCCTCGTCCTGGAAGACGTTGGTGTTGATGGCGCCGATCTCGACGCCGAGGTCGCGCGCGTACGCGGTGAGGGCGCCGTAGTCGTCGACGCGGTCCCACGGGATGTGCAGCGCCACGCTCGGCGCGATGCCGGTGAACCGGTGCACGGTCGCGGCGTCGGCGATCTTCTCCTCGGCCGTGCGCGGGACGCCGGGCTGCGGGAACACCTTGAAGCGGGTGCCCGAGTTGGCGTACGCCCACGACGGCGTCTCGATGCGCTGCGCCCGCAGGGCCTGTTTCACGGCCGTCATGTCGCGCAAGACGATCACTGTCCTTCCCGGACGGAGGTGGTTTCGAGGTGGAAGACTTCGTCGAGCAGCTGGAAGCCCTCGTCGGGCGGACCGCCGTCCAGGCCGGTGAAGAACTCCGCCATCTCCGCCTGCCAGCGGGTGTTCACCTCGGTGCGGGCCATCGCGGCCTGCGCGGCGGCGAGGTCTTCGGCCTCGACGTAACCGATCAGCAGGCCGTCTCCGCGCAGGAAGAGCGAGTAGTTGTGCCAGCCGCTGTCGCGCAGGGCCTGCCGCATCTCCGGCCACACCGCGCGGTGCCGCTCGGCGTACTCGGCGGCACGCCCGGGCTTCACCTGGAGGCAGAAGCAGTATCGGGGCATTCTTCGTCCTTTGTGGACCCCGCGGCCGGGCCGGGGCGGCGATCCGGCCCGGCCGCGGGAGCTTCTCAGAAGTTGAACTTGTCGATGTTGTTCGCGTCGAAGGTCGTCGGCGGGCCGAGGACGATCTCACCGCTCGCGCCGATGGTGTAGTCACCGAGCTTGCCGGCCTTGAACTTCTCGCCTTCCTTACCGGTGATCTGGCCCGAGGACAGCGCGACGCCGGCGTAGGCGGCGAGGTAGCCGATGTCGGCCGGGTTCCACAGCGCGAACTGCTTCACGGTGCCGTCCTTGACGAACGCGCGCATCTGGTTCGGCGTGCCCAGGCCGGTCACCGCGACCTTGCCCTTGTAGCTCGACGAGCTGACGTAGCGCGCGGCGGCCGCGATGCCCACGGTGGTCGGCGAGACGATCACCTTGAGGTTCGGGAACGACTGCAGCAGGCCCTGGGCCTCCTGGAACGACTTCTGGTCGTCGTCGTTGCCGTAGGCGATCTTGTCCAGCTTCAGGCTCGCGTACTCCGGCTTGGCGAGCTCCTTCTTGAGCACGTCGATCCAGGCGTTCTGGTTGGTGGCGTTCGGCGTCGCGGAGAGGACCGCGATCTCGCCGGAGCCGCCGGAGAGGTCCTTGGCCTGCTTGGCCAGCGCCTCGCCGATGCCCTGGGTGGTGGCCTGGTTGATGAAGACGTCGCGGCAGTCCTTGGCGGCGTCGGAGTCGAACGCGACGACCTTGATGCCGGCACTGCGGGCCTGGTTGAGCGACGGGCACACCGCGTTCGGGTCGTTCGCGGCGATGCCGATCACGTTCTGCTGCTGCTGGATCAGCGTGTTGATGTAGCTGACCTGCGACGACGCGCTCGCGTCGTTCGGCCCGACCAGCTTGTACTCGCCCCTCAGCTCGTCGAGCGCGGTCTTGCCGCCGCTGACCTCGATGTCGCTGTAGGGGTTGTTGAGCTGCTTGGGCAGGAACGCCATCTTGACGCCCTCCTTGGCCGCGGCGTTGGGGTTCGCCGCCGCCGTGGACTGCTGGGCACCGGAACCGGTGCTGTCGTTCTTCGTGGTGCCGCCGCAGGCGGCCAGCACGAGCACCAGCCCGGCCGACACTGCGCCGGTGAGGAACCGTCGGGACATCTTCGTCACCTTTCTGGGGATACCGGAGCAGTCGCCCGGCTCCGGCGGCGCAAGGCCGTCCGGGCCGAGGAGACGATGTTGGGCAGCAGGACCGACACGATGAGGAGCACGCCGGTCACGATGTTGAGGGCTTCGTTCGAGACGTCCTGCAGGCGCAGCGCGTTCTGCAGGGACGCCAGCAGGACCACCCCGGCGAGCACGCCGGGCAGCGTGCCCTTGCCGCCGAAGATGGACACGCCGCCGAGGAGCACGGCGGCCACGACGGCCAGTTCGAGGCCGAAGCCGTTGTCGGCGCGGGCGCTGGAGTAGCGCAGCGTCCACAGCACGCCCGCGACCCCGGCGACCGCGCCGCTCACGACGTAGAGCCAGAACTTCAGGCGCCCGGTGCGGATCCCGGCGAACCGCGCGGCCTGCTCGCCGGCACCGGCCGCGAAGACGCTGCGGCCGACCGGCGTCGCGTGCAGCACGAGCCCGAACAGGGCCGCCACCACGATCAGCGGGATCAGGACGTTCGGGATCGGACCGTCGCCGATGGTCCCGGTGACCCAGCTCGTGTAGTCACGCGGGAAGTCGGCGACCGCGCCGTCGCCGAGCACGACGAACGCCAGGCCGCGGTACAGCGCGAGCGTGCCGATCGTGACGGCGAGGGCGGGCAGTTTCAGGACGGTGACGAAGAAGCCGTTCACCGCGCCGAGGACCGCGCCGAGCACGATGCAGAGCGGGATGATCGTCTCGATCGACAGGCCCGCGTCCCACAGCGAGCCCATCACCGCGGACGTCAGCCCGAGCGTGCTCGCCACCGAGAGGTCGATCTCGCCGGTGACGATGATGAACGTCATCGGCAGCGCGATCAGCGCGATCGGCAGCAGGTCGAGCAGCAAAAAGGTGAAGTTGCGGCTGGTGCCGAAGTTCTCGACGGCGCCGGAGGCGATCAGCACGACCACGACCGTGACGAGCACGACGGCGGCGTCCCAGCTGAGCAGCCTGCCGAACCGGTTCCCGGTGTCAGACATGGGAATCCCTCTTCTTCAGTGCCTTGGCCACCCGCACGGCGACCAGCCGGTCGGCGCCGATGGCGAGCAGGATCAGCGCGCCGACGATCGCCTGCTGCCAGAACTGGTTGATGTCGAGCACGGCCAGGGCGCTGCCGATGACCGTGAGCAGCAGCGCGCCAAGGCCCGCGCCCCAGACCGAGCCGCTGCCTCCGAACACCGCGACGCCACCGACGACGGCCGCGGCGACGACGTTCAGCTCGTAGCCGGTGCCGGCCGCCGCGTCCACCGTGCCGAACCGCGCCGCGAACAGGACCCCGGCCAGACCGGCGAGCGCGCCGCTGACCAGGAACGCGGCGCTGGTGTTGCGGCCGACCTTGATGCCGGCCAGCTTCGCGGCCTGCGGGCTGGAGCCCATCGCGTACAGCTCGCGGCCGGCGCGGTAGCTGCGCAGCACGATCCCGGCGATCACCAGCACGACCACCGCGATCAGCACCAGCCACGGGATCCCGAGGACCGACGCCGTGCCGAAGTCCAGGAAGGACGCCGGCAGCTTGTCGGCGTTGATCTGCTGGCCGCCGGCCCAGAAGAAGCTGACCCCGCGGAAGGCGTACAGCGTGCCGAGCGTGACGACCAGCGCCGGCACCTGGCCGAACCGGACGAGCACGCCGTTGAGCAGGCCGCAGACCGCGCCGACGGCGATCCCGGCGAGCAGCGCCACGATCACCGGCAGGCCGGGGTTGTCGCGCATCAGCGAGCCGACGGCGAACGCCGAGAGGCCGAGCACGGACCCGACCGACAGGTCGATGTTGCGGGTGATGATCACGACCGCCTGCCCGACGGCCAGCACCGCGAGGATCGCCGTGCCGAGCAGGATGTCGCGGATGCTCTGCCCGGACAGGAACCGGGAGTTCTGCGTCGCGGTGAACGCGACCAGGACGATCAGGGCGAGGACGATGCCGGACTCGCGGGCCTTGAAGACGTTGGCGGCCCACGACGACCGGTCACTCAGGGACTCCCGCGGCGGGGCGGCCACCTTGGTCGCGTTCACGCGGCGGCCCCCTGTCCCATCGCGGCGAACATGACCGAGTCTTCGGTGGCTTCGGCGCGCGGCAGCTCGGCCACGATCCGGCCCTCCCGCATCACCAGCACGCGGTCGGCCATGCCCAGTACCTCCGGCAGTTCGGACGACACCATGACGACGGCGACGCCTTCGGCCGCGAGCGACGACATCAGCCGGTGCACCTCGGCCTTCGTGCCGACGTCGATGCCGCGGGTCGGTTCGTCCACGATCAGCACCTTCGGCGCCATCGCGAGCCACTTGGCCAGCACGACCTTCTGCTGGTTGCCACCGGAGAGCGTGCCGACGGGGTCGCCGAGGCGGCGGTACTTGGTGCGCAGCCGCTCGGTCCAGCGCGCCGCCTCCTGCCGTTCGCTCCCGCCGGAGAGGAACCCGAGCTTCGCCAGCGCGCCGGAGCGCGGCAGCGTCACGTTGCGCTCGATCGACAGGTCCATGATCAGGCCCTGCTGCCGCCGGTCCTCGGGGACGAGCGCCATCCCGGCGTTCATCGCGGCCCGCGACGAGTGCGCCTTGAGCTTCTTCCCGTTCACCCGCACGGTTCCGGCGTCGCGTTCGTCCACTCCGAACACGGCCTGGACGACCTCGGAGCGGCCGGACCCGACGAGCCCGGCGAACGCGACGATCTCCCCCGCGCGCACCGAGAACGAGATGTCGCGGAAGACGCCTTCCCGGGCCAGGCCGTCGACTTCGAGGACCACGGCGCCGGGTTCGACGTCCTGCTTGGGGAACAGCGCGTCGAGGTCCCGCCCGACCATGCGGTGGACCATCTCGTCGACCGTGACGTCGGCGACGAGGTCCGTGGAGACGTGCTTGCCGTCGCGCATGATCGTGACGCGCTGGCAGAGCTCGGTGATCTCCTCGAAGCGGTGCGAGATGAACATGATCGCCGCGCCTTCCTCGCGCAGCGTCCGCGCGACCGTGAACAGCCGCTCGACCTCGACGCGGCTCAACGCGGCGGTCGGCTCGTCCATGATCAGCACGCGGGCGTCGGCGCTGAGCGCCTTGGCGATCTCGACGATCTGCTGGTCGGCGATCGACAGCCCGCGCGCCGGGCGGGCCGGGTCGATCCGGACGCCGAGCCGGGTGAACAGCCGGTCGGCTTCCGCGCGGATCGCGGCCCGGTCGATGCGGCCGAGGCTTTTGCGCGGGTGCCGGCCCATGACGATGTTCTCGGCGACCGAAAGGTCCGGGAACAGCGTGGGTTCCTGGTAGATCACAGCGATGCCGGCGGCCTTAGCGTCGGCGGGCGAGCCGAACGAAACCGGTTCCCCGTCCATCAGCAGCGTGCCGTCGTCGGGCTTGTGCACCCCGGCGAGCATCTTGACGATCGTCGACTTGCCGGCGCCGTTCTCCCCGACCAGGGCGTGGGCCTCCCCGGCGTACAGGGGGAAGGACACCCCGGCGACCGCCGCGACGGCGCCGAACGACTTCGTCACGCCGCGCACCTCCAGCAGAGGGGCCCGGCCCGGGTCCTGCCGCGTCATCGCGACCTCCGGTTCAAAGGGATTGAAAGGTTTCACAAACCTGGCGCGGTGACGCTACTATGCAGCCGAAGACCAAGTCAATGCATCGGCCGAACCGTGGCCAAACGGCTTCAAGAGCGGGTAGTTCGTGGCGATGTTACGTTTCAACCTGCGTGGTAAGAGGGGGTCCGATGACGGTCCAGCAGTCCGGCGCCGAGCCGAGAGCGGCGGGCATGAAGGACGTCGCCGCGGCCGCCGGCGTCTCCCTCGGCACGGTGTCCAACGTGCTCAACCGCCCCGACCGCGTCAGCCCCGCCACGCGCGCCAAGGTCGAGGCCGCGATGGCCGAGCTCCGGTTCGTGCGCAACGAGTCCGCGCGGCAGCTGCGCGCCGGGCGCAGCCGCGTGCTGGCCTACGTGATGCTCGACGGCAGCAACCCGTTCTTCACCGACGTCGCGGCCGGCATGGAGGACGCGGCCGACGAGGGTGACCTCTCGCTGTTCCTCTGCAACAGCGCCCACCAGCCGTCGCGGGAGGAGGCCTACCTCGGCCGCCTCGAACAGCAGCGGGTGCAGGGCATCCTCATCACACCCGTCGACCCGGACGCGCCGCTGCTGCGCGAGATCGCCCGGCGCGGGACGCCGGTGGTGGTCGTGGACCGCACGCCGGACGGCACCGAGCACTGTTCCGTCGCGGTGGACGACGTCTACGGCGGCGAGATCGCCGTGCGGCACCTGATCGAGCAGGGCCACGACCGGATCGCCTTCATCGGCAACCACACGACGGTCGGGCAGGTGCGCGACCGCCGCCAGGGTGCGCTGCGCGCGCTGCAAGCCGCCGGCCTGGGCCCGGACCACCTCGTCGACCTCACGACGACGGCGCTGACCGTCGCCGACGGCCGCGGCGCCGGCGAACGGCTGGCCGGCCTGCCCGCGGCGATCCGCCCGACCGCCGCGTTCTGCGCCAACGACCTGGTGGCGCTGGGCCTGCTGCAGACGTGCGCCACCCTGCGCATGCGCGTCCCGGAGGACCTGGCGATCGTCGGGTACGACGACATCGAGTTCGCCGCGGCCGCCGCGGTCCCGCTCACGTCGGTCCGCCAGCCCCGCCGCCGCCTCGGCCGCACGGCGGCGGAGCTACTGCTGGCCGAAACGACCGAAACCTCCCACGAGCATCGGCAGGTCGTGTTCACCCCGGAACTGGTGGTTCGCACCTCCACCCTGCGCTGAACCGGGCATCACGCGTGTTCCGCCGGGCATCACACGTGATCCGGCGGGCATCGCGCGTGATCCAGGGGGCATCACACGTGATCCGGCGGGCATCGGGCGTGATGCCCCTCCAATCACGCGTGATGCCCGCCCAGTCACGCGTGATGCCTCTCCAGTCACGCGTAATGCCGCTCCGGCCTGGTGCGATGCCTGAGTGGGTCCGTTTGGGACACACTGGAGGCGTCGAGCCGGAGTGCTCGCCCGAGCACGGAGGTCGGCATGGCGGACGGACGGCGGCTTTCGCGCCGCGGGTTCCTCGCCGCGAGCGGGGCCGGGCTGGCCGCCGCCGTCGTGGGAACCACCGTCGCCGGGTCGGCCGGGATGGGCGAACCGGACCCGGATGCCGTGCGACTGGGTGATTTCTGGCTTTTCGGGCGGTACGAGGACGGCTGCGCGGACGCCGACTTCGACGAGGAAGACCTTTCGCCGGTGCAGCTCCCCCACTGCGTGACGCCGTTGTCGTGGACCGGCTGGCAGCCGTCGTCCTGGCAGGACCGGTGGATCTACCGCAAGCACTTCACGGTGTCCCCGGCGATGGCCTCCGAACGCGTCCGGGCGCGGTTCGACGGCGTGATGACCAACGCGGCCGTCTACCTCAACGGCACGCTCGTCGCCTCCCACAACGGCGGTTACCTGCCGTTCGAGGTGGAGCTTCCGCAGGTCACCGCGGGCGACAACATCCTCGCCGTGGTGGTCGACGGGCGCTGGCAGCTCGACGTCCCGCCCAACCTGCCGCGGATGGACGGCCCGTCGGTGATCGACTTCTACCAGCCGGCCGGGATCTACCGCCCGGCCACGATCGGCACGGTGCCGCGCACCCGGCTCACCGACGTCTTCGCCTGCCCTGCGGACGTCCTCTCCCCCGCGCGCTCGCTGCGCCTGACCTGCGAACTGGACACGACCACCGCGATCGCCGAGCCGCTGCAGGTCACGGCGTCGGTGAGCCAGGCCGGCCGGGAGCTGGCCCAGGGCGCCGCGACCGTCGGGCCGATGCCGGTCGGGACGAAGACCGTCACGTTCGAGGTGGGCGGGCTCGGCGCGGTCCGGCTCTGGGACGTCGAGGACCCGGCGCTCTGCGACGTCACCGTGAGCGTGCGGTCCGGGCCGCGGCGGCTCGACCAGCGGGTGGTGCGCGTCGGGTTCCGCGAAGCCCGGTTCACCGCGGACGGCTTCTTCCTCAACGGCCGCCGGCTCAAGCTGTTCGGCCTCAACCGCCACCAGTGGTACCCGTTCGCCGGCGGCGCGATGCCCGACCGCGTCCAGCGCCGCGACGCCGAAATCCTGCGCCGCGAGCTGAACTGCACCATGGTCCGCTGCTCCCACTACCCGCAGTCGACCGCGTTCCTCGACACCTGTGACGAGCTGGGCCTGCTGGTGTGGGAGGAGATCCCGGGCTGGGGTCGCGTCGGGGACGCCGCCTGGCAGCAGCAGAACCTGCGTGACGTGTCGGCGATGGTCGTCCGGGACCGCAACCACCCGAGCATCGTCGTGTGGGGCACCCGCGTGAACGAGGCCACCGGCACCACCGAGATGTACCTGAAGACCGGCAAGCTCGCGAAGCAGCTCGACCCGTCGCGCCCGACCAGCGGGGCGCTGGCCAGCACCACCGGTGCCCGGCTGGCCCTGCCGCCGGGGACCGACGAGCAGGTGCTCGCCTACAACGACTACACCGCGCGCCGCGGGGCGCCGTTCCAGCTGAAGGCGCCGCGGCCGGGCGTGCCGTACCTGGTGACGGAGTCGATCGGCACGCTCGCCGGCGCCCGCGCGTACCGGCGGACCGACCCGAACGCCACCCGCCAGCAGCAGGCCGAGCTGCACGCGAAGGCCCACGACCTCGCCGCGGCCGACGACCGCTACAGCGGGCTGCTCGCCTGGTGCGCGTTCGACTACCCGTCGGGCTGGCAACGCTCGATGGGCGGCTCGAAGTTCGCCGGGGTGTCCGACATCTTCCGGATCCCGAAGCCCGCCGCGGCGTTCTACGCCTCGCAGGGCGACCCGCGGGTGCGCGCGGTGGTGGAGACCGGGTTCGCGTGGGACTTCGGCGCCGGGTTCCCGGCGCCGGGCGCGACGATCTGGTCGAACTGCGACCGGCTCGAGGTGTTCCTGGCCGACCGGCACGTCGGCACGGCCCGCAGCCGCCGGGCGGAGTTCCCGCACCTGCGGTACCCGCCGTTCGCCGTCGACCTCCCGCCGGCCCGGGCCGAGCTGCGCGTCGACGGCTACGTGGGCGACCGCCTGGTGGTGACCCGGCGCTACAGCGGCGACCGGGCGCACGACGTGCTGAGCTGCGTCCCGGACGACACGGAACTGCGGTCCGACGGCGCCGACGCGACCCGCGTGGTCGTCTCGGTGATCGACCGCTACGGCACGCTGCGCGCGTCGGCGTCCGGGAAGGTGTCGCTCACCCTGACCGGCCCGGGCGAGCTGGTCGGCGACACGACGCTGGACCTCGCGGCGACCGGCGGCGCGGCGGCGGTGTGGCTGCGCCCGTTCGCGGGCCCGCCGGGCACCCTGACCCTGACGGCCCGCCACGACTCCCTGGGCGTCGCCACGTCCACGGTGACGGCCCGCGCCCCCGGCGCCACCCCCACCTCCGCCACCCGCCCGTGACCCTGGCCCTCAGGTCAGGGGGCGGCGAGTACGCCGGCCAGCACCGCCGCCTGGCTGAGCGGGAGCGTGGCGCTCGCGGTCAGCAAGGTCAGGGGGCCGCCCGCCGCCAGGTCGCGGAGCCTGGCCAGGGCCGCCAGCCGGTCCGGCTCGCCCAGCTCCGCGCGGTAGCGGTCGGCGAACTCCGCGAAGCGGTCCGGGTCGTGGCCGTACCAGGTGCGCAGCTCGTCCGAGGGGGCGAGCTGGCGGTACCAGCCGTCCAGCACGACCGTCCGGGACGCGCCGCGCGGCCAGAGCCGTTCCACGAGCACGCGGGTACCGTCGGCGGGCCCGGCCGGGTCGGCCAGGCGCGCCACGCGGACCGGCGTGGGCTGCATGCGCGCATTCTGCGGTGCGCTCGCGTCCACCGCCACCGGAGACCAGGGAGAACATCGTGCGCAACCGCGTGACGCCGGCCGGCGACATCGTCGACGTCCCCCTGCGCGGCGCGTGGACCGGCAACCGGGGCGTGCTGCACGAGGGCCGCGAGATCGTCCGCTTCCACGGCGGCGACCTGTGGATCACCTGCGTGCTCGAGTTCCGCGGCCGCTGGCGCGAGCAGTGGCTGCCGGGCCGCTACACGCACCTGTACTTCCACGACGAGGCCGTCTCGTTCGCCGCCGGGCACCGGCCGTGCGGCGAGTGCCGCCACGCCGACTACACGGCCTACCGCGACGCCTGGGGTGGCAAGCCGTCCGCGACGGAGATGAACCGGCAGCTCCACCGGGAACGCCTCCACCGCGGCACCCACCGCCGTCGGCTGCACGAGCTGAGCTGGACCGGCCTGCCGGACGGCGCGTTCGTCCGGCGCGGCGACCGTCCGGAACTCGTCCTCGGCGACCACCTCACGGAGTGGACGACCACGGGGTACGGCACCCGGCGGCCGCGCCCGTCCGGCGGAACCGTCCCGGTGCTCACTCCCCCGGCCACGATCGCCGTGCTGCGCGCCGGTTACCCCGTGCAGATCGACGACAGCGCGCGCTGAACCGGGGCTTGCGAGCCGGGCTGTCCCGATCGAGACTGCCGGGATGGACCAGGTCACCGCCGCCCTCGTCGACCACGCCCGGCAGCACGCGCTGGGCGATCTCCTGCGCCGCACCGCGCTGCGGCTGCCGGGCAAGCTCGCCGTCGTCTCCGGGGACACGCGGCTCACGTTCGCCGAATTCGAGGCCGCCGCCAACCGCTGCGCCCACGCCCTCGCCGCGCGCGGCCTCCGCAAGGGCGACCGGCTCGCGCTGCTGAGCCACAACTGCTGGCAGTACGGCGTCCTGGCCTTCGCCACCGCCAAACTCGGCGTGCTGCTGGTCCCGGTCAACTTCATGCTCGGCGCCGACGAGGTCGCCTACATCCTCCGCCACGCCGAGGCCGCCGCGTTCGTCACCGAGGACGCCCTCGAGGAGACCGCCGCCAAGGCCCTCGAACTGTCCGGACTGGACGACGTCGTCCGCGGCCGCATCGGCCCCGGCGGCGAGTGGGAGGACGTCGAAGCCTGGCTGTCCGAAGGGGACGATCAAGCACCCGACGTCTTCGTCGCCGACGACGACCCGCTGCGGCTGATGTACACCTCCGGCACCGAGTCGCGGCCGAAGGGCGTGCTGCTGTCGAGCCGGTCGCTGATCGCGCAGTACGTCTCGTGCGTGATCGACGGCGGGATGAGCGCCGACGACGTCGAGGTGCACTCGCTGCCGCTCTACCACTGCGCCCAGCTGGACTGCTTCTTCTCCGTCGACGTCTACCTCGGCGCCACCAGCGTCATCCTGCCCGGCCCGGACCCCGCGGCGCTGCTCGCGGCCGTCGAACGGGAGAAGGCAACGAAGCTGTTCGCGCCGCCGACGGTGTGGATCTCCTTGCTGCGCCACGAAAACTTCGACCGGACCGACCTCTCCAGCCTCCGCAAGGGCTACTACGGCGCGTCGGCGATGCCGGTCGAGGTCCTGCGCGAGCTGCGCCGCCGGCTGCCGGACGTCGCGCTGTGGAACTTCTACGGGCAGACGGAAATGGCGCCGCTGGCCACGATCCTGCGCCCCGACGAGCAGCTGCCGCGGGCCGGCTCGGCCGGGCGGCCGTCGCTCAACGTCGAGACGCGCATCGTCGACGACGAGGACAACCCGGTGGCGCCGGGGGTGGTCGGCGAGATCGTGCACCGCAGCCCGCACGCCACCCTCGGCTACTACCGCGACGAGGAGAAGACGGCCGACGCGTTCCGCGCGGGCTGGTTCCACTCGGGCGACCTGGGCGTGGTCGACGAGGACGGGTACCTGTCCGTCGTGGACCGCAAGAAGGACATGATCAAGACCGGCGGCGAGAACGTGGCCAGCCGCGAGGTCGAAGAAGCCCTGTACCGGCTGGACGGCGTCGCCGAGGTCGCCGTCTTCGGGATCAGCCATCCACACTGGATCGAGGCGGTCACCGCGGTGGTCGTGCTTCGCGAAGACGTCGAACTGACCGCGGCGCAGGTCATCGACCATGCCCGAGCGCAGTTGGCCGGTTACAAATGTCCCAAGTACGTCGTGTTCGCGGACCGGCTTCCCAAGAACCCCAGCGGAAAGATCGTCAAGCGGGAACTGCGGGAGCGACACGCCGGACTGGCCACACGGGACTGAACGACCGAATTCACCTTGCCCGGCACGGAAAACCACGGATAACGCTGTACAAGACCGCTCGGTTCGGCGGGAACGTCAGCCCACGAGCACACCAGGGCCGACCGGCCCGGGAACGGAAAGTCCCAAAGCCATGGCGCGGCCCGTCCGTCGGGTCTAGTAATGAGGCCGTCGTCGTTTCTCCGGCGGCCGAATCCGAGGGAAGAGGTACAGATCGTGTCCATTTTCATCGCCGTCCTGCTCGCGCTGGGGGCCGGGCTGCTCGTGGGCGGCCGGGTCCACGCCGCGAAGGAGGCCCGCTCGAGCTACTCCGCCTACCGCGCCCGCACCGCCAAGGGCTTCGGGGAGATGATCCGGACCATGGTCGGCGCCGCCATCGCCGTGGTCGGCGCCGTCGCGCTCCTGGTCATTCTGCTCAACGTGCTCCAGCAGGCGTAACCGCACGAACCCGACTCATGGCGGGTTGTTGCCACCGGACCCGCAGAGGACGCTTTCCAAGGCTCCGAGAGGCGGGGCCGCGAAAGGACGACCTCATGAGATCGAGGGTGCTTTCCGCTGTGCTCGGCGTGGCCGCAGGCCTGCTGGGCACGGTCGTCGTCGCCGCGCCGGCCCACGCCGCCGCCGCGGTCTGCGGAGACCAGATCGTCGGCAACGGCGGGTTCGAGAGCGGCACCACGCCGTGGACCCAGACCAGTGGTGTCATCTCCGCGGCGACCGCCGCGGAACCGGCCCACGGCGGCTCGACGGTCGCCTGGCTGGACGGCTACGGCAGCACGCACACCGACACCCTGTCCCAGGCCCTGACGCTCCCGGCCGGCTGCGCGTCGGCCAGCCTGACCTGGTGGTCGCACGTCGACACCAAGGAGACGTCGACGACCACCGCCTACGACAAGCTCGTGGTGCAGGCCGGGACGGACACCCTCGCGAGCTACTCGAACCTCGACAAGAACACCGGGTACGTCCAGCGCACCGTGGACGTGTCGCGCTACCTCGGGCAGACCGTGACCCTCAAGGTCACCGGCACCGAGGACTCGAGCCTGGCCACGAACTTCCTCCTCGACGACTTCTCGCTGACCACGACCGGGACGTCCAACCCGCAGTCCCCGGTCGTCACCTCGCCCGGCAGCCAGACCACCGCGGTCGGCCAGGCCGTGTCGCTGCAGGTCCAGGCCACCGACCCGCAGAACGACGCGCTGACCTGGACCGCGACCGGCCTGCCCGCCGGGCTGGCCATCGGCGCGGGCACCGGGAAGATCACCGGCACGCCGACCACGGCCGGCACCTCGTCGGTGACGGTCACGGCGAAGGACCCCGGCGGCAACAGCGGCAGCGCGACGTTCTCCTGGACGATCGGCTCGGCCCCGGCCGACTCGACGCGCACGCCGATCAACCCCGCCTACACCGTGAACCTGACCTCGAACACCGCCGGCGACACCTGGAACGGGCACCAGTCCGTCAGCTTCACCAACGGCTCGCCGACCGCGCTGCCCGAGGTCTACCTGCGGCTCTGGGACAACTACCACGGCACCTGCCCGACGACGCCGATCACGGTCACCAACGTCACCGGCGGCACGCCGTCGGCGCTGAGCGTCAACTGCACCGCGCTGAAGATCACGCTGCCCACGCCGCTCGCGCAGGGCCAGTCGGCGTCGATCGGGTTCGACCTGAAGATCGTCGTGCCCAGCGGCGCCGACCGGTTCGGCCACGACGGCGCGTTCAACATGATCGGCAACGCCCTGCCGATCCTGGCGGTCCGCGACGGCGCGGGCTGGCACCTCGACCCGTACACCAACAACGGCGAGGCGTTCTACAGCCTGATCAGCGACTTCGACGTCACCCTCGTGCACCCGACGTCGGTGCTGACCCCGGCCACCGGCACGTCGACCGAGACGACCAGCGGCAGCACGACGACCACGCACGCCGTCGCCAACAAGGTGCGCGACTTCGCGTGGGGCGCCGGGCCGTTCGCGAAGATCAGCACGACGTCCGGCAAGGGCGTGCGGGTCAACGTCTACTCGGTCACCGGGATCTCCACGAGCAGCGCGAACCAGATGCTGACGCTTGCCGCCGACTCCATCGACGTCCACTCGGGCCGCTTCGGCGACTACCCGTACGGCGAGGTGGACGTGGTGCTGGACAACAACTTCTGGTTCGGCGGCATGGAGTACCCGGGCTTCGTGATGGACCTCGTGTCGACCACGGCGCTCCCGCACGAGCTGGCGCACCAGTGGTTCTACGGGATCGTCGGTGACGACGAGTACAACTCGCCGTGGCTCGACGAGAGCTTCACCGACTACGCCACCGACCTCTACCGCGGGATCACCGGCAGCGGCTGCGGCATCACGTGGCAGTCGAGCGCGGAGAAGCTGACCAACTCGATGGCGTACTGGGACGCGCATTCGTCGCGGTACTCCACCGTGGTCTACAACTACGGCAAGTGCACCCTGCACGACCTGCGGCGGCTCATCGGCGACACGGCGATGGCGAACCTTCTGAAGTCGTACGCGCAGTCGCACTGGTACGGCGTCTCGACGACGGCCGAGTTCAAGGCCGCGGCGCAGGCGGCGGCCGGGTCGACCGACCTGACGTCGTTCTGGGCGTCGCACCGGGTGGAAGGCTAAATCGGTTGGTTCCCCGCTCGTGCGTCCGGCAGGCTGGACGCATGGGCGGGGACCGGCTTTTCTGTGACACGGCGCTGGCTGCGCGGATCGAACGCGCCGAAGCGCGGCTGATCGTGGCGTGCAACGAAGCCGGGCGGGTGCGGCGCGGCGCCGGGTTCGCACGCCCGCTGGCCGGCGGGGTCGCGAGCCTCGCCGAGGCGGACTCGCCGTTCACGAAGATCGCCGCGCTCGGGTTCGACGGCCTGCCTTCGGCCGCCGAGCTGGACGAGGTCGAGCAGGCCTTCGCCGAGCTCGGCGCGCCGGTCCAGGTCGAGCTGTGCCAGCTGGCCGATTCCGCCATCGGCGCGTTCTTCACCGAGCGCGGCTACCGGCTGGAGTCGTTCGAGAACGTGCTCGGGCGGCGGCTCGGGGACACGGACGTCCCCGAGGACGTCCGGTTGTGCCGCGAAGACGAGCTGGAGCGGTGGCTGGCCATGGTCGCCGACGCGAGCGCCGTCGCCGACACCGAGGGGCTGCCCTCGCACGAGGACTTCCCGCGGGAGGCGCTGGTCCGCGCGCTGCGGGACATGGCCGGGGTCCGGCGGTACGTCGCGGTGCGCGACGGCGAGTTCGCCGGGGGCGCCAGTTTCCGCGCCACGGACGGGATCGCGCAGTTCACCGGCGCGGCCACCCTGCCGGCGCACCGGCGGCGGGGCGTGCAGACGGCGTTGCTGCGGGCCCGGCTCGCCGCGGCGACCGAAGCCGGGTGCGACGTCGCCGTCGTCACCACGCAGCCGGGGTCGAAGTCGCACCAGAACGCGCAGCGCCAGGGGTTCGACCTGCTCTACACGCGGGCGATCTTGGTGAAGGGCACCTCGGCGACCAGCTCTTCGGGCGCCGAGAGCCGCCAGGCCTCGTAGATCAGCTCGGCCAGCTCCTCGGCGCCGATGCCGTCCAGGTACACGACGACCCAGCCGAAGCCGCCGGCGGTGAACTGGACCTCGAAGACGTCCGGGCGCTCGGCGACGAGGGCGAGCTGCTCGGAGATCGTCTGCTTGAGGCCGACGGTCCGCGTCCGCGGCCAGTAGTAGCCGAACCGCTTGCCGCGCACGCTGAACGACGAGTAGTCGCGGGCCTCGGACCGTTCGACGTCCGCCAGCGCGCTCAGCACCCGTTCGAAGTCCTGCACGCGACCACCGTAGCGCGCCGGTACCGTGCGGGTCATGACCGACCTGACCGAGGCCGAGCTGGACGACGGCCGTGCCGTCGTGGTCAAACGCGGCGCCGGGCCGCGCGCGACGGCCGCCGAAGCGGCGGGCCTGCGCTGGCTGGCCGCGGCGGCCGCGGTCCCGGTGCCGGAGGTGCACAGCTGGGACGACGAGCGGATCGTCATGGACCGCGTCCCGGCCGGACGTCCGGCCGCGGCAGCCGCCGACCGGTTCGGCCGCGGGCTGGCGCGCCTGCACGCCGCCGGGGCGCCGGCGTTCGGCGCCGCTCCCCCGGACGGGCCGGCGGACGCGTGGATCGGCCGGGCGCCGATGGCGAACGTCCAGGCCGACGACTGGCCGTCCTGGTACGCGTCGCAGCGGGTCTTGCCCTACGTGCGGACGGCCGTGGACGCCGGGCTGCTCGAGGCCGCGCCGTTCGAACGCGCCTGTTCTCGGCTTGCCGCGCCGGACGAGCCGCCCGCCCGGCTGCACGGCGACCTGTGGAACGGCAACGTCCTGTGGGACGGCCGGGATGCGTGGCTGATCGACCCGGCCGCGCACGGCGGCCACCGCGAGACGGACCTGGCGATGCTGCACCTGTTCGGCTGCCCGCACCTGGACCGGGTCGTGGCCGCGTACGACGAGACCGCGCCGCTCGCCTCGGGCTGGCGCGATCGGATCGGCATGCACCAGCTGTTCCCGCTGCTGGTGCACACCGTCCTGTTCGGACGGTCCTACGCCGGGCAGGCGCTGGCCGCGGCGCGGTCACTGGGTTAGCACTTGCCGAGCATGGTCTCCAGTGCGGTCTTCTCCGGCACGGTGATCGTGAGGCCGTAGTTGGCCTTCACGACGATCCAGTCGGTGGCGTAGGTGCACCAGTAGGACACGAGCGGCGGCTTCCACTGGTCCGGGGCCTTGTCGCTCTTCTGCTCGTTGAGGTTGTCGGTCACCGCGTGCAGCTGCGGGCGGACCAGGTCGTTCGCGAACTGCTCACGGCGTTCGGTCGTCCAGGACTTCGCCCCGCTGATCCAGGCCTGGCCGAGCGGCACCATGTGGTCGATGTCCACATCGGACGACTTCGTCCAGGTCTCGCCGTCGTAAGCGCTGACCCAGGTCCCGGACTTGGCGGCGCACTGGGCGTCCACCGAGACGTTCTTGCCGTCGCGCTTGAGCACCTGCTCGCGGGTGTCGCAGTTGCCGTCGACCTTGTCCCAGTGCGGGAACTTCTCGCGGGAGTAGCCGTCCATGGTGCCGCGGACGGCGATCTTGAGCGCGGCCAGCTCCGTCTTGGCCTCGGAAGGCGGGACCGGCGCCGCGGCGGCCGTCCCGCCCGGCTGACTGCTCTGTCCCCCGGTCTGTCCCCCGGCGGCGGCGAAGTCCTCCGGCTTGCACCCGGCCAGCGCGGTACCCGCCACGGCGGCCAGCACGGCCAAGGAGAGCGCTCTGGTGCGCGACATCGTGAGCCCCTTTCACGTCTACCTCCGGTTGATGCCCAGGAGAAGCGCCGGGGAAACGGTGCAGATGGCCTAGTTGGCGCGAACTGATCGCGTCAGCCTCCGTGGAAGACCTGCGAGACGAACACGGCGGCGATGACGCCGATGGTGACGAGCAGAGTGAGCACGACGACCAGCCCCCAGGGAACCTGCCGGATCGGCCGCTGCCGGGGAAAAACGGCGGACACCGGCCCCCGCACCCGCGGCGTCGCGGGCGGGGTGACCTCCGGCTCAGGCTCCGGCAGCGCCACTTCCGGGGGCTCTGGCACCGGCGGTAGCACCCGCGCCGCGACGGGAAGGCGCAGCGGAAACCCCTCGGCGAGCAACGCGGACCGCGGCGGAGCGAGGTGCGCGAGCGACAGGGCATAGCAGGCTTCGAGGACGTCGTCGGCGGTCCAGACGGTCCGCCACCGGTTGTGCTGCGCGATGATCCGCCGCAACCCCCGCGGATCCGCAAGCACGGTAGCCACGCCCGGCTCGGGTTCGCGCGAGGGCAGCAACGGCCAGTCGGGCCGGACGGCCGGCGGGGTCCCGACTTCGGCCAGCCGCACCAGCACCTCGGAGCTTGGGTCCGGCGTGGGTCGCGGCACAGAACCCGCCGCAAGGACTCCCACGGCCGGGTGCGGACCGCCAACGAGCCCCGCCTCGGCACCGGGATGCGGCACCGCATCCGCCGAGAGAACCCCCGCCGCCGAATGCGGACCAGCAACCAGACCTGCCCCGACACCTGACTGCGGTACGGGTCGCGACACCGCATCCGCCGCGAGAACCCCGACTGCTGGGTGCGGACCCACCTCCGAAGCAGCGCGCGGCAACGCAACCGCAGCCAGAACCTCCACTCCCGGATGCGAACCCGCCACCAGACCCGCCTCGACAACCACGCCCGGCGCAGGCCGCGGCAACGCAGCCGCCGCGGCAGGCCCCGCCACCGGATGCGGACCTGCGACCAATCCCACCTCCGAAGCAGGACCCGGCAACGCAGCCCCTGCCGCCGAGTGCGGACCGGCAACCGACCCCGTCTCGGCACCTGGCCGCGGCACGGGTCGCGGAATCGCGGCCGAGACCCCGCCCGCAGCGACAAACCCCACCCCTGGATGCGAACTCGCAACCGGGCCCACCTCCGAAGCAGAGCCCGGCCCCGCAGCCGCAGCAAGAATCCCTTCCGCCGGGCGCACACCGGCGGCCAGCCCCGACTCAACACCCGCTCCTGGCACGGGACGCGGCACCGCAACCGAAACTCCATCAGCAGCGAGAACCCCCGCCACCGGATCGACAACCAGACCTGCCTCAACACCCGGCTGCCGCACGGGTTGCGGCACCGCAGCCGAAACCGGATCCGCCGCGAAAACCCCTGCCGCTGGGTGCGGACCCACCTCCGAAACTGGGCCCGGCCACGCGACCGTATTCGCCGCCCCCGAGTGGGGACTAGCCGCCTCGGAGAACCGGTACTTCGATCCAGGATCGCTTGCGGCCCAAGCCGAATCCACGCGCCTCGGCGGGACGACCACCACCAGCCCGGTCACGTGTTGTCCACCGCCAAGCGCCGCCAACGCACGTTTCGTCGCCCGTACCGCCGCTCCCACCCGTGGCCCCGGCTCGGCACCAGGCGCCACGCCCGGCTCGTGGGCCGCGATCACCACCACCCCCGACCGCGTGAACACCAGCGCGTCCACGAAACAGGGGCCGGTGCGGGTCGGGACGCTGATTCCCGCCAGGGCCAGGCCCTTCAGCTGGTCCGGCCCCCACGAATACAGCAACCCCACGAGATGCTCGGCGGCGACCGGCAGAGCCAGGTCGCGCTGCTGCGCCACGAGCACGCCGGTCACACCTCCATGACGAGAACGGCGAACGGTCCCTCGACGGTAAGAGGCGAACCACCGCAGCCCCAGGCGCCGAACGAGTGGTCGATTGCGACGAACCGGGCACCGTCCGTAGCGAGGCATGCTGGGCCGGGCACCCGACACCGACCAGGGAGACCGCCGATGGGTTCACCTCCAGCCGCCTACCAGGCCACCGCGGGTGGCGCGCTCGACGTCAACCGGCCGTTCTACCAGCGGCTCGCCGGCGAAACCGGGCGCGAGCTCGTCGAGAGCTTCGACGTCCCGATCCGTTCGGGGCGCGCGTGGCGGGTTCCGCGCGGGCACCTGTGCCGGCTGCGGACGATCGACGGCCCGCAAGTCGGCGATCTGAACCTGTGGAACGCCGACGACCCGCGCGAGCGCTTCTGGGCCGCGCGCACCCGGCAGCTGCAGCGCGCGCACGTCAGCACGTTCGACCGGCTGTGGTCGACGCTGCCGTTCCTGCGCCCGCTGGCCACCATCACGTCCGACACGCTGGAGAACCACGGTGTCGACGGCGAAGGCGGCCGCGTGCACGACCTGCTCGGCACGCGCTGCGACCCGTACGTCAACCGGATGCTCACCGGCGAGGACTTCGACTTCCACTGCCACTCGAACCTGGTCCGCG
The DNA here is from genome assembly GCF_034929455.1 of Amycolatopsis heterodermiae. Classification (NCBI taxonomy): domain Bacteria; kingdom Bacillati; phylum Actinomycetota; class Actinomycetes; order Pseudonocardiales; family Pseudonocardiaceae; genus Amycolatopsis; species Amycolatopsis heterodermiae. Next base: position 25,323 of record NZ_JAYFSI010000019.1, read on the forward strand.
CGGTGGCGCCGTTCGGGCTGACCGAGTTCGACGTGCACGACGTGCTGAACGTCTTCCAGTGCACCGGCCTCAACGACGACGACCGCTACTTCATGAAGACCTCCCCGGCGCGCCCGGGCGACCACTTCGAGTTCTTCGCGGAGATCGACCTGCTGTGCGCGCTCTCGACGTGCCCGGGCGGCGACCTGTCGGTGCCACTGTGGGGCCCGGACGCCCGCGACCCGATCGACGTCTGCCGCCCCATCGGCGTCGAGGTCTTCAAGCCGCCACCGCACCTCCTCGACGGCTGGACGTCACCGGCCAGGGCCGCCTATCGCGGACTGCACGGCGTCCGGCAGCCGCAGTGGGGTGAACCGGTTTAGGTTGCCCGGATGGAACTGCTCCCCTTCGACGAGTACGTCCGCTCCCTCGACCGCAAGCGGACGGCGGCCGGCGTGCTCCTGCGCGACACGGCGGATCGGGTGCTGTTCGTCCGGCCGTCGTACCAGCCGTTCTGGGAGATCCCGGGCGGCGCCGGTGAGGCCGGCGAGGCGCCGTGGCGCACCGCGGTCCGTGAACTGCGGGAAGAACTCGGGCTCGACCGGCCACCGGGACGACTCCTCGTGCTCGACCACCAGCCGGCGGGCCGCCTGCCCGAAGGCCTCAACTTCGTCTTCGACGGCGGCCTGGTGACCGAGGACGACGTCGCCCGCTTGACGTTCACCGACGCCGAGATCGTCTCGGCCCGGCTGCTCCCCCTCGCCGACGCCGTACCCGGGCTCCAGCCGGTCCTCGCCCGCAGGGTGGCGGCCGCGCTGGCCGCCGTCAGATCGGGCGAGTTGCTGCTGTGCGAGGACGGCCATCCGGTCCGATGATCACCGAACCCTTGAGCGGGAACGGTTTGAGCGGTTCACCCCGCGCACGGTCCGTGTGATGATGGGCGGCGGGTACCCCGATCGGCTCGGCGAGGAGTGCGAAAGTGGACCTGCGGACCGAGATCGCGCAGTCGTGGCGGCGGGCCGAGCTGTCCGGGCTGTCCCCCGGCTCGGCCGTGGACCGGCTGGACGTCGCCGACGTCGACAGCCGCAGCCGGCTGCTGCGCGCGGCCTCGCCGGTGCTCGACGAGCTGGCCCGGCAGCTGGCCGGCACGCGGTTCTGCGTCGTGCTGGCCGACCACGAGTGCCGGATCGTCGCGCGGCGGTTCACCGAGCGGTCGGTGGAGCTGGCGCTGGAGGACATCAGCGCGGTGCCCGGCTGCCAGTTCCTGGAGGAGCGCACCGGGACGAACGCGCTCGCGACGCCGTTCGAGACCCGCCGCGGCGTCGCGGTCGACGGCGGCGAGCACTTCCTCGAAGCGATGAAGCAGTTCACCTGTTACGGCCACCCGCTGACGCACCCGGCGACCCGCCGGCTGGTGGGCGTCCTCGACATCACCGGGCCCGCGGGTGACGCGAACCCGCTGCTCGGGCCGTTCCTGCGGCGCGCGGTGTCCGACATCGAACGGCGGCTGCTCGACGGCGCGAAGCTCGCCGAGCAGCAGCTGCTGACGGCGTTCCAGTCGGTGCAGCACCGGGCGTGCGCGGTGCTGGCGCTCGGGCAGGACGTCGTGCTGGCCAACACCGCGGCGACCGAGCTGGTCGACACCGCCGACCACCGGCTGCTGCGGGAGCTGGGCCGCACCCGCCGCGGGATGCGGCGGATCCGGCTCACGTCGGGCACGCCGGTCGAGGTCCGGGTCGAGGCCGTGTCGGCGAACGCCGGGCTGCTGTTCGAGCTGGCGCCGGTGCGCCCGGCGGTGACGCGGCCGAGGAGCACGCACGAGCTGTTCCCGGCCGTGGTCGAGGACCGGCTCCGCAGCGCGGGCCGCACCCGGCGCCGGGTGCTGATCGCGGGCGAGCCCGGCGCCGGGCGCACCACGGCGGCCCGGGTCGTCGCCCACGGGGCGCCGGTGCGGGAGTTCGGCCCGGTCACCGACCCCACCTGGTGTGAGCGGGTCGAGGCGGCCGCCGGGGCGCCGGGCCTGCTGGTGATCGACGGCATCCACCTCCTGCCGGCGCGCGAGGCGGTGCGCCTGGCCCACGTGCTCGACACGACGCCGACGTGGTTCGCGCTGATCAGCGGCCCGGTCTCGGAGCTGCACGGCGAGCAGGCGACCCTGGCCGCGCGGGTGCACCGGCGGATCGAGCTGCCGCCGCTGCGCGAGCGCCGCGACGAGATCCCGGCGATCGCCCGGACACTGCTGCGCGAGCTGGGCGCGTCCCTGCGCCTGACCCCGGGTGCGCTGGAGCTGCTGGACGCCCAGCAGTGGCCGGGCAACCTGCGCGAGCTGGCCGGCGTCCTGTCGGCGGCGGCGGACCACCGCTCGGCCGGCGACCTCACCGCAGCCGACCTCGCCCCGGCGTGCGCGTCACCCGCTCAGCGCCCGGCGCTGAGCGGCTGGGAGCAGGCGGAGTACGACGTGATCGTCCGGACGCTGCGGGCATGCGACGGCAACAAGGTCCACGCGGCGAAACAGCTGGGCATCAGCCGCTCCACGCTCTACAACCGGATGCGCGCGCTGCACGTCCGGTGAGCTGCCACTGTCCGGGATCCGGACACTTCACGGCCCTCCCCGCTGCCCACAATCGGCTGCGTAGGGTGCAACGCCGCACGTGGAGGAGATGGCCGTGAAGACCAAGGCAGCCGTACTGTTCGATGCCGGGAAACCGTTCGAGATCATGGAGCTCGACCTCGACGGGCCCGGGCCGGGTGAGGTGCTGATCAAGTACACCGCCGCCGGGTTGTGCCACTCCGACCTGCACCTGATCGACAACGACCTCGTGCCGCGGTTCCCGATCATCGGCGGGCACGAGGGCGCCGGGATCATCGAGGACGTCGGCCCCGGCGTCACCAAGGTCGCGCCCGGTGACCACGTCGTGTGCAGCTTCATCCCCAACTGCGGCACCTGCCGCTACTGCTCCACCGGCCGCCAGAACCTGTGCGACATGGGCGCCACCATCCTCGACGGCCACATGCCGGACGGCACCTTCCGCTTCCACGGCGGCGGCCAGGACTTCGGCGCGATGTGCATGCTCGGCACGTTCTCCGAGCGCGCCACCATCTCGCAGCACTCGGTCGTCAAGGTCGACGACTGGCTGCCGCTGGAGACCGCCGTCCTCGTCGGCTGCGGTGTCCCGACCGGGTGGGCCACGGCCAACTACGCCGGCGGCGTCCGGGCCGGGGACACCACCGTCGTCTACGGCATCGGCGGCATCGGCATCAACGCCGTGCAGGGCGCCGCGCACGCCGGCGCGAAGTACGTCGTCGCCGTCGACCCGGTGGAGTTCAAGCGCGAGGCCGCGCTCAAGTTCGGCGCCACCCACGCGTTCGCCACCGCCGCCGAAGCCGCGGAGAAGGTCAACGAGCTCACCTGGGGCCAGCTGGCCGACCAGGCGCTGATCACCGTCGGCACCGTCGAGGAGGACGTCGTCAGCGAGGCGTTCAACGTCGTGGGCAAGGGCGGCACCGTCGTCATCACCGGACTCGCCAACCCCGAGAAGCTGACCGTGCACGTCTCCGGCGGCGTGATGACGCTGTTCGAGAAGACGATCAAGGGCACGCTCTTCGGCTCGGCGAACCCGCAGTACGACATCGTCCGGCTACTGCGGCTCTACGACGCCGGCAAGCTCAAGCTCGACGAGCTGGTGACCCGCAAGTACACCCTCGACCAGGTGAACGAGGGCTACCAGGACCTGCGCGACGGCAAGAACATCCGCGGCGTGATCGTGCACGCGCAGTGAACCGCCGCCGCCGCTGAATGATCCACTGTGGACGGTTCCCGGGCGCCGGGAACCGTCCACACTGGACTCGGGCCGGAAATGTGAGAATGGCCTTACGACCACGCATTGTGACCGATGGTGTGACATTGTGGAGCCATGGCCGCCCTGAGATCCTTCCTGACGTCCTGGACCTCCGTCACCCCCGTGCTCGGCCTGCTCGTGCTGGCCGTGGCCTGGGGCCGCGATCTCGGGCCGGTGTTCGTGGCGATCGTCGCGGTCGCGCTCGGGGCGACCGTGCTCGCCGCCGTGCACCACGCCGAGGTCGTCGCCCACCGGGTGGGTGAGCCGTTCGGGTCGCTGGTGCTGGCGGTCGCGGTCACCGTCATCGAGGTCGCGCTGATCGTCACGATGATGGTCTCGGGTGGCCCGGAGGCGACGTCGCTGGCGCGCGACACCGTGTTCGCCGCGGTGATGATCACGACCAACGGCATCGTCGGCATCTCGCTGCTCGTCGGCGCCCGGCGCTACGGCTCGACGCTGTTCAACCCGGAGGGCAGCGGCGCGGCCATGGCCACGGTCGCGACGCTGGCCACGCTGAGCCTGGTGCTGCCGTCGTTCACCTCGAGCACCCCCGGCCCGGCGTTCTCGTCGGCCCAGCTCACGTTCGCCGCGCTCGCGTCGCTGGTGCTCTACGGGATGTTCGTGCTGACCCAGACCGTCCGGCACCGCGACTTCTTCCTCCCGGTGGCCGCCGACGGCGAGATCAAGGAGGACGACCACGCCGACCCGCCGACCAACAAGGCCGCGCTCGGCAGCCTGGCGTTGCTGCTGGTGGCGCTGGTCGCGGTCGTCGGCCTGGCCAAGGTCGAGTCCCCGGCGATCGAGGCGGGCGTGCGCGCGGCCGGGTTCCCGCAGTCGTTCGTCGGCGTCGTGATCGCGTTGCTGGTGCTGCTCCCGGAGACCCTGGCGGCCACGCGCGCGGCCCAGCGCGACCGGATGCAGATCAGCCTCAACCTGGCCTACGGCTCGGCGATCGCGAGCATCGGCCTGACGATCCCGGCGATCGCGCTGGCGTCGGTCTGGCTGCCGGGCCAGCTCCTGCTCGGCCTGGGTTCGACGCAGATCGTGCTGCTCGCGCTGACGGTGGTGGTCAGCGTCCTGACGGTCGTCCCGGGTCGCGCGACCCGCCTCCAGGGCGGCGTCCACCTGGTCCTGCTGGCCGGCTTCCTGGTGCTGGCCGTGAACCCCTGATGCGGATCGTCTCCCTGCTGCCCGCCGCGACCGACATCGTCGCGGCGCTCGGCCTGCTGCCCGGCCTGGTCGGGCGGACGCACGAGTGCGACTGGCCGCCGGGCGAGGTCGAGCACGTTCCCGTCGTGACGCGGGCGGAGTTCGACCCGGACGCGCTGTCCAGCCGGGAGATCTCCGAGGCCGTCGGCGGTGCGCGGCACAGCGGGTCCGCGCTCTACACCCTCGACAGCGAGCAGCTGGCCACGGCGAACCCGGACGTCATCCTCACCCAGGACCTCTGTGACGTCTGCGCGGTCTCCTACCAGCGGGTGTCCGAGGCGGTGCGGACGCTGGACACCGGGCCGCTGGTCGTCAGCCTCGAACCGGCGACCATCGACGGTGTCCTCGACTGCCTCCGCCGCGTCGGGGACGTTCTCGGCGTCCCGGAACGGGCCGAAGCCGAGATCGCGAAGCTGCGGAAGCGCCTTGAAGCCGTCCGAAAGGCCCCCGAGACACCACGCGTGGTCGCCCTGGAATGGCTGGACCCGGTCTGGCCGGCCGGGCACTGGGTGCCCGAACAGATCGCCCTCGCCGGAGGCGAGCCGCTGCTGGCCAAGGCCGGCGAGCACACCCGGCCGGTCGAGTGGGACGCCGTCGTCGACGCGCAGCCGGACGTCCTGCTCCTGCTCCCCTGCGGCTTCACGCCCGAACGCACCCGGACGGAACTCCCGCAGCTGGCGAAAAGACCGGGCTGGGCCGAGATCCCCGCCGTGCGAACAGGCCGGGTCCACGTTCTCGACGGGCCGGCCTACTTCAACCGTCCCGGGCCGCGGGTGGTCGACGGCGCCGAGATCCTCGCGGAGGCCTTCAGGCGGTGACCTGGATGCCGACCACGCACGTGTCGTCGTCGGTGTCGGCCGTGCTGTAGGTCAGCAGCCGGTCCAGCTGGTGCTCCAGCCCGCCCTGGTGGCCCTCCACCAGCGTGACCAGCCGCGCCACCGAGTCCTGCACCGGGGCGTCGCGGCGCTCGATCAGGCCGTCGGTGTAGATCAGCAGGATGTCCCCGTCGTCGAGCTGGACGGTTTCCTCCTGGTAGACGACGTCTCGGACCGCACCAAGCAGCGACCCGCGGATCAGCGGCAGGGTCGTCGCCGTGCCGTCGTGGTGGCGGACGATCGGCGGCAGGTGCCCGGCGCGCGCCCAGCGCAGCTTGCGGCTCGCCGGGTCGAACACGGCCGCGACGGCGGTCGCCGTGACGTGGTCGGTGAGGTGGTAGGCCACCAGGTTGAGCCAGGTCAGCAGCTGCGCCGGCCCGGCGCCGGTGGCCGCGAGGCCGCGCAGCGCGTTGCGCAGGCTCACCATGCCGGTGGCGGCGTCGATGCCGTGCCCGGCGACGTCGCCCACGCACAGCAGGACCTCGCCGGTCGGCAGCGCGACGGCGTCGTACCAGTCGCCGCCGACGAGGTGCTCCTTCTCCGCCGGCCGGTACCGGACGGCGGCACGCAGGCCCGGCATGTCGATCGGGCCCTTGGCCGGCGGCATGATCGCGCGCTGCAGCTGCAGCGTGAGCCGGTTGCGTTCGATCGCCTCTTGCTCGGTCTCGGCCAACCTGTCGCGCGTCGCCGCGAGCGCCACCTCCGTCCAGTGCTGCGACGAGACGTCCTGGTAGGCCCCGCGCACCGCGACCAGCTCGCCGCGGCCGTCGACCACCGGCTCGGCGACGACCCGGATGTGCCGGGCGACGCCGTCGGAGCGCTCCAGCCGGAACGCCGTCGACCCCGGCCGCTGGTGGTGCAGCACCGTGCGCAGGAACCGGCCGATCGCCGGGGCGTCGTCGGCGTGCGCGTGCCCGGTGAGCTGGTTCAGCGACAGCGGCGCGGCGTTCGGCGGCAGGCCGTAGAGCGCGAACAGCTCGGTGTTCCAGGTGATCGCGCCGGTGACGACGTTCTCCTCGAAGCCGCCGATCCGGCCGAGCCGCTGGGCGTGCTGCAGCAGCACGGCGAGCTTCGCGGCGTCGTCCTGGATCCGCAGGATGAGCAGCACGTTCCCGGCGAAGCGCGTGATGCTGACGTCGGTGAGCACGGTCAGCGGCACCTGGTCGACCAGCGTGGTGACGGCCATGCTGTCGGCGCGGAACGGCTCGCCGGTGGCGTACACGCGCTGGATCTTGTCCAGCAGGCCGCTCTCCTCCGCGGCGAGCGGGTAGGCCTCCAGCAGCCGGGTCCCGACGAGCAGGCTGCGCGGCCGCCCGCCCGGATCGGCGAACCGGACGTTCGCGTGGTGGATCCGGAAGTCGCTGAGCCGGTCGCCGCCCTCGATGCACGGGGACAGCAGCACGGCCGGGTCGTGCAGCCCGTCGACGAAGTCCACCAGCTCGCCGAGAAAGTCCCCCGAGCCCGCGGCCAGTGGCGCGACGACGCCGTCCCAGGTGTCGAGGGTGTGCGCGCAGAGCTCGGCCAGCGCTTCCAGTTGACGTCGTTCGCGGCCGGGCTCGGCGGGCAGCGGCTCGGGCCAGCACATCTCGACGACGCCGATGATCCGCCCGCCGGTGCCGGTCGGCACCGCCACCCGGCCACCGCCGGCCAGGGTGTGCTGCCCGATCGAGGGCAGCCCGGACGACGCGAGCGTGGTCGACCACAGCGTGTCGCGGTCGATCAGCGCGCTGCGCGCCGGCGTCGCGACGCCGGGCGGGACGTAGCGCCAGCGGGCGGCTTCCTCGGCCGAGAACCCGGCCGAGCCGGCCAGGGTCAGCGACCCGTCGGGCCCGGCGAGCCACACCGCGACGGCGGTCGCGCCGAGCGGGCGCAGCGCGTGCTCCAGGATCGACTCCGCGACGCGCTGGGTGTCCCCCGCCGCCAGCACCCCGCTTTCCGCGGTGCGTAGGCGGACCGCGACGGAGTCCTCCTCCGTGCTGGCCAGGAACTCCTGCGCGACGTCGGTGATGCGGTCCTCGGCCGCCTCGCCGACGACCTCCGCGGCGAACTCCAGCGGGGTCAGCTTGGACCGCTCGGCGAGTGACTCCAGCTGCTTCGCGGCGTCGGAAGGCGTGCAGTGCAGGCGTTCCATCAGCACGCCCTTGGCCAGCTCGATCAGCGCGCGGCCGTCGGCGACGGCGTGCGCGTGGTCGACCTCGGCCCGCAGGCGGGCGACGGTGTCGGCGAGCCGGGCGAGGTTCGCCGAGACCTCGGCGGGCGGCGCCAGCACCGGCACGCCCGGTTCTTCGGAAGGCAAGCGGGTTCCCCGATCAGGCCGTCACGTGCCGTTTGATGCGGGCGATCAGGTCGTCCGCGTCCACGGGCTTGGTCACATAGTCGGTGGCGCCCGAGGCGAGGCTCTTCTCCCGGTCGCCCGGCATCGCCTTCGCCGTCACCGCCACGATCGGGATCGTGGCGTGGTCCGGCATCGCGCGGATCTTCGCGGTCGCGGTGTAGCCGTCCATCTCCGGCATCATCACGTCCATCAGGATCAGGTCGATGCCGGGGTGGGTCGCGACCGTCTCGACGCCCTTGCGGCCGTCCTCGGCGTGCAGCACCTGCATCCCGTGCAGCTCCAGGATCCCGGTGAGCGCGTAGACGTTGCGCGGGTCGTCGTCGACGATCAGCACCGTGCGCCCGGACAGCGTCGCGTCGACGTCGGCCGCCCGCACCGGGGTGGCCTGCTCGTCCGGGCGGACCAGCGGCAGCACCGCGCCCGGCTTCTCGGCCGACAGGTGCAGCGCGATCCGCTCCCGCAGCTCGTCGAGGCCGGACAGGACCTCCAGCGAGTGGACGTCCGCCCGGGACTGCAGCAGCTGCTCCAGCTCGACGTCGAGGCGCCGGCTGTTGTGCGCGAGCACCGGCACCAGCCGCAGCGCGGCGTCGCCCTGCATCGCGTCGAGGAAGCCGAACGCGGACCGCTCCGGCAGGTCCAGGTCCAGCACCACGCAGTGGTAGGCGTCGGTGGCCAGCGCGGCCGCGGCCTCCTGGGTGCCGACGGCGGTGACGACCTCGACCTCGGCGGGCGAGATGCCGATGTCCCGGCTGTCGGCCAGGTCCGCGGCGGCGCTCTCGGCGACGAGCGTCAGCAGGCCGTGCTGGCGCTCCTCCACCACCAGCAGCCGCCGGTGGGCGCGCGCGGCCGGCACGACCAGCCCGGCTCCGGTGTCCCCGGCCGTCACCGCCGTCCGCGCGTCGTCCGCCGGGCGCGTCTCGAAGTCCGGGCGCGCGACCGGCAGCGAGAAGGTGAACGTGCTGCCCTCGCCGGGGGTGCTCTCCGCGGTGATGAACCCGCCGAGCAGCTGGGCGATCTCGCGGCTGATCGACAGGCCCAGCCCGGTGCCGCCGTACTTGCGGCTGGTCGTGCCGTCCGCCTGCTGGAACGCGCCGAAGATCGACTCCAGCTGGTGCTCGGCGATGCCGATGCCGGAGTCGGCGACCCGGAAGGCCACAGCGGGCCCGTGCGCGCGCAGCGGCCGCGGCAGCCGGTCGGGCTCCACCGGCTCGATGTGCAGCTCGATCACGCCGACCTCGGTGAACTTCACCGCGTTGGACAGCAGGTTGCGCAGCACCTGCCGCAGCCGCGAGTCGTCGGTGAGCAGCTCCGCGGGCGAGCCGGGCGCGACCGTGATCCGGAAGTCCAGGTTGCGCTGCGAGGTCATCGGCCGGAACGTCGCCTCGACGTAGTCCAGCAGCTGCCGCAGCGCCACGCGTTCCGGGGTGACGTCCATCTTCCCGGCCTCGACCTTGGACAGGTCGAGGATGTCGTTGATCAGCTGCAGCAGGTCCGACCCGGCGGAGTGGATGATGCCCGCGTACTCGACCTGCTTCGCGGTGAGGTTGCGGGTCGGGTTCTGCGCGAGCAGCTGCGCGAGGATCAGCAGGCTGTTGAGCGGGGTGCGCAGCTCGTGGCTCATGTTGGCCAGGAACTCCGACTTGTACTTCGACGCGAGCGTCAGCTGCTGGGCGCGGGCCTCCAGCTCCTGGCGGGCCTGCTCGATCTCCAGGTTCTTCGTCTCGATGTCGCGGTTCTGCGTGACCAGCAGCGCCGCCTTCTCCTCCAGCTCGGCGTTGGACGACTGGAGCTCCTCCTGGCGCGCCTGCAGTTCCTGCGAGCGGGCCTGCAGTTCGCCGGTCAGCCGCTGGGACTCGCCGAGCAGCTCGTCGGTGCGGGCGTTGGCGACGATGCTGTTGACGTTGACGCCGATCTGGTCCATCAGCAGGTTGAGGAAGGCCCGGTGCACCGCGGTGAAGCCGTGCATCGAGGCCAGCTCGATCACGCCGAGCACCTGGTCCTCGACGACGATCGGCAGCACGATCAGGCTGGCCGGCGCGGTGCGCCCGAGGCCGGAGGAGATCGTGGCGTAGCCGGGCGGGACGTCGTCGACCACGATGGCGCGGCGGCTGCGCGCGGCCTGCCCGACCAGGGACTGCCCGACCCGGAACCGCACCACCGGGCCGTCGCCGTCGTCCGGGTGGCCGTACCCGCCGACGAGGCGCAGCTCCGGGATCTCGGCGGTGTCGTCGGCCAGGTAGAACGCGCCGTACTGGGCGTTGACCAGCGGGACCAGCTCGTCCATCACCGCGGCCGCGACGACGGCGAGGTCGCGGCGGCCCTGCATCAGCCCGGTGATCGTGGCCAGGTTGGACTTGAGCCAGTCCTGCTCCTGGTTCGCCCGCGTGGTCTCGCGCAGCGACTCGACCATCGAGTTGATGTTGTCCTTCAGCTCGGCGACCTCGCCGGAGGCGTCGACGGTGATCGAGCGGGTCAGGTCGCCTTCGGCGACCGCGCTGGTCACCTCGGCGATCGCGCGGACCTGGCGGGTCAGGTTCCCGGCCAGCTCGTTGACGTTCTCGGTCAGCCGCTTCCAGGTGCCCGACACGCCCTCGACCTCGGCCTGCCCGCCGAGCCGGCCTTCACTGCCGACCTCGCGCGCGACGCGCGTGACCTCCGCGGCGAACGCCGAGAGCTGGTCGACCATCGTGTTGATCGTGGTCTTGAGCTCGAGGATCTCGCCGCGGGCGTCGACGTCGATCTTGCGGGTCAGGTCGCCCTGCGCGACGGCGGTGGTCACCTGGGCGATGTTGCGGACCTGCCCGGTGAGGTTGTTCGCCATCGAGTTGACGTTGTCGGTGAGGTCCTTCCAGGTGCCCGCGACGTTCGGCACCCGCGCCTGCCCGCCGAGCATCCCCTCGGTGCCGACCTCGCGGGCGACACGCGTGACCTCGTCCGCGAACGCCGACAGCGTGTCGACCATCGTGTTGATGACGTCGGCCAGCGCGGCGACCTCGCCCTTGGCCTCGACGGTGATCTTGCGGGACAGGTCACCGCGGGCGACCGCCGTCGCGACCTGGGCGATCGAACGCACCTGACCGGTCAGGTTGGACGCCATCACGTTGACGTTGTCGGTGAGGTTCTTCCACGTCCCCGAGACGCCACGGACGGTGGCCTGGCCGCCGAGGTTGCCTTCGGTGCCGACCTCGCGCGCCACGCGCGTGACCTCGTCTGCGAACGCCGAGAGCTGGTCGACCATCGTGTTGATGGTGTCCTTCAGCTCCAGGATCTCGCCGCGCGCGTCGACCCGGATCTTCTGGGACAGGTCACCGCGGGCGACCGCGGTGGTGACCTGCGCGATCGAGCGGACCTGCGCGGTCAGGTTGTCGGCCATGACGTTGACCGACTCGGTGAGGTCCTTCCAGGTGCCGGAGACGCCCTTGACGTCCGCCTGACCACCGAGGCGGCCTTCGGTACCGACCTCGCGCGCCACGCGGGTGACCTCGTCCGCGAACGCGGACAGCTGGTCGACCATCGTGTTCAGCGTGTCCTTGAGCTCCAGGACCTCGCCGCGGGCGGTCACGTTGATCTTCTGGGACAGGTCGCCCTTCGCGACGGCCGTCGCGACCTGGGCGATGTTGCGGACCTGGTCGGTCAGGTTGCCCGCCATGAAGTTCACCGAGTCGGTGAGGTCGCGCCAGGTGCCGGAGACGCCCTTGACGTCTGCCTGACCACCCAGGCGGCCTTCGGTACCGACCTCGCGGGCGACGCGCGTGACCTCGTCCGCGAAGGACGACAGCTGGTCGACCATCGTGTTGATCGTGCTCTTGAGCTCGAGGATCTCGCCCCGGGCGTCGACCGTGATCTTCTGCGACAGGTCGCCCTTCGCGACCGCCGTGGTCACCTGGGCGACGTTGCGGACCTGGTCGGTCAGGTTCCCGGCCATGAAGTTCACCGAGTCGGTGAGGTCGCGCCAGACGCCGCCGACGCCGGGGACCTGCGCCTGGCCGCCGAGCCGGCCCTCGCTGCCCACCTCGCGCGCCACGCGGGTGACCTCGTCGGCGAACGACGACAGCTGGTCCACCATCGTGTTGACGGTGTCCTTCAGCTCCAGGATCTCGCCGCGCGCGTCGACGTCGATCTTCTGCGACAGGTCGCCCTTCGCGACGGCCGTCGCGACCTGCGCGATGTCACGGACCTGGGTGGTGAGGTTGCCGGCCATGGCGTTGACCGAGTCGGTGAGGTCCTTCCAGGTGCCGGACACGCCGGGGACCTTCGCCTGGCCGCCGAGCTGGCCCTCGCTGCCGACCTCGCGCGCGACGCGGGTGACCTCGGAGGTGAACAGGGACAGCTGGTCGGCCATGCCGTTGAAGACGGTGGCGATCTCGCCGAGCAGGCCGTCGGTCTCGCCCGGCAGCCGGATGCCGAAGTCGCCGTCGCGGACCGCGGTCAGGCCGGCCAGCAGCCGGCGCAGCTCCTGCTCCCCCGCCTCGCCCACGCCTGCGACTGCGCCTTTGGCACCCGGGCGCACGCCGTCGACCATTGCCCCACCCATCCGCCACCCGTTTCCTCGGTTGTCGGCGCCCCGCGCGCCGTGCCCGGAGTCGCACCGGATGGCCCAGCATAGTGCAGGTGCCTTAAGCTGAGGGGCAACGGTTGAGCAACCAGCCGCGCCCGGACCCGTGCGCGCAGTCGAGGCGGTGCTCGCGAACCTTTCCGTTCCCCTGCAGGCCATCCGGCCCCGTTGACCCGTTCGGCTGAACGCGGGCGGCGCGCGTACGACCGCGCCGCCGATGTTGTCGTGCCCGCCGTCTTCAGTCCATTGTGGACTTCGGTGGGATCCACTGTGGATGATCGGCCTCCGGCGCGCCGACGTACGCCCGGAAGTGGCCCCCCGGACAATTTGTAGAGGTCGTTCGTAGAGGTTGTCGCTGTCGCGTCCGGCGGCCCGCCGCGAAGATCGGCGGTGCCGCAGTCCCGGACGAGGAAGGCATCGGTGACGACCGCCTGGAGGCTCCTTTCGGCCGCGTTGCTCGCGGCCGCGCTCGCCGCCGTGCCCCCGACCGCGGGCGCGGACGAGGCGCCGCGGCCGCTGCTCGTGCAGCGCGTCCGCGTCACGGTCGAGGTGCGGTGCGCGCCGCGGACCCCGCACCTGGTCACCTGCGCCGCCGTGCTCCGGCCGCGGCCGTTCCTGACCGCCGTGCCGGCCGCCGCTATCGGCGCTGCACCAGCTCCAGGTCCGCTCGGACCGCTGCGGCGCGCTCCTCACCGCCGTACTCCCGCATCATCGCCAGGGCTTCGGTGAGCACCTCGCGGGCCCGCTCGTGGTCGCCGGCCCCGAGGTGGGCGCGGCCCAGCTCGGCGAGCGTCATCGCCTCGTACAGGCGGACGCCGGCCTCGCGCCACAGCCCGGCGCTGCGGCGCAGCTCCCCGGCGGCGTCGGCGTGCTGCCCGGTGTCGCGGTGGACCAGGCCGATCCGCATCCAGCCGTAGGCCATGCCCCGCAGGTCACCGGTGTCCTCGGCGACGGCCACCGCCTCGGTGGCGTACTTCAGCTCGCGTTCCCGGTCGCCCTGGCGGCCGTAGAGCACGCCGAGGTTGACGAGGTTGAGCGTCTCGACGTGACGCAGGCCCAGCGACCGGTTGAGCGCGAGGCTGCGCTCGCCGAACCCGATGGCCGCGTCGAGGTCCTCGCCGAGGCCGAACACGAAGCAGAGGTTGTTGAGGATGCCCGCGAGCTGGCGCGGGTCCCCGATCGCCTCCCAGTCAGCGAGGCTGTGGCGCAGGTGCGCGTGCGACCGCCCGAAGTCGGGCGCCTCGCCGCCGTGGACCAGCTCGGCCTCGGCGACCCCGAGGTCGCCCCGCAGGGTCGCCGCGGCCACCCGGTCGACGCCGTCGACCAGGTCGAGGGCCAGTTCGTCGACGCGGATGGCGTCGCGCCAGCGGGCCCGCGCCCGGTGGTACTCGAACAGCCCGAGCCCGACGGCGGCGATCGCCTCGGGCGGCACCCCCGGGGTGGCGGCGGCCTGGCGCACGACGGTGACCAGGTGCGGCTGGTGCGCGTCGAGCCAGCCGAAGACCTCGTCGACGGTGGCCGGGACCTCCCCGCCGGCCCAGCGCCCGGCCGCCCAGTCGTGGCGGTGCGAAGCCGCCGAGACCAGCGCCATGCTCCGCCACGCCATCGCCGCGCACAGCTCGACGACCCGGGTGATTGCGGCGGCCCGCTCGGCCGCGGTCAGCCGCTCGGCGTGTTCCCGGGCGTAGAGGCGGAGCAGGTCGTGCAGCCGGTACCACCCGGGCGCCGGTGTGGTCAGCAGGTGCTCGTCGGTCAGGCGTTCCAGCAGCTCCTCGGTCTCGCGTTCCGGCGCGTCGAGCAGCCGGCCGGCCACCGCGACCGACAGCTCGGAGACGTCGAGCAGGGACAGCAGCGGGTACGCGCGGGCCGCGGCCGGATCCCCGGCCGCCAGGCGGCCGAACGCGAGCTCGAAGCTGGTCCGGACGCCGGTCTCGTCGAGCCGGCGGCGTTCGTCGTCGAGCCGGTGGGCCAGGTGGGCGACCGGCCAGTTCGGGCGGGTCGCGAGCCGCGCCCCGGCCAGGTGCAGGGCGAGCGGCAGGTACCCGCAGAGCCGGGCGACCGACCGGGCGGCCGCGGGTTCGGCGGCGACCCGCTCGGCCCCGATCTCCGCCGCCAGCAACCGCAGGGCGTCCGCCTCCGGCAGGACGTCGAGCAGGACCTGGTGCGCCTGCGGCAGATCGGGCAGCGCGGCGCGGCTGGTGACGATCGCGCCCGAGCCGCCGCCCCCGGGCAGCAACGGCGCGACGTGCGCGGCGTCGCGGGCGTTGTCGAGCACGAGCAGCACACGTTTCGCGGCGAGCAGCGACCGGAACCGCGCCGACGCCGTCTCGAGCGACAGCGGGGTCGGCGGTTCCCCGCCGAGCTCCCGGATCAGCCGGTCGAGCAGGTCCAGCGGATCCGGCGGGTCGGCGGCGTGCCCGCGCAGGTCCAGGTGCAGCGAGCCGTCGGGAAACCGCCGGGCGAGCCGGTGCCCGGCGTGCAACGCCAGCGCCGTCTTCCCGATCCCGGCCATCCCGGCAACGGCCACCACGGCGGCCGGCCGCGCTTCGAAGCAGGCCAGCACCCGTTCGATCTCGGCGTCCCGCCCGGTGAACGCGGCGACCTCCCCGGGCAGCTCCCGCGGCACGACCCCCGGTTCGGGCTTGGGACTCGTGGGCCGCGCGGCGGCGGTGGCGAAGGCGTCCCGGTCGTCGCCGGCGAGGCCGAGGGCGTCGGCGAGCCGGTCGAGGGTGGCGCGGTGCGGAAACCGCCGATCCCCGCGTTCGAGCGCGCCGACGGCCTGCCCGCTGAGGCCCGACTTCTCGGCGAGCGCCTCCTGGGTAAGCCCCGCGGCACGCCGAAGACGGCGCAACCGCGCCCCGAACGAGTCCATCTCCCCTCCCCCTCCGGCATCGAGCATCACATGGCGGCTGGGTCGCGCGCTACCGCCGGAATTGTCGGTCCCGTTCGTTACGGACGCGGCGAACGATCACGAGTAGCGCATTGGGACCGACCCGACGTTTGGTCGGTGCTGCCCGAGCACTACGTGCAGTAGCCGGTCCGCGGGCCCCTGAACGGAGGTTTCCCCGCCCCGAAGATCGTATATTATTTGCGATATGACCAGCATCGCGCGGCCCGGCAAGATCATCGCGCTGCACCTCAACTACCGCTCCCGCGCCGCGCAGCGCGGGCGGGTCCCCGAGCAGCCGTCGTACTTCCTCAAGCCGCCGACGTCCGTCGCGGCGAGCGGCGACGTCCTCGAGCGGCCGTCGGGCACCGAGCTGCTCGGCTTCGAAGGCGAGATCGCGCTGGTCATCGGGCGGCTCGCCCGCCGCGTCGCTCCCGAGGACGGCTGGTCGTACGTCTCCGGCGTCACCGCGGCCAACGACTTCGGCGTCTACGACCTGCGCTACGCCGACAAGGGCAGCAACCTCCGCTCGAAGGGCGGTGACGGCTTCACCCCGCTCGGCCCGGCCGTCCTGCCCGCCGCGGACGTCGACCCGGCCGCGCTGCGGCTGCGGACCTGGCTCAACGGCGCCCTCGTCCAGGACGACACCACCGCCGGCCTGCTGTTCGGCTTCGGGCGGCTGGTCGCCGACCTCTCGCAGCTGATCACCCTCGAACCCGGGGACGTCCTGCTCACCGGGACACCCGCGGGCGCGTCGGTCGCCGGGCCCGGCGACGTCGTCGAGGTCGAAGTCAGTGCCGGCGGGCACAGCACCGGCCGTCTGGTCACCCCGATCGCCGAAGGGACCGTCCCCTTCGGACCGTTCGGCGCGCTCCCCCGGACCGGCGAGGAGCAGCGCGCGGACGCCTACGGGACGTCCGGACCGGCCTTCACGCTGAGCCCGGAACTGCGGGAGCGGATCGAATCCGTCGGCACCGCAACACTTTCCGTCCAGCTGCGCAAGCACGGATACCACGACGTCTTCATCGAGGGCCTCACGTCGACGCGCCCGGGCACCCGGCTGACCGGCCGCGCGCGGACCCTGCGGTACCTGCCGTACCGCGAAGACCTGTTCCGCGCGCACGGCGGCGGCTACAACGCGCAGAAACGCGCGATCGACGCCCTCGGCCCCGGCGACGTCCTGGTCATGGAGGCCCGCGGGGAACGCGGCACCGGCACCGTCGGCGACATCCTGGCGCTGCGCGCGCAGGTCAACGGCGCGGCCGGGATCGTCACCGACGGCGGGGTCCGGGACCTGGCGGCGGTGTCCGCTTTGGACATTCCCACCTACCACGCCGGGCCGCATCCGGCGGTGCTCGGACGGCGGCACGTGCCGTGGGAGGCCGACGTCGCGATCGCCTGCGGTGGCGCGGCCGTCTGCCCCGGCGACGTCATCGCGGGAGACGGCGACGGCGTGCTCGTCATCCCGCCGCACCTGGTCGAGGAGGTCGTCGACGCGGCGATCGAGCAGGAGCGGCAGGAGACGTTCATCGCCGAGCAGGTCGCCGCCGGTGAGCGCGTCGAAGGGCTCTACCCGATGGACGAGCACTGGCGCGGGAAGTACGCCGCGTGGCTCGCGCAAGGCCGCCCCTGACCAGGAAGGAACCCCATGCGATTCCGCTCCGACCCCCAGGCGATCCGCGGGTCGATCGCGCCGCTGATGACGCCCTTCACCGCCGACGGCGCGGTGGACCACGACGGCCTCGCCAACCTGGTGCGCTGGCAGCTCGCGTCCGGCACCCACGGCATCTCGGTCGGCGGCTCCACCGGCGAGCCCGGCTCCCAGACGGTCGCCGAACGCGCCGAGGCGATCCGCACGGTCGCCGCCGTCGTCGACGACCGTGTCCCGTTCGTCCCGGGCACCGGATCCGCGAAGCTGGACGAGACCCTGGAGCTGACGGTCGCCGCGCGCGACGCCGGGATCGACGCGGCGCTCGTCATCACGCCCTACTACGCGCGCCCGACCCAGGACGCGCTGTTCGTCTGGTACCGCACGGTCGCCAACGAGGTCCCCGACCTGCCGATCGTCGCCTACAACGTGCCGAGCCGGACCGCCGTGGACCTCGCGCCGGAGACCGTCGCGCGGTTGTTCCGCTCGTGTGACAACTTCGTCGGGATCAAGGAGACGACCAAGGACTTCGAGCACTTTTCGCGGGTGCTGCACCTGTGCGGGCGCGAGCTGGTCGTCTGGTCCGGGATCGAGCTGCTCGGCCTGCCGCTGCTGGCACTCGGCGGCGCGGGGTTCGTCAGCGCGACGGCCAACATCGCACCCGCCGCCTGCGCCGAGATGTACGAGGCCTGGCAGGACGGCGACCACGAACGCGCGCGGGAGCTCCACTACGGCCTGCACCCGCTGGTCGACCTGCTGTTCGTCGAGACCAACCCGGCGCCCGGCAAGTGGGTCCTCGAACACCGCGGGCTGATCGGGTCCGGGCACGTCCGGCCGCCGCTGCTCCCGCCGTCCGAAGCCGGGCTGGCCCGCATCAAGGACTTCATGGCCGAAGGCGCGAAGTACCTCTCGCCGACCGAAGGCTTCACCATGGAGGGGAAAGCATGACGCACCATGTCCCGGAAGGGCTGCCGGACGCGCTGAAGCACTACGTCGGCGGGCAGCTCGTCGACAGCGTCTCGGGCAAGACCTTCGACGTGCTCGATCCCGTGTCGAACACCCCGTACGTGACCGCGGCCGCGGGCCAAGCCGAGGACGTCGACCGGGCCGTCGCCGCGGCGCGGAAGGCGTTCGTCGACGGCCCCTGGCCACGGCTGGTGCCGCGGGCGCGGGCCAGGGTGCTGAACCAGATCGCCGACGCCGTCGAGGCCCAGGACGCGCGGCTGGCCGAGCTGGAGACGTTCGACACCGGCCTGCCGATCACCCAGGCGCTGGGCCAGGCGCAGCGCGCGGCCGAGAACTTCCGGTTCTTCGCCGACCTCGTGGTCGCGCAGGCCGACGACGCCTACCAGGTGCCGGGGCGGCAGCTGAACTACGTGCACCGCAAGCCCGTCGGGGTCGCCGGGCTCATCACGCCGTGGAACACGCCGTTCATGCTGGAGAGCTGGAAGCTCGCGCCCGCGCTGGCGGCCGGCTGCACGGTGGTGCTGAAGCCGGCCGAGTTCACGCCGCTGTCGGCGAGCCTCTGGGCGGAGATCTTCGCCGGCGCGGGCTTGCCGGAAGGCGTGTTCAACCTGGTCAACGGCTTCGGCGAGGAAGCGGGCGACGCGCTCGTCAAGCACCCGGACGTCCCACTGATCTCGTTCACCGGCGAGTCGACGACCGGCCAGACGATCTTCCGCAACTGCGCCACCGGGCTCAAGGGCATGTCGATGGAGCTGGGCGGCAAGTCCCCGGCGATCGTCTTCGCCGACGCCGACCTGGACGCCGCGCTCGACTCGACGTTGTTCGGGGTGTTCTCCCTCAACGGCGAACGCTGCACCGCGGGCAGCCGGATCCTCGTCGAGCGCCCGATCTACGCCGAGTTCTGCGAGCGGTACGCCGAGCGGGCGCGCACGATCGTCGTCGGCGACCCGCACGACCCGGCCACCGAGGTCGGCGCGCTGGTGCACCCCGAGCACCACGCCAAGGTCATGCGCTACGTCGAGCTGGGCAAGTCCGAAGGGCGCCTGCTCGCCGGCGGCGGGCGTCCGTCCGGTGTGGATGGTGGCAACTACGTCGCGCCGACCGTGTTCGCCGACGTCGCGCCGGACGCCCGGATCTTCCAGGAGGAGATCTTCGGCCCGGTCGTCGCGCTGACGCCGTTCGACACCGAAGCGGAAGCCCTGGCGCTGGCCAACAGCGTCAAGTACGGCCTCGCCGCCTACCTGTGGACGTCGAACCTGGAGCGCGCGCACACCTTCGCGCAGTCGGTCGAGGCCGGGATGGTCTGGCTGAACTCGCACAACGTCCGCGACCTGCGCACGCCGTTCGGCGGGGTCAAGGCGTCCGGGCTCGGCCAGGAGGGCGGCCACCGCTCCCTCGACTTCTACACGCACCAGCAGGCGATCCACGTCTCGCTCGGGCCTGTGCACCCGCCTCGCTTCGGCAGCGTCCGGAAGGGCCAGTCATGACCGCCGCCCCGCCGGACGTCCTCCGCTGCGCGTACGCCGAACTGGTCGTCACGGACCTGGCCGCGTCCCGCGCCTTCTACGTCGGCGTGCTCGGCCTCGTGGTGTCCCATGAGGACGAAGACGCGCTGTACCTGCGGGCGTTCGAGGAGTACCTGCACCACTCGCTGGTGCTATGGAAGGGTTCGGCACCCGCCCTCGCCGTGCTCGGCTACCGCGTCCGGAGCGCGGCCGACCTCGACCTCGCCGAGGCGTACTACCGCACCCTCGGCTGCCGGGTCGAGCGTCGCGCGGCGGGCGCGACCCGCGGCCTCGGCGAGGCGGTCCGCGTCGAAGACCCGCTCGGCTTCCCGGTGGAGTTCTTCTGCGAGGCCGAGCACGTCGAGCGGTTCACCCAGCGCTACGACGTCCACGGCGCCGGCGCGCTCTCGCGGCTGGACCACTTCAACCTCGACACCCCGGACGTCCCGGCCGCCCGGAAGTACTACGAGGGCCTGGGTTTCCGCGTGTCGGAGGACATCCAGGACGACGAGGGCACGGTCTACGCGGCCTGGATGTTCCGCAAGCCGACGGTGCACGACGTCGCCCTCACCGGCGGCGACGGCCCGCGGCTGCACCACATCGCGTTCGCGAGCCACGAGCGCACGCAGATCCTGCACCTCTGCGACCACCTGGGCGCGCTGCGGAAATCCGGCACGATCGAACGCGGGCCGGGCCGCCACGGCGTCTCGAACGCGTTCTACCTCTACCTCCGCGACCCCGACGGGCACCGGATCGAGATCTACACCCACGACTACTACACCGGCGACCCGGACAACCCGGTGATCACCTGGGACGTGCACGACAACCAGCGCCGCGACTGGTGGGGCAACCCGGTGGTGCCGAGCTGGTACGCCGACGCGTCCGCGGTGCTGGACCTCGACGGGAAGCCGCAGCCGCTGACCGCCCGGGCCGAGGCTCGCGAAGCCGACGTCACCATCGGCGCCGACGGCTTCTCGTACGCCTCGGACGACACGGAGTTCAAGCTGGGCGAGCAGGTTTGAGCCACCGGGTGTACCACTCGCGGGTGCGGTGCAGGAAATCGAGCTGGTGCTCGCGGCCGCGCAGCGAGTGGTTCTCCCCGGGGTAGACGGCGAACTCGTGCTCGACGCCGAAGTGGCGCAGCGCGCGGTGGAGGAACTCGGCCTGCGAGAGCGGCACGTTCGTGTCGTCCTCGCCGTGCACCAGCAGGATCGGCGTCCGGATGTCGGCGGCGTAGGAGATCGGGCTGTTCCGGTCGTGGCGGTGCGGGCCCGGGCCCTCCCAGCCGATGCTGCCGCCCAGCGCCGCCTCGAACGGCGGGCCTTGCTCGCCGGTGGCGGCCAGCATGCCCCAGTCGCTGATGCCCGCGTTGACGTACGCCGCGGCGAAGCGGTCACTGCGCGCGGCCGCCCAGGCGGCGAGGAACCCGCCGTGGCTGCCGCCGCCGATGCCGAGCCGGTCCGGATCGGCGACACCGGCGTCGATCAGCAGGTCGATGCCGGTGAGGATGTCCGTCCACTCGGCACCGCCGACCTCTCCGGCGACGGATACGGCGAACGCGTGGCCGTGGCCCTGGCTGCCGCGCGGGTTGGGCAGGAAGACGGCGAACCCGTCTTCGGCCAGCCACCGCGCCTGCCGGTGCCAGCCGACGACGAAGCGGTCGGACCAGCGGTCGTAGGGGCCACCGTGCACGAGCGTGACCAGCGGAAACGGGCCGTCCTGGCGGGTGGTGCCGGGCGGGAGGACGAGGAGGCCGTCCAGCTCCAGGCCGTCGGCGGCGCGGTGGGACAGGCGCTCCTGCGGGCCCCAGGTCCGGGCGCGCAGCTCCGGGCTGACGTCGGTGAGCCGGGTCAGCGGGCCGCCCGGAGGTCCGGTGTGGACGTCGTCGGGCTCGGTCGCGGTGCTCGCGACCACGGCCACGACACCGCCGCCGTGGCTCAGGAACTCGAGGGAACCCGGCGCGCGGGCGATCTCGGTGAACCGGCGGGTGGCCGGGTCGAGCCGCCGGATCGTGGTGTCGAGACCTTCGGCGAACAACGCGAGCGGCGGCCCGTCGTCGACCTGGACGAGGTCCACCGGGCAGACGCTCATCCCCTCGGTGAGGTTGGTGCCGTCCTCGGCGTCGAAGATCGCGTCGCCGCCGACGAGTCCGGGCGGGGTCCGGCCGCGGTAGAGGAGGCGGTCACCCCACCAGGTGAGCGCGGACGCCTCGACGGCCGGGGCGGGGAGGTCGCGGCCGCCGACCAGGTGGAGCCGCGGTTCGAGCATGCCAGGACACGGGTCGGCGACCGGCCAGGTCAGGACGGCGAGCGGGCCGGCGCCGGGGTGGGCGGCGGCCTCGACGACGTGCCGGTCACCGAGGTCGCCGTGCGGACGGACCTCGCCGGTGGTCAGGTCGAGCAGCCACAGCCGGTCGGGCGGTTCCGGCGCGCGCAGGTACGGGTCCCCGGGCGGCTCTTCGCCGGGCCCGATCAGGACGGCGAGGTCGCCGGGCAGCGGGACGCAGGCGGTGACGGCCCGGTCCGCCAGGCGTTCGGCGTCACCGGTGAGCGCGATCCGGTGCGGCCGGGCGTCCGCGAGGAAGAAGACCGAGCCGGAGTCCGGCGCCCATCGCGGTGCTTCGGCGGTGCCGGCGAGCTTGCGCGGTGGCCCGCTGCCGTGGGCGGGGACGAGCCACAGCTCACCGGCCGCGTGGCCCCGGGTCGTGGCCAGGTAGGCGACCCAGCGGCCGTCGGGGGAAACCCGCGGCTCGCGGGGCAGGATCCGGTCGACGATCGCTTCGGCGCTCAAGTTCCCCACGAACGCAGTCTTCCAGCCATCCGCGCGGCGGGCGGCGCCGAACCCCTCGTGGGTGCGTCCGGTGCGAGGGAGCGAGCGATGAACGGCGAGACACTTCCCCCGGGCTGGGACCTGGTCGTGGAGCGGCTCAGCCTGCGGGTCGCCACGGCCGCCGAGCTGACCGTCGACCTGACGACGCGGCCGTCGCTGCGCCGCATCCGGTCGACCGTCGCCGGCTGCCTCGGCTTCGGCCGCACCAAGGAGGAGCCGCTCGGCGCGGTGCTGCTCGTCGTGGACGAACTGGTGGGCAACGCCTACGACCACACCGCGCACCCGGCACGGCTCAAGGTGACGCGCGAGCTGCGCGGACTCTTGGTCGAGGTGTCCGACGAAGAGCCGTCGGTCGAGCGCGTCGCGGCGGGCGGTGGTCACGGCCTGAAGCTGGTCGACCAGCTGTCCCTGGGCTGGGGCGTGCGCGCGACCGAGCCGGGCAAGACCGTGTGGGCTCTCGTCCCGGCCCAGCTGTTCCGCGAGCACTGACGGCTTAGGCTCGTTCCCCGGCGACGCGCATGCCGTCCGTGCAGGTCACGGCGCACATCGGGTGGTCGGCGAAGTCAGCCGGCCGAGAGCGCGCCGAGCAGTTCCTCGTGACGACCTGCTTCGCGCAGCACGGGCGCTTCGAGCGTCCCGGCTTCCGGGTCGCCGGCGCGGACCGCGGCGAGGAACCGCACCACCGCACGCGGTTCCGGGAGCACCTCTCCCCCGAGGTAGGCGAGGACGACGGCTTCCCGGCCGGTGTCCTCCAGCGCCGCCGCCCAGCCGTGCGCCTCGTCCCAGACGAGGGCGAGATCGTGGCCGGGGAACCGGCCCAGGCGCCAGTCCAAAGCCACGTAGGCCGACACCGGGGTGTCGAGGTCGATCGTGCAGGACTCCGGCCCGACCCCCACGGCCCGGGCGACCGCACCCAGGTATCCGCGCAGTCGCCGCTCGAACGAGAACTCCGTGTCGCGCCCGAAATCGATCTGAATGCTCAACGCCGCCTCGCTTTCCCCATCGGCCGCGGGATCTTCCGCCGCCCGATCGCGGATACCCCGCGCCCGGATGGATCAACCGCGCGATGAGGCACCGGTTCCGGCCGACGGGACAGCGATGAGACAGGCACGGTGCGCCCCCTTCCCCCGTGAGGCAGGATCGGGGGGTGACGATCGATCAGGCCGGTGCGCCCCAGGCCCGCCCGGGCCCGGCCTTCCCCGAACACGAAACCCGCGTCGACGACCTCCGGCGCCAGCTGGCCGCGGTGGCCGGTGAAGCCACGGTCCGGCTGGCGAAGCGGACGTCGAACCTCTTCCGGTCCCGGGCCTCGGCCCAGCACCCTGGTCTGGACGTCTCGGGTTTCACCCACGTGCTGCGCGTCGACCCGGAGACGCTGACCGCCGACGTCGAAGGGATGGTCACCTACGAGCAGCTGGTCGACGCCACGCTGCCGCACGGGCTGATGCCCCTGGTGGTGCCGCAGCTCAAGACCATCACGCTGGGCGGCGCGGTGACCGGCCTCGGCATCGAGTCGAGCTCCTTCCGCAGCGGCATGCCGCACGAGTCGGTGCTGGAGCTGGAGATCATGACCGGTGACGGCGGCATCGTCGTCGCCACGCCGGACAACGAGCACCGCGACCTCTTCCACGGCTTCCCCAACTCCTACGGCACCCTCGGGTACGCGCTGCGGCTGCGGATCCAGCTGGAACCGGTGAAGCCGTTCGTGAAGCTGCGCCACGTCCGCCACCACGACCGCGAGACGTACTTCGCGGCCCTCGGCGAGGTCTGTACCAATCGGGTGTACGAGGGCGAAGCGGTGGACTTCGTCGACGGCACGGTGTTCGGCCCGGACGAGCTGTACGTGACGCTGGGCACCTTCACCGACAGCGCTCCCGAAACCAGCGACTACACCTGGCTGGACATCTACTACCGCTCGATCCAGCGCCGCGAGACCGACCACCTCACCGTCCGCGACTACCTGTGGCGCTGGGACACCGACTGGTTCTGGTGCTCGCGCGCCTTCGGCGTCCAGTCGCGGCTGCCGCGGCTGCTGATGGGCCGCCGGCTCCTGCGGTCCTCGGTGTACTGGAAGCTCGTCGCGCTCGACCGCCGCTTCGGGATCGCCGCCAAGCTCCTCAAGCTCCGGCGGATGCCGCCCGAGGAGACGATCGTGCAGGACATCGAGGTGCCGCTGGCCCGGGCCGCGGAGTTCCTCGAGTTCTTCGAGCGCGAGATCCCGATCAGCCCGGTGTGGATCTGCCCGCTGCGCCAGCGGCCCGGCGGGGTGCGCTGGCCGCTGTACGAACTGGACCCTGACGAGCTGTACGTCAACTTCGGGTTCTGGTCGGCGGTGCCGCTGGACCCCGGTGAACGCGACGGCGTCCACAACCGGATGATCGAAGCCGAGGTCACCCGCCTCGGCGGGCACAAATCGCTCTACTCGGACAGCTTCTACTCCGAGGACGAGTTCTGGCGCCTCTACAACGGTGACGCCTACGGGGAGCTCAAGCGGGCCTACGACCCGGCCGCCCGGCTGCTCGGCCTCTACGAAAAGTGCGTCCGGCGCCGGTGAACGCCGTGAAAGGAACAAAAGTGACCAAGGCAAGCATCCCGGTCGGCGAAGTCTTCGAGCGCCTGCTCGGCCCGAGCTCCACCGTCTCCATCACCGCCTACGACGGCAGCGGCACCGGCCCGGCCGACGCGCCGGTCGCCATCGAGGTCCGGTCGCCGCTCGCGCTGGACTACCTGATGTCGTCCCCGGGCGACCTCGGCCTGGCCCGCGCCTACGTCGCCGGGGCGATCGAGGTCACCGGCGACCTCTACACGGCGTTGCACGCGCTCGCCGCCCAGGTCGACCAGCTGACCCCGGCCGACCGCGTCTGGATGCTGCGCAAGCTCGGGCCCGCCCACCTGCGCCGCGTCCAGCCGCCCGCCGAAGAGCTGCCGAACCGGTTCAAGCGGAGCCTGTCCGGCCTCCGGCACTCCAAGGAGCGCGACAGCAGCGCCATCTCGAACCACTACGACGTGTCCAACCGGTTCTACGAGCTGGTCCTCGGCCCGTCGATGGCCTACACCTGCGCCGTGTTCCCCGACGACGGCGCCACCCTCGAGCAGGCCCAGGAGCACAAGTTCGACCTGGTCTGCCGCAAGCTCGGCCTCAAGCCGGGGATGCGGCTGCTCGACGTCGGCTGCGGCTGGGGCGGGATGGTCGCGCACGCCGTCCGCCACTACGGCGTCGAGGCCCTCGGCGTCACACTTTCGCGTGAACAGGCGCAGTGGGCGCAGAAGAACATCGTCGCCCTCGGCCTGGCCGACCGCGCCGAGATCCGGCACCTCGACTACCGGGACGTCACCGAAACGGACTTCGACGCGATCTCGTCGATCGGGCTGACCGAGCACATCGGCGCCCGCAACGTGCCGGGGTACTTCCGCTTCCTGGCGGCCAAGCTCAAGCCGCACGGGCGGCTGCTCAACCACTGCATCACCAACCCGGACTCGAGCGTCGCGCACCGCTCCCGCGGGTTCATCGACCGGTACGTCTTCCCGGACGGCGAGCTGGAGGCCCCCGGTGAGCTGATGACGGCCATGCACGACGCCGGCCTCGAGGTCCGGCACTCGGAGAACCTCCGCGAGCACTACGCGACCACCCTGGCCGGCTGGTGCGCCAACCTCGACGAGCACTGGGACGAGGCCGTCGGCGAGGCCGGCGCGGGGCGCAGCCGGGTCTGGGCGCTCTACCTCGCAGCCTGCCGGCTGGCCTTCGAACGGCGGGAGATCGAACTGCACCAGATCCTCGGGGTCCGCACCGACAACCAGGGTGGAATGGGCATGCCGCTGCGGCCCGACTGGGGTGTTTGAGACCGGGCGTGCCTCTTGCGCGAGGTTCTGCGAGGATAGTCACCGAGACCGGGCGTCCGAACGGGGCGGCCAGGCTCACTATGAAGAGTAGGTATGGGTATGGCTCAGGGCAGTGTCAAGTGGTTCAACGGTGAAAAGGGCTTCGGCTTCATCGCTCAGGACGGCGGGGGTCCGGACGTGTTCGTCCACTACTCCGAGATCCAGGGCACCGGCTTCAAGTCGCTCGACGAGGGCCAGCGTGTGGAGTTCGAAATCGGCCAGGGCCAGAAGGGCCCCCAGGCCCAGCGGGTCAGCGTCATCTGAACCACGCGACATGGAATGCCCTCGCCCCCTCGGGGCGGGGGCATTCCCCTTTTCTGGGGTCTTCAGCGGTTGGACGTCGGGAAGCGGCGGCCGGGCGTGCCGCGCTCGTCGCAGTACGCCTGTCAGGACCGCGGTGTCTCCTTCGGTCGTCCGGTTGGACCTGGGCCTTCTGCCGCGGCTGGTCGTGAGTGTTTAGAAGGGTTCTAACCCTTCTAAACACTCACGACCAGCAGGCCTGGGTCGCGTGCGATAGCTGGCGGGCGCTCGTTCGCCACACAGCGGGTTCACACGCGGCTCGGGTAGCCTCGACAACACGGGAGCACCTCGTACGCCGGCGCAGTGCCGGACGCACTCCCGTCCCGCGGCCCTAGACGGCCGGGCGCCGGCAGGAGCGGCGACCGTGCGGCGGGTCGCGCGCAGTCAGCAGATCGAGCCGGGTGTTCCGCGTCCCCGGCTTCCCGCGCAGGCACCCCTCCGCGCGTGGCGACCTCGAAACGAGTAGTGCATGACCTCACCCACCTCGGTGAAATCCCGGCCTGCGCCGAAGCCCGTCCTCTCCGGCAAGCAGACCATCCCCGAACTGATCACGATCCGCACGTTCCTGCTGGTCCCCTTCCTCGCGCTCGCCGCGGCGATCCCGGTGTTCTGGGGCTGGGGCGTCAGCTGGCTGGACCTGACCATCGGCGGCGGCTTCTTCGTCGTCTCGACGCTCGGGATCACGGTCGGCTACCACCGGTACTTCACCCACGGCGCGTTCCGGGCGAAGCGGGCACTGCGCATCGCGCTCGCCATCGCCGGCGGCCTCGCCGCCCAGGGCCCGGTGCTCACCTGGGTCGCCGACCACCGCCGTCACCACGCGTTCTCCGACCGCGAGGGCGACCCGCACTCCCCGTGGCTGTTCGGCACGTCCCCGGTGGCGCTGGCCCGCGGCTTCTGGCACGCGCACATGGGCTGGCTCTTCGGCCGCGACAAGACCAACGTCGCCCGGTTCGCCCCCGACCTGGCCGCCGACCGCGACATCACCCTGGTCGACCGGCTGTTCCCGGTGTGGGTGGTGACGAGCCTGCTGCTCCCGGCGCTGCTCGGCGGCCTGATCACGCTGTCGTGGTGGGGCGCGCTGACCGCGTTCCTGTGGGCCGGGCTGGCCCGGATCTCCTTCCAACACCACGTGACGTGGTCGGTGAACTCGATCTGCCACATGATCGGCGAGCGGCCCTTCGCGAGCCGCGACCGCTCGGCCAACTTCTGGCCGCTGGCGATCCTCTCGATGGGCGAGTCCTGGCACAACTCCCACCACGCGGACCCGACGTCGGCCCGCCACGGCGTGCAGCGCGGCCAGATCGACATCTCCGCCCGGGTGATCTGGGCGTTCGAGAAGCTCGGCTGGGCCTGGCAGGTCCGCTGGCCGACGGCCAAGCGCCTCGCCGCCATGGCGCGCTGAAAGCCCGCCGAAACTCCTTGCCGTCCGTCGCGGTCGGGGTGACCGTGGACGGATGGACCCGGTTGCCCTGACCTTCGACGACGGCCCCCACCCGGAGACGACGCCGGCGCTGCTCGCCGCCCTCGGCGACGCGCCCGCGACGTTCTTCCTCCAGGGGTCGAATGCCGCCGACCACCCGGACCTCGTCCGCGCCATCGCCGCGGCCGGGCACACCATCGGCAACCACAGCTGGACGCACCCGCGGCTGCCCGCGCTGTCTCCCCCGGAGCGGGAGCTCGAGGTGGCGCGCACGCAGGACCTGCTGACCGGGATCACGGGAACCCGGCCTGCGCTGTTCCGCCCGCCGTACGGCGACACCGACGCCGCGGTGGCGGCGACGATCGCCGGGCACGGGCTCGCCGAGATCCTCTGGACGGTCGACACCCGCGACTGGGCCGGGGCTTCGACCGGCGAGATCGTCGAAGCCTCGGCCGTCGTCGAGCCGGGCGGGGTGATCCTGATGCACGACGGCGGTTACGCGTCGACCGTCGCCGCCGTCCCCCGCATCCTGGCCGCGCTCGCCGCCCGCGGCCTGCGCGCGGCCGCCGTCACGGGTTGATCCGGGTGTAGGCCGGCTTGGGCTTCAGATCGGCGTCGAACAGGCAGGCCGCGCCCTCGCCCGGGAAGACGTCCGGGACCCACGAGTGCCGGTCGGTGAAGCCCCACGCCGTGAACTCGACGCACTTGCGGACCGCCTGGCAGCCGTCCCACAGCTGGTCGAAGTAGCTCGCCTGGGTGTCGAGCTTCGCCGCGTCGGGCGGGGTCGGGATCCGGACGTCGGCCTCGGTGACCGCGACGTCGACGCCGAGCGACGTGAGCCGCTTGAGGTTGGCCTGGTAGCCCTCCGGGAAGCCGTACTGGATCGACAGGTGCGCCTGGACGCCGACGCCGCCGATCGGGACGCCCTGCCGCCGGAGCGTCTTCACGAGGTCGTAGACGGCGTCGCTCTTCGGGTTCTTGCCTTCGATGTTGTAGTCGTTGATGTAGAGCGTCGCGGACGGGTCGGCCGCGTGCGCCCAGCGGAAGACGTCGGCGACGAAGCCGTCGCCGAGCTTCTGCTGGAAGACGGTGTCCCGGCGCGTGCCGTCCTCGTTGAAGATCTCGTTGACGACGTCCCAGGCGCGGATCTTTCCCTTGTACCGCTTGACCTCCGTGGTGATGTGGTCGCGCAGGACGCGGCGCAGTTCGCCGGCCGGCAGGGCGGCGACCCAGTCCGGGAGCTGCGAGTGCCACACGAGCGTGTGGCCGCGGACGGTCTTGTGGTGTGCCTGCGCGTACCGCACGATCGCGTCCGCGCCGGACCAGTCGTACTGCCCGCGCACCGCCTCGAT
Organism: Amycolatopsis heterodermiae; assembly: GCF_034929455.1. NCBI lineage: Bacteria > Bacillati > Actinomycetota > Actinomycetes > Pseudonocardiales > Pseudonocardiaceae > Amycolatopsis > Amycolatopsis heterodermiae. The sequence continues at coordinate 54,904 of NZ_JAYFSI010000019.1, forward strand.
CGTGCCCCATTTCATCTCGTTCTCCGGCGTCACGTTGTCGAATTCCCGGGTGAGCACCGCGCGATAATCGGGCTCGGAAGCGAGATACGACGCGGCCACCGCACTGCCGACGTAGCGGTGCGTGATGTCCTTCAACGGAACCGACGCGGAAGCCGCGGGAGCCTGCCAGACGGCGACGCCCGCGAGCGCCACCATCGCGACCAGGGCGCGTTTGACCGGAATTGCGTGCACCATCTCGTGACTCCTCGGGGAATGGGGGACGGTTTTCGACGATAGAAGCCGCCGTCGACGGCGGTCAAGGTACCTGTCGGAGCAATGATCGAAAGTTTCGAACGTGTCCATTCCGCGCCGGATGACCTAGAATCCCGGTCATGCCAGTGAAATCCGACGATCTCGAACCCGCAGCGTCGCGGGTCACCATCGCCCGGATCGCCGCCGAGACCGGCGTTTCCGTGCCGACCGTTTCGAAGGTGCTGAACGGGCGTCCGGACGTCGCCGAAAGCACCCGTGCCCGCGTCGAAGCGGTCATCGGGAAATACGGTTACCGGCGCCGCGCGGACGAACGCTCCCGCCGTTCCCGGCTCCTGGAACTGATGTTCCACGAACTCGAAAGCACCTGGGCACTGGAAATCATCCGCGGGGTCGAGTACGTCGCCCGCGAAAACGGAATGGCGGTCGTGCTGGCGGAATCGTCGGGGCGGCACACGCCGGGGCAGAGCTGGCTGGAAAGCGTGCTCGCCCGGCGGCCGGTCGGCATCGTTTCGGTGTGTTCCGACTTCACGAGCGGGCAGCTGGCGAAGCTGCGCGCGCGGGACATCCCGCTGGTGATCGTCGACCCCGCCGGCGCGCCCGGCCCGGAGACGCCCTCGATCGGGGCCACGAACTGGCAGGGCGGGCTGACGGCCACCCGCCACCTGGTGGAGCTGGGCCACCGGCGGATCGCGATGATCGGCGGCCCGGACGGCGTGCTGTGCAGCCGGGCCCGCATCGACGGCTACCGCACGGCGCTGGAGACGGCGGGCCTGGCGTTCGACCCGGCCCTGGTCCGCCGCGGCGACTTCCACGTCCGCTCGGGCTACCGCGAGCTGGCATCACTGCTCACCCTCCCCGACCGCCCGACGGCCGTCTTCGCCGGCAGCGACCTGCAGGCCCTGGGCGTGTACGAGGCAGCCCGCGACGCAGGCCTGAAGATCCCGGGCGACCTGAGCGTGGTCGGCTTCGACGACCTGCCGGTGGCTCGTTGGCTGACGCCCGAGCTGACGACGATCCGCCAGCCCCTGCAGGAGATGGCGGCGGCCGGGGCTCGGTTGGCGATTGCGCTGGCCCGGGGACTGGCCCCGGACGCCCGGCGACTGGAACTGGCGACGAGCCTGGTGGTCCGCCACAGCACAGCGGCTCCGGCGGACAGCGTGATCCCGGCACCGAGGTAGCGCCTCGGTGGCCATCGCCCCGCGCGACAGGCCTTTCGGCCCGCCGCCTGGGTCCGCCAGGCACCCCACGCACGACACGTCTTCCGGCAACCCGCCACCCGGACTCACCAGACACCCCGCACCAAACACCCATTCCGGCGACCCGCCACCCGGATTCACCGGGCACCCTGCGCACGACACCCTTTCCCGCAGCCCGCCACCCGGATTCGCCAGACACCCCGCACGCGACACGCCTTGCGGCAACCCACCACCCGGACTCGCCGGACACCCCGCACGCGACACGCATTCCAGCGAGCCACCACCCAGATGCACCGGGCACCCCGCGCACGACACGCCTTCCGGCGACCCGCCACCCAGGCTCGCCAGACACCCCACGCGCGACACGCGTTCCCGCAGCCCACCACCCGAATCCGCCAGGCACCTGCCCGCGACACGCCTTCCAACGACCCGCCGCCCAGATGCACCGGGCCCCTGCGCGACACGCCTTCCAGCAGCCCACCACGCGGATTCACCAGGCACCCCGCACGCAACACGCCTTCCAGCGACCCACCACCCGGATTCGTCCGGCACCCCGCCCGCGACACGCCTTCCGGCGGCCCACCACCCCGATTCACCAGACACCGCGTCCACGACACGCCTTCCAGCAGCCCGCCCTCCCGGATTCGCCGGCCGCCCCGCGAATCCCGGCCACCGCGATCACCCATCCCGACAGGGGCGACCACCAGACGACGCGCGTGCCCAGGTCGTGAGTGTCTAGACGGGTTAAAACCCGCCCCAACACTCACGACTCCGGACCGGCGGATGCTCACGACGACAGCCGCTTGCTCTCCGGCGGTCCCAGGTAACTCGGCCGCAGCCCACCGGTGTCGACCACCAGCTTCTGGACCACCACCGCCGGGTCGATCATCCAGACCTTCAGCACGTGCGGGCCCGCCGAGGCGACCACGTGGCGCGTCGAGGTCAGGTTCACGTTGTCCGATGTCGTCCGCTCCCACTGGCGGTTCATGGTCATGTCGTCCGCGCCGGTCGCTCGGGTGATGTTGACTACCTGCGGAGAAGCGTCGTCCAGTGAGATCGCGTAGCGCAGGCCGTCGCCCTGCAGGACGTTGCTGCGCGGGGACAGGTACGCCCAGACCGTCACCGGGCCGGCCGTGAACAGGGTCATCCGGTACTCCAGGCGCGGGCCCGTTCCCGCGACCCGGCTCGCGGCCGTCACCGGGAACGGGGTCATGCCGAGGTCCGGGACCGGCCGCCACGACACGCCCGCCGCGGGTACGGCGTCGCCGTGCTCGGCCTCCATCGAGACGTAGCCCCCGGCTTCGACGAACCCGCGCCGCCAGAAAGGCGGCAGGTCCACGGAACGCACGACCGCGTCCACCACCACCGACCGGCCCGCGCCCGCGATGGTGATCGGGACGGTCGTGGTGCCCTTCGGCGCCTGGGCCCAGTCGATCCGCACCGTCATCCGCAGCTCCTCGTCCACCCGGCCGCCGCGCGGCTCGACCCGTACCCACGGCGCCCCGGCCGTGACGGTGCAGCGGAACGGCGTCCGCCCCCGGTTGAACACGTCGACGTACTGCGCCGGCGCAGTCTGGAACGGGCTGAACTCCGGCAGCACCGGACGTCCCGGCGCCGCGGGCCACCACAGCTCCGAGCCGTCGACGGCGACACCCATCTCGGCGGCCTCAGGAACGGAAACCCGTTGCACCGCCGGGAAGATGACGTCCAGCAGCGCGACGTTGTCCTTCTCCGGCTGCTGCCACGGCGCGTTCGGCCCGTACCGCGCGACGTCGCCGTAGTCGATGTGCGGCTGGGTCTGGAAGCCCTTCCACTTGCCGCCCGCGATCCCCGTGTTGTACTTCTGAGCCAGCGCGAGGTCGTCGGCGAACCGGGCCTCGGTGACGGCGGCGAGACCGTTCGCCGAAGCACGGCCCTGAGCCGCGTACAGCAAGTTCGTGAACTCCGCGCGCCGCAACGCGTAAAGGTTCGCCGACGCTTGGACCTCGTACAGCACCAGCTCGAAGTAGGCATCACGATAGGCCGCAGGCAGTCGCGAGGAGATCTTCGACGCGCGCCCGGCCAGGGCCTGCCACTCGTCGGTGACCGTGTCCAGCTCGCGGTAGTTCACCAGGCTGAACGGCGTCGCCTGGTCGTCGTACACTATCGTGCCGTCCGGCTGCAGCGTGATCTTCCGGTTCAGCAGCTCCGGCTTCCGGCGCGACTGCAGCCGCCCGTAGTCGTGCAGCACCGAGGCGATGTCCGACGCCACCGCCGCACCGAAGTTCGCCGCCGCGAACTCACGTTCCCATGTGGACAGTCGCGAAGCGGGCAGCGCCGCGGGGTTCCAGGCGTAGTCGAGGAAGAACTGCAGCGGCAGCTCGTTGCCCTTCATGTCCCCGACGTTCGCGACCCACAGCCGGTCGTTGCCGTAGGAGACGGCCTGGTTCAGCTGCTCCCACGTGTTCGCGATCAGGGCCGTGTCGACCCACTTGTAGTTGCGGCCGCCGCCGACGTAGTCGAAGTGGTAGTAGAGCCCGTACCCGCCGGGATGCGGCGGCAGGGACAGGTCCGGGTGCTTGCGGATGTTGCCCCAGTTGTCGTCGGTGAACACGACGATGACGTCGTCGGGCGGGCGCAGGCCCTGGGCCCAGTAGCGCTGGACCTCCTTGTAGAGCGTCCACACCTGCGGGACGTCCGTGCTCAGCTCGCGCGCGAGGATCTCCCGTTCGGTGGCCAGGATCTCGCGCATCAGCTCGATGCCGTCGCCGTCGGGCAGGCTGACGTCGCCGTTGCCGCGCATGCCGAGCGTGACGACGCCCTCGAAGTCCTCCCGGGCCATCCGGCGGATCCCGTCGGCCCAGTAGGCCTTGATCGCCTCGCCGTTGCGGCGGAAGCTCCACTCCCCCGTGCCGCCGTACGGGTCGTGGCCGGGCGTGACGATGGTCCCGGCCGCGTCGCGGACCGCGGCGACCGCGTGCCGGTTCCACTCCTCGATCCCGCGCATCATCGGGGCCTCGTGCGAGGTGCCCATGACGACGCCGTACTCCTTGGCCGTCGCGTGGTTGAGCGGGTCGTCCTCGGCGAACGCGCGTCCCCAGACCGCGGGCCACAGGTAGTTCCCGCGCAACCGCAGCAGGGTCTCGAAGACCTTCGCGAAGAACTCGTGGGTGAAGCCGCCCGGATAGCCCGGCGCCTTGCCGGGCCCGAAGTACGCCGGCGCCCAGGTGCCGAGCGCCGGGTTCTCGTCGTTGATGAAGAACCCGCGGTACTTGACGCGGGGCGTGCCCAGGCTGAACCGCTCCCCCGGCAGGTGCAGCTCCGCGCTGCGCCGCGGCGGGACGTCGGCCCACCAGTACCACGGCGAGACGCCGATGCGCCGCGAGACCTCGTAGACGCCGTAGATCACCCCGCGCTGGTCGCTGCCGGTGAGCACCAGCGTCCCGTCGACGACCTGGCTCAGCGACGTCTCCCACTTCCCGGCGACCCCACGCACATCCAGGCGACCGGCCGCGACGAGCGAGTCGACCAGCGGGCTGTGGCCGAGCGTCCCGACCACCACCACCGGCCCGTGCGCGGGGACGACGTCGACCGACACCGCCGGCCGCACGCCGGTGACGCGTTCGACGTCGGCGGCCAGGTCGCCGACGACCCGGCGGACCCCGGGGAAGTCCCCCGAGCCCACCACGATCGTCGCGGCCTTCCCGCGCGACACCAGGGGGAATCCCGTGCCGGCTTCGGCGGTCCCCGGCAGTGCGGCGGTGCCGGCCCCGGCAAGAGCCATCAGGTGCAGGAAGGTACGGCGGTGTACCTCGGACGTCACGGCAGGCCTCCTGGGTCAGCCCTTCACGGATCCGGTCAGCCCGCCGACGATGCGCCGTTCGGCGAGCACGAAGAACGCGAGCGCGGGGATCATCGACAACGCGGTGAACGCGAGCACCCGGGCGGTGTCCTGTGAGTACTGGGACTGGAACGTGGCGACGCCGAGCGGGAGCGTGAAGTGCGCGGAGTCGTTGAACACCAGCAGGGGCAGCAGGTAGGCGTTCCAGCTGGTGACGAAGGCGAGCACGGCGACCGTGGTCAGCGCGGGCGCCGACAGCGGCAGCAGGATCCGCCAGAAGAACCCGAGCCTGCTCGCGCCGTCGAGCACCGCGGCGTCCTCGAGCTCGCCGGGGATGGCGTGCATGAACGGGCGGAGGATCACGATCGTCACGGGCAGCGAGAACGCCGCCTCCGGGATCGCGACGCCCCAGAAGCTCTCCAGCATCCCGAGCTGGCGCAGCCACAGGTACAGCGGCAGCGTCGCGACGCCGAGCGGGAACAGCAGGCCGAGCGTGAACAGCGTGTAGAACGCCTCGCGGCCCTTGAAGTGGTAGCGCGAAAGGGCGAACCCGGCCATCGAGCCGAGGCCGACCGCGAGCAGCGTCGCGATCACCGCGATCAGCGCGCTGTTGCCGAGGAACGTCCAGAAGGCACCGGAGCCGAGGACCGTGGCGTAGTTGTCCCACACCCACGGGCCGGGCAGCCCGGCCGGGTCGCGGTTGATCTGCCCGTTGGTGCGGAACCCGCCGAGCAGGACGAACAGCAGCGGTACGACGGTCACGCCGAGCACCACGATCGCCGCCAGGTAGCCCATCGACAGGCCGAACCGGCCGCTGCGCATCAGCCCACCATCCTCGTCAGGGCGCCCGCGGTGTCACGGCGGAGCGCGAACCGCTGGTACAGCAGGGCGAACACGAAACAGATGACGAAGAGGATCACCGCCACGGCCGAGCCGAACCCGAACTCGTAGCGCTTGAACCCGTGGTCGATCAGGTAGGTCGCCATGGTCGTCGACGCGTTGGCCGGCCCGCCCAGCGTCATGATCCACACCAGGTCGAACAGCTGCAGCGAGCCGATCACCGAGAGGAAGACCCAGATCCGGATGGTCGGCCCGAGCAGCGGCAGCACGATGTGCCAGGTGGTCTGCCAGGCCGACGCGCCGTCGAGGGCCGCGGCCTCCCGCAGTTCGGCCGGCACACCCTGCAGCCCGGCGAGCAGCAGGATGATGCCGAAGCCGATGTACTTCCAGGTGACCACGGCGAAGAGCGTGTAGAGCACGAGGCTCGGGTCGGCCACCCACTGGTGGACCAGGCCGCCGAGGCCGACCGCCTTGAGGACCTGGTCCATGAAGCCACCGGGCTGCAGCATGAGCAGCCAGATGACCGCGGTGATCGCCTCGGACAGGACGTACGGCGCGAACACCAGGGCCCGCAGCACCGCCCGGCCGCGCAGCTTCCGGTTGAGCAGCAGCGCCAGGCCGATCGACAGCGGCAGCTGCACCACGATCGACAGCCCGGCGATGATCAGGTTGTGCCCGATCGCGCCCTGGAACACCGAGCCGGTGAAGGCGTCGGCGTAGTTGTCGAAGCCGACGAAGTCGTCCAGCGCGCCGAACCCGTTCCAGTTGAACAGGCTGTAGAACGCGGCGATCCCGATCGGCACCAGGACGAACCCGGCGAACAGCAGCAGCGCCGGGCCGAGCAGCAGCGCCAGCTCGAGCCGCTTGCGCAGGCTCGGACGCCGCTTCCGGACCGGCACCGCCGGTGCGGGCGGTCGCGCCGCCCGCACCGGACTGGTGGCCGTGGTCACTTGTTGCCCGCCGCGGCCTGGTTGACGGCCGCCACGATGCCTTCGGGGGTGCCCTGGCCGGCGAACATGTTGGCCACCGCGTCGTTCAGTGCGGCGCCGACCGCGGTCGGGAACGCCTTGTCGAAGTACAGCTGCAGGTACGGCGCCTTCTGGCCGTAGTCGAAGACGGTCTTCAGCGTGTCCGTCTTGAGCGACTTCGCGGCCGCGATGTTGACGGGCAGCCCGGCACCGGCCGCGGCGATCTTCGTCTGCACCGGTTCGCTGGTCAGGTACTGCAGGAAGTCGGCGCACGCCTTGGACGCGCGGTTCGTGCAGGAGAAGCCGTCACCACCGGCGAGCGCGGCGGCCGGGTCGCCCGCGCCGCCGGCCACCGCCGGGAACGGGAACCAGCCGACCTTCGAGTCGAGCTGCTTGTCGTCGGTCAGCGACGACATAGTGCCCGGCTCCCAGTCGCCCTGCAGTTCCATGGCGGCCTTGCCGTTGGCGACGAGCCCCGCGGAGCTGCCCGCGCCCTGCTGGGCGGGGGTGCCGGCGAACCCGGTCTGGAACGGCTGGGTGGCCAGGAAGGTCTTGAGGTCCTGCCCGGCCTTCGTCCAGCACGGGTCCTCGAGCTTGACGGCCTTCACCGACTTCTTGAGCACGTCGTTGGAGCACTCGCGGATGGCGAAGTAGTTGTAGTAGAAGGCGTCCGGCCAGCGGTCCTTGCCCCCGACCGCGATCGGCGCGAGGCCGGCGGCCTTGAGCTTGCCGACCGCGGCATTCAGCTCGTCCAATGTGGACGGCGGCGACGTGATCCCGGCGGTGGTGAACAGGTCCTTGCGGTACCAGAAGCCGACGACGTGCTGCTCGAACGGCACGCCGTACTGCTTGCCGTCGGCCTGCCAGTCCGTGGCGAGCTTGCCCGCCGCGGAGATCCACGGCTTCGTGGCGTCGGAGATGTCGGCGACCTTGCCCGAGGTGACCTGCGAGGCCATCTCGCCGCCGCCCCACGCCTGGTAGACGTCCGGCGGGTCGTTCGACTGGAGAGCGAGGGGGATCTTGGTCGGGAACTCCTCATTCTGCAGCGGCTGGGCCTTGATGGTGACGTCCGGGTGCGCCTGGTGGTAGTCCGCGACCACCTGCTCCCAGATCCCCTTCAGCGGGTCGGTGGTGCCGTTGTGCCACCAGGTGAGGGTGACCGGTCCGCTCGGCTGCGCGGCCGTGTCGCTCCCCCCGCCGCTGCACGCCGCGAGGGCGAGCGGGACGACGGCCGCGAGCGCGGCGACTACGGGGATTCTGCGTTTGGCAAACATCTCTGGTCCACTCCTGACGACTTCGGCCGAGTTGGACGGGGCGTGACAACGCCCGGGTTGGCGAAGAGTCTGCGCCAGCGAAAAACGGATGTCAATCGTTGTCGATAACGTTTTACATGGCTAGTCTGAGCCGATGCAGCCCAGTTCGAGGGTGACCATCCGTGACGTCGCGGCCCGCGCCGGCGTCTCGGTGGCCACGGTCTCCAAAGTGATCAACGAGCGCTACGGCGTCTCCGCCGCCACGCTCGCGAAGGTCCGGGCGGTGATCGAAGAACTCGGCTACGAAGCGAGCCTCGTCGCGCAGAGCCTGCGCAACCACCGGACCAACGTGATCGGGATCCTGGTCGCCGACCTCGAACCGTTCTCCACCGAGCTGCTCAAGGGGGCCGCGGACGCCATCCGCGGCAGCGGTTTCGAGCTCGTCGTCTACTCGGCGGGCGGGCGCACCGGCGACCCGAAGGGCTGGGAGAAGCGCTATCTCTCCCGGCTGAGCGGCACCCTCGTCGACGGCGCCGTGCTGGTCACGCCCGCCGTGTCCCTGGAAGCCGTGCCCGGCACGCCGGTGGTGGCCGTCGACCCGCACACCGGGCCGTCGCACCTGCCCACCATCGACTCCGACAACCTGCGCGGCGCGCAGCTGGCCACCGAGCACCTCCTGGCGCTGGGCCACCGGCGGATCGCCTTCCTGGCCGGACGGCCCGACCTGCAGTCCGCCCAGCTGCGCAAGACCGGCTACCTGCGGGCGCTGACCGCGGCCGGGGTCCCGTTCGACGAGAGCCTGATCCGGGACGGCGCCTACGACCCGGAGATCTCCGCCGCCTCGGCGCACGAGCTGCTGACCGGGCCCGAGCGGCCGACCGCGGTGTTCGCCGCGAACGACCTCTCGGCCATCGCGACCGTCGGCGCCGCGCGCGAGCTGGGCCTTTCGGTGCCCGAGGACCTTTCCGTGGTGGGCTTCGACAACGTGCCCGAGTCGGCGCTCTGCAGCCCGCCACTGACCACAGTGGACCAGCCGATCCGCGAGATGGGCCACCGCGCGATCAGCATGCTCATCGCGCTGATCAACGGCGACGAGGTCGAGCGCACCCACCTGACCCTGGACACGGGTCTCGTGGTGCGCAGCTCGACCCGCGCCCTCCCGTGAGCTTTCTCCCCGACGAAGGGCGGACCGCCTTGACCACGCAGCCCACCGAGTCCTCCGAGGCCCTGGAGGCCTTGGAGGCCACCGCGCCTTCGGAGCCGTGGCGCGACCCCGCCGCCGACCCGGCCGAGCGCGTCCGCACCCTCATGGCGCGGATGACCGTGCGCGAGAAGCTCGCCCAGCTCTACGGCGTGTGGGTCGGCATCGACGCGGGCGGCGAGATGGCGCCGCACCAGCACGACTTCGTCGACGCCGAGATCGACCTCGACGACCTGGCCCGGCACGGGATCGGCCAGCTGACCCGGGCGTTCGGCACCCGCCCCGTCGACCCGGCGATCGGGGCCCGCAGCCTCGCGCGCACCCAGCGGCAGATCACCACGAGCAGCCGGTTCGGGATTCCCGCGGTGGTGCACGAGGAATGCCTGACCGGGCTCGCCGCGTGGCAGGCCACCGTCTACCCGGCGCCGCTGTCCTGGGGCGCGAGCTTCGACCCGGACCTGGTGCGCCGCATGGGTGAGCGGATCGGGCAGACGATGCGCCGCCTCGGCGTGCACCAGGGCCTCGCCCCGGTCCTCGACGTCGCCCGCGACCTGCGCTGGGGCCGCGTCGAAGAGACCATCGGCGAGGACCCGTACCTGGTCGGCACCATCGGCGCCGCCTACGTCGCCGGCCTGGAGTCGGCGGGCGTCATCGCCACGCTGAAGCATTTCATCGGGTATTCCGCTTCGCGCGCGGGGCGTAACCTGGCGCCGGTTTCGGCCGGCCCGCGCGAAATCGCGGACGTCCTGCTCCCGCCGTTCGAGCTGGCGCTGCGCGCCGGCGCGCGGTCGGTGATGAACGCCTACAACGACATCGACGGCGTCCCGGCCGCCGCCGACCCGGCCCTGCTCACGGACCTGCTGCGCGGCACCTACGGGTTCACCGGCACCGTCGTCGCCGACTACTTCTCCGTGGCGTTCCTGCACCGGCTGCACGGCGTCGCCGCCGGGCGCGGTGACGCCGCCGGCCAGGCGCTGGCCGCGGGCATCGACGTCGAACTGCCGACCATGGACTGCTACGGCGAGCCGCTGCTCGCCGCGGTGGAAGAGGGCTCGGTCGACGCCGCCGTCGTCGACCGGGCCCTCGAACGCGTGCTGCGCCAGAAGTGCGAGCTGGGACTGCTCGACGCGGACTGGGCGCCGGACGTCCCCGAGGAGGTCGACCTCGACGACGACGAATCCCGCGGGCTGGCCCGGGAGGTCGCCGAACGCTCGATCGTGCTGCTGCAGAACGACGGCACGCTCCCCCTGGCCCCCGGGCGCAGGGTCGCCGTCGTCGGCCCGCGCGCGGACGCGGCCGGCGCGATGATGGGCTGCTACTCGTTCCCGCTGCACGTGGGCGTCCACCACCCCGACGTCCCGTTCGGCGTCGAGGTGCCGACGGTCGCCGAGGCCCTGCGGGCCGACCACGACGTCACCTACGCCCTGGGCTGCCCGGTGACCGGCGGGGACGACGAGGGGATCGCGGAGGCGGTTTCGGCGGTGGCCGCCGCGGACGTCTGCGTCGCGGTGCTGGGCGACCGGGCCGGGCTGTTCGGCGGCGGGACGTCCGGCGAAGGCTGCGACGCACCCGACCTCCGGCTGCCCGGCCGTCAGGAGGAACTCCTCGAAGCCTTGCTGGCGACCGGAAAGCCGGTGATCCTGATCCTGCTCTCCGGCCGGCCTTACGAGCTGTCGCGGCAGGCCGGCCGGCTGGCGGCGATCGTCTGCGGCTTCTACCCCGGCGAAGAGGGCGGGCCCGCGCTCGCCGGTGTCCTCAGTGGACGGATCAACCCGTCGGGACGCCTCCCGGTCGGCTTCCCGGCGGCCGGGGCGAGCCAGCCCTCGACGTACCTGGCGGCGCCGCTGGCCCGCCGCAGCGAGGTGAGCACGGTCGACCCGACCGCGCTGTTCCCCTTCGGCCACGGGCTTTCCTACGCCCCGGCGACCTGGCAGGACGTCAGCGCGACGGGTTCGCTGTGGCCGACCGACGGCACCTGCCGGGTCCGGGTGACGCTGCGCAACGACCACGACCGGCCGACGTCCGAAGTCGTCCAGGTGTACCTGCACGACCCGGTCGCCGAGGTGGCCCGCCCGGAACGGCAGCTGATCGCCGCGCGCCGGGTCGACCTCGCGCCCGGCGAGACGCGGGTCCTGGACATCGGGCTGCACGCGGACCTGACGTCCTACACCGGCCGCGCGGGCCGCCGCCTGGTCGAGCCGGGCGACGTCGAACTGCGCGTCGGGACGTCGAGCGAGCAGATCGTCTCGACGTTGCACTGCACGCTGTCCGGGCCCCGCCGGGAGGTCGGGTTCGAGCGCGTGATGGCGCCGGAGTTCTCGTCGTGAGACGGCCGCTGGTGATCGCCGTGCTGGTGGTGCTGACGGCCCTGTTCGCCGGCGCGTCCGGCCGGCCGCCGTCGTCGCGGTGGGTGGTGACCTGGACGTCGATGCCGCAGCTGACGGAGCCGGGAAACCTGCCACCGGCGCCGTTCACCGGTGCGGACCGGGTCCTCGACAACACGACGCTGCGCCAGACCGTCCACGTCTCCGCCGGCGGCCCGCGCATCCGGCTGCGGTTCTCGAACGCCTTCGGCGGCGCTCCCCTGCCGCTGACGGCCGTGTCGGCGGCCCGGCCGGTCGGCGGGCACGCCGGGGTTTCGGGCTTGGTCCCGGGTAGCTCGGTGCCGGTCACGTTCCGCGGAAAGCCGTCGACGACGATCCCGATGGGCGCGCAGGTCGTGTCCGATCCGCTGCCGTTCCCGGTGCGGGCGGCGGAGAACATCACCGTGACGGCCTACCTCGCGCACGGCCAGGCGTCGACGTCGATCACCTCCCACCCGGGCTCGCGCACGACGTCGTACCTGGTGGCCGGCGACCAGGTCGGCGCGCCGGACCTGCCGGGCGCGACCCCGGTGGACCACTGGTACTTCCTCAGCGGCGTCGAGGTGCTCTCCCCCGCGTCGGCGGTGGCGGTGATCGGCGACTCCCTGAGCGACGGCCGGGGTTCGACGACCAACGGCAACGACCGCTGGCCGGACGTCCTGGCCGCGCGCACGTCGTCGGCCGTGGTCAACGAGGCGGCTGGCGGCAACCGCGTGCTGCAGGACGGCCTGGCCCCGAACGTCCTGGCCCGGCTGGACCGCGACCTGCTGGCCCAGAGCGGCGTCGAGCAGGCGATCGTGTTCGAGGGCGTGAACGACATCGGCACCGCGGCGCCCGAAGCCGCCGCGCAGACCGCGGACGACCTGATCGACGCCTACGACCAGATCATCACGCGCGCCCACGCACGGGACATCCGTGTCTACGGCGCGACGCTGACCCCCTTCGGCGGAAACTCCCCGTACGACACTCCGGAGCGCGAAGCGGCCCGCCAGCGGGTCAACGCGTGGATCCGCGGCCACTTCGACGCGGTGCTCGACTTCGACCGCGTGGCCCGCGATCCGGCGGTGCCCGCCCGGCTCCTGCCCGCCTACGACGTCGGCGACCACCTGCACCTCAACCCCGCCGGGTACCGGGCGCTCGCGTCGAGTGTCCCTTTTGGACTGTTCGACCACCGCTGACGCTCCCCCGCGGGGGTGAAGACCCGCTTGTGAAGCCGGCCACAATCCTCTGTGGATCGTGGCCGGCTTCCTCGTCTCTCCGTCGCGCCGCGAACAACACGACCACCCCATCGTGTGGATCTTGTTGTTGATCTTCATCAATCGAGGGCTTTACGCGTGACGCACCGTCGATCATCTTGGGAGTAAAGGATTTCCCGGCTGGGCCGAGCGGGAAGAGAACCCCCGGCGCACCGCCGGGCCGGGCCGCCGGGCCGCTGTTAGTGTTCGCACCCGCCCTGGTCCGGACCACGCTCGCCGCGGCCGGACCGGTCCCCCGGAACTCCTTGAGAAAAGACCGAACTTGACCCACCTGAACCACCCCGGCCCGCGTGAATCGTGGTCCCCGCAGCCCGGCTCGCCGGACTGGCACGTCACCGCGTTCCTCGGGCCGCGGCCCGGCGTCGGCGACCCCACCCTGATCGACGCGGTCCGCGAGCTGCGCGCCCGGATCCTGTTCGACCACGGCCGCCGCCCGGCGTTCCTCCGCTCGGACGGCTCCCACGCCGACGACCAGGACCTCGACTTCGGCGCGTGGCACTTCGTCGCCCGCCGCAGCCCCGGCGGCGAGCCGCTCGGCTACATCCGGCTGTCCACACCGGACTCCGGCGACCGGTTCCAGTCCCGCGCCTACCTCGGCGACGCGGACTACGAAGCATTCCTGGCGGCCGAAGACATCCCCGTGTCCGAGGTGTTCGAGCACAGCCGGCTCGTCGTCGAGCACCGGGCCCGCAAGCTGGGGCTCGGGCAGTACCTCAACGCGCTGGCCATCGGCGCGGCCCACCACCTCGGCGCCCGGGCGATGATCGGGACGTCCGGCACGAAGGACGGCCAGGACCGGTTCCACGAGCGGTTCGGCTTCCGGCCGGTGCCCGGCACCCGGCGCTACGTCCCGCAGTACACCGAAGACGTCGTGATCATGTTCCACCGCGTCCTCGACGGCGCGGGCCGGCAGCACGAGCTCGTGACCCGGCTGCGGGACGAGTTCCCGCTCATCGCGGGAAGCGGCCCGGCACCGCTGCTGCCCCGGCCGCGGACGCCCCGCGTGGCACCGCTCGCGCTGACCGAAGCCGCCCCGCCCGACCGCGAAGTCTGGCGCCCGGTGCTGTTCACCGCCGTCCACCACCAGGCGCTCGACCGGCTGCTCGCCTCCGGCGAGGTCCGCGAAGTCCACGACACCCTCGACGAGCAGCTCGCCGAACTGGTCCGCAGCCGCGAACCGGGGTGCCGCGACGCCGCCGAGATCGCGCGCAAGAAGACCGAGCAGCTGGCCGGCGTCGCGGCGTGGGAGTACGGCACCTGGGTGTGGTACCCGTGGTCGGGACGGCTGGTGCACGTGCTGCCGCGCGAGGAGTTCCGGCTCGTCCGCACCGACCGCAACCGCGGCCGGATCGAACGGCCCGAGCAGCGCGAGCTGCTCACGAAGCGGATCGGGATCATCGGCCTGTCCGTCGGAAACAGTGCGGCCTTGACGTTCGCGCTCGAGGGCATCGGCGGCGCGTACAAGCTGGCCGACTTCGACGAGTTCGGCCTGTCCAACCTGAACCGGCTGCGCGCCGGCGTGCACCACCTCGGCGTCAACAAGGCCGTGCTGACCGCGCGCCAGATGTTCGAGATCGACCCGTACCTCGACATCGAGATCGAGCGGGACGGCCTGACGCCGGAGACCATCGAGGACTTCTTCGACGGCGGTCTGGACCTGCTGGTCGAGGAGTGCGACACCCCGTGGGTGAAGATCGCGGCCCGCGAGTACGCGCGCGACCTCGGCATCCCGGTGGTGATGGACTGCAACGACCGCGGGATGCTGGACGTCGAGCGCTTCGACCTCGAGCCGGACCGCCCGCTGCTGCACGGGCTGCTCGGGGACGTGAAGTCCGTCGACCTGGCCGAACTCGGGCACCAGCAGAAGGTCGACCTGATCCTGGCGATGGTGGACGCCGACCGGATCAGCCCGGAGCTGGCCGCGTCGTTCGGTGAGCTCGGGCACACGCTGAGCAGCTGGCCGCAGCTGGCGTCCGGGGTCGCGCTCGGCGGCGCGCTGTGCGGCGAGGCGGCCCGCCGCGTCCTGCTCGGCCGGCCCTGCGCGTCCGGCCGGTTCTACACCGATCTTTCCCAGCAGGTCAGCCCGTCCCGCAACGTCTTCGCCGGCGGTGCGGTATGAACCTCCCCGTGACCGTCGCGGGCACCGGCGTCCACCTCCCGCCCGAGGTGGTCACCAACGCCGAGCTCGCCTCGACCCTGGACACCTCCGACGAGTGGATCGTCAGCCGCACGGGCATCCGCGTCCGCCGGCGGCTCGCCCCGGACCGCGCGACGTCGGACATGTGCGTGGCGGCAGCGCATCCGGCGCTGGCGGCGGCGGGCGTCACCGCCCGCGACGTCGACGCGATCATCGTCGGGACCTACACCTACGACCAGCCCCTCCCGTCGACGGCGCTGATCGTGAAGGAACTGCTGGGCGCGGACCGCGCGCTGACGCTGGACATCACGCAGGCGGCGTGCGCCAACGGCGTGCAGGCGCTGTTCCTCGCCACGCACCTGCTCCAGACGTCGGCGGCTTCGACGGTGCTGGTCATCGCGGCGGACTGCGCGTCCCGCGTCACCGCCCCGGCGGACCGCACGACCCGCGTGTTCTTCGGCGACGCGGCGGGCGCGGCGGTCCTGACCCGTACGTCGTCGGCCGGTGCCGGGCTCCTGGGCTGGGACTTCGGCACGGAGCTGTCGTACGACGTGGAGATCCCGGCCGGCGGATCGCGCCTCCCGGCGTCCGCGGCGTCGGCGCCGGACCACTACCTGAAGATGGACGGCCGCGCGGTCTGGAACACCGCGACCCGCTGCCTCCCGGACAGCATCCTCCGCGCGGTCGACGAGGCCGGGCTGGCGATGGAGGACGTGACGCACTTCTTCCTCCACCAAGCCAACCTGAACATCATCACGGCGGCGCTGGACAAGCTGGGCGTCTCCCGTTCCCGGGCGCCGATCACGGTGGACCACCTGGGCAACACCGGCTCGGCGGGCGTGTTCACGGCGTTGCACTCGGCGTTCGGCGAAGGTGCGGTGAGCCCGGGCGACACGTACGTGGTGTCGTCCATCGGGGCGGGCTTCCAGTGGGGAACTCTCTGCTTCCGCCACGGCTGAGGTGAGCCCCGGCGGGGGCGGCGGCGCGGTACTGGACATCTCTTGGACACAAGGGAAAACGTGATGGCGGGGCACGTGATGGAGGTCACCCTCATGCCCTATAGTGGCGCCGTCTGTTCGTCCCCACCCGCAGTCGTCGCTCCCGAAAAGGGGAAATTCATGTCCGACGTCATCAACAGCATCTTCGGCCGCGCCAACAGCGGCACCACCACTCCCGGCGGGTACGCCGCCCCTCACGCCGAGACCGGGTCCGAGACCGTGGACACGGCCGTCGCGCCCGAAATCGTTGACACCGAGGCGATCGAGGAGAGCCCGGCCGACACCGTCGAGCCGGCCGAGGACGCCGTCGAGACCGACGACACCGAGACCGCCGAAGCCGAGACCACCGACGACGAAGCCGAAGCCGACGAGGACCTCGAGGACGAAGCCGTCACGGAGGAGTCCGACGAAGACGCGGACTCGGTGGAAACCGACGAGGACTCCGACGCGGTGGAAGCCGAGTCCGCCGAGGCCGAGGACGAGGCCACGGAGGACACCGACACCGTCGACTCCGAGGACGACAGCGACGACACCTCCGAGGTAGCGGAAGAGGCGTCCACCGAGGAGAACCCGGTCGAAGCCGCGGCGGAAGCGGACGTCGTCGACGAGGCGGAGCGCGTGGTCGCGGCCGCCGCCCGGCCCGCGGCCGGCACCCGCGGCGCCACCACGATCGGCGACGACGTCGTCGTGAAGATCGTGGCCCGCGTCGCCCGCAAGGCCGAGGGCGTGCACGAGATCGCCGCCGACGGCGTCGAGGTCGCGGTCGACGGCGACGTCGCCACCATCACGATCTCGCTGGTCATCGAGTTCGGCCACGCCGTCAAGGCGCTCGGCGAGCAGATCCGCACCGACGTGATCGAGGCCGTCGAACAGTTCCTCGGCCTGGACGTCGAGGGCGTCGACGTGCACGTCGCCGACATCCACTTCCCCGACGCCGACTGACCTCCACGACGGTTCGGTCCCGGGGCGCGCCCCGGGGCCGACGGTGGGTCACGCCCCTGGCAGCCGGCGGCCGGCACCGCGACCAGGTGAATCTTCATCTCGTCGAGCAAACCCGCGCGCAGCAAGGAGTGCGTCGGACGAGCGGCGCCCGGATCGACAGGCTCAGCCGTCTTCCCGGGCCCGGCTGATCACCTCCTCCAGGCGCAGCGGGCTCGACGGGTGGTGGGTCAGGCACAGCGGCGTCGCCACCTGGCGGAAGCCAAACGCTTCCCCCGCCACGTAGAACTGCGCGCGTTCCAGGCGTGAGATGTCCGCGACCGGGCTGCCCTTCGCGCGGGCCAGCTCGTTGGCCGCCGCGATCTGGGCCGGGCTGTTGAGGCGGCCGAAGAACTGCGTCATCGCGTTGCCGACCACCTGGTTGTGCAGCCCCTTCGGCGCCTGCGTCGCGAACAGCAGCCCCAGTCCGTACTTGCGGGCCTGGGACGCGAGCACGATCGTGCTGCGCGTGCTCGCCGTCAACGTCCCCGACGCGGCCAGCGTCTGGGCTTCGTCCATCACGAACAACGCCCCCAGCGGCCGCTCCCCCGCCGGGTTGCGCTTGATCCAGGCGAACAGCTCCATCTGCAGCTGGTTGACGAAGTTCTGCCGCTGCTCCTCCGCCGGCAGCCCGACGAAGCTGATCACCGATACCCGAGCCCGGTGCCCCGCGGCCGGGGTCAGCAGGACGCCCGGATCCACGGGCTCGCCGCCGCCGGCGAACAGCGGGTCGTTGACCATCGCCGCCTTCAGCACCTCGGCCAGATCGGCCGCGATCCGCTTGGCGTCGTTGAGGTTGCTGACGTCCTCGGGCAGGTCGGACAGCAGCTCGATCAGCTCCGGCAGACTGCGCGAACCCGTCCTCGCGTAGTGGATCACGGCCTGCCGCAGCACGGCCAGTCCGATGTTCGCCTTGACGGTCGTCCCGGTCAGCCGCGCCTGCGGCGCGAGCGTCGCCACCGCGACCTCGACGGCCGCCGTGAACTCGTCGGCATCGTCCAGAACCCCGGCGAAGTCGGGCAGGGGCTGGAAAGCCAGCGGCCGCCCGGTCGCGCGCCCGGGCGTCCAGACCACGACGTCCGTCTCCGCCAGATAGCGCTTCGCCAGCTGGGCATCATCCGGCCCCCACCCGGCGGGCGGCTCGGGCCAGGCGTCACCGAGGCGGGAGAGATCGTTGTTCGGATCCAGGACGATCGCGGAAACCCCGAGCAGAGCGCACTCCTCGACGATCCGCCGCAGCAGCACGGTCTTCCCCGACCCGGACCCAGCGAAGACGGCGGCGTGCTTGCGCAGAGCCGAAAGCCCGATCCGCACGGGCTCCCCCGACCCGACGACGGTGCCGAGGGTGATCTCCCCGTCCGCCGGCGGCGGATGCGTCCCCTCGGCAGCCGACTGCCCCGACGGCTTCTCCTCGCGCTGTGCGTCCAGCAGCCGCGGCACAGCGGCTCGTTCTTCCGACGGCTGCGGCAGCACGACGGACAGCAGTTCCGAACGACTGGCCGGCCGCCGGTCGATCAGCCACTCGTGCAGCTCCCGGCCCCCGTTGTCCAGCAGCTTCGCCAAGGCCCAGAAGGTCCTCGCATCCGCTTCGGTGAGCCGGATCGTCTGGCCGCCGGCGAGCGTGAACTTCTCGACCTCCTGTTTCGTCTTGATCCCGCCCCGCCAGGCCTCCCGCAGGATGATGAGGTGGCGGTTGTCCGCCCCCTGCAACTGCCCCGCCGCGGACCGGGCCTTCCGGAACCGGCTCAGCGCGGCGCGGGGATCCCGCGCCGCGATCGCCCGGAACGCCCAGTGCTCCTGCAGGTCCGCCGCCTCGTCGAGGGTCCGGGAGAGCCAGGCGTGCACCTCGCTGCGCCCGTTCTGGCGCTCGCACGACCATTCCAGGTCGTCGTCGCCGACTTCGGTGACCCAGCAGCGCAGGGCCGCGGAAAGGAGATCGGGCATCACCTTGTCCACGGTCTTCTCGGCGAGCAGTCTCCCGGGATCCGCTTCCGCCCGCAGCTTCTCGAACTCCTCGTCGAGGCCGGCGAACCGGTCGCTCTCGACCGGGGTCGGCGCCGGGGCGACCGGCACCGCGGCCTTTTCGTCGAAGGAGGCGAGCTCCTGGACCCGGCCGGCGCGCAGGCACAGCTCGATGTGCGCGCCGATGCGCTTCAGCAGCTGCCGTGGGGTCCACTGCTCCCACGGTTCCGCGAACGCCTCGGGCGCGACGGGCCAGGTCGGGTGCGGCGGAGTGAACTCCATGGCCTGGTAAGCCACTCCGAGCCGCTTCGCCACCAGCGCCCGGCCGACTTCGGCGTCGACGATCCGGCCGAGCGTGACCGACTCGCGGAAGCGGTCGGGCACGGTCCCCGTCCCCTTCCGCTTGATCTGGTCCCACGTGCTTGGCAGGCAGGCCAGCACGGTGAGGGTCTTCCGCGTGATCTCGCGCAAGCCCATCAGCCCGTCCGCGATCTGCGCCACGAGGACGTTCTCCTCGGTGCTGTCCCCGATTTCCTGGGTGCGCTGCACGGATCGCGCGAGCAGGGTGTCGAGCTGGTCCACCGCGATCACGACCGGCCCGGTCAGTGACAGCAGCCGGGTGATCTCCTCGACGAGGACCCGGGACGGTTTCGGCCGCGAGTAGATGTTCCATTGCCGTGCTTCGGAAGTCAGCTCGTCGTCGCCGTCGAGGTAGTCCTCGCCGATGTACTTGGCGCCGCGGTCCCGGCTGGCGATCAGGACGAGGGCGCGGGCGGTGTCCCCGCATTCGTCCGCGACCATTTCGTCGAGGGACGCCACCCCGTCCACGAAGGCCTCGACGTCGGCCGGGGTCAGCCCGCGGCCGCGGCGGATCGTCGCGGTGACGTCGGCGGTGACGTGGGCGCGCAGGCACACGCGCAGCAGGAAGCTCTTCAGCTGCGACTCGCCCGAATCGTCCGGGCGAGCCAGCCCCCGGCGCAAGGCCTCGGCCGTGTTCTCCCAGAACGCGTCGGCCGCGGTGACGTCGTCGAGGAAGAAGTAGCCCCGCGCGCGGTGCACCTGACGCCGGACGAGGCCCAGCAGGTGGGTCTTGCCGACCCCCTTCAACCCGCGCAGGACGAGCCCGATCGGGCTCGGCCCGTCGCTGGCCGCGGCGTCGCGGATGCCCGTGTCGAGTGCGGCGAGCGCGTCGGCGTGCAGGCCGTCCACGTGGTACGGCGAGTCCCGCCAGACGTGGTCGGGGGTGTCCGCCCAGTCGAAGCTCAGCGTCGCCAGGGCCTTGAGCTCGTCCATCACAGCGCCTCGATCGAGAGCAGGTGGTTGTCCTCACCACCGATGCGGATCGCCGCCTCGTGGTCGGCGGCGGTGAGGGCCTTCCGGTTGTCCTCCGGCACGAGGTGGATCTGGCCGGTGCGGCTCAGCTCCTTGAGCACGCGGTCGACCTCGCCGGCGGGCGCCCCGAGTTTGGGGCGCAGGTCCACGAGCCCGACCCAGCCACGGGGTTCCTTGACCAGCTCGCGGTAGGCGATCTTGATCCGCTCTTCGAGGTTCTCCGGCACCGGAACCGGTGCCGGTGTGCTGACCGCCGTGGTGTCGCCGAAGACGTCGGCCAGCTTCAGGTTCTGCCGCCGCAGGTAACCGTGCAGCCCGCCGAGGAGGACGTACAGCGAGGAACAGAGCACGCTCTGCGGCCGGGGCGGCGGCGGGATCTCCGCGGCCAGCTCGTCTTCGCACCACGCCCAGCCCCGGTCGGTCAGCTGGTGGACGAACCGGCGGCCGTCCTTCTTGCTGGTGATGTAGCCGTCGTCGCTCAGCCGGGTGCGGTCCTTGCCGGTCAGCGTGAAGCCGACCAGCTCCTGCAGTTCCGGGTTGGGCACCTCCCGGCCCAGCACCATCAACGTGAACATCGCCGCGGTCTGCTTGTGCCCCAGGCGGTCGGTCATCCGAGATCCCTCCGGTGGTTCGGGTGCTGCGTGGTGGTCTGTGCGCGCGCGTCGAGGAGGCGCAGGAGCCAGTCGATCGACTTGCGGGTGTTCGGTGGGGCCGGCTCGAGGCCGCTGCCGGGAGCGGAGCGGGGCTTGATCGCCACCGTCAGTTCCGCGGCCAGGTCGTTCACGCGCTCGTCGTCGCCCTCGCCGATCGTGGCGCGCAAACCGTCGACGAGCTCGTCGACGAGGTCCCACCGGGACGGGCGCAGCCACGCGCCGCGGGCCCGGTCGAGCACCTCGGCGAGGTCGACCGCGTCCACCAGCGGGGTGAAGCCCTTCAGCTGGGCGACCAGTTCGCGCGCGGCCCGGGGCGCGCCGGGCACTCCGGCGAGGCGCAGGTAGCGCAGGTTGCCGACGTAACCCGGCAACGTCGCCGCCTCGGTACCGGCGGTCAGCACCGGGATCACGCGCCGGTCCTGGCCGAGGGTGCGGTGCAGGAACAGCTCCACCTCGGCCGACTGCCAGCGGCTGACCTGCCCGTCGACGACCAGGCACAGGTGCCGCGCGTCGTCCGCGGCGCGCGCCAGCAGGGACCGGTCGCCCGAGAGGGACTTCACCACCCGGACGTCCAGTTTCTTCAACTCCGCGACCAGCTCGTCGGCCGCGCGGCGGGACGAGCGCGGGATGCTCACCCGCAGCTCGTGCTTGAATTCCTGCCGGCTCGCGCGCACGGCCGCGACGTAGGCGTCGCGGTTCTCCGCCAGCAGATCGGTCCGGTCGAGCCGGCACGCGATCACGGCGGCGACCGTCTCGAGTGCGAACCCGATCTGGTCCGCACTCGGCGTTTTCTCCGACAGCACGGGCAGCTGTTCGCCGAAACTCCAGTAGGACACGTACGGCAGCGTGAGGTGCCGGGACATGGTCTCCGGGGCGACGGCCTGGTCGAGCCACGGCCGGTACAGCTCGGCCGTCTCTTCCGTGACGATCGTCCGCCACGTCTCCGACCGGTCGTACTCCTCCCGGTTGTCGAACCGGGACAGGATCGGCATCACGGTCAGCCGGGATCGGTCGAACGGCAGCAGGTTGCGCGCGGCGTCGGCGCGGCGGGCGAGGTCCATCGCCCCGCGGATGCTCTGCTGGTTCGCGGTGAACAGCACGACGAGGTGGTCCGGCAGGTGTGCCGTGCAGATCCCGCCGATGTCGGAGATCCCGGTGCGGCTGTCGATGAGCACGAAGTCGTAGTCGGCGGTCCACCGCTCGCGGCACCGTTCGAGGTACTCGCCGAAGCCCTCGTCGTACAGCCGCTCCCAGTCGATCTCCTGGACCTGGCCGACGTAGCCGTCGTCTTCGCGGCCCGCGGCCAGGAAGTCGAGCACGCCCGCGTCGGTCAGCCGCAGCACGTGCTTCTCCGGCGCGAACCGGCCGGCGCGGAAGTCCGCGACGAGGTCGACGACACCACCACCGGGCACGCCGGGCAGTCGCGGCCGGAAGTAGTCGCCGAGGCCGGGGGCCTCGAGGTCCCAGTCCAGGCAGAGCACCCGGTGGCCCCAGCGGGCGAGCAGAACGGCGATGTTGGCCAGCGTGAAGCTGCGGCCGACCCCGCCCTTGTAGGAGTAGAAGGTGAACACCGCGCCCGGCATCCGTCAGAACCTCGGCATCCGCGCCGGCGCGGGCGGTTCCGGTTCCGGGGTGAGCACCGGCCAGTCGTTCCGCCACGCCGGCGCCCGCTCGATGAGATCCTCCAGTTCCTCGGCGATCTGCTTGATCTGCTGGTTGAAGTCGAGGTAGGCCGGCGCGGTCTGGAAGTGCTCGAACGGGTGGTTCCACTGCCGCAGGTCACGCATGCGCCGCTCGTGGGCCCACGCGGGAAAACTGCGGGAATCGCAGAAGATCACCGGGTAGATCAACCCTCGCGGGCCGTGCCGGCCGGTCAGCCGCTCCCGCTCCGCCATGGAATACCACTCCGCCAGGCACCATTCGTCCCGGAAGTACTTCGGGGAGAAGACCGGCACCAGGAGGCGGGTGTGCAGCAGCGCCGAACGCAGTTCCGCCGGCCAGCTCGATCCCGTGCGGACCTGGTCGTCACAGAATATCCGGACGTCCTCGTAGCGGTTGTTGTCGAGCACTTCCGTCAGGCGTGGGTGAAAATGATTCCGGACCCACGCCGTTATGTCCCCGGCGGTACGTTGGTAGCTGATGAAGACGTCGTACTGGTACACGCGTGCCGCCGCTCCTTCACCGCTCCCCACCAGGCGGATCACAGCCTAGGTCGATCCACAGCGGCGAAGTAGACGAGAAACCTGACAGATTGTGGACAATTAGTGGCCACCGATCCGATTGATCACCAACGGCGCCTTGACAAATCTTCAGAAAATGGATAGACGACTGGCCTGCGACTCGATTCGAGCGTGGGGGAAATGTTTCCGGGAGATCGATCGCCGGAACGGTGAATCACCGACCCGTACCCTTGGAGGACCGTCGATGACCGACCGCGAGGCGCCACGGGTGTTCGTCACCTACTCGCACGACACCCCCGAACACAAGGAACTGGTACGCCGGTTCGCGACGTTCCTGCGCGGGGTGATCGGTCTCGATGTGCACGTGGACACCTGGTACGACAACGTGCGCCGCGATTGGTCCCTGTGGGCCGTGGAGCAGCTGAACGAGGCGGACTTCATCCTGGTCGTCGCCTCGCCCGACTACAAGCGCCGGGCCGACGGCGAGGCCGCAGCCGACGAAGGGCGCGGTGCGCAGTTCGAGACGGCGATCATCCGGAACAACCTGACCCGGGACCTGCGCAAGGAGACCGAGCGCGTGCTGCCGGTGATCCTTCCGGGGCGCTCGGTCGAGGAGATCCCGAGCTTCCTCAACGGCTACTCGACGACCCGGTATCACGTCGACGAGTTCACCAGAGAGGGGATCTCCGACCTGCTCTCGGCGATCACCGGCCACGGTCAGTACTCGATGCCCCGCCGGGGCGAGTGGCTCGGCGGCTCGCAGGAACCCAAGCAGGTACCCGCCGGGGAGCTGCCGTGGCTCGCCAGCAGCGCCGGGATCCGCCGGGGCAGCGCGGTGATCGACGGGATCCGGTACGAGGACAGCATCGTGCTGCGGCCCACCGCGCGCGCCACCGGCCCGGGCGGGTACGTCGAGATGGACCTCGGCGGGCTCTACCAGCGGCTGACCGCGGTCGTCGGGGTGCTCGACGATGCCGCCGACCCGTTCCAGGTCGGACACTTCCAGGTGTTCCTCGACGGCGCCCCGAAGTCCGAGCACCAGGTGGCGAGGGGAAAGCCGGCCACGATCGACCTCGACGTCACGGGAGCGTTGCGGCTGCGGCTGGAGATGGCCCGTCCCGGCGTCACGGCCTCACCCTTCGGCGGGGCGGCCGTCCAGGTGCGGCCCCGGGCGGGGCGGCCACCGGAGCTGGCCTGGGGCGATCCGACGATGACCTGACGCCGAACCGCCCCGCCTGCCGTCAGGGCGTGATGACGACCTTCAGCGCCGAGTTGGCCGCTGCGTTGGCGAAGACCTCGTAGGCCTCGTCCAGCTCGCCGAAGGTGAACGTGTGCGTGCCCATCTTCTCCGCCGGGATGCGGCCCGAGGAGACCATCTTCAGCAGCGTCGGGATCGAGACCGTGTCCACCAGGCCCATGGTCAGGGTGACGTTCTGGATCCACATCTCCTGCATCGGCAGCTCGACCGGGACACCGTGGACGCCGATGTTCGCGATGCGCCCGCCCGGGCGGACCAGGGACGCCGCCGTCTGCAGGGTCTGGGGGTAGCCGACCGCCTCGATCGAGACGTCGACGCCGAGGCCGTCCGTCATGGCCAGTACGTCGGCGCGGGTGTCCGGGCCGGCTTCGATCGCGTCCGTGGCGCCGAAGTCGAGGGCCTTCTCCAGGCGGAACTTGTTGGAGTCCACCGCGATCACCTTCGACGCGCCCCACAGGCCGGTCGTCAGGATCGCCGACAGGCCGACCGCGCCCGCGCCGACGACCGCCACCGTGTCGCCCGGGCGGACGCGGCCGGCAAGGACGCCGACCTCGTAGCCCGTCGGCAGCGAGTCGGCCAGGAAGATCGCCTGCTCGTTCGTGACGTCGTCCGGGACCGCGTACAGCGACGTGTCCGCGAACGGCACGCGGACCAGCTCCGCCTGGGTGCCGTCGATGAGGTGGCCGAAGATCCAGCCGATCCCGCCGACCGTCTGGCAGTGCGACGGCATCCCGCGGCCGCAGTACTCGCAACGGCCGCACTGGGTGATCGCCGGGACGAGCACCCGGTCGCCGGTCTTGAACGCGCGGACCGCGTCGCCGACCGCCGTCACCGTGCCGACCGCTTCGTGGCCGAGGATCCGGCCGTCGGTCACCGCGGCGACGTCACCCTGCAGGATGTGCAGGTCGGTGCCGCAGATGGTGGTCGTGTCGACGCGCACGACCACGTCGGTCGGCTCCTGGACGACCGCGTCCGGGACGTCTTCCCAGGCCTTCGCGCCCGGACCGTGGTAGACCAGCGCCTTCATCGTCGCCTCCGGCGACCGCCCGGCACCCGCGTCCGGGCACGGCCGCCCACCGAACGTAGGACGGTGGCGGCCGCCCGGCTGTCGCAATATGAGACTGCGGCTCAGGTGTACCAGATCGGCTCGGGCACCACGCCGTTTGCAGGCCACCGGGCCGTGCAGCGAGTGGGTGCGGAGGTTGCGCCAGAACCGGTCCAGGCCGTACTTGGCCGCGCTCGCCCGGGCGCCGGTCAGCTCGAAGATCCTGGTCCCGATCTCCAGCCCGGTTTCGATCACGCGCTGCTTGGCCGCGGCGATCAGCACGGCCAGCTCGCCGCGGGCCTCCGGCATCAGCTCCTCGCGTGGCGCGTGCAGCACCCGGGAGATCGCCGCGCCCGCCTTGTCGGTGAGGGCTTCCGCCGCCCACAGCTTCGCCTGGAGATCACCGTAGCCGTCGAGGATGTACCACTCCTCGGTGGCGGCGTCCTTGTCGTCACCGCCGTACGGCCACGGCCGCGTCCGCTCGCGGGTGTAGGTCAGCCCGGCTTCGAGGGCGCCCTGGGCGATGCCGAGGTAGAAATTGGTGAACACGAGCTGGATCGCCGGGACGTTGAGCGTGTTGTACGTGAGCGGGTGGAACTTCCGGTCGACGTACCCGGCCGCGCTCGCCCAGGGCACCCGGACGTCGGTGATGCTGACGCTGCCGGACTCGGTGAGCCGCTGGCCGAGGTTGTCCCAGTCGTCGTGGAAGACGATTCCGTCCTGTTTGGACGGAACGATCGCGAAGACGTGGTCCTCGGTCCCCTCGAGAATGCCTTCGAGCACGGTCAGGTCGGACACCTTGCTGCCGGTGGAGAACGACTTGTGTCCGTTGTAGACGATGTCGTCGCCGTCTTCGGTGATGGTGAGGTCGGAGTTGCGCGGGTTGACAGCGCCGCCGAAGAAGAAGGTAGGCGGTTTCCCAGGTCTGGCCGCCACCGCCGTGTTCGGAATGGGATGGGTCAGGCGGTACAGCGGGTGAAGGGGCTGCCGTCCATGATCCCGAGTACACCGTGACGCTCCGTGGGAGTCAACGGACGTCCGCGGGGGAACCCGGTCAATCGCCCTCGGCGTTGCGCGCCATGAAGCTCTTCGCGTCACCCGCCGCCGGGTCCACGAACACGATGTCGTCCGGCCGGCGGCGAGGCACGTCGATCGCCAAAACCACCAGTGGCTCCGACGTGACGCGAGGGAAGCCGTGGATCTTGCGCCGCTCGAAGGCCAAGAACATGCTCGGCCGGGCCTCGAACTCCTCGCCGTCGAGGTGGAACGTGCCGTGGCCGCTCAGCAGGTACAGGTGCTCGTCGCACTCCTCGTGGTAGTGCAGTGGGACTTCGCGGTAGATCCGGAAGATCCGGGCGCTGGCCGAAGCCTTGTCGACGAAATACTTGTCCACCAACATCGTCTCGGCCGTCTCCGGCAGCGCCGCGGCTTCCGCGAAGACGTCGAACACGCTCTGGCATGTTGTCACTCTCCATGGCTTCCGAACCTAGCCGACCAAGGGCAGCAGCACCTCGTCGACGATCGCCTCGACCTCTGCCTCCGATACCGGGCCGGACTCGATGTGGGCTACCAGGACCAGGCGCGGGCCGACCGCGGCGAGCCGGGCGGTGCCGGCCTTGCCCAGCAGTTCCTGGATCAGCTCTTGGCGCGGGCGGAACACGAGCTCGCGGACTCGCTCGAACAGCGCCGGGTGCCGCTGCCGCTGGGTGATCAGCTGGACCAGCGCGCGGCCGTGCGGCTCGTCGAGGATCCAGGCGAAGCCGCCGAGCAGCACCATCAGGTCCCCGCGCAGGCTGCCGGTGCGCGGCGGCCGGGTCTCGCCGAAGCCGGCGGCCGGGTCGGTCAGGGCGTCCAGCACCAGGTCCGCGGTCGTCGACCAGCGCCGGTAGAGCGCCGCCTTGCCGGTGCGGGCGCGCAGGGCGATCTTCTCGAAGCTCAGCTCCTCGAAGCTCGACTCCGCCAGCTCGGCCAGCGCCGACGAGTAGATCGCCCGCACCAGGTCGTCGCCCCGCCGCCGTGTGTCCGGCATCGCCCTCCTCCGTGTACCGTGCTTAGTGAACGATACCGTTCCTTATCGGGGAGTGTCACATGAGCAGGACAGCCGTCACGAACGTCCGGGTCTTCGACGGCTCCGGGCTCACCGAGCCGCGCACCGTCGTGATCGACGGCGCCACCATCGGGGACGACCCGGCCGGCGCCCGGGAGATCGACGGCGGCGGCGGTGTCCTGCTGCCCGGTCTCATCGACGCCCACATCCACCTGCACGGCCGCGACAGCCTCGAACAGCTGGCGCGCCACGGCGTCACGACCGGCCTCGACATGGCCACCTTCTCGGCCGACCTGCTCGCCTCCCTGCGGAACCAGCCGGGGCTGACCGACATCCGCAGCGCCGGCGTCCCGGCGATCGGGCCGGGCGGGATGCACGCCCGGATCCCCGGCATGCCCGCCGAAGCCGTCGTCACCGACCCCGGGCAGGCCAAGGACTTCGTCGCCGCCCGGGTCGCGGCGGGGTCCGACTACCTGAAGATCGTCCTGGAGGTACCGGGTGGCGGCGGCCCGGAGCTGCCCGCCGCCCGCGCGCTCACCGAGGCCGCGCACGAGGCCGGGCTGCTGGTCGTCGCACACGCGACCTCCGCCGGCGCCTACACGATGGCCTTGGACGCGGGCGTCGACGTCCTCACGCACGCCCCGCTGGGCGCCCCGATCACGGCGGACGACGTCGCCCGAGCCGGGATCGTCGCGCCGACCCTGATCATGATGAAGGGCGTGTCCGCGACCGCCGGGCGACCCCAGCTTTACGAAGGCGCCAAGGCCTCGGTGACCGCGTTGTACCGCGCGGGGGTGCCCGTCCTCGCCGGGACCGACGCCAACAACGAGCCGGGCGTGCCGGCCAAGGTCGCCCACGGCGCGAGCCTGCACGACGAACTCGAACTGCTCGTTGACGCCGGCCTGTCCACAGTGGACGCCCTGCGTGCGGCGACCGTCCTGCCCGCGAAGCACTTCGGGCTCGGCGACCGCGGCGCGATTCAGCCGGGCCTGCGCGCGGACCTGGTCCTGGTCGACGGCGACCCGCTCGCGGACATCCGGGCCACCCGCGCGATCACCCGCGTCTGGTGCGCCGGAACCGAGGTCAAGGACCCAGCAGGGCGATAGACGCGCGCACCGCGAGTTCGGTGACGTCGCCGGCCCGGCCGCCGTCTTCGACGGTCGTCGCGATCAGCTCGCGCAACCCGCCGAGGAGCATGATCGCGAGCTGCCGGGACGGCGGCTTGATCCCCGCCGCCCGCATCTCGGCGGTGTCGGTCAGCCGCTGCGTCATCGCGATGAACCCCTCCATCGCCTCGCGCTGCAGACCACGCGACGTGGCGCCGAGCGCGGGGACGTCGCGGATCCAGCTGAGCGTGATCGCGGGTTCGGCCTCCGCGCAGGCGATCCACGCCTCGATCGCCTGCCGCACCTGCTCGGCCCAGGGCGCGCCGGGGTCCACGGCCTCGGAGATCTGCCGGATCATGTCCCGGTTCGCGTCGGCCAGCAGCGCGATGAAGCACTCCTCCTTGCCGGAGAAGTGTTCGTAGAACGTCCGGCGGGACGTGCGGGCGCGGCGGACGACGTCGGCGACCGTGGTCTCGCGGAACCCGGTCTCGGTGATCGAGGCGGCCAGGCCGTCGAGCAGCCGCTGCCGGAACTGGCCGGTGTCCACCGTCGTCACCGTGGTCACGCTATACCTCCTCGGACGCGAGATCCTCTTGAAACCGGATGGTACCCCGGCGTACCGTACCGACGGTACGCTCGCGTACCACCAGTCGGGAGAGTCGATGACGACCGTGACACGACCACCAGGCCCCGCGACGCTGCCACCGGGGCCGACGGTGCCCCGCGCCGTTCAGGGTGCCTACGCGCTGGCCAGCCCGCTGCGGGGAATGCGCCGCCTGCGGGAGAAGTACGGGGACGCCTTCACGGTGAACGTGCCGATCTTCGGCCACGCCGTCGTGATCAGCGGCGCGGCCGAGGTCAAGCAGCTGTTCACCGCCGGGGCCGAGCTGGTCGACAACCAGGAGGTCAACCTCGGGCGGGTGCTCGGCCCGCGGTCGCTGTTCGCCCTCTCCGGCGAGGAGCACCGGCGGCAGCGCAAGCTCCTGGTGCCGCCGTTCCACGGCCGCCGCCTCGCCGCGTACGAGAAGATCGTCGAGGAGGAGACCGTCCGGGAGCTGGCGACCTGGCCGGAAGGCCGCGCGTTCGCGACGCTGCCGTCGATGATGCGGATCACGCTCAACGCCATCCTCCGCGCGGTGTTCGGCGCCGAAGGGGCCGAGTTCGCCGAGCTGCGCGCCCTGCTCCCGCCGTTCGTGACGCTCGGCTCGCGGCTGGCCGTGCTGCCGATCACCAAGAAGGGCCGCTGGAACCCGTGGCGCCGCTTCGAGCGGATGCGGCGCGAGTACGACGCGATCGTCGACCGCCTGATCGCCAAGGCCCGCCCGGACGGCGACGACGTCCTGTCCATGATGCTGCAGACCCGCTACGACGACGGCTCCGGGCTGAGCCGCGAAGAGATCGCCGACCAGCTGCTCACGCTGCTCACCGCCGGGCACGAAACGACGGCGACGACGCTGGCCTGGGCCGTCGAGCGCCTCCGCCGTCACCCGGCGCTGCTGGAAGAACTGGCCGAAGACGACGGCAAGCTGCTCGACGCGACGATCCTCGAGGTGCAGCGCACCCGCCCGGTCATCGACCTCACCGCCCGGCAGGTGAAGCAGGACGGCTTCCAGCTGGGCCGGTGGACGCTACCGAAGGGGTACGTCGTGCTCGTCAGCATCGCGCTGATCCACGACGACGACGCGCTCTTCCCGCACGCCGCGACGTTCGACCCGCACCGCTTCGAGGGCGCCCGACCGGATCTCTACCAGTGGATCCCGTTCGGTGGCGGCACGCGCCGCTGCCTCGGCGCCGCGTTCGCGACCATGGAGATGACCGTCGTCCTGCGTACCCTGCTGCGGGACTTCACGCTCGAGCCGACCACCGAGGCGGACGAGCGCTGGCATTCCCGGGGCGTCGCCTACGCTCCGGCCAAAGGCGGGCGCGCGGTCGTGCGCCGCCGGGGAGGGATCGCGTGAACGAGCAGATCGCCGACGTCGGCCGGGGGATTTCCCTGGCGTACGAACGCATCGGGGACACCGGTGCCGAGCCGCTGGTGCTGGTCGCCGGGCTGGGCCAGCAGCTGCACAGCTGGCCCGACGCGTTCTGCGCCGAACTGGCCGGGCGCGGGTTCCAGGTCGTCCGCTTCGACAACCGCGACGCGGGACGCTCGACGCACCCGCGGTTCCGGCCGTCGAGCCTGCCCGCGATGTTCGCCGGGCGTTTCCCGCCGGAGCAGTACGACCTGAAGGACATGGCCGCCGACACCGTCGGCCTGCTCGACGCGCTCGGCCTGGACCGCGTGCACCTCGCGGGCGTGTCGATGGGCGGCATGATCTCCCAGTCGGTCGCGGCGCTGCACCCGGCGCGGGTCCGGACCCTGACGTCGATCATGTCGACGACCGGGTCGCGCCTGCTCGGCCGCCCGGCGTTCTCGACCTTGCGGCTGATGGGCGGGAAGCCACCGAAGTCGCGTGAGGAGGCCGTCGAAAGCGCCGTCAAGATGTTCCGGCACATCGGCTCGCACGGCTTCCCGTTCGACGAGGCCCACGTGCGCGAACGGGCCGGGACGGGCTGGGACCGCGACCCGACGGCGGGCGGCGTGGGCCGCCAGCTCGGCGCGATCCTCAAGTCCGGCAACCGGACGGCGTGGCTGCGTAAGATCACCGCGCCCACTCTGGTGATCCACGGCGACCGCGACCGGATGGTGCACCCCACCGGCGGCGCCGCCACCGCCCGCGCGATTCCCGGCGCCCGCCTCGAAACCGTCCCCGGCATGGGGCACGACCTGCCCGAAGGCGCCTGGCCGCACCTGCTCGACCTCATCGACGGCCACGCGAGGAGCAGCGATGTCACGGCCCCGTAGCCTCACCGGCCGGCCGGTGGTGATCACCGGCGCGGCGTCCGGCATCGGCCGGGCCCTGGCCACGCGCCTGTCCGCGCTCGGCTCCCCCGTCGCGCTGGCCGACGTCGACGAAGCCGGGCTGAAGGCCACCGCGTCCGGGCTGCGTGGGCCGGTGCTGACCCGGGTCCTCGACGTCCGCGACGCCGCCGACCAGCTCCGGTTCGCCGGCGAGGTCCGCGCATGGCTCCCGGCGCCGCTGGCCGCGGTGTTCAACAACGCCGGCGTCGCGGTGACGTCGACCGTGCTCGACGCGGTCCCCGAGGACGACGACTGGCTGCACGACATCAACTTCCGCGGGGTCGTGCACGGGACGCGGGCGTTCCTGCCGATCCTCGCCGAGCAGGGCGAGGGCGCGATCGTGAACACGTCCAGCGTGTTCGGCCTGGCCGGGATGCCGTACCAGAGCGCCTACTGCGCGGCGAAGTTCGCCGTCCGCGGCTTCACCGAGTCGCTGCGCCACGAGCTGCGCGGTACCGGCGTCCGCGCGATCACCGTGCACCCGGGCGGGATCACCACGAACATCGCGCGCAATGCCCGGATGCGGCGCGACCCCGAAGGCCGAGGGCGCACGAAGGACGAGATGGCTGCGCAGTTCGAGGCGATGACCATGACGTCCCCCGAACGGGCCGCGGAGATCATCCACACGGGCGTCGACCGCGGCAAGGCCCGTATCCTGGTCGGGCCGGACGCCCACCTGTTCGACGCGCTCACCCGCGTCACCCCCACCCACTACCACGCCGTGCTCTCGCGCCTGCAGAACCGCATGCGTGCCCGGCAGACGGAGGCCGTGAAATGACCGAGCACGTCGACGTACTGATCGTGGGGGCCGGCCTGTCCGGTGTCGGTGCCGCCCACCACCTCCATTCCGCGTTCCCGCGCAAGACGTACACGATCCTCGAGGCGCGCGAAGCCATCGGCGGCACGTGGGACCTGTTCCGCTACCCCGGCGTGCGGTCCGATTCGGACATGCAGACCCTCGGGTACCGGTTCCGGCCGTGGACCAGTGAGAAGGCCATCGCCGACGGGCCGTCGATCCTGCAGTACGTCCGGGACACCGCGACCGAGGCCGGCATCGACCGGCACATCCGCTTCGGGCACAAGGTGGTCCGCGCGGAATGGTCCACAGAGGACGCACTGTGGACGGTCGAGGCCACGCACGGCGGCGAACCCGTGCGGTTCACGGCGAAGTTCCTCTACCTGTGCAGCGGTTACTACGACTACGAGGGCGGCCACACCCCGGAGTTCCCGGGCGTCGAGGAGTTCGGCGGCACCGTCGTGCACCCGCAGCATTGGCCCGAGGACCTCGACTACACCGGCAAGAAGGTCGTCGTGATCGGCAGCGGCGCGACGGCGGTGACGCTCGTCCCGGCGATGACCGACCGCGCCGAGCACGTCACCATGCTGCAGCGCTCCCCCACCTACATCCTCTCGCTGCCCTCGGAGGACGCGCTGGCCAACCGGCTGCGGAGCCTGCTCGGCCCGAAGCTGGCGTACCCGATCGCGCGCTGGAAGAACGTCGCCGTCAGCACGCTGATCTACCAGCTCAGCCGCCGCCGTCCCGGCGTCGTCAAGGCGATGATCCGCAAGGCCGCGATGAAGCAGCTGCCGCCCGGCTACGCCGTGGACACGCACTTCAAGCCGAAGTACCAGCCGTGGGACCAGCGGCTGTGCCTGGTGCCGGACGGCGACCTGTTCCGCTCGATCAAGCACGGGGACGCCTCGATCGTCACCGACCGGATCGCCGGCTTCACGAAGACCGGGATCCGGCTGGAGTCCGGCGGCGAGTTGGAAGCGGACGTCGTCGTCTCCGCCACCGGGCTGCGGCTGCTGGCCTTCGGCGGCATCGAGCTGGCCGTCGACGGCCACGTCGTCAAACTGCCGGAAACCATGGCGTACAAGGGGATGATGCTCAGCGGCGTGCCGAACTTCGTGTTCACGATCGGCTACACGAACGCGTCGTGGACGCTGAAGGCCGACCTCGTCGGCGAGTACGTCGTCCGGCTGCTGCGCCACCTCGACCGGACCGGCAACGACCAGGCCGTCCCGGTGAACGACGACCCGGCCGTCACCGAGCGGCCGCTGCTGGACTTCGACGCCGGGTACGTCCTGCGGTCCATCGAGGAGTTCCCGAAGGCCGGTTCGCGGGCGCCGTGGACACTCGGCATGAGCTACGCCCACGACGTCGTCAAGCTGCGGCACGGCCGGATCGACGACGGCGCGCTCCGGTTCTCGCGGCGGCCCGCCCGAGCGGGCAGACTGGGCGCATGACGCCGCCTTCGCGCTCCCTGGCCCGCTGATGCACAGCGCCGGCCTGGTCCTGCACCCCCGCCGTGACTCCGCGGCCGCCGTCGAGGCGGTGCTCGGCTGGGCCGGGAACCGCGGCATCGAGATCCTCGGCATCGCCGACGAAATCGTGCGGCTGAACTGCGCCGCCATCGGGGTGACGTCGGAGGAGCTCGGCCGGCGCTCGGACCTGCTGGTCAGCCTGGGCGGCGACGGCACGATGCTGCGCGCCATGCGGCTGGCCGACGGGCAGCGCGCGCCGGTGCTGGGCGTGAACCTGGGCAAGCTCGGGTTCCTGGCCGAGGTCGACGTGCCGGACCTGCCGGGCGCGCTTTCGGCGATCGACGGCCAGGAGTTCACCGTGGAGCCGCGGCTCGCCGTGGACGCCGTGCTCGACGGGAAGCGGATCACGGCGTTCAACGACATCGCCGTGGTGCGCGTGCCGGGCGACGGGAGCGCGGTCGTCGCGGTCCGCGTCGGCGGCCAGCCGTTCGTGAGCTACTCGGCGGACGCGGTGATCGTCGCGACGCCGACCGGCTCGACGGCGTACAGCTTCTCGGCGGGCGGCCCGATCACGAGCCCGTCGGTGGAGGCGCTGCTGGTGACGCCCGCGGCGCCGCACTCGGCCTACAGCCGGGGCGTGGTGCTGTCGGTGCACGACACTGTGGCGCTGGAGGTCCTGCCGACGAGCGGCCGCCTCGCGGTGGAGGTCGACGGCCAGGTCGCGGGCTACGTCTCCCCCGGCGACCGCCTGGACCTGCGCGGCCGCCCGAGCGCCGCCCGGGTGGTCCGCCTCGGGATGACGACGTTCTACCAGCGCGCACGGCGCAAGCTGCGCCTGACGGACTCGGCGGAGATCCCCCAGGACGGCGACCACTAGGACCGCCGACAGCCGGTCGCGAGTGGGGTGCGTCACAGCGCGGGTGTGTCTGCGATGGTCACGGAATGGTCACGGGTAGCGTCGCCGACTTCGCCTGAACCTGTTGAGCGCCCCCGGAGTGTTCCCACGCATGCTGTCCCCCGCACCGATCCGTCCCTCCCTGCGCGCCCGGCTGCTCGTGCCCGGCGCGCAGGCCGCGTTCGCCGCGGCCGTCGTCCTGCTCGCCGTGCTGCACCTCGACCGGAGCCTGGCGCCGCTCGACCCGGTCACTGCGATGCTCAGCGACTACGCCCTGGTCCCCGGCCGCTGGATGTGGGACGGCGCGCTGATCCTCACCAGCACCGGCTCGGCGTTGCTGCTGGTCGCGCTGTACCGCCGCGGCCTGCTGGCCAACCCGGCGCTGGTCGCGGCGAAGGCGCTCTGGTGCGTCAGCCTGCTGACGGTGGCGATCTTCGCGAAGGACCCACAGGGCGGGGCGATCACCACCACCGGCAAGATCCACCTCTACGCCTCGGCGGTGACGTGCCTGAGCCTCCCGGTCGTCGGCTGGGCGCTCGGCCGGCGCCACCGCGACGACCCGCGCTGGCGCCGCTTCGCCACCTGGTCACGGCGGCTGGCGCTGGCCGCGATCCCGTTCTACCTGCCGTTCATCGTCCCGTTCGCGGTGAACGTCGTGCTCGGCGGTCACCTCCCGACCGTGGCCACCGGCCTGGTCGAACGGCTGATGATGGTCCTGGAGATCGCCTTGCTGGCCGTCCTCGGCGTCTGGGCGCACCGGGCGGCGACCACGCCGACAAAACGTAAGTCACTTTCGTTATTGCCTGCATCACACTAGTCGCCGCCACAAAGTGTAAGTGAGTTACCTTTGAGCATCGCTGAAGTTCGATGCCGAAGGAGCCCGCCGTGCCCGACCTCGCGACCAGGAGGAGCACCCGCGTCGGGGTGCTGCTCGTCCCGCTGATGCTCGTGCTGTTCATCTCCAACCTCGACCAGACGATCGTCGCCACCGCCCTGCCGAGCATCGCCCGCGACCTGGGCGACGTCGGTGGCGCGTCGTGGATCGCCACCGCCTACCTGCTGACCAGCGCCGTCACAACCCTGCTGTTCGGCAAGCTCGGCGACCTCCACGGCCGCAAACCGGTCTTCCTGCTGTCGGTCGTGATCTTCCTGGCCGGGTCGGTGCTCGCCGGCGCCGCGAACTCGCTCGGCCTGCTGATCGCCTTCCGTGCCCTGCAGGGCATCGGCGGTGGCGGGCTGAACTCGCTGGTCATGGCCATCATCGGGGACGTCGTGCCGGCCCGGGAACGCGGCCGCTACCAGTCACTGCTCGGCGTCGTCGCGACGCTCGCCCTGATCGCCGGCCCGTTCCTCGGCGGACTGTTCTCCGACGCGCTGTCGTGGCGCTGGATCTTCTACGTCAACATCCCGGTCGGGGTCGTCGCGATCGTCGTCATCGCCGCGCGGCTGAACCTGCCGAAGCCCGCCGGCCGCGGCCGGGCCGACGTCCTCGGCGGCGTCCTGGTCACCGTGGCGACCACGGCCGTCCTGCTGGTCGCCACGCTCGGGCCGGACCGGGGCTGGACGACCACGCCGGTGCTCGCGCTGATCGCCGTCGGCGTGCTGTCGCTCACCGGCTACGTCCTCGCCGAACGCCGGGCCGCGGAGCCGATCACCCCGCTGCCGATGTTCCGCAACGGCGTCTTCGTGATCTCGGCCGTCCAGTTCTTCCTCTCGACGCTGGTGTTGTTCGTCGCGATGCTCTACGTCCCGCTGTTCCTGCAGACCGTGCGGCACTCCTCGGCGTTCACCGCGGGGCTGTACGTGATCCCGCTGCTGGCCGGGCTCGTCGCGGCGACCGCGGTGGCGGGGCCGGTGATCGCGAAGACCGGGCGGTACAAGCTGTACCCCGTGATCGGGGCCCTGCTGGTCGGCCCGTCGATGGCGTGGCTCGCCGCGGCGCCGTCCTCGTTGTGGCTGATCGTGGCGCTGGTGCCGGCCGGCGCTGGGATCGGTTTCTTCGTCCAGGTTTCGCTGCTGGCCGGGCAGAACGCCGTCGAGCACCGCGACCTGGGTGTCGCCACCGGTGCGCTGAACTTCTTCAAGAGCGTCGGCGGCGGGTTCGGCGCGGCGGTGTTCGGCGCGGTCCTCACCGCGGCCGGCGCGGCCACCGCGCACGGCTTCTCGGTCGTCTTCCTCAGCACCGTCCCGATCGCGGCGGTGATGCTCGTGCTCGCGCTGGTCATGCGCGAGAAGCCGCTGTCGGAGGAGATGCTCGAGATCGCCGAGGGCAGGACCGACGCGCCCGAGTACTGATCGTCTCGCTTCGCCGCCTGTGAAATGGTGAGGGCATGACCGAGGAGCCGCGCGAAGGACTGCGGGAGCGCAAGAAGCGCCTGACCCGGGAGACGCTGGCCGCCAACGCCCAGCGGATGTTCCGGGAGCGCGGCTTCGACCAGGTGACCGTCGCGGAGGTCGCCGGGGCGTCCGACGTGTCGGTGAAGACGCTGTTCGTCTACTTCGACAGCAAGGAGGACCTCGTCTTCGCCGACGAGTTCTCCCTGCTCGGCCAGATCGAGCAGCGGCTGGCGGACCGTCCGGCGGGCACCTCGCCCGCCGAAGCGATCCGCCTGCTGGCCCACGACCTGATCGACGGGACGGTGCCCGGCGACGACGACGGGGGCATCGTCGCGTTCGCCCGGCTGATCGGCGAGAACCCGGCCCTGCACAGCCGCCTGCAGCTGATGTGGGAACGCTACGAGCAGCGCCTCGCGGCCACGCTCGCGGCGGAGACCGGCAGCTCACCGTCCGACCCGGCCACACGCGCGGCGGCGGCGCTGCTGATCACACCGTTCCGCGTGCTGACCAGCTCCGACGTCCGCGGCCACATCCCCGACGACGGCGCCGCGACCTGGATCGACGCCTGCTTCACGCTCATCGAAAAGGGACTGCCGGGCTAGGCGGGCTGTTCCTTGGTCCGGTGCAGCAGCCAGTCGCGGCCGGTATTGATCAGCGCGTAACGGACGTCTCCTTCGCGGCCGTGCAATGTGAAGAGCATTCGCTTGTCCGTGCGGTCGTGTTCCTCCCACCAGCCCGTGTCGGCGATCGACTTGTGCTCGTCCTCGTAGCCGAGGTGGTCCATCGCGTGGTCGGGCACGGCGACCGCGAGCCGGTTGGTGCCCGATGACGGCGGGAGGCCACGCGGGACGGCCCACGACCGCAGCACGCCGTTCTCCTCCAAGCGCAGGTCGAAGTGGTGCCGGGGCCGCCAGTGCTCGTGCAGCACGAACGCCGGACGCTGCTCGTTCACTCCTCCAACGATGCCAGAACTTCGAAGCGCATACCCGTTTTCACCCCTTCGAAACCGTCCTTCCGTGGACTTGACCGGATCCAGAAAGAGGCGCACGGTGGGGAGTCATGAGCGATGCGGCCGGCATGTTACGAGCGGCGGGTCTGCGGGTAACCGCGCCCCGGCGGGCGGTGCTGACGTGGCTGGCGGAGCACCCTCACTCCACTGTGGACGCCATCGGCACGGGCGTCCGCACCCTGCTGGACTCCGTGTCCACCCAGGCGCTCTACGACGTACTGGGCGCGTGCACGGAGGCCGGCCTGATCCGGCGGATCGAACTGCCGGGCCACCCCGCCCGGTTCGAACGGCGAGCCGGGGACAACCACCACCACGTCGTGTGCCGGGGGTGCGGCCGGACCGAGGACGTCGACTGCGCGGTCGGCGCCGCGCCGTGCCTCACCCCGGAGGCCGCCCACGGCTTCGCCGTCGACGAGGCGGAAGTCGTGTACTGGGGCCTGTGCCCCGGATGTGCCGCGAACCACCACGAAGGAAGAGGACCGCAGTGACGCAGACCCAACCCGAACCGACCACCACCGATGCCGGCATCCCGGTCGAAAGCGACGAACACTCGCTCACCGTCGGGGCGGACGGCCCGATCCTGCTGCACGACAACTACCTCATCGAGCAGATG
The DNA here is from genome assembly GCF_034929455.1 of Amycolatopsis heterodermiae. Taxonomy (NCBI): domain Bacteria; kingdom Bacillati; phylum Actinomycetota; class Actinomycetes; order Pseudonocardiales; family Pseudonocardiaceae; genus Amycolatopsis; species Amycolatopsis heterodermiae. The sequence continues at coordinate 93,773 of NZ_JAYFSI010000019.1, forward strand.
GCGCAGTTCAACCGCGAGCGCGTCCCCGAGCGGCAGCCGCACGCCAAGGGCAGTGGCGCCTTCGGGCGGTTCGAGGTGACCGGCGACGTCAGCGCGTACACGAAGGCCGCGGTGTTCCAGCCCGGCACGAAGACCGACCTGCTGATCCGGTTCTCCACCGTCGCCGGCGAGCGGGGCAGCCCCGACACGTGGCGCGACCCGCGCGGCTTCGCGATCAAGTTCTACACCAGCGAAGGCAACTACGACATGGTCGGGAACAACACCCCGGTGTTCTTCCTGCGCGACCCGCTGAAGTTCCAGCACTTCATCCGCTCGCAGAAGCGCCGCGCCGACAACAACCTGCGCGACCACGACATGCAGTGGGACTTCTGGACGCTGTCGCCGGAGTCGGCGCACCAGGTGACGTGGCTGATGGGCGACCGCGGCATCCCGCGGACCTGGCGTCACATGAACGGCTACAGCTCGCACACCTACATGTGGGTCAACGCCGGCGGGGAACGCTTCTGGGTGAAGTACCACTTCAAGACCGACCAGGGCGTCGAGACGTTCACCCAGGACGAGGCCGACCAGATGGCCGCCGCCGACACCGATTACCACACGCGTGACCTGTACGAGTCGATCGAGGCCGGCGACCACCCCTCCTGGTCGCTCAAGGTCCAGGTCATGCCGTTCGAGGACGCCAAGACCTACCGGTTCAACCCGTTCGACCTCACGAAGGTGTGGCCGCACGCCGACTACCCGCTGATCGACGTCGGCCGGATGACGCTCGACCGGAACCCGACCGACCACCACACCGAGATCGAGCAGGCCGCGTTCGAGCCGAGCAACCTGGTGCCGGGGATCGGCGCGAGCCCGGACAAGATGCTGCTGGGCCGGCTGTTCTCCTACCCGGACGCGCACCGCTACCGGATCGGCGCGAACTACAAGCAGCTGCCGGTCAACGCGCCCGTGTCCCCCGTCCACAGCTACAGCAAGGACGGCGCGATGCGCTACACCAAGGTCGCCGACCCGGTGTACGCGCCGAACTCGAAGGGCGGCCCGCACGCCGACGTCGCGAAGTACGGCCAGCCGGCGGGCTGGCACACCGACGGCGACATGGTCCGCACGGCGTACACGCTGCGCGCGGAGGACGACGACTGGGGCCAGGCGGGCACCATGATCCGCGAGGTCTTCGACGACGCGGGCCGTGAGCGGTTCGTCGACAACGTCGTGGGCCACCTGCTCAACGGCGTCACCGAGCCGGTGCTGCAGCGCGCCTTCGACTACTGGCGCAACGTGGACAAGGACATCGGCGACCGGATCGAGTCGGGCGTCCGCGCGAAGGCCGACGAAAAGGACCCGAAGGCGGCCAAGCAGGCGAACCCGGCGCGGTCCAGCATGCAGAAGAAGGCCTGACGCCCCGGGGCGAGTCACTCTCTCAGGTGACTCGCCCCGGTTCGCGGCCCCGATGTCCCTCGGCTACGTTGGCTTCCTCGGGGAACAGTCAGGGGAGGCCGGGTGAACTTCGCCGGAGCCGCGCTGCCCTTGGCCGCCGGTGTCGCGCTGCTCGTCTTCCTGATCCGGCTCGCCCGCGAACCGCGCAGGCTCGGGAACGCCGTCTGGCTCGGGGTCGCGTTGCTGCTCACCGGCGCCTGGCTGCTGCGTGAGGCCCTGCACCTGGAGTGGCTGACCCCGATCGTCGCCGTGCTGCTGGCGGCGATCGCGGTGGTCGTCGCGCTGGTGCTGCCTGCCGCGCTGCTCTTCAACGGCGCGCAGATGTGGCGGAAGGAAGGCCGCAGCAAGGGAAACCTGCTTTCGCTGGCCCTCGGCCTCGGCCTGATCACACTCGAAGTGCTCTTCTTCGCCCCGCTCGGCCGGTGGGGCACGGCGCTCGTGGCGATCGCCATCGTGCTCACCGGCTATTTCGGGTTCCTGTTCGTGTCGCTGCTGGTCTACTCCGTGCTGTACAGCCGGGTCGGGCGCCACCGCGACGTCGAGGCGATCATCGTCCTCGGCTGCGGGCTCGCCGGCGACCGCGTGCCGCCGCTGCTGGCCGGGCGGCTGGACCGCGCGATCCGGCTCTACGAACGGGAACCCGCGCGCCCGCTGCTGGTCGTCTCCGGCGGGAAGGGCCCGGGCGAGAGCGTCACCGAGGCCGAGGCGATGCACGGCTACCTGCGCGAGCGCGGCGTCCCGGAGGACCGGATCCGCTTGGAGAACGAGGCGACGACGACCGAGGAGAACCTCCGGCTGTCGGCCGCGCTGCTCCCCCAGGCCGGCCGGACGGGCCGCGTGCTGGCCGTGACCAGCAACTACCACGTCTTCCGCACGGCCGTGGAATGCCGCCGCCTCGGCCTGCCGATCCACGCGACCGGCTCCCCCACCGCGCGGTACTTCCTGCCGAGCGCGCTGCTGCGCGAGTTCGCGGCGCTGATCCTGCACTACCGCCGCACGACGATCGCGGCGTGCGTGCTGATCACCGGCGCGGGCGTCACGCTGGCGATCGTCTAGCCGAGTCCTTCGAGCCACGAACTCGCGCCCGGGCGAGGTAGCGCCGCGCGTGGCCGGTGATCAGGTACTACTTCACCGGCACGGCCTGTTCTCCCACCGCAGCGGTGACCAAGTCAGGCGCCGATGGGAGCCGGGCCGGTGCATACCGCGATGGTCCGCACCCGGTCGGCCCGCTCGTGCAGGACCAAGAACCACCGAATCGCCGCGACGGCCTGGCTGCCCACAGCGTGACGCAGGTGCCCGCACCTGGCCATTGCCGTCACTCCGGGGGGCCGGCCGTGACGTGGCGGCCAGTTCGATCTCGGACAGACTCGGCAGAGCGTGCGCCGCCCTCCCCCGCGTACGCGAGGGATCGCCAGTGTGCGGCGCCATCCCTCGGACACCAGTACCCGCAGCCGGTCCGCGAGCGGCGCCGGTGACGGCAGTTCGGCCACCGGCCCGTCGAACGCCACCAGCACGTGGTCGCGCTCGGCGAGCAGGTCCGCGGGCGTCACGGCGCCGGCACCGCCGCGACGGCTTCCACCTCGGCCGTGTAGTCCGGCCCGGCCAGCGCCGCCACCACGGCGAGCGACTGGGCCGGGAAGTCGCCGTCGGGGAACCACTTCGCGAAGGCCTCCGCCTGCGCCGCGCGGTAGCCGGGCAGATGCTCGGTGCCCGCGACGAGCGTCAGCAGCTTCACCAGGTGCTCCGGCCCGGCGCCCTGCGCGGCGAGCAGGGCCTCGAGGTTGGCGAAGATCTGCCGCGCCTGCGTCTCGGCGTCCGCTCCGGCGAGGCTCCCGTCCGGAAGGACGCCGAGCTGCCCCGACACGAACACCAGCCGGTGCCCGGGCGGCACCTCGGCCAGATGGCTGTAACGCCCCAACGGCGGCGCGACGTCCTCGGGATTCCAGCGGCGTGGCTTCATAGGGCCATGATCGCATGATAGGTTCACCGCCGGATCTGGTTTGCTAAATAAACTAGTTACGGGGGGTGCATGACCGACCTGCCACCGGCCGTCCTGCTGGACGAGATGGCCCGGCTCAAGACGCGGACCCGGGCGGACCGGCACGCGTACGTGCCGCCGCTGCTCCTGTTCGGCGTGCTCGTGCTGCTCGCCCCGTTGTGGCCATCCGCCGGCCCGGCCCGATTCGGTGCCGGCATCGTCTGGTTCGGCACTCCCCTCGAGCGGTACTGGCTGGTCGCGGTGGTCGGCGGGTTCCTCGCCACGGCGTGCTGGTACCTCTACCGCGGCACGCGCCACGGCGTGCGGACGCCGATCCGGGGCTACCTCGCCATCGGCTTCGTCGGCGTCGTCGCGATCTCGTTCGGCTTGCCGGTGGTGGAGTCCTTCGCCTACCGAGTCGAGCGCTCGCCGTACGCCGAGCCGTCCTTCGCGGTGCCCGTCATGGTCATCGCCACCGCGGTGCTCGTCGGAGTCCTGTGGCTGCGATCCACCTTCGAGAGCCGGGCCGCGCGCGCCGCCACCACGGCCGCCGCGGTGCTGGCCAGCCTGGTTGCGCTGGGCGCGCTCGACCTCCGGTTCGCGCCGGTGCGGCCCTATGCCCCACTGGTCACCATCGCGCTCGGCCTGATCGGGCTGGCGTGGCTGGAGCGGAGCCGGGTGCTGGGCGTGCTCAGCGGTGTCTTCGCCACCGCCGCTGTGCTGGCCAATCTTCACACCGTGCAGAACGTGTTCACGAACACGGTGGTACCGGGGCTCGTGCTGCTCGTCGGCGCTGCCGTGGCGTGGTTCCACGAGCGGGGAGCTCGCGCGTGAGCGACCACCCCGCCGCGAGGCTCGACGAGACCGTGCACCAGCGCCACCGGCTCGGCATCCTCACCATCGCCGCCGAGGCCGGGCAGGTCGACTTCGGGTATCTGCGCCGGACGCTGGACATGACAGCGGGCAACCTCTCCCGCCACGTCACGATCCTTGACGAGGCGGGCTTGATCAACGTCGAGAAGGGCTACGAGGGCAAGCGACCCCGCACGTGGATCTCCATCAGCCCGGCGGGCCGCAAGGCACTCGCCGCGGAACTGGCCGCACTACGGGCACTGGTGGCCGCGGTCGAGGGCGCCCGGCGGCGGACCGTCTAATGTCGCATTGAAGCGCCGGCAAGGGGATCCTGTCGACGAGGTTCCGCCGCGGACCTAGATCTCCCGCAGCACCGAGCACGCCCGGGCCACGCCGTCCTCGGCTCGCAGCCGCGCTCCGACGTACTGGGCTCCCCGGCGGAACAGCGGGTTGCCGGTCAGTTCCTCCAGCCTCGCCGTCAGGGTGTCCGCGGTGAGGTCGCGCAGCGGGAGCGGGCGGGGGCCCGCGCTCAGGCGGGACACCCGGTCGCCCCAGTAGGGCTGGTCGGAGAACACCGGGCAGACCAGGGCCGGGACGCCCGCCCGCAGCGCCGCCGCCGTCGTGCCCGCGCCGCCGTGGTGGACCGCCGCCGCGGTGCGGGGGAACAGCCACGCGTGCGGGACGTCGCGGACCGGGAGCAGGTCGTCGGCCGGGTCGACGGGGGTGTCCGTGCCGAGCAGGCCGCGCAGGCCCGCCCGCCGCAGGGCCGTGCGGACCGCGGTGAACGTCCGCTCGGCCTCCGCCGGGCGCATGCTGCCGAAACCGACGTACACCGGCGGTGGACCGGCGGCGAGGAAGTCCCGCAGCCGCGGGTCCGGGCGCCAGCCGGCGGGCGCGTCGAGGAACCAGTAGCCGGTGACGTGCACCCGCGGCGGCCAGTCCGGCGGCCGGGGCACGACGGCGTCGGAAAAACCGCACAGCACCGGGGATGCCCGCCGGGGCCCGCGGACCCCGGCCGGACGCCGGCCGAGCCGCTCGACGCGCCATTGGTCCACAGTGGACCTCAGCAGCTGCCAGGCGAGCGTGTCGACCGCGCCGAAGCTCAGCCGGCGGCCCCACGGCCCCAGCCGCCCGGCCCACGGCAGCAGCGGGTGCGGGAACGCCCGGGTCGGCACGCTCGGCTGGTAGTGCAGCTCGACGTCCGGGACGTCGAGGTGCGCGCCGAGGAAGCCGAGCGTCGGAGCCAGCACCAGGTCCGCCCCGGACGCTCCACTGTGGACGTCGGCCAGCAGCCGGTCCAGCACCGGCCGCAGCACTTCGCGCAACCGGACGACGAACGTGAGCGGCCCGCCGGCGGTCCACGCCTGCCCGGCGGCCGAGCCGAGGATCTCACCGGGATCCGCCGACAGCGGCGCGAACTCGAGGCCGTGCTCCTCCACCAGCGCGCGAAAGGCGGGCGCGGCGAGCACGCGCACGCGATCGCCGTCCGCGGTGAGACCCCGGCCGAGGGCGACGCACGGCTGGACGTCACCGCGCGAGCCGGGCGCGATCACGACCACCAGGCGGCTCATCGTTTCGCCGCGGTCAGGCGGTAACGCAGCCGGAACGGCAGGCTCGCCAGCACCGCCGCCACCCGGGCATCGGTGCCGACCAGGTAACGCGGCGCCGGCCGCCGGGCGGTGAGCGCGCGGACGACGACCTGCGCGGCCCGCCGCGGCGGCACCCCGGCGCGGGCCGACCGCGCCGCACTGCGTTCCGCCGACGCCAGCTGGGCCGCGTAGCGCACGAGGCCCGCTTCGGGCAACGCCGCGCGCACCTCCTCGGCCGCCTCGCGGGCCCGCGGCCAGATCGCGGTGGCGACCGCCCCGGGTTCGACCAGCACGACGTCGATGCCTTCGGGCGCGAGCTCGGCGCGGAGACTGTCGGTCAAGCCGACCAGGGCGAACTTCGACGTGTGGTAGGGCCCGATCATCGGCCCGGCGACCCGCCCGCCGATCGAGCCGACCGTCACCACCCGCGGCGTCTCCGCGACGCGCAGCGCGGGCAGCATCACCCGGGTGACGGCGAGCTGACCGGTGACGTTCACGTCGAGCTGTTCGCGGAAGGCGTCCAGGGGAACGTATTCGAGCGGACCGGGGCGGGCGAGGCCCGCGTTGTTCACCAGCCCCCGCAGCGGCCCGCCGGCGACGACCCGCGCCCCGCACTCGGCGATCGAGGCGGCGTCGCGCAGGTCCATCCGCAGCACCGTCACGGCGTCGCCGTAGGCGCACACGAGTTCCTCTTCGTCGACGTCGGTGCGCACGCTCGCCCACACGTGCGCGCCCCGCCGCACCAGCTCGGCCACGCAGGCCGCGCCGATGCCGGAGGACGCGCCGGTGACCACGTAGGACGGCCGGGTCACGACACCACCCCCGCCGCGAGCACCTGCAGCATGCGGGGCCACGTCTTGTGCAGCTGCTCCTGCCAGTACGCCCACTGGTGCGTGCCCGGGCCGTAGAGGTCGACCGTCGCCGGGACGCCGAGGGCACGCAGCCGCCCGGCCATCGCGGTGGTCTGGCCGCCGCACAGGAACTCCAGGAGCATCGCGCCGGGCAGGACGTCGATCGGGAGCTTGCCGTCCAGCGGGCCCGGCAGCCCGTTGCCCGCCGAGAGGTACAGCTCGGTGCCGCGCAGGCGGCCGGCGTTCACCAGCGGGTCGTGCGCCTCCCAGCGCGCGGACTCCCGGCGACGGTCGCCCCACAGCGCCTCGGGGTCGAGCTTGGCCGACGTCACGATGGCGTCGGTGAGCAGCTCGCCGGTGGGACCGGTGGGGTTCAGGTTCCCGCTGTAGGACGCGGCGTAGCGGAACAGCCCGGGCCGGCGCGCGGCGAGTTCGATCGCGCCGTACCCGCCGAGGGAGAGCCCGGCCGCCGCGCGACGGCCGTCCCCGCGGTAACCCCGGTCGATCAGCTGCGGCAGCTCGACCGCGGTGAACGTCTCCCACTGGTTGAGGGCGATGTCCTTGCCGTAGTTCCACCAGTCGCTGAAGAAGCCGGCCGGCCCGGCGCCGGGCATGACGACCAGCACACCGGCGTCGTCGGAGAGCTGCCGGATGTCGGTGTTGGCGCTCCAGCCGCGGTAGTCCTGCAGCCGCGTCTCCCCCGCCAGCAGGTAGACGGCCGGCCACGTCCGGTCCGGGTGCGCGGCCCAGTCCGTCGGCAGGATCAGCCGGACCATGGCGTAGCCGCCGACGCCGGTGGAGCGCACGGTCAGGTCCACCGTCCGCGGATCGCCGCCGACGGTGGTCTCGGCGACGACGTGGGACCCGTCGTCGGCGCGCGCGTCGGGCACGTCCGCCCGGGCCGGTGCCGCGACAACGCCCGACAGGAGACAGCTCAGCGCGGTCAGCAGCGCCAAACGTTTCATGCGCATACGTATTCCTTTCACCGGTCGATCGATCGAATCCGAAAAGTGACGGCGATCACCCGGAAAACGGTCCGGTTGTGCGCACAAGCTAGAGGACCCCGGGCCCGATCGGCAATTGTCTCGCCGCCGATCGGACCGGACAATGTGAATGGCGGACGAACAAAAAATCGCCACCCTCCCCCGCGCGGGTGAGCCGCCGGTCACCCATCGTGATCATGGTGGGCGTACTCGCGAGTAACACCCCAGTTCACCGGTGCTATTCCGACGATTCCGCAGCTCACGCCCTGTAGACCAAGGTCGTTTACGTTTTCTTGACACTCTTCCGGTAACCGATTACCTGCCGTAGCCTTCGCCCTGTGCCGCCCGGGCCGGCGTCCGCCACCCGCCCCGGCGAAGCCGTCCCACCGCGGGGACCGCGAACCGTTCGACCCCCACCGGAAAGGGCCTGTTCATGACTGCCCGAATTCGCCGACCGTCCCGTTTTCCGCCGGTGCGCGCCGCCGCCCTTCTGGTGAGCGCCGCCGCGGCGGTCACCATTTCCGGCACGGCGGAAAAACCGGAAACGTCCCCTCCGGTTTCTTTCCCGCTCGCCGTTTCCCCCGCCGTCCTGCTGCCGCCCCCGGCGGTGCCGGACGCGCCGCGCGACACCTTCGACGTCGCCACCGCACTGTCCACTGCGGACCGATCCGAGGACGGGACCGGCTGCGCCGACGTCACCCACGGACGGCTGCTACGTCCCGGCGACGCCGCCGCCGGGCAGGGCTTCCAGTCGGCGGCGGCCGGCGGCCAGGTCTCCGAGCTGGTCGCCCGCACCGTCCGCCCGGTCGACCTCCCGGCCTGGGCGGAGCGGGCCCGCCAGTGCGGCCGGATCACCGTCGACGACCCGCAGGGCACCGCCGTCTCGAGCATCACCGTGCGGCCGGGACCTGCCGTCCCGGACGCGGAAACCCTGTCGTACGAACAGGTCCTGACCCTGCCCGGCCAGCCGGCCGAGCTGCCGGGGCTGCGCCTGCGCACCGTCGCCATCGCCGCCGACGACGTACTGGTCGTGCTCCGCGACGCCGGAGCCACCGACCTCGACCTCGACACCCTGGCCGTCGCCGCGTGGCAGCACGCGGCCCCGCGGCTGGGCCGATAGCGAAGGAGAACCCCATGTCCCCGACCACTTTGCCCGCGTGCCTGCGACACTGGGCGACCGTCAAGGCCGACGAGCCCGCGCTGACCTTCGCCGACTACAGCACCGAGCGCGACGGGCGGCGGCAGACCCTGACCTGGCAGCAGCTGGCCGAGCGCGTCGACGCCGCCGCGGGCGCGCTGCCGGTCTCCCCCGGCGACCGCGTGGCCGTGCTCTGCCCGCAGGGCGTCGACTACGTCGTCGGGTTCCTCGCCGCGCTGACCGCGGGCGCGATCGCGGTCCCCCTGTTCGACCCCGGCCTCCCCGGGCACGCCGGACGGCTCACCGCGGTGCTCGCCGACTGCGCGCCCGCGGCCGTCGTCACGACGTCCGCCGCACGTCCCGCCGTCGAGGAGTTCCTCGGCGGCAGCGTCGAGATCGTGGCGGTCGACCGCACCGACGCGACCCTGACGTGGCCCGCCCCGGAAGCGAAGCCCGACGATGTCGCGTACTTGCAGTACACCTCCGGCTCGACCCGCTCCCCGGCCGGTGTCGTGCTGACCCACGCGAACGTGATCGCCAACGTCCGGCAGGCCGTGCGGGGGCTCGGCCTCGACCCGCGGGAGGCCACGACGGTCTCGTGGCTGCCGCTGTTCCACGACATGGGCCTGGTCCTCGGCCTGATCACCCCGCTGGTCCTGGGCCTGCGCTCGGTGCTGATGGACCCGCTGGCCTTCATCGAGCGCCCGGTCCGCTGGCTGGAGCTGCTCGGCGACCGGCCCGGCGCGTGGAGCGCGGCGCCGAACTTCGCGTTCCACTACTGCGCGAGCCGTGTGCGCGACGCCGACCGCGCCCGCCTGCGCCTCGGCCGCGTCGCCGGGATCATCAACGGCGCCGAGCCGATCAACCCGGACGTTCTCGACCGCTTCCACACGGCGTTCGCCGCGGCCGGCTACCAGCCGGAAAAGACCCGCCCGTCCTACGGCCTGGCCGAGGCGACCGTGTTCGTGACCACCGTCCCGGACGCTGCCCCGCAGGTCACGACGTTCGACCGCGACGCCCTCGGTGACGGGCTCGCGCGGGAGGCGGGTGACGGCGTCCGGCTCGTCGCCTGCGGTGCGCCGGCGGGCCAGCACGTGGCGCTCGTCGACCCGGAGACCGCCGTCGCCCTCCCGGACGGGTCGGTCGGCGAGATCTGGGTCCACGGGCCGAACGTCGGCGACGGGTACTGGCAGAAACCCCTCGACAGCACGGAAACCTTCGGCGCCCGGCTCACCGGCGACCACGGCGGGCTGCCGGACGGGCCGTGGCTGCGCACCGGCGACCTCGGCGTCCGCTACGACGGTCAGCTCTACATCGCGGGCCGGATCAAGGACCTCGTCATCGTCGACGGCCGCAACCACTACCCGCAGGACGTCGAGGCGACCGTCGCCGGGGTCGACCAGGGGATCCGCCCGGGCAGCGTGGCGCTGTTCGCGATCTTCGGCGACGACACCGAGGGCGCGGTCGTCGTCGCCGAGCACCGCGGTCAGCTGACCGAACAGTCCGAACGGGACCTGGCCGCGACGATCCGCCGGCTCGTCGCCGACGCGCACGGCCTGGCGCTGCGGGACGTCGTCCTCGTGCCGCAGGGCCACGTGCCCCGGACGTCCAGCGGAAAGATCGCCCGGAGCGCCTGCCGCGACCGCTACCTCGCCCACGAGTACGGAAAGGCCCTGGCGCGATGAGAAACCCGTCGCCCGACGCGCTGCGCCGCTGGCTGCTCGACACCGTCGCCGAGCACACCGGCGCCCGGATCGAAGCCGACCGCCCGCTCGGTGACCACGGCCTGTCGTCCCGTCAGGCCGTCGGCATCGCCGCGGACCTCGAAGACCTGCTCGGCACCCGGCTGCCGTCGACCCTGCTGTGGGAAAGCCCGACCATCGACCACCTCGTCCGCACCCTCACCGGCGGTGACGAGCCCGGCGTCGCGCCCTCGACGGACCGGCGGCGCACCGACCCGATCGCCGTCGTCGGCCTCGGCTGCCGCTGGCCCGGCGCCGACGGCCTCGACGAGTACTGGGACCTGTTGTGGAGCGGGCGGGACGCCGTCCGGACCGCCCCGCCGGGGCGCTGGAGTCCCGACGCCGCGCCGGTCGTCGGCGGGTTCCTCGACGATGTCGCCGGGTTCGACGCCGAGCACTTCGGCATCACCCCGCGCGAAGCCGCGACGATGGACCCGCAGCAGCGGATGCTCCTGGAGGTGACCTGGGCGGCGCTGGAACACGCGGGCATCGCCCCGGCGTCGCTGCGCGGCAGCCGCACGGGCGTGTTCACCGGCATCGCCACCCACGACTACGGGCACCTCACCATGGGCGGTGACGGCGTCGACCTGTGGACGGCCACCGGTGCGGCGGGCAGCATCGCGGCCAACCGGCTGTCCTACGTGTACGACCTGCGCGGGCCGAGCATGGCCGTGGACACCGCCTGCTCGTCCTCGCTGGTCGCGGTGCACCACGCCGTGCGCGCGCTGCGCGACGGGGAGGCCGACCTGGCGCTGGCCGCCGGCGTCAACCTGATGCTGCTGCCCGGGCCGACTGCGGCTTTCGCCGCCGCCGGGCTGCTCGCCGGGGACGGCCGCTGCAAGACGTTCGCGGCCGCCGCCGACGGCATCGCGCGCGCCGAAGGGTGCGGTGTCGTCGTGCTCAAGCGGCTGGCCGACGCCGAGGTCGACGGCGATCGGGTGCTGGCGGTGATCCGCTCCTCGGCGGTCAACTCGGACGGCCGGTCCAACGGTCTCGCCGCGCCCAACCCCGTGGCCCAGCAGGCGATGCTGCATGACGCCTACCGCGCCGCCGGGCTCGATCCGTCCACTGTGGACTACGTCGAGGCGCACGGGACCGGCACCCTGCTCGGCGACCCGATCGAGGCTCGCTCTTTGGGCGCGGTACTGGGTGCGGGCCGAGCTTCTTCGCGTCCCTTGTTGATCGGCTCGGTGAAGACGAACATTGCGCACGCGGAGGCCGCGGCCGGGATCGCCGGGCTGATCAAGGTCGTGCTGGCGATCACCCACGACGAGCTGCCGCCGCAGCTGCACTTCGACGCGCCCAACCCGCACATCCCGTTCGACGAGCTGCGGCTGCGGGTCGTCACCGAGGCGACGCCGTGGCCGCGGCACGCCGGGCGTGCCACCGCCGGGGTGTCGGCGTTCGGGTTCGGCGGGACGAACGCGCACGTGGTGCTGGAAGAGGCCGCGCCTGTTCCGCCTACGCCGAGTGGCGGCGTCCGGATCGCGCTGGTGTCGGCGCGTTCTCGCGACCGGCTCACCGAACGGACCGAGCAGCTGGCTCGCTGGCTGGAGACGTCGTCCGCTTCGCTCGCCGACGTGACGCACACGCTGTTCAGGCGCGACAACGGCGCTCGGCACCGGGCCGCGTTCGTCGCCGGGGACACCGCCGAGCTGGCGTCGCTGCTGCGTGCCGTCGAGACCGACCCGCTGCCCGCGGGGGCGGCGATCGGGACCGCGCGGGACTCCGACGGCCCCGTGTTCGTCTTCTCCGGCCACGGTTCGCAGTGGCCGGGGATGGGCCGGGGACTGCTGGATGTCGAACCGGCGTTCACCGCGCAGGTCGACAAGCTCGGCGACCGGTTCACCGAGCACACCGGGCAGTCGCTGCGGGCGCTGCTGACGACGTCCGATCCGCTGCCGCTGCCTCAGACGCAGGCGGCGATCTTCGGCACGCAGGTCGCGCTGGCCGCGCAGTGGGAGGCGCTCGGCGTCCGTCCCGCGGCGGTCATCGGGCACTCGCTCGGGTCCGCGGCGGCCGCGGTGGTGAGCGGGGCGCTGGACGTCGACGAGGCCGTCCACCTGGTGGCGACGCGGGCTCGGTTGCTGGGCGCGGTTCCGGCCGGCGGGATGGCGGCGGTCGAGCTGTCGCCGGAGGAGCTGGCGGCGTACCCCGGGGTGGAGCTGGCCGTCGACTCCGCGCCGCGGCAGCTGACCGTGGCGGGGTCCGCTGCGGTGCTGGACCGGCTGGTCGCGGAGCTTTCGTCGGCCGGGCGCACCGCACGTCGGCTGCCGGTGGAGGTCGCGGGGCATTCGGCGGCCGTCGTCCCGGTGGTGGACGCGCTGCGGGAGGCCCTGGTGGAGCTGGGCGGCCGCCGCCCGTCCGTGCCCTGGTACGACACGGTGCTGGCCGACCCGCGCGAGCTGCCGGACTTCGACGCCGGCTACTGGGCCGCGCACCTGCGCCGCCCGGTCCGGTTCCGCCAGGCGGTGACGGCCGCGGCCGAGGACGGGCACCGCACGTTCGTCGAGATCGCACCACACCCGATCCTGCGGGGTTCGGTGGCTCGCACCCTCGCGGCGGCAGGCATCACCGACGCGGTGGTCACGGGGACCTTGCGCCGCGGCCAAGACGAGGTGCGGGCATTCGGCGCGGCAGCGGCGGCGCTGTACTGCGCGGGAACGCGGATCACCCCAGGAGACTCCTACGACGGGGCGCGGCTGGCGGACGTCCCCACAATGCGGTGGCGGCACGAGCGGCACTGGTTCACCTCGACGGCCGGGGGGCCTGCCGAGCTGAACCACGGCTTCGGATCGGGGTCCGGAGCAGTAGCCGCCGTGCCGCCACTGGTTCCACCCGGTGCCGTGGCGCGCGAGGAGACTTCATCCGTTGCGGCACCAGGTCCGCCCGGTCCTGCGGCGCGCACAGAGTCCGCGGCCGCCGAACCACCGCCAGGCCCCCTCGGGCCCACGCCCCGCGCGGGGTCTGCGGGCCTGCCACCGAGCCCGCTCGATCCCGTGCACCGCACGGAATCCGCAGGTGACCCGCGACCCGGCTCGCTTGGTCCAGTGCCCCGCACCGGGTCCGCGGCCGCCGAACCACAGCCAGACCTGCTCGATCCCATGCCCCGCGCAGGGTCCGCGAGCGTGACAGCAGACCGACCACCGGTTCCGCTCGGCCCCGCACCCCGCGCGGAGTCTGCGAGCGTGACCGCAGACTCGCCACCGGTTCCGCTCGGCCCCACGCCCCAGGCGGAGACTTCAACCGTCGCGGCACCAGACCCTCTCCAGCCTCCGACCCACACGGGATCCGCAGCCACGCCGGGCCCACTCGGACCCGCACCCCGCGCGGAATCTGCGAACGCGACCGCAGATCCGCCGCCGATCCCGCTCAGCCCCGCACCCAGCGGGGAGGGCGGGCGGCTCACCGAGATCGTCGCCGCCGTCATGGGGCTGCGGCCGGACCGGCTGGATGCCGACGTTCCGCTTGTCGAACTCGGGCTGGACTCGCTGATGGCCAACCGGATCCGGGAGACCGTGCGACGGGAGCTGGGCGCCGAACCCGATGCCGCGGCCGTGTTGCGGGGGGCCACTCTCGCCGATCTCAACCGGGATCTTGCGCTCCGGGCCGGCGAGTCGCCGCGGCCGGCGCGCGGGCGGGCTTGGGATGCCGCCGATCGGCTCGTGCTGCGGCTGTGGACCGAGCACACCGGCTCCGAGCCGGGCGGTACGCACGTGCGGCTGTCCGGCACCGGCCGGCCCGAAGCACTGGCCGCGCTCCTCGCCGATGGGCTCACGGCCGAGCTGGACACTCCGGTCCGCGTGGCCGACCTGCTGCGGCACGACTCCCTGGCCGCCATCGCCGACGTTGCCCGGGCCGTGCTCGACACCCGGGAGGAACGCGGGCCGGTCCACGTCCTCAAGTCAGGAGACGCCAAGCCGCTGCTGCTGTTCCACCCCGGCGGCAGCACGTGCACCGTCTACCGGCCGCTGCTCGACCGGCTGCCCGGGACGGTGCCGTGCCTCGGGTTCGAACGCGTGCCCGGGGCCAGCGTGGAGGAGCGCGTCGAACGGCTGCTGCCGCTGGTGCGCGCGACCCGGCCGCCGTACCGGCTGGCGGGCTGGTCGTTCGGCGGGGCGCTGGCCTACGGCGTCGCCGCGAAGCTCGCCGAAGAGGGCCTCGATGTCGAACTCGTCGCGCTCATCGACACCATGCTGCCGCTGCCGGAGCCGGACCTCGACCCGCGGGCGTCGTCGGCGCGGCGGTTCGTGCGGTTCACCGGGTACGTCGAAGGCACCTACGGCCGGGCCGTCCGCCTCGGCCACGACGAGCTCGCGCCGCTGCCCGAGGAGGAACAGATCGAGCTGACCATGCGCCGGGTCGCCGAAGCCGGGCTGCTCAGCCCCGGCGTGCTGCGCCACCAGCGTCAGTCCTTTTTGGACACGCTCGCCGCGGAACGCGCGGTGCCGCCGCGTTACGACGGCCGGGTCGTGCTCTACCGGGCGACCGAGCCGTACGCCGCCGGGCTGGCCATGGAGCCGCGCTACTCTCGCACCGACCTCGCGGCGGGCTGGGCGGAGCTGGCGCCGAACCTCGAGATCGTGCCGGTGGCGGCGCACCACCTGTCGGTCGTCGACCCGCCGCACGTCGACGTCGTTGCGCGGCACCTGGCCGGCCTGCTGTGCCCCTGACCCGGGACGGGGTCCGCGCGTGGCCGCTGCTCGCGGTGCTCGGCGCCGGGCTGTTCCTGGTCGCGGTGGACGCCACGGTCCTGCACGTCGCGCTGCCCGACCTGGTCCGGCAGCTGCGGCCGAGCGCGTCGGCGCAGGTGTGGATCGTGGCGATCTACCCGCTCACGGCCGCCCCGCTGCTGCTGCCCTTCGGCACGCTCGGCGACCGCTACGGCCGGCGCCGGGTGCTCGTGACCGGGTACGCGGTGTTCGGGGTCGCGTCGCTGGCCTGCGCGTTCGCGCCGAACGTCCCGGCGCTGCTCGCGGCCCGCGCCGTGCTCGGCTGCGGCGGGGCGATGATCATGCCGGCGACGATGTCGCTGCTGCGGGAGCTGTTCCCGGAGCAACGGGACCGTCGCAGGGCGATCGCGGTGTGCAGCGGGATCGCCGGCACCGGTTCGGTGTTCGGGCCGATCCTCGGCGCGGTGCTGGTCGAGGCGTGGGGCTGGCGCGCGACGTTCCTGGTGAACCCGCCGGTGATCCTGGCCGCCGTCGTGCTCGCGCTGCGGTGGCTGCCGCGGACGCCGCCGGGGCAGCGGCCGTGGGACGGCGTCAGCGCGCTGCTCGCGGCAGGCGGGGTCTTCGGGATCGCGTTCGGCCGCGTGCCGGCGGTACTGGCCGGGTGTGTCCTCATCGGACTGTTCGTGTGGCGTCAGCGCCGGTCGGACGCGCCGTTGCTGGACCTGGCGCTGTTCCGTCGGCCGGGCGTGCCGGGCGCGGTCGGCGGGGTGCTGCTGGTGATGAGCACGCTCGTCGGGCTCGGGCTGCTGTTCGCGCAGTACCTGCAGCTGGTGCTCGGCCTGTCCCCGACGGCGGCGGCGATGCGGCTGCTGCTGGTGCTCGGGGCGTCGGCGGCGGGCAGCGTGGTGGCCCCGGCGCTGCTGGAGCGGTTCGGCAACACCCGCGTCCGCACGGCGGGCTTCGCGGTGACGGCCGTGTCCCTGCTGGTTCCCGCTCTCGACGCGGTCGGTCTGCTGGGTTTCGCGTTGGCGGGCTTGGGTTTCGGGATGGCACTGGCGTTGACGTCGAGCACGGACACGCTCCTGTCGGCCACCCCGGCCGCGCAGGCCGGAGGAGCGGCGGCGGTGGAGAAAACGGGTTACGAACTGGGCGCGGGCATCGGAACCACCCTGTTCGGTTCCCTGGCGGCGGTGGTGTACGCGGCACACCTGTCCGTGCCACCCGGTCTCCCCCCAGCGGCACGCCAACTGGCTTCAGCCGGTCCGGCCCAGGCCGAGGTAGCGGCGACGGGACTACCGGAGCCGATGGCGTCGGCGCTGCTCGCGTCGGCCCGCGAAGCCTGCACGGCCGGGCTGCAGGTCTCGGCGGGAGTCGCATGCGGCGCCTTCGCACTCGCCGCGATCGCCGCCACGTTCCGCCGCGGGAACCGGTCGTGAGTGGGAAACAGTGTTCTAACACTGTTTCCCACTCACGACCCCGCGCCGTCGGTTGGTCTGGGGTTCCTCAGCGGAACCAGCCGCCGCGGGCGGCCGGGGTGCGGGGCTCGAGCGGCAGCGATCCCTGGCTTGGGGGCCACAGTGTCGACGCCGGGACGTGACGCAGGCGGCTTCGCAGCGTGTGCAGCGGGAGCGGGCGGCGGCGGGTCAGCATCGTCGTGGTGCGGGGGTGGAGGTCGACGAACGGGTACGTCGCGTGCAGCGCCGCCAGCCGGCGTTCCAGGCGGAGGCTGCGGTCGGTCAGCTCGTCCGGGCCGACCACCGGCTGCGCCACCAGGAACTCGCCCGGGCCGAGGCGCACCGCGCGGTCCAGCGGGCGCAGGCCGTCGCGCAGGAGGTCGGCGATGTTCTGCTCGGTGTGCATCCGGATCCGGTTGCCGTGACGGCGTTCCACCGCGGTCAGGTCGTCGACCGTCACCAGGATCAGCCCGAGCGGCACCGTGTCCGTCGCGTCGCCGAGCCACGGCGTGATGCCCGCCAGCGTCGCCAGCCCGGTCTCCGGGTCGACCGGCCCCGCGACAGGCGGTGACAGCGCCTCCAAGCGCGACGCCACGTGCCGCAGCGCGGCCTCCGCACGGCTTTCGACGTCGACCGCGGCCGGCGCCTCCACCGACGCCAGCACCTCGCCGACCTTGCGCCGCACCGCGGGCGGCAGCCGGTCGCCCAGCGCGTCCCGCAGCCGGACGACCTCCGCGTACGCCTCGTCGCGGCGCAGTCCCCAGCGGCCGCGGAACAGCCGCGCCGACTCGACCGTCGCGGCCTGCGGGTCGACGTCGTCGAGGTCCTGCGCCACCACGGACGCGCCGAACGTCGGCGACAGCACCGCGACCGACCACTCGCGCGCCATGCTCTCGTCGGGGCGCAGCAGCACCGGGGTGACGCCGTGCGGCAGGTCCGGGCGCCCCGAGTCGACCATGCCGACCACGGTCACCGCGGCCGTCCGCGCGATCCGCGCGTACACCTCGCGTTCGCGCTCGAAGTAGGGCAGCCGCTGGAAAAGCGCGAACACCACCGTGTCCGCGCCGGTGCCTTCGGCGAGCGCGGCGCGCTCCACCGCGTGGGACGCGGTCACCAGGGCGCGCTTGGACAGCACGCCGGCGCGGGCCGAGGACACGTCGGGCATCGGAGATCGCTCTCGCCGGGGGAAGGGAGACAACCACCGTAGAAGAACCGGCCGTGACGGGCTAGCTACACAATGGAGTGAACTCAGAAGTGGTCCCGGTCAGCCTCCTGGGCGACGACCTCGTCGAGATCCCGTAATCGGCGCAGGCCCTGGAGCGGCTGCCGCATCCGGTGGTTCCCGCGCAGCCGCTCCTCGTTGCGGTCGAGAAAAGCCCAGTAGCCCGCGGTGAACGGGCACGCGCGCGGGCCGGTCCGCCGCTTCGGGTCGTAGACGCAGCCGCCGCAGTGGTCGCTCATCCGGTTGACGTACGCCCCGCCGGCCGCGTACGGCTTGGTCCCGACGATCCCGCCGTCGGCGTACTGGCTCATGCCGATCACGTTGGCGGGCATCACCCACGGGAAGCCGTCGACGAACGCCGTCGCGAACCACGCGTTCAGCTCGGCCGGGTCGTACCCGCGCTGGAGCGCGTGGTTGCCCAGCACCATCAGCCGTTCGATGTGGTGGGCGTATCCGCGGTCCCGGACGCCGGCCAGCGCGGTCCGCAGGCAGGCGGCTTCGACGGCGTCCGCGTCGAGCTCCCACCACCAGTCCGGCAGCTTCCGCCGCGCCTGCAACGCGTTGCGGCGCAGGTAGTCCGGGCCCAGGTGCCAGTACAGGTGCCACACCCACTCACGCCAGCCGAGCACCTGCCGGACGAAACCTTCGACGCTCTCGAGCGCGGCCGTCCCGTCCCGCCATCGCTGTTCGGCCTGGCGCACGACGTCCAGGGGGTCCAGGAGCCCGAGGTTCAGCGGAACGGACAACAGAGCGTGCGCCATCGCCCAGTCGTGGGTCAGCATCGCGTCCTGGTGCGGCCCGAACGCGGACAGGCGGTGGTCGAGGAACCGGTGCAGCGCCCGCTGGGCCTCGTCGCGGCCCACCGCGAACCGGCGCGGGCCGTCGACGCCGACCGGGTGGAGCACGCCGTCGCGTTCCGCCTGGTCCAGCTCGGCGCGGACGCGTTCGTCGATCGGGTTCTCCCGCGGGTGCCACGGCGCAGGGACGTCGAGGCGGGTGGTCTTCGGCGGCGGTTCGCGGTTGTCGCGGTCGTAGTTCCAGTGCCCGCCCGCGGGTGAGCCGTCCGGTTCCAGGAGGACCTCGAACCGGCTGCGCTGGTCGCGGTAGAAGTCCTCCATCACGAACCGCGTCCGCCCGGACGCCCACTCCGCGAAGTCCTCTTTGGACCGTACGAAACCCGGTGTCGGCAGGATCTCTTCGACGACGCCTTCCTCGCGCAGCCGCCGGACGAACGCGTCCGCGGCGTGGGAGTTCGGCTCGTGCACCACCACCGGGCGGCCGAAGCGGCGCAACCCGGTCCGGTAGTCCGGGGCGTCGAGCAGGGTCACGCGGTCGCCGAGGTCCTCGGCCAGCCGGTACAGCGCGGCCTGCACCAGGTGCAGCTTCTGCCGGTGGAACGGCTTCCCGGCGAACGCCGCGGCCGAGCGGATCAGCAGCACGTCCCGGTCGCGGTGCTCCGGCGTGCCGTGGAAGTGCGGGCCGAGCTGGTCGGCGAACAGCCACAGGGCCGTTGGTCCTGACATGCGGCGAACCTAACGCGGACCCGCCGGTTCCGCAGGTCCGGCCGCGTAGCTCCGCAGGATTTCCGTGGTGGCGCCCAGAAAACGCGCGACGCTCTCGGCGTGGTCCGGCTCGAGGCCTTCGGTGAGCCGGGTGATCGCGTCGACGAGCGGGGCCAGCGCGGCCCGGACCTCGGCGCGGGCCGGCTCGGTGACGGTGAGCGTGATCCGGCGCCGGTCGCTCGGGTGCGCGCCGCGGCGGACGTGCCCGGCCGCTTCGAGCCGGTCGACGAGCACGGTGGCCGACGCCGAGCGGATCTTCAGCGCGTGCGCGAGGTCGACGGTGCCCATCGGCCCGCCGCCCGCCAGGTGCTGCAGGGCCTGCACGTCGGTCGGGCCGAGCCCGAGCCGCCGGGCCAGCGCCTGCTGCACGTCGTGCGCGAGCGCCAGGAGTTCCCGCAGGGCGAGGTTCACCCGCAGCGCGACGGAGCTGTCTTCCACCCGGCCATCCTAGAGGTCGCTAGAAAATCTAGCTAATTTTGCTAGATTGTCTAGCGACCCCGACGAGAGGCAGGTCCGTGGACATCCGTGCGATGAACGCCGAAATGGCGGCGAAGCTGAGTGACGCCCCCGCCGAGACGCCACCCGAAGGTGGGTACGCGCTGCGCGTGGTCGAGACGCGCGGCCGCAGCACCGGCTCGCCGCGCCAGGTCCCCCTCGCCGTGGTCGCCCGCTCGGACCGGCACTACCTCGTCTCCCCCGTCCGCGACCGCGACTGGGTCGCCAACCTCGTGCGGACGCCGGAGTGCGCGCTGCTCTCGGCGGCCGGACGTCAGGACTGCCACGCCGAGGAGGTCGGCGGCGCGGAGGCGGCCGAGGTCGTCGCGACCTACCTGGCGGCGATGTCGGTGCCGTGGGCGATCAAGGCATTCCCCGTCGCGCAGGACGCGACGCCGGCGCAGATCCTCGAGCACCTGCCGGGCATGGCAGTGTTCCGGTTGACCGACAAGGACGGGCGATGAGCGTCGCCATCGCCGGCGGCGGTCCCGGCGGGCTGCTGCTCGGCTACCTGCTCGCCCGCGCCGGCGTCGAGGTCACCGTGCTGGAGTCCCACGCCGACTTCGACCGCGACTTCCGCGGCGACTCCCTGCACCCCTACACCCTCGAGCTGCTGGACCGCCTAGGCCTGGCCGGTGACCTCCTCGAACTCGACCACTTCAAGGCGCGCTCGTTCCGCTTCCACACCCCGTCCGGGACGTACAGCTGCGCCGACTACGACCGCCTCCCGACGCCGTTCGGCTACATCGCCCTGATGCCGCAGGTCCGGTTCCTGGACTTCCTCGCCGAACGCGCGTGCGCGCTGCCGACGTTCACCCTGCGCACGAGCGCCAAGGTCACCGGCCTGCTGGAGGACGACGGCGGGACCGTCACCGGCGTCCGGTACCGGGGCGGCGAGCTGACGGCGTCCCTCGTCGTCGGCGCGGACGGCCGGTTCTCGACCGTCCGCCGCCTGGCCGGGCTGACGGCGAAGCCGCTCGGCGCCACCACGGACCTGCTCTGGTTCCGGCTGCCGCGCTCCCCCGCCGACCCGGGCGACGCCGACCTCGACCTGTACTTCGGGCGCGACGCTTACGTCGGCGTGCTCGGCGGGGTCCACGACTGGCAGGTCGGGTACAGCATCGAGAAGGGCTCGTACGCCACTCTCCGTGACCAGGGCGTCGAACCGATCCGCGCGTTCCTGCGCGAGCGTGTGCCGTGGCTCGCCGACCGGGCCCACTTGTTGACCGACTTCAGCCAGACAACGTTGCTCTCGGTGGACATCTCCCGCGTCGAGCGGTGGCACCGGCCGGGCCTGCTGCTGCTCGGCGACGCCGCGCACGTGATCTCCCCGGTCGGCGGCAACGGAATCCTGATGGCGGTCCAGGACGCCGTCGCGGCGGCAAATCACCTGGTCCCGGCCCTGCGGCGAGGCGAAGAGCCGGACCTCGCCGCGATCCAGGGCGACCGGATCCGGGCGATCGAGCGGGTGCAGGCCGACCAGGTCCGCGTCGAACGGCGATCCGCCGCGGCCCGGGCCCGCGGCCGGAGCGCGGCCCCGCCGGGCTTCCTCCGGACGCTCTTCGCGATCCCGGCGCTGCGGACCCGCGGCGCGCGGAGCAACGCCTACGGTCCCTTCCCGCCGACGCTCGACGAATCGGTGCTCGCTCAGCGCCTTCCGTCGTAGGTGATCTATCACGAACGCGGTTCACGTCCGGGCGGTTGGCGAGGCTTCGGGCGGGGAATCCGGATTACATGACACGCACCGAACCCGCAGCTCCCGTGCCGAGATCGGGGCCCGCCCCCGTGCAGGGCATCGGCATGCTGATCGGCCTCCTGTTCCTGGTTCTCGGGGCGTGCGAGCTGATCCCGGGGGTCACCGCCGACCACCGGCTGTTCGGCGTGTTCGCCGTGTCCGGAGCGTGGACGCTCGTGCACCTGATCACCGGCGCGGTCGCCGTGTTCTGCAGCCGCTCCTCGACGCTGGCCAGCCGTTTCCTGGTGGCGGGCGGGGTGCTCTACGTGATCCTGGGGATCGCCGGGCTGCTGCCGCTGCCCGACGCCGTCGACGACTTCATGCCGATGAACACCGCCGGGGTCTGCCTCGCGCTGGGGCTCGGCACCGCGATGGTCATCCTCGGAGCGGGCTGGCTACGGAACGCGCCCGGGCGGGAACGCTGAGGAACTCCGGGCGCGGGAACCGCACCAGCGCCGCCGCGAGCAGCACCGCGAGTCCGAAAAGGACATAGCCGTTCCCGGTCAGCTGCTGGAGGAACGACCAGTGGCGCTCCACCTCACCACCGCGCGGCCACCACCACTGCGGCCCGGCCACGAACAGGACCGCGCCGACGCCGGTGAACACCGCCAGCCCGCGCCGCCGGGTGCGGCGCGCCAGCTCCGCCCAGCCGAGCAGCACCACGACCGCCCACACCCAGTGGTGCGTCCACGAAATCGGCGAGACGAGCAGGCCGCCGACCGCGTTCACCCCCAGCGCGACCGTGCGCTCCCCCGCGGCGAGCGCGCGTCGCACCCCCACCGTCGTCAGCACGAGCACCACCGCGACCAGCGGCAGCCACCACGCAGTCCGCGCGTCGGCGGGCACCCCGGCCCGGGCCAGCAGGCCGAGCAGCGACTGGTTGCCGGCGTAGGTCGGCTCGCCGACGCGGCCGGTGTCCCAGAGCGCCCCGGTCCAGTACCGGACCGAGTCCGCCCCGGCGAGCAGGAAGCCGAGCGCCGTCGCGGCCAGGAACGTCACGACGCTGACGACGGCGGCACGGACGTCGCGTCGCAGCAGTAAGTACAGCAGGAACACCGCCGGGGTCAGCTTCACCGCGGCGGCGATGCCGATCAGCAGGCCGCGCGGCCACTTCGGGGTGTCCACCAGGACGTCCAGCACGACGAGGGCGAGCAGCAGCAGGTCGATCTGGCCCGCGTACACCGTCCGCAGGACCGGTTCGAGGACCTCGGCGAGCAACAGCACGGCCGTGATCCGGCGCCAGCCGCGCAGTCCGGGCGGCAGCACGCCCAGCGCGCCGAGCACCGTCGAGAGCACCACGGCCAGCAGGCCGAGCGTGACCAGCGTCAGCAGGAGGCAGGCCAGCCAGTACGGCAGGATCGTCAGCGGCGCCAGCACGATCGCCGCGAACGGCGGGTAGGTGAACAGCAGGAACTGGCCGTCCTGGGTCTGCGGCAGCGTGCCGTAGAGCGCGTCGCCGTGCAGCAGCGCCGCCGAGCCCAGCCGGTAGACGTCCAGGTCGACGCGGTAGGCGGGGAACCGCACCCGGCCGCCGGTCACCGAGACGAGCAGCGGCACCAGCAGGAGCAGCTGCGCCCCCAGCAGCACGTACCCGTTCCCCAGCCTTCGCCGCAACCCCCGCACGCGCTCCCCCTTCGTCTCCCACCGCATTCTGTCGGGTCTCCGGGACTGCGCCATCCGGGTATCCCCCGGATCCACCCCGGGGAAATCCGGTTGCCGAGGGTGAGCCGACCGGCCAGCCTGGGCCGATGGGCACTCCGGGCGGCTTCGCCTACCGCGTCGACGAGCGCGGCACCGTGACGATCACCCACCACGGCCGTCCCGCCGGGACGCTGCGCGGGGGCGCCGCCGCGCGCTTCCTCGCGGCGGCCGAGAAGGGCGACCCGCAGCTGCTGATGGCGAAAGCGACGGGCAACTACAAACACGGCAACGAACGCCAGGCCCGCGACCACGCGCGCAACCGAGGACGCTGACAGCCACGCCGCTCGCATACCCTGGCCCCCGGCGTCTCCGGGGCGGGGCGCCGGGGGTGAGGAGACGGATGGGCGAGCTCGCCGGGCGCGACTGGGAGCTGTCCCTGCTCGTCGAACGGGCCAGGAAGGCCGCGGCCGGGGACGGGCAAGCCGTGCTGCTGCGCGGACCGGCCGGGATCGGGAAGACGCGGCTGCTCGCGGCCGTGCTCGACGAGCTCGACCACGTGGCCGCCACCGTGCTCACCGCCCGCTGCCCGGAGTCCGGGTCCCCCGCCTACCAGGCCGTCCGCGAGCTGTTCGCGCCGCTCGGCCCGGCCGCCGCCGCGTCCGCGCCGCTCGCCCGCCCCGCGCTGGCGACCGAACGCACCGAGCCCGCCGGCGACACCTACGCCGTGATGCACGGCCTCTACTGGCTCGCCGCCGACCGCACCGCCGACGGGCCGCTGGTGCTCGCCGTCGACGACGTCCAGTGGTGCGACGAGGCCTCGCTGCGCTGGCTCGGGTTCCTGCTGCGGCGCGCGGAAAACCTGCCGCTGCTGGTCATCCTGACCCAGCGGACCGGCCACGGCACCCCGAACCCGGCGCCGCTGGGCGAGCTCGGCTGCCCGGCCGTCGACCTGGGCCCGCTGCCGGCGGACGCGGTTGCCGACGTTCTCCGGGCCCGGTTCGCGACGCCGCCGGAGCCCGCCTTCGCGGCCCGCTGCGCCGAGGTGACCGGCGGCAACCCCTTCCTGCTCGACCGGGTCGTCACCCGGCTGCGGGCCGACGGCGTCCCGCCGGACGACACCCACCTGGCCACGCTCGAAGAGCACGGTCACGAGGTCGTCGCCCGCACCCTGCTGACCCGCCTGCCGCCCGCCACCCTGGCCGTTGCGCGGGCGATCGCGGTGCTGGACGGCGAAGACCTCGAGCTCGTCGCGGCCCTCGCCGGCACCCAGCCCGGGCCGGCCGCCGCGGCCGTCCGCGCGCTGCGGGCCGACGAGCTGCTGCGGCCCGACGACCTCCGCTACACCCACGACCTGATCCGCACCGCCGTCCTCGACCCGGTGCCGGCGGCGGAGCTCGCGGCCCTGCGGACCCGCGCGGCGACGCTGCTCGACGTCCGCGGCCGCGCCCCGGAGGACGTCGCCGTCCTGCTGCTGCTCCTGCCCGGGCCGCCCGAGACGTGGATGGTGACGGTGCTGCGGGAGGCCGCCGCCGTCGCCGAGGAGCGCGGCGCGCCCGCGGCCGCCGCGCGGTACCTGGACCGCGCGCTCGCCGCGGACGAGACGCAGGTCGCGATCCGGGCCGACCTCGCCCGCGTGCTCGCGCAGGTCGATCCGCCCGCGGCGCTGGCGCACCTGGAGCGCACTCTGGGCCTGGTCGGCGGTGCACGGGAGCAGGTGCCGCTGGCGGTGCAGTACGCGATGACGTCGATGAGCGCGCAGAACTCGCTCAAGTCGTTCGAGCTGGTCGGCGCGGTGCTGGACGCGCTGGAGCGCGAGATCGGCCCGGACCCGGCCCCCGCGGACCGGGCGCGGCGGGCGCTCGCCCAGTCCGCGCTGATCATGTCCGGCATCGACGAGAAGAGCACCGTCGGCCCGGTCGCCGAGCGGTTCCGCGACCTGACCCCGCCGCCGGGCGAGACGCCGGAGGAACGTCAGCTGCTGGCCATGCTCGCGACCCTGCGCACCCTGCGGGGCGGCCCCGCGGCCGGCCTCGCCGCGGAGGCCCGGCAGGTGCTCTCGGTCGGTGACGTCGCGCCCGGCGGCTGGTCGGTGCTGGGCGCGGTGCTCACGCTGCACCTCGCCGACGAGACCACGACGTCGCTGGCCGCGCTCGACGGGCTGCTCACCCACGCGCAGCGCTCCGGCGAGGCCTGGACGTGCGCGGTCGGCGCGAGCATGCGCACGCTCGTGCGGCTGGGAACCGGGGACGTCGGCGACGCGCTCGCGGACGCCGAGTTCGCCCACCGGATCGTCACCCAGGAGTCGTGGGGCGAGAACGTCGCGATGACGCAGGCGGTGCTGGCTTCGGCGCTGGTCCGGCACGGCGATCCCGCGCGGGCGCTGGAGATCGCGCGCAGCGTCACCCGGCCGCGGATCGACCGGTTCACCCTCGAGTACCACTGGCTCCTGATGGCCAGGGCCCAGGCGCTGGCCGGCACCGGGGACGCCGAGGGCGCGCTCGCCGACCTGTTCGCCTGCCGCGACAGCCTGGCCGAAGCGGGCATCGGCAACCCGTTGTTCGCGCCGTGGTGGTCCGACGCCACCCGGCTGCTCCACGACCTCGGCCGCGACGGCGAAGCGTGGGCCGCCGTTGAAGAGGCCGAGGAGCAGGCCGCCGCCTGGGGCACGCCACGCGCGCTCGGCCTGGCACGGCTCGCGCGCGCGGTCCTCACCCCGGGCGACGCGGGGCTGGACCTGCTCGCCGAAACCGCGGACCAGCTGGCGGACACGCCCGCCCGTCCGGTGTACGCGGAGGCCGAGTACCTGCTGGGCCGCCGGCTGCTGGAGCGCGGCGACCCCAAGGGCGCGCGGGACCGGCTGCGCCGCGCCATCGACGTCGCCGTCCGCAGCCAGGACCGCCCACGGCTGGACCTGGCGGTGACGGCCTTGGCCGACGCGGGCGGCCGCATGCGCCGCGGCACGGACTCCCCCGCAGACACGTTGAGCGGCAGCGAACGGAGAGTCGCGGAGAAAGCCGCGGCGGGCGCGACAAACCGGGAGATCGCGGAGTCGCTGTTCTTGACGGTCCGGACGGTGGAGCTGCACTTGACGAACGTGTACCGCAAGCTGGGCCTCAAGGGCCGCGCCGGGTTGGCGGGCGCGTTGCATCGGCCGCCTTCGCCGCGGTAACGCCCTTTCCGGAAACGTTCGCCGCGTCGATCAGGCGGCCCGACCGAAGAAGCGGCAGGCGCCCTCCTCGCTGCGGGCTCGTGCGGACTTTCCGCGTCGCGGGTGCTGCGGCATGCTGGCCAGGTGGCCTACGACGTGCAGAAGATCCGTGAGCACTTTCCCGCGCTGAGCGAAGGCGCCGCCCACTTCGACGGGCCGGGTGGCTCCCAGGTCCCCGACGTCGTCGGTGAGGCGGTGGCCGGGACGCTGTGCTCGGCGATCGCCAACCGCGGCTTCGTGACGCCCGCCGAACAGCGGGCGTCGGAGGTCGTCGCCAAGGGGCGCCAGGCCGTGGCCGACCTGCTCGGCGCGTCCCCGGAGGGCGTCGTCTTCGGCCGCAGCATGACGCAGCTGACCTACGACTTCTCCCGCACCCTGGCCAAGAACTGGGGCCCCGGCGACGAGGTCGTCGTCACCCGGCTCGACCACGACGCGAACATCCGGCCCTGGGTGCAGGCCGCCGAGGCGGTCGGCGCCACCGTGCGCTGGGCGGACTTCGACCCCGCGACCGGTGTCCTCGCGACGGACGCCGTCGCCGGGCTGCTGTCGGAGCGGACCCGGCTCGTCGCCGTCACCGCCGCGTCCAACCTGCTCGGCACCCGGCCCGACGTGCCCGCGATCGCCGCCGCGGCGCACGACGCCGGCGCGCTCGTCTACGTCGACGGCGTCCACCTCACCCCGCACGCCCTCGTCGACGTCGCCGCGCTGGGCGCGGACTTCTACGCCTGCTCGCCGTACAAGTTCCTCGGCCCGCACCTCGGGGTGGTCGCCGCCGCGCCCGCGTTGCTGGAGACGCTGCGCCCGGACAAGCTGCTGCCCGCGTCGGACGCCGTGCCGGAACGCTTCGAGCTGGGCACCCTCCCGTACGAGCTGCTCGCCGGGACGACGGCGGCCATCGACTTCCTCTCGCACCTCGATCCCGGTCCCGGCCTGCGCCGCGAACGGCTGCCTCGGTCGCTGAAGGCGTTGGAGGAGCACGAAAACGGGCTGCTCACGCGTCTCGAGACGGGCCTGGCCGCCATCCCCGGCGTCACGCAATACGGCGCGCCAGACCGGCACCGCACGCCGACCGTCCTGTTCTCCATCAAGGACGTCACCCCGCAGGCGGCCTACGTCTTCCTGGCGGAGCAAGGGGTGAACGCGCCCGCGGGCACCTTCTACGCGATCGAGACCGCCCGCCACCTCGGGATCAGCGATTCCGGCGCGGTACGAGCGGGAATCGCCCCGTACACCACCGAAACCGACGTCGACCGCCTCGTCTCCGGGGTCGCCGCCCTGGCCGTCGGCTGAGGGTCGTGAGTGCGTAACAGTGTTCTAACACTGTTACGCACTCACGACCGTTACGGCGCCGGTGCGTAGCCGCTGGGCCGGGCCGTGAACGTGCCCCGGCCCTGCGTGCGGCTGCGCAGGCGGTTCGCGTAGCCGAACAGCTCCGCGAGCGGAACCGTCGCCGTGACCACCGCGGTGCCGGACCGCACGGTCGAGCCGGCCACCCGTCCCCGTCGCGCGGCGAGGTCGCCGAGCACGCCGCCGACGGCGTCGTCCGGCACCGTCACGACGACCGAAGCGACCGGCTCCAGCAGCCGCATTTCACTGGCACGCAACGCTTCCCGCAGGCCGAACCGGCCCGCCGCGCGGAACGCCATCTCCGACGAATCCTTCACGTGCGTCGCGCCGTCGACCAGCGTCACGCGCACGCCGGTCACCGGGTGCCCGCCCAGCGGCCCGTCGGCCAGGGCGTCACGGCAGCCGGCTTCGACCGCGCGCACGTATTCGCGTGGCACCCTCCCGCCGACGACCGCCGTGGCGAACTCGAACCCGCCTTCGAGCGGCTCGACGTCCAGCACGACGTGGGCGAACTGCCCGGCGCCGCCGTCCTGCTTGACGTGCCGGTAGAGCACCCCGGACACGCCGCGCACGACGGTCTCCCGGTAGGCGACCTGCGGGCGGCCGACCGCGACCTCGAGCCCGCGGCCCCGCCAGAGCTTCTCCACCGCGACCTCCAGGTGCAGCTCACCGAGACCGGACAGCACCGTCTGCCCGGTCTCCGGGTCGGTCCGCACGACCAGCGACGGGTCCTCCTCGGCCAGCCAGGCCAGCGCCGGCGCGAGCCGGTCGGCGTTCCGGCGGGCCTCGACGGCCACCGAGACCACCGGGTCCGCCGTCACCGGCGGCTCCAGCAGCACGGGGTCGCCGGGCGCGCACAGCGTGGCGCCGACGCGGGCCGCCTTCGGCCCGGCCAGCGCGACGATGTCGCCGGCCACCGCACTGTCCACTTCGGAAAACCGGTCGGCCTGCACCCGCAGGATGCGCGCGACCCGTTCCGTGCGGACGGTTCCCGCGTCCAGCACCTGGTCCCCCTTCCGCAGCGTTCCCGAATACACCCGCACCGACGTCAGCCGTCCCGTGGTCGTCGCGACGACCTTGAACACCAGCGCGGCCAGCGGCGCCGCCGGGTCGGCGGGCCGGTCGGCGTGCACCGGCGTCACGTCCGACGGCGACGGCAGGTAGGCGACGACGGCGTCGAGCAGCGGCTCGATCCCGCGGTCGCGGTAGGCCGCGCCGCACAGCACGACCAGGCCGTCACCGGTGCGGGTCAGGTCGCGCAGCGCCTTCTCCAGGGGTCTCCGCCGAGACGGTCCCGGCGGCGCAGAACTCGTCCAGCGCCAAGGGATGCAGTTCGGCGACAGCCTCCTCCAGCTGACGACGCCGCCGTCGCGCCTCGGCCGAGGCGCCCTCCGGCAGGCGCACAAGGTCGACGACACCGGTGAAGCCGTCCTCACGCCCGATCGGCAGCTGGACGACCAGCGGCGCCGGGTGCAGGCGCCGCCGGATCGACTCGACGGCCGTGTCGAGGTCGGCGCCCGCGCGGTCCAGCTTGTTGACGAAGGCGATGCGCGGGACGCCGTACCGATCGGCCTGGCGCCACACGGTTTCGCTCTGCGGTTCGACGCCCGCGACGCCGTCGAACACGGCGATCGCGCCGTCGAGCACCCGCAGCGACCGCTCGACCTCGTCGGTGAAGTCGACGTGGCCGGGCGTGTCGATGAGGGTGATCCGGTGGCCGTCCCACGTGCAGGTGACGGCCGCGGCGAAGATGGTGATGCCGCGGTCGCGTTCCTGCGGGTCGAAGTCGGTGACGGTGGTGCCGTCGTGGACCTCACCCTGTTTGCGGGTGACGCCGGTGAGGTGCAGGATTCGTTCGGTGACGGTGGTCTTGCCCGCGTCGACGTGGGCGAGGATGCCGAGGTTGCGGACGGTGTCCGAGGTGCGCACGATGCGGTCCTTCGCGGTGTGATCCGGTTCGGGGCAGCGCGATTCCGCGTGAAACGTCCACAGTGGACGGCGTCACGGGCCGGGTGTCAGCCGCGCGGCTGGCACCGCGGGCACGAAGACACCAGGATCACCTCGAAGCGCGAACGGGAGACGGCGATGCGCGTACGCATGGCGGGCTCCTCTCGTCCGGCGCGGTGTGCGGTTCCGGGGCAGCGTAGCGACGTTCTTGTCCGGCGCCCAACCGGTTTTCGCCCGGGAACGCCGAAGGCCACCCCGGACGTGCCGGGGTGGCCTTCGGCGGGTCAGCCCAGGATCAGCTGGGGTCCTGGTCGAGCTGGGTCGCCTTGACCGCGTTGGCGACCTGGGTGCAGTCGTCGTCGGTGATGCCCGCGGTGCCCGCCTTCGCCAGCGCGGCACAGGAGGAGTTGAGGGCTTCGCCGACGTCCTTGAACGTCGCGCTCGGGGTGAGCGTGTTCTCGACGCCCCACCAGACCTGCACCGACTTGTCGAGGCCGAGGCCGCGCACGGTCTGGTTGTTGAACGTGTCGCCGTCGGTGATCAGGTAGTCGGCCTTGTTCACGACGCCGTCGTTGATGTGCTCGTCCGGGTTGTTCGTCTGCCAGCCCGGGCCGTTGACCATGTCCGGCTGCGGGGACAGCGACGAGCGCGGGTCCTTCATGTTGCGGATCGCGCCCAGCGACGAGCCCGCGCCGAGCAGCCAGCGGTTGTCGCCGGTGTCGTTGGGGTCGTTCGAGGTGATGCCGATGAACTTGCCGAAGACGTCCGAAAGGCCTTCGTTGATCGAGTCGGCCTGGCCGCCGCTCAGCCCGGAGGTGTGCTGCGTGACGCCGTGGGTCAGCTCGTGGCCGGTGATGTCGTCGGTGGTGACGCCCTCGCCGAAGGCCATCTGCTCGCCGTCCCAGAAGGCGTTGGCGAACGGGCATTCGCCGTCGACGCAGATCCGGACGGTGCCGCGCAGCGCCTTGCCGGTCCCGTCGCTGTAGTCCGCGCCGATCAGGCCGGTCAGGTCCACGTTGACGTACTTGGAGTAGAAGTCCGAGGCCTGGCCGAAGAAGGTGTAGACGTTGTTGACGTCGGCGACGCTCGACTCGGCGCCGCCCTCCTTGCGGGTGACGTCGAACGCGGTGCCGCAGCGGACCGAGTCGGTGGTGCCGCTGACGACCTTGTGGTTCGCGTCGCAGACGTCGCGGTTGGCCTCGCGGACCTCGGACCACGAGGTCAGGACGTCGGCCGTGCCGGCCTTGACGACCTCGGTCCACTTGTCCTGGAACTTCGTGCCGTGCACGGTGACCTGGTAGGTCGGCACGGCGACGCCGTCACCCTTCGCCCCGCCGAGCGTGGCGTCGTACCAGTAGGCGCGCGGCGCGTCGGCCTTCAGCGCGTCCTTCGCGAGCCCGGTGCGCTTCGCGACGTCGGCGATGGCCGCGTCGGCGGCACCCGCGTCGCTCGCCGGGAACGCGCCCGCCGTCTTCTTCGCGGTCCG
Organism: Amycolatopsis heterodermiae; assembly: GCF_034929455.1. NCBI lineage: Bacteria > Bacillati > Actinomycetota > Actinomycetes > Pseudonocardiales > Pseudonocardiaceae > Amycolatopsis > Amycolatopsis heterodermiae. Next base: position 125,110 of record NZ_JAYFSI010000019.1, read on the forward strand.
GCCGTGCGTGGCGAGGACCGTGCCCGCCTTGTCGCGGATCTGGACGGTCTGCCCGCCGAAGACCGGCACCCCGCCGACCTCCTGCTGCGACCGCAGCACGCTGCCGAACGGCATCGCCTGGGCGTTCATCGCGCGCATCGACGGCTGCGCGATGGTCGCGGACGCCGGCGAGCCGGTCACGACCAGCGATACCGCGACGAGGGCAGCGCTCGCTGTCGCTGTCCCAACGATGACCCGTTTGCGTGACACCCGGTACACCTCCGTGGAAGGTTTGATCACCTGACGTGAAGTCCGTGCAGGTTCACATGCCCCGAAGGGTGAGCACACCGGCTGAAAGTAGGTAACTGACCATCTAGACGTCGGTAACGGTTGCCAAATCACCGACATTTCGGACGACCCCGCAGGCATCACGCGTGATCAGAGAGGAATCACGCGTGATTGGCGGGGAATCACGCGTGATTGAAGGGGCATCACGGTGATGCCCCGGAGACACGAGTGATGCCCCTTCGGACACGCGTGATGCCCGTGGAGACACGCGTGATGCCCCGCGGATCACGGGTGATGCCCCGCAACGCTCAGGACGTGGGTGGTGGGGCGACCACTCGGAGCTGGAGCATCGCGGCGAAGCGGGCTTCCGGGTCGGTCATGTCGAAGCCGCCGACCTCGGCGAGGCGGCGCAGGCGGTAGCGGAACGTGTTGGGGTGCACGTGGACCGCGGCCGAGGCGGCGATGACGTCGCCGAAGGCGTCGAGCCAGGCCCGCAGCGTCTCGACGAGGTGGGCCTGGTGCTGCTCGTCGTAGTCGAGGAGCCGGGCGACCGGGCCGGTCGGGCGGTCGCCGCGCGCGGCGACCAGGTCCTGCAGCTCCAGCAGGAGCGCCTCGACGTGCACGTCCGCCAGCAGCGCGGCGCGCCGGCCCGCGCCGCTGCCCGTGCGCAGCACCCGCAGCGCGCGGTCGGCGCTGTCGCGGGCCTCCGGCAACTCCGCCGCGCTGCGCGCCACCGGGCCGATGCCGACCACGGCGTGGACGCGGTCGCCGACCCGGTCCAGGAAGTCCTTCGCGATGCGCATCGCGCGCCGTTCGCCGTCGTCGTCGCCGCGGCTCACCGGGACCAGGCCGTACGCCGTGTCGCCGACGAGCGCGGCCGCACAGCGCGGGTGGACCGCGCTCAGGTGCATGGCCAGGCCGTCACTGAGGCGCTGGCGCTCGGTGGTGAGACCGGCGTCGGCGTGCTCCCCCGCGTCGAGGACGGCCAGGGCCAGCACGACGACCGGCTGGTCGGCCAGGCCGAGCCGGCTCAGCGCCTCGCGGGCCGCCGCCCCGCCTTCCAAGGCCGTGCTGAGCAGGTCCGCGCGCAGCCGGCGTTCGACGTCGGCGCCCGCCCGCACGCGCAGCATGTGCAGCGCGACCAGGCGGGCCGCGTCGCAGAGCGCCTGGGTGCGGTCGGCGGTGAGCGGCTCGGACACCGCGGCCCAGATCGAGCCGAGGATCTCGTCACCCGCCCGGACCGCGACGGCCACCCGCGGCATCGTCAGGCCGTCGAGGCTTTCGGAGACCAGGTCGGCGTACACCGGCTGGTCGGTGCGGTAGAGCTCGCGGAAGACCCCACGGTCGGTGAGCACGCGCGCGAACCGTTCGGGGACCTGGCGGCCGAGGATCGTCTCGACGCGTGACGGGTCGGCCTCGTCCTGCCGCCCGGAGAAGGCCAGCACCCGGGACCGGCGGTCCTCGATGGTGACCGGTGCGTCGATGAGCGCACCGATCGCGTTGGCCACGGCGAACAGGTCCCCCGACGGCAGGCCGGCGAGGGTCTCCGGCTCGGCGTCGCCGACGTCGCCCTCGGCGAGCAGGGACCGCAGCATCGCGGCGAGCTGGGTCCAGGAGGCGCCCCGGGCCAGTGCCAGCAGCGCGACGCCCGTCTCCTCGGCGGCGGCCGTGACCGCGTCGGTGACCGTGACGGGCGCGCGCAGCACCAGGCCCGCGGCGTCGTGGCGGGCCAGGACCCGCAGCTGCCGGACGACCTCGTCCGGGTCACCGAGGCCGACGCCGAGGACCAGGGCGTGCTGGGGCAGCGCCGGCTCGTCGAGGGGGTCGTGGATGGCGACGCCGCCGATGCCGCCGGCCCGGTCGGCGTCCCCGAGCACCAGGTCCAGGAGGGTGCCGCCCAGGTCGTCGAGGACGCGGCCGAGGCTGGCGTGCGGGCGCAGGTTCACGGAAACGAGCACCTCCCGAAGCTAGGCGGGTTGCCTGCAGCCTAGTTCGTCGAGAGGCACCAAATCAGCCCCCGCTTTCGTCGGCGACGACGAAAGCGGGGGCCAAGACCTAGATCAGCTTCGCGGCGACGTTGTACGCCTCCACCTGCAGCCGGGCCTGGGGCACGCGCCGCCGGGGGTCGACCCGGACCGTACGGCTTTCGCCCGGCAGGAGCCAGAAGTAGTTGTCGTCGTAACGGGTCGGCAGCACGCGGTCCTTCCCGTTCTTCTCCCGCAGCGACAGCCGGATCATCGCCGCGACCGTCCGGCCCGTGTTGCGGATCGTCGCGACGTAACCGGCGCCGTCGGCCCGCAGCGACGTGGCCAGCTGCGCGCCCGGGAGCTGGTTGAGCGCCCGCATCGCGCCGTCGGTCCGGTAGCGCCAGTACGTGTTCTCCGACAGCACCGCGCCGTGGGCGTCGGTCAGCGTGAGCCGCAGCAGGTGCAGGTCCGGCAGCCCGGCGTCGAAGGGCACCGTGAAGGCGTCCGTGGCCGCGATCGGGGCGACGTCGACCTTCTGCTGCCGCGCCGTGCCCAGCCCGGCGCCGTCCAGGCCGTAGAGCCGCGCGGACGCCGTGACACCACTCATCGGGGAAGGCGTGTGATTGACGACCCGGACCTGCCAGGTCGAGAGGTCGGCCTGGACGTGGTGCGCCTCGCACCCCTTGCGCGCGCCGTAGTAACTGCCGTTGACGTCGAGGTCGTAGTCGTAGGTCTGCCAGACCGTGCTGTGCCACGCCGGGTGCGACATCCACAGCAGCACACCCGTGGCGTCGGCCCACAGCTTCGTGTTCCACGCCTCGAAGATCGCGCGCATGCTCTCGTAGTTGACGAACTGGGCCTTGCGGCAGAACTCCGCGAGGCTCGTCGACGGCGCGAGCCGCGCGTCGATCGCCGCGAGGTAGGTCTGGGGCGACTGGTTGCCGTTGGCCGACCAGTCGTGCAGGAACCACGGCGCCCCGATCGGCCAGCCGGCGTCACCCTCGCCGACGAGGTTCCGCATGCTCTCGACGACCGACACCGTCGGCAGCCCGATCTCGCTCCAGAACCCGTGCTTGCCGCCGGTCGCCTCGCCGGTGAAGTACTGCTTCGGGTCGAGCCAGCGGTACGGGCCGTCGCCGGTGATCACGCCGCCCGCGGAGTTGCCCTGGTAGAGCAGGTCGGTGTTGGACGTGACGATCTCGCGCAGCGCGTTGTCGATCACCGCCGGCGGGGTGCCTTCGTTGCAGCCGAACCAGACCGTCGCGCAGGCGTGGTGGCGGTAGCGCAGCACCGTGTCCTTCGCCTGCGCCAGGAAGATGTCGTGGTTCGCCGGGTCGGTCGACCAGCCGTCCCAGAACTCGTTCCACAGCAGGATGCCGTACTTGTCGCACGCCGCGAACAGCTCTTCGCGGTAGGACGAGCCGACCCAGTTGCGGATCAGGGTGAAGTTCATGTCGCGGTGCATCGCGACGACGGCGTCGGTCCGCTCCTCCGGCATCCGGCGCAGCAGCTCGTCCCAGCCCCAGCTGCCGCCGCGGGCGAACACCTTGACGCCGTTGACGAGGAACGTCAGCGGCTTCGGGCTGTTGTCCACCGACACGGCGTCGGTCCAGGTCTGGCCGTCGGCCGAGACCTGGATGGTGAACGTCGCCGCGTAGGCCGTTTCCCAGGTCAGCACCACGCGGTCGAACACCGTCGCCGCGCCGAGGTCGACCTGCAGCCACTGGTTGTCGTCGTAGGCCGACGTCCAGCGCGTGTTCGAGTCGCCGTCGACGGCGTTCTCCGGCGGGTTGCCGTCCGCGACCGACGACGACGTCGCGGTCTTGCCCTTCGCCAGGTCCGTATCCGGCGCGGCACTGTCCACAACGGACATCGTCCAGAGCGAGAAACCCCAGCCCGTGGCGCGTTTGAGCCCCTGCATCCGGACGTACCGCGCGTTCTGCGGGGTGAGGTCGACGGACTGGGTGGCCCGGCCGTCGGCGATGACGATCGGCTGGTCGTACTGGTAGCCGATCTGGCGCAGGCCGATCTTCGTCGTCCGCCGGTCGCTGGTCGACGCGCCGATCGCCGCGGTGAGCGTCAGGTCGTAGAGGTTCGGGTCGCCGTAACCGTTGGGCCACCACAGCTTCGGGTTCTTGACCCGCTGCGCCGGGAACACGACGTCGGCGGCCTGCCCGGCCGGGACGGTGACCGTGCTCGACACGTTCACCGGGCCGAAGGCGGCGGTGACCTTGATCCGCTGGGCGGTCGCGGCGGCGTTGCGCACGGGCACGGTCAGCGTCACCACCGCGGTGCCGGCGTCCGGCACCTGGGTGTCGACGCGCACGTCTCCCAGCACGGCGGCGCCGGTGGAACGTAGGCGGACGTGGTCCCAGATGCCCGACGCGCGGTCGCGCACCGCCGGCATCCAGTCCCAGCCGGACACCGCGAGGTAGGTCGGCGAGTTGTCGAACATGGTGCTGCCGGCGTCGACGAACGACTGCCCGGCCGGCCCCTTGTCACCCGGGCTGCCCGGACGAGGCATCGGCGAGATCTTCACGGCGAGCGCCTGGTCACCGGTGCGCCGCAGGGCCGCGGTCACGTCGAAGACGCCGCGGCCGAACGGGTGGCTCTGCGTGCCGATGTTCGCGCCGTTGAGCCAGATCGCGGCCTCGTGGTTGACGCCGTCGAACTCCAGCCAGACGTGCCGGCCCGGCGAGGTGTCGAGGCCACGCGGGAGGGCGAAGCGGCGCCGGTACCACCAGGCGTGCCGGGACAGCGCTTCCGGGACGTGCATGTTGTGCATGCCCGACACCGGGTCGGGCAGCTGGCCCTGCTCGACGAGCGACGCCAGCACGGTGCCGGGCACGGTCGCCGGGAGCCAGCCGCGAGTGTCCACCGACGCGCCGGACAGCGCCGCGCCGTCCCCGGTGGGCGACCAGTCGTCCATCGTGAGCACCCAGCCGGACTCGAGCGGCACGGTGCCGTCGGGCGCGAGCGCCAGCGCGGGCGGGTCGTCGTGCGGGCGCACCGGGAAGCTGGTCCAGCCGCGGACCGCGGGCCGGTGGTCACGGCTGGTGCCGAACACCTGGAAGCCGTTGAGGCCCAGCGGGTTCGCCGTCGAGCGGCTCGCCGCGGTGAACCGCACCCAGCGACCGGTGGCGGACACCGGGATCGTCACGACGCCGCCGGTGCCGGCGTCGGTGTGGTGGACGGTGCGCCAGGCCTTGCCGTCGCCGGAGACGTCGAGGTCGAAGGACACGGCGTAGCTCGAGAAGACCTCGTCGCCGACGGTGTGGGTGCGGGACGCGCCGAGGTCGAGGGCCGGGTCGCCGGGCTGGGCCTCGAACGTCAGCACGACGGACTCGATCGTGCACCGGCCCTGCAGGTCGACGACGATCCACTGGCCGTCGCCGGGGGTGGCGCGCCAGCCGGAGCCGCGGACGCCGACCTGCGCGAGGCCGTCGACGGCGAACTCGGCCGGGGTGGCGGCGTAGTCGGTGGACGAGACCTGCACGGGCCGGAACAGCGCCAGGTCGGTCCGGGCGGCCTGGCCGTCGGCCGCGGCGGGCGTGGCCGAGGCGACGCCGCCCGGCAGCACGGCCGCCAGGCCGAACCCGGCCAGCAGCCCGCCGCCCACGGCCAGGACGTTCCGCCGGGACACCGGCGCCACCACCGGCTCGACGCCGGCCCCGATGCCGTACTCCTCCGCCATGCGAACTCCGTTCTCGAAGCGGCAGTCACGCACGGCACGGGCCCCTGGCGGGGTGTCGGCGCCGGTGACTGACAACGTTGCCAGTGAGCTTCCGCCGCGCTCGCGGCGACCGTCAAGAAGACAAGGAAGACAAAAATTAGGAATAATGACATCGATGTCTGCGATGGCCCGCGGCGTCCCGTTCACCGGTGACGTCGTCCTGCCGGACGGGGTCACTCTCGGTACGGTTGCATCGACCTCGCACCGAAACACCGGCGCGGGTCCATCCGAGGAGGCAGTACGCCATGGTCCAGGTCGAACGCACCGTCACCGTCCGCACGCCGGTCGACCAGGTCGCGCGCTACCTCGCGGACTTCGCGCACACCGAGGAGTGGGACCCGGGCACGGTCCGGTGCACCCGCTCCGACGACGGCCCGGTGGCGGTCGGCGCACGGTGGCACAACGTCTCGGAGTTCCGTGGCAAGGAGACCGAGCTCGACTACGAGCTGACCCGGCTCGAGGCGGGCCGCGTCACGTTCGTCGGCAAGAACAAGACGGCCACCTCGACCGACGACTTCACCCTGGCGCCGAGCGGCGACGGCACGACGGTGCACTACCAGGCGACGATCGTCTTCCACGGCCTGGCGAAGCTGGCGAGCCCGCTGCTCAAGCGCGTGTTCGAGCGCCTCGGCGACGAGGTCGTCCCGAAGCTGACCAGCGCGCTGGAGAAGCTCAAGACGAGCTGACGCGCCCGGCCGCCACCTCGACCGCGGTGCCCAGGTCGTCCACCACCGTCAGCCCGCGCTCCCCCAGGTGCGCCCAGCCCGGCCCGGCGGTCATGACCTCGCGGTCGAGGCCGTGCAGCCGGCGCACCAGGACGTCGTCGGCGGTCGGGGCGGCCATCGACCAGAGCACCACCAGGACCGGGTCGAGGCGCTCGGCCAGCTCGGTGAGCGTTTCGGCGGGCACCAGCTGGCCGAGGTAGCGCACGGGCACGCCGGATTCGGCCAGTGACGCCCGCAGCGCCTCCATCGGCAGGGAGTGCCGTTCGGCGGGGCAGCACGCCAGCAGGACCGGGCGGGCCGGCGCCGTCTCCGGGAACCGGCGGCCGAACCGTTCCAGCGCGACCGAAACCTCCGTCGTCAGCACCCATTCGGCCGCGAAGCAGACGTCGCCGCGTTGCCAGCGGTCCCCCAGCTCACGCAGGACCGGCACCAGGACGTCGGTCCACGCCGCGGCCGCGCCCAGCGCCGCGAGCGTCTCGTCGAGCAGGGCGCCGACCGCGCCGAACTCCAGTTCCTCGGCCGCTTCCGCGAGCTCCCGCACCCGGCGGCCCGCCGGGACGCCGGGCCGGGACGCGCCGGTGAACGCCGCGGCGGCCGCGTCGCGCACCGGCATCCCGCGTGCGATCAGGCGCTGCATGTGCTGCAGGCGGCGGACATCTGCGTCGGAGTACCGGCTGTGCCTGCCCTCGCTCCTGGCCGAGGGCGCGATCCCGTACCGCGCGCCCCAGCTGCGCAGGGTCACGGGGGAAACGCCGAGCAGCTCGGCGACCCTGCCCGGCGCCCACGAACCTCCGGCCGGGGCGGGTGCCGCGCCGACGTCCATCCGGATCCACCGTCCTCTTCGCCCCGCCGTCCCGGGCGGGGTGGCGGCAGCATAGCGACGGCGCGAAGGCCCGCCCGGCCGCGACACGACCCCGGAGCGGGGGACGCGGCCGGTGGGGCGGTGACCCGCCGCGTCCCCTCCGGCGCCGTCGGGCGCCGGATCCGGCCGGCCGCACGGGGTGGCACCCGCCGCGGCCGGCGGCGAACCGGGGGAAGTGTTGTCCCGCACGGGTAAGCTACACCCGCAGCGCAACGGTTGTGCAGCGTTGTCGCACGGATGCAGTACCCCGCGGGCACTCCCCTGCGCGGGGGAAGGGTCCGTGTGGTCCGGCCCCTTCGTGGGTATTACGCGCGCGGGACCTGGTCCCATCACCAAGCATGGAGACGAGCTGATGACCGACCACCACACCGCACCCGCCTTCGGCAGTACCACCGAAGCCGGCATCGTGACCGTCCACTGTTCCGGGGACCTCGACCTCGCCTGCGCGCCCCGGATGCGGGCCGCCCTGCTCACGCCGATCCGGGACGGCGTCCCCGGCGTGGTCGCGGACCTGACCGCGACCACGTACTGTGACTCCACGATCTTCAGCGTCCTCGTGGAACTGCACCGGGCCGCCCTCTCCCGCGGGGTGTCCTACTCCATCGCCGCCGACCCGGTCGCCGTGGCGCGGCCGCTCGAGATCCTCGGCCTGGACCGGCTGCTGCCCCTGCACGAAGACCTCGGCGACGCCCGTGCGGCGGTGGCCGCACACCCGGAGAGCCGCGTCTCCTGACGCTCCTGTGGATCGGCTGAAGAAAGCCGCCGCGTGGTCGCGGGCCCCGGGCCCGGCGCCGGAGGATCGAGGGCATGGTGGTCCTCTCCGAACGAGCGGCGGTGCGGCGGTTGCACGACCGGCTGGGCTTCGGCCCGCGCCCCGGTGACCTCGACCGCGGGTTCGCCGAGACGCGCGACCGGCTGCTGGGCACCGGCGCCGACGCCGGGGCGGCCGCGACGCCGATGCCGTCACCCGGCGCGCCGCCCGAGCGCCCCAAGAAGCAGGACAAGCAGGACAAGGCCGCGAAGCAGCAGGCGAACAAGGCGCTGCAGGCCCAGTCCACGCAGTCCGCGATCTGGTGGCTGGACCGGATGGCCGCGGCCGACCTCCCGTCCGTCGAACGGCTGACGTGGTTCTGGCACGGGCACTTCGCCACGAGCGAGCAGAAGGTCCGCAGCCCCGAGCTGATGCTGGCGCAGAACCAGACCCAGCGGGACCACGCGCTCGGCAGCTTCACCGACCTGGCCCGCGCGATGGTCGTCGACCCGGCGTTGCTGCTGTGGCTGGACGGGAACAGCAACAAGGCGGGCAAGCCCAACGAGAACCTGGCCCGCGAGTTCATGGAGCTGTTCACCCTCGGCGTCGGGCACTACTCCGAGGACGACGTCCGGGAAGCCGCGCGGGCGCTCACCGGCTGGACGGCCCAGCGTGACACGACCACCGCGAAGCTGGTGCCGAAGCGGCACGACGACGGCGAGAAGCACATCCTCGGGGCCACCGGCGACTTCGCCGCGCAGTCCTTTGTGGACCTCGTGCTCGGCCGGCCCGACTCGGCCCGGTTCGTCGTCGGCCGGCTCTGGTTCCGGCTGGTGTCCGCCGAGCCGCCCGCCGCGGAGGTGCTGAACCGCCTGGTCGCCGCCTACGGCAGCCGCCGAGACGTCCGGGCGGTGCTGCGGGCGATCACCGCCGAAGCGGCGTTCCGCGACAGCGCGACGTCGCTGGTCAAGCAGCCGGTCGAATGGCTGGCCGGGCTGCTGCGCGCGTTCGGCGTGCGGCCCGGCTCGCTCGACGAGAAGACCCGCACCCAGCTGCTGGCCGGGTTGCGCGGGCTCGGCCAGGTGCCGTTCCTGCCGCCCAGCGTCGGGGGCTGGGCGGCGGGCGGCGCCTGGCTGACGACGTCGGCGGGGGTGGCCCGGCTGCACCTGGCCCAGCTGGTCGCCGGGCGCGCCGACCTCGGCGCCGTCGCCAAGGCGTCGGACAAGGCCTCGGCGATCGGCGAGCTGCTCGGCGTCGACGCCTGGTCCGACCGCACGAAAGCCGCGCTGGCCGGCGTCGCCGGAGACGTCCGCCAACTGTCCACTGTGGCCGCCTGTGCCCCCGAGTACGTAGTGAGTGGGTGACGATCGTGCAGGTCAACCGACGCCGGTTCCTCACCGCGACCGGGGTGACGGCCGCCGCGGCGCTCGCCGCGGGCGCGACCCAGGTCGACTGGACGCGGCTGATGTCGGCGGCGCAGGAGAACCCGCTGGACCCCAACGCCGGCGTGCTCGTGGTGGTGACCCTCTACGGCGGCAACGACGGCCTCAACACCGTCGTCCCGGCGGGCGACAGCGCGTACCAGACCGCCCGGTCCGAGCTGGCGTACAAGCCGGAAGAGGTGCTCGACGTCGGCGAAGGGCTCGGCCTCAACCCCGGCATGAAGGGGCTCAAGAGCCTGTGGGACGGAGGGAAGCTGGCGATCCTGCGCGGCGTCGGCTACCCGAAGCCCGACCACAGCCACTTCCGGTCGATGGCGATCTGGCAGACGGCGTCGCCGGAGACGTCCGTGCCGACCGGCTGGCTCGGCCGCTGGCTCGACGCGACCGGCGACGACCCGCTGCGCGCGGTGTCGGTCGACCCGGTGCTGCCGCCGTTGCTCGCGGGCGCCCGTACCGCGGCCGCGTCCCTGCCGGTCGGCGGGCTCACCCTGCCGAAGGGCGCGCTGGGGACGGCGTTCCAGGGCCTCGGGGCGGCCCAGGCCGGCGAGGGGTACTGGCAGTCCCGCGCCGCCCGGTCGGTCGGCGACCTGCACCGCGCGGTGCAGACGCTGGGCGGGCACGCGCCGGAGAAGGACTCCTCGGCGAAGAAGGGCAAGGGAGAGCTGGCCGCGCAGCTCGACGTCGTCGCCGGGCTGATCGAGGCGGGCGTGCCGTCGCGGGCGTATTCGGTGTCGCTGGGCGGGTTCGACACGCACGCCGACGAGCGCGGCACCCAGCAGCGGCTGCTCACCGAGCTGGACGGCGCGCTGACGCCGTTCGCGCAGCGCCTCGCGAAGACCGACCGCGGCAAGCAGGCGGTGGTGATGGTCTACTCGGAGTTCGGCCGGCGCGTGACGGCCAACGCGAGCCAGGGCACCGACCACGGCACGGCGGGCCCGATGTTCGTCCTGGGCCAGAACGTCCACGGCGGTTTCCACGGCGCGGAACCGAGCCTGACCGACCTCGACGACGGCGACCTCAAGCTGACCACGGACTTCCGCGACGTCTACGCGACGATGGTGGAGAACGTCTTGGGCACGGACGCGGGCCAGGTGCTGCCGGGCCACAGCGGCCGGATGACGGGGTTGTTCGCCTAGGACCCCTGCAGGCACCGGTGAGCGGCTGCTTCAGGCGGGCGTCAGCCCGGCCAGCCGGAACCGCGCTCCGCCGCCCGGCGCGGCCTCGCACCACAGGTCGCCGCCGTGTGCTCGGGCGAAGCCGCGGGCGATCGGCAACCCCAGTCCCGAACCGCCCGGACCGCGAGCCTCGTCCAGCCTGACCAGGCGGTCGAAGATCCGCTCGCGGTCCGCGCCCGGGACGCCCGGGCCCGTGTCGGTGACCGTCGCGCCGTCCGGGGTGATCTCGATCGTCACCGTGCCCTTGCCGTTCATCGCGCGGACCGCGTTGTCCGTCAGGTTGGCCAGGATCTGCGTCAACCGGGCGCTGTCGCCGAGGACCACCACATCCGGGCCGGTGATCTCGACCGTCACCTCCGGTGACGTCAGTCCCAGGCGCTCGGACTGGGCCTGCGCCAGCGCCAGCAAAGCCACCGGCGCGTGCTCCACCTCAACGCCCGCGTCCAGGCGGGCCAGGTCCAGCAGATCCGCCACGAGTTTTCCGGCCCGCTGCGATTCGCGGACCACCAGCAGCTGCAACCGCGTCGGGTCGGCGTCCGGGGGCAGTTGCAGCAGGGCCTCGGCCGCCGCCTGTACCCCGGCCAGCGGGGTCCGCAGCTCGTGGGCAGCGTCGGCGACGAACCGCCGGGTGCGGGCCTCCGACGCCCGCGCCGCTCGTTCCGCGCCTTCGAGGGCGTCGAGCGCCGAGTCGAACGCCGCCGCCGCGCGGCCCAGCTCGGTCGTGGTCCGTTCCGGAGCGAGGCGGCCGCCGCGGCCGCCCGAGACGATCGAGCGGGCCAGCCGGGTCATCGCGTCCAGCGGGGCGAGCGCGAACCGGACCGCGAGCAGCAGCGCGACCGCCGCGACGAGCAGCGCGGCCAGCCCGGTCGCCACCAGCACCCACCGCAGGCTCTGTTCCGCGGCCGCCACGAGCGTCTCGTCCGCGGTCAGCGTCAGCTTCGCGCCGTTGATCCGGGGCGGGCCGGTCAGCGTCGCGCGCACCTGGCGGATCCGCTCGGTGGGCGGCAGGTCGGCCGCGCCGAGGAACGTGCCGTCCGGCAGCGCCAGCGACGCCTGGACCCCGCGGGTCTCCATGCGCCGCAGCAGGTTCTGCGGCGCCGCGTTCTGCTTCGCCAGCTGCTGGGCCAGCTGCACGCGTGCGGTCAGCAGGCCGTTGACGTCCTTCTCGGCTTGGGCGCGGAACACCGTGTCGACGACGAACCCGACCGCGACCAGCACCACCGCGAGCACCACCAGCACGGTGACGGTGACCCGGCGGCGCAGCGACACCGTCCGCAGCCCGCTCACGGCTCGCCGCGCAGGACGTAACCCTGGCCGCGCACGGTGTGCAGCACCCGCGGGCCGTGCGCCTCGAGCTTGCGGCGCAACGTGCTCACGTTGACCTCGACGAGGTTCGCCGCGTAGTCGCCGTAGCCCCACACCGCGGTCAGGATCTGCGTCTTGCCGACCACCCGGTCGCGGTGCCGGGCGAAGTACACCAGCAGCTTCCACTCGGTCGACGTCAGCTCGACCTCGGCGGCGCCGTACCGGACGCGGCCGCCCTCGACGTCGACGACCAGATCGCCGACCTCGACGGCCGGCTGCGTCCGGCCCATCCGCCGCAGCACCGCGGTCACCCGCGCGACCAGTTCGGCCAGCACGAACGGTTTCACGACGTAGTCGTCGGCGCCGTCGCCCAGGCCGCGCAACCGGTCCTCGACGCCGTCGCGCGCGGTCAGCATCACCACCCCGGCCGCCGACAGCCGCCGGATCACCCGCAGCAGCTCGAACCCGTCGCGGCCCGGCAGCATGACGTCGAGCACCACGAGGTCCGGCCGGGTCCGGGACAGCTCCGCCTCGAGCGCGGTGCCGTCGGGCAGAGCGCGGACGGAGAACCCGGCGGTGGCCAGCGCGGTCTCGACGGCGACGCGGATCGCCTCGGCGTCCTCGACGACCAGGATCCGCGGGGCGTTCACCGGACCAGGGTAACGCCGTCCACAGTGGTCAGACGCCGGACGCGCGAAAGCCGGCCTCGGCGGGTTCCGAGGCCGGCTTCACGGGGCGGTCAGGCCGTGATCTCTTCCCTCGCCGCGCCGGAGCCGACGGTGATGCGGCGGGACTGGGCCCGCTCGGTCACCGGGATCCGGACGGTCAGCACACCGGCGTCGTAGTCGGCTTCGATGCGCTCGGTGTCCAGCGTGTCGGCCAGCAGCAGGCGGCGGGTGAAGACGCCGCGCGGGCGCTCGCTGACCTGGTACTGGGCGCCCTCGGCCGGGTTCGCGGGCCGCTCGGCGCGGACGGTCAGGACGTTGCGCTCGACGTCGAGGTCGATCGAGCCGGGCGTGACGCCGGGCAGGTCGAACTGGACGACGAAGTCCTCGCCGTCGCGGTAGGCGTCCATCGGCACGCTCGCCGGGCGGCTCGCCGTGCCGGTGGCGCCGAAGAACTGCCGGCTCAGCCGGTCGAAGTCGCGGAACGGATCGGTACGCAGCACCATTTCGGATCTCCTTCCCACCACGGGTTCGTGATCGGGGCGGTGGTGGCCACGCCCTCGCAAAGTTGACAACGAGGGACTCAACTTAGTTGTTCCAAGGCTGCTCAACTCACGCCTGTGACGCCCGGCACAGCCGGTCCCGCGTGGGTGACCCCCATCGGGTGGATCACCGCTCGATGGGCGGATCGGCGCGGGTCAGGCGGTTATCGTCCGAACCGGAAGTCCACAGTGGACTTCACTCGGACAAGGGAGGGGACCCCGTGCGCGTGACCCATGCCGCCCTCGCGGCGCTGGCGGCCTGCGGGCTCGTACTGCTCTCCCTCTCCGTGCCGCGGGAGGCACACGCCGACCCGCTGCCCGGCGGCCTCGGCCCGTGCGTGCCGGGCACCTGCCCCGGCACGTACCCGCCGGTCGGCAACGGGTCCTTCGCCGGGCGCGACAACGGCGTGAACGTCTTCGTCGGCGGCACCATGCGCGTCACCGGCAGCGCGGCCGAAGCCGAGGGCCGGGTGGTCGTCGGCGGTGACTTCACACTGCGCAAGACGTCCGGCTCGTCGATCTACAACGTCGGCGTCGCCGGGGTCGGCTCCCGCGTCCCGCCGCCGGACGGCGCCGACTTCCTCACCGTCGGCGGCGACCTCACCGTCGCCGACACCCAGCGCCTCGACGCCGTCGGCGATTCGGGCGGCGGCGTCGTCCGCCACGCCGGGACGCTCACCGGCCAGGTGATCGGCACCGTCGTCCACGACACCGCGGCGATGAAGCCGTACGCGGGCCTGCGCGAGAAGCTGACGGCGGCGAGCGAGTGCTACGCCCGGGTCGACGGCGCACCGCGGACCGCCACCGGAACCGTGGTCAACCGCGGCTACGAAACGAGCTTCACCGGCGACGGCAAGTCCGCGCTGCAGGTCTTCAACGTCACCGCGGACATCGCCGGGCCGGGCGGCAGCACGCAGGGCATCACCTTCACCGGCATCCCGGACGGCGCCACCGTGCTGGTCAACGTCACCGGCGGCCCGCGGACGATCAACACCTACAGCGGCACCCTCGACGACAACGACCCGCTCAACAAACTGCGCTCCCGGCTGCTGTGGAACATCCCGGACGCGACGACGGTCACCCTGACCGGCAGCGGGCAGTTCCAGGGCAGCGTGCTGGCCGGCAACCCCGGCGGCACCACGACGATGACGCTCCCCGGCAGCAACGGCCGGTTCTTCACCGCCGGCAACCTCGTCCATGGTTCGAGCGCCGGCGCGGGCAGCGGCCAGGAGTTCCACGCGTACCCGTTCGACGGCGACCTCCCGTCGTGCTCGAAGCCCGAGCCGACGACCACCACATCGACGACTTCGACGACCACCACCACGGAACCGACCACCACCGGGCCGAGCACAAGCACAACGGCCCCCACGACGACCTCGACCACGGGCCCGGCCACGACAACAGCCACCACCACGACCGAGCCCAGCACAACGGAACCGACCACCACTACCGAGCCGACGACGACCGGACCGACCAGCACCAGCACCAGCACGGTGCCGACGACGGAAACCAGCACCACCGAGCCGACCACGAGCACCACGCCGACCGGGCCGACGTCGACGACCACCACCGCGACGAGCACGTCGACCGTGCCGACGAGCCCCACCGACACAACTACCGGCCCCACGGAAACGACGTCGTCGTCCAGCACCACCCCGGTGCCGGTGCCGACCAACTCCGGCGGCTCGGGCAGCCTGCCGGACACCGGCACCGACGTCGGCCCGCTCCTCGGCCTCGGCGCACTGCTGGTCACCGGGGGAACCGCGCTGGTGCTCGTGACCGTCCGCCGCCGGACGCGCTGACGGAATTCGTAGATCCACAATGGACCCCAACCTCACACTGCGGTCTCACGGCAACCGTGTCACCATCGGGTGAAGTACCTCGCGGGCCCGTGGACCTAACAAGGGCGTAGCACTCTCGTAATGTTGTGTCATTACGGTCCCCGGGGCATGTCGATCGGGCAAATGGCGGGCCCCGCGCAGGCGGCGGCTCCGCGAGGTGAACGGGTGCTTGCGGTAGAAAACGAGAAAACGAAAGTGTCGCGGGGCTGGGTGCTGCCCGTTTTCGGGGCGGTACTGGGCGCACTGGTCTTCTTGGTGGTGCGCAGCAGCCTGACCGACGACAGCTACATAACCCTCGCTTATGCGCGAAACCTCGCCGAACACGGCGAATGGGGCATGATCCCCGGTGCGCCGGCGAACTCCGCGACGTCACCGCTGAACGTGCTGCTCCTCGCCGCGCTGACGCTGGTGACGCGGATCGCGGGTGACCCGCACCCGGTGCTCGCCCTCGGCATCCTGACCGTGCTGTGCGGCGGTGCGCTCGGCTGGGCGTGGCAGCGGATCGGCCGCGTGCTGTCCCTGCCGACGGCGGCCGGTGTGCTCGGCATCACACTGGTGCTGCTGAACCCGTTCGTGCTGTCGGCCATCGGGCTGGAAGTCCTGCTCATCCCGGCCGTGCTGATGGTGTTGACGGTCTTCGCGATGGAAGGGCGGCCGATCTGGTTCGGCTTCGCCGCCGGGCTCGCCGTCCTGACCCGGATCGACCTGGTCGTGTTCGTCGTGGCGATCGCGGTGTGCACGCCCGCGATCCGGCGGAAGCTGCTGCCCGCGGCGGGTTTCGCGGTCCTGACGACCGCGCCGTGGTTCCTGGTCAGCTGGTTCGTGTTCGGCTCGTTCGTGCCCGACACCCTGGTGATCAAGCAGGCGCAGGCGGGCCTGTTCGCGCCGTGGAGCTACAGCACCGGCCCGGTCATGTACTACATCGGCTGGCCGGTCACCGTGCTCGTGTCGTTCCTCCCGGCGCTGGTCGGCGTGGTCGCGCTCGCCGGCTGGGTCGCGGCGCGGTTCGCCGTCCGCTGGCCCGAGTTCCCGCCGCTGGGCCCGATCGCCGCGCTCGCCGCGGGCGGGATCCTTTACTACATCGCCTATTCCTACATCGGCGTCGGCCCGTTCCACTGGTACTACGTGGCCCCGGTGGCCGCGACGAGCGCGTTCGCCGTCGCCGCCTTCGGCAGCTGGTACGCCCAGACCCGCGAACGTCCCGCGTTGCGGTCCGGTCCCCCGCTGCTCGCGCTGGGCCTGACCGGCGTGCTGGTGCTCGGCGGCGCCGCGGTCGACGCCGCGCAGGGCCTGCCGTGGAAGTCGCCGGTGGTGTTCGGGAACTGGGCCAGCGCGCAGGACTACGCGCGGGTCGGCACCGCGCTCGGGAAGCGGCTCGACGGCGCGGCCGTCGCCAGCCCCGGGGAGATCGGCACCCTCGCCTACTACTGCCAGTGCGCCATCCTCGACGTCTTCTCCGACCGCGGTGCCGCGGTTTCGCTGGTGCGGCAACGGATCGAGCAGGCGAGCCCGGTGATGAGCCTGGCACTGCGGGTGAACTACCACTGGCTCGACCGCTCGGTGGCGCCGCGCAAGCCGGACTACCGGCTGCAGTACGCCTCCGGCCCGGCCACCGGGCCGGACAGCTGGCAGGTGTACTCGGCGGCCAAGGGCGTCGGGCACTTCACCCTCACCCGCGAACAGTGATCGTCGCCCACCGGGAGCAGGCGGTGGAGACGATCACGGAGCCGCGATCCCGCGCGGCTCGGGGCTGGGTGCTACCCGTGGCGGCCGCCGCGCTGTCCGCGCCGGTGTTCGCCGCGGTGCGCCCGCACCTCGTCGACGACACCTTCATCACCCTGTCCTACGCGCGTGAGCTCGCCTTCCACGGGCACTGGGGCCTGATCACGGGCGAGACGTCGAACACCGCGACGTCGCCGCTGAACGTCCTGCTGCTCGCGGCGCTGACGTTCGTGGTGCGCAACGCCGTGCTCGCCTGCGGTGTGCTGTTCGTGCTCTGCCAGGTCGCGCTGGTGCTCGCCCTGCGCCGGGCCGGGTCACGGGCGGGCCTGCCGGGGTGGTTCGCGCCGTCCGCCGTCGCGCTGCTCACGGTGAACCCGCTGCTGCTGTCGTCGGTCGGGCTGGAGGTCGAGCTCGGCGCGGCCGGGATCGTCTGGCTGCTGGTGTGCGCCGGGGAACGGCGGCCGGTCCTGCTGGGCGTGCTGACCGGCCTGGTCGCCCTGGTCCGGCTCGACCTGCTCGTGGTCGCCCTGGTGCTGTTCCTGCTGCGCCGCCGCTTCTGGGTGAAGGCGTGGCAGACGGTGCTCGCCGCGGCGGCCGTCGCGCTCCCCTGGTTCGCCTTCAGCTGGGTGGTGCTCGGCTCGGCCGTGCCGGACACGGTGATCATCAAGACGCTGCAGAAGTCCTGGGGCACCTGGGACTTCGGCAACGGGCCGGGGCTCTACGCCCGGGTCTTCCCGTGGGCGACGGCGCTCTCGTTCCTGCCCGCCGTCCTGGCGCTGGGTGCCTTCCTGGTCTGGCTGGCCGGCTCCGGCCGCCGCGGTCCGGTGTGGACGAAGCTCCTGCCGTTCGCGCCGCTGGTGCCCGCCGGGCTCGCGCACTACCTGGCCTACACGCGGCTGCACGTGCCGCCGTACCACTGGTACTACGGGCCGAGCCTGGTCACGCTGACGCTCTTCCTGGCCGCCGCCGCGGCCGCCTGGGTGCGCGTGCCCGCCCGGGTGGCGGGCGCGGTCACCGTTGCCGGCGTCCTGGTCGTGAGCACCGGCTTCTACGTCTCGGACGGCCTGCCGCGGCGGTTCGCGCCGCTGCTGTCCAACCACGACTCGACGGCGGGCTACGAGGTGATCGGCCCGGAGCTGGGCCGGCTGGTCGGCGGCGGCACGGTCCGCAGCGGCGGGGAGATCGGCGTGCTCGCCTACAGCTGCGGCTGCGCGATCGTCGACCTCTTCGACGACCGCGGCGCGGTCGGGCCGGCCATCGCCGAGCGGAAGGCCCATCTCGGCGCGCTCGGCCGGGCGCTCGTGGACGTCAACTTCAGGTACTTCGACTTCGGCGACCGGCCGATCGTCACCGACTACGCCCTGGTGCGCGGCGATCCGCCACCCGGCGCGCTGGCCCACTGGACGCTGACGTCGCCGTGGGCCGGCACCCAGCAGCTGTATCTCGTCCGGGGCAACGGAAGCGGAGCTTGAGCACATGACCGACCTCACCGCGCAGCGCGGCCTGTACGCGGGCCCGGCGCCGATCGTCAGCAAGGACCTCTACGCCGAGGTCCACACCGGTTCGGCGGTCCGTGACCGCGACGCGATCCGGCTGACCCCGGGCACGAAGGTGTCCGGTAACACGTACTTCGGGCGTTTTCCGGCGTCCTACTGGCAGCGCTGGACCACCGTGACCGAGGTGTCGGTCGAAGCCGTCGTGACCGGCACCGGGCTGCTGTCCATGGGTGCCTCCGACGTCGAGGGTGAG